>NZ_FMZU01000025.1 GCF_900101545.1 Variovorax sp. CF079 | reverse complement strand
GTTCTCCGCCAGGTTGGCGGCCTCCAGCAGGTCTTCGTCGATGGCGCAGGAGCCCTCGTAGTGAAGCTCGCAATCGGTGACGGTGGCGCGGTGGATCTTGGACTTGAGCAGGGTACGGAACATGGTGGGAGATCTTTCTCTGCGAAAAGGATGGGGTTGAACTGGCGTCACGCGGCGGGCGGCACCAGGATGGTCGGCGCTGCGTCCAGGTAAGCCGAACACGAGCGAGGCGGTGAGCAGCGCATCGCTCTTCTCTTATATTTACGTGCGTCTTTTTGTAAGACGATGGCTGATGTCACTGTCCCCAGTTCGTAACCGGGCGTTCCCCCTCTTCATCATCTTCTGCACCGAGGAGCATCGTGTCGCACAAGACATTGCACGTGTTGTACGAGATCAGGCTGTGCTGGTCCGACAAGGTATCTCCCGACGAAACGTGACCACTTAGATGCCGCACAACAGAGACAAGCTCGATCACGCCGCGCCAACGGGAAACATGTTCTTTGGGCATGAGACGCACTGGGTCGAGAGGCGCCCGGCATGGAGCGGACATGACCGTGTCCGTCGGCGAGAAGGGCAACGAGGCCGAAAGCCGCGTGGGCTGAGGCGTCGACCTCGTCCTGTCGATGGGGCTAGGCTTTGATGAGCGCGAGGCCCTGCCGATGACGGAAACGAGCGAGGAGGAGGGCGGTTGAGCCCCAGATCAGCGCCGTGTTCGCAGTCAGGCCCAAGGAAACGATCACTGCGGCGCGATCCGCGAATCCTTGCCCGAAATCAAGGAGAAGAAGAGCCAGGGACCACGGGAGCGCACACAGGATCGCTACGAACAGCATGACGCCATGTTCGGCGGGCCTCTGCGTCGCGGCCACCAGAGCGGCCACCAGGACGACCGCCAGCGCAGTGACGGTGCCCGGCAACCACCAGGCGTGGCGATACCAGAGGGGCAAGCGAGGACTGTTCATGAGCAGAAATTGTGGGATCTGCGCAGCAGAACGCGCTGCGCAATTTCGCACATTGCAGCTCAAAGCTCTTATGTGTGGCACGCCGCCCACACTCAGCGGCGCATTGGGCTATCGGGACTGAGGAACGGCGCGGAGGACCTCGACCGGCCCGATGCCCGAATACACCGTCTCTCCAGTATTCAGAGCGCTGACGGTCCAGCGTTCCCCGGGCGTGATCTCGTACTCGCCAGGCTCAAGCGGGAGTTCACGTTCCTCATGCACCCCCGGGCCGAGCCAGGACGGCATGCGAAGCAGAGACGGCGAGCGGGCGAATAGATCTTGAGAGTCGGTCATGCGTCGATCCTAACGGTGCAGAGGAGCGCCGCCGGCGACGATCTGCGGCTGCCCGGGATGAACACATCGACGCGGCTTCAACCCTTGGCGGAACGACCGCACCTGAATGCCACGAAGCCAAGGGGCTGCCGTTGGAGCTGAACCCGCTACCCCTGTTGACGGCGTTGTAGGTCAAAGGGCTTAATCTGACCATTCGCGGCCGGTCGGCGGCGTTCGCAATCCCCGGGAGCTGCTGTGGACGCCGATGGTGAGTTCGAAGTGAAGCGCTTCGATCACGAGGGATGGTCCGTCCGAGTTTATTTGACCAAGCTTGGGGCGGACGGCTTCGTCGCTGGCCATGCGGACCTGTACCAAGGCCAAACCCATCAGTGCCGCATCGCCTTGGCGGGCCAGCAGCACGACCAGGCCGCAGCGATCGTCGTGCTTGAGGAAGAAGGGAGGGCGTTCATTGGGGAGTGGATGGCCGGGATCATGCGGGGTGACGCTGGAGCCGCGGAACCGTAGGCCGAATCAGCGTTGGTTTAGCTGAATGGGTGGTGGATCTTCTCCGCATGAATTGCGACGGCGAAGGGATCTCACGCCAATATTGGGTATTGAGGGTTTGCCCGTGTGATGAGCCGTCCTACGTTGGAGTCTGGCCGCGCGCTATTCCCATCTGGATAGTTGTCCGCTCAAACTGGCTTGCCTGAGGAAGCTCGTGCTCGTTGGTAAGGTGGTCTTGATCCTTCTGTCCGGACCGGTCGTGGCGATGGCGGCCATCCTGGTAGGGCAGCTATATGCCCTGATCGCTCTTCTTGCTCTTCCGTTTCTCTTGGCGTTCGAAGTCATTGACAGGAAGATCAGGGATGCCCATCTGGCTGGTCGCGAGCTCGACATGCTGCAGAGTTTGCTCTCAATAGCACCCGCGCGCATCAGGTCTGCGGTGCAGGAACACAAAGCTGAAGATAGCGTTCAGCTTGCTTTCACAAGCGCCCCCTAGAGTGGCGCCATGCCGACCACGCGCCTTCGCCACTTCATTGCGACACGCTGCGTGGGGTGGTGTTTTCTCGCTGTGCTGCTCGCTGCGATCCAGCCCTTCATCGCCGTTCACTTTCGCCACGACGGGTGGGAGGACGAGCCCGGATTCCGCATCCGCAGCGCGAGCGCGTCGACGCAATTCGAACCGGACAACCGCCCAGACCATCCGACCGACCGGGAGACCACGCTGTTCGTGTCCTCGGCGGCGAACATCGATCTGCCGGATGCGCTGCAGCACGGCATCAACCACCTGAGAGCGCGGCTGCTCCTCCTGTTGCCCTTGACGGTGGCCGCGGTCCTGGTCGTCGAACCGGCCCAGCGCCTCGTTCCCGAACCGGTGCCCAACGTCAGCGGTGCGCCCCCGCCCACCACGCTCTGGCTGAGAAGGCTGCCGGAGACTGCGCCTCCCCTTGCGAGCTGAGAGCGACGCCGCGCGGCGCCGTGCGTTCGGCTGTGCGTCGTCGCACAGCCGCTTCTTGTTTCGCCGATTGCGGGAGCTCGTATGAAGGCGCTGAATTTCGCTCTGTTTCAATGGATGGCTGCAGGCTACGAGCCCAGTTCGTGGCTCCTGCCCCTGGCGTCGGCGATCGCGCTCGGCGGGGCCTGGGCCGGCATGGCCCTCATGGGATGGGCCGCCTGGCGGCGGCCGTCGGAACGCGGCTACGTGATGGCGACGCTGGCCTTTGCGGCGGCCACCGCGGTGATCGCGCACGCCATCGCTGCGTCGCTGAATCTGCCGCGTCCTTTCATGCTGGGATTGAGCCCGGCCTACATCCCCCATGGCGCACGCGGGTCGCTGCCGAGCGCCCACGCTGCGGTGATGTTCACGGTCGCGCTGATGTTTCTGCTGCGTCCCCGGCTTCGTGACCTGGGCATCGGCATGGCGGCCGTGGCCGCGATCACCGGCTGGGCGCGTGTCTACGTCGGGGTTCATTTCCCGGTCGACATCGCGACGGGGCTCTTGCTGGCCGTCGTGATGACAGGCGTCTTCGTCGGGGTCCAGCGGCTCTGGCGGCGCCATGTCGCGCCGAGGATCGCGCGCGACGATCTGCACGCGCGGGCGCCGGCCTCCAAGGCCGACCAGCCGCTCGTCTGAGAGGAGACGCGCCATGAACGGTCCCGTGCAGACGACGGGGGACATTCTCGACATCGAGCGTCCCCAGCAAGACGAGAGCACCGCGCGCGGCGAGCGCCGGGTGCGTGTGCCGACGGGTCGCAGCATCTCCTGCGTGATCCCCTGTTTCAACGAGGCAGGCAATCTCAACGAACTGCTTGCGAGGCTCGAAGAGGCCTTGTGGGCCACGCATCTGGCCTGGGAAATCATCGTGGTCGACGATGGCAGCACCGACGGCACGGTCGCGGTGGCCGAGGGTTGGTGCCAGCTCTCGGGCTTCCGGTGCATCAGCCTGTCGCGCAACTTCGGCAAGGAAGCCGCGCTCACCGCCGGGCTGGAGGCGGCCTGCGGCGACGCCGTCGTCGTGCTCGATGGCGACTTGCAGCATTCGCCGTCGCTGATTGCAGACATGCTGGCCCGGTGGCAGGGCGGCGCCGACGTGGTCTACACGGTGCGGCAGGAGCGCAGCGACGAGCACAGGCTCAAGCGCTGGGGCGCAAGCCTGTTCTACAAGCTGGTGAATTCGTCCCATCGCTTCGAACTGCCCAGGGACGCCGGAGACTTCCGCCTGATGGACCGCAAGGTGGTGGACGCCTTGCTGAGCCTGCCGGAGCGCACCCGCTTCATGAAAGGCCTGTATGCCTGGGTCGGTTTCAATGCGGTCGCGTTGCCCTACACGCCCGGCCCGCGGGGGCAGGGAGAGAGCAGCTTCAACGCGATGCGCCTGTTCAATCTTGCCGTCGACGGGTTGACCTCGTTCACCACCTGGCCCCTGCGGGTGGTCAGCGTGGTCGGTCTCATGTTGGCCGTACCGGCTTTCGCCTACGGCATTTACCTGGTCGTCGAACACCTGCTGATAGGCAATGCCGTCTCGGGCTGGACGACGATCGTGGTGAGCCTGATGTTCTTCATCGGCATCCAGATGATCTCGACCGGCATCGTCGGCGAATACGTCGCGCGCATCTTCGAGGAAGTGAAGGGACGCCCGCTCTACGTGGTGAAGAAGGATCTGGGCCACGGTCTGGACGGGCAGCAGTCATGAGGCTGTCCCGTGACTCCAAGGCCATTCTGCACGCCGCTGCCGGCCTCGCGGCCTTCGTCCTGTGGTTGGCGGTCACGGCCGGGTTCCGGCCGTTGATGGCGCCCGACGAAGCGCGCTACGCCGGCGTGGCTTTCGAGATGCTGCGCGGCGGCGACTGGCTGGTGCCGCGGCTCGACGGCTTACCCTTCTTTCACAAGCCGCCGCTCTTCTACTGGATCAGTGCCGCGGCGATGGCGGTGCTGGGCCCCTCCGAATGGCCGGCACGGCTGCCTTCGATCCTCGGCGCGGCCGTCGCGGCGCTCGGCCTGCTGCTGTTCCTGCGCCGCTGGGCGGATGCGGCGAGCGCGAAGCTTTCCGTGCTGGTGCTGGTCACGACGCCCTTCTTCTATGTCGCAGCGCAGTTCGCCAACCTCGACATGCTGGTGGCCGGCTGCATCAGCGCGACCGTGCTGCTGGCGGCACATGCGAGCTTGTCCAAGGCGCAGGGCGAGGCATGGCGCGGGGCGCTGGCGGGCGCCTTCGTCTTCGCGGCGCTCGGCGTGCTCGCGAAGGGCCTGATCGGCCTGGTGCTGCCCGGCGCAATCTTCCTCGCCTGGTGCGTGGCAACGCGCCGTACCCGCGCCGTCTGGCAGATGGCCTGGCCGCCCGGGTGGGTGCTGTTGCTGGCGATCGCCGGCCCCTGGTTCGTGGTGATGCAGATGCGCTATCCGGCCTTCTTCGACTACTTCGTCGTGACGCAGCATTTCAGGCGCTTCGCCGCCTCGGGCTTCAACAACGAGCACCCGTTCTGGTTCTACCTGCCGGTGATCGCAGGGCTGACGCTGCCATGGATCGGTTGGCTGGCGCTGGCGCGCCGCGGTGCGCGGGAGGGCAGGGCGCCGCTGTCCGACGTCGACTGGCTCATGCTGATCTGGTGCCTCTGCATCGTTCTCTTCTTTTCCATCCCGCGCTCCAAGCTGATCGGGTATGTGCTGCCTGCACTGCCGCCGCTGGCGTACCTGATCGCGCGGGCCGTGCCGGCCGCGATGAAGGGCCCGGGCCCGCTGTCGCGGCCCTTGGGCTGGACGGCCGCGCTGTCCGGCCTTCTTTGCCTGGCCGCCGTCGCTTTCGTGAGTGTGTACGTCGTGCAGCCCGGCCATCGCCTGCGCCTTCCCGCGGACGTTGCCGTGGCGCCGGGCGACCAGGTGCTGATGCTCGATGCCTACTACTACGAACTGCCCTTCAACTGGGCACTGCGACAACCGGTCATGGTTGCGACCGACTGGACGCCGGCCGTCGTGGAGCGGCGCGACGATTGGCGCAAGGAACTCCACGACGCCGCCCGCTTCGAGCCCGAACGCGGGTCGACGCTGCTGGTCGACACCTTCCGTCTTCATGATGCGCTGTGCGTGTCTCGCGCCACTTGGCTGATCGGGCCGTCCAACGCCGTGCTGGCCCACCCATGGCTGGCGCAGGCCCGCCTGGTCGCCGTGAGCAGGGAGGCGGCCGTGTGGCGATTTGCCGGAAGCGCAACGCGCGACCGGCGCTGCCTCGACGAACCCGGAGTCGCCGCGCCGCAATGACCGAACATGCACCTCGATACCTTTGCGTCTGTGCCGACGACTTCGGCATGACCGAGGGCATCAACTCGGCTGTGCTCGAACTGGCGGGGCGACACAAGATTTCCGCAACTTCCTGCATGGTCCGCCGCGGCGCATGGGCCGTGGGCCTGCGCGGCTTGCGCGGCATCGAGCCGTCCTGCATCGAGGTCGGACTCCATCTCGATCTGAGCCCTCCGCCAGAAGGCCGGCAGTCCGAGCCTGGGCTGGGCGGATTGATTGTCCGAAGCCATCTGCGCCTGCTTCGCCCTTCGGCCGTGCGGGCCGAGATCAGGGACCAGCTGGCGCGCTTCGAAGACGGGCTCGGCCGACCGCCGGCCTTCGTGGACGGGCACCGGCATGTCCATCAACTGCCGGTGGTGAGCGATGTGCTGACCGAGGAGATCGCGAGCCGCTACGGCACGGCGGCGCCATGGGTCCGCAGCACGGCGCCGCCCGCACCGCGACGCTTCGCGAAGACCAAGGCCGACATCGTCTTCGCGCTCGGCGGCGCGAGGCTGCTCGCGCTCGCGGCGCGCCGAGGCATCCCGACCAGCCGCGCCTTGCTCGGCATCTACGATTTCACGGGCACTTCCGACGTCTACCGCGGGCGGCTGCGGCAGTGGATCGACTGTTGCCGCACGGGCGACGTGCTGGTGTGCCATCCCTCGCTCGGCGATGCGCCTTGGGTTCCCGCCGGCCCGGCGCGGCGCAACGAATACGCGGTGCTGAGCGCGATCGCCTTTCCGATGATGACCGCGGCCGGGGTCGTGTTCCTGCGTCCTCTTTCGCACTTGTCGCGTGCCGCCGATCCGGTCCATGCATAGGGCGCAGCTCGTCAAGGCCGCGGTTTTTCTGTGGGCGCTGGTGGTCTTCATGCCGGTCGGCGCCAACTACCTCGGGGCCGCGATGCCGAGCTCGTTGAAATTGGACTCCGCGAAGCGCGGGTGAAAGTGGTCAAATGGCGACGCTCCTGCGGAGGCGAAGTCGATATGGATGCCTTGTCCGAGGTCTTGAAGATCCTGCAGTTCAACAGCGCGATCTTCTTCAACGCCAGATTCACCGCACCATGGTGTTTTGCTTCCCCGGAAGCGGAGGCGGTGGCCAAGCAGGTCAACGCGGGATCCCAGCGTCTGCTCTTCTACCATCTCTTCGTGGACGGTTCGTGCACCGTGAAACTCGACGGCATGCCGCCGCTTCACCTGCAAGCCGGCGACATCATCCTGTTTCCGCATGGCGATGCCCACACGATGGCCTCGTCCGGGATGGACGAGCCCGGGCCGCTGCTCGATGTGCGAGCGCTGTTGCGCGAGAGGCCCGACGAACTGCAGCTGGGCGGCGGCGGCGAGCCAACCCGCTTCATCTGTGGCTATCTGTCATGCGATCCCATCCTGTGTCGGCCGGTCCTGGCAACGCTGCCCAGAGTGCTGACGGTCAGCCTCAGGAGGGACGAAAAGACCGACTGGGTGGAGCGTTCCTTCGTTTATGCGGTGGCGGAGGCCACTTCCACGCAACCCGGTGGCGAAGGCGTGCTGGCCAAGTTGTCCGAGGTGCTGGTGGTCGAGACATTGCGCCGGTACATCTCCCAGATGTCCGAGGGCCAGACCGGTTGGTTCGCGGGCTTGCGTGATCGCGTCGTCGGCAAATGCCTCGCCCTCATGCACGAGAAGCCGGCGTATCCATGGACGCTCGAAAGCCTTGCGCGCGAGGCCGGAACATCGCGCTCGGTTCTCGCCGAGAAATTTACCCACTATGTCGGACAGCCCCCTATCCAATATCTCGGCAAGTGGCGCATGGCGCTCGCGTCGAACCTGCTGCGGCGCAACGCCTTGAGCATGATGCATATCGCGCTGGAAGTCGGCTACGAAACCGATGCCGCTTTCAGCCGCGCCTTCAAGCGCGAGTTCGGCATGCCCCCGGCATCCTGGCGCCGCGAGAACAGCCTCCAGAGTCCGACTGAGGTCAACGACGGAAAACGATCAGTGCGATCAGCACGCAGAAGCTGAGGAACTGAACAAGAAAGAACGCGAAGCGCACCGACACGACGCGATCCGTCTGGGCGAAGCAGACGTGGACCAGCGACTGGGGGATCCGCGCCGCCAGGATGACGACGCACAGGGGATCCACCGTCGGATCGGCGATGCCGAAGGTGCGCAATGCATAGACCAGCACGGCGAAAACCGGCAGGTTCTCGACGCAGTTCGCATGTGCGCGCATCGAGCGCAGGTACCAGTCCTGCCCCTCGACATGGTCGGCCCTGAATTCGCTCATTCCCGCCCGACCACGAAGGACCCGGCTCAATCGATAGGCGCCCACGGTGGCGAGCAGGAGGACCAGGGTCCAGGCGGCGAAACCCAGCAGCATCAGCTCGGGCAGCATGTTCTCGGCCTCCACTTGCATGCCCTGGTGGGCATGGCGATGCCCTACT
Organism: Variovorax sp. CF079; assembly: GCF_900101545.1. Lineage (GTDB taxonomy): Bacteria > Pseudomonadota > Gammaproteobacteria > Burkholderiales > Burkholderiaceae_C > Variovorax. Next base: position 110,130 of record NZ_FMZU01000025.1, on the reverse strand, counting down.
GGCGGGGCACCGCGGGCGATCGGGCGGGCACCGCATAGAGCAGCGGCTGCAGCGCATCCGTCACCCGGGCAGCCTGCCTGTCATCGAGAACGCGGAAGAGGACCTTCTGGAAGCGCGGCTCCGTCACGCCCGACACGATGTACTGCCAGCGATACGCCTTCAGGATCCCCTCGCCGATGGCGGTGCGTTGCGCATCGGCGTAGCGCTTGCCCGCGATCGACTCGAAGTAGGTCGCATCGGCGCGCGCCTGAGCCAGGAGAATGCCGTCGACCGCCACGACCAGGTCGATCAGGTCGCCGACGGCCGCGTCGCGGTCGGCGGCGTTCAGGCGCGCGTCCTCGCGAAGGAACTCGAGCTCGTCCAGCACCGCGTGCTGCGACTCCTCTTTCCAGTGGGCCAGGAAGACGTCCTTCCACAACTCGCACAGGTCGTCCTGCGGCTCGATGCTGGCGCGATAGTGGGCCAACGTGAAGAGCTCGATGTCCAGTGTCAGCGCAAGGACCGACCAGGTGCTCTTGCTCAGCACGGCTGTCGCGACGGCGTTGGGTTCGGCCGTTGCCACGTATCCTGCAGGCATGTCGGCGGCCATCATCGTTTCCATGCGCCGGAACAGCTCCTGGTGCTTCAGCTCCTCGTCGGCCATGCGGACCAGGGCCTCCAGGGCCACCTGGTCGCCGAGCGCGTGCTGCCGGCTGATCTCGAGCACCTTGGCGCCGATGAAACGCTCCACCAGGCCGAAGATGTAGGCGTAGCTTCGACCCTGCACCTGGCTCAGCAGGCGCCGGTCATCGGACGTCATGAAATCCAGCTCGTTCACCAGTGACAGGCCGGCCGGCAGGAACGTCTTCTCGAGATCGAATCGCCGGCGACGGATGACGTCGTTGTCGATGTCCCAGCGGACGCGTTTGGAATTCGCGATGACCTTCGAGTACTGGGTCGCGGAGGGGGCGCTTTGCATGATTGCCTCTTTCAATGTTCGTTGAAGGAGCGTCAATGATCGAAGCGCGACGTGAATCAAGTCGGGCCACGCGTCCGCAAATCTTGCCCGGTGATCCGAGCATGCACGTACCGGCGCACACGCGATTCGCCGCGCAGTCCTCCCTCGGGCGGGGTTCGCCGGGAAGGAGCCGGTCCTGAAGGACTCTTTCCTGGCCGGGTCGGTGATTCGCAGACCAGAGGTGATTGACTGCTCTCGCACTGCAAAGCCGCCTTCGGTCGGCGTGACGGCGTACGGAGACGCTTGATTTGCACCAGAACCAATCTTTGCACCAGAACCGTATGAGCCGCCAAGGGCGATCGTGCGCCTACTGCAGACATGTCTCCTGTGTCATCGCGATCGGTGTGCGCCGGACGACCTGGCCGGCCTTTTCGTCTTGCACCGACCCGTCGGCAAAGGCGAGTCGCCCGTTGACCCAGACGCGATCGATGCCCGACGACAGCTCGCGCGGCTGTTCGAACGTGGCGCGATCGCCGACGGTGAGCGGGTCGAGCAGAACCAGGTCGGCTGCGTGACCGACGGCAATGCGGCCGCGGCCCGGCAAGCCCAGTTCCTCGGCGGTCAGGCCGCTCATCTTGGCGACGGCCGTCTCCAGGCTGAACAGATGTTCTTCACGCGCATAGTGGCCGAGCACCCGGGGAAAGGTGCCCCAGAGGCGCGGGTGTGGGTGCTCGTCGTGCGGCATGCCGTCGGAGCCGATCAGCGTCTTGGGGAACGCCAGGATGCGACGCACATCGGTCTCATCCATCATGAAGTAGATTGCGCCGGCCGGCATCAGTCGGGCGGCGGCCTCCTGGTCACTGCAACCCAGATCGCGAGCGATGTCGGCCAGCGTGCGTCCTGCATGCTCGGGATGGGGATCGGACCAGCTGACGAGCACGGACGAGGCGCGCGCCACGAATTCCGGCCGCAGCACGGTGGACGAAGCGTTGTATGGATAACAGTCCAGCGACACCGGTTGATGCTCCATCGCGGCGCCGATGCGCTTCAAGGTCTCGATGGAACGACCGTGGTTGGCGACACCCGCCAGCTTGTGGTGCGAGATCAGGACCCGAACGCCCAGGCGGCGGCCGATCTCGAAGGTCTCGTCCAGCGCATCGATGACCTTCTCGGCCTCGTTGCGCATGTGGGTCGCGTACAGCGCGCCGTGGGCGCGCAGTGGCTCGCCCACAGCAACGATCTCGTCGGTGCTGGCGTGTCGGGCTGGTGGGTAGAAGGTGCCGGTGGACAGGCCGAACGCTCCGGCGTCCAAGGCATCGGCCAACAGCGTTTGCATCGCCGTGCATTCGGCGGGTGTGGCGGCACGCTCCAAGTCGTCCATCACGTTGGCTCGCAGCGTCAGGTGGCCCACGAGGCAGACCGCGTTGACGGCCGTGCCTTCCGACTCGAGCGCTCGCAGATAGTTGGCGAATGCCGGAAACCTGAGCCATTCGTGGTTTGCGATCAGATCGAGCGGCGGCGGAATGACGCCGCGGATGCGGCTGGGCGCCAGGCTCAGGCCGCAGTTGCCGGTCACCACCGTCGTCACGCCCTGCGAGAGCTTGGCCGTCATCGCGCCGGGTGTCAGCAGCGCGCGGTCATCGTGGGTGTGTACATCGATGAAGCCGGGCGCCAGTACCCGCCCGGCGGCCGCAAGGCGCTCGCGTGCCGGCGTGTCCGACAGATCGCCCATCGCGACGATGCGACCGCCGGCAATGCCCACGTCCATCACGAAGCCCGGTTGGCCGCTGCCGTCGACCACGGTGGCGCCTGAAACGCAGAGTGTGAGTTCCATTCTGCGTCTTCCTTTCAAGCTGCCAGCGCGGTGTCGACGCCGCTTTGCACCGGGGGTGCGGATGTGCCGAGCCGCCGCTGCAGGCGCCCGATCAGTCTGCGCAGCTCGGCATGGTCGGTGGCATCGAGCACCGGACCGGGTTTACGGACCGCCGCACTGCGGATGGCGCCGCGCAGGCGCAGCGTCTCCTTGCGCAGCGCGAGGCCGATGCCGTACTGAAACTCGTGCCGCAGCAAGGGAAGGTAGGCGTCGAACAGATCCTCGGCCGCTTCCTGCCGGCCCTGCGCGAACAGCGCGCAGACCTGCACGAGCATTTCGGGATAGGCGAATCCGGTCATGGCACCGTCCGCGCCGCGCAGCAATTCCTGGGGCAAGAACAGCCCGCCATTGCCGACCAGGATACTGATGCGGCGGCGGCCTGCGGACTCTGCCTGCGAACGTATCTGCGTCAGCTTGCGCAGGCCGGGCAGGTCTTCGTGCTTGAACATCACCACTTGCGGAAACTCGTCGACCAGCCGGTTGACGACGTCCACCGAGGTGTAGACGCCGGTGGACTGCGGGAAATCCTGCAGGCAGATCGGCACGTCGGCGCCAAGCATGCGCGCGACGGTGGCGTAGTAGCCATGAACCTGGTCATCGATCTTCAGGTTGGGTGCGGGGGCCAGCATCACGCCGGCAGCGCCGAGGTCCATGGCCGATTTGGCCAGGCGATCCACGTGCTGGTTCGATGCGTGGCTCACGCCGACGACCACCGGAACCCGGCCCGCTACGCGCTGTAGTACGCGACGGGTGAAGGCCAGCGACTCTTCCTCGGTCAGCTTCGGGGCCTCGCCCATCATGCCGAGGATCGTCATGCCGGAGACGCCGTGGCCCAGGTAGAAATCGACGAGGGTGTCGGTGCTTTGGAGGTCGAGCGCGCCGTCGTCGCTGAAAGGCGTGGCGGAAATGATGAACACACCGGAAGAGCGTGCGTGAATGCGGGAGTCGGATGTCATGAATATGCGATGAAGGATCAGGCTTGCCGAAGAGGCGCTTGCCAAGGCTGCGGACGGGCTAGATGCTGGTGTGGCGGGCCACGTGGCCTGTTCGGGCGTTTTCCAGGTGCTGTTGCATCGCGGCACGGGCCTGGTCGGGGTCGCGATCGATGATGGCCTGCAGGATGGCCATGTGCTCCTGGCAACTCGGGGCAAAACGCTCGGGGGCGGCGTTCTGGTCGAAACACCGCGCCTTGATGCGCAGATCGTGAACCGTCTGGGCCATCAGCGGGTTGCCGCTCGCCATGGCGATCGTGTCGTGCACCAGGTTGTCGATGCGGTGGTTCTCTTCCTTGGAGGTGTTTCGCGCGACCAGGAGCGCCTGGACTTGCGCCAGGATCTGCTTTGCTTGCTGAACGTCGAGCCGTGTGGCCGCGGCGGCCGCGGTTTCACCCTCGAGCAACACGCGTATCTGGAGAATCTGGAGGTATTGGCGCAGGGTGGGTTCGCGCACCATCAATTGACCTCGAGGTGTGCGGATGGCGAAGCCCCCGCCGATCAGCCGGCTCATCGCCTCGCGCAGCGGTGTCCGCGAGATGCCGAGGGTCGCGGCCAGGGTGCGTTCCTGCAGCGGCTTGTCCATCGGCAGACGGCCGAGCTGAATCATCTCCAGCAAGATGCGGTAGGCGTCCCCCGCCAGATCGACGCCGTCGGCGGTGTCGGAGACGGCGGCGGTAAGGCTGGGTTCAAGCGCTTCGAGATCCGACTCTGCGTCCGACGCCGAGGAGGCACCGACCGTCGGGCTTGTCTTGGTGAGCGAGATCATGTTGGTTTCAGCTGAAAGAGTTGAAATGAGGAACTGGTGGAGGCGCTGCGGCCGCTCACGCAGCGGCGAACTCCATCGCATCCGTGGCCCGAAATCCCCACGCCACGGACTGGCCCGGCGTACGGTCCGCGCCGGTGACGCCGGCGGGCGCATAGGCGACCACGGTTCGGCCGAGGGACTCGATGAACACCTTCCAGTGAAGGCCGCAGAAAGTCGAGGTCAGGACCCGTCCTTCGTGCCGGATGTCATCGGCACCGAGCTGTGCGCCCAGGCGGACGTTTTCCGGTCGCACGGCGAGCGTGCGGCTGGTCTGGTCGATGAAATTGCACTCGCCAAGGAAACCCGCAACGAAAGCCGAGTCCGGGGCGCGGTAGAGCGTTTCGGGCGCGCCGGTCTGAACGATGCGCCCCTGGTCCATGATCACGATCCGGTCGGACAGGTTCATCGCCTCGTCCTGGTCGTGTGTCACGAAGACGACGGTCAGTCCCAGGTCGTGGTGGAGCTTCTTCAGTTGCAACTGAATCGCCTGGCGCAGGTTCTTGTCGAGCGCGCCGAGGGGCTCGTCCATCAGCAGGATGTCAGGCGTGAAGACCAGGGCGCGAGCCAGGGCCGCGCGCTGCTGCTGGCCGCCCGAGAGTTCGCGAGGCAGGCGGTCGCTGAGCGGGCCCATGCTGACCAGCTCCAGTGCCTCTGCGACGCGGCGGCGGATGTCGTGCGGGTTCAGGCGGCGCATGCGCAGCGCGAAGGAGACGTTGTCGAACACAGACATGTGCGGAAACAACGCATAGTTCTGGAACACCATGCCGATGTTGCGCTCGGCGATGGGCATACGGGTCACGTCACGGCCGGCAATGCGCACGCTGCCGGCGTCCGGCGCCTCGAAGCCGGCGATGATCTTCAGCAGGGTCGTCTTGCCCGAGCCGGAAGCACCGAGCAGCGTGCAGAACTCGCCGCGCTCCACGGCCAGGCTGACCTCCGGCAGGGCGACGACATCCTTGTAGACCTTGCGGATGCCGCTGAGCGCGACGTCCTTGCCCTGGCGTTCGGGACGGATGGAGAGTCCGAGAGGCGAGTGCCCCGATGTCTGGTGGTTGGATGGCATGTCAATCTCCTTTCTTCCTGCCGAGAAGCAGGTTGGCAATCAGGATGAGGGCGGTGGCTGCGATCAACACGCAGGAGGCGGAAATCACGGTCGGGTCGAAGTCGTGGGCCAGGCCCTCGTACATCAGCTTGGGCAGGGTCCTGTTGCGGATGGTGGTGAGGAAGAGCGCCATCACCACGTCGTCGAACGAGGTGACGAAAGCGAAGACGGCACCGCCGATGAGGCTGGGCAAGAGGGCGGGCATCATGACCAGCCGGAACATCGCGGGCCACGACGCGCCGAGGCTGAGTGCGGCCAACTCGAGGCTGGAATCGAAGCTGCGCAATGCAGCGCGCACGGTGATGTAGACATAGGGGGACGCCAGCACCGTGTGGCCGATGATGACCGCGACCGAGTTGGCGACCCAGCCCAGAGGCGCTGTCAAATAAAACAGGGCGACGGCCGTGATGATGGCGGGCACCGACATCGGGATGACGAACAGCGCGTCGAGCCAGCCTTTGCGGGCGGAGGTCATCTTGTGGACACCCAGCGCCGCCGCAGTGCCGAGCACGGTGGCCAGCACCGTCACCGTCAACCCCACCCGCACGCTCGACCACAACGCGCCGATCCACTTCGAATCCTCGAAGAAATTCGTGTACCAGCGCAGTCCGTATTGAGGCGGTGGAAACACCGGAAAGTCGGTCGTGCCGAAGCTCATGGGAATCACCACGAGGATCGGCAGGATCAGGAACGCCGCACAGGCGAGTCCGGCAACGACGGCGACGCGGCCCCCCGGCGTGCGTCCTGCCGTGGGCGCGCTGCTGCCCTTGCCGGTCGAGCCGCTGATGAGTTTGTCCAGACCGAACATGCGGTTGAACACCCACAGCGACAGCAGCACCGTTGCCAGCAAGATGGCGGCCAGTGCGGCCGCCAGTCCCCAGTTCAGCTCTTCCGAGATGTTGTGCGAAATTAGCTCCGCCACCATGCGCTGGGCGGGCCCCCCCATGAGCGACGGCGTGATGTAGTAGCCCACCGCATTCATGAAAACGATGATGCCGCCGGCCACCACGCCCGGGCTGGTCAAGGGCAGTACCACGTGGCGGAAGATGCCCACCGAACTCGCCCCGAGGCTCTGCGCGGCCTGCACGAGCGTGGTGTCCATGGCGCGGAACGCGGCGTAGAGCGGCAGGACCACGAACGGCATCAGCACGTGCGTCATCCCGATCATCACGCCGGTGAAGTTGTAGAGGAACGCCATCGGCTCATCGAGGATGCCAACAGTCGTGAGCAATGTATTCAGCGGCCCGTTCTTGCCCAGCAGCGCGATCCATGCCGAGGTGCGCACGAGCGCACTCGACCAGAACGGCAGCAGGACGGCGAAGAACAGCAGCCGCGCGACGCCCGGTCGCACCGTGGCCATCAGGTAGGCCAACGGGTAGCTCATCACGATGCACGACAGGGTCACCGCGGCGGCGATGGTGAAGGTGTTGCCCAGCACGATCCGGTAGATCGGCGTGTCTAGCAGATGGCGGTAGTTGGCGAGCGTGAGCGCGCCGTCGCGAAGGAAGCCCTCCTTGAGCAAGCCCGCGATCGGTCCGACGAAGGCCAACAGGAGGAACACCAGCAGCGGCAGCACGGCGAACACCGCAGCGCGGTTCCAGCCACGCCGCGCGGGAATCGCCGCGGGCGGCGTCGCGGCGTGGGGAAGGGGAAGGGCGGTGCTTGCCATGATGCAGGGGTCAGCGCGCGCGGATCTGGTTGTAGCGCTCGGTGATGGCCGGGCCGTTCTTGTCCCAGAACTCCGAATCCATGAAGAGCGCGGACTTCAGGCGTTCCGGCGTCGAAGGCAGGCGCTGCTTGCGCGCGTCGTCGATCAGCGGGAATGCCGCTTCGGTCGTCGGGCCGTAGGCGATGTACTTGCTGAACTCGGCCTGGTTCTTCGGCGCGGTGATGTAGTTCATCAGCTTGATGGCTTCGGCCCGGTTCGGTGCGCCCTTGACCAGCGCGAAGTAGCCGACCTGCGCCACCGCATTGCCCCAGCCCATCTGGATCGGAAGGCCCGAATCCATGCCGGCCTGGAAGCGGCCGTTCCAGCCCAGCGCCATCACCACCTCGCCGCTGCCCAGTGCGTTGACCGGCTCGGCGCCGTTCTTCCACCACATGGCCACGTGCGGCTTGATCTTCTCGATCTGCTTCATCGCGCGGTCGATGCCTGCGGGCGTGGACAGCACCTTGTAGACATCCCCGGGCGCGACGCCGTCGGCGATGAGTGCAGCCTCGATCACGGTGGACGGATCGTCCTGCAGCGTGCGCTTGCCGGGGAATTTCACGACGTCCCAGAAATCGGCGAAGCTGACCGGCTGCGGCTTGCCCGCGGGGAATGCCTTGGTCGAGAAGCCGACGTTCGTCGAGAAGATCTCCGAGGGCACTCCGTACTCGTTGCGCGCGCCGGGAATGACGTGCTTCTGGTCGACCATTTCCGGCGTGATCTTCTCGAACACACCGAGCTTGATGCCGCGCGTCAGGCGGGCGCTGTTCTCCGTGACTACGTCCCAGGCGACGGTCTTGGTGTCGATCATGGCGCGGATCTTCGCGACCTGCGGGTCGGTGTCCTCGGTCACCTTGATGCCGGTTTCCTTGGCGAAGGGCTTGAGCCACGCGTCGCGGATCGCGCCTTGGTAGGCGCCACCCCAACTCGCGAAATTCAGTTCGGCGGCTTGCGCGGCGCCAGCCAGCAGGACCGCGGTCGCGATCACGATGCGGCCCATCGTCAGCAACTTACTTTTCATCTCTCTCTCCGATTGGTACAGGTTACGAATACGGCGGCAATCGTTGCGGATTGCCGGGCCTGCTCCGTGGCATGCATGTTGCATGCCAATGGCATACCAAACTTAAAAATGAACCAGAACCGAAGACCGAAATGCAGGATGCGACGCAGATGTCTATCCAAGGGAAACGCAGGAGCGCTTGCCTTCTGGACATGCGCAGGGCAGCCGCTGCGTCAGGACGACTTGAGCGCTGCCGCGCGCCAGTTTGACGACTGGCTCCTGGCATTTCGTGCACCGTCTTGCTGTGCGCGCACCAAAGTCGATCGCTAGTCCTGGTGCGTTCGAGTCGCCTTTGTTTCCGTCCGGTACCATGAACTCACGCCACGAATTTCCAGGTCCGTCCGTTCACAGTCACCTGTCCGCACGCATGCTTGTGGCGAAGCCGTCGGCCACCGGCGCCATGGCCGAAGCCGCCCGCCGGCTGCTTGCTGAAGGCCGAGACGTCATCAGCCTGAGCGAAGGCGAACTGGACTTCGACACACCGCTCCATATCCAACAGGCCGCGATCGCCGGCATCCAGCAAGGGCACACCCGCTACACCAACGTGGGCGGCACGCCGCAGCTCAAGGCGGCCATCGTCCGCAAGTTCCGCCAAGACAACGGCCTGCACTACGACAGCACGCAGGTGATGGCCGCAACCGGCGCCAAGCAGCTCCTGTTCAACGCCATGCTGGCGACCATCGATGCGGGCGATGAGGCCATCATGGTTGCGCCCTATTGGGTGTCGTACTCGGAGATGGTGCGCATCGCCGGCGGCGAGCCGGTCGTGCTGACGACGGGCAGCGCCAACGGTTTCAAGTTGACGCCGAAGATGCTGTCGGGCGCGATCACGCCGCGCACCCGATGGCTCATGCTCAATTCACCGTGCAATCCATCGGGTGCGCTCTACACGGCCGATGAACTGCGCGCGCTGGCGGACGTGTTGCGCGGCCATCCACGGGTGCTGGTGATTTCCGACGACATCTACGAAGAGATCGTGTTCGATGGCGTCTTTCAGTCGTTTGCGCAGGCCTCGCCCGACATGATCGATCGGACACTGACCGTCAACGGCGTGTCCAAGGCCTTCGCGATGACGGGGTGGCGGTTGGGCTATGCGGGCGGGCCTGCATGGCTGATCAAGGCACTGGAGCTCCTCCAGTCTCAGAGCACCAGCAATCCGAGCGCGGTCAGCCAGGTCGCGGCAACGGCCGCACTCGAGGGGCCGAGGGATTTTCTGGACACATGGCGCAGCCGGTTGCGTGGGCGGCGCGATCTGGCGGTCGAGCTGCTGGCGGCCGCCAGTCCGATGCTGCGGGTCGATACACCGCCGGCGGCCTTCTACCTGTGCGCCGACTGCGCTGGCGCCATCAGAATGCGCACGCCGGAGGGTCGAACCATCGACAGCGATGCCGACCTCGCCCACTATCTGCTGCACAGCGCGGGCGTGGCGTGCGTCCCGGGCTCTGCATTCGGCCTGGCTTCTTACCTGCGTTTCGCCTATGCGGTGTCGGAGGACCGCTTGCAGACGGCTTGCGAACGCATCGTCACTGCCTGCGGCCGACTGGTTCAGGCCTGAGCGAGGGCGCTGCACAGCCACAGACATCATGAGAACTTCTTCCAAGACACCGTCGCTTTCCATCTCGGGATGGCGGATCGAACCCGTGGGCGACCGCTGCTTGCAGGTGCGCCTGGGCGACCGCGTCGGCGCCGACACCAGCCGGACCGTGCAGGCGGTGGCCGCACACCTGTCGTCGGCGCAACTGCCCGGCGTCGTCGATGTCGTGCCCGCATTCACTACCGTCGCGTTGCACTACCGGCCACTCGCGTTCGATCGCCGGCAGGGCGTGGCATCGTCTCAATTGACGCGCCTGGTGGAGCAACTCCTCGCAGGCCGCGTTCCCGAGCGGCCGGTCAACGAGGAGGTGATCGAGATTCCCGCCTGCTACGGCGGCGACTACGGTCCGGACCTGGACGACGTGGCCCGCCATTGCGGCCTGACGGCCGAAGAGGTCATCGCCCTGCATTCGGGAACGCCGCTGTCGCTCTACGCCTACTTTTTCGCGCCCGGCAACCCCTTCTTCGGCCCCCTCGACCCGAGGCTGAATGTGCCTCGCCGCAGCACGCCGCGCCTGCGCGTGGAGGCGGGGTCGGTCGCCATCGCCAATGGCATCTCCTCCATTTACCAGATGGCGCTGCCAGGGGGCTGGAACGTGATCGCACGGACGCCTTGGGACCTGTTCGACGTGACGAAGACCCCACCCACGAGGATGCCGCAGGGCGCGCGGGTGCGCTTCTATCCGATCTCGGCGTCCGAACTGGAGCGGATGCAGGAGCGGCCGCCATGACCCGGGCATCCGTGGCGCACATGCTGGTGTTGCGGCCTGGCATGTTCTCGGTTCTGCAGGATCAGGGGCGCGTCGGGCATCAGCACCTCGGCGTGCCGGTCACCGGCGCGATGGACGAGTGGTCGCATCGCACGGCGAACATGCTCGTCGGCAATGAAGACGACGCGGCAACGCTGGAGTGCACGCTGACCGGTCCCAGCGTCCAGTTTGCCTGCGACATGCTGCTGGCCATCTGCGGCGCTCGCGTCAGGATCACGGCCGCGGGCCGGCCGGTTCCCATGAATTGCGCGGTGCTACTGCGCCGTGGCGTCACGCTGGAGTTCGGTGAACGCACGCGTGGCGCACGCATGTACCTGGCGGTGCGCGGCGGCTTCGCGACGGCGCCGGTGCTCGGCAGCCGCAGCACCTATCGGCCGGGCGCTTTCGGCGGCCACGAGGGGCGGGCGTTGCGCAAGGACGACCGCGTGCCCGTGGCGCGCCCGCGCAGGGCCGACCCCACGCTGGCGCTGGAACGCACGCTGGTGCAGAGCGGCTTGCCGTTCGTGACGGCGGCATGCGTCGACGCGGAACCGCCGTCGGCGGCGCTCGAAGGCCTGCGCTTCATCCCGGGCCCGCAATGGCAGGATTTTTCGGAGGAAGCGCGCGAACGGTTCGTGCGCACGCCGTTCACGATTTCCTCGAAATCCGATCGGATGGGCTACCGGCTCGAAGGGGCCGATCTTGTCCTGTCGCGACCGCTCGAGATGATCTCCGAGGCCACGAGCTTCGGCACGGTGCAGGTGCCTCCCAACGGCCAGCCGATCGTCCTGATGGCTGACCGGCAGAGCGCGGGCGGCTACCCCAAGATCGCCTATGTCGCCAGTGCCGACCTGCCGGCCTTGGCTCAAGCGCTGCCCGGCGCCTCCATTCGCTTCACCCCGATCGATCAGCAGGCCGCCGAGCACGCCTGGCTGCTGGTCGAAGACCAACTGGCGTTGGTGCGCGAGGCGGCCGGACGGGCGTTGACCTGACCGCTGCATCTCGCTAACCGCTTCACCCACAAGGAATCCATTCATGCCATCCATCGACATCAACTGCGACATGGGCGAGAGCTTCGGCCCCTGGGTCATGGGACAGGATCTCCGGATCCTCCCGCACGTGACCTCCGCGAACATCGCCTGCGGCTTTCACGCGAGCGACCCCGACACGATGCTAAAGACGGTGCGGGCCGCCATAGCCAACGGTGTGGCGCTGGGTGCCCATCCCGGCCTGCCCGACCGCCAGGGCTTCGGTCGACGGGCGATGGAGATGTCGCCGAGCGAGGTCTATTCGCTGGTCATCTACCAGGTCGGTGCGCTCCAGGGCGTTGCCCAGTCCCAGGGTGCAACCCTGCATCACGTCAAGACGCACGGGGCCCTCTACAACATGACCGTGCAGCAGCCGGCACTCGCCGAGGCGGTGGCGCAGGCGGTGTTCGATTTCAATCCGGCGCTGCAGCTCTTCGTGGCGAACAAGAACATTGCGCAGGCGGCGCGCGACAAGGGGCTCACGGTCCGGTTCGAAGTCTTTGCGGACCGCAGCTACCAGGACGACGGCACCCTGACGCCGCGATCCAGGCCGGGGGCCATGATCGAGGACGTCGAACAGGCCATTGCGCAGGTCCGGCGCATGGTGCTGGACGGTGTCGTGCGTTCCGTGAACGGTGTGGACGTGCCGGTCGCCGCCGACACGCTCTGCATCCACGGCGACCAGCCCGGCGCCGTCGTTTTCGCAGAACGAATCCGTGCTGCGCTACTGGCCGACGGTATCGCCATCGCGGCGACGTGAGCGCCTCGAAGCCCTTGTCCGGAATGTCGCGCGCCCGATCACCGGTACGCGCGCTCGTGTGTAACTCCATGCCTCTATGCCCATGAGCACGATAGAAACCAGAACCCGTCCATCGCCTTCGATCACGCACGAAATGTTCGGCGCCATGCGGGTGCCTACCTTCGAGGACGTCGAACGTGCCGGCCGCGCCATCGCGTTACATGTTCGCCGCACGCCCTTGCTGCGATCGGCCCGACTCGACGAGATCGCGGGTGCGCCAGTGTGGCTCAAGGCCGAGAACCTGCAGGTCACCGGCTCCTTCAAGGCAAGGGGCGCCTTCAATGCCCTGCTGGGCCTCTCGGAGGAGCAGCGCATGCGCGGCGTCGTCGCGTACTCGACGGGCAACCATGGCCAGGCCATCGCCTGGGCTGCTCGGCAGCTGGGGGTGATCGCGACCATCGTGATGCCGATCGACGCGCCACGCAACAAGGTGGCCCGTGCTCTGGACCAGGGTGCGCGCGTCGTGCACTACGACCGCCGTCGCGAGAGCCGTGAAACGATCGGCATGCAGTTGCTGGCCGAGACGGGCGGCACGCTCGTTCCGCCGGGCGACCATCCCGATGTGCTCGCCGCGCAGGGCACCGTCGCGCTGGAAGCGCTCCAGGATCTGCCCGACGATGCGCTGCGCCATCTGGGAACCTTCGCCGCTCCTTGCGGCGGTGGCGGTCTCTTGGCCGGGTGTGGGCTGGTCGTCGACACGATGAGCCCTGCAACGCGTCTCGTGGCCGCCGAGCCCGCGGGCTTCGACGACACCGTGCGCTCACTCGCCAGTGGTCGGCGCGAGGTGAACGAGCCCGGCGCGGCGACCTTTTGCGATGCGCTGCAGGCGGCCACGCCGGCCGAACTGCCTTTCGAGATCAACCGGCGTTTCCTGCACAAGGCCGTGGCCGTGACGGACCTTGAAGTGGCTGTCGCCGTGCGCTTCGCGCTCGAGGAACTCCATATGCTGGTCGAGCCCGGTGGCGCGGTCGCGTTGGCAGCGCTGCTGGCCGGTCACTTGTCGATGGGCGGGCGCGACAGCGTCATCGTGCTCTCGGGCGGAAACGTCGACCTGCCCATGCTCGCAAACTGTCTCAAATCCGCTGCGGCGGTGGCCGCCTGACATTCGCCACCGATCGCACCCCGCGATCAACCCTTTCACGAACCTTTTCATGCAAGCTTCCCTCTCCACCTCTTCTGCTGCCACCGCGTCGCAAGGCGACGCATCCGGACCACAGGAGGTCCGCGACAGGATCGCGCTGTGCTGCAGCCACACGGAAGCCGCCACCTGGGAGCTCGGCCTGCGGGCCGCACTGCCCCATGCCACGATCAGCGCCTGGCCCCACACTGACGAGCAGGCCGAATGCGCCATCGTGTGGTCGCCCACGCAGGCGTTCATGGACGCCCATCCGCGCCTGCGGATCATCTTCAACATGGGTGCGGGCGTCGACGCGCTGATGAAACTCCGGCTTCCGCCGCAGGCTCGTATCGTGCGCATTGAAGACGGTGGCATGGCCGTGCAGATGGCCGAGTACGTCAGCCACGCGGTACTGCGCCACTTCCGTGAGTTCGATCGGTACGAGGCCAGTGCAGCCTCCGGTGCATGGGCACCCCGCAAGCCGCCGATCCGCAGCGATTTCCCGGTGGGCGTCATGGGCCTTGGGGCGCTCGGGAAGCGGGTCGCCTGGAGCCTGGCGCAGTTCGATTTCCCGGTGTTCGGCTGGAGCCAGTCCCCCAAGACGATCGACGGTGTCACATGCCTGTCGGGCGCCGACGAGTTCGATCGCTTCCTGTCGGAGACCCGCATCCTCGTGTGCATGCTGCCGCTGACACCCGCCACGCAGGGCATCCTGTCGCACGCATCGCTCTCGCAGCTGAAGCCGGGTGGCTATCTGATCAACGTGGCTCGTGGCGCACATCTGGTCGAGGAGGATCTGTTGCGCCTCATCGACGAGGGGCATCTGGCGGGCGCGACGCTGGACGTCACGCAAGAGGAACCCCTGCCGCCCGGCCATGCGTTCTGGCGGCGCCCGGAGATCGTCCTGACACCTCACATTGCCGCGCAGACGGTGGTGCGAGAGGCCATCGCCCAGATCGCAACCAAGGTCAGCGCCGGACTCGAGAGCCCGACGCTGAGCGGCGTCGTCGACCTCGGCAAGGGGTACTGAGACGCGGCACTCGGCATCAAACCTGTCCTGTTCATCACACATCCACAACACCTCAACCCCATGCAATCCATCTTCCACTTCGCCTTCAACGTCACCGACCTGGACCGCGCGCGGCAGTTCTACGGCAACGTGCTCGGCTGCCAGGAAGGCCGCAGCACCGACACCTGGGTCGACTTCAACTTCGTCGGCCATCAGATCTCCCTGCACCTGGGGCAGCCCTTCGTCACCGCGGCCACCGGGCACGTGGGCGACAAGCTGGTGCCCATGCCGCACTTCGGACTGATTCTGGCGCTGGCCGACTGGAAGGCCATGGCCGAGCGCCTCATCAATGCAGGCACGCAATTCGTGCTGGTGCCGCAGGTGCGCTTTGAAGGCCAGCCCGGCGAGCAGTGGACGATGTTCTTTCTCGACCCCTTCGGCAATCCGATCGAGATCAAGGGGTTTCGCGACCTGGAAGCGGTCTACGCCACCTGAGTCGGCCCCGAGACGACTGGAGCGCCCTGTGCCGACTGGCCCAGGGGGAGAGCGAGTGCTGGCGCGGGTCGCGACGAGTTTTTCGGGGGAGCGCCCAAGCTTGCGTGTACCAGACTGCTTTTCAGCGTCTGTCTTTTCCGAGGTACGCCATGGGATAGCCCAACGATCTCCAGGTCAAAGCGGCTGAGCCGCGCGACAAGGAGTAGGGTAGCGCGGCGCGGCCATTCTGAAACGGCGCAGACGATGCTCTAAGAAGCACGGCCTTTTCCTCTAAAGACTGTGGCGAGATCTGTCCTGGATGCGGCCGACGACCGACGACGGCGCGTTCACCCGTGCAGGCCGCAGGCAACCTGCAGATGGGCCTTCATGCGCTCGCAGGCGAGGTCCGGGTCTGCCAGCGCGCCGCTTTGGTCGGCCAGCGCGAACACTCGCGCAAAATGCGCTGCGCTACTGATCGACCATGGAGCCGTCAAAGTGCGGCCGCATCGTGATCGGCTTGGACAACGGGGGGCGGATCTTCTGCGCATCCGGCAGCAGGTTCATGCCGAGGCCCGGACCGGTAGGGATGTCGACGAAGCCGTTCAGCGGTAGCGGCACCTTGTCGACGACGTTGCTGCCCAAGTGTGCCGCGCCTTCCACAGGCGCGAGCGTTCTTCGGGCCGGTGCGCGTAGCGGAACCCGGCAGGCGATCAGTCGGATCATCCCCCTATCGTTGGCCGCTGGTGGCAAGCGGCAGGATTTCGCAGCGAAGGCACAAGCCCGGATTGGTCACGTTCAGCAACCATCTTCACAGAGCAGACGTCGACCTCGATCGCGAGGCGCACGTTGTGGACTGCATAGGGGTGGTTTTCGCCCCTTCAGGAGTCTCTGTGAACCTCAATCGTTCAGCCTTCTTCAAGTGGTCCGCGGCCGGTGCTGTGGCAGTTGGTGCACTTTTCGCCGCCGCGTCAGCGAATGCCCAGGTGAACTGGTCTGTCGGCATCAGTGCTCCGGGCGTGGCGATCGGCGTTGCCGAGCCTGGCCCCGTGTACTACGAGCCGGCACCTGTCTATTCGCGTCCTGCACCGACCTACTATCAGCCGGCTCCTCCCGTGTACTACCGGCCGCCGCCGCCAGCTTATTACCGCCCGGCACCGGTGTACTACGGGCCGCCGGCGCAGGTCTATTACGGGCCGGACGAGCGTTGGCGCCATCGCCATCACCACCGTCGGGATTGGGACGATTGATCCGAGTGCGCCCCGGAGGGGACGTCAGTACCTCTGTACGCCCCAACATTTGGGTCTGAGTCAAACGCTGCGTGCTCTTGATCGCTCAACTGCCGAGCCGGCAAGCGAGCACTTTTCAGCGACGCTTAAGGATCGACGAAGAGACTGATTCTCAGCAAAGGAACAGTCCCGAGCCCCACCGAAAAGGATCGAACGCCATGATGTCTTCCGCTGCCCCCAAGCCCCTCACCCCATCGCAGATCGAGCTCGTGCTCGAGTTGCTCGAGTTGCGCCAGCTGGCGCCGCAGGAGACGGCTGCGAAGTTCAACCGCTTGACCCAGGTCGGCACTTTCTCGGAAGCCCAGCAAGGGGCCATCGAGATCCTCTTCGCGCTCGAGGAGGACGATATCCCCGATGCACTCTTCGAATTCGCAGATGACGATGCCCGAGACATCGTTCGCGATGGGCTGGCGCACGAGGTGCGGCTGACCTTCGTGGGAGCCTAAGGCATCCGCGCGAACTGCCTTGCATCTGCGGAACTCGCGATTCGATCCTGCAAACGGCAACGCGCAGACGCGATCACAGAGCTCCGCGCAACCCCGGTTCGGTCCGAGCCGCAGCAGCCGTCGGCGCATTGATGCTCAGCGAGCTCGAGTCACAAGGCCCGACTCACCAGTTTGAAGTCCGGATCTTCGGTAAAGGACTTGATCGAAAAACCCAACCTCTTCACGAGCTTCAGCATATCGGCGTTGTTGCTCAGCACCAGCCCATCGATCTCCGAGAGGCCCTTGTCGCGGGCCACATCGATGATCGCCTCCAACAGGCGTGATCCCAGTCCCTTGCCGCTGTAGTCGTCTGCAACCACCAACGAGAACTCGCAACTCGATTGATCTGGATTGGTGATGTAGCGCGACACGCCCACGATGCGTTCGGTCTCGCGGACCGCGCCATCGTCCGCGACGCCACGCTCCCGCACCACTGCGACCAGCGCCATCTCGCGGTCGTAGTCGATCAAGGTGAAGCGCGAAAGCATGGACGGCGGCAACTCGTGGAAGCGCGAGACAAACCGGAACCAGCGGCTTTCCGGCGAGAGCTGCTGCACCAGGGCTTGAAGCATCTGCGCGTCGTCGGGATGAACGGCTCGCACGGTGTAGGTGCCCCCACCGGGCAAAGGCCACTCGCGTTGGTAGCGCGCAGGGTAGGGCAGGATGGCCAGGTGCTGGTAGCTGTTGATGAGGCCGCTTGCGCCTTGCGGCGTGCTGTCGACGACGATGCGAGCATCGACCGCCACTGCGCCCGTTTCGTCGACGATGATCGGGTTGATGTCCATCTCCCGCAGTTCGGGAAGTTCGCACACCATCTCGGAAACCCGCAGCAGCACCTGTTCCAGCGCCTCCATGTCCACGGCTGCGGCCCCGCGCCATTCGTGCAGGGTTTCGGCGACCCGCGAGCGTTCGATCAGCCGGCGCGCCAGGAACTGGTTGAGCGGCGGCAGCTCCATGGCACGGTCGTCCAGCAGCTCGATCATGGTGCCGCCTGCGCCGAACACGATGACGGGGCCGAAGGGATCGTCCGTCACCAGGCCCACATGGATTTCGCGCCCGCGCCGGGCCGTGGCCATCTTCTGAACGGTCACGCCGTTGATGCGCGCGTCGGGCGCCAGGCGCGCCACGCGTTCCATCATGTCGCTGTACGTGTCGCGTGCACCGGCTCCGTTCATGACGTTCAGCGCCACGCCCTCCACATCCGACTTGTGGCTGATGTCGGGCGAATCGATCTTGAGCGCGACGGGGAAGCCCAGCTGGGCGGCGATCATCATCGCTTCGTTGGCGCTGCGCGCCAGCAAGGTGCGGGTGATCGGGATATGGAAGGAAGACAGCAAGGTCTTCGACTCCATCTCGGTCAGTACCTTGCGCCGTTCCGCCAGCACGCTCTCGATCAGCAGCCGCGCACCCTCGATATCCGGCTTGGCAAGCGCCGACAGCGGCGGCGGGGTCTGCTGGAGCAGCGCCTGGTTCCGATAGAAAGCCGCGATGTTGCCGAACGCGCCAACCGCCGCTTCCGGCGTGCGGAAGCTCGGGATGGTGGCCTCCCCCAGCACCGCACGCGCGGGGCCGACCGAGGCGTCGCCCATCCAGCATGACAGCAGCGGTTTGCTCATCGGCCGCGGGATGTCGGCCAGCACGCGCGCCACCGCGACCGCATCGGCCCCTGTCTTGGGCGAGAAGATTGCCAGGACGCCGTCGATCTGCGGGTCGGCGGCGGCCGCATCGACCGCGGCCCGGAAGTGCGCCGGCTCGGCTTCCTCCGAAAGGTCGATCAGATCGGTGAGCGAAGCCGACGCGGGCAGCCGGGGCTGCAGCGTCTTGAGCGAGTCGGGTGACAGCTTGCCGAGTTGCAGGCCGATCTCGTTGACCCAGTCCGCCGCCAGAACACCCGGGCCGCCGCCATTGGTGACGATGGCCAGGCGCCGGCCGACCGGGCGATAGCGCGAGGCCAGGCATTTGGCGGCCGAGAACAGTTCGACGAACGAGCGCACCCGCACCGCACCGGCGCGTCGCAGCGCAGCGTCGAAGACATCGTCGCTGCCGACGGTCGAGCCACTGTGCGTGTGCGCAGCTTCGTTGCCGGCGGGCTTGCGACCGGCCTTGAGCACCACCACCGGCTTGGCATGCGAGGCCGACCGCAGGGCGCTCATGAAGCGACGTGCGCTGGAGATCCCTTCGAGGTAGACGATGATGCTGTGGGTGGCGGCATCGTTGGCCAGGAAGTCCAGCACCTGGGCGATGTCCACCGCCGTATGGCGGCCGAGCGAAACGACGCTGGAGAACCCGACCGCGTTCTCGCGCGCCCAATCGAGCATCGATGCCGTCAGGGCGCCCGACTGCGACACCAGCGCGAGCGGGCCGGCCTTGGCCAGCGGGCCGGCCGTGCTGGCATTGAGCGTCAACGGGGGGCGCTGAAAGCCGAGCGAATTCGGACCGAGGAGGTGAACGCCGTCGCGGCGCGCGATCTTTCGCAGTTGCGCAGCCTGCTCGGTGGCGATGCCATTGGAGATGACGAGCGCGGCGCGGCAGCCGATGCGGCCGACGACCTCCAGTGCAGAGGCGATCTCCTGAGGGGGCAGCGCGATGATCGCGAGATCGGAGCGCGTCTGCGCCAGATCCCCCAGCGTGCCGCTGGTGCGGACGTCCAGAAACTGCAGCGTTCCGTTGAACCGGTCTGCGCGAAGCGCTTCGCGCACGGCCCGGGCGTGCGAAGTCTGGCCTACCGGGTCTTCGGCGTGGCCCGCGAAGACAACGACTGAGCCCGGCGCCAGCAGCGGCGTGAGGTAGTGCTTGTCCATGACCTTAGTCTGCACCCATCAGGACCTTGACATGCGCCGCGGCACTGCGCGCCAGCGCGCTCAGTGCATAGCCGCCTTCGAGACAGGAGATGACCCGGCCCCGGCAGTGGTGCTGCGCGACGGCCATGATCTGCTGCGTCACCCATGTGTAGTCGCCTTCCACCAGCGCCAGATTTCCCATGTCGTCCTCCCGGTGGCCATCGAAGCCGGCGGAGATGTAGATGAGCTCGGGGGCGAAGGCCTCGAGCGCCGGCAGCCATTGGTGGATGACCGCTGCGCGGAAAGCGTCGCTGCCCGAGCGCGAACGCAAGCCGACGTTGACCATGTTCGGACCCTCGTCTTCCTCGCCCGAGAAAGGATAGATCCCTTTTTCGAATATGGAACACATGAGCACACGCTCGTCGCCCTTGAAGATGTCGGCGCTGCCATTGCCATGGTGGACGTCGAAGTCGATCAGCGCCACGCGCTGCAGGCCGTGCACATCGAGCGCGTGCCGAATGCCGACGGCCACGTTGTTGAAGAAGCAGAAGCCCATGGCGGCGGCGCGCCCGGCATGATGGCCCGGGGGCCGGACGCAACAGAACGCCGCGGGCGCCTTGCCCGAAAGAACCAGGTCGCAAGCCAGAACCGAGGCGCCCGCCGCGCGCCGTGCAGCCTGCATGGTGTATCGGTTCATGCTGGTGTCGGGGTCAACCTGGTGATGCCCTTCGTCCGGCGAAGCCGCAGCAAGTTCGCGCACATGGGCGAGCGAGTGTGCCCGCCCCAGTTGATCATCGGTGGCGAGCGGAGCGTCGTACGGGACCATGTAGTCGAGCAGACCGCTGATCAGAAGCCGGTCGTGGATGGCCGAAAGCCGTTCCGGACATTCCGGATGGCCGGCGCCCATCTCATGGCGTGCGCAGTCGGGGTGAGTGATGTAAGCGGTCAGCAAATTCGGCTCCTGGGCCATCCCGCGCCGCGCGGCGGAGGTCTGCGCGCAGTCTAGGCGCGGTCGATCCGATATTTCATGAGCTGCATCAAGGCAAGGGCGCCGGCGCAGTCGCTGGCGATCGTTGTCGGGGGGCGCGACAAGTGCCCACGAGATGGCGGGCTCGTCTGCCGCAGAGGCGATGGCGATCGAGCTGGTCACAGAGCGGCAGGCAGGGAACCGTGCCGGTGGGTCGGTCAATGCGCGAGCGGGGACCGCGGCCACTGGTGCCAGAAATGGCGACTGAGCCACCTGACGCACGGACATGAGCTAGCGACACTTCTTCGCGTTGCCCGAGGGCTTATGGCGCGTGGACCAGCACGTAGCCACGGTTCTCCACCGTGTCGAAAGTGCGCATGCCTTTCACCAGCGTGGCCGTCGGCATCCAGACCCAGCCCGCTACAGCCGGGTTGACATCGAGCACGAGAAACGAGTCTGACGCAGCGTCATAGGCGCCGAGCGGCGAGATGTGGCCACCTCCCTTCTGGCCCACGGCCTCACGCCTGTAGTTCACGATCACGTAGTCGCCGCCGCGCGCGAGGTTGTTTGCCATGTCAGCGCGGATGGCCTGCTCGGAAAGCGCATCGTCAACGACGACAACTCTGGTGACGAGCGCGTTTGCACGCAGCATTGCGTCAAACTGGCGCAGCTGGTAGCCGAAATCCTTGACCTGCTTGCCGCCAATGGTGATCGGCTCGCCCAGCACCTGCGCACGTGTCTTGGGGCCCCTGTCGATCACGCTGTCCTGCGTGAACCGCGGGACGATCGGATCGGCGCCGGCTCGCATGAACTGCACATCGTCCTTGCGCAGCCGCGTGTGGTCGCGTGGCAGGTCGGCACTGCGGCTGTGCACGGCGTTGAGCACGATCGCGGCCGAGGTGGGCCCGCAGAAAGTGCCGTTGTACTGGGCTTCAAATTGGTTGGCGAGCGCCGCGAAATCAATCTTTGCGCCCGAGCGGCCAAGACGTGCCAGGCCTTCATCGGACGCAAACGGCACGAGCGCAGGAGACGCTTTCGCCTCTACGCTCGTCGTCGCTGGGCTCGTTGCCGCGCCATGCGTGGCACAGGCCGACAGGAGCGTTGCGGTGGCGAGCAGCGCGGCGCAGACGAGGCTTCTGATCGGCGACATGAGTGACTCCAGGGGTTGCGGAGGGCGGCCCATTGTCGACTACGCCGCACTGCCGTAGAAGTGGGGGCTGTCGATCGTCAGCTCGCCGCAGAATTCTGTTGAAAAACTCGAGGCGGTCCCAGAGGCGACCGTGTGGCTTTTTCGCTTTCAGCGCAGGTCGCCGCTGGACGGCGACGGGCTGATGGCCATCTTCGGCGCCCCGCTGCCGCTGCCCGACCACAGCGCGGCCGCGGTGCGCGCGGCGCTCGACATGGTCGAGATGGTCGAGCTGCTGAACACAGAGCGCATCGCTGCGGACAAGCCTGCGATCCGCATCGGCGTGGGAATCGCCACCGGCGAAATGGTGGCGGGCTACACCGGCACGCAGCAGCGCGCGACCTACACCTGCATCGGCGGCACGGTGAACCTTGCCGCACGACTCGAGGCGCACACCAAGCTTGCGAAGCGGACGATCCTGATCGATCCGGCAACCTGCATGGCACTCGGTGGACGCATTCCGGTCGAGCCCCTCGGGGCGGCGTCGTTCCGGGGCAAGGCGGCGCCGGTCGAGGTGTACGCCGTCACTGACAGCAGCAGCGCCATGTCAGGGCAGCGTATCTTTGCGGTGTTCCCGACGGTCCGCGCGCACTTACAACCTCGTTTTGGGCTGTGCGCGGCGTGGTCCCGGACTAGGGCTGGTACGCGCAGTAGTTCGAGTCCGCATTCGCAGCCCGCCTCCTGGGCTGCCGGCGACTGGAACTACGACCTCTCGTCCTGAGCGGCGACGAGCTCGAAAGAAGCCTCGCTCCCGAGCATGCTGTTTCGGCGCGCCACCTTCGGTCCAGCCGACGGCAGCCATCGCCGCCGGCTCGAGTAGCTCGCGATCCGCTCATCACTGAAGGGAGGTCAGACCAGTCGGGGTCAGCTCTTGGGCTTTGCGTATTCCTCTGCGCTCATCATCTCGAAGCCAACGAACGGGTCGTTGCCTTCGACCCATGCGTCGTGGCCCGGAGGAATGGTGTAAATGCGGCCGATGGCCGGATTCGGCCGGCCAGCACCAGCCCTTCGATGCTGGCGTCAGATAGCGGCCGCTTGGCGCCGCTCGACCCGTCGCGGTCCTTCGTGGATCTCAAGGTCCCAATCCACTGGCATCCCAGAGCGGCCGGTCGAATGGCTGCCTCTGGGCCTCGCAGCAGGCAGTCGCCATTGCTCACGCATGACTCAACCGCGGGCGGATGTTCTGGTTGTTGTGGAAGACGTTGTCGGGGTCGTACTTGGTCTTTACGTCCACCAGCCGGTCATAGACGAAGGCGCCGTACGCCTCGCGGACCCGGCCGGGGTCTTCGTCGCCGCCGAGGAAGTTGACGTAGACGCCTTCCCGGAACCGGCCGAGGGCGGCTAAGAACCCCCTTGCCCAAGCGGTGTCCCGCGTGGCGAAGTCCTCGCCGGGCCGCCATACCGCATCGAGCGTGATCGCGTGCGAAGCCTGCCGGTTCCCAAACGCTGTCCCGCCCTCGGCCACTCGGCTCACCGCGCCCTTCAGATGGAACATCGCCACGTACGACCGTGGCGACGCGCAGGTGAACGCGTGCTCGGCAATCACGTCAATGAGGTCATCGCTGAGATCGGGGAGGTGGGTTGACTTCCAGTAGTAGTTCCAGCCGTGGACGACGGTCGAATCGAGTGCGCTCTGGAATCCCACGTATGGTGTGGGGCCGACCAGGTCGACAAGAGGAGGCCGACACACGCGAAGCGGGCCGAGCGCCCGCTCACCGTCCTCGATCGGCCCGGCATAGCAGTTGCCGACCATCATCACCGGGCGCCAGTGCAGATCCGTGGGAATAACCGGCAGCGGTGGCGCGGTGCCAAACCTCACTACTGTGCCGAGCTCGTCGGGAGCGTCGCGGACGAAGTCGCGGTAAAAGCGGAGAACCTCGCTGGCGTCATTCGCGTCCCAGAGG
This sequence comes from Variovorax sp. CF079, assembly GCF_900101545.1. Taxonomy (GTDB): domain Bacteria; phylum Pseudomonadota; class Gammaproteobacteria; order Burkholderiales; family Burkholderiaceae_C; genus Variovorax. The sequence continues at coordinate 86,273 of NZ_FMZU01000025.1, read as the reverse complement.
ATGGGCCCGGCCAGGACGGTCGGCCCGACGCAGTGAAGGCGGAACTCGAACGAGGTGACCACGCCGAAATTGCCGCCGCCGCCGCTCAGCGCCCAGAACAGGTCGGGGTGCTCGTCCTCGGACGCGCGCAGCAGCTCGCCGTCGGCTGTTACGACATCGGCGGCGAGAAGGTTGTCGACCGTAAGTCCATGCTTGCGCATCAGCCATCCGACGCCACCGCCGAGGGTGAGCCCGGCGACGCCGGTGTGGCTCACGATTCCACCGGTGGTGACCAGACCGTGCACCTGCGTCTCGTGGTCGACGTCGCCCCACAGCGCACCGCCCTGCACCCAGGCCCTGCGATGGGCGGGATCGACCCGCACGGCCCGCATGGCCGAGAGGTCGATGACGATCCCGTCGTCGCAAACGGCGGTGCCCGCCACGTTGTGGCCTCCCCCTCGTATGGCGATCTCCAGATCGTGGTCGCGGGCGAACCGCACAGCCGCGACCACGTCGGCGACCCCGATGCATCGGGCGATCAGACGCGGGTGCCGGTTGATGGCGCCGTTCCACACGGCACGCGCGATGTCGTAGTCGGCGTGGTGGGCACTGATCAGCCGGCCTCGAAACCCGTCGATTTCAACGAGGGTTGGCTGCTTGCTCCGGTGGCCCAATTCCGTGGTCGTTGGTGTCGTCATGGTGTCCTCCACTTCGAGGACCACATCGGACCACCGCGGACCGCGGCCGTAAAGTCAAAAATCTGGACTTCACAGCCGAAGGTGGGTGCGCGACACTGGGATTATGAGGACGTACGGCCAATACTGCCCCATCGCCCGTGGTGCCGAGATCTTCGCCGAGCGCTGGACGCCGCTGATCATCCGCAACCTGCACCTGGGGTGCGGAGGCTTCAGTGAGATCCTGGAGGGCGCGCCCGGACTGTCGCGTACCCTGCTCTCAGAGCGGCTCAGGCAGCTCGAACGGCGCGGTATCGTCGAGTCGGCACCCAAGCCCGACGGGCGCGGGCGCCACTACAAGCTCACGTCCGCGGGCCATGAGCTCTTCACAGTTTGCCAGGTACTCGGTGAGTGGGGTGCGCGTTGGCTCGAGATCGCCCCCGAGAACCTCGACCCGTATGTGGCCCTGTGGTCGATGTGCCACGCGCTCCGCCGAGACCGGCTCCCGGATCGACGCATCGTCATCCGCTTCGACTTCACCGGTCGGCCGCGCCCTGAGCGCTATTGGCTACTCATCGAGCTCGGAGACACCGAGATCTGCAAGACGTGCCCCGGCCGCGACGAGGACCTCTACATCACGGCGGAAGCCGAAGCCTTCGTCAAATGGCACGCCGGCCATCTCACCTGGGCCCAAGCCACCCGCGAGGGCCGCATCCGACTCCACGGCCCCATGTCGCTCGTAAGAGCCTTCCCAACCTGGAACGCCCGCAGCATGTTCGCCCAGATCACGCCGGTCGCCCGTGCCGACGGGAGCCCCGCAGGCTGACAGGCCCGACGCGGGCTCCCACTCTGGCACCGCACCGACCGCAAGGGTCCGGTCTATGGTCAAGCCGAACGGCAGGTATCGAGCGAGTTCGCCGGTGGGAGAGCGCGGCAGCTATTGGCCGCCGAATTTCGTGGCTGACCGCTTCGTCAGGGGCTGGCCGGCAGAAAAGAGCGCACACGCGCCGCATACGGTGAGGAGCCGAATGACTGCAGCCAGTCTTGAAGCGAAGTTCGGCTCGAGGCAGCTTCGCAACGGGAGCGGTCCTTGGGTCTATGCTCGCGTGCTACCGTAGTCGGCCAAGAGCCGACGGTCGCGGACAGCTTCTGCCTTCGCCACAAACCATGAACCTCCACTCTCAGCCTGAACTCGGGGCACGGCTTGTCGCCATGGTGCGCTCGTCGAGCAGCGTGATGGCGGCATTGAGGGTGGTGCGCTCACTTGGTTTGAACTCTTGGTGCATCGGCGCCGGCGCCGTGCGTTCGCTCGTGTGGGACGCGCTCCATGGCTATGAACGGCCTTCAGCGATTGAAGACGTCGACGTCGTCTACTTCGACGACGCGGCGGACAGTCCCGGGCAGGACGCGGACCTTGAACGTCGCCTCCGCGAGGCAATGCCGGCGTTGCGTTGGGAGGTCACGAACCAAGCCACGGTCCACGACTGGTTCGCCAACAATTTCGGGCAGGTGGTACCGCCGGTTCGGTCCCTCGAAGAAGGCGTGGGCACCTGGCCGGAGTTCGCCACATGTGTGGGCGTCAACCTGAATGATGAGGAATCGATTGGGGTCGTGGCTCCGCACGGGCTCGACGACCTGTTCGAACTGCTCGTTCGGCACAACCCGCTCAGAGCGAGCGCCGCTACGTACCGGCAGCGAGTGCAATCAAAGCGGTTCGGCGAGCGGTGGCCGTTGCTTTCGATAGAAGAATGCTGAAAGCAGAATTCGCCCAACAGCCGTCACCGGCCAGAACCGGTCTTTCGACTAACGAGTCGAATCCTGATCGCATGAGCGCACAGCCCTTTCCTGCAGAGCGATGATCCGCGGCGAACGAAAGGACACACACGATGACCATCACCATCACCGCCTTTGAACGGTCGCCCGACGGCGGCAAGGGTCTGGCGCGCGACACGCGGGTCCGCTGGGCGCTGGAGGAAGCCGGCCTGCCCTACGAGGTGCGCCTGGTGGCCTTCCGCGCGATGAAGGAGGCCGCGCATCTGGCGCTGCATCCCTTCGGCCAGATCCCCACCTACGAGGAAGGCGACCTCGCGCTGTTCGAGACCGGCTCCATCGTGCTGCACATCGCCGAGCGCCACTCGGGCCTGTTCCCCGCCGATGCCAACGCAAGGGCGCGCGCCATCACGTGGATGTTCGCGGCGCTCAATACGGTCGAGCCTCCCATCCTCGAACTCGTCACCGTCAAGCTGGTGGAAGGCGACAGGCCCTGGAAGGCCGAGCGCCTGCCCCTCGTCGAGGACCGGGTGCGCGCCCGACTGAACCAGCTGGCCGCCCGCCTGGGCGACGGCGACTGGCTAGACGGCGGCTTCAGCGCGGGCGACCTGCTGATGGTGTCGGTGCTGCTCCGGCTGAGACCGTCCGGCCTGCTGAACGAGTTTCCCAGCCTAGCCGCCTATGTCGCTCGCGGCGAAGCGCGGCCGGCCTACCAGCGGGCGTTCGCCGCGCAACTGGCGATCAACGCCGCCTCCTTACCGGAGGGCTGACGGGGCCGCCGCTGCCGGCGCGGTCGAAGCGATGCACAGCCGTCGCCCTGGCCGCCGCAGGCGAGCCGTTCAAGGTGGGTTCGCCGGACGCTCGCGGACGACGAGAAGACGTGAGCGCCGAAGGTCCACTTCGTTGTAGAAAGCGGGAAGTCGCGTTTGGGCCCGAAGCTCCGAGACCGCTACTGGCTACAGTCGGCCAGGACTGGACGTTCAACCCAAGCCCCAATCGAGAAGCGACCCAGCAAGATGACGCAAGCTGCGCTGGCACGGCAGCGGCGGCGTCGGCCACCGCACGCTCTACGTCGACAGCCTCGACGCCCGTGCACTCGGCGAGCGAACCGTGGAAGGGCACGGCCGCCGACCTCTTCGTGCAGGCCCAGTTCCCGATCCATTCGGGCTGCCTCCTCGGGCTGCCCGTCCGCATCCTGATCTCGGCCATGGGCCTGGTGGTCGCGATGCTCAGCGTCTCCGGCGTGGTCATCTGGCGGCGCAAGCGCTGCGCGCAGGCCGAGGCGAGCCGGCTGCAGCGCGGTGCGCGGGCGATGTCGCCTCCCCTAGGCTTCGATCTGCATCGAGGGCCGCGCCTGCACCTTCTGCAGCCACGCCTGCACGTGCGGGTGCGAGGACACCGGCGCACCGATGTAGACGCTGTAGCCGATCACCGAGCCGACCACGAGGTCCACGAGCGAGTAGTCCGCGCCCAGCATCCAGGGCTGCTTCGCCAGGCGTGCGTCGAGCAGCGCAAGCAACTGGCTCAGCCCTTCGCGCGCGGCTTCCTCATGGGCCGCGCTGCGCAGCGCTTCCTCGCCATGCGCCGCGACCTGCAGGCGCACCAGCACCGCGCCGTAGGTGACGTAGGACCATGCGCACCAGGACGTCGCCTGCAGCCGCTCAGGCGTGTCCGCCTTCGGCCACAGGCCACGCGCCACGCCGTAGCGCTCGCCTAGCCACAGGTGGATCGCGAGCGCCTCGAACATCGACGCGCCGTCTACCGTGAGCGTGGGCACCTTGCCGTTGGGATTGAGCGCGAGGTAGTCGGGCTTGCGCTGCTCGCCGCTGCGGATGTCGATCTTGACGCGCTCGTGCGGCACGCCGAGCTCGGCGAGGGCGCAAGCGATGGGGGTGGCGCTGGACATGGGGTGCCAGTAGAGGACGAGGGACATGGTGGGCTCCTGGTTGGGTTGGGGTTTCGGGGGACTGTCGCGGCCGCAGCTGCGATGTCGTGAACTCTAGATGTCATTGCGGACAGATTCCGCCCTCGATGCGAGCTACAGTCCTGCTATGCTGACCGCCTCCTCGCGTCTTCTTCGCCTGCTCTCCCTGCTGCAGACCCGCCGCCACTGGGCCGGCGCCGAGCTCGCCGAGCGGCTGGAGATCCACCCGCGCACGCTGCGCCGGGACATCGACCGCCTGCGCGAACTGGGCTACCCCGTGCATGCCAGCAGCGGCGTGGCGGGCGGCTACGCGTTCCGCCCGGGCCACGCGCTGCCGCCGCTGCTGCTCGATGACGAGGAGGCGCTCGCCACTGCGATCGCGCTGCGCACCGCGACGGCCGGGGCCGTCACCGGCATCGAGGAGGCGTCGCTGCGCGCGCTCGTCAAGCTCGAGCAGGTGATGCCGTCGCGCCTGCACCGCCGGATCGACGCGCTGCGCTCCGCCATCGTCCCGCTCGATCGGGCCGGGCCGGTGGTCGACGCGGCCCAGCTCGCGCAACTAGCGGCCGCCTGCCGCGAGCAGTTGCGCCTGTCCTTCGACTACGCCGACAGCCAGGGCCGCGCCAGCGCCCGCACCGTGGAGCCGCAAGGCGTGGTGCACACCGGCCAGCGCTGGTACCTCGTGGCCTGGGACCCGGCGCGCCAGGACTGGCGCACCTTCCGCATCGATCGCATCGCGGGCACGCTCGCCACCGGCGGCCATTTCGCGCCGCGCCCCGCACCCGAGGGCGGCGACTTGCGCGCCTATGTGTCGCGCTCGCTCGCGGTCAACCCCTACTCCGAGCAGGCGCGCGTGGTGCTCCACGCGCCGCGCGCGGCGATGGCGCGGCGCATTCCGCCATCGGCCGGCTTGCTGGAAGAGATCGATGCGAAGCGATGCCTCCTCCAGTGCGGCGCGAACGCGCTCGATTCGCTGGTCTACTGGCTGATGGCGCTCGACGTGGACTACGAGGTGCTGGAGCCCGCTGCGCTGAAGCAGCGGCTGCGCGTCGCGAGCGAGCGTCTCGCGCGCTGCCTTGCGGCCGGCGAGAAGCCGAGGAAGAAGAACAGGAAGATGGCAGGGCCCGCCTGAGCGTCAGGCTTCTCGCAGCGGCGCCATCGCGTAGGCATCGTGGTACGGTGCCATCGACCCGGAAAGATCTGCGCTTGACGCCCTCCATCTGGAATCCCAGGCGTTCGTAGAGCGCCTTGGCATTCAGGTTGTCCGGGACGATCGATGCGTTCATGATTCCTGCCTTGGCATGCGCCGCATGACGATTCTCCCGCGGATCAGAACGACCAGAGGCGGGTGCGCTCGCCCAGCTCCGTGCTCGCGCGCACGCCCATTCGTTCGAGACACGAACGCTGTAAGCTGCGTTCCCGAATATTGGAGATGACATGGCCGCCTACGTTGTCTTTGACGTCGAGATTCGCGATGCTGAGCGATATCAGGATTTCATGCGCCAAGTGAAGCCAGCGCTCGAAGCTGCTGGCGCGAGGTACTTGGCCCGTGGTGGCGCCCACAAGGTATACGAGGGAGACTGGTTACCTCGAAGAATGGTCATCCTCGAATTTCCTTCGGTGTCGGCGTGGGAGACCTTCTACAACGGTCCTGTCTACCAAGGCCTGAAGACGATTCGGGACGAATGCAGTTCGGCGCGCCTCGTGAGTGTTGAGGGTCTCGACCCCTAGGCCAGCCGCAACCGGCCATCACCAGCCATTCAATGTGGATGCCAAAAAGCAGCCGCTCGACGCCGCTCTCAACCCAGAGCGGCCTTATTGCAGTTCGATCCAGGCGCCCGAACTCCGACGCTCGACGTCAGGGATCAACGGCCCACGGGAGCGGGCGAGGTCCTGCCTGGCGGAACCTGTGTGCCGATCTGTCGGGCGTCACTTTGCGCTCGCTGTTCCGTCAGCGTGCAGTGCGAGGATGTCGGCGATCGCGCGATTCAGGGGCGTCGGTATGTCTTTGCGCTGACCAAGCTCCACAACGCCCCCGGAGAGCCAGCGGACCTCCAAGGGATTGCCTCGCTCGAGATCGTGATGCATCGAGGAGGTCATGTCATAGGCCACGTCGTCTGCAAGCTGGAGGCGCACTTCAGCGTAGTTCTCGGGCAAATCCACGCCGTAGGCCCTGCCGACCCCAACGACCTCGCGCATCACTTCGAGCAGGAAGGCACGTGTCTGCGGATTTTCGCGGATCGGACCGATGGGCTTGCGAATCGTCGTCGTGGTCCCCGACAAGCCCACCAAGAACACATACTTCTGCCAAATCTCGCGAAGGATGTTCTCGGAGAGTTCCGCCCTGATGCCGCCGGCGAGGCAGGCCTCGAGGAGCGCTTGCCCCCGGGCTGACCGCGAGCCATCGAACTCGCCGAACAGCAGCCTCTGCATCGACCCTGTTTGACGTATGACGCCGGGCCTGTCGATCGTCGTCGCCACGTAGCCGACGCCGCCCATGATCTGCGATGCGTCGTAGGCGGCTCGCAGGTACTGATCCTTCAGAACACCGTTTTGAAACGAGATGATGGTCGTGCCCGCGCCGACCAATGGGCGGATCTGCTGCAGGGCAGCTTCCGTGTCCCACAGCTTGACGCAGAGCATGACGTAATCGACCACGCCGACTTCTGCTGGATTGTCAGTCGCAGCGACGCGAGGAATATGGATGGGCTCGGGGCCTTCCACGCGCAGGCCTTCGCTACGCATGGCTCGAAGGTGACTGCCGCGGGCGATGAAGTGCACATCTGCACCCCCTCTGCAAAGGCGAGCGCCGAAGTAGCCGCCCAATCCACCCGAGCCCATGAACGCGATACGCATGGTGCGCCTCCTTCTACTGCTCGGCTGCAGCATACCCTCACGGTCTCCTCGGACCATCCCCGCCAGCCGCCGCGCCGAAGTACCAAGCGGGCTCCGGGCATGCAAGACCAACAGTGACGTGAAGGTCGCCCAGAGCGGCAACCGGCGCGCTCAGGTGTTCTGGCCCGAGTGCGGAACGCCCCTTTACGCCACGGCCCCGGAAAGCCCCACCTCTGTCAGCATCCGCCTGGGCTGCGTGCAGCAACGGGCTCAGCCGAGCCGTTCGCCCAAATCTGGCGGCACTGCGCGCTGCCATGGATTCACGAGCTGGGCACTGTGACTGGATCGCCCGAGCAGCAGGCTTTGTTTGCCTGCACCTCCCCGGTGACTCGTCTGTGCGGCGTGCCGCTCGACTGCAGCGGTGGTCGACGAACCCCGTGACTGAATGACCTAAATGCCGATCGGGTCAGCGCCCGATCACGATCGGCGCGCCCAGACGACAGCGATCGATCACGGCCAGGTCCGGCTCGATCCCGAGCCCCGGTCCCGTTGGCACGGCCAGCTGGCCGTCGCGAGCCCGCACCGCGTCGTGGTAGGGGCTGGCCTGCAGGTCGCCGAAGAAGAGTTCAAACGGCACCTCCGGTGCGTACGCTGCAGCCAAGTGCAGCGACGCCAGAAAGCCGGGGCCGAAGTAGAAGCAGTGCGGCACATAGTCGACGCCGTGCGCGCGCGCCAGGGTCACGGCCTGAGCGACCGCCTCGATGCCGCCGAACTTGATGACGCTGGGCTGGCAGATGTCGACCGCGCCCGTGCGCAGCATGGACTCCATCTCGTGGATGCCGGCGACGTTTTCGCCGGCGGCGATCGGCGTGGAGGCAGCTGCGCGCACGCGAGCCAAACCATGGAAGTCCTCCGGCGGCCATACCGGCTCTTCCAGCCAAGCCAGCCGCGAGGCTTCAAGTGCTCGTGCGTTGTCGATCGACTGCGATACGCTCCAAGGGCAGTTGGTGTCCAGGGCCATCCACACGGACTCGCCGCAGGCGGCACGCGCAGCGCGTACGGTCTCCAGCCGGACTTCGTGCAGCTTGATGTGTCGGAACCCCTGGGCCAGGGCTCGTTCGACCGCTCGTGCGACCAACTCCGGTTCCGCGTAGCGCAGCAGGCTCGCATAGGCAGTCAGTTCGCGCGGCGCTCCGCCGAGCAGCGATGCGATCGGCAACGATGCCACCTTGCCGGCGATGTCCCACAACGCGATCTCAATGGCCGACAGCGCATAGACGACCGGGCCGCTGCGTCCATGAATGTGAAAGCGATGCGCCATCTCGGCCATCAACGCGGACCGGTCGGAAACCTCGCTTCCGATGAACGCGGGTCCGACCAGGCTCGCCAGCGCTGCACTCGTGGTCGGACACGCGACGTGCCCCCACCCTTCGCCCCAGCCCTCGACGCCGACATCGGTGCACACGCGCACGAACAGCGAGTCCACGGACGTCCAGTTCATACCGGCAAAGGCCTTTGGCGCCGCGCCCATGTCGAAGGGCACGCGGATGAGGTGGATCTCGATGCGCTCGATCTTCATGGCTGGACCTCTGCACCAATCGTGTGCCGTCAATGATGACGGGTTCCGGGATGTTGATCAATTCGCTCGTCGCCCTACCTGGAGAGCCGTCAGTCGCGACTGACGGCTCCTGGCCGTTCAGTAACTTTGATGAAGGTCAGCTCCTCTTGATACTGAAAGACCGCAACGGGCCCCAACCGGCGGTTGCGACCTAACCGGCGGCGGCTCGAGATCCCCTCGCGGCCCCCGGAAAATTCAAAGATGGGTGAAAAACCCACCGGAAAATTCAAAGTGTGTTGCCCAGCGCGTTCAAAGTAGCTTGGCAGAGCTGCTCCAAAGTCCTTGATGCGCAACGCCACGGCCTTCGATCCTGGCCGCCGATCGACAGCTTGAGCCATGGAGGGTTGCGGCACCCGCCATCCTTGAGTCAGATCTGCACCCTGCTGGGCCGCTACGCCTTCGACGCGGTGACCCGGTCCGCGAGCTCCCTGATGCGGAGGTCGACCAGCGAACGCCAGCCCTTGAGGTCCGAGCTTCGCCCGTATTGCGCTTCAACCTCTTTCTCCGCCTGCGCACCAAACTGGCGTCTGGTCCAAATGGGCAAGCGAGGAGTTCGCGCGCGCGGGGTGGCCTCGCGCGGGCTCGGACGCGCCGAGAGAGCACCGAAGGCGGATGCGTGTCCCGCGTCGAACTCCGCCATCAGCTGAGCCGGATTCTCCGCGAGCAAGCTGCACTCCCGCTCGGTGAGACGGCGGACATCAGGCGTCCCATGCAGCGGCCGAGCTGAGACTTCGGTGCCGAGCATCTTTCGATAGCAGCCTGCGCCCAGGACGATGATTCCCTCGCTGTGGACGACGACGTAAAGCTGCCGAAAAACAGTGCGGCCACAGCCTGCGGCCTGACATGCAAACCGTCTGGCTTGTGCAACCTCCACAATCGCGAGCAGCTTTCCAGTTTCCATCTGCCGGCCCGATCAGGACTTGGATAGGAAAGTATGTTTCGAGCGATGGTGTTTGTCCGCTGCACTTCCGGCCTAGGTCAGTACATCCTTTGCCAGCAAGCTGGCGCGAACCGCTTGCGGAATATCTCGTTTGGAGAATGGCTGAAGGCTGGGGCAAACTACGCTCATGACGGCCACCAGTGATGAGATCGCAGCCCTGCGAGTCGAGTTCGAACGTTCCCATCGCCGGCCTGCTCGCGCGCTGGCAGAGCTGCTGTTGCTTGGAAATGTGATCCTCGAAGATCACCAGTTGCTTGAGGGAAAGACCGGCGATGCCTTTGAGCAGTTCGTGCTACAGAGCCTGAGCGATCAGGGCGTGGAAGTGGGCGAGTTCGCTGCCGCCGTGAAAGCGTTGGGCACCCTGCGAGCGACGCTCGCCGAACTCCAGCAATTGCCTGACTAAGTAGGCAGTTTCATAAATACGGCCACGTGTATTCTTGATAAGTTCGGCCACGTATGGCGTCTTGATGCAATCCTTCGACCAGGGGTTGCATATGCCAAGGAAGAGTCCGTTCCATATCGAGTTGACGCTGGATGAGTCGGCCGAGTTGAATCGTCGTGCAACCAGATATACGTTGCCGTATTTCGAAGTTGTTCGAGCCAAGATGATCCTGATGGCCGCCAACGGCTTGGACAACGACGAGATCGCCGCGCGGCTGGACACCCGGCGCGAGGTGGTCAGTCAGTGGCGCCAGCGTTTCTTCAAGGAGCGATTGGCGGGTCTCGAAGAGAGAGCCCGCCCGGGACGCCCTCGGGTCTTTCCCCCCAGAGGTCACGGTTGAGATCAAGGCGCTCGCATGCGAGTTGCCGGCCACCTTGGGCTTGCCGCTGTCGTGCCTGAGCGTCGCCGACGTGGCGCGACACGCGCAGCGCTCGGGCCTGGTGGCGCGCATCAGCGACAGCACGGTTTGGCATTGGTTGCACGAGGACGCGATTCGCCCGTGGCGGCACCGATGCTGGATCTTTGCGCGCGACCCGCACTTCCAGGCCAAGGCCGGCCGCATCCTGGACCTGTACGAGCGACGCTGGCAAGGGCAGTCGCTGCGCAAGGACGAGTTCGTCATCTCGACCGACGAGAAGACCAGTATCCAGGCTCGGCTGCGCATGCATCCGAGCCTGCCCACCGAGGCGGGAAAGTCAATGCGCGTGGAGCACGAGTACGAACGCGCCGGCGCCTGGGCGTACTTGGCGGCGTTGGGCGTGCATCGCGCCAAGGTGTTCGGCCGCTGCGAAGCAACCACAGGCATCGCGCCCTTCGAGCGTTTGGTCGATCAGGTCATGAGCCAGCCGCCATACGTAAGCGGCTGCGGCGACGACGGAGGGGTGTTGATCGGCCCCATTCTGTGCCGGATGTGCCAGCAGCGAAATCCGACGATGCGCGATTTTTAGACAAGAACGCTGCAACGCCTGGACAAGCGTCAAAGCCGAAGCCGCCCTAGTCTTCTGTCAACCTGCTGACAAGGCGGGGACAACCCCTCAGCCCTTGGGCACCACGCTCGAAATCCACCGGAGTTCTCCATCATGACAAGCAAGACCCACCCCAGGCTACGCGTCGCCGCGGTCCAGGCCGCCCCTGTGTTCCTCGACCTCGACGCGACGATCGACAAGACCATCGACCTGATGGGCCGCGCGGCGAAGGATGGCATCCAGCTGCTTGCATTCCCCGAGACCTGGTTGCCGGGCTACCCCTGGTGGATCTGGCTGGATTCGCCGGCCTGGGGCATGCAGTTCGTGCAGCGCTACCACGACAACTCGCTGGTGATCGGATCGCCCGAGTTCGAGCGCATCAGGGACGCCGCACGCAAGCATCGCATCTGGATCTCGTCGGGCTTCAGCGAGAAGGCCGGAGGCAGCCTCTACATCGCTCAGTTCCTGATCGACGACAAGGGCAACGTCGTGCAGACGCGCCGCAAGCTCAAGCCCACCCACGTCGAGCGCACCGTCTTCGGCGAGGGCGACGGCTCCGACCTCAGCGTGTGCGAAACAGAGATCGGCAACATCGGGTCACTGTGCTGCTGGGAGCATCTGCAGCCGCTTTCCAAGTACGCCATGTACTCGCAGAACGAGCAGATCCATTGTGCCGCCTGGCCGAGCTTCTCCCTCTATCGGGGCGGCGCCTACGCGCTCGGCCCGGAGGTCAACAACGGCGCCAGCCAGCTCTATGCCGCCGAGGGCCAGTGCTTCGTGATCGCGCCATGCGCCACGGTATCGAGCCCTATGGTCGACCTGCTGTGCACCGACCCGACAAAGAAGCAGCTGCTGCTCGCCGGTGGTGGCTTCGCGCGCATCTACGGGCCGGACGGCTCTCCGCTCGGCACGAACCTGGCCGAGACCGAGGAGGGTTTCGTCGTCGCGGACATCGACCTCGGGCTGATCTCACTGGCCAAGGCGGCCGCCGACCCCAGCGGCCACTACGCGCGGCCCGACGTGACGCAGCTGCTCTTGAACAAGACCCGGCGGGAAGCCGTCGTGGTCCAGACTTCTCCCGCGGCTGAGATGACGGAGGCCACCCCCGTGGCGGAACCCGCCGCGGCGCAGGCCCTGTCCGCCTGAGCGGAGAACCGCATGAGCATCTATCACGACCAACAGCGCCAGTTGCAGGACGCGTTCGACACGCGCCGGCTGGCGGATGTCATCGAGACCCACAACCTGCACGACACCTTCAACCCGCTGGACACCGCGTTCATCGCGACGAAGGATTTCTTCTTTCTCGCGACGGCCGATGGCTCGGGAAAGCCAAGCTGCTCCTTCAAGGCCGGTCCGGCGGGCTTCGTCAAGGTGGTCGACGAACGGACTCTGGCCTTCCCTTGCTACGACGGGAACGGCATGTACCTGTCCATGGGCAACGTGTTGGCCAATCCAAAGGTCGGCATCCTGTTCATCGACTTCGAGAAGCCCAACCGCCTGCGGATCAGCGGAGAGGCGTCCGTGATGAAGGATGACCCGTTGATCTCCGAGTACCCGCAAGCCCAGTTCGTGGTCCGGGTTGCCGTCAGCGAGATCTTCCTGAACTGTCCTCGATACATCCCCAAGCTTCAGCGAGTCTCGAGTTCGCCGTTCGTGCCCGCGCCAGGGCGGGAAACGCCGTTTCCCAACTGGAAGCAGATCGACTTCGTGCGCGATACCTTGCCGGAGCGAGATCGTCGCAAGGCATTGGAGATGCCGGCGATCGACATCACGGACTACATCAAGGCGATCGAAGAATCGTGAATTAAGGGCGAGGATGAGAAGTCGTCCATGAAGTGGCTCGCGCGGGCAAGGTGCTGCGCGGTGGCATTTTCGATGTCTTCGGCTACACGCAGGAGCGTCGCCTGGAACGCAGCCTGATCGCCCAGTTCGAGGCGCGGCTGGAGATCGACTGTCACCTCCAAGCATGAGGCACCAGTGTTACGCCAGGATTGAGAGCCGACGCCCCATCGCCCTGGCTCGCTCAACCGTGCGCCAGCAGCATCTTCAGGAAAGTGAGCCCGTTGCGCTGGCCCTTGTCCTCGTCGCAGTTGTTGAAGATCAGGTGAGTGTTGCGCACCTTGTAGGCCAGCCGCACCACCTCGATCACGATCTCCGCAGTTCCTGGTCCGGATAGTCGTAGTCGAAGCGCTCGGCTGCTGAAGACGCCCCCTTGATGTTGTAGGTGTCCACGTTGCGGCCGTGCAGGCGCACCAGCGCGTAGTCGGGGTTCGTGGTTTCCGCCAGCAGCGGCACGCTGTTGGCGAAGCCCTGCGGCCCGTCGACGATGGTGTGCACGGCGCCGAGCGCGCGCAAGAAGTCGATCGTGCCGGCGCGGCTCGCCTCGTCGAACCAGGACTTGTGCCGGAACTCGACGCTGCAGGTGTGCCCCTCCATCTGCTCGATGCAGTGCTCGACATGCACATGCCCTTCGCGGTTGCACATCAGCCAGGGCGGGAACTGGAAGTGGACCAGGCCGAGCTTGCCTGCCGCCTGGAGCGGCGTGATTGCATCGACGAACCGGCGCCAGAGCTCGGCGCGGATCTCCGGCGGCGTGCTGCGGTAGTACAGCGTCTGGCTCGTGCCCAGCGCCTCCTTGATGTCCTTGTGCAGCACCTTCGGGTCGGTCTGGTGGCCGGTGAACAGGCGAAAGGCCTTCACGTTGAATACGAAGCCCTCGGGCGTGCGCTCGGCCCAGTTGTGGGCGTTGATCGGCGTGGGGATCCCGTAGTAGCTCGAATCGACTTCGACCAAAGGAAAGAGCGACGCGTAGTAGCGCAGACGCGCCTCGGGCGTCTTCGCTTCCTTCGGGTAGAAGCGCCCGCAGTCGATCAGCGTCTTGTCAGTCCAGGAGGCTGTGCCGACGAGGATGGCCATCGGCACATGCTACCGGCTCGAGCCAGTTTTGGGCAGCTTCGGCCGGCGTCATGGCGCGCAGACGGGCGTCGCGCCAAAGGTCCGCGGCAATGTCCTCCAGCGGCTCGACGCAGCTTGCGCTCACCAGCCCGTGACAAGATGCGGTTTCGCCTGTGCTCATTCACGCACCTCTGCAAAAGCACGGACCGGGAAGGCTGCCGCGTCCCTCGCCTTCAGCGGGATGGAGAAAAAGCGGAACGCCGCGCCGTGCAGGCGCGACAGTCCGGTGAGGTTTTCCACGATGAGGATGCCTTGCCTTAGAAACCGGGTATGTGCTGGACGTTCTGGATCCTGCGTGGAGTCGACGTTCGCGCAGTCCACCCCAAAAAGGGCAATTCCTGCATTGCAGAGCCAGGTCACCACTTCATGTGAGACGAACGGGTGCAATCGGTAGGTCTCCGTTCCCCAATGGCGATCCCAGTCGAAGTTCACCAGCACTGCCCGGCCTGCGAGATGCTCGGGAAACTGCAGGTCTGTCAACCTCAGCTGCTGCCTGGGACCCGCGTGCCGGGCGTCGATGACGACGCCGTCCAGAATCAGGCGGCCGAGTTCGATGGAAGCGACATCGTTCGCGCCTTCGAAACGGTGACGCGGGGCATCCATCTTCGTGCCGACGGAGCTTTGGAATGCCACGTCAGAGATCTCGAACGAGGCCTTGTTCTCGTAGTGGGGGAGCGACTGCGCATGCGTCATGTAGGGTCGAATGTGCGCCGTGAGTTCGACTGTTTCGCCGTTCTCAGCCTTGAAGAGGACGCCGGGCATCCCGTCGTGGAATACGTGGGAGAGGTCGACAAACATTTGTTCATCCCCCGCTTGATTTCAGCGCAGATACCTCCGACCTGCTGGTGCGGCTCGCGCTCAGTGCCGGTCGTGAGCGCACCATAGTATGCAAGGGGCGGGCGGTCAATGGCGGTCGTTTCCATCCGCATCCGACTTGCGTTTGGCGCTGAAGCATGGATGCGCATCCAGTTCTTGTCCGTTCACGGGGGCCAACTGGATACCCCATACGCCCATACAGTATGTTCCGCATGTGCTCGCCATCATTTGCCGCTGCCGGCGAGAGGGGCAAAAGATGCACCCCGAGGACATCGAGGCTGACCCTGTGCCAGGCGAGCTGCTGGTGTATCGGAAGGGGATGAAGCGCGTGGCCGTGCTGGTGGGACTGGATCGGGAGAGCTACCTGATACCGCTGCTCGACAAGGTGACGCTGCTTCAACGCGCACGGCTTGCTGATCACCGGCACCGAAGTCCATCCGGCGCGCAGCGCCAAGGGCACGGGGCCGATGTTCCCGCAGACGTGGTGGTGCGAGATCAATCCGACGCGCAGAGCCAGGTCGCCTTCCCCTGCCGACGCGCGCCGGCGCGAGTACGAGCGCCACGCGCGCGAAATGGGCGGCGCGCTTCTTCGCCGGCCCGTGCGACGCGGCAAGTACGAACCTTGTAAGAATCCATGAATCAGCAAGATCTCCTTCGGGAATCGTCGACCCTGCTTCGAATGCCGTCGTGGCTCGGGCCGGACGTTCACGAAGAGCGCGAATTGCCGCTTGCGCCCGGAGACTACAAGGTCACGCCGGGCGAGCGCTGGACTGTGACTTCCTTGAAGACGGGCGAAACCATCTATCAGGGCGTGGGGCCGGTTGAGGTTCTGCGCCGACGTGCGCCGCCCTGAAACTCACAGAACCTCCCATCGCCGCGCAGATGAGCTGCAACGAGCGGGGTGCGGCTTTGTTTTGCAGATTCGCGCAGCCCTGAGCCTTCCGGTGGGTTAGCAGCGCGGCAGCTCCGACGCTGCGAGCATGCGTTGCCACAAGCCCAGCCACGGCTTCCAGTCATGCCCACCCGATGCGGTGAAGACTCGGCCAGGCGGCAACACCTGCGCAAGCACGCGGTGACTGGGCGCGAGGCTGTCGGAGAGCCCGTAGCCAAGGTAGAGGGGAGGTCGTGCGGATGCTTCACCCCGTAGCAAGACGCTCCGTACGCTGCGCCAGGCCTGCGGAGCGATTTCCCCGTCGAGGAGCGGGCCGGCCGGTGCCTTCCACCGCATCAGACCGCCGGCGCCGACGATCGCCTGGGTCATTTCCGGCTCACCGAGGTAGGGCGCGAGCGCCAGGATCCCGGCCACGTCTGCAGGGTGCGCCTCGGCATATCGCAGTGCGCCAAGACCACCTATCGAGATGCCCGCCAGCCAGATTGACCGGTAGCCCTTCACCTGCGCGGGCGCGATGACGTCGGTGCGCAGGCGCTCGAGGATGCTGCGGTCCCTGTAATAGCCCAGATGTGCGTCGGCGCGCATTACATCGACTGCGAGCCCGAGCGAGCGGGCCGCCGCGACGAAGCCCTCCCTCTCCAACTCGCGCAAATTCATGCCGCGCCCCGGCAGGATGACCAGGAGAGTCCGGGCATCCGCCGTGCAATTGCTCTTGTCCAGTCGCGTGGGCATGGGGACCACGGCGGCGCGCGGGAGATAGCTGCAGCCGGCCATGCCGGAAGCGGCGAGAGCTGCGCAGACCGCAGTCCACATGCCGAATCGCCGCCGAGTTGGACAAGGTCCATCCATCGCCATCAGGCTAGCAGAAGGTGATCGGTGAGGTTGCCCGACGGCGAGCGCTTGAACGAGTGACACCCATGTACCAGGCCAAGACGGAGAACCGCTTCGAAGGCCTCAATGAAGCGCAGCTGTACGCGCGCAGCCCTGCTGGCAATTCGACCAGGTCGGACCGCATGCTCGCTGAAGCGCAGTGCGGTCGCCGCAAGCCGATGGGCGTCCTTGGCGCGGTCGGCGCGGCAGGCACGCGGGTGCCGTGTCGCGCCATTTGCACAGGGATATCAAAAGACCCCAATGCTTTTTTGGAACGCATGCCGCCGATCGAGGCGCGCGATCACGGATCTGTCGGCCTTCTTTGCGTGCGGCGGCAAGCTGATCATTCGCGAGAACGCGGCCGATCGGGCCCAGAGCGCCTTGATGGGCATCGAGTACTACAAGGCGGTGGTGGCCCGGTTGGGCCAGTCGGCCGTGGACCAGTCAAGCTATGCGTGTCGCGTCTCGCAGCCATGCCATAGCGCTGACAGTACGGGGTGATGCCGGAGGCATGGCCGTTCAAGCGGCCATCGCCGCGGGGGAAAGGGACGAGGCTTCGGCCAAATTGGAGATTGGCTGGGTTCGCACGAATGCAGATTTCAACAAGATCGGCGTCGGCGGCCCCGGTGCATGTTGCCAAACCGAGGCGGCTCGTTGGCGTTGCCGGTGCTTATGCTCTATAACGATCTCGGCCCGAACGTGAAGTGGGGCACATTGTCCGCTTTGATCACCGAAACGCGCGATACCTGCCCGAGAGAGGATGTGTCATCCTCGGTTTGACCTTCAGCCGCCGGATGACTTGAAATCGACCCTGATGAATTTTGATCTTTGAGAAACTGCACCTCGCGGGCCCGGACCTGTCGAACTATGAACTGGGTGAACCCGTGTTCGTCTATGACCGGGGTCGCTTTCTTGGCTCGCTCGATCCGATCGAAGTCAGCGCCGACAGGTCGGATGTTCACGTCAGTCGCTTCTTGGCTTCGCCGGCTTTGGGCAGCGAGCAACGCAACTTCGGCCCGCTCTTGCTGGTCGAGGTCACTATGTTTCTGGCGGAGCGCTTCCCTAGCATCCAGACCGTGTGCTTTACTTTGACGCGGGAGATAGAGATGTATGGCGAGGGCATGATGGTTGCCGCAGCCCGATCCGACCTGTTGCGAAGCATCGGCGCCACGGACGTCCATGTTCGACCGAAGCCGGACTCGAGCAAGCCCGGCAACTTCGTGCTCCAAGGCGTTTGGCTGTACACAGAGGACAATCTTGTCGCTCTCCGGGCAGCACTGACTACCCAGCGTGCGCTCTATCGCGAGCACCTGAGCCGCGTTCGAGCGGACAAGCGTCCGGTTCAGCTGCTGCGCCGCTTGAAGCAGTGGTGGGCGCACGATGGTCACAGATGAGGTGGCGCGCCTTCGGGCAGTCAATCCGCCTTCGTGATGTCTCGTGCGCGCCGCTCAACCGCAAGGCCCGGATCGTCGCCTGAGCACTGGCGGGACCCCTGCGGATCTGCGTCCAGGACCCTGCGGGCGGGACGCGCTGCGCCTGTGCACCGGATCTGACCATGGCGGCCGCACAGGCCGCGCGCCATGGTCGCGAAGCTCATACTTGTGGGCTCAATCCCGTGGAGGTGCCCATGGCGGAGCTGGAGACCGAGTTCCACTACAACGGTCACGACGTTGCGATCACATTGGTCGAGCGAGAAGGGGCCTGGCATTGGTCGTATGTCATGGACGCCACGTCGCGCTTCGAGCTGCAACAACCAGGGTTGCCGTCGAGCGAAATGGCACACCTGGACGCGATCAGAGATGCGCGTTCGATGGAGAATCCGTCAATGGACCTCACCGACCACAGCCTCCCGAACCTGTTTCGTCAGCTTGGGTTGCCAAGCACTCAGCCCGAGATTGATTCATTCATCTCAAGGCATCGGCCCTTGCGCGGCGAGATCGAGTTGGCGGACGCTCCGTTCTGGACGCCTGGGCAAGCGCAGTTCCTGCGGGAAGAGATCGGCGAGGACGCCGATTGGGCCGAGATGGTGGATCAGCTGAACGCATTGCTGCGCGCGTAGCCGTTCGGCCCGTCGAACGCCGCGGGGGCACCGCAGAGCGGCACCACACCCTGAGCGGACGGGGGATGCCACAGCTGCCACCATATGCAATGATGCTGCGCCGGCGCAGGTTTTGTTCCGGCCCATCACCAGGAGAGACGCTATGGCAACAGAGATCAATCCGTTTGGCGATATGAAGAAAATGCTCGAGCAGTTGAAGATGCCGGGCGTCGACATGACGGCCATCGTCGAGGCGCGACGCAAGGATGTGGAAGCATTGGTTGAGGCCAACAAGGCCGCTTATGAATCCATGCAGGCCATGGTCCGCAAGCAAAGCGAAATGATGGCCGAGGCGATGCAAGTCATGCAGGAAGTTGCCAAGGGCGCTGCCAGCGGGGGCACAGACCCGGCAAAGCAAACTGAAGTGGTTCGCAGCGCATTCGAAAAGACGATCGCCGATATGAAAGAACTCGCCGAGATGGCGCGCCGCTCTCAGTCCGATGCGATGGCCCATATCACGCAGCGTGCCGCCGAGCACGTGGACGAGATCAAGAAAATGATGCAGCCCAAGTAGCGACAAGAACCCATGTATTTGTCTGTGACCCGTGAAATTCGCGATGAAGTCGATCGGGTTCCGGGTACGGAAGAGCCCTGTCGAAGTTCGTCGAGGCGGCGGTGCGCGTGTCGGTGTGTGGGCGCAAGGATCAAGCTGCCTTCGTGGAGTGAGCTCGCGCATCAATGCAAGAACGAGCGGCGAATATGTTGACGCGAGCGAGGTGATGCGCCGCCTTCGAGTGAGCCTAGATTCAGCGAAACCCAACAAGCGTTCCGTCCTCGGTGAACCGGCGCCGTTCGGTTGAAGCGAGAGGCACTGGACGATTTGGAGTCCTTGAGCTCCTCCTCCCAAGGCTCAGGACGACGATTGGCCCGACGCGCCGGTGGGCGCTCGATAGGGCCGAAGGGGCTCGGGGTGCGCATTTGCGCGGCGCCATGGCGTCCCGCTAAAATGGCTACGCGATACAACGCGTCTAACCTCAACTCATCGCCCGATTTCACCGTGTCCAAGCACTGGTCCATGCCGATTATTCCGACCTCCGCTGCCAACGAGCACCGGGGGCGAATTACGTTGGGCGGTTAGCCCCACTTTCGACCTCGACCTCCCAAGGCAGCGACTCACCCTCGCTGCCTTTTTGCTTTTCTGGACCCGAAATCATGTACAGCCTCAATCTTTTCAAGTCGTCGTTCGAGCTCGCGCAAGTGCACTCGGACAAATCCTCCTATCTCGCCCTGTGGGGCGCGCCCGCCACCGTCGATGCGCTACATCGCAGCCCCGGGGAGCGGCCGACCTTCCTCTTGCACGACGGGCCGCCCTATGCCAACGGTGCCCTGCACCTTGGTCACTTCGTCAACAAGACACTCAAGGATGCCCTGGTGAAGTTCAAGCGCCTGGATGGCTACTTCGCGCCCTATGTGCCAGGCTTCGACTGTCACGGGCTCCCCGTGGAGCTCGAGGTGGAGAAGCTCGGGCACTCCAAAGCCGACACGCGCGACTTTGTCGAGTCGTGCCGAGCCTACGCCGAGGGCCAGGTGGCCAGCCAGACAGCCGAGTTCCGCACCTTCGGCGTCGCAGCCGATTGGGAGCAGCCGTACCTCACGCTCGACCCCGAATTCGAAGCCGGCGCGTCGCGCCTCTTCAGCGCGCTGCCGTCGGTGGTGAAGCGTCTGCGTCCGGTGCACTGGTGCCCGGACTGCGCATCGTCATTGGCCGAAGCGGAGGTCGAGTACAAGGAGCGGGCATCAGACAGCGTGGTGGTCCTCTTCGCCCTGGAGGGACGGGAAAACACGTTCTTGCAGGTGTGGACCACCACGCCCTACACCCTGCCTGCCAACAAGGCGGTCGCATTCAATCCCGCCCTCGACTACGCAGCGGTCGAGGAGGGCGGCAGGACCCTTGTCCGAGCACAGCCGCCAGGTGAAGCAATGACGGGCGTGGCCGTCGACCTGCACGGCCTTCACGCGCGCAGCCCTTACACGGGCGACCTCGTGCCCCTGCTGGCGGCGGACTATGTGACGTCGAGCGGAACCGGCCTGGTGCACTTGGCGCCAGCCTTTGGGATGGACGACTTCCGAGTCGGAGAAGCTCACGGGCTGGGCGTTGAGCACTACGTCGACGAGGGTGGCCGCTTCCTGCACGGCGACATGGCGGGCATGACTTTGCGCGAAGGGTCGGACCACGTGCTCGAGCGTGTGGGCGATCTGGTGCACTCGCGCACGAGCCTCCAGCACGAGTACCCGCACTGCTGGCGGCACAAGCGGCCCGTCTTCTTCAAGGCATCAGAGGAATGGTTTCTTGAACTGGGAGAAGTGGGGCCGCGCGCCCTCGCGGCGTTGAAGGAGGTGCAGTTCGTACCGGAGACGGCGCGCGAGCGGCTTGGGAGCATGCTGCGGTCGCGGACGTCCTGGTGCTTGTCGCGCAATCGCCTGTGGGGCACGCCCCTTGCAGACCCGGGCAATGCAGTGGACGCCGCGCTGCTCGCGCGGGTGGTGGAGGAGGGCGTCGAGGCCTGGCAGGCGGACGGACCACGTCGCACCCTCGATGTCTGGTTCGACAGTGGCGTGACTCACGAGCTCGTGATGCGCAAACGCTTTGGCAGGACGGCGGACGTCTACTTGGAGGGCTCTGACCAGCACCGCGGCTGGTTCCAGTCGTCCTTGCTCACAGCGGTGGCCGCAGGCGGGCCGGCGCCTTACAAGGCGCTGCTCACCCATAGCTTTGTCGTGGATGAGCACGGCCGCAAGTATTCGAAGTCGAGCAAGAACTATCTGCCGATGGACGAGATGTTCAAGCGATACAGCCCTGACGTGCTCAGGCTCTGGACCCTGCAGCAAGACTTCACCAAGGAGCTGAAGCTATCCCCGCAGTCGCTCGAACGTACCGTGGAGCGCTATCGCAAGCTGCGTAACACGCTGCGGTTCTGCCTGCAGAACCTGGTCGACTTCGAGTTCAAAGCGCCCGTCGAGCTCACGCACTCGATGCATCGGCTGCAGCTCGTCAAACTCCAACAGCTCGTGGCCACGGTGCAGGCCGCCGCGGGACGCTACGACTTCGCAGGTGCAACGGCTGCCCTGATGCAGTACGCCGATGCGGTCTCAAGCGACTACTTCACGGCCGTCAAGGACGCGCTCTACTGTGACGCCGCGAACTCTGCCCGCCGGCGTGAAGCGCAGTTCGTGCTCGGCCGGGTGCTTGACACGCTCATGCGGCTGTTGGTGCCGGTGCTGCCATACACGGCTGAAGAAGTCTTCCAGTTGGTCCGCAAGCCCATGGGCTGTGCCGAGGCCTCGGCCTTGCTTCTGACGCTCGAGGGACTGCAAATGCCGAAGGTGGAGCGAGCTGTCGAGTTGCGGGCGGCCTACGAACAGCTGAGCGGTCTCAAACACCGGGTCCACCAACATGTGGAGGCGGGCCTGGCCAACGGTTTGAAGAGCGCAGCCCAGCTTGAGCTGGAGGTCACACTGCCTTGCTCAGAGGAGCTCTTCCTGGTGATGCCGGACGAGATGAGGGATTTCTTCGGTGTCGCGCGCGTCGGGGTGGCTGCGGGCACGTCGGTCGGGGTCCGTGTTCGCCGAACGAGCCGCGGTCTCTGCCCGCGATGCCGTCGACATGACCGGTTGTCGCTCTTGTCGGCGTTGTGCCGTCGGTGCGAGGAGGTTGGGCAGGAGCTCAAGGGCACTGCCGTCGAGCAAGGGAACTGAACGCTCGACCGTCAACCAGCTGTGCACCCGGGCAGCTATTGAGCGAGCGAGTCGCCGCGCAGGAATTAACCCGTGCACTTCTCTGCGCACACCAGCATGTTCTTGCCGAGAAATCGCTTGGAGACCAGAAGGTTCCGCAGCTTGAACGTGCCGCAGCGGAAGCACGACATCATGGATTCGGCGCGGGGGGTGTCGATGATGGTCCCGACGGTCTTCTTGACATAGCGGAAGCCGTCGTTGGAAAGCTTGTTCTTGGTCACGGAAGTCGTCATCACCAACTATTTTATCCGGGTCGTTCCAGAGTACCGACTGAGGCCCGCGACCCGCCCGGACATCAGGCTGTCGACTTCAGGCCCAGCTGTCCTAGGGCACCTTGACACCGGCCTCCGCTGCGAGCCGATGGATGAGCGCCACGATCCTTTCCTGGGCAACCTTGCTGACCGGCAACAACGAAGCCCGTTGGACCGCTTCATCGAACTTCACGATGCCCGACGCAAGCAGCGCACGATTGAAATTCCGGTCTTTCTCTCGGTTCGCAACGCACTTGGCCAAGAAGAGGTCAAGGGGGGCCAAGCGTCACGCCCGAGTCATCGACCACCAGCTGCAAGCGTTGCGATGGCGCGAGGGCCCGGTGGGCAGGATCCGCGGCTAGTCGACAGCGTTGCGGCCTGGCTCCATCCTTCGCTCGCCGCCCGGCTCGAGCGCGCCGGCGTGTTGACGCTTTTCGCTCTGGTCGAACGCATCAGGTGCCGGGTGTCGGCGAACTCAAGGCCGCCCGGATCCTGGACTGGCCAATAGGCCTTCCGCACGCCCCAAGCAGTAGTCAAACGATCGGTCGTACGCGAGCCGGTCGATCTTGTCGAACTCGTCATTCGCCAAGTCCTTGTAATCCCGCAGGCGCTGCAGGAATGCTTTCCCGTGCTTCACAAAGAACGGTCGCGCGACTTCAATCGCCTCCGGCTCCATGTCTGCGACGGCGCAGAGGTCGAAAAGGTCTCGCGCCTTGGCCAAGTTTCCGCGGTGATGCATCTTCTTGGCGACGATTTCCGCGCAGGATTCCACGCGTATGGTTCGGCCCTGGTACTGCACGGCGTCCCAGGCGTTGTCGGTCAGCGAAGTGCCCACGACGATGTCGATCTCGCCCGCCGGCAGGAACAGCTTTGTGTACTCTGCAGCCTCCTCGTACTCCGTGGTCAGGGCTTCGGCGACGTCTGTGAGGCGAGGGGAGAAGTGACCAAGGTACTGCGGGTCGGGCACAAACAGGTCGATGTCCTTGCTGAAGCGGTGATTCAGACGCAGCATGAGAACGGTGCCGCCACCGAAACTCCAGGTTGGGTTGCGCACTACATCGGCCAGGTGATCGGTAAGTTGCAGCGCTTGCGCGAGCAACTCTTGCCAGACTCCCGGGCGCGTGAAGTCTGGGGCACTCACGACCAGATTCCTCGTGTGCAACCCAGGGCAGCCGCCAACTGGCGCATTTTTTGCCACGTCGACCGGGGGCGCACACCGTCTTCTCGCTCGAGTTGCCTCGTGATGTCCGAAAGCACGCCCACCGGGGCCTCGTCCAGGAGCACCCTCAACTGCGGAATGTAATTCGGAGCAACAACCCCATGCAGGATGGCCAATCGAAGCGTTTCTGGCGGGATTGGATCGGTGTAGCTGACGCTCGCCGTCTTCGCAGCGATTTCCAATGCTTGGGAAACGTCATCCTTGGCCTTGCGCACACCGATCACACCCAACCCATAGCCAAGAACGTTGGCGAGCTGCTCTGCGTTGATAAGGCTCAGGTTGCCAATTTTTCCGGTTTCGAGTTGGTTGATGGTTACCCTGGAAAGACCGGCAAGCTGGGCCAGGCGCTCCTGCGTCAGGCCCATCTCGGCGCGCTGGCGTTTCACCAGTGTGGCGAGTTCGTTGAGGATAGGCATGGTGCAGTAAGTAAAATTTACTTTACTAAATGATAGTCAATATATTGATCAGAGTGTAGTTCAGGATAGTAAACAGACCTGTCGTCGCGTCGTGTGCGTGACAATCATCTTCGCGCATCCCAACCTCGACCGGAAGGTCAAGGTCAGTCTGCTGAGACGAGGGCGCACGGACTTAACGGGACGCCTCCTGGTAGCACCGCACAGCTTTCGCGGACTTGCTACGAGAGCGAAAGAGGAACTACGCGACGCCTTGAGCGCCTACGACAGCCATCACAGGCATGAATTCCCCAGGGGGAGCGACCTCTGCTATAGCCGGCTCTTTCGACCCGAGGCGTTTCGCCAAGGATGGTGCCAGCCGAGGCAGATGCCGCTTGGGCGATCTTCACCGCAATTTCTAAACCGGCGGAGCGCTCGCCCGTGTCGCTGGGCATGCAATGGGTCAGCGGTGCTGTGAGAAACGTTCGCAACAAGCGAGCTTGCTGACCCTTTCCCGACAACTCGCTTCTGGGAGGAGGCCATTTTTCCGGGTCGTTCCAGAGTACCGACTGAGGCCTGCGACCCGCACCGGACATCAGGCTGTCGACTTCAGGGCCAGATGGGCTAGGGCACCTTGACACCGGCCTCCGCTGCGAGCCGATGGATGAGCGCCACGATCCTTTCCTGGGCAACCTTGCTGACCGGCAACAACGAAGCCCGTTGGACCGCTTCATCGAACTTCTCGATGCCCGACGCAAGCAGCGCACGATTGAAATTCCGGTCTTTCTCTCGGTTGGCAACGCACTTGGCCAAGAAGAGGTCAAGGGGGTCCAAGCAGAGTCCGACCTTGCCGTTCGTATTCTGATTCTGAACGCGCACGAGGCGCTCGCGCCACCCGATGGGCAGCTTCGAGGTGCTCTCGAATCGACACCCTGGGCGTAGTAGCCGTACGTTTCATGGAACAGGGAGCCCTCTCCGAGATTGCCATCGACAAGGTCCGATAGCCGCTTCTCATCGTTCATCGGCAGCACGTCTGCCTCGGCCGACATCGTGCAGACCTCAGGCGAGTGCGCAATCGAGCCCAGAATGGACTGGCTTCCGACGATGATGATCTCGTACTCGTTGGTGACATCAGCCGCCGCGCGGATGATGTGCTCCAAGTCAGCCTTCTGCACTGCTCAGCTCTTTGAGGCCTCGAACCTTGGAGATGATGTCAAGGCGGACATCCTGCGGAAGCACCGTCGACAGCGGTGAGGCTTGACGCAGCTCACGGGCTTCTTCTGAAGTCGCCGGATGATGAAGAGTCCGGCCGCGCCGTCGGACACATTCAGCGCTGCGGCGCTCGCCCCGGCGATCAGGGTTCCGTGGATGTCCTGCTGCACCTTGGTGATGCGCACCCCATAGCTGCGCTCGATCAACGAGTAGACAGGGGTCTTGGGCGACTTCGTCATGCCGACGAAGATCGCACCCGATTCCTTGTCGGACTTCGTACTTGATCGGGTCGGCGTTCATCGGGATTTCGATGACGACGTTGAAGGCTTCGGGAGCGTCTTTGCCGGGGGAGACTTTGTCGAAGGGCATGGGTTGTTGATTGATGGGTCGGCGACCTTCCACGCAGGATCGAGGTGAACGCGCGGGCATTTTGTCGAGAGGTTCATCGGTCGGGCCGAAGGCCACGTCGACCGTCTCAGTTCCTCTGGGCCAACTGCTCCAGAATCGCCGGGTTCTCTAGCGTAGACGTGTCCTGCGTGATGGTTTCGCCCTTGGCGACGGAGCGCAGCAGCCTGCGCATGATCTTGCCGCTGCGCGTCTTCGGCAGGTTGTCGCCGAAGCGGATGTCTTTGGGCTTGGCGATTGGGCCGATCTCCCTGGCGACCCAGTTGCGCAGTTCATTGGCGATTTTCTTCGCCTCCTCGCCGCTCGGGCGGGGACCCTTCAGCACGACAAAGGCACAGATCGCCTCGCCCGTGGTTTCGTCGGGGCGGCCGACCACCGCGGCTTCCGCAACCAGATCGGTGCAAGACACCAGCGCAGATTCGATCTCCATCGTGCCCATCCGATGCCCCGAGACGTTGAGCACATCGTCGATGCGGCCGGTGATCGTGAAGTAACCCGTCGTTGCATCGCGGATGGCGCCATCGCCAGCGAGGTAGTAGCCCTTGAGCTCGGGCGGGTAGTAGCTCGCCTTGAAGCGCTCCGGGTCGCCCCAGATCGTGCGAATCATGCTCGGCCAGGGCTTCTTGACCACCAGGATGCCGCCCTGGCCGTTGGGCACGTCGGCGCCCGTCTCGTCGACGATTGCCGCGGCAATGCCCGGGAAGGGCAGGGTGCAGGAGCCCGGGACCAGCGGCGTCGCGCCCGGCAGCGGCGTGATCATGTGGCCGCCGGTCTCGGTCTGCCAGAACGTGTCGACGATCGGGCAGCGGCCGCCGCCGATGTGCTGGTGGAACCACTCCCAGGCAGCGGGATTGATCGGCTCACCGACCGAGCCCAGGATGCGCAGGCTCGACAGGTCGTAGCGCTTCGGATGCACCGCCTCGTCAGCCTCAGCCGCCTTGATCAGCGAGCGGATGGCAGTGGGCGCGGTGTAGAACACGCTGACCTTGTGGTCCTGGATCATCTTCCAGAAGCGGCCTGCGTCGGGATAGGTGGGCACGCCCTCGAACACGACCTCGGTTGCGCCCAGCGCGAGCGGGCCGTAGGCGATGTAGGTGTGGCCAGTGACCCAGCCGATGTCGGCGGTGCACCAGAGCACATCGTCGTCCTTCAGGTCGAAGGTCCACTTCGTGGTCAACGCCGCGTGCAGCAGGTACCCGCCGCTGGAATGCTGCACACCCTTGGGCTTGCCGGTCGAGCCTGAGGTGTACAGCACGAACAGGGGATGCTCGGCGCTCACCCATTCGGGCTCGCAGGTCTCGGCCTGGTTCTGCATCTCCTCTTGCAGCCAGCGGTCACGCGACAGATCCCAGGCGATCTTGCCGCCTGTGCGCCGGTAGACGATGACGTCTTTCACCGCCTCGCAGCCGCCCAACGCGATGGCATCGTCGACGATGGCCTTGAGCGGCAGTTGTTTGCCGCCGCGCAGCTGCTCGTCGGCGGTGATGACCATCACTGCGCCGACATCCTGGATGCGGTCGCGCAGGCTCTGCGCCGAGAAGCCGCCGAAGACCACCGAATGCGTGGCCCCGATGCGCGCGCAGGCCTGCATCGCGACCACCCCCTCGATGCTCATCGACATGTAAATGACCACGCGGTCGCCCTTCTTGACGGCGCGCGCCTTCAACGCATTGGCCATGCGGCAGGTGCGCGCCAGCAGCTCGCGGTAGCTGACGCGCGTCACCTGCCCATCGTCGGCCTCGAAGATGATCGCCGTCTTGTCGCCCAGGCCGCGCTCGACCTGACGATCGAGGCAGTTGTACGAGACGTTCAGCGTGCCATCCTCGAACCATTCAAAGAACGGCGCCCGGCTGTCGTCGAGCCCCTTGGTGAACGGCGTCTTCCAGATCAGGAACTCGCGCGCGAGGCGCGACCAGTAGGCGCTGTGATCGGCGTCGGCCTCGGCTACCAGCTTGTCGTAGGCCGCTATGCCGGGCACATGGGCGTCCTTCATATCTGGGACTGGAATCGGATGGGTCTTTGTTTCGTTCTCGTTCACGGTAGATCTCCTGTGCAGCCTTGAGCTAAGACGTCCAATGGACGGGGTTGATTCATCGGTCCGCGTGGCTGCTCAGCCACGCTGCAATCGCTGCGGGACTGCGAAAGTCGTCGCAGGCGCGAGCCGGAACGGTGGGGCAGCGCTGATTCCACATGCGCGCCAGCGCCTGGCCCGGACCTATTTCCAGCACGCAACGCACCTGCCGGGCCATGACGTTCTCCATGCATTCGTCCCAGCGAACCGTTCGAGCGATCTGGGCGGCCAACGCAGCCCGGCCCGAACTTGCATCTCGGATGCGGTCCGCCGCATTGCTGAACAACGCGACTTGCGGCGCGTGGAACGGCACATCCGCCAGCGTGCGCGAGAAGCTCTCTGCCGCCTCGCGCATCCAGGACGTGTGCGATGCCACATTGACCCGCAATCGCGTGCACTGCGCGCCAGCGGCCACGGCCATGCGTTCGGCGTCTTCCAACGCGACCAGCGGGCCGCCGAGGATCACGTTCGGGCCGCCATTGCGGATGGCGAGTTCAACGCCGGCCTTGACGCGCAGCCGCTCGAGCTCTGGCTCGGAAATGCCGCTGATGGCGAGGAGCCCGCCGGGCACACGGGCGGCGCATCGATCCATGGCCTCGGCCCGCAGCGGCGCCAGGGCCGCGGCTGTGGCGGGCTCGATCACACCGGCCGCACTGAAGGCCGCCAGTTCGCCCACGCTATAGCCGGCCACTGCCGCTGGCGACGGGATGATGAGTGGCGCCAGTTGACCCCAGGCCGCCAAGGCGAGGCCCGTCAGCAGCGTCTGCGCGTTGTCGTTGCGCTCTGCCCAGAAAGGATCCGCGAGGGCACGCCGCCAGTCGTCGATGCCGAGGCGCGCGCACGTGTCGCGCACGCGTTCGTCGTCCGCCAACCAGGGCAGCATTGCAGGATGCTGGGTTCCCTGGCCGGAAAAGAGCAGAGCAAAGCTCATCGGCTTGAACACACGCGAGTGATCCAGCAGGCCGCGGCGAGCGTGTCTGCCGCGCCACCGGGCGACAGTCGCCTCGCGACAAAGGCTTTTGCAATGGCTCTCGCCTCCTGAATGCCGTCCGGCCGCGCAATGCCCCCTCGATCCAGAAAGCCGCGCGCAGCACGCTGGGCGTGGCGCAGGCCGTCGAGGCCGCCGCGGTGCGCGAGATTGCTGTCGTCCAGGACGGCCATGATGTGGAACAAGGTGTCGAGCCGAGCCTGTTGCGACGTCAGGCCGCGGGCCAGCGCGACCCTCAGCGCGGGTAGCGCCGTCTCGAACAGCACCGGGAACGCCAGCGCCGCCTCTTCGGACGCGCTGCGCAGGCCGTGACGGCGTGCGGCGATGCCCCCGGGCAGGGTGGGCGGGCGTCGGCTGCGCATGGCCAGGGCATCGCCCCAGTCCCGGCGCAACGCATCACGCAGTTGAAGTGGATGCGACGCGCCGCCGTGCTCACGCAGGGCGGCGCCCGCCGCGGCGCACAGCAGGCCGAGCATGAAGATCGCGCCGCGATGCGTGTTGATGCCACCGGTGGCGGCGAGCATGCGTGCTTCCGCCGCAATACCGTACCGTTCCAGCACGACGAAATCTACGCCGCCGAAGCCGGCTTCGGCGATCTGGGCGAAGTAGCGGCGCAGCGCGAACAGGCTGCGCATGAAGGTGTGCGCGTCCATGTCCTCGTGGCTGCCGCGGTCGATCAGTGTCACCAGTCCTGGCTTGGGTGTCAGCGACAGCTCGTCATACAGCGCAAGCGTGGCCGCGCGCCCGATCGCCGCGGGCGTGAGCGGCGGGTCGGGTTGCAATGAGAGCGCAGCGGTTCTCATTCGGCCAACTCCGCCGATGCGGCATGTTCGCACCACGCGGTGTCGCGCTGCAGGGTCACGCCGTCCAGTCGCTTGACCAACACCGCCCGCGCGTGTCCGGCGCGCCACGCGGCCCATTCGCGCCACGCCACCGCCGCGCCGTCGCCGAACACGAGCTCGCCGTCCAGCCGGGGCCGTGTGGTGCCGAAGGACTGGAGCGCACGCGTCACAGCATCCCCGTGCGCCGCTCCTTCGACCGCCAAACACATGTCGAGATCGGAGTCTGGCCGCACGTGATCGAGACCGCTGATCGCTTGCCAGCCGTAGCTTCCGAAGACGCGCGCTGCCGCATGGCACGCGTCGAGCTCGTCACCAAGATCGCTCACCGCGCGTCGCGCCGACGGCGGCAGCAGCCCTTGGATTTCGGCAAGGCGCGGGAACTCGTCAAGGCCAAGCACCGCAGCGCGCGGCACCTGCAGCGCCAGCCGACGCTTTTCCCAACGCTCAGGCGACGGCAGACCCAGTGCGATCCATCCGTTGGCGGCGGCGTCGATTGACTGACGTGTCACCACCAGCGGCAGTCGATGCGTCGCCCAATGCGTCAGGCAGTCGCGCGCATGCCTGTCCCAGGGCCGGGCGAGGACGGCGGACCACCCAGCCTCCGAGAGCCGGGCGAGTTGGTGGCGGCGCAGGAAGACCATGGCGCTTGCGACGGTCAGGCGGCCTCCAGCACGCGCTGCACGACGGCGGCGGCAAGCTGGCGTCCACCGCGCTCGGCGCCGTCCTGCGCGCGCCGATCTTGCGTCGGCGTATGGGCCAGCGCATCGTGCAGCGCGGCCTGCAGGTCTCCCTCCCACAGCGCACGCACGCCCCCCATCGCCACGTAGTTCCGCACGCCCGGTGCGAACACCGGGTTGGACTTCGACAACGCCGTGAGCTTGTCCTCTGGCAGCTTGGTCACGCGCGCCATGGCGGGAATACGCATCACCCGGATCTCGGCATCCGGCAGCGCATAGCAGGCGTCGGCAATCAACCCCGAGGTGATGAAGCCGCCGGAGAGGGCTTGGTCGTACACCAGGCCGATCACGCGGTGGCCGCGGCGCCGCGCCAGGTCGATGCTCGCGCCGAGGTGCGCCATCGCACGGTTGATGCCGAGCAATTCATCGCGTCGGCGCAGTTGCTGACCCTGGGTGTCGATCAGCAGCAGGATAGGCCGACCTGCGTGCTGCGTGATGGTGTCGAGCACCACTCGGGCCTGCGCAAGCGCGAGACGGACCCCGATCGGCGCATGATTTGTAGTGCCGATCACTGTGAGCGGTTCGCCTTCGAATATCACCTCGCCCTGTAGAAAGTCGCCGTCCGCGCGCATGCCGTGGTATGAGCCGAAGAGCTGGGTGACAAGGGAATTCCATTGCATGTGATGCTCCTCGGTTAGTAAGCGCGCAGCGCGCGCACGGCATCCACCGGAAGCTGCGGGACCCGCTGCGCGTCGGCGATGCCGAGTGCGCTCCAGAGCAGCGTCGCTTCATCGCGGCCGACCGTGTCAGAGGGCAGTGCGTGCAGGCGCGCCGTGAGCAACGCGTGCTCCTGCTCCAGCGCCGCCAGGGTCAATGGCCTGGACGCATCGATCGCCGCGACAGCCGCCGCGCGGAATTCCGCGACGTCATCTTCGACCAGCGCGTCGCAGTCGCCGGTCAGCCAGCGGTGCTTGCCGCCGGTCGTGCGCCAGACCAGCGCACGGTCGCGCGAATCGAATTCCTCCACGCCGTGGGATGCCTCGATCACCTCGGGCCCCGACATCGCCAGGCGCCCCGCATCGCTCATCACGATGTGGTCGGCACAGCGCGCCACGATGCCCATGCCGCCGAAGCAGCCGTTGGCGCCACCGATCAGCACGATCACCGGGATTCCGGCGGCACGCACGTCAAGCAGTGCGCGCATCACTTCCGACACTGCGATCAATCCGGCATTGGCCTCGTGCAATCGCACGCCGCCTGATTCGGCCAGCAACAGCACCGCCGCCGGCCGGTCGCGCAGGGCGCGCTGCAGCAGTCCGACCAGTTTGGCGCCGTGGACCTCGCCGACGCCGCCGCCCATGAACGCGCCTTCCTGCGCGGCCACGAAGACCTCGTGGCCGTCGAGCGTCGCGCGGCCGATCGCCACGCCGTCGTCGAAGGCCGATGGCACGCCGAGCTGCGCCAGGTGCGGGCTGGTGACCCGTTCGCTCGGTGGCAGCCACTCGTGAAAACTGCCGGGGTCGAGCAGCAGCGCCAGCCGCTCGCGCGCCGAGCATTCGGCATAGCTGATCATGGCTTGCCTCCGGTGATCTCGGCTACGGCCTGGTCGAGCCGCAGGCTCACCACCGCGGGCGTGGCGCCCATGTCGTTGATCGAGACGCGCACGCCTGCCAGCGGATGGCGCGCGTGGAAGTCGTTCATCACGGCCTGCCAGATCGGCCCGAAGCCGCGCGCGGAGGTTTCGACACGCACCGCGCAGTCATTGCCGTCGGCGGGCTCGAGCATCACCTCGAGGTTGCCGGAGCCGACGACGCCGACCAGCACCGTCGGGAAAGCGCCGGCCGGCCGGCCGCCGGAGAAGAAGAAGTCCAGGGTTTCGAGCCCTGCGGGAACGTCGCTCATTGTCGAATCTCCTGTTACCAGTTTCTGAAGCGCTTGGGCGGCTGGTACAGCCCGCCCGAGGCGCGCACCAGGTCGCGCATGCTGCGTGCGGCCAGCAGGTTGCGCGTGGCCTGGCGGGGGTCTAGCCCCAAGTCCTGCGGCCGGCGGATCACGCCGCGGTCGCGCAGGTTCTCCACCGCGCGCCTGTCGCGCGCCAGGCCCACCGCGGTGTAGCCGGCCACGCCGCGGATCGCCTGCTCGCGCTCCGCGTCGCTGCGGCACAGCAGCAGGTTGGCGATGCCTTCCTCGGTGAGGATGTGCGAGACGTCGTCGCCGTAGATCATGATCGGCGGCAGCGCCATGCCGGCCTGCTCCTGCAGTGTCCAGGCGTCGAGCTTTTCGACGAAGGCCGGCTGCATGTGCTCGCGGAAGGTCTCGACCATCTGCACCACCAGCTTCTGCCCGCGCGGCGTGCCGGCCGCGCCGCTGCGCCCGGCACGCGCCTCGCGCCCGGCCTTGAGCCAGGCGGGGCTGGCATGGCGCCGGCCGCGCGCATCGGCGCCCATGTTGGGCGCACCGCCGAAGCCGGCGATGCGACCCAGCGTGGCGGTGGAGCTGTTGCCGTCGAGGTCGATCTGCAGGGTCGAGCCGATGAACATGTCGCAGGCGTAGTGCCCGGCCGCCTGGCAGAACGCGCGGTTGCTGCGCAGGCTGCCGTCGGGCCCGGTGAAGAACACGTCGGAGCGCGCGCGAATGTAGTCCTCCATGCCCAGCTCGGAGCCGAAGGAATGCACCGATTCGACCCAGCCCGCCTCGATCGCCGGGATCAGTGCCGGATGCGGATTCAACGCCCAGTGCTTGCCGATCTTGCCCTTGAGGCCGAGAGATTCGGCATAGGTCGGCAGCAGCAGCTCGATGGCGGCGGTGTCGAAGCCGATGCCGTGGTTCAGACGCTGCACGCCGTACTCGGCATAGATGCCCTTGATCGCCATCATCGCCATCAGGATCTGGACTTCGCTGATCTGCGCGGGGTCGCGCGTGAACAGCGGCTCGATGAAATTGGGGCGAGGCGCCTTCACGACGAAGCTCACCCAGTCGGCCGGGATGTCGATCCGCGGCAGCGTCGTGGTCTTGCCGTCGACCCATTCGTTGACCTGGGCGATCACGATGCCGCCCGAGAACGCCGTGGCCTCGACGATGGCCGGCGTGTCCTCGGTGTTGGGGCCGGTGTAGAGATTGCCTTCGGCGTCCGCCGCTTGCGCCGCGACCAGCGCGACCTTGGGCGTCAGGTCGACGAAATAGCGCGCGAAGAGCTCGAGATAGGTGTGGATCGCGCCGATCTCGATCCGGCCGGCCGACACCAGCTTGGCCAGGCGTGCACCCTGCGGCCCCGAGAAGCTGAAGTCCAGCCGGGCGGCCACGCCGTTCTCGAAGATGTCCAGATGCTCGGGCAGCGCCAGCACCGACTGCACCATGTGCAGGCCATGGACCCGCAGCGGATCGACCTGCACCAGCGCCTGCGCCAGGAAGTCGGCCTGCTTCTGGTTGTTGCCCTCGAGGCAGACGCGGTCGCCGGGCGAGAGCACCGCTTCGAGCAAGGTGGCGATCGCTTCGGTATCGACGCGCTTGCCGGCGAGCCGCGTGCCAAGTGCAGCGGCCGCGCGCGCCAGCCGGGCGGCGCGGTCGTTGGCCTTGGAGGTCCAGGATCTGGAGTTCATGGGAGTCCGATGGGATTGAATGGATGTCGGCCGAATGAGAGCGCCGCCTCACAGCACCACGAAGAGCAGCCATACCACCACGGGGGCCACCAGGGTCACGATGGCGCCGTACACCATCAGCTGCCGGAAGAATACGTCGCGGTCCACGCCCTTGGCATTGGCGAGCACCAGCGCGCCATTGGTGGAGAACGGACTGACGTCGACGATGGTGGAGGACACGGCCATCGCCGCGATGAAGCCGACTGCGCTGACGCCAGCGTCGCCCTGCAGGAACGGCACCGCCAGCGGGATCAGCGAGCCGAGCACCGCGGTCGACGAGGCGAAGGCCGAGACCACGGCGCCGACGAAGCACAACAGCAACGCGGCCACCATGGGGGAGGTGAGACCCGCCACGCTGTGGCCCACGAAATCGATGGTGCCCATCTTTTCCATCACGCCCACGTAGGTGCTGACACCCACGATCAGCATGATCTCCGGCCACGACACCTGACCCAGGGCGCGCTTCTGCAGATTGGGCGCCATCAGCGTCAGCAAGAGGCCGATGGTGATCGAGACGAAGCCGATGTCCTGCTTGAAGAACAGCGTCAGCACGGCCAGCGCCAGCAGACCCAGCACGGTGACGATCTGGTAGAGGCGCGAACCCTGGTCGGCCGGGACCGCCGGCGCCGCGTCCATGAGCGACTCGCCAGCCGCAGTCGCGACGCGCCGCTCTTCCGCGAACGATTCGGCCTCCGCGCCGCCGAACACTTGCGCTCCGCCCTGTGCATGCGCCGTGCGGCGCGTTGCTGGCACTGCGCCGGTCACGTCGGCCTTCTGGCGCAGCAGTTTCATGCCGCCCATGAGGAAGAACAGCAGCAGCGACACGGACAGGTTGACGCCGAGGCTCGCCAGCATCGTCGCGATCTCGTTGAGCGGCAGGCCGGCCTTGGCGACGATCTTGTTGGTAATGCCGCCGTAGATGCTGATCGGCGAGAAGCCGCCGCCCTGCGCGCCGTGCACGACCATCAGCCCCATGAGGAGGGGATTGATGCCGTACTTGGCGGCGAAGCCGAGCGCGATCGGCGCGATGATGGCCACCGCCGCGGGGCTGACCGCACCCACTGCCGTGAGCAGCGCGGCGATGAAGAACATGATCCAAGGAATGGCGGCGATGCGCCCGCGCACCGCGCGCACCGCCAGCTTGACCAGCCAGTCGATGGTGCCGTTGTTCTGCGCCAGCGCGAACAGGTAGGTGATGCCGACCAGGGTGAGAAACAGGTCGGCGGGGAAGCCGCCCATGATCGCCTTGGCGTTCATGCCGGCTACCAGCGTGCCGACCAGGAACGCGCCGACGAAGGCGATCACGCCCATGTTGACCGGCAGCACCGTGGCGAGCACGAACATGCCCACCAGTGCGTAAATCGAAATCCAATGAGAACTCATCAACGCGTCTCCGGAGGTTTTGGGGTTCGACGCATCGGGCTGTGCATCTGGGTGCGTAAGGTACGCACCCCCTCCAGGACGATCAATGAAGCTGTCGCGTCGATCCTTACGCGAATTGAAACGATCGAGGGTTAACCCGAGCCCCCAGTCGATGGCTCCCGTTCAGCCGAGTTCCGCTTTCGCCAGGCGGCACACTGACAGCAACGCGAGCAGGTTGGGATCGCGTTCGCGCGTGCGCAGAAAGTTGAGCGCGATGGTCTGGCGCATCAGGTACTTGGTCTGCAACGGGATCAACTGCACCTTCTGAGGCATGGCGCCGCGCACACGGCCCGGCAACAGCGTGTAGCCGACGCCCCCGCTTACCAGGTTCATCAGGGAGAAGATGTCGCCCGTCTTCATCACCACGTTCGGTGTGAAGCCGGCAACACGAAACGACTCCATAAAACCGCTGTAGGTGACGAAGCCTTCGCTCAGGCTCACGAAGCGCTCGCCGGCGCAGGCGCTCAGGTCGATCTCCTTCTGCGCTGAATAAGGAGAGTCCACTGGTGCGGCGAACTGGATGTCATCCTGGAACAGCGGCTCCGATTCGACGTCAGAAGCATCTTCG
The DNA here is from genome assembly GCF_900101545.1 of Variovorax sp. CF079. Lineage (GTDB taxonomy): Bacteria > Pseudomonadota > Gammaproteobacteria > Burkholderiales > Burkholderiaceae_C > Variovorax. Next base: position 50,075 of record NZ_FMZU01000025.1, on the reverse strand, counting down.
GGGATCGCCATGAGTGCGGCATCGATCGCGCCTTCCCGAAGCTTCTGCAGCAGGTCGGCATTGGACCCGAGGACGAGCTCGGTGTGCAGTTCCGGCTTGCGCAGTTTCATTCCCATGATCAGCTGCGGCACCGTGCGACTCGTCAGAGAATAGAGAGAGCCGATGCGGATCCGATCGGCCGAGTAGCCAGCGACTTCTCGCGTAGCGCGGATGCCCGCGGACATCATGCGAAGCACCTCGCGTGCCACCTCCGCCAGCGCATGAGCGGCTTCAGTCGGGTGCAGGTTGCGGCCTTCGTGCCGGAACAGCGCGCAGCGCAGCCCAGTTTCCAGCGAATGCAAGGCGCGGTGCACGCTGACGGCGCTGATCTCGAGCTTTTCGGCCGCGCGGGCGAGATTGCCGGCCTCCATGAAGGCCAGAAGAATCTCCAGCTTGCGGAATGTGACTTCTTCGTCAATGCGGGGAAGCATGGCAGCCTGTGGATCAAAATCGAATCGTAGCCGCAGCCAGGATGGCTGCACGCCGTCCGCGTGCGCCATCAGGGTACGGCTGCTGGCTTACGCTTGGTGAACTTCCTGGCGCCCAGGTAGGCGCCGGCAGTGGCGGCCCTGGCGAACAGCTCGTCGCCCATCTCCTTCCACCACGCTTGGTGACCGCTACGGAGGTCGGCGACCACTGCGACACCTGCGCGCAGATCGCTGCCACCCGCGCGCCCAGGCCGGCGTCGTCCACGACCTCTTGGACCAAGCCGAGCGTCAGGGACTGTGCGGCCGGCACGATCTCGGCGAGCAGCACCAGCCGCTTCATTGCAGCCTTGCCGCTGATCGAGCACCGCAGTGCGCTGCCGTTGCGCATTGGAACCGTCACTTAATCCCGGCGTCATACGAATGCGTCATGCTTCAGACTGACAGTCGGCCGGCGCTGGTAGAGGTCGCTTCGGCACCCGCCCAGATTGGGCGGCATCCTCGATGCCGGCGGCTGTCTCAATTTCAGCGGGCGCGATGCCGCTTTTGCGGGCAGAGCAGGGTGACGCCCGCGTGACAACAGTCTGCCGCGATGTGCACGTCGTTTTCCACAGCCTTGTCCACCGGCACGGTGGAGAACTTATCTCCTGAAGATGTGCTGCGCCAGGGCGAGGCTAACGCGTCTCAGGCTCTGCGCCTTGATCAAATCGCCCAGGAGTCAAGCAAAGCCATCGGTGTTGCGACCGCGATGCAATACAAGCCCTGCGGAATCGAACGCGGCCATAAGCACCTGAGCATGCGTCGAATCGGTGATGAAAAGAGTCGACCTTCCACTGCCGCCAAAGGCCAGATTCGTCGTCGAAGCGCCTGTCGGGCCGCGAAACACGATCACGGGTTCGCCACGCGCATTGAGCACCCAGACATAGCCAAGCCCAGGGTTCGCAACCAGCAGGCGCCCCTGTGCGTCCACGGCGAGGCCGTCCGGGCCGCTCGGACCGTACGACGTGAAGAACTGACTTACCTTCGCCACACTCCCGTCGGTCAGAAGCGGCACGCGCCACACACAGTTGCCGCGTGTTACGGCGAGGTAGAGCAACTTGCCATCCGGTGACAGTGCCACGCCGTTCGGGCTGGGCACGTTGGCCAGCAACAGGTCGAGTTGGCCGTCCGGTCGCAACCGGTAAAGACGCCCGGTCGGGTCGTGCAACCCGGTCTGGCCCTGGTCAGTGAAGTAGATGTTCCCCTGTTCGTCGAGCACCAAGTCGTTGACGCCCTTGAAGGCTTCGCTATTGCGCCGCTGCAGATACGGTGTGACGGCGCCATCCCGCACGTCGATGCGCATAAGACCGTTCTTGTAGTCGGTGACGAGCAGGGTGTGCGCATCCAGAAACTTCATCCCGTTGGGCTCGCCGTCGTACTCGGTCACCTGCGTCCATGCACCAGCGGGGTCGATGCGGAAGATGCGCCCAAAGGGAATATCGGCTACGTAAAGGTTTCCGGCGTCATCGAAAACCGGTCCTTCGAGAAACGAGTCCGTGACCTGGCCGCCACGGTTGGCGTCGGCCCACGCGCTTGTCTTGCGCCGCCGGAAGATTTCGGGCATTCGCGAGAACACCTCGAGCTCGTGAACTTGGGGGGCTTGCAGAAAGAACACCGTGGATCTCCGTCGCGGCTTCGATGCCGCCGCAGTTGTGAAGGCAGGCTTGAACGCGTGTGGTCAGGCGCCGCCGAAGCCGTAGAGTCGTGCCGGGTTGTCGATGAGGATACGGTCCATCACCCCGTCGTCGCCACACCAGCCGCGCAGCACATTGACCAGGTCTGCGTCGTCAACGGAGCCTGATGCCTCGGTGGTATGCGGCCAGTCGCTGCCCCACACCATGCGCTGCGGTGCGGCCTGCACCAATGCACACCCGAGCGCTTGGGCGTCGCGGTATGCGGGAGCGCCTTCGCGCGAGCGCATGTAGACACCGGACAGCTTCACCCATGTGTTGCCCCGGTCGAGCAGCCGACGCAACGTGGTGAAGGCGACGCTGTCCAGACCTTCGGCGGGATCGATGCGGGCCATGTGGTCAACCACGAGTGGGGTTGGCAACGCCTCGAGCACCGGCGCGAGTTCAACCAGTTGTTCGGGGTGCACGAAGACCTGGATGTGCCAGCCAAGGTGGGCGACCCTGCGCGCAAGCGTCCGCAGCATTTCCGTCGTGGTGATGCCCCAGGATTGCGGCGTCACGAAGTTCACGCGCAGTCCACATACGCGTTGCGCGTTGAGTCGCTCGAGTTCGGCGTCATCCACGTCGACGCCTACCACCGCAACACCACGCGCTTCATCACCAAGCTGCTCAAGTGCGTCGAGCATGCAGGCGTTGTCGGTGCCGTAGGTCGACGGGTTGACGACCACCGTTCGCGACGTCCCGAGCCGTTGCTGGAGCTGGCGGTAGGCGGCCACCTCTGCGCAGGGCGGCTGGCGCTTCCAGTGCGGCGACGGCGTGAACCGCGGATCGAAGATATGCATGTGGCTGTCGCACGCACCGGCGGGCAGCGCGCGCGACGGTCGTTCAAGACCAACCGAATGCGGGACGGGACGCGTGGGCGGGAGGGCAGCCATCGGCAATTCAGTCGAGCTTGATGTTGCCCTTGCGGATCACTTCGGCCCACTTCGCGTCTTCCTTCTTCAGGAAAGTGGCGAACTCGGCTGGCGTGGACCCGACGGCTTGCACGCCGACGTCGGTGAAACGCTGCTTCACCTCGTCTTCCTTCAGCACGTCGACCAGGGCCTTGTGCAACTTCGCAGCGACGGGCTCTGGCGTGCCGGCCGGCAGCAGCAAACCATTCCACTCGAATGCCTCATAGCCAGGCACCAGCGATTCGGCCACCGTTGGCACGTCGGGCAGGCGCTTCGAACGCTCGGGCGACGACACGGCCAGCGCGCGCAGCTTGCCCGATGAGACCAGCGGGTATGACGCCGCGATGGTACTGAACATGAAGTCGACCTGACCGCCGGTCACGTCGACGATGGCAGGACCCCCGCTCTTGTAGCCAACATGCACCATGTCGAGATCGAGCTTCTGGCGCAGCAGTTCTGCCGCCAGACGTTGCACCGTGCCGCTACCGCCGGAGGCGTAGTTCAGCTTGCCGGGTGTCGCCTTGGCCTTGGCCACCAGGTCCTTCACATCCTTGATCGGCGACTCGGCCTTGACGATGATGATGTTCGGCGCCAGCGAGACGAGCGACAGCGGCTGCAGGGCGTTGCTCGCGAAGGGCATGCGCGGAAACAGGTGCGGATTGATCGAATAGGGCGTGGCGTCGTAGAGCATGGTGTAGCCATCGGCCGGCGCTTTGGCGGCATAGCTTGCGCCGATGGTGCCACTCGCCCCGGGGCGGTTGTCAACAATCACGCTGGTGCCGAGCTTCGCGCCCATGCGCACCGCGAGCACGCGCGCCAGCGCATCAGCCGAGCCTCCGGGTGCGTAGGGCACGACTAGCGTGATTGGTCGGTCCGGAAACGCCGCCTGTGCGGAAGCGGCGACAAAGAGGCATGCAGCGAGCACGCGACGGATCAAGGTTTTCATGGGTTGGTTCTCGAAGAATGTCGGACGGGAATCTGGCGAACGGCGAGCGCTCATTCAGGTTTGAGGTCAAGCGCACGGGCCAGCTCACCGTAAGCCTTCACCTCGCGCGTCAGTTGCGCGCCGAAGGCTTCAGCGCAGGTACTCTGCGCTTCCATACCCAGGAGCCTGAACTTCTCTGCCGTGGCAGGTGACTGGGCGAACTCGGTCGCAACCCGACGCAGCACCGCCAAGGTCGCTTCCGGCGTGTTCGCGGGCGCGAGCAGGCCATACCACGCATCGGCGGAATACCTTTTCACGCCGGCCTCCTCGAAAGTCGGCACGTTCGGCAGCAGCGCCGAACGTTTGGGCGCGGCGACGGCCAGCGCGTTCAGCTTGCCTGCCTGCACCTGAGGCAGCACCGACCCCAACGTGGCAAAAGAGCTGTCCACCTGCCCGCCGATCATGTCGGTCGTGGCTTGGGCCGCGCCCTTGTAGGGGATGTGATTCATCGAGGTTCCGGTCAGCCGCGTGAACTGCTCACTTGCAAAATGGCCGGAACTGCCGCTGCCCGGCGTGCCGTAGGTGCGCTTGCCGGGGGCGGCCTTGACCTCCTTCAGGAAGTCTCCAAGCGTCTTGACCGGCATCGATGGGCCGACGACCAGCACCGTCGGGCTGACGGCCAGCGAGCACACCGGCGCAAAAGAGCGCACAGCGTCGAACTTCACCCGCTGGCTGTAAAGCGCGGGAATCATCGTGTGGTTGGTTGCACCGAGCAGGAGCGTGTAGCCGTCCGCTGGCGCAGACGCCACCGCCTCGGCCGCCAGGATGGTATTGGCGCCGGCCTTGTTGTCCACCACGAAAGGCTGGCCCAGCGTGCGAGAGGCATAGTCGGCGAATGCACGCGCGACGACATCGGTCGGCCCACCCGCCGAGAAACCGACGAGGACGTGCACTGGCTTGGCTGGCCAGGTCGACTGCGCCTGGGCGGACAGCGTGACGAACAGACCAGTCGTTCCCATCAGCCATGCGATGGCGAAGTATCGTTTCACGGATGTCTCCTTCTTGTTCTGCATCACTGGGCCATCAGGTCGTGGCTGGCTGGCGTGTCAGCACTTGCAACACATTCTTGGCGGCGCCGACGCCCATGTTCACGTAGGCATCGCTGGTCACGCCACCAATGTGGGGACTCAGTACGAAGTTCTTTTCACCCTGGAACGGATGGCCGGCAGTCATCGGCTCTACTGCGAAGCTGTCGAGACCGGCCATTGCAACCTGACCGGAACGTACTGCGCTCAGCAGCGCGGCCTCGTCGATCAACCCGCCGCGCGCCGTGTTGACCAGGAGGACGCCGCGCTTGCACTGAGCCAGCGTGGTGGCATTGAGCAGGCCGCGGTTGTCTTCTGTCAGAGGGCAGTGCAGTGAGATCGCATCGGACTCGCGCCAGATCGTCGGCAAGTCGACGCATTCCACGTACGCTGGCAAGTCTTTCGCAAATGGATCGAACCCGATCACGCGCATTCCGAGGGCATGGGCCATGCGCGCAAAGCGCAGTCCGATCGCGCCCAAGCCGACCAGACCGATGGTGCGGCCACCGAGCTCGAGGCTCTTGTGCGTGGCTTTGTCCCAATGACCGGCGTGCATGCGTGCATCCAGGGCCACCACCGACTTGGCGCACGCCAGCAAGAGGGCCAGTGCCTGCTCGGCCACTGCCGCGGCATTGGCACCGGCTGCCGCGACCACGTCGATGCCGCGGGCCTGCGCCGCCACCTTGTCGATGGTATCGGTGCCGCTGCCGTGCTTGGAGATCACGCGCAGCGACGGCGCTGCGTCCATCACGACGCTGCCGACCTTGCCGTAGCGCACGATGATGGCCACCGGATCATGCGCACGGCAAAGTGCCACCAGGTCATCTTCGGTCGGCGTCTTGCCGGCATAGATGACATCGTGACCCACTAGCAGCGCGAGCGCCTGCGGCGCGAGGTCAGCACCCGTGACGAGGATCGTGCTCACAGCGCCTCCCCTTCCTTGAGCACACCGGCTGTTCGGAGAGCAGCGTTCAGCCATTTCGCAGCGGTATCGCCAGTTTTGATGGCGGAGATGCGTGCGGCTTCATCCTTCACCTTTTTGGCCGCGAGCGGCAACAGCCCTTCGATCTTCTCGCGCTCGACCACCACGACGCCATCGCCATCGGCGATCACGAAGTCGCCGGCGTGCACGGTCACACCGCCGACGGAAATCGGATGGCCAATGCGGCCGCCGATGTTCTTGGTAGGACCGTTCGGGTTGGTGCCGACGCTGAACACCGGGTAGTCCATTTCGTCGATCTCGATGCTGTCGCGACAGGCGCCATCCATCACCACGCCGGCGATGCCCAGTTGCTTGCAGGCCGTCATCATGATGGTGCCCATCAGCGCCGAGGTCTGGTCACCCTTGCCGTCGATGACGAGAACGTCGCCTGGCTTGGCCATTGCAATGGCGGCGTGAATCATCAGGTTGTCACCCGGCCGCACTTCGACGGTCAAGGCGGTGCCGGCGAGCTTCATGCGCGGACGCAGCGCCTTGATGCGGCCATCCACGGCGCCGCGACGGCCGGCCACATCGGCCAGGATGGCCGGCTGCAATTCAGCGGCCTGCGCCACGATGTGCGCTGGCACGCGTTCGAAGTCGCGAATGATGTCGGGAAGATTGGAAGGCATGGGATTCTTTCGGATGTAAGAGGAGGAATGGAAGTGGGTCAGTCGGCCCTGACGTCGGCGTCCTTGATGACCTTGGCCCACTTGGCAAGGTCTGCTTTCTGGGTTTCTGCCAGTTGCTGCGGCGTGCTGCCCACCAGCGTGACGCCGAGCTTGTCCGCCATGGCGACGACCTCGGCGTCCTTGAGGATGCGCACGATCTCCTGGTTCAGCCGCTGCACCACGGCCGAAGGCGTGCCGGCCGGCGCGTAGGCTGCCTGCCACTGCTCCACCACGAAATCCTTGAAGCCGGCCTGACCCATCGTGGGCACCTCGGGCATGGATTTCAGCCGGACCGCAGAGGTCACGGCCAGCGCGTGCAGCCGGCCGCTCAGGATGTGCGGCAGCGCCGCAGCCACCGGCGCAAACATAAAGGTCGCATGGCCGGCCAGCACGTCCTGGATGGCCGGGGTATCGCCCTTGTAGGGCACATGAGTCATTCGGGTGCCGGTTTGCAAGCGCAGCAGTTCGCCCTGCATCTGGAGGATCGTGCCTTTGCCACCGGAGGCGAACGAAACCGCTTCCGGATGGGCCTTCGCCTCCGCGGCGAGTTCGGCCACCGTGCGAAAGGGCTGGGCCGCGCCGACGATGAGGACATGGGGGATCGTGCCGATCAGAACAACTGGCTCGAATGCTTTGACCGGGTCGTACTGCATCTTCGGCATGAGGCTCGGCACGATGGCCTGAGGGCCAATCGATGTGCCTAGCAAGGTGTAGCCGTCTGGTGCCGCCTTGGCGACGGACGCTGAGCCGATCGTGCCGGTGGCACCAGCCTTGTTGTCGACGATCACCGTGGCGCCGAGCGAGTTGCCCAACCGCAGTGCAATGGCGCGGCCCAGAATGTCGGTGGTGCCACCCGGGGGGTAGGGCACGACCCAGGTGATGGGTTTCCCGATCGGCCAGGTGACCTGCGCCGTGGAGGGCATGGCAGCAAGCCCAAGAAGTGAAATGGCTATCGTCAGGGCGGTGCGCCGGTCAAGCTTGGTCATGGCTGTCCTTGTCAAGAATCAGGTTTGGTAGTCGTAGAGCGCGGCCGGGTTGTCGACCAGCACGCGCCGCAGGGCGGTCGAATCGCCAGCCCATTGCGCGAGCAGGTCCATTTGCTGCGCGTCGTCGGGCAGGGGCTGGTGACCCGCAGTGGCAGACGCATGGGGCCAGTCACTTCCCCACACCACGCGTTCGGGTGCGGCCAGCAGGTAGCCCCGCGCCAGCAGTGCGATGTCGGTGTAGGCCGGCGGGCCTTCCTCGCTCACGATGTAGCCGCCCGACAACTTGACCCAGGCGCGACCTGAGTCGATCAGGCGAAGAATCAATCGGTGGGCTGCATGTCGTTGCGCCAGCGATGGTGCGATGCGGCCCATGTGATCGAAGACCACAGGAACCGGGAGTTGCAGAAGGCGGGCCTCGAGGGCAGCGAGCGTGTCCGGAGCTGCCAGCAATTGCAGATGCCATCCGTAGGGCGCGACACGCGCGGCCAACACGTCGATCTGCTGCGCTGAGTTCGTGACACCCAGCGAGAGATTGAGGCGGATGCCACGTACGCCTTTGGCATGCAACGCTTCAAGTTCGGCATCGCATATCTGCTCGTCGACAACGGCGATTCCCCGCGCGCCCTGGCCGTAGGCAACAATCGCCTCGCACATCGGCCGGTTGTCGGTGCCGTAGGTCGATGGCGTGACGAACACCACGCGGTCGGTCCCGGTGCGCTGCTGCAGTTGCCGGTAATCGTCGACGCTCGCATCAGGCGGCAGGAGGCGCGCGTCCGGCACGGGCGCAAAGCGGGCGTCGTACACATGCACATGGCAATCGCAGGCGCCCGCCGGCACCTCGACGTTCGTGCGGCCCTGCCCCGAAGAGAAAGGCGCGACCGCCTTCTCCTTGTCCAACGTCTGCATCGCGCGCTCGTCTGCTGCTGAATGCGTCAGTCGACCTTGGCGCCGGACTCTTTGACGATCTTGCCCCAGCGGCCGATGTCGTCGTGGATCAGCTTGGCGAACTGCTCAGGAGTTCCACCGAGCGCATCGGCGCCCTGGCTGGCTAGCTTCTTCTTGACTTCCGGATCCTGTAGCGCCTTGTTGAATGCGCCGTTCAGCTTGGCGACCACGTCCTTCGACAAGCCCGCCGGCCCGGCAACGCCGAACCAGGTGACGGCTTCAAAACCCTTGAAGCCGGATTCCGCAATGGTGGGCACCGACGGCAGGTCGGCAGTGCGCTTGGGCGAGGTCACGGCGATGGCGCGCATCTTCCCGTTTTTGACGTAACCGATCAGCGTAGGCACCGACGACATATACATCTGGATCTGGCCGCCAATCAGGTCGGTCGAACCTTGCGCAGCGCCCTTGTACGGAACGTGCGTGAACTTGACTGCTGCCGTCTTCTGGAACAACTCGGTCGCGAGATGCGCCACCGTGCCGCTGCCGGAACTGGCGTAGTTCAGCGAGTCGGGCTTGGCCTTGGCAGCGGTCACGACATCGGCGAGCGTCTTGTACGGCGAGTCCGCCGCCACCACGAGGACGAGCGGCGCACTTGCAACCTCGACAATCGGAGTCAGGTCCTTCTCCGGGTTGTAAGGCAGCTTGGCGTAAAGCGTGGGGTTGATGGCCAGGTTGCTGGTCTGGCCCAGAACCAGTGTGTAGCCGTCGGCCGGAGCCTTGGCCGTGGCATCCACTCCCAAGTTGCCGCCGGAGCCGGGCTTGTTGTCGATGACGATCGACCATCCGTTGGCGACGGCCACCTTGTTGGCAACTTCACGCGCAATCAGGTCGGTGCCGCCGCCGGCCGGAAAGGGAACAATCAGCTTGATCGGGCGCGATGGATAGGCCTGTGCGGACGCCGTTGCGTGGGCCATGAGCGTCGCACCGGCAACGAGCGTGGTGGCGGCGACGCCGATGAGGCGGCGCGAAGCCGCGGCGGCGAGGGCACGATGTTGCATGAACTTGTCTCCTGTTTAGCCCACCCTGCTCGATTGCGGGCGGTGCGTTCAGTGGAGGCAAGTATTCGGCGTGGGGCTTATTCAGTCCAATCGATACTTTTTGAAGATCGATAGATTTGACTTTGGGTATTACCTCGGTGGCGAATCGGCATATTTCGCCAACAGATGGATCAGCCGTTGTGCTGCCGGGGAGATGTAGCCGCTGTCGCGATAGGTCACGACCATGCGCCGGCGCATGGTCGTGGCCGGCAGCTTCACTTCGCGCAACGCCGCGCCGGAACGCCCGGCCTGCAGGTGAAGACGCGAGATGAAGCTCAGCAGGCCGGTCTCACCGATCAGCGTCGGCAGCATCAGCAGCATCGTGCTTTCGACCTGCACCACGGGCCGGGGAACTCGATGGCGATCAAAGGTCTGGTCGAGCCAGTCCCGCGTCGGCGCCCCAGGGGGCTGAAGCACCCATCGATAGCCCGCCAGGTCCTTCAGGCCCGGCTTCGGCTTGTCGAAGATCGCGTGCGTGTCGGCGGCGGCGACCACGATCACGTCCTCGGCCAGGTTCTGCGAAGCGAACCCCGGTTCAGTAGCGCCCTCGGTGCCGACCATTAGATCGATATCACCGGCGCGCAGCAGCGGCTTCAGGATGTCAACCAGCGCCACGGTGGTCCGCAAAGTGACTTCGGGTGCCTCGCGCATCAGGTCGCGCGCGGCTGGCGGCAAAAGGAACTGCGCGGCCGTCGGCACGATGCCGATCTTGATGTTTCCAGTCAGGCCTCTGCCGATGTCGCCGATCTCGCGGCGCGCGCTTTCCACGTCGAAGCGTGTGCGCTGGGCCCACTTGAGAAGCGCCTTCCCCGCACTGGTTAGGCGGATGCCGCGGCCTGTTTTCTCGAAGAGCAGGGCGCCGCACGCCTCTTCCAGCCGCCGTACGCAGCTTGTCAACGCGGGTTGCGTCCGGTGCAGCCGTTCGGCCGCGCGCCCCATGTGCTCGAGCTCGGCAATAACTTCAAAGTACTGGAGATCGCGCAGATCCAGGGTGAACTCCACAAGTTTGTTTAAAGCACTGATCCAAGACTTTAGGGCAACAGCGTGGTGCCACTGGCGGCCTAGTAGCGGTAGTCCGCAGCTCGAAGCGGACGCTCAATGTGCTGGCGAATGCTCATACTCGTGGCTTCTATTGATGGAGGTGGGCATGGCGCTCGCAGGCATGCACGACGCGTTGGTGGATCACCTGAAGGCGAAGAGGGCGCTGCAGTTCACCTTGACACCGGCCTCTGCTGCGAGCAGATGGCGTCACTTAAGATAATCAATCTTGTTGCCGTACACAAAGTCAGTCACACAAAGTCAGGGCGGCTATCGGCGTCGCTTGTGAGGGCGAAGGAGGGTGATCGATTCTGTGGCGCGAGCGCTCAGTTTTCATTTTGGGGCGGCGTGCTGGAGATCAGGCTTTCGTGCCCGCGCTGATCTACCAGTGCTGCGGCAGGCGGCGGGATGTGTGAAACACTCGCAGAATCTCGACCGCGTCCCCGCGCACGCGATAGGGCACGATGTAACGCGTCTTTTGCACGATCAATTCGCGCGTTCCAGGCACACGCCCAGGGCGGCCAAGGCCAGGCTGATGAGCGAGCTGGGCTGCAGAGTCGAGAATGCGTCCGACGACCAGCCTCGCCGCAGCCGCGTCGTCGGTCGCAATATACGCGGCCTCTTCGTCCAAGTTGTGCAGCGCCTTACGCAGCCACCTAACCCGCATTCACCTTCCATTTTCGTGCGAGTGCGGCGATCTCCTTGTCGCTGGCGAAGTCGCCTGCGTCGGCTTCCCTCAGCGCGGCCTGGACTTCGCCGATCTGCCATTCGTTGTTGTCAACATAGGCACGGATCGCTTCGGCTGCCAAGAACGATTTGCTGCGCTGCGTCGCTTCGGCCAGATGGTCGAGGCGATCCTTGACTTCGTCGTCAAGTCGAACAGTCATGGTGGTAGACATGGAAGATCTGGAGCGGTGGCACGAGAAGAGTGGTCGGATGTACACATCCTACTACAATATCGCATGCATGCGCCTACCATAGCTGCCTCACGAACCACTGTTGCGTGCTGCGGTCGAAGAGCACGCTCCTCGCGTACTCGAAATCTTCGGCTGATTTCGATGGCTCATCAAACCCAGTTCTCAACGGCCAGGTCGTCGACTCGGCTGAACTCACGCTCGTTGTTGGTGACCAGCACCCAACCTTCGGCACGGGCGTGGGCGGCGATCCAAAGGTCGTTGTTGCCTATGGACTGGCCTTTGCGCTCAAGGACGCTGCGGATCTGGCCGTAGTGCTGGCCCACCGCCTGTGTGAGTGGTTCGACCTGGATGGCGCTCTGCAGTTGCCGCAGCGCAGCCAGGGCCTTGGAGCGGGCCTGGCTTTTTTCCGCGCCGTGTTGCAGTTCGCCCAGCGTAATGACCGACATGGCCAGGACGTCGGCGCTAAGTTGCTCAAAGCGCGCTCGAACGGTGGCCGGATTGTGCTTGGCGATGTAGATGCAGATGTTGGTGTCGAGAAGATAGCGAATGGCCATTCAGAACGACTCCCGCTCCTGGGGAGGGCTGTCGCTGCGGCCATCGGCCATGAAGTCGGCAGGCATGCCGACGAGGGCGTCAAAGATGGCGGCTGCACTGGCGGGCCGCTCACGCAAAACGATGTCGTTGCCTTGGCGGAAGATCTCCACCTGCTCGGCTGTGAATCGAAACTCCTTCGGCAAGCGCACAGCCTGGCTGTTGCCGGACTGGAAAACACGGGCGTAAGTCATCGGGTCTCCTGCGTATATACAAACAGTATATACATTCACGCTGACCGCGTCAACGGGGCGCAGGGGATTCCCTCGGGAAATGCACATCGGTCACGATGTCGGCCAGCGTCAGCCGGCGCCCGGCCCTCAGCAGGCGTGCGGCTTCGGGAGGACCGCGCCCTTGTCGGGCGCGAGGTTGGGAACCAACCACGTCTGCGGCGCGGCCGCGGCTTCGGGCACGCGCCAGGCTATGCCATGGGCCTCGAGCAGCCCGGCTAGCCGAGCGTTCTCGGCGCGCAACCGCGCGAGTTCGTCGCCGCTGTGTGCAGTCATGACGAATTCATCCTGACCACAGACCTGCTTCGGTCAGACGGCGCAACAATGCGCCACGCGTTGCATGACGAATCAGAAAGCGCCGCAGCGCGCGGTCGAACTCCTTGCGGCTAGACGTGAGTGCATAGCCCTCCGCCAAGTCGACCAGTGTCCGCACCGCATGCTCGTAACCCGATGCCGAACCACGCCGAGCCTGTGCGTCGATGGCAGCCCAGCGCTTGTCCACATCGGTCATCAACAACTGAAGGGCCGCTTCGCGTTGCTGCCGGTGCTTCGTCTCCTGCTTCGCGCGTTCCTTTGTCTCGCGCTCCAAGCGAGCGCCAGAGGCCGATTGGGCGAGTGCACGCAGTTGGCCCACGCTGCGCCGCGATGCGGAAGATGCGGACGAAGGGCGTCGTGCCTTCAGCCAAGCTGCGTGGCGGGATCTGACCTGGCGCTCCGCTTCGTGCCCACGGCCCTGTGCGATCAGCTTCAACATGTTTGCCATCTCGTCATGCGACCATTCACTCAGCCACGCATCGATGCGATCGCCTTGCGCTGAATCAGCCTCAGAAGCGCATCCACTGCCTGCCATCGCCGCCGCGAGCATGTCGGGATCGACTTCCAGGAATTCGACCAAGGCCTGCTGAGGAGGTGACAACGCCGACAGGCTGGGCGGCACTTCCGGTTCCAGCGCGCCGTCCGCGAGTTCGCCGCCAGCGGCTCCGGCCAGCCACCCGAGGTAGAGCGGCCGCAGGTCGCCGCGCAATAGTTCATCGCGCAGCGGCGCCAGGCGCCGCATCCAGCCGCTTCCGTCTTCCATGCCGAAGCGATCGTAGTTTTCGCTCTCGTCGAGCGACCAGTCGATGATCCAGTGCGTGTCGCTGGTCTCGATTGTCAGCGCATGCCGAGAAGAGAAGGGCGCCAGTTCGGCTTTGCGGAACGTGGCCAGCGGCACGCGCAAGGCCAGCCGGCAACTGCACCAGTTGGCGGTGTAGACGAAGGCATCGAAGTAGCGACGCATCCATTCGGCTGGATCAGCCTTCAGGTCTCCCCACTCGTAGTGGTTGACGAAGCCCGAAGGCGTGATCTCCGCGCGTGTGGAGACGGCGCGCAGTTCGGCCATCTCGGTGCGGGTCAGCGGCCGGTCGATGGCCGCGAATTCGTAGTATTGGTACTCGCTCATATGATTGCATCAGCGTAGGCTCAGCCCGTTCGCTTGCGGGCGGACTTGCGCTTGGCGGCCGTTTCCCCGACCGCGCGGAACGCGGAATCGTCGCCGAGGTGGATGTAGAGGTGACCGTGCAACTCGCCGTCAACGATCTCAGCATGCCCGCGCCCAGTCAGTTCATCGCCCTCGTCGAAGCCGTGCCAGGTGAACTCGATGCGTTGGCCCTGCCGCTTGTCGATCTTGCAGTCCATCTGTGCTTGTACCAGTCCGAACTGGAAGCTGCCGGACCGGTCTGCGCTGAAGATGATGTGGCCGGGCACTTCTACTTCTATGTCCACGTAGCTCTGGTCCCAGCCGGACATCCAGACGATGCGCCAAGGACCGGAAAAGGGGTTCTGCTTCATGATCGTCATCTTGGCACCGTCCTCACCTTGGCGACTTGAACCGCGACGACGATCCATGGGCTGCTTTTATTGGTCGACTCGGCGAAGCCGAAATGGGTCCAAGCAGTTCCGGCCTCGGGCAGCTTTCTTGGTACCCTTTCGAGGCGGCCGACAAGAAGATGTCCAGTACGGGTCTGCACTATGGTTTCGCGGCAGCGACGGGAGAGGTTTCCCATTCGTGTGCGATGCCGCGCACCTGGTCCTCGACCTGCCGGCGGGCCAGCTCGCGATCCACTCCGGCACCGAGGAGCCGGTCGTAGGGCGTCTCGACATGGCGGATGTGCGCGACGACGGCGAGGAACACCGCTTTTTCGTCGAGGTCCTTGGCGGCGGCCGAGCGCCCGACCCGACCGCTGTACTTGAGGCAGGCGCGCTCCGCGATGGCGTGTTCGGCTCCGGCAGGACAGCTTGGGAAACACTCACGCACGCGCTGCGCAAAACACTGCACATAGGTCTGGTCCTGGTCCGCGCGCCGCTGGGCCTCGCGGTTGCGCCGCCTTGCCCGCGCGTCGTCATCGGCCATGCATTGCGCCTCCGCCCGGGCGAGGCCCGCTTCCTCGACCAGGACGCCCTGCCGCTCGTACTTGCGGCGGGCGCGGCTCCATCGGAGGACCACGGCGGACAGCATCGAGTACTTTCGCGCCCGGCGCGTCAGTGCAGCGACCCCGGGCGGCAGGAAGACAAGATGCTCCAGGTCGGCACAGGACAAGCAAAGCGCACCGCGTTCGCCGGCCAGGAAGATCCACGCGTGGCGACCCAGCTTCTCGCCGCAATCGCCGCAAGTCGACTCACCGGTGGAAATGAAGACCTTCAGTTCCTGCGTCTCAGGCATGGCAGACACCCGTTTGCTGCAAATGCTTGCGTGGCGTACAGACTCGGCGACACGGTCGGGTCGGTCGCTCCGATGGCGTCTTTCCGTGACATGCTCTCTCGCGTGGGGCTGAGCTCACCACCGTGTGCGACAACCTGAGGCACGCCTCGGTGTCGACCACGTCCATCTACCTGCACAGCGATGAGGTCAAGCGGGCTCGGCATATGGATGCCGCGTTCGCCGTGCCAACCGCGCGATAGCGAAACAGCGAAGCAAGGCCTGTTGCGCGCAATCGCAAGCGGCCGGCACTCCTCATCAAAACGGTGAAACCGTACCAATCACGAAAAGTATGATCACCCCAACTTGCCATGTTTTTCCTGTCCGCGCTAGAGGCGGAATTCGTCCACTTTCCGCGCCCGGGAACGTCGCATAGGATGCGTCACATGGAGCCCGGAAAATCGTACAGATGGTCTCAACACCGGCTGGTTGTAGGGTCCCCATGAGCGCTACCGAAACCATCCCCTTCGTCTACGCCCCCGAGGACTTCGAAGTCAACGACGCGCGGATCCTGCGCGCGGTGCGCACCCCTGGCGTCGAGGGGACGGCAGTCTTCGGGAGAACGACCGACGGCTGGACCAGGGTTGTCGTCACGATCTCTGGCGAGCCCGAGCCGATGCGAATCGCGTGCGCCAGCCTGCCGATGGAGGCCCAGGACTTTGGAGGCGATAGGCCAAAGGCGATCAAGCCGCGTCCGAAGAAGTGACCGGCGTGGCCGCGCACTCGCGCATTCCGCCTGAGGTCGTACCTGGATGCTCAGGTGGGTCGCAGACGCCGGCGCGCCAGCTCGGCACTCGTGACCTTCCTCCCCCGCCGGAGCCACCAGCCTCCGAGCGCGGCGATTACCATCATCAGACCCACGCCGACCCATCCCAGGTGCCTCGTAGCGAACGGCAACCGGGCGCCCGAGGTCGCCGCTAGGACCTGTGCAGACGTAGTTCCACCGCCGCTCGCGCCTTCTGCGGCAATTGGTCCGCTGGCGGGCGCGCTCTCCGCCATGGGCGCCGGCGCCGCCGCAGCATCCGATGGCCTGCTTACCTCGGGTCCAACAAGGGGCGCGACGCTCAGGCTCGGCAGTTGCTGGGAGCCTTGCCGGCGTGGCCTGCTCGGCGTGGACGACGCCCTCTGCCGTTCCGTGGCCATGGGGAGCTGCGGAAGCTCGGCGACTGCAGGCAAGTCGACCATCTCGGGGCCTCCAGCACTCTCGCTGCCCGAAGCCGCCTTCGGGCGGCCCAACGCGGTGAAGTGTTGCCATAGCGCCGAGATCGCGTGCGCGCGGCATTCCGGCCCGGCCGGCAGACCCTGCAGGCGCGTGTCGAACCCGTTGATCGATGCCTGCCCATAGCCAAGGCTTTTGAACACCAACTCTGCGTCGTTCAAGCGGCTTCGAGACGTCGGCGACGGCTGAGCCAGGTCAGCATCCGCGGGACGGGCGCTCTTGCCGCACAGCTCGGCAGCGACGTCACGCAGCAGGATCGACGCGGATGCTTCAAGCTGGCCTCGATTCACGGCTTGCGACCACGAGGGAGCAGATAAGGAAGCGAGGAGGAACAACCAAGAAGCGGTGAGAGGCGCAGACATCCAGCCTATCTTCGCCGCAGGTGCGCTCCTTACACCACGAGAGTTACTCGCCGACACGCCGAGCACCGAGAGCGCCAGCAGGCGAGCGGCCCTGCAGCAGGCGCCTAGGGAGAGGGCCCCGACGGACCGCGTCCGATGCGCGCCAGCAACTCGCCGGTCATCGCTCCAGCTTGCTCGACCTGGCGCACGCGGTCATTGATAACGCTCAGAAGCTCGTGCTCGCCGCAAACCAGCCTGTCGCCCGAACCTGGTGTTCCATCCGTCATCTCGCCAGGGAAGGAGAGCTTCCAGTACGGCCAGCCCACCGGAAGCACCTCGATGTTGTAGGCGTCGGCCAGGGCGAACGCCGGTCCGGCGACCGATTCGAGGAACTCATGGTCTGGGGAGACTAGCGGGACCGCGCGGTGGGGTGTCATCGTGAATGCGAACCTCACGGGCGCATCCATGTCGAGGGCCCCCGCTCGAACGAGAGCACCGAGGTCGGTTGGGGCGCTGCTCGACCAGGCCGCCGCCTGGTTGCCCAGGAATGCGAAGGCGTCGCCGGAGTCACAGATCGCCAACAGTCGTTCCGCTGGCCCAGGGGACTGCGCGTATGCGCGAAACAGCTGCCCCATGAGCGGACGACGATGCGCGTCGGCATAAAGCCGGTGCGGCTCGTAGCCAAACCGGTGAAGTGCTGCGTGGCAGGCATCCTCGGGAGCTACCGTGCCGGGAACCCCGGCTAGCCCCGTCAGATCCGCGATGCACTGCCCAAGCACCCTGACCACCGCGGTTAGGGGCTGTCCGGTGATGGCCGCGAGCGCCGCGGGAATGGGTTCAACCGGGCCCGCACGGTCGCGAATGATCGGGAATAGGGTTCGCGTGGACGTCGCCGTCATGCTGCAACCTTAGCAGGCAATAGCTTGTAGAAAAGCTCCCTCAGAACCTCCGACATCTTGCCGTTGCGCCAGGCTTCGCCCGTGAAGTAGTGATCGCTGACGTGCTTGCGCCAGGCGTTTTCCACAGCATTCGAGAGGGTGAATTTCGCGTCCTGGAGGGCGACGTTCCGAGTGGCGCCGTCCGCAATTCCATTGCTGATGACCACCAGGGCGGCGTCGAGCCGAGTCAAGCTCTGCGCGGCCGCGCGAAGGAGTGGAAAGTCGTTCGGGTGCATCCAAGGAATTGGAGCATCGCGGCGTCGAAACTTCGCAGATGTTTTCCTGGTCTACCGGCGGCCGCGCGCTACCGTCCGCCGACCTAGACGGCCACCGACTCCAGTCTCTATGATGGAGCGATGAACCGCGATATTGAAGTGCAACTCCTGCCCCTCGGCGCCGCGTAGGTCAAACGCTCACTGCCGACAGCATGATGAAGGCCCGCATCAAGCCCGCCTGCGGCGCTGTAACGGTCTTAGCCGGAGCAAGCATCGCCGACAACGGTTTGACGGGCGACACACAGCTGAAGCTCGGGACAGACCCAACATCCGATCGTCTTCGCGTCCCCCACATGCGCCTACATCAGCTGCACCAATGCGAGGAATGGCGGCGGCGGCCATGGGTACTTTGTCCAGGACAAGATGCCAAAGAAGATGCAGAACGTGTTCGGACGCATCCTGAGTTCGCGGCGCGATCTGGAGGCAGACGAGATCGACCGGAAGATCTATGGGATCAAGGGCGACGAAGACGGTCTGACCTGCTACTTCAACGCACCGGATCAATGAGCGCCATGATCTTGGCTTGTTTGGATGCTCAACGCGCCAAGGGCGCGCAAGGTACGAGGGGCGCGCGTTGAGCGCACACAGGCGCCACGCTGCGCAGCTAGCCATCGGTCAGTCCACTAGCGTGTGTGTGTCGAGCGCCTCCCGCTACGTTCCGACCGGTGTGGTCCTCAAGCGCGGCGCTAAATACGTGATCACCGCGGACAAGAGCCACTGGCAGGACTGGAAGCTCGACTCAGATGCCGATGGGCGGGACAGACCCACTTTCGTGCAGTCGATGGCGCAGTGGGCCTTGCGCTGCAAGTCAGGAAGATGGTTCCAGCTGATCGGTGCCGTGGGACGATCCGATGAACACTTTTTCCCAGTTGGGAAGCACCTTCAGTGGACCTATGAGGGGCAGGGCGGCAGCCGCGATGAAGAGCTGAACCTATTCGCCAACGATGCCTGGTTTGCGTACTGGAACAATCGTGGCGAGATAAACGTCACTATCACGCGCGTCGCGTAGGGGACGCGAGGAAAGAACACTTTGATGGCCGCGGTCGCGATGGTCCACGGGTGGGCTCGCTGGGGCGCCCGCCTCATCCTTTGGACAACAGTCGACTTCGACAGCACCCTCGCGGCGTCGGCGGCTATTCGAGCCCGCTGGGCAATATCGCATTCGGTGGACTCGAGCTTCTGGACCTGCGCAGCAACCGCCTGGAGCACCAGATTCCGGTCAACCTGTTCATCGATGAAGGCAGTGGCATGAAGGCCACACTGGCGCTGACCCACAACGCGTTCTGGCTCGAGCCGAACGCCGATGGCAAGTCGATGCGCGGTTACTTCATGGCCGAGTCCGACAATCAGGCCGAACTGCTGATCTACGACGCGATTCCTTGGGTGAACCGCTGATCCGCCGTCGTGGCGTCCAAGCGGTCCACGGCACCGCAGGCACTTCCTCTCGCCGGCGACCCCGGCGCAGGTCTCGTCGCTGCGCCAGCCCGAGCCCACCGGTCGTTTGCACCGCCGAGCCGCGTCCTATAGCCGTTGGCCACGAGCGCCTGGTCGATGTCCGGCGGCAGCGCGCTCACCAGGTCGGCCTTGGAAGCCGCATCCGCCTTGCGCGCGGCGTGGTCGACGATGAACTGGATGGCGACCGGTACCGGAACGGGCATTCGCAGCGCCTGGTCATAGCAAGCGGCGTACCAGGCGCACCAGTAGCGCATTGCCGAGGCGTAAGAGGCGCGCGTGTTGGCCGATTCGCCCTCGCGCAGGAGCGCGCGCAGCGTCTTCGGCGGTTTGCGTCAGGCGCGCCGGATCCAGCTGTTGAGGTCAGTTACTGGAAGCGCCCCCTGAATTTGGCCACTCCCTCGCCCGTGTCGATGGTCCCCGCGGCCCTTGTTCAGGCTGCAAAGACTTCTTGCAGCGTCGCCAATGTCGCCGCCAGTGTCTTCGCTGATACCGCGCCAAGTTTTTTGGCCAAGCGAGCTTTGTCGACCGTGCGCACCTGATCCAGCAGGATCAAACCCTTGGTGCCGCCGTGCGTCAGCGCAACCCGAAACGGCGCCGCGAACCCCTTGGAGGTCATCGGCGCCACAATCACGGTGCGCAGATGGTCGTTCAGCTCAGCCGGGGACACTACCACGCAAGGGCGGGATTTCTTGATCTCGCTACCGACCGTGGGGTCCAGGTTCACAAGCCAGATCTCCCCACGCCTCACCAAGCCAACTCCGCATCGGCTTCGTTGCTGAATTCACCCATGACCAACTCGTCGCCGCCGTTGGCGGCCAGCGCCATAGCGGCCTCGGCCCAACCGGCTCGCGCCGGACGCGCCGCTTTGCGCAAGACGATGGCCCCCTTCTCGACGGTCATCTCAGCAGCTTCCTCATCGCCCAGTCCCGCCTGCGCCAGAAGTGGCTTGGGAAGGACAACGCCCTTGCTGTTTCCGAATGGTCTAATGGTGACTTGCATGGCTTTCTCAGGTGGCAACAATGTTATTCCGTGCATCGCGACCTGTCAAGCGGGTTGTTATTATTTTGTGGTAACTCCTTGTCCTGTGCCTCCGCTGCTGTCCTCGGTGGTCATGCGCGTCTTGCGCAGATGTTCGATCGCGAAGCTCTGGCGTACTGTCGCGCATCGGCAAGACCCGCGCGATCGGGTATCTGCGGCTCTTGCTGGCGCAGACGCAGCCGAAGACTGCCACTTATGCTGTGCGGCAGCGACGAGATTCCTAGAGTCTGAGGCTTCTCGGTCCGCGACGCCCCCGAGCGACCGCGGCGGCACGTGAACTCCGTCGATCGGCACGGCCATGGCTTGCGGCGTCGATTAAGCCGAGCGCGGATACCAGGAACGCCTCACTCCTCATCGAGCATTCGGCTGGTCCTGCTGTTGAGTGAGCTTTCAGAGCGGAAATAGCCCATCACGGTCGCGACGCTGTGGTGCCCGGTCATGGCCATCGTCTCGGGCAGCGACATGTTCTGTCGGCCGGCTTCCGTCACGAACCCGGCCCTGAGCGAGTGCGCAGAAAACTTCCCCTCCACCCCTGCCATCGCGCATCGCTCCTTCACGATGTCGCGCACCGCCGCTGGCGCGAGTGGCTCCCCTAGATGACCCCCCCCTTGCGGATGCGGCGGAAGAGGGCGCCTTCCTTGATGCCGCTCGCGGCGAGCCACTCCTGCATGGCTTGCGCCGCGCTGCCCACCAGGGGTTTCACGTCCTCGGGGCGTTCGGCGCCGGCCTAGTTTTCAAGTTGGCGCGGCACCCGGGCGCGGACGGACGATGAGGGATATCACGAGCACAAAGGCCATCACAAGCATGAGCGACTCGACGCCGAGGGCATTGCCGATGCGATGGGCGAGCACGGTCCGCGCGTCCCCATGACCGAGCCGGCGGCAACGAAGACGAGCACCAGAATGGCGAGCCCCAGCGAGCCTCCCAGCTGATACGCCGCATTGACGACGCCCGATGCCGCCCCCGCGTCTTCGCGCGCCACGCCCGCCACGCCCGCGATCGTGAGTCCGGCCCGAGCTCGTCGACCAGCGTGACAACGCGTCGGTGACGGAGGGGTAGATCTGGCCGCCCGCGCTGCGCCGCCCGTCGAGCACTATGACACTGGCGGCGCATTTCGAGACGAAGGCAGTCCTGGGCTTCGAACCCGTGGCCGCCAGTCGTACCTAGTCGAAACTACGGCGGATCGCGCGAGCTCAGTGCAGTGCTGGCCGATGCATGACGCCCAAGCGCACGGCAAGGGCGCCAAGTTTTTTGTCGAGCGTCCAGAGTTCGGCGGGCCGCATGAGCATCGTGGATGCGAGCAGTGAGAGATCCACCAGACCGCAACCGAGCCCGTAGAGGCGTTCCCGTTCGATGAAGTCCCTGACCTCGGTGAGAGTCGCCTGCTGAACCTTCTGCAAAAGGTCCAGATCGCCCAGTGTTCGCCGTCGCGGTTCCGGCGGCGTCCCGCATGCCAGCTCGGCAACGATCATCGGATGTGTCAGAACGAGATCCGCCTGCAACAGCGCCATCAGGGCGTTGTTCCGGTGCCGGAAGTGACTGACCCACACGGAGGTGTCGACAAGAACGGGCCCCATCAGGAGTGCGTTGCTGGGCGCCGAGGGCGCCGGCGAGGAACACTTCGCATGCTAGGTGCAGACGAACCCAGCGCGGCGAGGCGCTTAGCAGCCCGGACGCGAACAAAGGTTTCTATGGCCTCGCGAAACAGTTCGGCTTTATCCATCCCGGGATCTGCCACATCCAGGGCTTTTGCGTACAGCGCATCGTCGATTGTCACAGTCGTTCGCATGTCAGTCGCCTGAAATGATGCAATTGTGCATCAATCTGGATGCGAGTGGGTAGGCTACCGGAGCTTCTCGGCTACAGAATGCGGTAGAACGTCTTCACGGTTCATCCAGCATCCGGCTGACCTTGCTGCCCAGCGCGCTTTCGGCGCGGAAGTAGCCCATCACGGTCGCGACGCTGTGATGCCCGGTCATGGCCATCGTCTCGGGCAGCGACATGTTCTGTCGGCCGGCTTCCGTCATGAACCCGGCCCTGAGCGAATGCGCAGAAAACTTCCCCTCCACCCCTGCCATCGCGCATCGCTCCTTCACGATGTCGCGCACCGCCGCTGGCGCGAGTGGCTCGCCTAAATGCCCCCCTTGCGGATGCGGCGGAAGAGGACGCCTTCCTTGATGCCGCTCGCGGCGAGCCACTCCTGCATGGCCTGCGCTGCCCACCAGGGGTTTCACGTCCTCGGGGCGCTCGGCGCCGGCCTGGTTGGTCTTGGAGTGCGCGAGGGTGTAGAGATAGGAGCGGGCGCCATCCCCGCCAACGCGCTGAAGGCTCTCGAGCGTGGCCGAGGCGACCTCGGAGCGCCGTCGCCCGCCGGTGGCCCATGCGAACAGGAGGAGGGCGCGATCGCGTTTTCCGCGCAGGGTGTCGTCGCAGGTCGCCAGCACCGCCTGCAGCGGATCCCTGGTGAGCGCGCGCTGCTTGCGCGGCCGCGCGCCGCGCTTGGCGTAGGCGCGGCGCGTCTGGGCACGTCCGGCGGCAGCTCGCTCACCAGGCCGGGCTGGGAAGCCGCATCCGCCTTGCGCGCGGCGTGGTCGACTGGCGCACCGCTTCCACCGTCACATTCAGAATCTTGGCGATGTCGGGAACGCCGAGCGCGCCCCGAGTCTTGAGTGTGAACATGACACCGATGGCTGCAAACCTCTTGTTCTTCCCTTTGCGGAAGAGTTCCGTGAGAGTGGCAACCCGCAAGCTGACGCAGCTTGACGCGGCTGTCACGAACGACGACATGGGCTCGCCGCCGGGCAATGACCTGAAGTTCTACGATGGCTTCTGGCACATCAGGATCAATGACCAGTGGCGGCTAGCTTGGCAGTGGATCGGCGACGGGCCCGAGAGCGTGAAGATTTACGACCCACACTAGCGCAGGCCGGGCGGCGCCAAACGCCCAGCGACTTATCTTCGCAAGATGCGAATCGCCCTTTGGGCAGAAAGGCAAGAGCCATGTTTAAGAACGGAATGCGCCCGGTTCACCCCGGCGAGACGCTCCGGGAGGACTTTCTGGAGCCCCTCAAGATGAGCGCCAGCGCGCTTGCAAAGGAACTGCACGTCGCCGCGCCGACCGTGAACGACATCGTGCGCGAAAAGCGCGGCGTTTCCCCTCTGATGGCCCTGCGCCTGTCCCGCTACTTCGGCGGCTCGGCGCAATGGTGGCTCAACATGCAGAGCGTCTACGACCTCAAGATGGCCGAGAAGGAGGCCGCGAAGCAGATCGAGAAAGAGGTGCGTCCGCGCGAGCATGCAATCTCCGCCTGAGCTCTCTGTACACAGAGCGCTTTTCTCCCTTGGCGTCCACAAAGTCGACCAATCCGCTTCCGCTGTGCCCTCGATCCGTGTCAAGTCGCAAGCGAGCAGATCTAACCTGCGCCCGCTTGCCCATCACACGCGTGGTCGCTTGCTCTCCTTCAAAGCGTCAACGCGGCTTTTTTGAGGTTGTCGTCAGTGCGCGGCTTGCCGTGCTTCGGGCCAATAGCTAAGGATGGTCTGCAGAACTTGATCCCACCCAAGGCGGGCCGTTCAACTGAAGTGTCGAAGATGGCCGCCTGCTTCTTCTTAGCGGTGCATGGATATGGCAGGGAGGGCAATGCGGCGCATCCGCGTTGCCCTGGATTTCGACAATGACTCCCGATGTCATCGGTCATCTTCTAATGCGGTCGCCGATGCTCGCCCGCCGTCGGGGCCGATGACCTGGTCGCTTCTTCGACGTAACGGGCCAGTGCCTGAACCTGCGCTTCCGTGAGCTGGGGAAAAGCAGGCATCTGGCCGATGCCGTTGCGTACGGCTTTTGCAACCCTCGGTGCGTCGGGCTTCAGCTCATCCAGCGAAGGCCCCACCGCGCCAGTCGCACCGGCGTCCTTCAGGGTGTGACAGAGGGCGCATGCCGGCACGACCGAGATGAACAGTTGGCGACCTTCCTGGTCCGCATGGGCTGCCAGCGCGACACCTGCCAAATACGCGCTGAGCGTCAAGTGCCACAGTGCGGGTCGCATCACACGACGGTGATGGGCAAGGCATGTACGCGCCACCCACTGTTCAAATATCCGCCGCCGTTCGACGGCGTGGCTTCGACCTGCCAGTTGAACTGGGCGTCTTGAGCACGCGACGCGAGCAGATACTGCCCCGGCTGGAGACGCACCGGCAGAACGAACTGCCTCCACGCAAATGGGCCCAGGTCGGGGCCCACCAAGCGCGCCTCCCGCCAGGTTTGCCCGCCATCTAGTGAAACATCCACCCGCCGCAACGCGCGAGTCGCGCCCATGGCCACACCATGGATCTGGACCCATCCGGCCCTGACGGGCCCCGTCTCGTGCCCCGGCCCATTGATCCAGGACTTGACGTCCATCTCCCAGACCGAAGGATGGCTGGGATCTCCCTTCGCGCCAGGTGGAGAGATGCGGTAACCTGTCTTCTGGATCGCCGCCTCGGTCTGCTCGTGAGTGAATGCGAGCCGCTTGATGTACTTGATGTTGTTCACGCCGCTGTAGCCGGGCACAACCAGGCGCAACGGTCCACCATGGGCGTGTGGAACCGGCTCGCCGTTCATCTCCCAGGCCAGCAGCGCGTCTTCGAAGGCGCGCAGCGGCACGGAACGCTCGACGATGATGGAATTCGGATCCAGGCCCGCAGGCAGCATCTCGCCACCTGTGCCGGTCATGAACTGCGCTCCTTCCGCAATACCGCCCAGCGCGGCCACCACGTCTCGCACCGGCACCCCGCTCCAGATCACGCAGCCGGCGGCTCCAATGGTCCACTTCGTGCCGCTCGGCTTGTCGGCAAAGTAGCCGCGTCCGTTACCGGAGCATTGCAGCACCGCGGCCACGGTCTCCAACCCCACGATCTTCAGTTCCGCAACCGTCAGCGTGCGCGGCTGCCTGACTCCTTCAACCGATACCGACCAGACGTCGCGATTGGCGACGATGGAGACGTCCGGCGCCGGCAAGTTGTTCCGGATGTACAGCCGGTCCGCCGGAGTGATGATGCTCGTGCCGTAGGCGGATCGCTTCGTCTCGATCGTCGTAGCGGTATGTACGATCAGGTGGTCGGCATTCTTCCAGGCGACGTACGGCGGCAGGCTGGCGCGCGCAGATGCCGGACCAGACTGCGCTTGCGCCAGCCTTGGGAAGCCAGCTGCAGCCAAAGCGCTCGCGGTCCCGGCAAGCAAGCTGCGACGGGCGAGATCTGGATGGGACTTCATGGACGGGCCCCTGTCGGCAAGGATATTCAAACATAGTGCCCAGACAAGAAGCTCACATCCGGGTAGTTACTGACAGGACATCTTCGGGGCTCTGCACCGACGGAACGATTACCCCAGCTTGCAGGCATTCAATCTTCGTCAAGCATCCGGCTGACCCTGCTGCCCAGTGCGCTCTCGGCCCGGAAGTACCCCATGACGGTCGCGACGCTCCGATGGCCCGTCATCGCCATCGTCTCGGGCGGCGCTGCGCGGCTTGGACTGCGGCCTGCTCGACAAATTGAGAGAGCGTTTCTCCGTCATGCAGGACGCTCTCGATCTGGTGCCGCACAGCTGGCGTGACGCGCACCGGAGGCAATTGAGCGCTTTTCATAGATGTGCATTGTAGTGCAATTGCTATGCGTGCGAAATGGGCCATATTTTGCTCTCGCCGAGGATGGATCATCTCGAAGTCAGAAGTGAGAGCGCGGTTGGGGTCGGGCCGGCAAGCCCGGCCCAGGCTGTGAGTGTGCTCTGGGCACGTGCCCTTGCTACGGCGTGACCTTCGCGCATCGGGGCTATCCGGGTCTTGGAGACGGAACGCGTCGAGCGTGAAAGCCGCCGCCTCGTCGAGGCGATGCTGGCACAGGGACGGAAGGTAGCGTTGCTGCCGGAACTGCTGCGCTGATCGGCTCGCGCTTCAGGTATCGCCGGGGGTGGACGCCGGAGTGAGGTTAGGACTCCACGCTCAAGGGTTCTCGGATTCGTCGTGCAAGAGGCTCTCGTAATCCTGTCCGCCGTAGAAGATGCCGATGATGGAAACCTGTTCGGCGGCGACATCGAAGGCGATAACCGTGCGCTTCCTGTAGTGGGTGATGCGCAGACCGGGCGCACATCATCGCGCTTGGTACCGCGATGGGGGAACGTCTGAAGGCTCTCGCAGTAGGCGCCGATCGCCTCGGCGTAGTTCGCCGCGATGTCCGGAGAAGCCGCGTGCGCGATGTAGTGGTACAGATTGGCCAGTTGCTCCTCGGCCTCGGGCGAGAAGACGACGCGGTAAGGCGTCACCCCTTGGCGCGCTCGGCCGCCAGCCTGGCGCGCACCTGACGGGCGGTGACGGCGCGCGATGGATCAGCCTTCAACGCGTCGTAGGCCGGACCGACCTGATCTCGCAGCCAGCTCTGCATGGCGCGGTCCTGCGCCATCAGGGCGCGCAGTCCATCGCGGATGACCTCGCTCTCGGTGGCGTATTCGCCCGCCGAGACCTTCGCCTTCACGGCCTCGGCCATCTCCTTGGGCAGCGTGATGCTCAGTTGTTGCGTTGTGCGCATGAACACGCTCCCAACTCGTTCAATGGGATTAAATCCTACACAATCGACCGACGAAGGTCCAGCGAGCCA
Source organism: Variovorax sp. CF079 (assembly GCF_900101545.1). Taxonomy (GTDB): domain Bacteria; phylum Pseudomonadota; class Gammaproteobacteria; order Burkholderiales; family Burkholderiaceae_C; genus Variovorax. The sequence goes on along the minus strand of NZ_FMZU01000025.1, from coordinate 22,954 downwards.
ATTCGCCATCGCCGGCTCGCGCGCTTCAGGGGACGATGCGTCAGGAAATTCAGATGGAGCAACTTTACTACGCAAAAGAAGCATCTTTACTACACCTCACGACAAGTGGGGGCCCGATGGCAAAAGGCGAAGCGGAGACGGTGCTGCACGACCTGTTCGTGCGCGGCCTGGACGCCGACGCCCAGGCCTACCACGCCTTCCTGCAGAAGCTCAGCGCACACCTGCGCGCGTTCCTGGGCAGGCGGCTGTTCGGCTGGCCCGACGAAGTGGAAGGCCTTGTCCAGGAATGCCTGCTCGCCATGCACAACCAGCGCCACACCTACCAGAGCGACCAGCCGCTGACGGCCTGGGTGCATGCGATCGCGCGCTACAAGATGATCGACCTGCTGCGCAGCAAGGCCAGCCGCGAGGCGCGATGGCCGGTGGCGCGGGGGCCGCGGTCTATGCGCTGCATTGCCCGGAACTGGCCGCGTCGTTCCTGGCAATCTGGTATGTGGCCGGCATGACGCTGCCGGTGCTGGCCGGCGCCGCGATTGGCCAGCGGCTCCTGCGTTGGTGAATAGCAACCGGACCATCGCTGCTGACGCCGGTTCGGTCACCAAGTTGATAGTGGGTCCAACTTGAACTCCAATCAACAGGCGGTCACGCGTTTGGCAATCATGGCTTCAGATCATGCAAGTCGCGGGCCTGTTTTTGCAGACCACCAGCGGCCCTAGCGGCCCTAGCGGGCAAGTTCAAGCTTGGTGACAGTGATCTTCCCGTCGATTTTTTCGGCCCTGAAACGGACCTTGTCGCCGGCCTGTGTCTTGTCGAGCATGGCGTCGTCGCTGACTTGAAACACCATCGTCATGCCCGGCATGTCGAGGTTCTTCAACGGGCCGTGCTTCAACGTCAGTTTCTTGTTGTCTTTATCGACCTTGCGCACCTCGCCTTCGGCAAGTTCCGTTGAGGCAGATAAATCCTTTGCATTGGTCGTCGACGCAGTGTCGCCGACAGCGGGCTGTGCGTGCGCAACGCTGGCGAACATGAGGGCTGTAACCGAAGCAAGGAGAGCGCTTCGAAGCTTGTGCATTGTCGATTCCTTCGAATGAATGAGAGATGTCGAGCTGCTCGGCGCAGTTTCGGCTGCCGAGTTCTCTTGATGTGTGGATTACTTTTGTGCCGGCTTCTCTGAGGCCTTGGTCACGTTCACGGCGCCCTTCATGCCGGCGTCGTAGTGGCCCGGCTGCAGGCAGGCGAAGTCCACCTTGCCGGCCTTCGTGAATTGCCAGACCACTTCGCCGGTCTTGCCGGCGGCCAGTGTCACCATGTTCGCGTCGGCATGCTCCATCTCCGGGTTCTTCTTCATGACCTCGTAGTGCTCTTTCAGTTCCTTCTCGGTGCCGAGTACCAGCTCGTGTTTGAGCTTTCCGGAGTTGGTGACGACGAAGCGCACGGTCTCGCCTTGCTTCACGTCGATGCTGGCCGGGTTGAAGCGCATGCCGTCGGTCATGTCGACCTTGACCGTACGGGTTGCCTTGGCGGCGACGCCAGCTTTGCCGATGAGGTCCTCGGCGTGGTGACCGCCGGCATGCGTCCCTGAGGCATAGGCGCCCGTTGCTGCCAAAGCGGTCAACGCAGCCAATGTGATGTAACGGAGGGTTTTCATGAAGGTCCTTTGATTCAGGGGTTGCGGAAAGTAGAGTCAACGGCATGCACGGGCGTCCGGCCTGCGGAAGAAAATTGTCAGGAGCTTGGGACCTCACTCCCGGAGGAGCGTAGGTCCAAGCCTCCATCTCGCAGCGGCGCGGCGCAGGCTGCGCTGGAGCACAAGTCAAGCGACGCATCGGTCATAGCGAGAATGCCACGGCACCTATCGCGATACCTCCGCACTCGCGTTGCCCGTGCCCTTCTTGGGAGATACGGGCGCGGCACCCAAACGCGAGACGGCATCCCAGTTGGGCTGCTGGCGGGCGGCCTCGAGTTCAGCCGATACCTGGGCGCTTGTCTTGCCAGCATCTCCCATCGGTCGAGCCGGCGAGGCACCCAGTCGTGACACCGCGTCCCAATTGGACTGTTTGCGCGCAGCCTCGAGTTCAGCCGATACCTGAGTGCTGGGCATGCCAGCGCCGGCATGCTCGGGGTGATAGATCACACCGGCTTCTGTCGGAGCGAAGTGGGACGGATCCGCGTACGCTGCCAACGGTGCGGCAAACGTGGCGCCAACAGCGAGCGCGAGTGCAAGGCCTTTACGGTTCAGCATAATGAGTCTCCTTTGAGTTCGCCGTGATCGACAACCGATCCGGCCATGCGAATCGATCGATCAGCATGTCGAGTTACTTTAGGAATCCAACCCGTCAATTGCCCAACACATGGATTACAAATATGTAATCCGCGCATGCAGCTGAAGAGCCATAACATTCAGCGATGCGAATCCTGGTCATCGAAGACGAACCCAAGCTCGGCGACTACCTCCGCAAGGGCCTCTCCGAAAGCGGCTTTGCGGTCGACCTCGCGCGCACCGGAATCGAAGGCCGCAATCTGGCGCTTGACGGCGACTACGACGTGCTGGTGCTGGACGTGATGCTCCCCGGCATCGATGGCTTTGCGGTTCTGGAAGCCGTCCGGAAGTCCAAAGCCATGCCGGTGCTCATGCTGACCGCGCGCGATGAGGTCGCCGATCGGGTACGAGGCCTGCAAAGCGGTGCGGACGACTATCTCTCCAAGCCGTTCGCTTTCTCGGAGCTGCTCGCCAGGATCCAGGCCTTGTTGCGACGAGGCAAGCTGCAGGAGGTCACCCGCTATGCCCTGAAAGACCTGAGCCTGGATCTGACCACGCGCAAGGCTGCGCGAAACGGCCAGCGTCTCGACCTCACGGCAAAAGAGTTCGCGCTGTTGACACTGCTGATGCGCCGTCAGGGGCAGGTGCTGTCGCGCACCGTGCTCGCCGAGCAGGTGTGGGAGATGAATTTCGACAGCGAAACCAACGTCGTGGAGGTAGCGGTCAGGCGGCTGCGCAGCAAGATCGACGATCCCTTTGACGAGAAGCTCCTGCACACGGTGCGAGGCATGGGCTACGTGCTGGAGAGCCGGCAAGGGGACTCATCGTGAGTACGGGGTCGATCCAAGCGTCCCTGTCGCGATGGTTTGCGGTGCAGACCTTCGTCGGGCTGAGCATCATCTGCGCGGCGATCTATGCGGTTACCGCCTGGAGCTTCCAGCTCAAGCAGGCCAGCGAGTTCGAGAGGAACACCGAGTTGGTCCGCCACGTGGTCGAAGAATTCGGGGCCAGCCAGGATCGGGGCGACCTGCGCCACAAGCTGGATGACTTCTTCTTGTCTCACGACGAAATCAGCATCGTGCTGCAACGAAACGGCGAGGTGATCTATGCCTTCACACCCTCTCGATCATCGGCGCGCTGGGTCTGGATGCCGACTGAATGGAGAGACGTCCAGCGCGCGGATACGGTCACGCAGCTACGGCTCGGGATCGATGTCAGGGAGGACGCCAAGCTGCTGGGCCGCCTCGCCTGGACCTTGCTCGGGGCCGTCATCGTCGGCACACTGCTCGTATCGCTGACAGGAGCTCTTCTTGTTCGCCGGGGATTGCGACCTTTGAAGAAGCTGGCCGAGCAAACGGCAGCGACCGGCCCCGAGTACCCCGGCCATCGCATCGATGCTACGCTCTACGCTTCGGAGATCGCCCCCTGGGTTTCGCAATTCAACGCAGTACTGGAACGCGCCGAACAGGCCTACCAGCAACTGGAGTCGTTCAACGCCGACGTTGCGCATGAACTGCGCACGCCACTCGCGAATCTGATCGGTGCGGCCGAGGTCGAACTGGCCCGGCCGAGGTCTACAGGCGAGTTGCAGGAAGCACTGCTGTCGAACCTGGAAGAGGCACGACGCCTGTCCGCGATCGTGATCGACATGCTTTTTCTGTCCCACGCGGACCGGGGGGTGACCGCGCGGCGATCCAAGGCGGTCAGCCTTGCGGAGCAGGTACGCGCGGTAGCCGAGTTTCACGAGGCCGCGCTGGAGGCGTCGCAGCTGAATGTGCGGGTCGCCGGCGATGCGCAGATCAGCATCGACGTCTCTCTAGTCCGCCGTGCTGTCTCGAACCTGCTGGGTAACGCGATCCGCTATGCCTCGGCGCACTCTTCGATCGCTGTCACCATTGAGGGGCAGGAGGAGTCCGTTTGGCTGAAGATTGCCAATCGAGGTCAGGAGATCCCAGCGGAAGCGCTGCCGCACCTTTTCAAGCGTTTCTTTCGGGCGGAGCGCTCGCGGTCCGGGTCGTCCCAGAATCACGGGCTGGGCTTGGCCATCGTTGCCGCCATCGCGCGGATGCATGGGGGCGAAACACGCGCAGTATCGGGATCAGGCATCACCGAGATTTCCTTCTCCATCGCACATGCCCAGAGCTAGCCGACTGACTGCAGGGCGTGCTGAACGCCCCCTGCAGCACCGCGTAGTGTCTCAGCGGCTGGCCGTCGCCGTGAATGCCGACCCCTTGCGCGCGATGCTTTCCACCAGCGCGCCGAACTCGGAACTGGAGCGCAGTCGCGCGTACTCGGCAGCCGCTTGCCTGTAGGCAGGGCGAGAGACGTCGGCACCTGCTTCGCCGTTCTGTGCTGCGGCCAAGCCGGATTGCATCCAAATCATCGTGTCCGCCTGGACCAGCGCGCGGGAATTCTGGGCGACGCTGACGATCGATCGCGGGTTGCCTTCGGGATACCCCTGGGCCGGCGAGCTTTGAAGCCAGCGCTGCGTGTCGGCGACAACGGCGTCACGGCTCGTGGAAGCGGTCAGTGGCGCGGGCCTGGGATCGCCTTCGGCATAGTTCCCCGCCAAGGCGGGGCCGGCGATTGCGGTCAGAAGAACGGCAAGCACAAGGGGAGTCCTGGAAGAGCGCTTCATTTTCGATCCTTTGATTGAGAGAGTGATTGAGTTCTCCGGCGGAGGTGAGGCCTCCATCGCGATGGCTTCATCCCTTTCGGTGCACCAACTTTAGGAAGTTGAACCACCAGAACGCGAACTGTGCGATTACAGTTTTGTAATCAAGGCGGTTTTTTCCCTGATGCGCTGGGACAGAGATACCCCGCAGATCGAAGCGAGAACACTCGCTCGCCGAAAGCAGAATGCGGCTGCCTGCCTTCGACAGTTCCTCAACTCATACACAAGCGACTACTCATGACGCCCGCTCATTGCCGTGCTCGCGGCGCTGCCACTCCTGCAGACGCGCCTGGCGCATGCTGCCGCGCAAGTTGATGTCTATCTCACTCAGCACGCGCGCGGGCGCCGACCCCTATCCCATCGAGAGCCTGCAGCTGATGCGCTTCGACGGCGAGAACTACCAGCCGCTGGGCAAACTGGTTTCGTTCGATGGCCGCACGCCCAAGCACTGAGCATGGCCGCGCCCTGGCCCTGACGCGGCGCCGCTGGCTGCAAGGCCTGGGGGCGCTGGGATGCTGCACCGTAGCGGCCTCACACTTGGCGTGAGGGGGTTCTTGACTGCCTTGAAAGCGCAGGTTTAGCTTCTGACGCCGGTGATCGGATTTGGCTGGCTGCAAGCCGAATCGAACTGATGACCACGGGCGCCGCCGCTGAGTCCGCAGAGTTGTAGGACCCCGCCGCGAGAGCAGCCTCAGGTCTTGCCTAACGAAAGGATTTCGTTGGCGTTCAAGATCGTCTGGGCGATCTCCTCGATGCTGACCCGCTTGCTCATAGCCTGTTCGCGGAGCAGATCGTAAGCCTTGGCTTCGCTGATGCTTCTTGAGCGCATCAGGACATTCTTCGCCTCCTCGATACGCCGCACGCCAAGCACCTTGCCGCTGAGCTTTCGAAGCTGACGCTTCTGGGCTTTGAGATCGCCATGTACCTGTCGAGCCACCACCAGCGCAGACAGCAGGCCGAAGGAGCGTACCGGCGACGGCAGCGTCGCCTTGGCCCCGATGCGAAGAACGATCTCGACGATCGTCGGGTTCTCGTAGTTCACCACGGCGATGATGGTGGGTCCCTCGTCCGCGTTGAACCACTCGAAGTTCATATCGATGCTGTCGGGACGAACCGCCAGAAATACCACGTCGGTAAGTTCCGGCAACACGGGCAGCGGCGGCCAGAACGCCTGGACATGGCAGCCGATGCGGCGAAGCTGCTGCGTCATTTGCTGGCCGTCTGCGTCGTCGGGATGACAGACTGCGACCCGCAGCATCCGGAGATTCTTCAGCTGGGTCGGTGTCGGACCTGCCTTCTGACGGACGGAATCGATCTCCACGTCAAAGCTCCAGCGTGCTCAGCTCGGCGGCCCAGTCACCCATCGAATGGGTCACCATGTACGGATCCGGGTGCACCGCGCGCGTCGCTTCGCGGACGATGGTGAACTGCTCTTTCGAGTTGACCACGCCGATACGCGGATAAAGACAGGTGTGGTGGTTCGTCGGATCGATGCGAATCCTGCCCTGCGGTGCGTCGAGTTCGCTGCCGAGGATCTGGGGCATGAGCTGCGTCAGATCGTCGGTTCCGGCGCGCACGAAGGCATTCGCAAACACATGCGTCTGGAAATAGGCCGCTTCCCAGCACAGGTTCGGAACGCAATCCGCGCCGAATCGCTGCCGAAACCGTTCGAGACAGCGCAGGTTGGTCTCGGAGTTGATGGATTGGAAATAGGGTGCCGACGTGAAATGCCCGATGCCGGCCCCGCCCATCTGCGATACCTCGGCCTCCGAAGTGGTCAGGCTCCCGATGGGCATGGTCCTGGGGTCGAAGCCGGCTTCTGCATAGGCTCGGTACAGGCAGGCCGCGGAATCGCCGACGACGGTGGAGAAAATGAAGTCGGGTTGCAACTCCCGGATCTCGTCGATGATCGGCCGGAAATCCTGTTCGATGGCGTCCAGCGCCACATAGCGCTCCGCGACCTTCTCGCTGTTTTGCCGCTGGAGCACCAACTCGCTCATGATGCGGTTCGACTCGTACGGATAGATGTAGTCCGACCCGATCAGGTACACCCGCGCTCCGAAATTGGCAGTCATGAACTCTGCGAGTTGAACGCTGTTCTGATTGGGCGCCGCACCGGTGTAGATGATGTTGTTGGAGAACTCGAACCCTTCGTAGAGAGTCGGATAGAACAGCAACTTGTTCCACTTCTCGACCAGCGGCAGGACCGCCTTGCGGCTGCTCGACATGTAGCAGCCAAGTATCACGTTGACCTTGTCTTCGAGGATCAGGCGCTCGGCCAGCTTGGCATACACCGCCGGTGTTGACTGCGCGTCGTAGAAGACCGGCACCAGCTCCCGGCCGTCGAGGCCGCCCGCCTCGTTGATCTCGTCGATCGCCAACAGGGTTCCCTGCAGCTGCGACTTTCCGATGGTCGAGGTCACCCCTGTCTTCGAGTAAAGCACGCCTACGCGAACGGGATCTTTGTTGGCCACGGGCTGGGTCCTCAGGTTGGATTGCGGATTGTTTCAGCGCTTCATGCGGTACTCAAGCGAGCATACAGCCGGCATAGCCTGGCCGGTAGCGTGTGGGGATCGTCCAGGATGTCGAAATGGCCCCATCCGAAGATCCTGCGGACATAGGCGTCCGCCTGAGGATCGACCGCCAGGCAGTGCACGTGAACGCCCTCGCCGCGAGCCTCGTGTACCGCCACGCGAGCATCCTCGACGAGGTGGCTTGGCTCATGGACATCGACGTCGGATGGCGCACCATCCGTCACGAGCAGGACGATCCGGTTGTCCGAGGGTTCGTCGGCGAACGCGCGCACCGCATGGCGCAGTGCAGCCCCCATCCGCGTCGAATGGCGACCCGGCGCGGATGCGATCATGGCCTCGGCCAGTTCGTCCAGCGGCGAGCCGAACTCGAGCAACCGGTAGTTGCTGACCTCGGTACGCGTATTCGAGGAGAAGCCATGGATCGCGATCCGGTCGGGACTGCAGGCGACCGCGCGCGCAAGCAGCAACGCGGCCTGCTTTTCGACGTCGAGAAGGCTGGCGCCCGCACCATCGAGCCTGGCGTTGGTGGATTCCGAGAGGTCCAGCAACACCAGCACGCTGCTTGTGCGCGCCTGGCTGTCGGACCGGATGAACAGTCGTGGGTCGGTGGCCGTACGCGCCCGCTGCGCCACCGTCACCTCGATGGCCGCGTTGAGGTCGAGATCGTCGCCCTCCCACTGTCGACGCAGACGATGGGCGCGGCTGAGCCGGTGGGCACACACCAGGCGCAGTGTCTCGCCCGCGCCCGGCACGGCCGGGCTCGCAAGGTCGCCTTGCAATGTTCGCCACGATGGCAGCTTGTCGATCACCGTGCACCAGTCGCTGCGCAGGACCGCTGCGCGATGGTCCCACTCGGGGTATGCGTGGCGGCCCAGTTCGACCTCACGGATTCCAGATGCATCGGGGGGCGGGTCGGCATCGCTCCCTTCCGCTGCGCGTGGACGGCGTTGTGCCGGTGGCGTGTGTTGGAGTTCGACTTCGTGAGGCTGTGCGTGCTCGCCGTCGCAGGCCCACAAGAAGGTGTTGTCGTCCCGGTAGGCGGCCGGCACCCGGTAGAGTTCGGCTCTGAAGGTCACCCGCATCTGGCCCAGGTCATTGGCGAGCAGGGATCCGATGTGCCTGAACGCGGCGTAGTCGTCCAGCCGAAGCGATGCCTGTGACTCGAAAAGATCCCGCGCCTTGTTGACCCAGTAGTTGTCGTCCTGGTACTGCGGATCGACGAGCGCGAGGTTCATTCGCGACACGAGCCCCGAAAAGCTCAGGGCACCAGGTTGCAGCGCATGGGCAAGCGCCTCCGCGAACCATCTGCGCAGGCCCGGATAGTCGCGCAACAGCAGGCGCTCGACGCGCGCGTCCTCGATCGCGGAGATGACCGCCAGGCTCATCGGCTTGAGCTTGCCCGTGGGACGAGCTGGCGTCGAATGCAGCAGATGGGCCGCCGCGTGTGCGGCCGCCGCACGGTAGAGCCGGTAGCGATCCGCGCCGTCCAGCGCGGTGTAGTCGTTGGGCAGCAGCAAGTGGGTCGGCGTCAGCGTGGGCCGCAACGGCGCCGCGTACAGATGGTCAGGGTCGCGCGCGTGGATCGCCATCGGGCGCTCCGTCAGTCCTTGCAACAGCCAGCCAAGTGAGGTGGCAGCGCCCTGGACACCGCCTTCGGCGATCTCCCGATGCAGCGACTCGACCGCACCGGGGTCGGCCAGGGCAAGGTAGGCGCGCAGCCGCGCTCGGTCTCCGGTATGCACGCGCAGCCCCGTCACGATCCATCGACCCAATGCCTCGACGGGCGCGCGTGCGAGGAGCAATGCGAGCTTGCCCGCCACCGCGATCGCGCATCCCGGATCGTCGTCGTGCAGCGCATGGAGCCACCTCAGCAGCTGCTCGCGTCGCCCCACTGTCGGCGACTGGAGCGAGGACGCCAGTGCGCGATCCACCACGACGGTAAAGTCATCGGCGCCGGTGGAGATCATGGCGACCACTGCCGTTCAGTCGAAATGTGCTTCGACGAAGCCCTGCAGGGCTTTCGCCATATCGGGGTCGTCGGTCAGGGCCCGCGTCATCGTCATCTCGCAGCTCTGGCGTGGGCTGATGCCGGAGCCGATCAGCCGCCCCGCGTAGATCAGCATGCGCGTTGAGATGCCTTCGTCGAGCCCGCGGTGCTTCAGCGCGCGCGACCGATGCGCGATGCTCACCAGCCTGCGCGCCGTTTCCAGCGGAACCGCGGCCTCCTGCGCCACGATGGCGCTCTCGGTCCCGGCCTCGGGATAGTCGAACTCCAGCGCGGCGAAGCGCTGCCGCGTGGAATGCTTCATGTCCTTGCTGCGGCTCTGGTAGCCCGGGTTGTACGACACGACCAGCTGAAAATCGGGGTGCGCCTGCACCACCTCGCCCTTCTTGTCGAGCGCAAGCATGCGCCGCGCATCGGTCAGCGGGTGGATCACGACGGTCGTGTCCTGCCGCGCCTCGACCACTTCGTCGAGGTAGCAGATGCCGCCGTGGCGAACAGCCAGCGTCAGCGGGCCGTCGTGCCAGGCCGTGCCGTCGGCGTCCAGCAGGTAGCGGCCGACCAGGTCGGATGCCGTCATGTCCTCGTTGCACGCGAGCGTGACCAGTGGCCGGTCGAGCTTCCACGCCATGTACTCGATGAAGCGGGTCTTGCCGCAACCCGTCGGGCCCTTCAGGAGCATGGGCATGCGATGGGCGTAGGCCTGTTCGTAAAGCGCGATCTCGTTGCCTGACGGCTTGTAGAAGGGTTCTGCAGACAACCTGTAGCTGTTGATGGAGGCTGACACGGCTTTCCTCTTGGAATGGCAGGGGACGGTGGACGCCTGCCACCGCCCCATGGATCGGTGGGAATCAGCGGTGTTGCGCCGCCTCGTGTGGGATGCCCTCGATCGGGCACTCGGGTGTTCCGGGCGTCGCCCGGGTCAGTCCCTCGACCATCTTGCGGGTGCCCTCGGGATCCTTGATCCACTTGCCGTAGAACTCGTAGGGGCAGCCCGCCACCCCGGCCGCGCCCTCGCCGGAATTGATCTTGCCCGTGTAGCCGCGATGGACCAGCTTGTAGAGGAAGTTGTTCGACTGCTGGTTCTTGCGCGCGTCACGAATGGCGTTCACCGACATCTCGGCGTACTGGATGCCCATTTCCTCGGTACCGCAATCGCCCAGGCTGCGACCGTCGAAGCCGACCAGGGCCGAATGCCCGAAGTACGAATACACGCCGTCAAAGCCGGTCGCGTTGGCCACGGCCACGTAGACGTTGTTCATCCACGCCATCGTGCGCGCGACCATGATCTGCTGTTCCTTGGCGGGGTACATGTAGCCCTGGCAGCGCACGACGAGTTCGGCGCCGCGCATCGCGCAGTCGCGCCAGATCTCGGGGAAGTTCCCGTCGTCGCAGATGATCAGGCTGACCTTCATGCCCTTGGGGCCGTCGGACACATAGGTGCAGTCGCCCGGGTACCAGCCTTCGATCGGCGTCCAAGGCATGATCTTGCGGTATTTCTGGACAAGCTCGCCCTTGTTGTTCATCAGGATCAGCGTGTTGTAAGGCGCCTTGTTCGGGTGCTCTTCATGGCGCTCGCCGGTCAGCGAGAACACGCCCCACACGTTCGCGCGGCGGCAGGCGTCCGCGAAGATCTCGGTCTCGTCGCCCGGAACGGTCGACGCCGTTTCGTACATTTCCTTCGGGTCGTACATGATCCCGTGCGTTGAATACTCCGGAAAGATCACCAGGTCCATGCCCGGCAGGCCCTGCTTCATGCCGACGACCATCTCGCCGATCTTGCGCGCGTTGGCGAGCACCTCGCCCTTCGTGTGAAGGCGGGGCATCTTGTAGTTGACGACGGCCACGCCGACACAATCGTTGCTGCTTCCAATATCTCCGTGTCGCATAACAGACTCCTGGTGGTTGAGGTGAAAGAAGTGGGTGAGAAAGGCCGAGGTCAGATGGTCAGGAACGACTTGACCTTTTCCTGGTCGAGTCGCGCGCGCGCTTCGTCGTGGACGATGCGCCCGCCGTCGATGACCAGAAACCTGTCGGCCAGGTCGAGCGCGAAGCTCAGCACCTGCTCGGACACCACGATCGCGATCTGCCGCTCGACGCGCAGCAGGTTCAGGATGCGCGCGATGTCCTTGATGATTGATGGCTGGATGCCCTCGGTCGGTTCGTCGAGGATCAGCACCTTGGGGTCGGTGACGAGCGCACGGGCAATGGCCAGCATCTGCTGCTGGCCGCCCGACAGGTTGCCGCCGCGGCGAGCCTTCATCTCCGCCAGCACCGGGAAGAAGCGATAGACGTACTCCGGCACCGTGCGCTGCGCGGCGTTCCTGAGGCCGACGAGAATGTTCTCTTCGACGGTGAGCTGCGAGAAGATCATTCGGCCCTGCGGCACGAAGGCCAAGCCCTTGGCGACTCGCTCGTGGCTCGGACTGCCTGCCAGCTCCTGCGACTCGACGCGGATGCTGCCCGAGCGCGATGGGAGCATGCCGATCAGCGACTTGAGCAAGGTGGTCTTGCCCATTCCGTTGCGGCCCATGATGGCCACCGATTCGCAGTTGCCCACACGAAACGAGACATCGCGGATCGCTTGCGATTCCCCATAGAAGACGTTGAGATGGCTGACTTCCAGCATGTCCGCTCCTTCAGTGACCGAGGTAGACGTCAATGACGCGAGGGTCCGACTGCACCTGCGCTGCGCTGCCTTCGCTGAGGAGTCGCCCCTGATGCAGCACGGTGACCTTGCTCGCGATGCGCCGGACGAAATCCATGTCGTGCTCGATGACGATCACGGACTTGCCGCGCGAGATGCGGCGCAGCAGGTCGCCGGTCTGCTCGCGTTCGCGCGGGCTCATGCCCGCGACGGGCTCGTCAAGCAGCAACAGTTCGGGCGCCTGGATCAGGAGCATGCCGATCTCGAGCCACTGCTTCTGGCCGTGACTTAACCGGCCCGCCCTCTGCTGCAGCATCGACTGCAGAAACACCTCCTGCGCCACGGCATGGATGTGGTCGAGCACGTGCGCCTTGCGGCGGAAGAAGATCGAGCCCAGCACATCCTGTCCGCCGGGGATCGAGATCTCGAAGTTTTCCATCACCGTGAGGTCTTCGTAGACCGAGGGCGTCTGGAACTTGCGCCCGACGCCGGCGCGCACGATCTCGTGCTCCGGCAGGCCGACGAGTTCGCGGCCGTTGAAGCGCACGCTGCCGGAGGTGGGACGCGTCTTGCCGCAGATCATGTCCAGCAGCGTGGTCTTGCCCGCTCCGTTCGGGCCGATGATCACGCGCAGCTCGTCGCGGTGGATGGACAGGCTCAGCGCGTCGACCGCCTTGAAGCCGTCGAAGGAGACCGTGAGGTCCTCGACCTGCAGAATCTGCTCCATGGCGGATGAAACGGAAGACACGGTGGGGTTCCCCGAGTTGGAAGTGGACAGCGGCAGCACGGCACTCATGGCGTCACCTTTGCCGCGACGCGGCCCGGGGCCAGGCGCTGGACGACGCCAGCCATGCCCAGCGGCATGAATGCCACCACCGCGATGAAGAGCGCGCCGAGAAAATAGAGCCAGATCTCCGGGAACGCCTCGGACAGGTACGACTTCAGGAAGCCCACCAGCAAGGCGCCCACCACCGCACCCGGGATGGACAGGCGGCCGCCGACGGCCGCAAAGATCACCATCTCGATCGAGGCCACCACGCCCACCGCGGTCGGCGAGATCAAGCCGACCTGGAGGCTGTAGAAGGCGCCGCCGATGCACGACAGGAGGGCCGAGATCGCGAACACGAACGCCTTCATGTGGGCGGTGTTGTAGCCGCTGAAGCGCACGCGGTCCTCCTTGTCCCGAATGGCAATCAGCACCTTGCCGAAGCGGCTTCGCATGAGCGCCACGCAGCACAGCATCGCAACGCCAAGGGCTGCCGCCTCGATGATGTAGAGGGCCTGCTTCGCGTCGTCGCTGACGATGTCCATGCCGAGCAGCGTGCGGAAATCGGTGATGCCATTGGCGCCGCCCGTGTCGCCCTGCTGTCCGACGATGAGGACCGTGCCGGTAAGCGCCAGCGAGAGTGTCACGATCGCGAAGTACACGCCGCCCACGCGCTTCTTGAAGATGGCATAGGCGAACAGATAGGCCACGACCGGCGCGACGCTCAAGATCAGCAGCAGCGTCAGCGGCAGGCTGCGGAAGGGCTGCCACCACCGTGGCAGGTGTTCGATGCTGCTCCACACCATGAAGTCCGGAAGCTCCGGCGCCGAGGCTTCGAGCTTCAGGAACATGGCCATCATGTAGCCGCCGGCACCGAAGAAAAGCCCCTGCCCCAGGCTCAGCACGCCCCCGTAGCCCCAGAGCAGCACGATCCCGAGGGCGACGAACGCAAAGGCCATGTACTTGCCCATGAGGTTCAGGCGGAACGGATCGAGCACCGCGACCATGGCCATCAGCAGCGCGACAACGAGCATCGTGGCACGGGTGTCTGCGGCGCGTAGAAGGGTTCTCATCGCTCAGCTCCTCGACTTGGTTGCGAACAGGCCGTGGGGCCGGAAGTAGAGCACCACGATCACGAGCAGGAGGATCGTGACGCGCGCCATCGAACCGCTCATGAGGTACTCCAGCGTGGTCTGCGACTGCGCGATGGCGAAGCCCGACAGCGCCGTTCCGATCAGGCTTTGCACGCCGCCGAAGACGACGACGATGAACGAGTCCACGATGTAGAGTTGGCCGGTGCCCGGATTCGTCGAGCCGATCATCGTGAACACGCAACCCGCGATGCCGGCCAGCCCGGCGCCGAGCGCGAACGTCAGCGCATCAAGCCGCTGCGTGTCGATGCCCACGGCCTCGCTCATGGCGCGGTTCTGCGTCACCGCCCGGACCTTGAGACCCCAGCGCGTACGGTTCAGGAGGAGATAGACGCCGACAGCGACCGCGATGGTGAGTCCGATGATGAAGATCCGGCTGATCGGCAGCTGGATACCGGCCACCGGCTCCCACGCGCCACTGAGCCATTGCGGCAGCGGCACGCTCACCTCCTGGGCGCCGAAGATCGAGCGATAGGCCTGTTGCAGGATCAGGCTCAGGCCCCAGGTCGCCAGCAGCGTGTCGAGCGGACGGTTGTAGAAGAACCTGACGAAGCCGCGCTCCAGTAAGTACCCGAAGACGTAGGTGACGGCGAAGGCGAGCGCGATCGCGGCGAACAGGTAGACCCCCATCCACTGTGGCGCAAACTTCGAGAACGCCGTCGCCGTCAGGTAGGTCACGTACGAGCCGAGCGCCATCAGCTCGCCGTGCGCCATGTTGATCACGCCCATCAGGCCGAAGACGATCGCCAGCCCGATGGCCATGAGGAGCAGGATCGTGAACAGGCTCACGCCGTTGAAGACCTGCATCACTGCAATGTCGATGTTCATGGAAGACTCCGGTGTCTGGAGGGTGTCCCGCGCGGGCGGTTAGAGCGTGGGGAAGGGGTTCGGCTCGATCAGGCTCGGCGACTCCCAGACGATGTCGAACTGCCCGTTCGCCAGCGCCTTGCCCACGCGCACCGTCTTCCAGACGTGCTGGTTCGTCGCGTGCACACGCACCTTGCCTTCGGGCGCATCGAGCTCGACGCCCGCGCTTGCGGCCAGCACCTTCTCCGGATCGAAGGACTTGGCCTTCTCGACCGCAAGCTTCCACAGGTAGACCGAGTTGTAGGCGACCTCCATCGGGTCACCGATGACGCGATCCTGTCCGTACTTCGCCTTGAAGGCCTTGACGAACTTCTCGTTCGCGGGGTTCTTCACGCTCTGGAAGTAGCCCATGCAGGCGTAGTAGCCGACGGCGTTGTCCTTGCCGATTCCCTCGATCTCGTTCTCCGAGACGACGGTGGACAGGAGCGTCTGCTTCGTGCCGTCGAGCCCTGCCGCGCGCAGCTGCTTGTAGAACGCGACGTTCGAGCCGCCGACGACGGTGCTGTAGATGCAGTCCGGCTTGGCGGCCTTGATCTTGTTGATGATGGAGGAGAACTCGGTATGGCCCAGCGGCGCGTACTCTTCGCCCAGCACCTTGCCGCCCAGCTTGGCGATCGTGGGTTTGGCGATCTTGTTGCAGGTGCGCGGATAGATGTAGTCGGAGCCGACGAGGAAGAAGGTCTTGCCCTTCTCGCGCGCAAGCCACTCGACGGCGGCAACCACCGATTGCGTGGCCTCCTGCGAGGTGTACACCACATGCTTGTCCTGCTCCTGGCCCTCGTAGTAGGTCGGGTAGAAGAGCAGTCCCTTGGCGCGGCTGAGCGCCGGCAGCACCGCCTTGCGCGAAGCCGATGTGTAGCAGCCGACGATCGCCGCGACCTTGTCGCGTTCCAGGAGCTTGCGGGCTTTCTCGGCGAACACCGCGTTCTCGCTCGCACCGTCCTCGACCACCACCTCGATCTTGCGGCCCATCACTCCGCCAGCGGCGTTGATCTCGTCGATGGCCATCTTTTCCGCATCGACCAGCGAGGCCTCGGCGATGGCGATGGTGCCCGAGAGCGAATGCAGCAGGCCGAGCTTGACGCTCTCCTGCGCATTGGCGGCGGCGGTGAACAGCGCGGTGCCCGAGGCAGCGCCAAGAACAAACATGGTGCCGCCTGTCTTGACCAGGTCGCGGCGATTCATTGGGCTCATCAGATCTCTCCTTCAAGGGTTGAGGTGTTTGGGTCTGACGGCTCCACCGCTGGCATCTCGCTCGATTCCTTGAGGCCGAGTTCATCCCTGGGCGCAGCTGCGTCCATTTCGATGAAGGCGTTCCAGAAGCCGAAAAAGCAAAAAGGCCTGACCCGGGGATTAACCGGTTCAGGCCTTGTTGCCTTGCACCTGACTGGCAACACTGGCAGTCGGTGCGAAATGATGAGCGACGAAGTTCTCGTCTGCGAAGAAATTTAGCACGCAGCCTGCCGCTGCGAATAGGGGTTTGCGATAACAAACCCAAGACGACCGGTCTAATTCGGCAGGCTCAGGAGGATCCCACCGAGGGCCGGTCCATGTGCTCGACCATTCCTTTCATTGGAGGAATGGCTGCCGATGCATCTCGGGCAGGGCCGACGTCGCGCGAAACTGCTTGATTTGTTGAGACAGATGGTCTAATAATCGCGCCATGAACTCCACTGCTGTCCTGCCACGCAAACGTGGCCGCCCCGCCAAGGATGAAGGCGACTATCGCGCGACGCGCGAGGCCCTTCTCAATGCCGGCGTGGCGGTGCTGACAGAGAAGGGCTTCTCGGCGACCGGCATCGACGAGATCCTCAAGTCCGTGGGTGTTCCGAAGGGCTCCTTCTATCATTTCTTCGCCAGCAAGGAAGCGTTCGGCGCGGCGCTCATCGCACGCTATGACGAATACTTCGTTCGAAAGCTCGACCGCTTCTTTCTGGACGAAGCCAGGTCTCCGCTGGACCGCATCGATGCCTTCTTCGCCGACGCCGAGCGTGGCATGAAGCGCTTCGGGTTCCGTCGTGGCTGCCTGGTCGGCAACCTGGGCCAGGAGATGGGCACGCTGCCCGAAGCCTTTCGCGCGCAGCTGACCGACGTGCTTCTTGGCTGGCAGCGCCGTACCGCGACGGTCCTCGAACAGGCCCAGCGCGACGGCGAGATCGACAGATCGACGGACTGCACGGAATGGGCCGCATTCCTGTGGACCGGTTGGGAAGGTGCGGTGCTTCGCGCCAAGCTCGAACGCAAGGCCGCACCGCTTCAGATGTTCGCCAGGATTTTTCGCCAAAGCATCGGGGCCTGACCGCCCTTTTTTTTGACTTTCAATAGACGATCGGTCTAATTAAATGAAGACAACAGTCCTTGAACGCAGAAACCGCGCAGGCATGCCATGAGCGTGCAGACCTTCGATTACGTGGTCATCGGGGCGGGCACCGCGGGCTGCCTGCTGGCGAACCGCCTGAGCGCGGACAGCCATCGCGACGTCCTGCTGCTCGAGGCAGGCGGTCCGGACAGCTACCCGTGGATCCACATCCCTGTCGGCTATCTGTACTGCATCGACAACCCGCGCACCGACTGGCGTTTCCGCACTGAGGCATCCCCGGGACTCAATGGTCGCTCGCTGCTGTATCCACGGGGGAAGACCCTGGGCGGATGCTCGAGCATCAACGGAATGATCTACATGCGCGGCCAGGCCCGCGACTATGCGCAATGGGCAGAGGCGACGGGCGACGCTGCGTGGACCTGGGACAACTGCCTGCCCGACTTCCGCGCGCACGAGGACCACTACCGTCTCGATGCATCGAAGGCCGCCCAGTCCGATGACTTGACGGCCTTCAGGGCACTGCATGGTACGGGCGGCGAATGGCGCATTGAGAAACAGAGGCTGCGCTGGGATGTGCTCGATGCGTTCGCCCTCGCCGCGCAGGAGGCCGGCATTCCGGCCACCGAAGATTTCAACGGCGGGGACAACCGCGGCGTCAGCTACTTCGAAGTGAATCAACGTGGCGGATGGCGCTGGAATGCCTCAAAGGCGTTTCTTCGTCCCATTCGCAAGCAGCGCAGGAACCTGGCGGTCTGGACCGGAGCACAGGTTTGCCGTCTGCTGTTCGAGCAGGACGCCGACGGCGTTCGCGTCTGCCGCGGCGTCGAGCTCGTGCAGGGCGGAGAGCGGCGCACCGTGAAGGCGACCCGAGAGGTCGTCCTCAGCGCCGGCGCGATCGGCACGCCGCAGATCCTGCAGCTCTCCGGGATCGGCGATGCCGCCCTGCTCCGGTCGCATGGCGTGCCTGTGGTCGCGCATGTGCCGGGGGTCGGGCGCAACTTGCAGGACCACCTCCAGATACGGTCGGTCTACAAAGTGCAGGGCGCAGCGACCCTCAACACCCAGGCGACCCACCTCCTGGGCAAGGCGAGGATCGCACTCGAGTATGCGTTGAAGCGCAGCGGCCCCATGAGCATGGCGCCTTCGCAGCTGGGCATCTTCACGCACAGCGACGCCTCGCGCGTCCACGCGAACATCCAGTACCACGTGCAGCCGCTGAGCCTGGATGCCTTCGGCCAGCCCTTGCACGACTTCCCTGCGATCACGGCCAGCGTGTGCAACCTCAATCCGACGAGCAGAGGCAGCGTCAGCATCCGAAGCGCCGACTTCGCCGATGCGCCGCGTATCGCGCCCGACTATCTGAGCGCCGAGGAAGACCGCCGGGTTGCCGCCGACTCGCTGCGCGTCACCCGGCGCATCGCAGCACAACCCGCCATGGCCCGCTACCAGCCGCAAGAGTTCAAGCCCGGGCCTCAGTACGAGACCGACGAACAGCTCGCGCGCCTTGCGGGCGATATCGGCACGACGATTTTTCACCCCGTTGGCACCGCGAAGATGGGCAACGCCTCGGACGAGATGGCGGTGGTCGACAGCCACCTGCGCGTGCGCGGTTTCCGGGGCCTGCGCGTGGTCGATGCCAGCGTGATGCCAACCATCACCAGCGGCAACACCAACAGCCCCACGCTGATGATCGCCGAGAAGGCCTCGCGCTGGATCGCCGGTGGGCAATAGACCTCAACAGGAGACGACGAAATGGAAAGATCTTCCACGGACACCGGCCGCAAGGGACCGCTCAACGGCATCACCGTGCTTGACTTCTCACGCGTTCTGGCCGGCCCCTACTGCACGATGATCCTGGCCGATCTCGGCGCGCGGGTCATCAAGATCGAGAAGCTCGGCACCGGCGACGACACCCGCGCCTTCGGCCCCTTTGTGGAGAAGGAGTCGGCCTACTTCATGTGCTTCAACCGAGGCAAGGAAAGCATCGCGCTCGACCTCAAGAGCCCGCGTGACCGGGACCTTCTCGAGCGGATGCTCTTGCAGGCCGACGTGGTCGTCGAGAACTTCCGACCAGGCGTGATGGACCGTCTCGGCTACGGCGCCGAACGACTCGCCCGCACCCATCCACACATCGTCTACGCATCGATCTCCGGCTTCGGGCACACCGGCCCCTACAGCGATCTGCCAGGGTACGACATGGTCGTGCAGGCCATGGGCGGCGTCATGAGTCTGACCGGTTGGCCCGACGCGCCGCCCGCCCGCGTAGGAACGAGTTTCGGCGACCTGAGCGCCGCCCTGTTCGCGGCGGTGGGCATCGTGTCATCCCTTTACAAGCGCACACAGGATGCACAAGGCATGCGGGTCGACATCGGCATGCTCGACTGCCAGGCCGCGCTGATGGAGACGGCCCTGGCACGCTTCGATGTCGAGGGCAAGGTGCCGACCAGAACCGGCGACAGCCATCCATCCCTGGCGCCCTTTGAAACCTTCGCCGCGAAGGACGGCCGCTTCGTCATCGCCGCGGGGAACGATCAGCTCTTCATGCTCATGGCCGACGCGCTCGGCAGCCCGGAGCTTGCGCTCGACGCGCGCTTCCTCAGCAACGACCTGCGCTGCCGCAACCGGCCAGCGATGGTCGCCGCCATCGAGGCCATCACTGGCACGAAGGCCATCGAGCACTGGATCGACCGCCTCAACGAGGCTGGCGTTCCATGCGCGCCCATCAACACCATCGACAGGCTGTTCGGGCATCCGCAACTGTTGGCACGCAACATGATCGTTCAGGTCCAGGGTACGTCGGAGCGCTCCGTGCACACGGCTGGCAATCCCATCAAGCTCAGCGGATTCGAAGACATCGACGTGAACACCCCCATCCGGGCGCCAGGACTGGACGAACACCGCGAGCGCATCCTCGCCGAATTGATGTCGGGGACAGGCGACTACGCGCCGGCCAAGCGTCCTGCAGACGTTCCGTCAGGCGCTATGCATGCCACTCTGAGCGAAACAGCCTGAAGCACCTCTCACCAAACAAGGAGTAGACATGTCCGCCACAGCAACCAAGGCTTCGCCCGCTTTGACCGCCCAGCCGTCCATCGCCAAGACAGACCGCCAACCCGCCGCAGGGAACGCATCCCCGCACGGACCGGTACCGGCACTGTACGAAACGATCCTCGTCGAACGCCGCGAGCGCGTTGGCCTGATCACGCTCAACCGTCCACGCAGCCTGAACGCGCTGAACACAGTGCTGTCGCGCGAGGTGGTCGCGGCACTTCGCGCATTCGATGCAGACGCCAACGTCGGCGCCGTCGTGATCGCCGGAAGCCCGCGTGCTTTTGCGGCCGGCGCGGACATTGCCGAGATGGCCGACAAGACCTTGGCCGAGCTCCAGACGAACGACGTCTTCGCGGCATGGCAGGGCGTGCAGGCCATCACCAAGCCGATCATCGCCGCCGTCAGCGGCTATGCCCTGGGAGGCGGCTGCGAACTCGCGATGATGTGCGACTTCATCATTGCGGCCGACGATGCGCACTTCGGCCAACCCGAGATCAAGCTGGGCATCCTTCCGGGCATCGGTGGCACGCAGCGCCTGACGCGGTCCGTCGGCAAGGCGCTGGCGATGGATCTGATCCTGACCGGCAGGAGCATCAACGCCGCGGAGGCGAAAGCGTCAGGTCTCGTCGCGCGTGTGGTGCCCGCCGCCGAACTCCTGCAGACCGCACTCGAGGCCGCGCACACCATCGCGGGCTACAACGCGCCCGCAGTACGCATGGCCAAGGAAGCCGTGAACCGTGCGCACGAAGTCTCTCTGGCCGAGGGCCTGCTCCACGAGCGGCGCCTGTTCCAGGCCGCGTTCGCCACGGACGGCCAGAAGGAGGGGATGCACGCATTCCTGAGCAAACGCGCGCCGGTGTTTCGTCATCGCTGAACGCCAGTTCGTCCACTCGTCATGAAATGTACTGACATGCCCCGTTCACATGTGCAAAGACGTGGTGCACGCTCGAACACCCGAGAGCACCTGATCCGGGCCGGCCTGGAGTCGGTGCTGGAGAACGGATGGGCAGGCACCAGCGTCGACAAGGTGCTGACCACCGTCGGTGTTCCCAAAGGATCGTTCTATCACTACTTCGGCAGCAAGGACGACTTCGGCTTCGCACTGCTCGAGACGTATCAGGCCTACTTTCTCAGGCGCCTGGAGAGATGCTTCGGCGCGCGGCCAAGTGGGGTCAATCCGAGCTTCACTCACAAGCTCGCGGCGTTTCTCTCGGAATCCACGGTCGGCATGCGTCGATTCCGATGGCGCCGTGGCTGTCTGGTCGGCACGCTGGGGCAGGAGGTTGCCGGCCTCCATGACGGTTTCCGCAAGCGACTGGACGCTTCCATTCGGGACTGGGAGACTCAGCTGGCTGCTTCGATCCGGATGGCGCAGGACGGGGGCGAGGTGCGCGCCAATTTCGACGCGGACCGGCTGGCGCGAAGTTTCTGGGCCGCCTGGGAAGGCGCCGTTCTGCGCGCGCGCCTTGCGCGCACTGCCGCACCTCTGGTGCTCGTCGTCGAAGACTTCGACCAATTGATTCACATCTGAGGAGCAAGCATGTTCAAGGCACTGGTGCTGGACAAGTCGCCCGAGTTCGCCGCGGCAATTCGCGAGGTCGACGATGGATTTCTTCCTCCCGGCGACGTCACGATCGATGTCGACTACTCCACGCTCAACTACAAGGACGCTCTGGCCATCACCAACCGGTCGCCCGTGGTGCGGGAGTGGCCCATGGTGGCCGGAGTCGACGGCGCAGGCACCGTGCGGGAAAGCAGCCACCCGGCCTGGCGGCCCGGCGACCGCGTGGTGCTCAACGGCTTCGGCGTCGGCGAGAAGTACAAGGGCTGCCTGGCGCAGCGCGCGCGCCTCAGCGGAGATTGGCTGGTACGCCTGCCGGAGACCTTCACGACCCGGCAGGCCATGGCGATCGGGACAGCGGGCTATACAGCGATTCTCTGCGTGATGGCACTCGAGCGCCACGGACTCGAGCCGGGAGAGGGCGAGGTGCTGGTGACAGGAGCGACCGGCGGCGTCGGGTCGGTGGCGGTCGCCTTGTTGTCGAAGCTCGGCCACCAAGTCGTTGCAACGACGGGAAAGAGCGCAGAGGCGCCGTATCTGAAGGCGCTGGGGGCGGCGGTGGTGATGGACCGCGCCGAACTCTCGGCCCCGGGCAAGCCTTTGCAGAAGGAGCGCTGGCGCGCGGTCGTCGATGCGGTGGGTAGCCATACGCTGGCCAACGCCTGCGCGCAGACGCGCTACGGCGGCGCCGTCGCGGCCTGTGGCCTTGCACAGGGGGCAGACCTGCCCGCCACAGTGATGCCGTTCATCCTGCGCGGCGTCGCGCTGCTCGGCGTGGACAGCGTGATGGCGCCGCTCGCACTGCGCAACGAAGCGTGGAAACGGCTCGCGCGGGATCTCGATGCGTCGCTGCTCGAGACCATCACGCGCGAGATCACGCTGTCGGATGCCATCGATACCGCCCATGCACTGATGGCGGGCGAGATCAGAGGCCGCATCGTTGTCCGCACGACAGACTGAGGCGCCCCCTCGGTTCATTTCCGCGAAGACTTGGCCTTGACCTCCAGAGAGCCTTCGGCCTACGGTCGGCCTGCCCAAAGCGCCGGACGTCGGGCGGCCCAGGGCATCGACTGCTCGAGCTGCCCGGCCAGTCGTAGCAGCAGGTCTTCACGCGCAAAGCC
>NZ_FMZU01000040.1 GCF_900101545.1 Variovorax sp. CF079 | reverse complement strand
TGCTGTGGGGCACGGATTCGATCTGGTACGGCTCACCGCAGGACCAGATCCAAGCCTTCCGGACGTTCCAGATCTCGGCGGAACTGCGCGAACGGTATGGCTATCCCGAGATGACGCCTGCGCTGCGGGCCAGGATATTCGGTCTCAACGCCGCGAACGTGTACGGCTTGACGCCGACGGAAGTGAAGCGATACACCTCCCGCGACTCGGTCGCCCGAAAGCGCATGGCCTACCTGGAGAAACCCGATCCTCACTTCAGGACCTACGGGCCAAAGACGCGACGCGAGTTCCTCAGGGTGTTCGATCCCGCTGGCTGAGCAGCGCAGGGGTGGTTTCCGCTGCGGATTCAACCGGTCGATGTGGGCACGCTGAGCGGGCCTATGAGCGTTCGTACGACGCATCGCTTCTTCATCGCTGCAGATCTCGTTGCTAAGCGGCTGATTGTCTGGCGCTAAACAGCCAACGCTAGGCGCGTTCCCAAAGGAACCTGCGGCGATCGCCCAGGGTGGCGGAAAAGTCAGACGAGGCCACCACTACCTACAGGTGAGGTGGGCGCAATAGAGAGGTTGCTCCACTCGCGCGCAGCAAGTACGTCTCACCCGCGCGTTACTGAGCCATGGCTGATTACGATCTGTAGCGCATACGGAGAACAAATACTGGATTCAAAACAAGACAATCGCCTTCGGCCGAACATGCCTGTTTTGATACGCTCCCTGCGGTGCGATGCGATGGCTCACCGAAAGTTTGGAGCTGACCATACGACCGTTCCGATGCTGCGCTCCACATCACTCGGGATTGTTTGGAAACTCGAACCTTTGGCGAACCGCCTCGATGGCCTGCTCCGGGAACGCGCTTGTGCCGCGAAGCAAATTGACGGTACGCACCGTCCGGCCCCACTCCTGGCAAGGCACATTGAGCGCGAAGAACAGGTCGAGCGCCTCCAAGGTCTTGTAGTCCTCGAAAGCCGAACGGAACTCCGCTCGTGTCTGCGAACGGAACGCTTGGCCACCAAAGATCACATGGTTGGCCCACGAGCTGCCCATCAGACGCTTGACGCCGCCGCTTGGATAGTTCGTCTCGTCTGTGGAGAAGCTGCGCCTGACTAGGTTCTCATTCCAGTCCACTTCGAGAACCGTCATCAGATCGAAGTTCACTCGCAGCGCCAAGCGCCCGGCGAGATCGGCCCAATCCCGCTGTGAAGTCATGCGCGGCTCGCCAGAACGTTTGATGATGGCTCGGACTCGGCAGCGGCACTCGCCTTCGCGCGCCGCGGAGCAGAGTCCGCTCGGGCTTTCTGATTCACGCTCTGAAATACCCCTTCCGGCTTGAGCTGCATGATCGCGATCAGACTGATCGCGATGACGAACTCGCGCAGCGACGCGACCTGCACGGCGGTCAGGCCGGGAATAACGGCCGCAACGAATCGTGTCGACTCCAGCAAGGCGACGACAGCCAGCGAACCGACGATGGCTCCGATCACGCGTGTGTAGCCGCCGGCAGTGGCCGCGAGGAAAATGTAGATGGTCAGGAGCGGCACGAAACCATCGGGCGCGATGTAGCTGGTGAGGTGCGCATAGACGCCACCCGCGATGCCCGACAACGCAGCGCCCACGAAGAAGGTCTTGAGCTTGAGTTGCAGCACCGGCTTTCCCGCCACAGCCGCCACCTGTTCGTCGTCGCGCACGGCCCTGAGCGCACGTCCATAGGGCGATCTGAACAGCCGGGTGAGGCAGAGCGCGGTAGCTCCGACGATCGCCCAGACCAGAAGCAGATAGAACCACGGGTGTGCTGCACCGAGTTCGAACTTGAGCGGCGAACGGATGCCCGAGAGACCGTCGCTGCCCCCGGTAAGCCATTTTTCATTGGTCGCGACGAGCCGGATGACTTCGGCAAACCCCAGCGAGACAATCGCAAGGTAGTCGCCGCGCAGCGGCCGCGTCACGTACGACAGCACCACTCCGACCGCGCCAGCCATCAGTGCCGCACACACGAGAGAGATGCCGATCGGGACGCCGGCGCTCGAAAGCAACGCGGAGGTGTACGCACCGACGGCATAAAAGCCGACCAGGCCGAGATTCACCATTCCGCCCTGCCCCCAGATCGTCACCAATCCGAGGGATAGCAGCGCATAGATGCCGGCCAGGGTGGCCATGAACACGAGGTATGAGGTCACTTGCGAACTCCAGACGCGCCAGCGAACAGTCCGCTGGGACGGACCAACAGAACCAGCAGGATCGCCACGAATGCCGTCGCCGACTGGTAGACCGGAGAAATGACCAGCAACGCAACCTCGCTGACCACGCCGATGAGGAGCGCCCCAAGCACTGCGCCGGTAAGGCTCGTCAGCCCACCGAGCACGCTCGCCGAAAAGATGATCAACAGAAGGCGGGAACCCGTGGACGGGTCGACACTGGTGTCTATGGCTAGCAATGCACCGCCGGTGCCGGCAAGCCCCATGCCGATGAACGTCGCGAGGTTCGACAGCCTTGCCGGATCGATCCCCTTGAGGCGGGCCAGATCGGGGTTGTCAGCCACGGCGCGCATCGCCTTCCCGACGCGCGTGACGGTGAAGAACACCGCCAGGACCATGGCAATGGCCAGGGCGATCCCAAGGTTGTGCATCTGCTGGGGACCGATCCGAATGCCACCGAACTGCACATCGCGTGCGATGGGCATCTCGAAGCTGTTCAGGTCGCTTCCGAAGCCGAAGCGCAGTGCATTTTCCAGCGCGAGGTTCAGCGCGATGGACACGATGGCCACCATCAGGGGTGTATGAGCTGACACCTTGCGGCGCATGGGAACGAGCGCCAGGCGATCGCCAACGACGCCCATCAGACCGGCCATCGCGAACGCCACCACCAAGACGGGAACGAGGGGCCAATGCAGATGGCTGTTGACCAGCCAGCCTGCGTAGGCGCCCACCGTCATCTGGGCGGCGATGCTGAAGTTGATGAAACCAAGCACGCTGAAGATAAGGGTCAGGCCCAGGGCGGGCAGGGCAACGACCGCCCCCATCACCAACCCATTGGCCAAGTGCTGAACGATATCGGAGAACATCTCGATCCTTTGGCTAGCTTCAAGCCACCTTGGTCACTGCGAGCTTTCCCTTCTGGATCTGCTCGTAGCGGAAGAAGACGCCTTTGACGTCACCGTTCTCGGCGAACTCGAGCGGCCCGCTGGCCCCGTCGAAGTTGATGCGGCTTCCGTCCTTCAGCATCTTCAACCCGTCCGTCGCGCTGTCGACAACCTTTCCCTGCGCTACCTGGGAGATGCCGCGCACGTTGTCCCGCACAGTGGTTCCGTTCGCCTCAGCGGTCGGCGCGCTGGCGAGCGCGAGTGCGACGAGATTCACGTGGTCGTAGACCTGGCAGGAATAGCTGTCGAGTGCATCGATCTTCATCTTCGCGACCAACCGCTTGTAGGCACCGGCGTTCACGGACGCGGACGGTACCAGCGAGTACGCGCCCTCGCCGACTTCTGCGGGCACCGCTTCCACAAGCTTCTGGTTGATGCCGAAGGAAAAACCGATGCGCTTGCCGTCAAATCCCGCTCGATAGAGATCCTTCAGTACCACCGACGTGTCGGGAACATAGCCCCCGAGGACGATCACATCTGGCTTGGCACGCAGCGCTTGGTCGACTTCGGATCGATAACTGGCCTTCTTGTCTTCGTAGATCAAACCCGCGCCGGCACCGCCGGCACGTGTGAAGATGCCCGAGATAATGTCAATGTACGCCTGCGCGAACGGTGTTTGTGGCCCCATGAAGAACATCTTCTTGCAGCCGAGTTCGACACCGAGGTCGCCCACCCGCGTGCCCTGCAGCGTCACCGTTGGTGACGTGCGGAAGATATAGCCCTGGTGAGGCAGTTTCGTGATGCTGTCCGCGCCAGACGACGTGGCCAGGACCGTCTTGCTCTCCCAGCACAGCGGTGCGATGGCCGAGGTCACCGACGAAGCGTAGGACCCACCGATGGCGACCACCCGATCGACGTCGATCAGCTTCCGCGCCGCGCGAACGGCCGCTTCCGGGTTGCTCTGATCGTCCTCGATGACGACTTCCACGCGGCGTCCGTTGACACCGCCTGCCGCGTTGATCTCCTCCGCGGCGATCTGAGCAGCCCGGCTCATGGTCGCGCCGAACTGACTCGTGGCACCGGTCAGAGGGATCAGGATGCCGATCCTTATCGGCTCCCTGTTCTGCGCCCATAGGAGCGGGTGAGCCGCCCCCAGGGCTGCCGCGGCGCTCGTACACAGGAAGGATCTTCTGCTAGTCATGGCCATGCTCCAAGGAAGTTGAATCAGTGAATCTGCGCGCCGCCGAGAAACAGATGACGAACCTCGTCATCTGCCAGCAGATCCGCGGCACTCGCGTCCCTGAGCTTTCGCCCAGCGACAAGAACAAGTCCCCGCGTGCCGTACTCGAGGGCAAGCAACGCGTTCTGCTCCACCATCAGGACCGCCAGGCCTTGGCCCGCCAGCTCGCGAATCAGGTCGAACACTTCGTCGGCTGCAGCGGGCGAAAGCCCTGCAGTCGGCTCGTCCAAGAGCAGCACGTTCGGCTGCGTCATCAGGGCAATCGCCATCGCAAGGACCTGTCGCTGGCCTCCAGACAGGTTGCCCGCCTTGTGCTTGAGGCGCGGCTTCAACAGCGGGAACCGCTCGAGCTGCGCCTCGACCCGGGACTTGAGTTCGGCGCGCACCAGGTAGCCCCCCATCTCGAGGTTCTCTCTGACTGTCAGGCTCTGGAAGACGTTGCGCTCCTGCGGCACGAAGCTGAGGCCGTGTTCGCAAGCGTCCTGTGCGCTGCCCGGCGCAAGATGACGGCCATCGATCTCCACATGGCCCGTCTTGGGCTTGAGAAGACCGGCAACGAGCTTCAGGAACGTCGACTTGCCAGCGCCGTTAGGGCCAATGATCACGGCAAGGTCACGTGCCTTTACTTCGAGATCGATGCCCTTGACGATCTCGTCCGCGCTTCCGTAGCCGCCGCGAATGTCCCGCATATGCAGGGTTGTCATGCCCGGCTCCTTCCAAGGTAAGAGGACTGGACGCGGCGGTCCGCCGTGACCTGATCGAAGCTGCCGTGCGTCAGGTACTTGCCTTCGGCCATCACGATGACTTCTTCGCAAAGCCGCTTGATGAGCGCCATCTCGTGTTCGATCAAGAGGATCGTGATGCCTTCGGCCTTCACGACTTCGAGCTGATCCGCGATCTCACCCACAAGCGTGGGATTGACGCCGGCCATGGGCTCGTCGAGCAGGATCATCTCGGGCTCGGCCAGCAGCGCCCGCCCAATCTCCAGTAGCTTCTTCTGACCACCGGACAGCGCCGACACGAGGTTGTCGAGAACCTGGTCCAGGCGAAGCCTGTGCGCCATGGCCCACACCTTTTCCCGCAGCTCTTCCTCGCGCGCCTTTACCGCTGCGCCACCAACGAGCCCTGCCAGGAAGCCTTCCCCGGCTTGCCTAGGTCCGTAGAGCATCAGATGCTCGAAGACCGTCATGCGTGGGCAACCACGCGCAAGTTGAAAGGTGCGGATCAGCCCGGCGCGGGAGATGCGCTCGGGTCGCTTTCCGGCAATGTCCACGCCGTCGAACACGATGCGTCCGGTCGCCTGGGGCAGCAGGCCGGTAACTGCATTGAACAGGGTGGTCTTGCCCGCGCCATTCGGTCCGATCAGCCCGGTGGTCTTTCCGCGCTCTACATTGAAACTAGCGCCGGCAAGCGCATGCAAGCCGCCGAAGCTCGCGCACAGGTCAGAAATTTCGAGGAGCGCCGTCATGTCAGGCCACCCGTGCCACGCTGGTCCGAGCCTTGAGTTCGTTCTTGACGAAACGACCATCCTTCATGATTGCGGAAAGGCCCTCCCCCTGTCCGGTGAGCACTCCGATGTCCTCCAGCGGATTCCCCTTGACAACCAACAGGTCGGCGACTGCACCTGGGCGGACCACGCCCAGGGTTCCCGCCCGCTGGAGGATGTCGGCGGCCACGGTTGTCGCGCTTCGCAGCGTCTCAAGGTTGCCCACGATCTCGCAGCGGATGCGAAGCTCCTCGCTTTGATGCTTGTGGGACTCTCCCAACAGATCGCTGCCGAATCCCATCTTGACGCCGAGCCTGTGAAGCATGGCAATCGCCTCGCGGCCAACCAGGCGCACGTCATCCACCTTGGCGATCGATTCCGGCGGCAGGCCCAACGCTGCGCCTTCGCTGGAGAGCATGTCGAATGTGATCAGCGTGGGGACCACGAAGACGCCGGCCTGCTTGACAAGTTGGGCAGTCGCTTCGTCGACGAGATTGCCGTGTTCGATCGTGCGCACACCAGCCTCGACGGCGCGCTTGATGGCCCTCGGCGTGTAGGCATGCGCCATCACATATGTTTGCCAGGCGGCAGCCTCGTCGACGATGGCTCTCAGCTCATCCATCGAGTAGCCAGTGTTGCCGATCGGGTCGTTGGGCGATGTCACCCCGCCGCTTGCCATCACCTTGATCTGCGTCGCGCCTTTGGTCAGTTCGTCGCGCGCGGCACGGCGCACGTCGTCGACGCCGTCGACCACGCGAGCGATGTTTCCAATGCGGAAGGAACAGGCACATGGCTCGAGTTGATCGCTTCGTGCGCGAAAGTCGCCGTGGCCGCCTGTCTGCGACAGCGCCTTGCCCGAAGGAAACAGGCGCGGCGCTTCGATCAGGCCATCCTGGGCCGCTTGCGCAAGGGCCCAGTCCCCCCCTCCCGCGTCTCGAACGCTGGTGAACCCACGGAACAGCATTCCCCTCAAGATTGGCAGTGAGCGAATGACTCCGAGCGCGTTCGGCAGCTTTGCTGCGAGGCCCAGGTTGACGTGGGATGCCGTCACGTGGACGTGGCAGTCAATCAGCCCGGGCATGAGCGTAAGGCCCCGCAAGTCGTAGACGGCATCGGTCCCAACGGGATCCACCAAGCCACGGCCGATGTCGGCGATCCTGTCGTCGACCACCACAACGTCCATTCCATCTATGAGTGCGCCTTCCTCGAGATCGAGCAGGTTTGCATTGCGCAGAACAAATATCGACATGAAGCCTCCAACACCTAACATGCTAAGAGTCTAGGTGCCGTATACTCCTACGACAATAGGTGTCGAGCACTTAAGTGTTTTTTGGAAGGCGGTCCTCAATGAGCAAGAAGGCAAGCAGCACGTCCGTCGCAATCGACTATGAACGTGCATTCCAGGATGCACCAGTCGGTCAGGCGCTCGGCCGCAACCGCGTCATCCTCGATTGCAATCGGGCATTCGCCATGATCTTTCGCGGCCGTGTCGAGGATCTCGTCGGCACGACCTTCGAACGCCTCTATCCGACCCAGGCGCACTTCGAGCAGACCGGCAGCCGGATCGCCCCGGTCCTGGCCAAGGACCTGACCTTCTCCGACGACCGCGTGATGCGGCGATTGGATGGCGAGCTGTTCTGGGTCCATGTCAGCGGCTTCACGTATACGCCTGACGACCCTCATCGGGACACTATCTGGGCATTCACCGACCTCTCGACGGGGCGCAAGGTCAACTCGGCCCTGCGTGGCTCGATGACCCCGCGGGAGCGCGACGTCGCGGCCTTGCTGATTGAAGGCAAGACCGGCAAAGAGGTCGCGAAAGCCCTGGGAATCAGTCCGCGCACGGTGGACATCTACAAGACGCGGCTTTTGCGAAAGTACAGCGTGAGCAGCACACCCGATCTCGTGCAGCGTCTGCTTGCCGGCTAGTACTGCCAAGCAGCGTCCTGGCGCTCGACACTTCCATTTCAACTAGTTCTTCCTGAAGCCGCCGACCCAATCGCTGTTCGGGCGCGCGAGATCTTCAGGCGGCACGACGCCCTCGTTCAACGGGGTGCCGTCGCGTCGCCCCGCGCAGTCGCCTCCAACAAAAATCACTTAAGTGCGCGACACCTATTGCAGTAGGCGTTTACGTCTCCTAGACTCTTAGTGCATTAGGTGGTCGCAGTCGACCTGCACCAGATCCGAGCAAAACAAGCTCTTCCCATGTCAGGCCCGCGCCCACCTGATCTCTGACAAAGCATTGATCGCCGACGAGCGAAGAACTCATGGACAACGTCACGCACATCAGGAACCTGTCGGCAATCGTCGGTGCGGCGTATTGCCTTGACGCAGAGCGCGACACGCGCAGCTACGCTACGGACTACCGCGGCGTTTACATTGGCAAAGCGCTGGCAGTGGTCCGACCCGCGGACACCGGGCAAGTGAGTCTGGTGATGAACTACTGCCATGCCCACGACGTGCCCGTCGTGCCGCAAGGCGGCAACACGTCACTGCTCGGCGGCGCCGTTCCCGACGACACGGGCCACGCGGTCATCCTCAGCCTGTCGCGCCTCAATCGCGTGCGCAGTGTGGACGCAGTCAACGACACGATGGTCGTGGAGGCTGGTGTCACGCTGCAGGAGGCTCGCAGCCATGCTGATGAGGTGCGGAAGCTGTTTCCCTTGCGAATCGGTTCCGAAGGCAGCTGTCAGATTGGTGGAAATCTCTCGACCAACGCCGGCGGCACCGCCGTGCTGCGCTACGGCAACATGCGGGACCTGATCCTGGGCGTCGAAGTTGTGTTGCCGTGGGGCGAGGTCTGGAACGGTCTTCGCGCGCTGCGCAAGGACAACACAGGGTACGACCTGAAGCAGCTGTTCATCGGCGCCGAAGGAACGCTCGGTGTCGTCACAGCCGCGGTGCTGAAGCTCGTGCCCAAGCCACGTTCGGAATCGACGGCCTTTCTCGGCTTCAAGAGCCCGCGAGGCGCGCTTTCGTTCTTCGGTGCCCTGCGCAAGCGCTTGGGCCAGGACGTCACTGCCTTCGAACTGATCTCGGCGGCCGCACTCGAACTCGTGCTCGCACACCTTCAGGACGCACGGTCGCCGCTGTCGGTGCAGTCTTCCTGGTATGTCCTTGCAGAGATGGCGTCGGGACGCGCACAAGAGGATCTCGACGACGCCTTCTACGAAGCCCTGCAAGCCGGCCTCGAGGATGGAACGATCGAGGACGCGGCTATCGCAACGGCAGATTCGCATGCGGCGGAGTTCTGGCGCCTGCGCGAGGAAATCTCCGACGCGCAGACGCGAACCGGCGGCAGCGTGCGCTGCGACATCTCCGTTCCGCTTTCACAGATTCCGGCGTTCATCGAACGCGCCACGCAAAGCGTGCTGCAGATCGCACCACAAACGCGCATGGTGATCTACGGGCATATGGGCGACGGGAATGTGCATTTCAATCCGCTGCGGCCGGCCGACGTCCCGGTCAAGGAATACCTCGCCTTCGGCGCGCAGATCAGCAAGGCAGTCGACGACATCGCCGTTGCGATGGACGGTTCCATCTCGGCCGAGCACGGCGTCGGCGCCGGCAAGCGCGACGAACTGCTCGTCGTGAAGTCGCGAACTGAACTCGAAATGGCGTGGCGCGTGAAACGTGCGTTCGACCCGAAGAATCTGCTGAATCCCGGCAAGGTTCTCCCCCTGTTGCACACCGCGAAGGAGTGACGCCGATGACAACCGATCCCACGGCTTTCGAGCGCCTCGACCTGCGCGTAGGCCGCATCGTCGATGCAAATCCCAACCTCAAGGCGCGGGTACCCGCATTCAAGCTGTACATCGACTTCGGCGACCTCGGCATGCGCACCTCCAGCGGCCAGTACATGGACATCTATACCGCCGAAGAACTGATCGGACGACAGGTCATCTGTGCCATGAACCTGGGATCCATTCGCATAGGCGGCTTCGATCGCAGGTGCTCGTGCTCGGCGCACGCAGCGAGACGGGCGCTCCAGTGCTGCTCGCGCCCGAACGCGACGTGCCACTCGGCGCGCAGGTTTTTTGATAGCCCTACCAGTGAACTCCCATGAGAATCGACACCGACTTTGCCGAACTGAGCGAGATTGACCGCCGCCATTGGCTCCACCCCGTGGTCGCACTGCAGCAGCACGAGGAGCGCGGCGCAACCATCTGGACGGCCGCCGACCGCATTCACCTCATCGACGCCGATGGCCGTCGTGTGCAAGATGCGTTTTCCGGCTTGTGGTGCGTCAACGTCGGCTATGGCCAGGAATCTGTCGTACGCGCGGCCACGGAGCAGATGCGAAAGTTGCCCTACTCGACCGGCTACTTCCACTTTGCAAGCGAGCCCGCGATTCGGCTCGCCGGGCGGCTCACGGCACTGGCGCCCGAGGGTTTGACGCGCGTGCTCTTCGGTCAAGGCGGATCCGACGCCGTGGACACTGCCATTCGTACCGTCCGCTATTTCTTCAACGCCACAGGGCGACCGACCAAGAAGCATTTCATTGGCCTGCAGCGCGGGTACCACGGCAGTTCCGCGGTCGGAAGCGGCTTGACGGCGCTGCCGTTGTTCCACAAGCACTTCGACGTGCCCGGCCCGCAACAGCACCACATTCCGTCGCCGTATCCGTACCGCCACGCAGACGGTCCGGACCCGGCCGCGGTTCTCGCGAGCACCGTGCGGGCGCTCGAGGCGAAGGTCGCGGAGCTGGGCGCCGACAACGTGGCGGCCTTCATCTGCGAGCCGATCCAGGGATCGGGCGGCGTGATCATTCCGCCTCCGGGCTTCCTCGCCGCCATGCGAGCGACGTGCGACCGGCTCGGCATTCTTCTCATCGTCGATGAAGTCATCACCGGCTTCGGCCGTACCGGCCCGCTCTTCGCCTGCGCAGCCGAAGGCGTCACGCCCGACGTCCTCACGCTGGCGAAGGGCTTGACGGCGGGATACGCGCCGATGAGCGCGACGTTGATCACGGAAGAGCTGTATCGGGGCATCGCCGCGGCCGGCAGCGACGGCACGCCGTTCGGCCACGGCCAGACCTACGCCGGTCATCCGGTCAGCGCCGCCGTGGCCAATGCGGTGCTCGACCTGTACACGGACGGCGGCTTGCTCGACAACGGACAGCGCGTCGGGCAGTACTTCGAAGCCAGCCTCAAAGACCTCGAAACCCTGCCGTGCGTGGGCGAGGTCCGCGTGCGCGGCCTGCTCGGTGCCGTCGAGCTGGTCGCAGACAAGACCACGAAGGCCAAGCCCGATCCGGCGCTCAAGATGGGCCAGCGCGTGCTCGACCATGCATTCCAGAACGGATTGGTCTTCCGCGCCTTCAGCGACGACATTTTGGGCTTCGCACCCTCCCTGAACTACACGGAAGCGGACGTCGACGTCCTGATCGAGCGCTTGCGCGCTTCCATCGCTCACGTTTTCTCTTGAATCAACCAATGGGACTCACCATGAAACTCTCCAACTTCAAAGTACTGACCTTCGATTGCTACGGCACCCTGATCGACTGGGAATCCGGGATCTACAGCGCGCTGGAGCCGCTGCGCGCAAAGGCGGGCAACGACAAGACGCGCGACGAGGTCCTCGAGAACTACGCGCAGCACGAGTCCGCGCAGGAAGAAGAAGCGCCCGCGATGCTCTACCCGCAGCTGCTGGCACTGGTCTACAAGCGCCTGGCCAAGGAATGGGGTGTCACTGTCAGCGACGAGGAAGCCAACACCTTCGGCGCATCGGTGCCGGACTGGCCCGAATTCGCGGACTCGATCGAGGCGCTGACGTACCTAAAGAAGCACTACAAGCTCGTGATCCTTTCGAACGTTGATCGGCTTTCGTTCCGCTCGAGCAACGCGCGCCTGCAGGTGGTGTTCGACGCAATCTACACGGCGCAGGACATCGGCTCCTACAAGCCGAGCCCGCGCAACTTCGAATACATGCTCAAGCGGCTGGTGAGCGATTTCGGACTTCAGAAGAAAGACATCCTTCACACGGCCCAGAGCCTTTTCCACGACCACGCGCCAGCGAACAGCTTCGGGCTCGCCTCTGCCTGGATCGATCGCCGCCATGCCAACAAAGGCTGGGGCGCCACGATGCCTCCACCCGGCACGCCCAAGTTGGACTTCACCTTCGAAAGCATGATCGCGCTGGCCAAGGCGCATCAGGCTGAAGTCGGCGGCTGAGGAAAGCCGCGTCATGCATGTGGAGCTCCAGGACATGGCGCTTTGGCGCCAGCAGGCGTACATCGACGGTCAATGGCGAAACGCCCGATCTGAGGGCACGCTCGAAGTGGTGAATCCGGCCAACCGGCAGGCGCTTGGGACCATCCCGTCGTGTGACGGCGTCGACACGCGGGATGCCATCGAGGCAGCCCAAGCCGCGTTGCCGGCGTGGCGGTCCCTGACTGCCAATCATCGCGCGACGCTGCTGCTCAAGTGGCACGACCTGATGCTGGCGCATGCCGACGATCTCGCACTATTGATGACGCTGGAGCAAGGCAAGCCCTTGAGCGAATCGAGAGGCGAGATCCTCTACGGCGCTTCCTTCGTGCAATGGTTCGCGGCCGAGGGCGTCCGCGCCTATGGCGAGACCATTCCGGCGGCGCAATCAAACCGCCGGATTTTCGTGCGCAAGATGCCGGTGGGCGTCTGCGCGGCGATCACGCCTTGGAATTTTCCGAACGCGATGATCACGCGCAAGCTGGCACCTGCCCTGGCCGCAGGTTGTACGGTGGTCGTCAAGCCCTCGGAGCTGACGCCCTACTCCGCGCTGGCACTCGCCGAACTGGGCGAGCGCGCGGGTTTTCCAAAGGGCGTCCTGAACATCGTGACTGGCGCCCCCGAGGGCATTGGCTCGGAGCTCACGAGCAACCCGACGGTGCGCAAGCTGACGTTCACCGGATCAACGGCAGTGGGCAAGAAACTCCTGCGCCAATGCGCGGACACCGTCAAGCGCGTCAGCCTCGAACTCGGCGGCAATGCGCCCGTGATCGTGTTTGACGACGCCGACCTCGAGACAGCGATCGCCGGCGTGATGGCGAGCAAGTTCCGCAACAGCGGGCAGACCTGCGTGTGTGCCAACCGCATCTACGTTCAGTCGGGCATCTACGACCGATTCGCGGAGCGCCTCGCCGCGGAAGTTCGAGAACTCCATATCGGCGTCGGCACCGAGCCTGGCGTTTCGATCGGCCCCCTAATCAACGAGGCCGCGCTTCGAAAGGTGGAGACGCACGTCGAGGATGCGCAGGCCAAAGGCGCCTCCATCGTGTCAGGAGGCAAATCTTCCAGCCATGGGGCGCAATTCTTTGAGCCAACGGTGCTGACCGGGGCGGACGACACCATGGTGCTCGCCCACGAAGAGACCTTCGGCCCGGTCGCCGCGCTTTTTCGCTTCGCGACTGAATCCGAGGTGCTGCGCAGGGCGAACGACTCCCCCTATGGACTTGCAGCCTACGTCTTCTCGAATGACGCAAGCAAACTGTTCCGCGTCAGCGAGTCGCTCGAATGCGGCATGGTCGGGATGAACACGGGCGCGATCTCTACGGCGGTCGCCCCGTTCGGCGGTGTGAAGGAGTCCGGGCTCGGACGAGAAGGTTCGCGCCATGGCATCGACGAGTTCCTCGAGATCCAAACCCTGCACCTGGATCTGAGCAAAGAGCCGTAGTCGATGCCACTGATTGCTGCGCTGGTCGCCATCTTGATGTGGTCCTCGCTGGCCACGCTCACGGTGTCGCTCGCAGGCGTCCCGCCCCTGTATTTGACGGGCATGAGCCTGTTCATTGGTGGCGCGCTGTCTCTCCCCTGGGCGATGCGCTGGTCGCTCGACTGGCGTTCGCTGGCCGTTGGCATCTATGGCCAGTTCACTTATCACGTGCTTTACATCATCGCGCTGCGCTCGGCTCCGCCCGTCAATGCCAATCTGGTTCACTACGCGTGGCCGCTCCTCATCCTGCTCATGGCGCCGCTGACGGGGCAAGGACTGAAGCTCGGATGGGTACACATTCTCGCGGCTGCGGCTGCGTTCTCAGGGGTCGTGCTGGCGACCAGCGACGGAGTCGAGCTTTCGCTGCGATGGCACCCGGGGTATGGCTTCGCATTGGCCGCGGCCTTCGTGTGGGCGACCTACTCCATCGCAGAAGCACGCAGCAAATCCTCGTCTCCCGTGGATGTCGGGCCCGCTTGCATGGTGTCGGGTTTGCTCGCGCTGGCAGGGCATGCAGCTTTAGAGCCGCCCGCATCTCTCGATGCCTCGCAGTGGTTGATGATGCTCGCGCTGGGCGTCGGCCCAACGGGTGGAGCCTTTTACCTCTGGAGTCTCGCCATGCGGCGCGGCGATGCGCGGATCATCGGCGTGCTGTCCAACGCAACTCCCATTCTCTCGACACTCATGCTTGTGCTCTTGGGAAGTCGATCGCTGTCGCTGACGACCGTCGGGGCGACGCTCCTAGTTACCGCATCGAGCGTGGCTGTTTTCCTTGCAAGCAAGCGCTCTTGCCGATCGATGGTGCACAAAAAAAGGGGCTCGCCATCTGCGATAGCCTGAACGAGATGCGTGTGCAAAGCATCGGCCTCGACGCTCAAAGGGGACCGACTCTACAGCTTCATGAAGATGGGATCCTGGACCTCGTCGTCCAGGTCGCACCACACGGGACGAACTTTAGAATCGCGGGTAAGGAAACGACTACCGATGCTTCAGATTCGAAAAGCGGTACCAGGAGACGAGGACGGCCTCTGGCAGATCCTCGAACCCGTCATTCGCGCCGGCGAAACGTATGATTTTCCGCCCCAGACTAGTCGGGACGAAGCACTGCGTGCCTGGCTGGCACCTACGAATGTTTGCTACGTCGCTCAAGAGGGTGGCGAACTCGTTGGAACCTACGTTCTGCATCCCAATCGGAAGGGCGCGGGTTCTCACGTTGCGAACTGCGGCTACATGACCGCTGGCCACGCCCATGGTCGAGGAATCGGACGTGCCATGTGCACACATTCGCTCGAAGAAGCCCGCGCGGCGGGGTATCGCGCGATGCAGTTCAACTTTGTGCTTGCAAGCAACCACAGAGCAATCGAACTCTGGCAACGGATGGGTTTCCAGATTGTTGGCCGGGTTCCGGAGGCATTTCTCCACCCGGTGCATGGGTACACCGACGCGCTTGTGATGTATCAGCGCCTCTAGCGTCATGAGTCAGAAGATCACAGGCAAAACCGTTCGATGCTGGCGAGGATGATGGCCTAAGCGGCCCGGCGGTGGTGCGCTCCCTCGACGCCTCCAGCACCGCACGCGGCGGACACCCGCAATGCAGCGGTTGCTGTCTTTTCCTGCCGCTCGGCGAACTCACGCTGCGGAGGCCGATTCCGGTCATCCAGGCGCCAAGGAGATCTCAGCATCGACGACCGGTCTCAAGGTAGTGCAGACATAGCTCAGTCGCTGGCGCGCGGCGACGAAATTGGTAGAGCGGCAACTGAAGCGCAGCCGGCGCCATCCAGTGTTGAAGGCCAATCGAATGTCAGCTGCTCAGGGACCGGAGTGGCGATACGGGCGCTGAGCTGCCATTGGAAGACGGAAGCCGCGCGAAGTCTAGCGCGTCAGGCCTTCTTCAGCAGATTGACGTTCACGTTGCCGCACATGCAGCGCAAGCTCTCAGGGCTTCGGTGTTCCGGCGTGACAAACAGGACGGCATGGCAGGTCTGGCACGCGAACGTGTCGACCAGGACCTTGAAGGCCTTCACGACGGGCTCGAAGTCGTTTCGATGCAGATTGGCCCACTCGTTGTAGTGGACCGCCGCGTTGACCTGCCACTGCTCAGCGTTCGACGCGGCGGCGGCGGCGGCGAATGCAGTCTCCAGCTTCTGGACCTTCTCGAAGTTGTCGGCCTGTCCCCACGAATGGGCGGCGGCCTTCCCTTCCTTGAGAAGCTTTTTGACCCGGCCAATCGCGCTGGGCAGCAGGTCTCCCAACGTGAACTGCGCGTCGCCGCGAAACTCAACTTGCGCGCGCACCACGTGGCACGCTTCCTTGGAGAAGTGCTCGAGGTAGTTGCGCAGCAGCGCCGCTGCGGCTCGGACGTCGTTCTTCGCTAGGAACGAATCGATCTCGCCCCAGACGTCCTTGTCGTCCCACTCTGTGGGGCCCTCGTCAACGTTCCAGGTGCGAAAGTGCGCGGCGCCCTTGGGTTTGATCAGGCCGACCACCTTCATGTGGCGCAGCCAGATTTCGTCGTGCGTGGTCAGGAAGAACTGGGTCTTCGGAAATTCCTGCTGAAGCATCTTGCTGACTTCACGTCGATGCCCGGAGTCGACCGACATCAGCACGTCATCGAGCACCGCGAACGTGAACGCGTCACCGGCAAGGTGCTGCATGAGCGCCAGGTACAGGCACAAGCCCATCCCGTCTTGGTGTCCCTCGCTGTGATAGGCCCCAGGCGGGAAGAAGCCACGGCCGTAGAAGTCGACGTCGAAACCCAATTTCCCGATTGAGGGCTTGAGCCGGGCTTGGAACTGTTCCTCGTCGTCCTGATTCACCAAACGATACAGGCGGCCGAACGTCTCTTGCACCTGGGCGTAGATGGCGTCCAGTGCCTTCGTTGTTTCGCCCGCATACGTGTCGAACACCTCCCGCGCGGTTTGTGCCTTGCTGCGGGCCTCCTTCAGCGCCACACTCGACTGGCGAAACGTCTCCAGGCGCTCTTGGCAGATCGTCAGATAGTCGCGGGCAGCCTCATGGGCGTTGGGCTCGGGAAGCGCCGCGATCGCGCTGGCCAGCTGCTCGAGGGTTGGCTTGAGCGTCTCATGTTCGGCGGCCAGTGAGCCGAGTGCCACACTGGCCTTGGCGAGCGGCAGAAGCGTCGCCAGCGCCTTGCAAACCGTCTGCAGTTGCTCCCGATGGGTCAGGATCGACGCGCAGTCCACCGCCGGTTTGAGTGCCGCGCCGTGAGCTGCCACGTCAGTGCACAGCGCCACCAGGTCGTTCACCCGATCCAGGATCGGCTGCAGCTCCTTCTCGAGCTCCCGGCGCTGCTCGATTGCCTCCGAATGGCGTACGAGCTTTTGCGCGATGTGTGCGCGAAACTTCTCAGGCTCCCAAGGGATGTCGCAGACCGGGCAGACCTCCTCGTCATAGGCCGCCAGCGCCCGCTGCAGAAATTCTTCAGCGGTGGCGCTCTCGAGGAACTTTTCGTCCAGCTGCAGCTTCGCGATGCTGACCTGGGCGGCCACGCACTGCGCCTGGACATCACCGGATCCCAGCTCGGTCAATTTCTCCTGGAAATGTGTCAGCTGCGCGCTTGCCTCGGCCTTGATGACCTTGGCCGGCTGGGCGGCCGTGGCGACCGTCGACATGCCATCCTTGATCGACGTCGTCGGCTCCAGCACGGTCAGAGGAGCCAGGCTCAACAGGGCTCGGCGCTCGTTGACGGCCGCCAGCAGCGCGGGCATCGTCAGCTTCGGAATGTTGAGTGCCGACTGAAGCCCGGCGCCAGCGCGCTCCTTTACAGTCTCCTGCACGCCTGCCTCGCGCTCGCTGGCGTTCGCAATCCGCTGAAATTGAACGCGCAGGTTTTCGACCTGTTCGAGCCTCAGAAGCGCAAGCACCTCCTTCGAACGCTTGCCAGGTTCGGCCAGAATGTAGCGAATCAGCTCGCGCCGGGAGAGCACGAACTCCGGGTGCAGGCCAACCCGCTCGATTACGCGCCGGATGGCGTCGTCGTCTGGGCTGATCTTGGGATTCCTTGGATCCTTGACCGAGCGGCGGATGGTCGCTTCCTTTCCCAGGGTCGGGATCGCGAGCGTCACGGTCACATGGGCATCTTCAGGCCGGTTGCGGCTGTCGACATGCGGCCCGTGCTCCTTCACGGACAGCCCGCCAGTCCCTTCGCCCGAGAGCCGCGAGATGTTGCCGGTCAGCACGAACTCCAGTGCGTCTACGATGCCGCTCTTGCCTGTCCCGTTCGGGCCGCAGACCGCGAAGTTCTTGCCGTCAGGCGTGAGCGTCAGGTCGCGCACCCCACGGAACTCGTGAATCGAGATCGACTTGACCAGGATCACAGTTCAAGGTCTCCGAAGAGCGCGATCCGCAACGACGCGTCGCTGACCTTGCCGTCGAAGACCACCTTCGACAGCCGCGCCACGACGTCGGCGTGTTGCGGCTGAGCCTCCAGCGCCACGATGAACTCGCCGATGATCTGGTGGGCGACGCTTCCGTTGCCATGCCGTCGCTTGGACTCGGCTGCCTGAGCTTTTTCCTCCGGGAAGTCGTTGGTCATGGGGTCTCCTTCGGTCACGCCGGGAAGGCGCTTCATTGCGTTCTGCTCGAGTATGCCGCCGCTTGAGGCCTGCCAAGCATCCGCACATGCGTCAGTTGGCAGCGAATCAATCCCTGAACTCGGGCATCGATGAACTCACCCGCAGGTTGGGCTTGGTGAACGCCCAGGGCTCAGGAACTTGCAAGCGGACATCCAGCGGTCAACGATACGAACCTAAATATCCGCAACAGGCGGCCGACGAATCCGAAGTTGACCGGATCACCCGCGATGCGCCTCGCGACGCTCACCGCGATTTCCCTCATTCTGTAGTCCTGGCACCGCGGACGGTTTTGCGCCACAGCAAAGGGAGGCGGCCGCTTGGGGCGGCTGTCACAAAAAGTGGTACGCGAGGCTGCCATGGCGCCACAATCTGACGTGACCAATTAATGCTATACGGCACGGCTCACACTTGGTGGCTCGATTCGTCTATGGCAGCAACGTTCGGGTTCCTTGTTGCTCGCACGTCGGAGAATCAGAGGAGCCCGTTACAACAGGAGGCACTGTGAGCAACGAATCGATTTCGTTCCCCGGGCTTCTGTACGCAGTTCTACTTCGCGAGAAGACGACTCCCACCCGACTCGCTATCAACACTGGAATTCCGCCGGCGAACGTTGTTTCGTGGTTGCGCGACGGCCAGCTTCCGAAGGCTGCTTCCGTTTGGAAGCTGACCGCAGGGCTTCCAAGGCACCGTGGGCAACTCTTCGCGGCTGCGCTTCAGTCCTTCCACAGCCGAACTGAAGAGACCTATAAGCCTGGAAAGCAGTTGCGATGGGACAAGACCGTCAGCACATACATGGGCGAAGGTTTTGACCGCATCCCGCCGGGGGATCAAGAGCAGTTCACGGAATTGTGGCGCGACTTGCTTGCCGAACGAGTAAAACTCGCTCTCCCGGTCGGTGCCGAAACTCCGATTGAATCTTCTCTCATCTTACTGCCGGTCCCTAGCATCGTAATCCTTGACGATTGGCGCGAGATCGCAAAGTCAATCGCAAATCAGAGCATTCAACTTGTCGACCTTCCTTGGAAGAAGTTTGAAGATCTGGTAGGGCATCTGCTGGAGTCGTTCGGTTGGGAGGTTCTCCCAATGGGATTGACCTTGCCCCTGGAATCCGTATCCCATAGCTGAGCTCATGAGTTGGCTTGCCTTGGTTGATTGGCAAGCCAGTCCTGCTCGTACTGCATCGGGCTGACGTAGGCCAGCGTCGAGTGCAGTCGAGCACGGTTGTACCAGAGCAGCCACGCGACGGCTTCATCCTTGGCCTCGCGCTTGGTCTTGAAGCGTTGTCCGTGCAGCCGCTCCACCTTCAATGACCCGAACAGGGTCTCGCTGCAGGCGTTGTCCCAGCAG
>NZ_FMZU01000024.1 GCF_900101545.1 Variovorax sp. CF079 | reverse complement strand
GGCTTTGCGCGTGAAGACCTGCTGCTACGACTGGCCGGGCAGCTCGAGCAGTCGATGCCCTGGGCCGCCCGACGTCCGGCGCTTTGGGCAGGCCGGCCGTAGGCCGAAGGGTCTCTGGAGGTCAAGGCCAAGTCTTCGCGGAAATGAACCGAGGGGGCGCCTCAGTCTGTCGTGCGGACAACGATGCCGCGGCTGCAGGAGGCCCGGCGCATCATGGTGGCCGAAGTCCGTCCACGGGTCAGCTTGGCGACGCGGTTGGCCTCTTCGAGTCCGCGATTCGATGTCGGGCTGCCATCGAAGGGAACAGAATGCGCTGATACGCGACCCATCCTTCGTGTGTTGGTGAGGCGACGACGCGCATCCAATCACTCGAAGGCCAGCGCGCCGGTCGGCAAGCTGACACTCGTCGGCGCCTGGACCGGTTCGCCCTTCGATTCGCCCTCCGGCGCACGAACCAGCAGAACCGGCACCGAGGCATAGCGCAGGATGTGCTCCGCGCTGCTGCCCATGACGACGCGGCCGACCCCGCGGCGGCCGTGGGTGCCGAGGACGATCAAGTCTGCGGGCCACTTGGCGGCTTCGGCATTGACCACCTGGTGGACCGAGCCCGCAAAACTGTCGCACAACACCTTGTCGGCTTCGATGCCGGCGGCCTGGGCGGTGGCTGCGGCCTCATCGAGAAGGCGCCTGCCGTTCTCGCGCAGCACGTTCAGCCAGTCACCGGC
The DNA here is from genome assembly GCF_900101545.1 of Variovorax sp. CF079. Lineage (GTDB taxonomy): Bacteria > Pseudomonadota > Gammaproteobacteria > Burkholderiales > Burkholderiaceae_C > Variovorax. The sequence goes on along the minus strand of NZ_FMZU01000024.1, from coordinate 120,468 downwards.
GTATCCCGCGTAGGCGTCCATGGCGAGGGCGAAGGACAGTTCGTCGATCACATGGAGCAGCCGCAGCCTTCCTTGCGTGAGTTTGGCGACGCGGATGGCCTCGTCCAGGCCGTGCCGCGATGTCGGACTGCCGTCGATGGGAACAAGGATCTGCTGGTACATGACGCGCTCCTTCGGTGCAGGTTGAGACGGTCAGTATCGGAATGATGGCGCGCTGCATATTGATTTGGCGCAAAGGAAATCGATGAGCGCGCGACGAACATCAGGCCATCCGGGACTTTCGATTCGAAGGAACATCATGAAAATTCTTCTCGCAGTGGATGGCAGCGACTACACGAAGCGCATGCTCTCCTACCTGACAGCGCACAAGGACGGGCTGGGCGCGGCTCACACCTATACGGTTTTCTATGCGGTTCTCCCGGTACCACACCGGGCTGCTGCCTTCGCGGGGCCCGAACTCGTTCATGGCTACTACGAAGATGACGCGCGGCTGGTGCTTGAGCCGATTCGAGCGTTCCTTTCGGAGCACGGTATCGAGGCGGCCTTGGTTCACAAAGTGGGCCATCCGGCCGACGAGATCGCTGCGTACGCAGAAGCGGGAAAGTTCGATCTGCTGGTCATGGGATCGCACGGTGCCGGCGCGTTGAAGAATCTCGTGCTCGGCTCCGTCGCCACGAAGGTGTTGGCGCAATGCACGGTGCCGGTCTTGCTGGTGCGCTGAGATGCTGAGCAAGCCGTTCGCACGCGGCGTCCTGGCGGCGACGCTCGGCGCACTGGCGTTACTGGGCACCACGCATGCATGGCCTCGCGACGGGCCCTGTCTTGACCCGTCCGACGCGCCGAAGCAGGGCGTCGACTTCGTGGCAGCGGTGGCACGCCAGGCACCGGCTGTGGTGAGCGTGCTGGCGATCGGGCAAGGCACAGAGTGGGGCGACAACGATGACAACGGGATGCTGGCCCGATCCCGACCGGGATCGGAGCGCGCATCTGCGTCGGGCATTGTCGTCAGCGCCGACGGGTACGTGCTGACGAGCGCGCACGTGGTGCTCGGGGCCCAGGAGACAGCGGTCCTCGTCGGCGGGCAGCGTCGTTGGCCGGCCGATGTCGTCGGGCTCGACCGACGCACCGATGTAGCGCTCCTGAAGATCGCCGCGACAAACCTGCCGGTCGCTGCCATCGGCAGCAGCGCGCGCCTCTGCGCCGGAGAATGGGTGGCAGCGCTGGGGGCGCCATTCGGATTCGAGCAAAGCGTGACCGCCGGCTTGGTGAGCGCCAATCCGCGCTTCCTGCCCGGCGGCACCGGCGAGCCCCTGATCCAGACCGACGTCGCGCTCAATCCCGGCAATTCGGGGGGGCCTCTTTTTAACAAGCGCGGCGAAGTCGTCGCGATGAACTCGATGATCTATTCCGCGAGCGGCGGGTATCTAGGGGTGTCGTTCAGCCTGCCAATTGACACGGCCATGCGGGTCGCCGCCGAGCTCCGGTCGACGGGGCGCGTGACGCGCGGGCAGATTGGTGCCCGGACTCAGGCGCTCACCTCGGATCTTGCGCTCGCGTTCGGGCTCGACGCTGCGTTGGGGGCGCTGATCGTGCGTGTCGATGCCGGCGGACCGGCGGCGAAATCGGGCCTTCGCAGCGGTGACGTCGTGCTGGGCGTCGACACCAACACGGCGACGGCCTACCCGGAAATCCAGCAGCGCGTTGCGGCTGCCCGCCCCGGCGCTTCGATCACGCTGAATATCTGGCGTCGCAAGGCGCCGCTAACGGTGAAACTCACCGTTGCGCAAAGCGCACCCGATCTTCCGCAGCGCGTCGCCTCCCGCGACGGACGCGAGCCGCGACTGGGACTCGACCTGGTCGAGCGCACAGCCAAGCAGACGGGCGGGCTGCTCGAACCAGGACTCTATGTGAGTTCCACTTCGGGATCCGCCCAGCGGGCAGGTCTTCGCTTCGGTGACGTGATCCTGGCTGTCAACGATGTCGGCGTCTCCGGGATCAGCGATCTGGACAGAGCGCTCGAATCGGTCCGGCAGGGCGAGACCGTGGCCCTGCTGATCCGGCGCGGTTCTATCACGACCTTCGTGCCGGTGACGCCGCCCGTCGGGCTCACGCGCTGAGCGCTTCGAGCCGGTCGATGAAAACGACCAGCCCCGGAAGGATGCTTTTGCGTGCTGCAGCCATCGTGAACCAGGCAGCCCGGTCTGCTTCCGCGAAGTTCTTGAAGTTGCCTGATCGCGGCGGCCATTCGAGCTCGAAGGTGTTGGATTCGAGCGCCTGCGGATCGCAATCGCCTTCGAAGGCCCAGGCCGATACGAGCTTGCCGCTGCGCTGGCGAGCCTCTCCCAGGCTCACGTGGCGCGTGCCGGGCGCAAAGCCGGTCTCCTCGGTGAATTCCCGTTTGGCGGCGTCAAGGGCAGTCTCGACGCCACTGTCGTATTCGCCCTTCGGAAAGGACCATGCACCCTCGTTACGCCGCGCCCAGAATGGCCCACCGGGATGCACCAGCAGCACCTCGAGCACGCCGTCATTGCGACGGTACATGAGCAGTCCAGCACTTCGCTTCGCCATCTGCGCGCATTGGACCATGCGCTGGGACCTTGCGCAGGTCGAAGCGACGTTCATTTGATCTGCAGCAAGGCCGCGTCCCGAACTCCATGGGAGTCTAGAGCCTTCCAAGGATTTGTATGACTCACACCACCACCAGAATCATCTGCGACGAGCACTCCGCCCTGTCGGCCATGCTGCGTTCCGTCCTGCTGCTCTTGGCGCAGCATCGACGGCAAGGCACGCTGCCTGACTTCGGCGCGCTGCGGGCGATGCTGTTCTACGTCGACGAGTTTCCCGAGAAGCGGCACCACCGCAAGGAGTCGGAGTTGCTGTTTCCGAAGCTGCGTGCGCGGACACCGCTTTCGCGCGAACTGCTCGATCGCCTGGACGACGACCATGCGCGTGGCGAGCGAAGAATCCGCGAGGTCGAACACGCCTTGCTCGGCTTCGAGATGATCGGCGAGCCGCGCCGGCAGGCTTTCGAGGAGGCGGCAGAGCGCTATGTTGACTTCTATCTTGCTCACATGGCGATGGAAGAAAGGGAGATCCTGCCGTTGGCCGAACGGGTGCTCACCGAAGACGATTGGGCAGACCTCGACGAGGCATTCAGCACCAACCGCGATCCATTGACCGGATGCGAACCTGAAGCGGACTACCGCGCGCTCTTCACGCGCATTGTCAACGCAGTGCCTGCACCGATCGGGTTGGGCGCATCCAGTTGATGTCGTCCAACGGCCAATGCGCCCGGAGGACATCCGTCGCCGGGTGCGATGCGGCTGGACCGCCTCGGGCGGAGAGGGCATTTCCATCGCGGACGTTGTGTCGGCGGTAGGCGATCGTGCCCCTGGTTGCCCTGACCCTCAGGTAGTCTTGCCGGACGTGGTGCTGGTGCAGTAGGGAGTTGTAGGGAGTTCGATGCGTCCCAGGACGTCGCGCACGAGTCACCGGCGCTCGCGAGAGGAGGGCGTCAACCCCCCTTTCGCGATTGCCTGGCCGCGCGGCCCCAGCGGCGCGCAAGAGTCGTCAGATCGTCGGCCGCCGGAACCATCGCAAGCCCCAGCAGTACCAGGGCGAGAGGCACGGTCGAGACGTAGCCGACGTACTTGAAGCCGACAGCGCCAAGCACACCGCCGGCAAAGAAGAAAACAACGAGAAGCGTGAGAACGCGCAGGCGGTCTCGGTTGGCCATGACGCGCAGATGTGAAGGCGGGCCGGCGGCATTTCGATAGAACAACTTCCCAAGCTCGATGCCGATGTCGGTCACGATGCCGGTGAGGTGGGTGGTTCGAATTTCGGCGTGCGACAGCTTGGTGATCACCGCGTTCTGCAGTCCCATGATGAAACAGAGAAGCATCACCGTCACTGGAACAAAAAGGCCTCGCATATCGGACAGTCGGGCGCCAAGGACGCCGAAGCAGATCAGCAAGGAGGCCTCCGTCAACAGCGGCAGCGCGTACTCGCTGTGCATTCGGCGGCGCCGTGCGTAGTTGACCAGGACCGCCGAGCTTGCAGCGCCTGCGAGGAACGACAACAGCCCGCCCGCGCCGCTGAGCACCACGTCGTATACGCCCAGGACAAGGTTGTCGGCCATCGAAGAGACGATGCCCGTCATGTGAGAGGTGTACTGCTGGACGGCCAGGAACCCACCGGCATTGATGGCCCCAGCCACGAACGCCAATGCGAATCCCAGGTGGCGATTCGCATTCGCGGTTCGTTTTCGACCTGTAAGGCGCCTAGCGTAGTTGATGGGCATTTCGATGGAGAAATCCAGATGTTACGCGTTCGGCAATAGATCCTGGTGGTAGCGAACGGAAGCTCCGCACAGATGTTGCATCAGGCCGCGCGATTGATATTCGTCAAGGAAGCAAGCAACTGCAGCGAGCATGCTCTTGGCGATTGCCACCAATTTTGCATTCGCATCGAATGGAACTGAAATGAAGAAGATGATCCTGATCACCGCAGCGCTGATGTCGCTTGCCGGTTGTTCATCGTTCCCAGGGGCGGGAGCCAAAAAGGCGGATGAACACGCCGCGCATCACCCCGCGAACACCGCAGCGAAGGCCGACACCGCCAAGGTCGACGAGCAAATGAAGCTGATGCAGGACATGCATCAGAAGATGAAGGCCGCCAAGACCCCCGCCGAGCGTTCGGCGCTGATGAAGGACCACATGAGCGCGATGCAGGGCGGCATGACCATGATGGGCCAGATGAGGAGCAGCATGCCGAGGCAAGACGGCGGCAAGTCCTCGATGCCGGCTGAGCCGCCCATGCAGCAAAACATGATGGAGCGCCGCATGGACATGATGGAAATGATGATGCAGATGATGATGGACCGGGAAGCGGCGAAGCCTCCGGCAGCCAGGTAGCGTCCTCGGTCATGGAGGCGTGGAGATGGATACGCGAAACAACGAATCGCCGACATTCTGGCGCTCGCCCGGCGGAATCGCCCTGCTTGTCGTCGCGCTCGTCGGCGGCTTCTTCCTGTACACCGAGCACCGGGCGCATTTGCTCGGGGTGCTTCCATTCCTTCTCGTGCTTGCCTGTCCGTTGATGCACGTCTTCATGCATCACGGGCACCGCCATGGCGGGCATTCTCGAGGCCACAACCCACGGGAGCAGGACAATGAACAGCGCCAACAATGACTACGGCCTCTGGGGCCTGGTATTGCTGAACTCCTTCATCTTCGTGGGGTTCGCCTACAGCTTCTTCAAGCCGACCACGCTTCGGGACTGGAGGAGCTTCGGTGCGTACTCGGCCTTCATCGTGGCGCTCTTTGCGGAGATGTACGGCTTCCCGCTGACGATTTTCCTGTTGTCCGGCTGGCTCGGCGCCAAGTTCCCCAATGTCAACCTGTTCGGGCACGAGGCAGGACACCTGTGGTGGCTGTTCACTGGTCAGCACGGCAATCCGCACAGCGGCGTGTTGCATATCCTGAGCTTCGTTGCCATCTTCGCCGGCTTCGCGCTGTTGTCCAAGGCGTGGCAGGTGTTGTACTACGCGCAGCGACGACACGAACTCGCGACAGCCGGCCCATATTGCTTCATCCGGCATCCGCAGTACGTTGCGTTCGTTCTCATCATGTTCGGCTTTCTGCTTCAGTGGCCAACGGTGCTGACGCTCGCTATGTTCCCGGTCCTGGTCGTGATGTACGTTCGGCTGGCGATGTCCGAAGAGCGCGATTCGGAGCGCGAGTTCGGAGGCCCATGGCGGGCATACGCAGCGGTGACACCGCGCTTTCTTCCCTCATGGGGGCGTGCTCGCCATCGGCATGCCTAGCGTTTCGGCTCGCATCAAGAGCGCCGAGCTGCTGTCTGGCATCGGCGCCACCGTCCTCGGACTGGGTCTGGGGTTGCTCGCGCCGATGCCGATGCAGCGATTCGCGCTGCCCTTGCTCGGCGCCGGCGTGCTGCTGCACGGCGCGGGTATGACGCTCAAGCATCGGCTGGAGATCGGCGAGCGCGAACCGCAGTGGTGGGAGCTCGCCGTGTTCTGGGCATGCTGGGCCGGCTTGCTGGCAACTCTCGGATCGGTGGCTTACCTGCTCGTTGCCCCGTCTTCGGGCTGAAGCAAGCACCGAGGAGCGGCTTGACCTTCCCCCCGTGGGAAGGCACAGACTGCATCAATTTCGCGGGAAAGAACATGCCATCGACCTCCGACACCTCGGCCGACCTTCACGCGCACCACCACGCGACGCATCAGGGCGGCCATCGCGACCACGGGGTGCAGCCAGGCCAAGCGTCGTCTCCGTCAACGATGACGCCAAAGGCGAATGCCAAGGACGCCGAGTACACGTGTCCCATGCATCCGCAGGTGCGCCAGATGGGGCCGGGGAACTGTCCCATCTGCGGCATGGCGCTCGAGCCGGTGATGGCCACGTCCCAGACGGGCGATAGCCCCGAGTTGAGGGACATGACGCGTCGCTTCTGGGGTGGCCTGGTGCTCACCCTTCCGGTGTTTGTGCTGGAGATGGGCGCGCACTTGGTCGATATCCATCACCTGATCGGACAGCAGGCCTCGAACTGGGCGCAGCTTGTGTTCGGAACGCCCGTGGTGCTATGGGCCGGTTGGCCGTTCTTCGTGCGAGCGTGGCTCTCCGTCAAGAACCGGAGTCTGAACATGTTCACCCTGATCGCGCTCGGGACCGGCGTGGCCTGGGTCTACAGCATCGCTGGCACGCTCGCGCCCCAGCTGTATCCTTCGCAGTTCCGCCTGCCAGATGGTGCGGTGGCCACCTACTTCGAGGCCGCGGCGGTGATTACAGTGCTGGTGTTGCTGGGGCAGGTCCTGGAGCTGCGCGCTCGCGAGAAGACCTCGGGCGCCATTCGCGCCCTGCTCGAACTCGCACCCAAGACGGCCATTCGGGTGAAGCCGGATGGGTCCGACGAGACGGTTCAGCTCGACATCGTCCAGGTCGGTGAGCTGCTGCGCGTTCGCCCGGGCGAGAAGGTGCCGGTCGACGGCGAGTTGACGCAGGGCCGGGGCACGGTCGACGAGTCGATGATCACCGGAGAGCCGATGCCGGTCGCAAAAGCGCCTGGCTCCAAGGTCACCGCGGGAACGCTCAACCAGACCGGCGGCTTCGTCATGCGCGCGCAGAAGGTGGGCGCCGATACGTTGCTCTCGCAGATCGTCCATATGGTGGCTGCCGCGCAAAGAAGCCGCGCGCCGATCCAGCGCATGGCCGACCAGGTGGCAGGGGCGTTCGTGCCGGCGGTGATGGCGGTCGCTGTGCTGACGTTTGTCGCCTGGCTCGTCTGGGGTCCTAGCCCAGCCTTCTCCTACGCGCTCATCGCGGCGGTTGCGGTGCTCATCATTGCCTGTCCGTGTGCGCTGGGGCTGGCGACGCCAATGTCCATCATGGTGGGCGTGGGCCGCGGCGCGCAACAGGGCGTGCTCATCCGCGATGCCGAGGCGCTGGAGCGCATGGAGAAGGTCGACACGCTGGTGGTCGACAAGACCGGTACCTTGACCGAAGGTAGTCCGAAGGTAGTCCAGGTCGCGCCGGCCGCCGGGTTCGATGCGGCTGCGGTGATGCAGAAGCTCGCCAGCGTCGAGCGTGCGAGCGAACATCCGCTGGCCGCCGCCATCGTGGCCGAGGCGCGGGACCGCAAACTGACGCTGTCGTCCGTCAGCGACTTCGACTCGCCCGTCGGCAAGGGCGTGGTCGGTGTCGTTGACGGTTCACGCGTGGTTTGCGGGAGCGCCAAGTTCCTCGCGGAGCAGGGCATCGATGTGGCCGCGCTGGCCGCGCAGGCAGAGTCCCAGCGTTCGAGGTCGGCGACGGTCATCTTCGTGGGACTCGATGGTCGTCTTGCCGGTTTCGTCGCCATCGCCGACCCCATCAAGGCCACAACCCCGCAGGCTCTCAAGGCCCTGCGCGATGCCGGCGTCCGTATCGTCATGCTGACCGGCGATGGCAAGACGACGGCGGAAGCTGTGGGGCGGGAGTTGGGTATCGTCGAGGTCATCTCGGAAGTGTTCCCCGAGGACAAGGCATCCGTTGTCCAGCGGCTGAAGGCGCAGGGCAGGGTGGTCGCGATGGCGGGGGACGGGGTCAACGACGCACCCGCCCTGGCCGCAGCGGACGTAGGCATCGCGATGGGGACCGGCACCGACGTGGCAATGGAAAGTGCCGGCGTCACGCTGCTGAAAGGCGACTTGATGGGCATCGTTCGGGCCCGCCTGCTTTCGAAGGCGACGATGAGAAACATCCGCCAGAACCTCTTCTTGTCATTCGCCTACAACGTCGCCGGCATCCCGATCGCCGCCGGTGTTCTGTATCCGTTCTTCGGCCTGCTGTTGTCGCCGGTCGTGGCGGCGGCGGCGATGGCACTGTCATCGGTCAGCGTCATCGCCAACTCGCTGAGACTGCGAGCCGGAAAGGGCGACCGATGACGAAGTGAGCGAACTGGGCCAACCTTGCTCATGAACCGTGCCGCCTCATGGCACGCCGCAAGGGGACGGCGAGAGGCCGAATCTCCCAAGTGTCAAGCAGTTTGCCTGACGCAGATCATGGAGTTCGGCGCCGGGCTGGCTAGACTGCCCCTGGTTCCACCGGATTTCGGAGGTTCAGTATGGCCAACCCGATCGCGCTATGGCATGCCGAGCATGTCAACTTCTCCCGGCTCCTCGATGTCTTTGAAGAGCAGGTCACCAGGTTTCACGAAGGCGAAGATCCGGATGTCGACCTCATGCTCGAGATCGTCTCGTATCTGCGGGAGTTTGGGGACCGCTTTCACCATCCGCGCGAGGACGCCGCGTTCGCGAGCCTGGTCATGCGCGATGCGTCGCTGCGCCTCCCAATCAATCGCCTGCTGCAGGAGCATCGCGCAATCGCCGCCGCCGGCGAAGAGCTTGTGACGCGACTGCAGGAGGTCGTCGCCGATGCCCTGATCCCGCGCGAGACCGTAGAAGCGGCGGCAGCACTTTACTTGGTTTACTACCGGCACCACCTTGCCACCGAGGAAAGGGACATCTTGCCGCGCGCGGCGCTTTTGCTCACAGCGCAGGACTGGGAGATCGTCGCCGGGGCGGTCCCATCCGGTTCGGATCCATTGTTCGGAGAAGCACCGAGTCAGACCTATGGGAGGCTGCGCGAGTTGCTGGCGGCAAGATAGGCGGCGCTTCGATCCGGCGGCGAAGTTCCCTCGGACACCCGAACAGCGTCGCCCGCAATGCCCGAAGCCTCTGTCTTCGAGCACAGGGGGCGATCGGCGGCGACGCCCGGAACGGCCGCAGCAGCGCAAGACCTTGTCCTGGCGCAAGGTCACTATTCACCGCACGGGGGACACTGCTTCATGGATCAAAGCTCGCGAGTCCACGTCGCAAGGCCACACGCGCTGCTGAACGACGCGCAGGGTTTCGCGACCGCGATCCTGTTGGTCGCCCTGGGGCTGGCCATGCTTCGCAGCGCCCAACTGTTGACCGGCGGCATTCCTGGTCTGGCCTTCCTGATGAGCTATGCGACAAGCTGGCCTCTCGGCTGGACCTTGCTCATCGTGAACCTGCCGTTCATCGCATTCGCCTGGCGCGTATTCGGTCCGCGCTTCACCTGGAAAACCATCATCGTCGTCGCCGGTTTGTCGCTCGGCGTCGAAGGAATGGGCAGGGCTCTCAGCGTGCACTCGGCGCACCCACTGTTCGCAGCGATCGTCGGTGGTTTGCTGATCGGTGTCGGTTTGCTGGTGCTGTTCCGTCATGGTGCCAGCCTGGGTGGATTTGGCGTGCTGGCACTGTTTCTGCAGCGGCGGCGTGGATGGCGCGCGGGCACGGTGCAAATGGTGTGTGATGCCGCGATCGTTGCGGCGGCATTCGCACTCGTTGAACCGAGCCGTGTCGTCTATTCCATCGTGTCGGCCGTGATGGTGAATCTGGTTTTGGTGTGGAATCATCGACCGGGCGAACAAGGTCTGCCGCCACGGAGCTCACCCGCGCCACGCGAAGCGCCGTTCGGCCAGGCTCATGCGGACAAGGCTCACGCCGTCGGTGATGCGTCCGAGACCAGCATACGCCATCACTTGGCGCAGGACTCGCGGCCCGGCTCGGGCAACCGGCCCTACCAAGGCGCCAGCCCACGAGTACGGAGGTCGCTGAGAGGTGCTGCAGGTGCTGCAGGTAATGTGGGCGAATCGATTGATCAGTCGTTGACCCACATCAAGGGGCCACTCGCCAGGCGCCGGTAGCCTTGTGTCTTCAGTATCAAAGGAGATCACATGGCTGCCCTGGATCGATCCGACGCACTCTCGCTCGACTTGCCCTTCATGGACCAGGCTTGCAAGGAATTCTTCGGGCTCTTGGCGCTGGTTGACAAGGCTGACAACGCGCTGCTGCCGTCGGCCTGGCGCGACCTGGTGGAGTGCGCCGCCGAGAATTTTGCGCGCGAAGACATCTGGATGCGAACGACCGGTTACGCATCGCGCAAGGAGCACGCGATCCAGCACCGCGTGGTGCTGGGGGTCATGCGCGAAGGTGCGTTGCAGGCCGAGGAAGGAAGGCTGCTGCAGGTGCGGGAGATGGCGCATCAGTTGAGAGACTGGTATGTCAAGCATGTGCAGACAATGGACGCCGCGCTGGCCCTCCACTTGCGCAGCGCACAATTCGAACCTGCGCCCGCCGACGTGCCGGCGCAGGCCTCGCTTCCCGTGTGGTCCGCGCTGCGTGCCGCCGTGGAGCACGGTGCGACGCATTGAGCGCTAGGGAGCCGCTCCGGGCAACTGCAGGCCGCCCTGGCCTGTGAGGCGCGCAGTGATCGCCGCCTTCAGCGGTGGCAGATGCTGGGCCGCGCGAAGGATCAGCTGCCGTGCGAAGCGCTGCGGTGCGCCGGTGCTGGCATAGAGCTTCGCCACGGCATTCGTGCCGTGGTAGATCAGGGCCGAATCGCGACGATGCCTGCGTTCGTAGCCCGCCAGAACCGTGGCGGCGCCGATGTCCTGGTTGGCGGCGCGGGCTGCGCAGAGTGCGTGTGTGAGAGAGGTGATGCTTTGCAATCCGAGGTTGTAGCCGTGGGCCGTGACCGGATGCATGCCGACGGCCGCGTCGCCGACCAGCGCGCTGCGCAGGGCCGCAAAGCGGCTGGCATACGCGGCAACGAGCGGGTAGGCGAAGCGCTGCCCGAGCAGCTGCATGCGGCCCAGCCGGCCGCGGAACTGGCGCTCCACCAGGGTCGCGAACGCACGTTCGGGCAATGCCAATAGCTGCGCCGCCGCGGCGGCGTCGGTGGTCACCACGACCGACGAGACATGGCCCGCAGCGGGCAGCACCGCGAGCGTGCGTTCGTAGCCGAAGCACTCATACGCGACGTCGTCATGTGGCAGGTCGTGCTGCATCCGGCACACGATCATGGTGCGGCCGAAGTCATGCATGTCGGCCGCGATGCCGAGCTGCCGGCGGGACCAGGAGCATCGGCTGTCCGCCGCGACGAGCAGGCGGCCGCGCAGATGGTGCGGCGCGCCCGGTGAGGTGCCGAACTCAAGTTCCGCGTGCGTGGACAAGGTGCCGATGCGCAGCGCCTGCGCGCTATCCATCAGACGCAGTCCCGGGCGCTGTGCCGCAGCTGCAAAACTGACGCGGCGCAGTGCATGGTTCGGCACGATCCAGCCCAGAGCGTCGGCGCCGTGGCCGTGCGCGTTGAAGGACAGCGCCGAGTGCTGCCGATCGCCATCCATGACGCGCGCTTCCCGGATGCGCCCGATTTCTTCGGGCAAGAGGCGCTGCCAAAGTCCCAGTGCGCGCAACGTGGCCACGCTGGCGTGGGTCAGCGCGATGTCGCGTCCGTCCTCGGCCGGGGCGGCCAGGGCCTCGCGCGGCTGTGCGTCCAGCACGGTAGCGGTGAAGCCGGCGTCGGCCAGGGCAATGGCCAAAGCCAGCCCGGTCGGACCGGCGCCGACGATGAGGACGTCACGATCCTGCTGCATTCAGTTTCCTCCGTGGATGAGGAGCCGGATTGTGGGCGGCGCAGCAGCGCTCACCTTGACGGAGGTCAAGGGTTGGCGAAACGGGCCTTGGCGCCCGAAAGTTCAACACGCGGCGCTTCAGGTCGAGCGCCGTGGGCGAGGGCGAGTTTGGCTGCAATGCTCCAGCGTTCAGCGGGCCAGCCTGAACTGACAGGCGTGGCACCGGATGGCCGCCGGTTCGATCAGCATACGTTCGCGTGCGATGACACGCTCGCAATCGAGGCAAAGCGCGTAGAGGCCCAGGGAGATGCGTTGGAGTGCCTGTTCGATATCCTGCAGCGTCGGCCGACGAACCTTGACGGCAGCGAAGGCCGTGACATTGCCGACTTCCCCAGCCGACGAAGGGCAGGGCTCGGAAGCCTGCGCGTCGGGCGCATGCTCGGCGCGGCCGTCGTGCAGCTGGGCGCGTTCGCTGAGCGCCCACCGCTTCAGGATGTCCAGACGCTCGATGAAGGACTGCAGATCTTCCGGCTTCATGTGGTTCATGCTGGTGGCTCGGGATGAGGTTGACTGGCCGCCAGTATCCGGATGTCCATTCGCCCGGGATTTGATCCGCGTCAAATTCCGCTCGCCCCAAAACTCCGCGCAGCTGCCAGCGGGCGACCTTGTCCGTATCTGGCCTGACGGCGTGTGACAGGCGTCGGCCCAGGAGCAGCCCTCGGATTCTCACCTCCCAAGTTTTCCGAAAATCCGGCGGATAACCGCGTCTGCATCCACGTTGAAGCAGCGCCCATGACTGAGCAAGATGCGGCGAGGCCGCCACGCGTGAAGTTTCGCGATGGCCGCAGCTGCCTTTTTCCGCTGCAACAACAGCGGCAGGCGCATCCCGAAGAACACCTGCCCGCGTGGGTAGTACATCCCGCTCATCCTCGTGAACGTTCGCCAAGGCTCGTCCATCTTGTCCAACTCGATGTTGATGATGGCGTCCGTCACGATGAGAGATTCTGATTCCCGGTGGAAGAAGATGAATTCCTTGAAGTAGCCACCCGGAAACAGCGTTTGGTCCAGTTCGTTCCGCCATTCGCCCGGCGGGTCCAGATCGAGGTCTCTCCCGAAACGGATCTCCACGCGCCGCGCTCTGCTCCTTCTGCGTACGCCCGGCGACGCCCATGCGACGGCATCCGGAAAGGCGTTCAACCACTCCCCAATGTGGGCATAGTGGAACTGGTTGGGGGAGATCAGATGCCGGACAGTCCCGAGGTGCTCAAGCTCGTCTGCAAGCTTGCGATCGAACTTCGTCGGCGAGTGAAGGAAAAGATCGCCGTTCGAGAGGCGCACCACCGTCATGCGGGTGGTGAACGGTAGCGGCAGCCTGACGCCAGCCACGGTCAGGTATTCAAAGGGCCCGTCGACAACTCCGATGTTTGCCGCCACAGGCTTGTACACATTGATCGGCTCGTAAAGTGCTGCGCCCATGTTGCCGTCTCGGATACGTATCCTGCACGATTCTGGCAGCGCTTGACCCTGCCGACCTTCGCCTTTGGGGCCCTAAGCGGACCCTCGTCTCGGGCTCCAACCTCCGCCCCTCGACGACGCTCTGCTGTCGAAGATTTACCCTTCGGAGCCGAATGAGCTACGCACTGCGAATATGGGAAGACCCGCAGCCGGCGCATCGTCGCCCGACATGAAGAGCACGCGACGTCCGCCGCTCGTGCGGGTCGGCGGCCATCACCTCCACCAAGTCGCGAAAGCTCAGCTTGAACCACAGGTACCAGGGCTGGCCTTTGAACAGTTCGTCGGCGGCCTGCTCCTTGCGGGGTCGAGCTGCCTGACTACAATTTATAAGCCTACAGCCAAAACGCACGCACCGTTCCCGGCACAGCGCCCGGCCGAGAGCACGTGGCGGCGGGAGAACCGCGCAGGAAGGCCGTAGGGGTGTTTTTCAGGGGGCGGCCGGCCTGACTGGGAGAGCATCATGACGACAACGATTTCGAAACAGGTCTGCTTCCAGCTCGACAGCCGATTGACCGCGGCTGAAGCCGCGCTGGCGGCTGACGGCATAGCATGCCCAGTTCTCGTGGCGGTCGTTGCGGAGTTTCGGCGGAAGTTCGCGAAAACGCGGCCCGCGGTGGAAGGCGCCCCTGCCCCCGGCCAACGCGAGGCCGTATTCGAGCTTGAGCAGGCGGCCGATAGCGCCAAGTGGGCGGCTTTGGCCGACCCGGGTGCGTCCGAGCAGATTAAGCTGGCGGTCGTCGCCGCGCACGACTCGATTTGCTGGTTCAAGGCGACCGGCTGCCTGCTCGACCGGGAGTACGCCGAACAAGACCCGCTCGCCTGCTAACCTGAAGCGTCGTGGGTCGCTGTCGATCGGCGCCGAGGACGCAACCCCGAGGCGTGCGCATCAAGCGGACCTCCGCCGGCAACCTTCACCATGAGCTTGCAATGAAGAATATCCAGGTCATCGACGGCGCCGTGAATTGCGTCTACGAACTCCTTGCCGCGACTGACGAGGAGTTCTCGCTCATTTTCCCGGCTGGACAGGACGTCGCGTTCATCGATGAGGTCTACGAACGCGGGCTTGATGAAGCAACGCTCAACAGCGCGTTCAAAGCGCTATGGACACGGCGTGTAGTCAAAGCACAAGCCATGGGAATTCATGGCTTGCTGTTCTACCAATTGGACGAGAAGAAGCCAAATTACCCAAGTAGGCGAGATGAGGAAGCAGTAAACCCGGGCGGCTCCAGACTTCGATAGATGCACATGCCGGCAGCGCGCATAGCTGGCTGGCAGAAAGCTCTTCGGCAGAATGCGGCCATCACCTGGCCATCACCAGCCATTCAATGTTGGTGCCAAAAAGCAGTCGCTCAACGCCGCTCTCGACCCATTGCTGCTGTTAGCAAATTTCGAGTCGAACGCCCGCTTGGCATTCGAGACCGGCCATTGCCACCCGGTTTCCGCAGGGGGCACGCCGTTGGCTCCACGCGCGCCCACGCAGCAAGATGCCTTGACATGGCTTTCGAGGCGAGCGCACGATGTGGCCTCCTTCGATACAGCAGGAGGAAGGCATGTCACAGCTTCCATGGCTTACGCGCGGATCGGCATTCCTCGGCGCGGCGGTGCTCGGCCTGATGCTCGCCGGCGCGCCCGATGCGGCGCGCGCGCAGGTGGCGATCAGCGGTTCGAGCCTCAACCCCGACGGCGGCAACCCGAACGACCCGCTCGCCGTCACCGCGTGCAACGGCGCGCCGCAGCTCGGCGTCGTCTATCGCAATAGCGAGTCTGAACCCTACCTCGCGGTCAATCCGACCAATCCGAGCAACATGATCGCCGGCTGGCACCAGGACCGCTGGAGCACCGGCGGCGCACAAAGCCTCGGCGCCGCGTATACGTTCAATGGCGGCGCGACCTGGCAGCAGGTGGTCATTCCGTTCACGCGCTGCTCCGGCGCGGTACCCCGCTCGGCCGGCGATTTCGAGCGCGGCAGCGATCCGTGGATCACCTTCAGCCCGAACGGCACCGCGCACTACATGGCACTGGTCGTGCAAGACTCGGTCAACGAGAACGCGATGGTCGTCGCCCGTTCGACCGACGGCGGCGCGACGTGGTCGCCGCCCGTCGTCATCGCGCGCAACCCTGCGCAGGATCCCGGGCGCTCAGTGTTCCACGACAAGAACGCGATCACCGCCGATCCGTTCGATTCGCGGCTCGTGTACGCGACGTGGACGGTGTTCCGCACCGGGTTCGTGTCGCTCGTGTTCGCGCGCTCGACCGACGGCGGGCAGACGTGGTCGCCGGCGATCCCGATCGCCACGATGGGCAACGCGGCGCCTGCCCAGCAGGCCGTGTTTCGCCAGGGCGCGCAGATCGTCGTGCTGCCGAACGGCACGCTGGTGAACGCGTTCTTCCGCATCCTCGTCGATCGGGCCGCGGGTCGCGTCACGTTCGAGCAGGCGATCCTTCGCTCGGTCGACCAGGGCAAGCATTGGACGCGCGTCGACGCGCGCGTCGCCTCGTTCGCGAGCATCACCGCGGTCGATCCGGAACTCGGCATCCCCGTCCGTGATGCGCAGGAGATCCCCAACATCGCGGTCAACCGCGCGACCGGTCAGCTCTACATGACGTGGCAGGATGGCAACGCCAACACCCAAGGCGGCGCCGGCATCGTCGTCTCGCGCTCGAACGACGGCGGCGCCACGTGGTCGACGCCGGTACGCGTCAACCAGGGGACGGCCGCCAGCGTGCAGGCGTTCCTGCCGGTCGTTGCGGTCAATTCTCAAGGGCGGGTCGGCGTGCTCTTCTACGACTGGCGCAACGACGTGCTCGGCGACCCGGGGTTGAGCACCGACGTGTGGTTGTCGCTGTTCGACGCCGACCTGAACTACCTCGGCGAGCGCCGGCTCACGCCGCAATCGTTCGACATGCGGCAGATGGTCATCACCGGTCCGCGCGGTTTCTTCCCCGGCGACTACGTCGGGCTTTCGACCGTCGGCACCGATTTCGTCGCCGCCTTCACCGTTGCCAACAACCTAGGCCTGCCGGTCGTCTTCCCGCAGAACAACAACGGCGTGTTCGTCGACAGCCACGACCGCCAGAGCGTCGTTTTCGTCCGGCAGCCCTGACGATGGCCGTGTGCGAACGGTTCGGGCTGTGCTCGCGATTGGGGCGTCGCGGCAGCAGACCCGAGTCGTGGATCGGGCGCATGCATCGCGGCGCGGTCGAGGTGGACGATTTGCACGCACGGGCCCTTCGCGGCGCTGAACAGGCCGAGTTGGGTGTCGATGAGGGCCTCTGCGTTGAGCGCGCGGATGGCATCCGTTGCAGGGCTGCAGAGCTGACGATCGACCAGCTTTCGTGTTGTCGCCCACGGCCCACGATGCAGGTCCGCCCTGGAGAAATTCCCACGCCCTACGTCGACGTATGACTGCTGTACTCGGGCAGCGGTCGTTGCCTGCGGCGCCTTTGGAGCACGCGGATGATCTTTTTGGCCGTTCAGAAACTTTGACGAAGATCAGCTTCTCTTGATGTTAAAGGACCGCAACAGCCCCAACCGGCTGTTCGCGCCCGGCCGCCGGCAGTTCGTGACCGGCTCGCGCGACACGGAAGATTCAAAGATGGGTAAAAACCCGCCCGAAAATTCAACCTGTGTTGCGCAGCGGGTTCAAAGTAGCTTGGCAGATCTGCTCCCAAGTCCTTGATGCGCAACGCCTCGGGGTTTGCGTCCTCGGCGCCGATCGACAGGTGCAGAACGACACTGGCGAGGCCAGATCGACGATCGCCAGGTCCCAGCCGTGCGGGTGCTCGACCAGCCAGGTCAGGCCTCGGAGCTCGGTGTCGGCGCATCCCACGATGGCGAGGTCAGTGCAGTGGCTGAGGTCTTCCGTGAGGCGGACACGGGCCGCTGCGCTGTCCTCGGCCATGAATATGCGAAGCTTTGACATGATGCATGCGTTGGGTGGCGCGAATGCGTATGGAGGTCGGCGAGCTCAGCCAGGCTTGCCGTCCAGGCGGGGGCGGGTCAGCACGGCCCAGTAGCGCAAGGCATACAAGCCGAAGCCCAATGTCCAGAAGGCGCCGGAAACAAGCACGGCGGCGAGGGTTTGGGACGGTGCGACGAGCGGCACGAAAATCCGCACGAGCGCGGCGAGCAGCACCAGCACGAAGCAGGCGGTATCGACCTGGTCGGCGCGCAGGATTCGAGCGGTGTGACCTCGCGCCGTGCGGACCATCATCCCGATGATGAGCCCCCCGGCCGCGCCGACGGTCAGCGCGTGGGTCGCCAGCGACGGCGACACCCAGCCATGCAATGCCAACACCCGCAACGCGAGGTGCACGGGAATCCACGCGTAGGCCAGGTGCAGCACGAGAACGAGTGTGTTGTTCAGCGTTTTCCAGGGCTGCCAGAGCAGCCAACGCACGACATGCACGAGCGCCGCCGGCACGGCGATGGCTGCCACGACAAGCGACGGCAGACCCATTGCGTCGCTGATCGGCAGCGCGATCAGAGAGCCCAGCGCCACCTTCTCGATCAGGGGGTGTCGCGTCGCATTGGCGCCGGAAATGCCGTTGTTGGTGAACATCGGGATCACCCGGCCGCCCATGACCGCCATGGTGAACAGCAGGACATCCAGGGCCAACTGGATGCCGATCCATGTCGGCGTCTGGACCACGCCGAGGGCCGAGAGATGGAAGGCGAATGCAGCGCCCGACAGCACCAGCAGCAATCCAATGAAGAAGTAGTTGCGGCGGTTGCGTGCAGTCACGAGAGGGATGGCCAGCGCCACCGCGCACGCCAGCGGAAACGCCGCGTTGACGACGGCGGCCGTCCAGGCGAAGGGCGTGAGAACGAGGACGCGCCCTGCCACCCACAGCGCCGCCAGGGCGGCCAGCGGCAGTCCCACGGGCGTCGGCTGGCCCGACCAGTTGCGCCCCGCGGTGAAGAGGAAGCCGACGATCACGGCGAGGGCGAAGCCGAACAGCATTTCGTGTGCATGCCACAGCGGGCCCTGGAGGTAGGCCCCCGGCAGCCAGCCGGCGAACTGCATCGCCCACAGGCCGATGGACAGCGCGGCGAAGGCGCTCGCGAGCAGATAGAACGGTCGGAAGCCGAGTTGCCACAGGGCAAAGCCGGGCCCTTCTTGGGCCGCGGGTGGTTGCGCGCGTTTGACGGCGGTGAAGGGCGCCATTACTGGGTCTTTCTGGCGCCGGCGGCGCCGTGTTGGAGTCGCCACGCCACGGCCGCGCCGGCCACGGTGGCGGCAAAGAAGCCGATCGTCGCTGCGTTGAATGAGGCGCCGGCGGCGCGCAGCGGTTCGCTGAAGGTCCCCAGGACGAGCCGCATCAGGAGCGACAGATGCAGGGCAGCCAGCGGCAGATAGAAGAAGGCGCCGAACTGCAGCTTGACCCGTGCGATCGCCGGCAGCACGACCGGCGCGTGCCCCATCATCATGCTGACGACGAAGCCGAGTCCCAACGCGTGCAGCGCTGCGTCGCGGGTGGCCCATCCGAGCGCCGTCGTGGCCCACGCCACGCCGGCGATCCCGAGCCAGGCGTAGCCGCCCAGGAGACAGACCGCCATGTAGCGGCTGATGCCGTGCGCGAACACCGTGCGTCGCGCGACATCGAAGGTCACCAGCCACGCGGCGAGCAGCACGAGCGCCGTGCCGTAGACCAGCTCACCGGCGCGCGGCGCCACGCCCGACCATGCGGCGCCCGCCAGCAGCAGCGACAGCACGACATGCAGCGTGACGCTGGCGCTCGGGCGTCGGCGCATGAGTCGCGTCATCTCCAGGCGCTCGGCGGCGATCGTCATGACGAGAAAGGCGAACCACCAGGGAAAAACTGCATTGCCGCCATGTCCCAGCGCGAACAGAACGTTGCCTGTCACCCATGCGGCCGCGCCGACCAGCAACAGAAGTGTGTGGGCCGCGTGTTGGCGCCGCACGACGACCGCGTTGACCGCAAGGAAGGACACCGCCGCCGCCACGCCGAGCCACGCGCCGGCGGCCTGCTGCCCAAGGACCAGGCACAGCGCGCCGGAGCCCGACGCGAGCGGCGCGAGGAAAGCCGCACGATGCTTGACGGCCACTGCGCGTTCGATGCCGATGACCGTGCCCAGAAAGCCGCAGATCATGAGGGCCGCATGCACCAGCAGCACCTGGCCGGTCCAGGCGAAGGAAAGCGGATCCGGCACCGCGACGCCGAGCCGCCAAAGTCCACCCGCGACACCTGCCACCAAGGAGACGGTCACCAGCGCACCGAACACCACGCGCGCGAAGATCCATAGGCGGGATGTCGATGCCCGACGGCGGGCTCGGACGGCAGGACGTTCGGCGTTCACCATCCCATGAACCGTCTGGCGTTGGCGCTCATCCGGTCTGGGGTCCAGGGCGGCTCCCACACCAGTTCGATGCAGATCTTGAGATCGGCCGGGAGGACCTTGTCCAGCTCGAGCTCTGCATCCTCGATGATGAGGTCGATGACCGGGCAGGCGGCTGAAGTCATCGTGATCAGCACGTGCGCGGTTGTGGTGTCGACCGTGACGCCGTAGATGAGGCCGACATCGACGATGTTCATCGAGACTTCCGGATCGACGACGCGTGACAGCGCTGCGGCGATCGGCTGGCGCAAGGCTGCCGGTCCGTCGTAGGGAATGGAAGCCGCCTCGAGAGTTGCCTGCTCTGGCGTACGAGCGCGACGAGAGGAGGAGGTCATGCCGCCCCCTTGGCAGCGCGACGCACTGGGGCTTGATCGACAAAGAATATTGCGGAAAGCGCCTCCCGGTTGTGAACCAGGTCCGCCAGCGTGTAGCGATGCAGCACCGCATGAAACGCCGCCACGGCCTCATCCAGCACGCCGCGCAGACGGCACAGGCCGGTGATCCGACATTCGCCACCGCCTTCCCCGAAACATTCCACGATCGCGTTGCCTTCGGTGTGACGCACAACGTCGCCGATATTGATCGAGTCGGGCGCCTTCGCGAGCGACAGACCGCCTCCCTTGCCGCGGACGTTGGCGAGCCACCCGTGCTTGCCCAGGAAATGGACCACCTTGGTCAAGTGATGCTCCGACACCGCGAAAGAGGAGGCGATCTCGGCGATGGTGGCGCGTCGCTCCGGCTGCGCGGCTAGGTAGATCAGCACCCGCAGGCTGTAGTCGGTGAAGGCGGTGAGCTTCATGATCTCTCACGGGCAAGCCGCCTCACCGTTCGGCCACGTGGCCCGCCTGGACGGCCAGACCTTTGCGGCCCTTCAAGCGCAGCGATGTTTGCGGCGCAGATTGCGACGCTGGGCGGCGCAGCAGCCGCAGCGCGTACCCGGCGAGCAGCACCGCGCCCAGGGCGAAGACGATGTCGCCCGGAACACGCATCCAGACCAGGATCTCCATCACGCGGGAATGCACGATCTCGGCAGAGCGGGCGTACCACAAGCCTTGCGTGACGCTGGCCCAGGCCTGGTAGATGCCGGCGGGCAGCAGCGACAGGAACACCATCATGGCAAGACCGATGTTGAGCCCCCAGAACGCGGGCTTGAGCAAGCCGTCGGCGTGCAGCTCGCGCTCGTACAGACCGCGCAGGCAGAACAGCATCAGCCCGATGCCCAGCATCCCGTAGACGCCGAAGAGCGCGGCGTGGCCGTGGGCGGCGGTCATGTTGAGCCCCTGCACGTAGTAGAGCGAGGCGGGCGGGTTGATCGCGAAGCCGAGCACGCCGGCACCGATGGTGTTCCAGAAGCCGACGGCCACGAAGCACATGATGGTCCACTTGTAGGCGGCGAGCCAGGGCATGGCCTGCGACCGCCGGTAGGTCTGCAGTGCCTCGAGGCCGATCAGGGTCAGCGGCACGACCTCGAGCGCGGAGAACACGGCGCCCACGGCGATCACCGACGTCGGCGTGCCGGTGAAGTAGAGGTGGTGTAGCGTTCCGAGGATGCCGCCGAACAGGAACACGATGGTTTCGGCGATGATCGCTCGGTTGGCGCTTTCGGTGCGCACCAGGCCCAGACGCGTGAAGATGAGCGCGACGACGGCGGTGGCGAACACCTCGAAGAAGCCTTCCACCCACAGGTGCACCAGCCACCAGCGCCAGTACTCGATCATCGAGTAGTGGGTGTGCTGTCCCCAAACCAGCGAGGTGGAATAGAAGCCGCCGATGCAGGTCGCCGACAGGAACACCATCGCGATGAGGCCTCGCGATGCCGAGGGCTTGGTCAATGCCGGCCACAGCGCGCGACCCAGCAGGAAGACCCAGAAGAGCAGGCCGACGAACAGCAGCACTTGCCAGACGCGGCCCATGCTCGTGTATTCCAGGCCCTGGTTGCCCAGCCAGAAGCTGAAGTCAACGCCACGGTGCTGCAAGGTGCCGAGCCAGCCGGTCAGCGTGGAGCCGACGACGATGGCGATCAGGGCCCAGAAGAGCACATCCACGCCGAGCTTCTGCAGCTTGGGCTCGCGGCCGGACAGCAGCGGGGCGATGTACAGGCCGGTGGCCAGCCACGCGGTCGCGATCCAGAAGATGCCGATCTGCGTGTGCACCGTACGGCTGACCACGTAGGGAAGCAGCTCGGCCAGCGGAAGCCCGAAGAACGACTGCCCTTCGACCGCATAGTGGGCCGTGATGACCCCCATCGCGATCTGCAGCAGCATCAGCCCGATCACCGCGAAGAAGTACTTGCGCGTGGCCTTCATGGAGGGCGTCGCGGTGGCACCGAGCAGCGGGTCCGCCTTGGGCGGCTGCGCCTCGGCTTCGTGCCTCTGGCTGCCGTGCAGCCACAGCATGGCGGCGATGGCTGCCAGCAGCAGGACGATGCTGACCATCGACCAGACGGCCGCGGAACTGGTCATGGTGTTACCGACCAGCGGCTCGTGCGGCCAGTTGCTGGTGTAGCTCAGTCCCGTCTCACCGGGTCGGTCGGTGGCCGCAGCCCACGCTGTCCAGAAGAAGAAGGCGGTCAGTGCCTGGCGGTCGGCGCGATCGGGCAGCGTGTCCAGCGTCATGGCATATTGCTCGCGCAGCGTGGCGACCGAGCCGTCGTGGCCAAACAGGGCCTCATAGTGCGCGGCCGTTTCTCGGATCGCCTGCGCGCGTTCCAACGAAACACTGACCACACCACTCGTGCTGTCGTAGGTGTTGCGCCGCATCTCGTCGATCACCGTGGCGTCGAGCGCACCGCGTTCCGATGCGCTCAGCGCGGAGGGCTCCTTGCGGTAGGCCTGTGCGTGGCGATTCTTGAGCGCAACGGCCTCACGGTGCAGCCAGTCCGCGGACCAGTCGGGTGCGACGTAGCCGCCATGGCCCCACACGGAGCCCAGCTGCTGTCCGCCGGCCGACAGCCAGACCTGTTGGCCCCGCTGGACCTGCTCGCCGGTGAAGATCACCTCGCCGTTGGAGGCGGTGACGGATGCGGGAATCGGTGGGGCCGTCAGGTAGATCTGCACGCCCAGGTAGCCGAGTGCACCGAACGAAAGTACGAAGATGAACGCGAGCCAGCGCCACAGCCTGTTGTTGTTTCTCATGACATTTCCTTGGGTCATCGAAGAGGGGCCCGGCGTTCAGGCGCCGCCGCATCCACCGCAGCAGCCCCCGCTCGCATTGGCGGTGAAGGCCGGGATCTTGGTGATGGCAACGCGCCACACCGAGGGACCTTCCTCGAGGTAGTTCCATGCGAAGCGGTTGGGCCACTGCGCCTGCAACTGCGCGCAAAGCGGCCTGGGATCGTGGTCGTTCACGAGTTCGATGGCGTGGCCGTCGTCGAGGGCGGCGAAGGTCGAAAAGATGTGCGAATGACGAAAGCGTGGTTCCAGAACTCGGACATCGACGGTGGAGGAGAAGGCTGCAGATTTCACGGGGATTCCTTGTGGATAGCGAAGGGGCTAGAAGGTGTATTCAAGATGCATCTATGCTAGGAAAGAGCCTGCCGTGAGATGTTGATCTGCATCAAGGTCCGCATCGAAATCGAGGTCACCTGCGAGCGCCATCGGAGCGCTGCGCTGCGTCACCGGCTTGAGCGCAGATGCAGGACATCTCGCCGATGTCTCGACGGTCCAGTTGCAGTGCGGCGTGGCTCGCCAGCTGCGCGGCGCTGGAGCAGCCGGAGCACGACCAGACCAAGGGGCTTGCGGCGGGATCGTTCAAGCGACCTATCCATCATGGTCAGGCCACGTAACGCAACACCGTGTAGAAGTGACAGCCGCTTCCGGCCAGCACGAACAGATGCCACAGCCCGTGGCCGTGACGGACCTTATGGTCGGTGGCGTAGAAAAGCAGGCCGACCGTGTAGCAGGCGCCGCCGGCCAGCAGCCAGCCGAAGCCCGCCGGCGTGAGCGCCCGCCAGAGTGGCCACGCCGCTACCAACGCGAGCCACCCCATGAGCATGTAGATTGCCAGCGACACGGCGCGCGCGCCTCGGACGAGCCAGATTTCCTGGACGATGCCGGCCAGCGCCAGCCCCCACACGACACCCAGCAGCGACCAGCCCCATGCGCCACGCAGCGACACCAGCGCGAACGGCGAGTAGCTGCCGGCGATCAGCAGGTAGATGGTGCAGTGATCGAATTTGCGCAGGACATCTTTCGCGCGTCCCTTGAAGCTGTGGTACAGCGTCGAGAACAGGTAGAGCGCGACCAGCATCGCGCCGTAGATGCTGAAGCCGGTGATCTTCCAAGGGTCGCCCGCGCGACTGGCCTGCGTGATCAACCAGGCCGTGCCCGCCGATGCGAACCCGGCGCCGGCGAGATGGCTGATGCTGTTGAAACGTTCGCCGCGGTACATGCCTTGCAATGCTTATTCGCGAGCGCTGCGGCGCTCGCCCAGCAAGCGCTGGATCAGGCGGTCCTTCTCTGCCCATTGGGCCTCGACCCATTCGCGAATCCGCTGGCGGTGCGCCCGGTCGCCCGATGAATCCCCGCCCAACAGTCTGGGCGGAATGGCACATTGACGGACGTCGACGGTGACGGCCTTCACCTTGCCGCACAGCAGCGCCCAGAAGCTCGGCGTCCTCTCGGGGTAGACGATGGTCACGTCGAGCATGGCCTCGAAGCGCTCGCCCATCGTGGCCAGCGCCACGCCGAGGCCACCCGTCCTGGGTTCGAGCAGATGGCGGTAGCTGCTGTTCTGCGCGGCATGCTTGGCCGCCGTGAAGCGGGTGCCCTCGGCGAAATTGATGACTGCCGTCGGAACGCGCTTGAACTTCTCGCAGGATCGTCGGGTCGCTGCCAGATCCCCTCGATGCGCATTCCGGCCTCGGCCGCGTTTCATGAACGGAAAGTCGAGCGCCCACCAGGCCAGCCCGATCACCGGCACCCAGATGAGCTCGCGCTTCAGAAAGAATTTGAGAAACGGGATGCGTCCATGGAAGGCACGCTGCAGCACCAGGATGTCGACCCAGCTCTGGTGATTGCTCGACACCAGATACCAGCCGCGGCGACTCAGACCCTCGACGCCGCGGATCTGCCATGGCGCCGGGCACGCGGGCGCGATCCATGCGTTGTTGACGGCCACCCATCCGGCGGCCAGGGTGTTCAGGATCCGGTCACAGCCGGTGCGCACGCTGTCGGCGGGCACGAGAAATTTGACCAGCGCCGGTGGCATCATCAGAGTGAAAGCGACCAGCGTGTTCAAGCCGAGCAGTGCAGCGCTGAGGGCACCGCGCAGCAGGGCGAGCATCAGTTGGAGGGCAGACAAGGAATGGCGTGCAGAAGGAGGAGCAGGGCGGCGCCTGCGTTTGCGCAGACCTTGAGTCATTCTGCGTGGGCTGCACCTTTGACTTGTTGATCCCGCTCAACCTTCGATGGCTTGCCGGTCATCGATTGGGCGCCTCGCGCAGCAGGGCGATCGAGCCCACGGTCGGTGCCGTTAGGAGGCCGCACCGCGGCGACGCCGCATCTCCGCGCCCATCGCGTCGCGCGCGCCATCGTCGAGCAGCGCGGCCGCAGCCGGATAGGCGAGCTGCTCTTCGGCTTCGATGTGAGCTCCATACAGGCGCGTGAATGCATCGATCTCCGCTGCACTGGCCGCCGAGATTGCTTGGATCTCTGCGCGCTCGAGCCGTTCGAGGATCGCGCGCACCGTGCGCCAGCGCGCCTCCATCTGAAGATGGTCCTGCTGCAGGCGAGCGACCAGCGCGAGCATGGAAGGATCGCCGCGCACGACCAGGGTCGGGAACACATGCATCTCCTCGTCGAGATGGTGCTGCGGCGCGGCCATATCGAAGTAGCGCATGACGTCGCGGGCGGCCTGCCGCGCCTGTTGATCGGCGCCGTGACGCGCGACATGGGCGCGCAGCCGCTCGAGCAGGCCGAGGGTGCGCTGCAGGCGCTCATGGCAGGCTTCCATCATCTCGAAGGGTTGTTCGAATCCGGCCGCTGGCGATGCGATGAGAGAGGCCAGGCGCGAAGAGCGGTTCATGGCGTGGGGACCAGTTCGGAGACATAGCGCCCGAGGTCCGGCCGCGCCGGACCGGCCGCGTGGGCCAGCACGGTGCCCACGCTGATGAAGCAGAGCGGTTCCTCTTGTGGGTCCAGAGCGAACAGCGCGCGCAGTCCGGTGGATTGCAGCGCCTTGCCGGAGGTCAGTGCCGAACCGTAGCCCAGGACTGTCGCGGTCAGAAGCATGTTCTGGATGGCGCATCCGGCCGACACGATCCTCTCGGCGGCCGGAATCTCCTCGTTGTCGGGGCCCAGCCGCACGATCGCCAGCATCAGGACCGGAGCGCGAAAGGCCTTCTCGCGCGCCTTGCCCCGTTCGTCAGGCGTGGCTTGCTGCAGGGCCTGCGCGAATACATCAGCGAGGCGCCCGCGTTGCGGCGGCGGCACGATGACAAAGCGCCACGGGACCAGGCCGCCGTGATCCGGCGCCGCGGCCGCGGCGCCGAGGATCTGCTCGAGTTCGGACCGCTCAGGTCCGGGCGTGCCGAGCCGCTTGGGCAGTACCGTGCGGCGCGTGTGCAGGAGTGCTGCCAGTTGCCGTTCAGTGACAGGCGGATCAGCCAGGACGGCCGTCGCAGCGCGGGCGTCCGTATCAGGAGGCATGTCGAATTCCCCGGATGAGCATGAGAGCGGCTCGCAAGAGGGCAACGAGCGTCAGCATGGTCCGGCCGAGCCGGAAGGTCAAGGTGGCGGAAACACGCAGCAGCGTCGCGGCCGCCCGGGCCGCGTTCATCCGCAACTTCCGAGGTGCCCGCACTGCGTGCAGTAGTCGCAGCCGTCCTTTCGGATCATGGCGTGGGCGCCGCATTCCGGGCACTTGGCGCCTATCAAGGGGGAGGGTGCAGCAGCCGTCGGCGTCGAAACGTCCGGCGCCGTTGGCGCCGAGCCGCTTCGCTTCCCGATCAGTTGCTGAATCGCGTACGCAATGGCGCCGACTTCGGAGTCGTGCCACATGGGCACCTGGCTGCCATCGGCCTTCACATGATGGCCCAGACGCACGGGACCGCGGTCCCATGCCACCTTGCGCATGTCGGCGAGCGCGCGTTCGAGGAAGCCCCCGCGTGCGGCCAGCGACAGCAGCCGCATGCTCGCGGTGATCCACTGCTGCGATTCGCCGCTCTGGCCCACGGGCATGAAGAACTCGATGGCCCGTTCCCGCCCGTCGGCCAGGGGCAGGAAGGACACCACCAGATAGAGCGTCTGCCGGCCCTGCTGCGTCCAGTAATCGATCTTCTCGGCGCTGGCATTCAAGGCACCCGTCGGACGGCTCTCGATCATCGCGCGCATCGGGTCGGCCGCGGCGTTGTCAGCGCGCGAGGGCGCGCCCTCTTGCGCCGTCGGCGCGACCTCCAGCACCGACCCCAGGATGCTGTTGGGCCGGTAGGTGGCCAGTCCCTTCAGGTTGGCGGTCCAGGCGTGCAGGTAGAGTCCCTTGAAGTCCTCATAGGGGTAGTCGGCGGCCACGTTGACCGTCTTCGAGATGGCAGTGTCGACGAAGGGCTGCACCGCCTCCATCATCGCCAGGTGGCCGGCCGCGGGCATCGACAGTGCCGAGACGAAGTAGGTGGGTAGCGCGTCGGTGTCCCCACCCAGGGAACGGTACAGGCGCCAGGCGTGATCTTCAACCTCGTACTCGGAGATGCTGCCGTCGGCTTCGCGCTTCTTGCGCCGATAGGTCCAGGAGAACGCCGGCTCGATGCCGTTCGAGGCGTTGTCGGCGAACGCCAGGCTCACGGTGCCGGTGGGTGCGATCGACACCAGATGGCTGTTGCGGATGCCATGCATGCGGATCTGCTCCTGCAATGCCTGGTCCAGGCGGCTGGCGAAGGTGCCGCGCGCGAGGTAGCGCTGCGCATCGAAGCGTGGGAACGGACCCTTCTCGCGCGCCAGCGCCACCGACGCGGCGTAGGCGGCGTCGCGCAGGCTGCGTGCAATGCGCATGGCCATGGCCCGGCCCTCGGGCTGGTCATAGCGCTGGCACAGCATGGCCAACGTGTCGCCCAGCCCCGTGAAGCCCACGCCGATGCGGCGCTTGGCCATGGCTTCGGCGCGCTGCTGCGGCAGCGGCCAGAAAGTGAGGTCCAGCACGTTGTCGAGCGCCCGAACCTGCAGTGCGACGGCTTCGTTGAAGCGCTGGAAATCGAACTGCGCCGCCCCGCCGATCCCGAACGGGTGGTCGACGAAGCGCGGCAGGATGATCGGCCCGAGGTCGCAGCAGCCGTAAGGCGGCAACGGCTGCTCGCCGCAGGGATTGGTCGCCTCGATGTGCTCGCAGTAGCGCAGGTTGTTGTCGTTGTTGATGGCGTCCGTGAACAGGATCCCCGGCTCGGCGAAGTCGTAGGCCGAACGCATGATCGTGTCCCAGAGGTCTCGCGCCGGCAGGCGCCGGTAGATCCAGTGGCCGTCCAGGGCCTGCGTGGCGCCTCGCGCGATCAGTTCCGACCCCGGCTTGGCGCTGTGCACGAGCGCCCATTCCTCGTCGGCCGCCAGCGCGCGCATGAACTGGTCGCTGACCGCGACGGACACGTTGAAGTTGTTCCAGCGCCCCGGCGTCCGCTTGGCGGTGATGAACTCCTGCACGTCGGGGTGGTCGATGCGCAGCACGCCCATCTGCGCGCCGCGGCGCGCCCCTGCGCTCTCGACGGTCGCGCAGGACCGGTCGAACACGTCGATGTAGCTGCACGGGCCCGAGGCCAGCGAAGCGGTGGCGCGCACCTGGGCGCCGCGCGGTCGGATACGGGAAAAGTCATAGCCGACGCCGCCGCCACGGCGCATGGTCTCAGCGGCCTCGCGCAATGCCTCGTAGATGCCGGCGTAGCCGGCTTCATCCTGGCCTTGAATGCAGTCACCTACCGGTTGCACGAAACAATTGATCAGCGTGGCATCGAGTTCGGTGCCGGCGGCACTCATGATGCGCCCGGCCCCGATGGCCCCTGCGCGAAGGTTGGCGAGGAAGCGCGCCTGCCACTGGGCGCGTTCCCCTTCGGCCTCCACCGACGCCAGCGCGCGCGCGACGCGCGCAAACAGGTCCTCGGCCTCCTGCTCGCCGGGCTTGAGGTACTTTTCCAGCAGCACGTCGCGGCTGATGGGCTGCACCGGCAGCAACGAGCCCAAACCAAGGTCGTCGCGCTTCATACGACGGTCTTCTTGGTCGCGGCGCCCGAACGGCACGAGCCGGCGCCCGGGTCGAACAAGCGGTGCTCTTCGCGAGCGCTTGAGCGGGCATCGCCGCGCGCGCCGGGCCGCTGCGAACGGGTTGGGCTGGATATGACTGTGTGCTGGTGCACGATGGGTCTCCTGAAGGGTGCTTGAGCTCGGCGATCAGACGCTCGAGCCGCCCGTAACCCACGTCCGGCAAGAGCCGGTGGGCCGTCGACGATCGGCGAGCTGCAGGCGAGGTGCATTTGGCAGGGCGGGGTGCGACGCAGTGGCTAGATGATTCGGGAGAAGCGAGCGCGCTTGCGATCCGTTTGCAGATAGCGGTCAAAGACCATCGCCACGGCCCGTACGAAGAACCAGCCCTTGTCGGTGACCGTGAGATCGCGGTCCGTGAGGCAAACGAGGCCGTCCGCCTCCAGCTGGCCGAGAGCGGCCAGTTCGGACGCGAAGTAGTCACGAAAGGTGATCAGGTGGGCGATGTCGATCGACTCGAAGTCGACATGGCCCTGGCACATGATGGCCATGATCACCGCGCGACGCAGCACGTCGTCGCGCGACAGCGCGAGCCCGCGCACCACCGGCAGCCGTCCCTGGTTGAGATGGTCGTAGTAGTCCTCCAGGGTCTTTGCGTTCTGGCTGTAGGTGCCGCCAACCCTTCCGATCGCCGATACGCCAAGCGCGACAAGGTCGCAGTCCGGCTGCGTGCTGTAGCCCTGGAAATTGCGGTGCAGCCGACCTTGGCGTTTGGCGACAGCCAGGCTGTCGTCCGGCAGCGCGAAGTGGTCCATGCCGATGTAGACATAGCCAGCGGCGGTGAGGGCGGCGATGGAGCGCGACAGCATCTCGATCTTCGTGGCCGCGTAGGGCAATTCGTCGGCGGCGATCCGGCGCTGCGGCTTGAACCTCTCGGGCAAGTGCGCGTAGGCATAGAGGGCGATACGGTCCGGACGCAGCTCGCAGATCTGCGCCAACGTGCGGTCGAACGAGGCGGCGCTTTGACGCGGCAGTCCATAGATCAAGTCGACGTTGATGGACTGGAATTTCAGCTCGCGCGCCGAGGCGACCAGATCGAATACTTGTTGTGCCGGCTGGATGCGATGTACCGCTTGCTGGACGTCGGGGTCGAAGTCCTGGACGCCGAAGCTCAGCCGATTGAAGCCCAGCCGGGCCAGGTGGGCAAGACGGTCGGCGTCGACCGTGCGTGGATCGATCTCGATGGAACATTCGGCGCCCGGCGCGAATGAAAAAGCGTCGCGCAGCATCCGCATCAGGTCGCTCAGCCCGTCATCGCTCAGGAAGGTCGGCGTCCCGCCGCCAAGGTGAAGCTGGCTCACCGGCGTCCGTGCGCCCAATTGCGCCGCGTGCAGGGCGATCTCCTTCTCCAGGTATCCCAGGTACTCACGCGCACGGGAGGCATGCCGCGTGATGATCTTGTTGCACGCGCAGTAGTAGCACAGCGATGCACAGAACGGAATGTGGACGTAGAGGGAAATGGGGGTCATGACTGCGCTGATGCCCAGCCTTCGCTGCCGCGCCGCGGCACCGTAGTCGTCAGGGCCGAAGGCCTCGACAAAGCGGTCCGCCGTCGGATAGGACGTGTAGCGAGGCCCGGCCACATCGAAGCGGGCCAGCACGTCGGCCGAGACCGAAGACGGTGAGGTTTCGTGGGGCGGAGCCAGGACAGTGGACATCATTGCGTTCAACCAAGGAAAGGCAGGTCTTCACTGTGCCTTCGTCGCGCCGGTCGTTGGTTGATGCTTGTCAACATAAACAGCCGGACCGCTCGGCAGGAGGCATCTGAACAACGATCTGGACGAGCGCCGATGACGACGATGACGCCGAGCGACTCGGTCCGCGGCCAGACGCTGGCAGGAGAGCGGTCGGATGCGCCGTCGAGGCCATGACTGCTGCGACCGTCAGGGGCGACGTTGCGTTGTGCGCGGAGCTTGCACGCTGAAGCGCCCGCGCTGCGTGCTGCCTACGAGCAGCAGGTGGTCCAGATCAATACGGCCCCGGAGACCTCAGCTTCAGCGCTCGTTCGCAAGGGCATCCACATGGGGTTCGAGCCGGGCCCGGCAGCAAATGAATCAGCGCGCAGCGCGCCTTTGCGCTTATCAGGAAAGCGCGCGGGCCAAGGTCAGCGCAGCACCAGCACGGGCACGTCGGAGTTCGCAAGCACATGCGCGGTTTCGCTGCCCAGGAAAGCGCGTGCCAGCCCTTTTCGTCCGTGCGAGGCCATCACGATGAGATCGCTGCCGTGCTTGCTGGCGGCACCAATGATTGAATCGGCCACTCGATTCGATTTGACAGACGCCGTACTGACCCGTACGCCGCATGCCTCGGCGCGCTTCTCGAGCGCCTCGAGCATGGTCTTGGCCTGCTGAGCGCGCCGGCACCCGATGCGGTCGATCTCCTCGGCTTCGAATTCGATGGTGCCGTCCATGTAGCTCTTGGCTTGCCGTCGTACCACGGTCACGGCCCTGAGCTCGGCCTTGTGCTCCGCAGCCAGGTCGATGGCTTTCGAGACGGCCTTTTCCGCCAGCACGGAGCCGTCAGTGGCAACAAGAATGCGCTTGAACATGAACTGTCTCCTCGGAGGTTGAGTTTCTGCAGCGTAGCCCCGCGGGGGCTTTGGAGCTTGATCCAGATCAAGCATGCACCCGGTTTCAAACGCAGAATGCGGCAAGCGAACGAGCACATGGACCTGCCGACGCACCAGAGAAGGCGACGACTGAGAGGAATGGTGAGCGCGCGTCGAGCGCGCGCGCAACATAGGAATGCAGCTGTATCCGAACGAGGAGCCGATCCCGATGACTGACCGAACTCGTGAGCCTGCCTGGGCCTATGGATCCCAGCAACAAGGCCGGGATCGGTGCGTCAGCAGTGGGGCGCATGCGATGTGCAGCATGTCCCACTTGGGCCTTGCTGTCTCAAACGCCTACGCGCGTCGACTCGTCGGCCGGCCGGATCTGCTGCATCGAACGCGCTCCACTTGTGCGGCCGCTGCCGCAACGCTGACATGCGCTCGATGAACAGATCTCGGCAATGGACGCTGGGCGCCAAGCTGGCGCTGGTCGCCATGCCGTTCCTGTTGGCAGCCCTTGGCGCCATCGCGACCTTGGTCTACATGTCATGGCAGATCGAGGGGGGTGCCGCTGCGGTCAACGAAGCTGGGCGCATGCGCATGCAAACCTATCGGATGGTGCTGTCGGCTGGCGCGGGCGATGTGCGGGCGCTGTCACAGCAGGTGGCAGAGTTCGAGCGCAGCCTCCAGGGACTGCGCCGCGGCGACACCGAACGGCCGTTGTTCGTACCCTGGGACGACACCGTGCGCCAACGCTTCGCTGTGGTCGAACGCGACTGGGCCGCCTTTCGCCGGCGCCTGAACGATTCGATGGCGCCGGGCGTCGCGACCCGCCTCGGCGACGACGCCGTTGCGTTCACGTCGAGCATCGATGCATTCGTCGCCGGCATCGAGGCCCATTTGTCGCGATGGACTGCGCTGATGCATTTGCTGCAGGTCGCGATGATGGGCGTGGCGCTCATCGGCGCGGCGGTGCTGGTCCATACCGGTTACCGCTTCGTCCTGGAGCCGCTGGGATTGCTCAAGCGAGCGATTCACCGCCTCCAGGATGGCGAACTCGGCGCCCGCGTCGAGCGCACCAGCACGGACGAGTTCGGCACCCTGGCGGAGGGATTCAACAACATGGCCGAGCAGCTGCAGGCCATGTACCGGAATCTGGAAGGCCGGGTCCAGGAGAAGACGGCGCAGTTGGAGAAAGAGCGCGGCCGGCTGGAATGCCTCTATGAGGTGACGACGCTGGTCGCCAAGGCCTCGACACTCGACAAACTGGCGCAGGGGTTCACGCAGAGCATCGCGCAGATCGCACATGCCGACGGCGTCGCCTTGCGCTGGTCGGACGAGGCGAACCGTCGGTACCTGATGCTCGCCTCGCAGGGCTTGCCGCAGGCGATGACCGATGCCGAGCACTGCCTGGCGGCTGGCGATTGCCATTGCGGCTCGCCGCTGGCATCGCCGGGCGCGCGTGTCATTCCGATTCGTACCATGCAGCCCCTCCGGATGCGACATTGCGCCCAGGCCGGCTTCGAGACCGTGGTGTCCATACCGATCCGGCTGCATGAGCGGCTGATGGGTGAGGTGGACCTCTTCTTCCACGCCCAGATCACGATCTCCGAAGCCGAGCGCTCCCTGCTCGAATCGCTCACGGTCCACCTCGCGGGCGCGATGGAAAACCTGCGCCTCAACTCGCTCGGGCTGGAGGCCGCCATCTCGCAGGAGCGCGGCTTCCTCGCGCGCGAGCTGCACGACTCGATTGCCCAGTCGCTCGCGTTCCTGAAGATCCAGGTCCAGCTCATGCGCGACGCGATCGCCGCCGGCGATCCCCTGAAGGTCCAACACGTATTGGGCGAGATCGACGTCGGCGTGCGTGAGAGCTACGGCGACGTGCGGGAGCTGCTGATGCACTTCCGCACCCGGGCCAACAGCGAAGACATCGAACCCGCACTTCTCACGACGCTGCGAAAGTTCGAGCACCAGAGCGGCCTGAAGGCAAGCCTGCAGATGCTCGGCCAGGGCATGCCCTTGCTCCCGGACACTCAGATCCAGGTGCTGCATATCGTGCAGGAGGCGCTGTCGAATGTTCGCAAGCACGCCCGTGCCAGCCAGGTGTGGCTGGACGTGCAGCAGGCGCCGCAGTGGCGGCTCGAGGTGCGCGACGATGGCCTCGGGTTTCCCGACGGCCACGGCGCGCCTGACGAGACCCACGTGGGCCTGCGCATCATGGCGGAGCGCGCCGAACGCCTGGGTGCGCAGCTCGACGTGATGTCCTCGCCCGGCCGCGGCACCTCGGTCGTCCTGACCCTGCCAATGATGTCCCGCACCGGCGGCGCGGCGGCGCCACTGCAACGCCAAGTCGCCTGAATCCCCATGACCGAGCTGCCCCCGAAGATCCGCATCCTGGTTGTCGACGACCATACCTTGTTCCGGCGTGGCCTGACGGCACTGCTGCATCGCGATCCGCAGTTCGAGGTCGTCGGCGACGCCGGCGATGCGGGCGAGGCGCAGCGCCGCGCCCAGGAGTTGAAGCCCGACGTGATCCTGCTGGACAACCACCTGCCGGGCGTCACGGGCGTCGATGCCCTGCCGGCACTGCGCGAGGCCGTGCCCGCAGCACGGGTGCTGATGCTGACGGTGAGCGAAGACGAACGCGACCTCGCGGGCGCGCTGCGTGCCGGCGCGAGCGGCTACCTGCTCAAGACCATCGAGGGCGATGCGCTGGCCGCGGCGATCCGTCGCGCGATGCGCGGCGAGAGCATCGTGGCCGAGGAGATGACCGGCAAGCTGGTGGCGGCCTACTGTGATGCCGCCGCGCCGCAGCCTGCCCAGGTTGTGGAGCCCGCGGCGCCGGCGTCGCCGCTGCACGCGCTGTCGCCGCGCGAGCAGGACATCCTGCGCGGTATCGCGAACGGCCAGGGCAACAAGGAGATCGCGCGCTCGCTGGGCATCGCCGAAACCACGGTGAAGATCCATGTGCAGCACATCCTGCGCAAGCTCGACGTGAGCTCGCGCGTGCAGGCTGCCGTTATCGCAGTCGAGCACGGCCTGGCTTGATCCAGCGCAAGCGCGCGCCGTTTTCCCACAGCGCTAGTTCTTCATGAGGATGCCGGCGAGCGGCCGCATCGTTCTTGTGCCGCCCCGCGGCCCTCCCACCGAAGGATGCCGCAAGCTGCCCGCATTTCCTAAAGTCGGTTCATGAGCAACGAGCGGACTTCGTCATGAGCAAGAAGAGCCAGGCACTGGCGGTGCTGATGGTCAGCACGCTGGCATTCACGGTGTGCTTCATGGTGTGGATGATGTTCGGCGTGATCGGCATCCCGATCAAGAAGACGCTGGGTCTCAACGCCACCGAGTTCGGCCTGCTGACCGCCACGCCGGTGCTCACCGGTTCCCTGATCCGCGTGCCCCTGGGCATCTGGACCGACAAGTACGGCGGGCGCATCGTGATGGCGCTGCTGATGGCGCTCACCGTGCCCGCCATCTGGCTGATGAGCTACGCCACGGCGTACTGGCACTTCCTGGTCATCGGCCTGTTCGTCGGCCTGGCCGGCGGCTCGTTCTCGGTGGGCACGCCGTATGTGGCGCGTTGGTTCCCGAACAACCGCCAGGGCTTCGCGATGGGCGTCTACGGCGCCGGCAACTCGGGCGCGGCGGTCAACAAGTTCATCGCGCCGGCGCTGGTCGTCGCCTTCGGCTGGGCCATGGTGCCGCAGGTCTATGCCGCGGTCATGCTCGGTACCTTGCTGCTGTTCTGGATCTTCAGCGCGAGCGACCCGGCGCACCGCGTGCCGAGCCACACCCGCTTTTCGGACCAGCTGCGCGCGCTGCAGGACCCGAAGGTCATCAAGTACTGCCAGTACTACAGCATCGTGTTCGGCGGCTACGTGGCGCTGAGCCTGTGGATGGTGCAGTACTACATTGGCGAGTTCGGCCTCGACATCCGCGCCGCGGCGCTGCTGGCCGCGTGCTTCTCGCTGCCGGGCGGCGTGCTGCGCGCGGTGGGCGGCTGGCTGAGCGACAAGTACGGCGCGCATTCGGTCACCTGGTGGGTCATGTGGGTCAGCTGGATCTGCCTGTTCCTGCTGAGCTACCCGCAGACCGACTTCACCATCGTCACCATCACCGGCCCGAAGACCTTTCATCTGGGCCTGAACGTCTACGCCTTCACCGCCCTGATGTTCCTGCTCGGCATCGCCTTCGCCTTCGGCAAGGCCTCGGTGTTCAAGTACATCGCCGACGACTACCCCGAGAACATCGGAACCATCAGCGGCATCGTCGGCCTGGCCGGCGGGCTGGGCGGCTTCGTGCTGCCGATCATGTTCGGCGCGCTGGTGGACTTCACCGGCATCCGCTCCAGCGCCTTCATGCTGATGTACGGCGTGGTCTGGGTGTCGCTGATCTGGATGTACTGGACCGAGGTGCGCGGCACCGAGGTCATGGGCCGGCACGCGCACGCCTTCAGCCTCGACGGCCGCAGCGCTTCCCCTTCCTTGCAGGAACCCGCATGAACACCACCATCGACACCAAGGCTCCGGTGCGGCCCACGAGCGGCGCCGACATCGCCGACTGGCGCCCCGAGGACGAGGCCTTCTGGGCGTCCACCGGCCGGCGCATCGCCTACCGCAACCTGTGGATCTCCGTGCCCAGCCTGTTGTGCGGCTTCGCGATCTGGGGCATGTGGGGAATCATCACGGTCCAGATGCTGAACCTGGGCTTTCCGTTCAGCCAGGCCGAGCTGTTCTCGCTCACCGCGATCTCGGGGCTGGCCGGCGCGACGATGCGCATTCCGGCCTCGTTCCTGATTCGCCTCGCGGGTGGCCGCAACACCATCTTCCTGACCACCGCCATGCTGCTGGCGCCGGCCATCGGCACCGGCATCGTGCTGCAGCACAAGGACTGGCCTCTGTGGGCCTTCCAGCTGATGGCGCTGTGGTCGGGCGTGGGCGGCGGCAACTTCGCGAGCTCGATGTCCAACATCAGCACCTTCTTTCCCAAGCGGCTGCAGGGCACGGCATTGGGGCTGAACGCCGGCCTGGGCAACTTCGGCGTGACGAGCATGCAGATCGTCATTCCGCTGGTCATGACGCTCGGACTGTTCGGCGCGCTGGGTGGCGAGCCGATGACGCTCGTCAAGGACAGCGGCTGGATCTTCGGCAAGATCGCGGCCGGCACACCCACCTGGATCCAGAACGCGGGCTTCGCCTGGCTGCTGTCGCTGGTGCCGCTGGCGGCCTTGTGCTGGTTCGGCATGAACAACCTGAAGACCGTCTCGCCGAACACGGGCGGCGCGATCGTCGCCTTCCTGAAGATCATCTGGCTCTACACGCTGTCGTTCGTTCCGGCCGGCCTCGGCCTGTACCTGTACCTGCCTCCGCCCACCGGCCTCGGGGTGCTGAACATGTGGGTCGCGATGCCGCTGATCATCGTCAGCACGCTGCTGGTGCTCAAGCTCACCGCCTTCGGCCCGATGAAGGAGAACATTGCCAAGCAGTTCGATATCTTCCGCAACCGGCACACCTGGGCGTTGACGCTGCTGTACATCGTGACCTTCGGCTCGTTCATCGGGTTCTCGATGGCGCTGCCGCTGGCCATCACGGTGATCTTCGGTGTCAGTCATGTGCCCGATGCGGCCGGCGTGATGCAGCACGTGCTGAAGAACCCGAATGCGCCTTCGGCCCTCACCTATGCCTGGATCGGGCCCTTCGTCGGCGCGGCAATGCGGCCGCTGGGCGGTTGGATCTCGGACAAGATCGGCGGCTCGATCGTCACCCAGATCATCTCGGCTTTGATGGTGCTCGCCTCGACGGCGGTGGGCTACGTGATGCTGCTGGCCTACCGCTCGGCCGCGCCCGAGCAGTACTTCCTGATCTTCATGGTGCTGTTCGTGGTGCTGTTCACCGCCAGCGGCATCGGCAACGGCTCGACCTTCCGCACCATCGGTGTGATCTTCGACCGACAGCAAGCCGGTCCCGTGCTCGGCTGGACCTCGGCCGTGGCGGCCTACGGGGCCTTCATCGCACCGGTAGTGATCGGCGCCCAGATCAAGGCCGCCACGCCCGAGCTTGCCATGTACGGCTTCGCGGCGTTCTACGCCCTGTGCCTCATTCTCAACTGGTGGTTCTACCTGCGCGCCAACGCGTACGTGAGAAACCCCTGAGCCCACGAATTTTCCGGAGACCCTCCAATGAGCCATTTCCTAGACCGCCTCAGCTATTTCAGCCAGCCCAGGGAGTCCTTCTCCGGCGACCACGGCGTCACCACCGGCGAAGACCGTACGTGGGAAGATGCCTACCGCAATCGCTGGGCGCACGACAAGATCGTGCGCTCGACCCACGGCGTGAACTGCACCGGCTCGTGCTCGTGGAAGATCTACGTCAAGGGCGGCATCGTCACCTGGGAAACCCAGCAGACCGACTACCCGCGCACGCGCTGGGACATGCCCAACCACGAGCCGCGCGGCTGCGCGCGTGGCGCGAGCTACAGCTGGTACCTGTACAGCGCGAACCGCGTCAAGTACCCGATGGTGCGCGGCAGGCTCCTGAAGAGCTGGCGTGAAGCGCGCATTGCGCACGACCCGGTTGCCGCATGGGCGTCGATCGTCGAGGACGATGCCAAGCGGCGCGACTACCAGCAGGTGCGAGGCCTCGGCGGCTTCGTGCGCTCGTCGTGGGACGAGGTCAATGAGATCGTCGCCGCGGCCAACGTCTACACGATCAAGAAGCACGGCCCCGACCGGATCATCGGCTTCTCGCCGATCCCGGCGATGTCGATGATCAGCTACGCCGCGGGCAGCCGCTACCTCAGCCTGATCGGCGGTGTGTGCATGAGCTTCTACGACTGGTACTGCGACCTGCCGCCGGCAAGCCCGCAGGTCTGGGGCGAGCAGACCGACGTGCCCGAATCGGCCGACTGGTACAACTCCAGCTTCATCATCGCCTGGGGGTCCAACGTGCCGCAGACGCGCACGCCGGACGCGCACTTCTTCACCGAGGTGCGCTACAAGGGCGCGAAGACGGTGGCGGTGACGCCGGACTATTCCGAGGTCGCCAAGCTGGCGGACATCTGGATGCACCCGAAGCAGGGCACCGACGCGGCGGTGGCGATGGCGATGGGCCATGTGATCCTGAAGGAGTTCTACTTTCCCGATGGCGGGCGCGAGCGCAGCGCCTACTTCGACGACTACGTGCGCCGCTACACCGACATGCCGATGCTGGTGATGCTCAAGGAACACCAGCTCCCAGGCGGCGAAGTCCTCATGGTGCCCGACCGCTATGTGCGCGCGTCGGACTTCAACGGCAAGCTCGGCCAGGCCAACAATCCGGAATGGAAGACCGTCGCCTTCGACGAGACGGGCAAGGTGGTGCTGCCGCACGGCGCGATCGGCTTCCGCTGGGGGCCTGACGGACGCGCGGACGAAGGGCAGTGGAACCTCGAGGCCAAGGAGGCGCGCCACGGCAACGAAGTGAAGCTTCGGCTGTCGGTGCTGGAGGGCGAGCAGCCGAGCACCGAGACCGCCCGGGTCGGCTTCCCCTATTTCGGCGGCATTGTCAGCGAGCATTTCCCCGGCAACGAGCAGACCGAGGTGCTGGTGCGCACCGTGCCGGTCAGGCGCATCGCGCTCGGCAAGGCAGGCGAGCAGCGAGACGCGCTGGTGGCGACCGTGTTCGACCTGCAGGTGGCGAACTACGGCGTGGCGCGTGGGCTGAGCGGCGAGCTGGCGGCCAGCAGCTTCGACGACGACACCCCCTACACGCCGGCCTGGCAGGAGCGCATCACCGGCACCCCGCGCGCGCAGCTGATCACGGTGGCACGCCAGTTCGCCGAGAACGCGCACAGGACGCAGGGCAAATCGATGGTGATCATCGGCGCGGCGATGAACCACTGGTATCACAGCGACATGAACTACCGCGGCGTGATCAACATGCTCATGATGTGCGGCTGCATCGGGAAAAGCGGTGGTGGCTGGTCGCACTACGTGGGCCAGGAAAAGCTGCGCCCGCAGACCGGCTGGACCGCGCTGGCCTTCGCGCTCGACTGGATCCGCCCGCCGCGCCAGATGAACAGCACCAGCTTCTTCTACGCGCACACCGACCAGTGGCGCTACGAGAAGCTGGGCATGGAAGAAGTGCTCTCGCCTCTGGCCGACAAGAAGGCGTACGCGGGCAGCATGATCGACTACAACGTGCGCGCCGAGCGCATGGGCTGGCTGCCCAGCGCGCCGCAGCTGCAGACCAATCCGCTGCAGGTGGTGCGCGAGGCGCAGGCTGCCGGCATCGATCCGAAGGACTACGCGGTCCGCGCGCTGAAGGATGGCTCGCTGAAGATGAGCTGCACGGACCCCGACCACCCGGACAACTGGCCGCGCAACATGTTCGTGTGGCGCTCCAACATCCTGGGCTCCAGCGGCAAGGGCCATGAATACTTCCTCAAGCACCTGCTCGGCACCAGCAACGGCGTGCAGGGCAAGGACCTCGGCGCAGAGGAGGCGAAGCCCGAAGAAGTCGTGTGGCACGACAAGGCGCCCGAAGGCAAGCTCGATCTGCTGGTGACGCTCGACTTCCGCATGAGCACCACCTGCCTCTACAGCGACATCGTGCTGCCGACGGCCACCTGGTACGAGAAGAACGACCTCAACACCAGCGACATGCACCCTTTCATCCATCCGCTCTCGACGGCGGTGGACCCGGCCTGGCAGTCGCGCAGCGACTGGGACATCTACAAGGCCTTTGCCAGGAAGTTCAGCGAGGTCTGCGTCGGCCATCTCGGGGTCGAGCGTGAGCTGGTGCTGACGCCCCTGATGCATGACAGCCCCTCGGAGCTGGCCCAGCCCTTCGAGGTGCGCGACTGGAAGCGCGGGGAGTGCGAGCTGGTGCCGGGCAAGACCGCGCCCAACCTGCAGGTGGTCGAGCGCGACTACCCCAATGTCTACAAGCGCTTCACGGCGCTGGGACCGCTGATGGGAAAGGCCGGCAACGGCGGCAAGGGCATCGGCTGGAACACGCAAACCGAAGTGCGGCAGCTCGGCGAACTCGCCGGCTTCGTCACCGATCCCGGCGTGACCTGCGGGATGCCGAAGATCGAGAGCGACATCGACGCCGCAGAGGTGGTGCTGATGCTGGCGCCCGAGACCAACGGCCACGTGGCGGTGAAGGCCTGGCAGGCGCTGGGCAAGCAGACCGGGCGCGATCACACGCACCTGGCGATCCACCGGGAGGACGAGAAGATCCGCTTTCGCGACATCCAGGCGCAGCCGCGCAAGATCATCAGTTCGCCGACCTGGAGCGGCATCGAGAGCGAGACCGTCTCGTACAACGCCGGCTACACCAACGTGCACGAGCTGATTCCGTGGCGCACGCTGACCGGACGGCAGCAGTTCTACATGGACCATCCGTGGATGATCGCGTTCGGCGAGGGCTTTGCCAGCTACCGCCCGCCGGTGGACCTGAAGACCACCGCAGGGATCCAGGGCGTCAAGCCGAACGGCAACCCCGAGATCGCGCTGAACTTCATCACGCCGCACCAGAAGTGGGGCATCCACTCGACCTACACCGACAACCTGCTGATGCTCACCCTCAGCCGTGGCGGGCCCTGTGTCTGGATCAGCGAGGACGACGCGAAGCGCGCCGGCATCGTCGACAACGACTGGATAGAGCTGTTCAACCTCAACGGCGCCATTGCGGCGCGCGCGGTGGTGAGCCAGCGCGTCAAGCCGGGCATGGTGATGATGTACCACGCACAGGAAAAGATCGTGAACACGCCGGGCTCCGAGATCACCGGCGCGCGCGGCGGGATCCACAACTCGGTGACTCGGATCGTGCTCAAGCCCACCCACATGATCGGCGGCTACGCGCAGTTCAGCTACGGCTTCAACTACTACGGAACCATCGGCACCAACCGCGACGAGTTCGTCGTGGTGCGCAAGATGAACCGGATCGACTGGCTGGATACGCCGGTCGCCGATGAACTGATCCGCCCCGTGCAGGCCCAAGGAGAAGTCGCATGAAGATCCGCGCACAGATCGGCATGGTGCTCAACCTGGACAAGTGCATCGGCTGCCACACCTGTTCCGTCACCTGCAAGAACGTCTGGACCAGCCGCCCCGGCATGGAGTACGCCTGGTTCAACAATGTCGAGACCAAGCCCGGGATCGGCT
This sequence comes from Variovorax sp. CF079, assembly GCF_900101545.1. Taxonomy (GTDB): domain Bacteria; phylum Pseudomonadota; class Gammaproteobacteria; order Burkholderiales; family Burkholderiaceae_C; genus Variovorax. The sequence goes on along the minus strand of NZ_FMZU01000024.1, from coordinate 78,718 downwards.
ACCCGAAGGAGTGGGAGAACCAGGACAAGTGGAACGGTGGCTGGGTGCGCAAGGCCAACGGCGCGATCGAGCCGCGGCAGGGGGCGAAGTGGAAGCTGCTGATGCGCATCTTCGCCAACCCGAACCTGCCCGAGATCGACGACTACTACGAGCCCTTCACCTTCGACTACGGCCACCTGCAGTCGGCGCCGGAGATGAAGGCGACGCCCACGGCCCGTCCGCGCAGCCTGATCACCGGCAAGCAGATGGACAAGATCGTGTGGGGTCCGAACTGGGAGGAGATTCTCGGTGGCGAGTTTTCCGGGCGCAGCAAGGACAAGAATCTGGATGGATTCGAGCAGATGCAGAAGGACATGCTCGGCCAGTTCGAGAACACCTTCATGATGTACCTGCCGCGGCTGTGCGAGCACTGCCTGAACCCGGCGTGCGTCGCGTCGTGCCCGTCGGGCTCGATCTACAAGCGCGAGGAAGACGGCATCGTGCTGATCGACCAGGACAAGTGCCGCGGCTGGCGCATGTGCGTGAGCGGCTGCCCGTACAAGAAGATCTACTACAACTGGAAGAGCGGCAAGGCCGAGAAGTGCATCTTCTGCTACCCACGCATCGAGGCCGGCCAGCCGACCGTGTGCAGCGAGACCTGTGTCGGGCGCATCCGCTACCTGGGCGTGCTGCTGTATGACGCGGACCGGATCCAGGAGGCCGCCAGCGTCGAGCACGACCGCGACCTGTACCAGGCGCAGCTCGGCATCTTCCTCGACCCGAACGACCCGAAGGTGATCGCGCAGGCGCGCCTCGACGGCATCCCCGACAAGTGGATGGAGGCCGCGCGCAATAGCCCGGTCTACAAGATGGCGGTGGAATGGAAGGTGGCATTGCCGCTGCATCCCGAATACCGCACTTTGCCGATGGTCTGGTACGTGCCGCCGCTTTCGCCGATCAGCGCCGCGGCCAACGCGGGGCATGTGGGCAGCAACGGCGAGATCCCCGACGTCAACCAGCTTCGCATTCCGGTCAAGTACCTGGCCAACCTGCTGACCGCCGGCGACACCGTGCCCGTCGTGAAGGCGCTCGAACGCATGCTGGCCATGCGCGCCTACCAGCGCGAGAAGCATGTTGACGGGCGCATCAACCATGCGGTACTCGCGCAGGTCGGCCTCAGCCAGGCGGAGGTCGAGGAGATGTACCAGGTGATGGCGATCGCCAACTACGAAGACCGCTTTGTGATCCCCACGACGCATCGCGAGTACGCGGAGAACACCTTCAATGTGCGCGGCGGTTGTGGCTTCACGTTCGGCAACGGATGTTCGGAAGGCACCAGCGAAGTCAGCCTGTTCGGCAGCGAGAAGAAGCGCACGATTCCCATCCGGGCGGAGGTTTGACCATGTTCGCACTGAACTCCCAGCGCCCGATGACGAAGAGCCTGCGCGTGCTCGCGGCGGTGCTCGGCTACCCCGATGGGCGGCTGCGCAGCGATCTGCCGGAGATGCGCGAGCTGCTGCAGGACGAGCGTGCGCTGTCGCCTTCGCGCCTTGCCGAGCTCGATGCGCTGATGGACATGCTGTGGCGTGCCGACGCCCTGGAGGCTGAATCCGACTATGTCGAGCTGTTCGACCGGGGTCGTGGCACCTCCTTGCACCTGTTCGAGCATGTGCACGGCGATTCGCGCGAGCGCGGCCCGGCAATGATCGACCTCGGGCAGACCTACGAGAAGGCCGGCCTGATCCTGGCCGAGGGCGAGCTGCCCGACTACTTGCCGGTGGTGCTGGAGTTTGTCTCCACGCAACCGGTGCGCGAGGCGCGGGCCTTCCTCGGTGAGATGGCGCACATCCTGAATGCCATCTTCGGCGCACTGCAGCACCGCAACAGTCCCTACGCGAGCGTGCTCGGCGCGCTGCTCGAACTGGCCGGCGAGAAGGCGCAACCGGTCAAGCCGCCGGCCGAGGAGGCGCTCGACGAGAGCTGGGCCGAACCGGTCGTATTCGATGGCTGCTCGTCGAAGGGCCAGGCCAAGCCTGGCCAGGCGCAACCCATTCACATCGTGCGTAAGAGCCACGTGACACAAGGAGCATCGTCATGACAGGTGTATATGGTTTTCTCTTCCAGGTCTATCCATATGTCTGCTTCATGGTGTTCGTGATAGGCAGCCTGATTCGCTTCGACCAGAGCCAGTACAGCTGGAAGAGCGACTCTTCCCAGATGCTGCGGGCCGGCAGCCTGCGCTGGGGCAGCAACCTGTTCCACTTCGGCGTCCTGTTCCTGTTCTTCGGTCACATGGTCGGGCTGTTCACGCCGCACAGCGTCTACGGCATCTTCATGAGTGCGGCGACCAAGCAGATGCTGGCCGTCGTGGCAGGCGGCATCGCGGGCGCGCTGTGCTTCGTCGGCCTGACGCTGCTGCTGCACCGGCGCGTGTTCGATCCGCGCATCCGCCTCACCAGCCATCCCACGGACATCGCGGTGCTGGTGGTGCTGTGGGTCCAGCTCGTGGTCGGGCTGATCACACTGCCGTTCTCCTGGCAGCATGCCGACGGCAGCGTGATGCTGATCCTGGCGGACTGGGCGCAGCGCATCGTCACACTGCGGCCGGTGGATGCCACGGCGCTGGCCGCCCTGCCGTGGCCCTACCAGTTCCACATCGTGTTCGGCATGACGATCTTCCTGCTGTTCCCGTTCAGCCGGCTGGTGCATGTGTGGAGTGGCTTCGGGACGGTCCGATTCCTGTTCCGATCACACCAGGTCGTGCGCAGCCGCCGGCTGAACGTGCCGGCCGGCCACAACCAGCCGCGTGAGCCCCGCGCCGGCGCATGAGCTCCAGGAGAAATACCTTCATGAATGTCGATACTGTCAATCCCGGCGCCGCGCCCCACGCCATCGCGCCCCGGGTGGCGCGCATCAATGGCGTGGCCCTCCACGGCGCGGCCGAAGCCCTGTCGATCGAGGACCTGCGTCAGCGCGCGTGTTCCGAGTTGCTGCGTCAGGCAGCCATCCAGGGCGGACTGCTGCCATCCACGGACGCGGCGCCCGGCGACGGCGTGCTCAGCGAGGCCGCCTCCCAGGCCATCGACGCCTGGCTGGAACGCGAACTGCAGTTGCCCGAGCCGTCCGAGGAAGCCTGCCGGCGCCACCATGCGGCGCACCCGGCGCGCTACCGGACGGGACAGCGCGTGCGCATGCGGCATGTCCTGTTCGCAGTGACGCCGGGCATGGACGTGGTGGCATTGCGCAACCGCGCAGAGGCCTGTCTGCTCGATGTCCGCTGCCACGACGGCAAAGCGAATGGCGGCGCCAGCGCCGGCTTCGAGCGGGCCGCCCGCGAGCTGTCCAACTGTCCGAGCGGTGAGCAGGGGGGTGAGCTGGGGTGGCTGACACCGGCCGACTGCGCCCCCGAGTTCGCTCGGGAGATCTTCGGTCATGTCGAGGTCGGCGTTCTGCCGCGCCTGGTGCACAGTCGCTTCGGCCTGCACGTGGTGGAGGTGCTGGAGCGCGAGGGCGGCGAGCCGCAGCCCTTCGAGTCGGTGCGCGGCGCGGTCGCGATGGCGCTGCGCCAGCAGACCTATGTGACGGCCCTGCGCCAGTGCCTTCAGCTGCTGGCCGGCCAGGCCACGGTCGAGGGCGTGGACCTCGATGCGGCCGAGACGCCGCTGGTCCAGTAGTCGCCGCAGGCAGTGCGCGATGCCCGACGACCTGCTGCAGCGACTCCGGCGCTTCCACGACGACTATTTTCCCGGTGTGCAGGACCGCTTCCAAAGCCTGGTGCGCGACGGCCAGCATCCGAACATCCTGTTCATCGGCTGTTCCGATTCGCGCCTCGTGCCCTACCTGCTGACCGGCACCGGGCCCGGCGAGCTGTTCATCGTCCGCAACGTCGGCGCGCTGGTGCCGCCGCACGATGGCTCCGCCGGCTACCACGGAACGGCCGCCGCGATCGAGTTCGCCGTGCTCCGGCTGGGCGTCGAGCGCATCGTCGTCTGTGGCCATAGCCATTGCGGCGGCATCCGGGCGCTGTACGAGGAGAACGTGCCGCAGGCGATCAACCTCGCGGCCTGGCTCGACCTCGCGCGCGAGGCCGTGCTGCCGGTGCGGGTGACGCCCGAGGCGCTGCGTCGCACCGAGCAGCGCTGCGTCGTGTTGCAGCTGGAACGACTGATGGGCTACCCGATGGTGCGCGAGCGCGTCGAGTCGGGCCGGCTCGCGCTGCACGGCTGGCACTATGTGATCGAGGAGGGTGAGGTCCATGTCTTCGACCTGCGCAGCGGAAGCTTCGTGCCGGCGTCCGACGCCGACCACAGCGGCACCGGCCCGTTCGACCACGCGCCGGTCGACGATGGCAGCGGCACCAGCATCTTCAACGAGATCGACGAAGCACTGGCGCCGGCGCGGCGCGGCGCGGCGCAAGGTTGACCTTCGTCAACACCACGTTCGCAGCGAAGCACTACCGTGCAGGGGTTTCAACACACACGCGGCGCGCACGCGCTTTGCCGCGGCCGCAATGACCACTGCCACCCACCTCGAGCCGATCCCTGATACCGCCGACACCGCCGACACCGCCGATCACCTGATGGCGTTGCTGCGCGAATGCGGCCTGAGACCGCTGCGTCTGGGTGAGCGAACCCTTCTGCCAATCGTCCAGGGCGGCATGGGTGTCGGCGTGTCGGCGCATCGCCTCGCCGGCAGCGTCGCCGCGCTCGGCGCCATGGGCACGATCTCGTCCGTCGACCTGCGCCGCCACCATCCGGACCTGATGGAGCGCACGCGCGACCTGCAGCCGGGAGAGGCCGCCACGCGCCATGCCAAGGAAGCCATCAACGCAGCCAATCTCGAAGCGCTGGCGCGCGAGATCCGTGCCGCGCGCGAGCGCTCGGGCGGGCGCGGCCTGCTCGCCATCAACGTGATGCGCGCGGTGGGCGAGTACGCTCCCTCGGTGACGCGCGCGCTCGAATGCGGGATCGATGCGGTGGTGGTCGGCGCCGGCTTGCCGCTCGACCTGCCCGAGCTCGCGCAGGACCACCCCCGCGCGCTGCTCGTGCCCATCCTGTCGGATGCGCGCGGCGTGCAGCTGCTGGTTCGCAAGTGGGAGCGCAGAAAGCGCCTGCCCGACGCGATCGTGATCGAACACCCGCGGCTCGCTGGCGGCCACCTCGGCGCCGCGAAGATCGCCGATCTGGCCGACCCGCGCTTCGACTTCGAGAACGTCATCCCGCAAACGCTCACATTCCTGCGCGCGGCGGGAATCGAGAAGGAGATCCCGCTGATCGCGGCCGGTGGCATCCGCCGCTTCGAAGATATCGCGCGCGTGCAGGCGCTGGGCGCCGCCGCCGTGCAGCTCGGCACGCCCTTTGCCGTCACGCAGGAGTGCGACGCGCACCCCGAATTCAAGCGCGTGCTGGCGCAGGCGCGCGAGGAGGACATGGTCGAGTTCACGAGCGTGGCCGGCCTGCCCGCGCGCGCCGTGGCAACCCGGTGGCTGAAAGGCTACCTGAAGGCCGAGGCGAAGCTGCAGAGCGTGGCGCATGTCAAGCCGCGCTGCACGCTCGCCTTCGACTGCCTGGCGCAATGCGGGTTGCGCGACGGGCTGGCCGGCTGGGGCCAGTTCTGCATCGACACTCAGTTGGCGGCCGCCCTGCGCGGCGACGTGAAGAAGGGCTTGTTCTTCCGCGGCGTGGGCGCGCTTCCGTTCGGCGACCAGATCCGCAGCGTGCGCGAGCTGCTGGCTCGGCTGTTGACGCCGCACGAGGCCGCGCCCTCGCTCGGCGTCAACGCGTCCTGAGCGGGCGGAGCGACAGCGCTCTCTCATTCGAGCTGCACCGGCTGGCCTGCGCCGTCAAAGGCGATGAAGCCGGCGATACCGCCGGACTTGATCGACTCGACCATGCGCTGCAGCGGCACTTCGGCCTGGGCGCTGGTCGGCCCGCGGCCCGCGCTGCCCGACATCGCGGCGGCGAACACGAGGTCCCAGGCCTGGCCGAACTGCTGCGACTCTTCGCGCAGCGCCTCGAAAGTGCCCAGCTCATCGGGCGTCTTGTCCACGCACATCAGCGGCGTCAGCGTGCCGCCTTGACCGGACTGGAAACGCTCGCGCTGCTCGGGCGTCGCGTCGTCCGGCAGGCCTGCGGCTGCGAAGACGAACAGCAGACGCTGCGGCTGTGCCTGTGCGCGCGCAAAACGCAGCAGGTCGTCGAAGCTTGAAATCATGGCGGGCTTTCGGCGTCCGGGAAATGGGTGAGGCGCTGGCCCCGGACGGCCGGTTGCCCCGTGTGCAGGAGGATCGTGACCAGCAACGAAGCGTCCGTCAACGCGTGCACCGCGTGCGGTTCGCCTCCCTCGAGCACCACCAGGCGGCCGGCGGCGAGATGGCAAGCGCGCGAGGGCGTCCTGACTGTCGCTTCGCCTTCCAGGCACTGCACGGTGATCGTGCCGGACACACTGTGCTGCGGTACGTCCGCGCCAGCGCGCAAGACCATGCGCATGAGCTGCAAGGCGGGCGTCTTGATCAGGCTGGTCATGACGGCCCTGGGCAATTGGTCGCCCATCGGGTTGATGTCGATCACGTCGAGGGCTCGGGCATGCGCAAGGGCCATGGAATCTTCTCAAGGGCGCACGGTGTATTGTCAATGGCGCGGCGAGAACGTCGGCAGCGCGGCGCCCGCGAAGGCTTCGAGCACCGAGCCGACACCGCCCGAATTCTGTAGCGCGCCGACGATCTTCTTGAAAAGCGGCCCGTAGGCCTCGTCGGCCTCGTAGCCTGCGAGCGGGTCGCGGTTCATCAGGAACGCCGCGTCGAGTTCGGCCCATTCGTCGGCACTGAGCACGGTCTCGGCCAGCGGCAGGATCTCGGCTTCCTCGACGTGCATGTGGTCGAGATAGAAGTCGGCGTACTGCTTCATCAAGGTCTCGAACTTATCCCGGCGGGCTTCGCACTGATCGGTCCCACTCATCATCCGAAATCCGAGCAGCGCGTGTTCGAGTTCGCGGATCGCCTGCTCGCCACGCGCATGGTCGCGGTCAAGGCGGTCGAGCACGGCGTCGGTCTGCGCGTTGCGCCCGCGCAGCTTGGGAAAGAGCAGGCGGCTCTCCTTGGGGTGGTGCAGCTTCTCCGGGAACTCGTCGACGTAGAACAGCATGGCCTGCAGCGCATCGAAGTCGGGCAGGGTGCCCCGCCGCCGGTGTTGGCCGAGTAGCAGGGTGATCGAGCGCAGCATGGCCGACAGCGCCCGATGTTCGCGACAGATGATGGTCAGGCTGGTGTGCGTCATGGCGCGGTCTCCCTAGTGTTCCGACTGTGGCGATCTGCCGCGAGCCCGCAACCCACGGCCGGATGGTCGGCGCCATGCCGCGCCTGATATCCATACCAGAGGCTCCCGGCAATGCGGTGTGCGAGGTCGTCGGCCCGTTCCTGGAGATCTGCGTTGCCCAATGCCTGCGTGGTATCGCGAAACAGTGCGAGCCAGCGGTGGAACAGCTGCGTCGTGAGCCCCGGCAATGCAACATGCTTGGGCATTGGCGCGCCCCTGTAGCGGGCGGTGCCTCTCAGGGCAGACGACCAGAAGTCCACCATCTTCGCCAGGTGCTGGTCCCAGTCGACGATACGCGATTCGAAGATCGGAGCGAGCATCGCGTCGTTGCGCAGCTTCGAATAGAAGGTATGGACCAGGCGGACGACGTCCTCTTCGGTACAAAGGTCAGGATCCGGCATGATGGAACTCGCCGCGTTCGAATGGGAGATCGTGCGCGATGGAACCCTGGTTCAGCGCTTGCCGGCCGCGGGCGGTGACCTCGAAGACCTTGGTCGGGTCCTGCCTTGTGCAGTCGTCAGGGTCGATGTGCACTGGCGGAATGAATGCCTTGACGTAGCCCGCCGCTTCCAGCAGTCGGACCTTGTCGATCTGGGACGGGCTGGCTGTCGTGAATGGAAGCTGCGCGTTCGCAATCCTCAGCCATATTTCCATGCACATCCCACACCTCCTTGAATCCTGGCGGGCTGTTCAGCACCGGCATGCAAGCCTAGCGCGGCCAAGCCGTCGCGTCTTTGATTTGAAGCAAGCTTTCTGCCGGGCATCCGCTGTGCGGATCGAATCGGCCATGGGTGGATCGCGCCGCCGCAGATCACGCTCAGCTGCATGCCGAGGCGGGCAAGCAGCCAATATCGACGGGCGATTGACCTACCATTCGCAGATGCCTCCTTCGCAGTTCCCGGCAGATCGCTCCAGAGGGCTCGCTCGTTGAAGCGGCTCGAAGGTGCCATCGCAAGGCTGCTCTGGCGGGTGTTGGCCTTGGTACTTGTCGCTCTGGGCCTGCTCGGCGTCTTTCTACCCGTTCTGCCGACGGTGCCATTTCTGCTTGCGGCCGCCTGGGCGGGCGGACGCGGCTGGCCTGCGCTTGAGCATTGGCTACTCGACCACCCGCGCTACGGCGAGTCCATCCGGCGCTGGCGACAGGAGGGTGCGGTGTCACGCCGCGCGAAGTGGGCCGCGAGTTGGATGATGTTCTTTAGTACGGCCGTGCTGCTCGTCACCAACGCGCCGATCGTTGTGAAGGTCGCCGCGCCGCTCCTCATGGCGGTGATTGCGATCTGGCTGTGGAAACGACCCGAGCCGTGAACGCGTTGGCCGCAGCGGTGGCGCGGTCTGCCGACGGCAACGATTGATGTACGTCAATGCGGGCTTGGGGAACGGCATGTACCTGTCCATGGGCAACGTGTTGGCCAATCCGAAGGTCGGCATCCTGTTCATCGACTTCGAGAAGCCCAACCGTCTGCGGATCAGCGGTGAGGCGTCCGTGATGAGGGATGACCCGTTGATCTCCGAGTACCCGCAAGCCCAGTTCGTGGTCCGGGTTGCCGTCAGCGAGATCTTCCTGAACTGTCCTCGGTACATCCCCAAGCTTCAGCGAGTCTCGCGTTCGCCGTTCGTGCCCGCGCCAGGGCGGGAAACGCCGTTTCCCAACTGGAAGCAGATCGACTTCGTGCGCGATACCTTGCCGGAGCGAGATCGTCGCAAGGCATTGGAGATGCCGGCGATCGACATCACGGACTACATCAGAACGATCGAACGATCGAACGATCGAAGAGTCGCAACGCTGCACTGCTCATGGCCTAGCGTTCGCTGCGGAAAGGGATGAAATTCGGCCTTGGGCCGACCTTCAAGGCCCGTCGCTTTACTGAAGCCAGCCTCAGCGGAGGTCTAGCGCTTTTAGGTCACGCGCCGATATCTTCAAGCGCGAGCCGTATGGACAGTTGAGCACTGTCGATCGTCTCCTTCAGAGTGAAGCCAAAGTGAAACCGGTAGTAGTGCCAGGTGCTGCTGCATGCGTTCAAGGGTGCGCTGCCCGAGCCAGCTCGTGTCCTCGTGCTGGATGTGCCGGCCACGGCCGAGGGATTTTTCAGGGAGATCGATCGGGAGGTCAAATCTCCGTCAGACCACAGCAAGATCCCGGAGATCGGCCGGCGTCACCAGATGCGGTTTCATGCACCTGGTTGACACCGGCTCAAGCGCACCAGGAGCTGGCGCCACCCAAAAGCGTCAAGGGCGGGCCGCTGCAGTCGCTGATGAGCCAACGCGGTGGCTGACGTGCGCGTGCAGCGCGACGGCAGAGCCTCCGGCGCACGCTACGAGCGCACCGCTGGACACCCGAGCTGCTTCATGCAGGTGAGCGAACTCACCCGGCGGGTGCACAGCGACGCCGCATAGCAGGCGTCGCCTATGGACGGCGAGGACCCAGGTACTTGCCTCCCAATCTGTCTGCGGGGCCGGCACCACTCCAGGCCTTGTTGTACGTATCTTCTCGATGTCCGCGTGCACGCGCTCGGCAGTTCATCCATGTTGTCACGTCGCATCGGCAAGGAGGCGGGAACGTCCGGTGTTGGGCCTGCAGCCGAAGGTCAGAAGGTTCCGAGCGGTCGCAACGCGCGGTGTCGCACCGACGGGAAGTGCAACCAGACGGCAGTGAAGGTGAAACGGTACGCCGGGGCTGAGACAGTCGAGCCAGCCATCGGTCTCGTCACTCGAATGCAAGCGCTGGCGCGAGAGCTGTCTGTTGCCTTGTCGAGGAGCGCTTGTCGACAGTTTCTTCGACCGGCTCGGGAACCAGCATCACGGGAACTGTTGACGTTCGCAGGAAGCGCTCTGCATCGCTGCCCATCGCCCACCGCCCGCAACGCCCAGGCGTGCTCAGAACAATGAGGTCTGCCGGCCACATTCTTGCTTCGTATGCGACAGCGTCGGCGAGGGGTGTGGCAAAGTCGCTGTACAGCATCACATCCGCATGCACGCCGCGAGCCTCGGCAGCTTTTTTCGCTGCTTCAAGGATCTCCCGTCCCCAATTGTGCAGCGTACCCAGCCAGGTGTCCGTGTCGGTGGATCTGCGTGCGAGCGAGAGATCGTCCACCACGTGAACCAGCCGCAGCAGGCCCCTGGTGGTCCTTGCGATATCGATGGCCTCGTCCAAGCTTCTTTTGGAAGCCGGACTCCCGTCGATGAGAACCAGAATCCGTTTGTGCATGGCGAGTTCCTCTTGAGCGAGGTGAAGGAGCCATCAGTATCGAAGGAGCGAGGATTCGTGCCTTGATATGGCGCAAGAACCGGCGCGGGAGGACCCCTGAGTCCGGGCCGCCGCGAGCGCGCCCGAATTGACTTTGACGATCGTCTCGAGCAGTTCGGTTTGCATCATGCAGCGATGGTTTTCCGAACACCGAAGCACGTCCAGCGGGCCGGCCGGCCCGCACAGCGACCAGTGGGGACCATGGGTCGCATCGACCACGAAGGTCGCGTCCTCCGATCCCGCTTGCGGGCGTTCTTCGGTGCGCATCTCGAAGCCCATCGCCCGCGCAGCCGGCAGGAAGGCGCGTGCCCGCGCCGTCGTGGGGTCGCCGAGGAACCGGATCGATGCGCCTGGCGCAGGCCGATGCTCGCAGAGCGTCATGAGATCCGCCAGCGCCTTTGCCGGATGATGGTCCAGGCCCAGTCCCTCGTAGACCGGGACGCCCGCCTCCTGCTCGATCTGGCGCACGGAGGCCGGAGCCAGCGTTCCGCAGTCGATGGCGTCGTACATGCGCCCCAGCATCCGGGCCAGGCCGCGAAGATCGTCCTTTGCCGACGCCGAGCCGGCGGGATCGGTGAACCGGACTTCGGAAACCCGCGCGCCCAGTTCCTGCGCGGCGCGATGGAGGGCCGACGTCTCCTCGCCGGGCGGGGTGTCGAGCAGCAGCGCCAGGTTCTTGCCGTGCAGCGGCTTGCCGATCGTGCCAGCTCGGGCGTCCTCACGCAGGCGCCGGGCGGCCGCAAAGATCGCCAGGATGTCTTCCGCGGCCGGCGGCTCGCCGGCGCACCCGCGGTGAGAAGGAATGGAGAGAACGGATTCCACATCAGCGAAGGTATTGCCTGCTGCGATCGAGGCCTTGATCGCCGTCAACAATCCGTCATCCTGCAGCCGTCGATACCGGCCGGATACCAAGCATTCACCCACTGTTACCGAGGGGGCGACCGCATTGGCGCTGCTGTTGCAGTGGCCTTCTAAGCTTCAAGCCATCGATCTGCGAGGAACAAGTGATGACCGAAGCGACATGCGCTCCCCAAGACAACCGGCGTGCCGTCCGGCGCATCTCCGACATGCTGCAACTGCTGCAGGACAGCCTGCCGATCCAGCGGCGCATCGTCCGCGCAGGCGACACGGTCTACCAGGTGGGACAGAAGTTCGGCTGCCTCTACGTCGTGAACTCGGGCTTCTTCAAGATGGTCAACCTCTCCGGGGAGGGGCGCGAACAGGTGGTCGGCCTGCACTTCAAGGGCGACTGGCTGGGCCTCGACGGCATCGCGGCGGGCCAGTACGGCTGTGACGCGGTCGCGATGGACACTGGCGAGGTCTGGGCCATCCGCTACGACGCGCTGCTGCAGGCAGCCCTTCGCACGCCCGCGCTGCTGACCGCGCTGCATGAGGCCATGAGCCGCGAACTCACGCGCGATCACGATTCGATGCTGTCCTTGTGCACGCTGCCCGCCGACGCCCGCGTGGCCGGTTTCCTGCGCTACTGGGCCGACGCGCTCGCACAGCGCGGCCTGCGCACCGACCAGATCACGCTGCGCATGACGCGCGCCGAGATCGGCAACTACCTCGGCATGACGCTGGAGAGCGTGAGCCGTGCGCTGTCGCGACTGGCGCGTGGCGACGTGATCCGTTTCACCGAGAAGGGTCGGCGCGACATCCATATCCCGCAGGTGGAGGCGCTGACGGGCTTCATGCGCGCCGTCGCGCCGCCGAGCGTCGTGGCGCTTCACTGAGCAGCGCTCAGGACCCGCGCACGCTCGAGTTCGCTGCGCGTGTAGGGCTTGCGCGGCAGGTCCCAGCCCAGCGGCTCGTCGAGCAGTCCGCTCGAATAGCCGAACATCAGCAGCATCGGCAGGCTGGGCAGCCGCGTGCGCACAGAACGTGTCTACAAGCTCGAGATCGGAAAATGGCGCTCTACCGCGGTGAAGGTCCGTATTGCGAGCGCATCCATGAGGCGGCGCTTGTCAATTTCGGTTTCCCGTGGAGGCGCGACCGCGCCATTCCTTCACAACCCGGATCGTCGTCCGGAGACAGCGTGACTGGCGAATGCGGCAAACGTTTTTGAACGGAAGGGACTTGCCCGTCAAGACGTTCCCTTGCGCCCCTCGAAATAAGCGGCCAGGCGCATCCGTTCCTGCTCGAACGCCGACATACCGGCGAGGACCGCCTTCCAGTCGCCTATGCGGCTGGCGCGCTCGATGTTCTCGCATGCGGCCGCGAACGCGAGCGCCCCGACCATCTTGCTGGCGCCCGCCATGCGGTGGGCGAACTGGGTGACCTGGGCAACGTCGTCGACGGCCACCGCCTGCCTGAGTCCGGCCGAGTCGTCCTCGCAGGTTCGCCGGAAGGCCGCAAGAACCTCGCCCACCATCGACGCGTCGCCACCGCATGTCGCCGTGAGGAGCGCCTCGTCGATCGGGCTGACGCAGGGGGCGGCCTCCGGGCTTGAGCCGGCGGGAGCGGCGGGCGGCGAGGGGGCCTGGGGAAGCGGCAGCCATCGATCGAGCTTTTCGATCAGCTGCGCCAGTTCCACCGGCTTGACCAGGAAGTCGTCCATGCCGGCGGCGAAGCAGGCCTCGGCCTCCCCCTGCAGCGCGTTGGCGGTGCAGGCGACGATCGGCACGCGCTCGCGCCCTGCGTCGGATTCCAGAGCGCGGATGCTGCGCGCCAGTTCGTAGCCGTCGATGTGGGGCATGTGGCAGTCGGTGATGACCAGCCCGAAGCGACCCGACTTCCACATCTCCAGGGCCTGGACGCCGTCATCGGCGGTCTGGGCGGCATAGCCCAGCGTTCGCACCTGGCGCAGCAGCAACATGCGGTTGACGGGGTGGTCATCCACCAGCAACACCAACGTTCCTTCCGTCTCGGCCTGCGCGGTGCCGGGAGCCATGCGGCGCATGGCCGTGGCCGCCGGAAGAGGGCGTGCGCTGTCGGCGTCGCTGCCTGGCGGGGGCTCGGCGACCGGCAGCGACAGTTCCAGGGTGATCGTCGTGCCCTTGCCCGGCGCGCTTTCCAGGCTGATCGAGCCGCCCATCATCTGCGCCAGCTGCCGGGAGATGACCAGCCCCAGGCCAGTGCCACCCGGTCGCCGCCGCGCCTCGTCACCGTCCGCCTGGCTGAACGGCTGAAACAGGCGCTGCTGGTCTTCAGGCGAGATGCCGATGCCGGTGTCCTTCACCTCGAAGCGCAGGTTGTCCTGTCCGTCTGAGCGCCCCAGCCATTGCACGTTGATGTCGATCCAGCCCTCGGAGGTGAACTTGATCGCGTTGCTGACGAAGTTGTTGAGGATCTGGCGCAGGCGCACCGGATCGACCCGCAGCGCCGCACTGATGCGCGGGTCGACCATCCGCCGGACGATCAGGCCCTTGCTGCTGGCATTGCCCAGATAGATGCTCTGCACCTCCTCGATCAAGCGCTTGATCGAGACGACTTCGGGGCGGACCTCCAGCTTGCCGGCCTCGATCTTCGAGAAATCGAGGATGTCGTCGATGATGCGCAGCAGCGACCGGCTCGATTCCCGCACCAGCCCGAGCGTCTCGCGCTGCTCGGCGTCCAGCTCGGTCAGGCTCAGGAGTTCCAGCATGCCCAGCATGCCGTTCATGGGTGTCCTGATTTCGTGACTCATGGTGGCCAGGAAGGTGCCCTTGGCGCGGTTGGCGGCTTCCACCTCCGAGCTGCGCTGCGCCAGGGCCGCATTCAGCCGCTCGATTTCACGCTCCTTCTTCTTCCTCTCCGTCACGTCTTCCGTCATGGTCAGCACGTAGCGCGGCTGGCCGGCCTCGTCGAGGATCGGGATCTTCTTCGCGTGCAGGACGTGCACGCTGCCATCGCGCGTATGCAGGGTCCCCTCGGGGATGTCCACTTCCCGGCCGAGCGCCAGCGCTTCCTTGTCCTTGGCCGTGAAGAAGTCGGCCTCCTCCTTGGAACTGACGAACTCGTAAGCCGTCTTGCCCAGCAACTCCTGCTGGCTGCGCCCCGTCATCTCCTCCATGCTGCGGTTGACGCGGACGACCTTCAAGTCGGCGGCGTCCTTGACCATGACCTGATAGGGAATGTGATGGATCACCGAGTTCAGGAACGCGTTGGCTGTTTCCAGTTCGGCGGTGCGCAGGCGCACGCGCGCCTCCAGGTCGGCGTTCAGGGCACGCAGGTCATCTTCCACCCGGCGCAGCGCCGCTCTCTGCCTTTGTTCGGCGAGCGCGCGCCGAATCGAGAAACCCAGGCGCCGCAAGCGCTGCTTGAGGACGTAGTCCGTGGCGCCGGCCTTCATGCAATCCACCGCCTCGTCCTCGGTCAACGCAGTGGCAATCACGATCAGCGGAAGCTCCGGCTGCTGCTGCACCTGGCGCAGCAGCTCCAGGCCGCCGACTTCGTAGTCGGACAGCACCAGGTCGAAAGTTTGCCGCTGCAGGGCGGAGACGAAGTCCTCCCTGGTTTGCACCCACACGGTGTCACAGCCAAGGTTCTCGTCTTGCAGCCTGCCCCGGATGCGCTCCGCATCGGCCGGGTCGTCCTCGAGATGCAGCAATCGAATGGCAGCGGTCATCTCGGCCCGTCCTGTTCGCCACGCAGCGACTCGACGACGTCCCTGAACTCCTCGCGGTTGCGCTCGCTCAGCGCGGAGAGGGCCTCGTGCGCCTGCAGGATCCGCTTCTGCACCACGGCCTGGTCGCCCCCCGTACCCAGCGCGTAGAGCTCGGGCGCGGCGGGAATGTCCTCGCGCATCGCGGCCAGCACCTGCTGCATGCTCAGTTCCTCGAACAGGGCGTGCACGGCCGGTGTCACCCCCGCGAGCACCACGCCGCCCCGGGCGACCAGCTCGTGCACCGTGCCGAGGCAGGTGCTGTCCATGTACTCGCAGCCGGAGAAGTCCAGCACCAGGGGGCGTCCCCCGTCCAGCACGGCCAGGGCCGTTTCATGGAAGGCATCGCAATGCATCCAGCTGGCCCGGCCGCGCAGCGCAAGGTAGGCGGCATCGACTGTTTCGCCGTAGAACACCGCCTCGCCCTCGGGCCGCGGGGCGCCGGAAGCGGCAGCCGCGGGGAGCTCGGCGCCATTGTCGAACGAGGAGGCGCCCGCGTGCGCGTCGATGAGCAGGATGGTCACGTCATCCCGGTCCGCTCCCGCCGGCGCGTCACCGTGAAGCTGCGCCATCGCGTCCTGCGCACTGGAGAGCGGCTTGGCGAGCACCTGCTGCAGCAGTTCCAGCTCGCGCTCCGACCCGGAGGGCAGGAGCCCGTCGGTGTAGAGGAGGATCCGGTCGCCCGCCAGGAGCTGGAGACGCTCCTGCGCGAAGTGCGCGTCCGGCGCCAGCCCGAGCGCGGGCCCCATGCGGCGGATCAGGCGCGTTTCCTGGCCCTCGCGCGCGTGCAGCACGGGCGGATGGCCCGCGGATGCCAGCGTGAGGCTCGCGTCCGACGTATCCAGCAGGCCGAAGACGGCCGTCAGGAACAGTCCCGGCGCGGCGTGCGTCTCGCAGATCGAGCGGTTCACCGCGGCCAATACCTCCGCCGGCGGCAGCGCGAGGCCCGTCGCCGGGTCCACCAGGACCAGCCGCTGCTTGAACAGCACCGAGAGCATTGCCGAGGTGACCCCGTGGCCGGTGGCGTCGGCCAGGTAGAAGGCGAGGTGCCGCTCGCCCAGCCGGACCACGTCGTAGAGGTCGCCGCCCACATGCTGCCCCGGGCGGTAGACCGCCTGGATGCAATAGCCCTCCATGGGGGGCGGGCTGCGCGGCAGCAAGGCGCGCTGGATCACCTCCGCCCGCTCGAGGTCGCGGCGCAGCACCGCGGAGGTCTCCTGAAGTTCGCAGACCTTGCGCTGTAGCTCCCGGTGCAACCGCTCGCGTTCAGCCAGCAGTTGCCGCCGCTCCAGCGCGTTGCGCACCGCAACCCCCATCTCTTCCGAGCGCGGCGACTTCGGCAGGAAGTCGAACGCCCCCAGCCGGATCGCGGCCACCGCCGAGTCGAAGGTCTCCAGCCCCGAAAGGACGATCCACATGGTGTCCGGCACTGCCTCGCGTCCCCAGCGCAGCAATTCCAGGCCGTCCATGCGGGGCATCATGATGTCCGTCAGCACCAGGGCGACGTCCGGGTGCTCCCGCAGGACCTCCTGCGCCGCGATTCCGTCGGCAGCCTCCAGGACCGGAGCGCAGCCGAAGCTTTCCAAAGCCAGCTTCACCATCAGTCGGGCCACCGGCTCGTCGTCTACCACCAGCGCGACGGGAGGGACAGGGTCGAGGTTCATCACATCCCCTAGCAGCGAGTGTGCCGTGCAAGAAGGAATTCTCCGAGCCGGCGGGCGCGATGGCAAGCCACTGACGCACAGGCAGCGGCGCCGCGATCGCGTTCGGATGTGGCAGCCGGCATCAGCGCGGGGCTGCCTCGAGAAGGACGGCAGAAGGGGACGCGCCAACGATCGTCATCAGCCGCTTGACATCAGATCGTCGGGTGCGCGCCGCCAGCGAGCCGCTACGAAGACTTTGTGCTTGAGGGCAGGAGCATCCGAATGGATGTGCATGATTGGCTGGCGAGGCGGCTGCCGAAGGGGTCTCTGCTCAATTGAGTTGGGGTCATGAGCGGTGCCGGGAAGTTCGCCTCAAAAGGGCGTCTCGATCGAGACGCCTTTTTTCTTGGACCTCAGCTTGTGAAAATCTGCTCGGCGCTCGTTCGCGGCCTGGGCAAGTCTGGGCTCCACCTACAATTTCCATCCGCATGGCAAAGCTTCGCAAACACACATCTCCCACCCCTTGTGTCAGGGTGGCGCCCAGTGGCGTCCACGGCCTGGGCGCCTTTGCAACGCGCGCGTTGCCCGCCTTCGCATTGCTGGGCCTCTACGAAGGCCGGCGCTACTCACCGCAGGAAGTCGCCGCCAGAACCTGGGATGATCAGCTCACTTACCTGTTCACCTTGTCCAATCAGGAAACCATCGATGGTGCCAAAGGCGGCAATGGCACTCGTCACCTGAACCACGCCTGCGACCCGAACTGCGAGGCGGTCGAGGAGTACGACGACGCAGGCCAGGTACTGCTGAAGTTCCAGACAATCGTCCCTGTAGAGGCAGGGGACGAGTTGTTCATCGACTATTGCCTGACAGCGGATGACGGCTCGCCGCCCTCAGACTATCCCTGCCGTTGCGGCTCTTCGAATTGCCGTGGCACGATGCTCGCCCCTGTCGAAACCAGCTGAATCCGGCGATCTGTCTGCCGACGCGCAGGTCATTGCCCGCGAGACCGCGCGACATCAAAAAGCTTCCGAACCCCGTTCCAGCGCACGCTGAGCGGCAAGCAAGTGCACTGCCACGCAGCCTCGCATCCGCTCTTCGTCCTCGTCGAAGTGCGTGAACGAAGGCCGGTCCTCAAGGTGTCATGGGCATGCCGCCGACCATGGGCGCAGCCATTCGAGTCATCACGCCCGAGCCGGTTGCGCTACCGCACATGATGGGGGGTCAAGCTTCCTCCCCTTGGCGCGTCCCGGGGGGTCACCTGCGGCGAGCAGCAAAACCGCCTTGGCTGAATGACGGCAGCGAGCTCGCCCCGTGGCGGGAACTTCGCAAAGTCTGAGGACCCTAGATTTCCTTCAAAACCTCTGCGCCCGGCGCCGTCATGCTGGGTTTGAACTCGGTCACATCCTTCCGAGCACCTGCGTTCTGCACGAAACGGTCAGCCTCGAGCTCCTTGCGCTCGCCTGAACGCGCGAGGATCACGCCGCCCTTGCGGGGCACTCGAGCGCAGCGTGATGAAGGCGCCCGGCCGCCAGGCGCAGCGTCCGCGCATCCTGAACCTGGAGGCGGTCGACACAGCAATAGGCATGAGTCCTTTCAGGGCGCGTCGGTGATGCCTCATGGAAGTCTTCAGCCGGCGCGCCAGTGCTTACTGAATGCGCCATACCCATGCGACGCGCGCCTTGGCGCGCGGGGTCGAACTGACAATCGTGCGCGACAATCTGCGCCGCGACTCGCTGGTAACTTTGACCCATGGACCTCACGCTACAGTTCGTATCTCTGGACGGCTTCACCCGGGCTGATTGCCCAACCGAGGATGACGCGTCGCTTGTGTTTCCCCACGTGGCGATCACTGAGCGAAAGATCGCCGGCGTCCACACCGCGATGCTGCAGGCCTCCGATCACCAGAGTTGGGGAGGGCAGTTCGTCCGGTACATCCGCACTGTCTACCAAGCGCAGGGAAGCTCGCCTGCCGCAGCTGGACGCTGCACCGTGTACGGATTTCCTACCGAGGGCGATCGCGACGCATTCTGCGATCTGACCAGAGCAACCCCTGGCAAGTTCTTGCGAGCCATTGCCCAGAGGCATTCGGCCTGAGTATCCGCTGCTCCAGTCAGGTCACAAGTGCGTGAATTCATTGCAGCCCTACTTTGCGTTTGCCCCAGATTCACGGACTCCCGGCTTAACAGGACGCTCAGACCCGCCTACATGGGGTTATCGGCTGATGACCGACGATGCCGGCCTCGGGGTCGTGATCGGGTCAGCGTGCCGATGAACGAGCTTCCACGCACCCTGCTCCAACCGAAATAAGCTGGTAACGCGTACTGCGACCGCGACGAGTTCCTCGGCACCTCCAACCTTGGTTCGGCCGCGCTCTACCTCGACAACGCACGCGAGTCCGTCCGAAACATATTTCGCTACGAGTTCGACGCCGGTGCCCTCTCCGTCGCGGTAGTGCGACGCGGCGCCCTCCAGGGTTGCCTCAACCTGCTTCCGACCGCGCGCGTACGGGCCGAATGGATTGCCCAGAGTCACGTCTTCCGTATGGGAATACAGCGCCTTGTAAAGGCTAGGGTCGCCTTTTAGGATCGCGCTCAGAGCAGCGTGGCTCTGTTCAATTGCACTGTCGAGGTCATCCGACTTCATTTCACGACCCCTGTGTGAAGGCTTGCCTCGGTTGTTCGGCTACCCCCCGAAGCATTTTGCCAAGCGGATCGCGATTCGACGACCGCTCTTGTGCAAATCGCCCGTCCAGGTCGATAGACCGAATGACTGGGGATGGCCGAACTCGGTCTAGTTCCCCGGAGCTCCATGGAAGCCGACCTCGCGAAGAAAAGCACCAACGCGAGGCCGACGGCCCCGGGACTCAGCCCCTCCTGACACCGCAGGATCGGAGCAGCAAATGCTGGACCTCAGATGCCGATGCTCGAGGGACTGATGACATTCGGTACGCACCTGCCCCGCGTCGCAAAGTTCTTTTCTCTTGGTGCACACCCCGATGTCAGTTTTTCGATTGCGGGACTCCAACGCTGGGTCAGGATTGCATGGAAATCATCAGCGCATCCCAAGGCACTACCTGGTGATGTCGCGTCAAGGTTTTCCTTTGGGCCTTCCCACTCTCTGGCTGATTTCCTGGCCGGCCGATTGAAGGATCATGTTGCGCGGATACTGTGCTGCGTACTGGTTGGAGGCCGAGACCAATCCCGCGGCCGGCGAGCCGAGGCGCGCGGAGGACAGAATCGAGGATGCCTCGGGCATCAACAGATAGGCCGTGATCTTGCGAGGATCGGTTCCGGGCAGGCTCAGTCTCGCAACGATCACGGCATCCACGTCGGTCCCCTGGGCGAGGCTTTCGATTTGGGCGCTGGCGCGCAGCCAGTGGGCGTATCTCACGGCATCGGTGAGGCCGAAGTCTCCAGTGGCGCTGGCAAATCGGGGCTCGCTCTTGGCGAGCAATTGCCCGATCTCATTCACCGAGCGGGTGGAGTAGCCCTTCAGGATCTTCGGATCGTCATGGATCGAGCCAGCCAGAATGTCGGCGGCATAGGAATTCGCCGAACTGCGGATCGCCGATAAAAGTTCATCCTGCACGCCCACAGGAGCCAGCCGTGCCATGTGGGCCAGTTCGCCGTAGTAGTCGTCCGCACTCAGGACGTGGGTTTCGAACGCGCTCTTGAGCAGCGCATCCGATCCCGGCAGATAGCCGATGCGCGAGAAGCTCAATGCGGCCGATCGCGCGACCTCCTTGTTCTTGTCGCCGATCAGGCTGCGCAGATCCAGCAGGATGTCGGCGTTGTAGCCGGTCGCATTGTCCGACGAGTACAGGCGGCCCAGGATGCGGGCCAGCGCAATCTTCTCGTCGTCGCTGATCCCCGCCTTCAGCAGCGCGCGCGCAGCCAGAGCCGATCGAGAGGTGAGCGGCACGCCCTGCGCGAAGATTCGGTCGAGCTCATTGCGTCCCTCGATGCCGGGCTTCGGGACATACGAGGCCAGGGAATTTTGCGAATCCTCTTTGCCCCTGGCGGCCCCGATCGCCGCCGCGTACCTTGCGGCGGCTGTGGACGGGCCGCCTCGATCGTCCCGGTGGAGTGCGGGCGCGGATGTACTTGGATACGACGCCGTCGACGCAACAGGTGGCGTCTTGAACCACCCCCAGATGATCCCGGCCAAGGCGATACCCGCGACTGCAAGGAGACCGGCCTTTTTCATGCCTGCCGCGCCTCAAAACCAGCCCTTCATGGTGTTGAAGAGCCTCGACGGCAGCATGACGCCGCTCTTGAGATCGCGATTGCGGTCCAGCCAGATTTGCGGAACCGGGTAGATCGACGGAATGCCTTCGTCATCGGCCGTCTTTTCATACAGATTCACGATGAATGTGTCGCAGCGGTAGAGGCCCCGTTCGGCCGGACGGCCCCACATCAGCGGCTTGGCGCTCGTGTAGTGTTGACCGTAGGTGTAGTCGGCGCCGATGAGGTACGCCTGAAAGGCACGCTTGACCAACGCCATCCTGGCCCGCACATCCTCGAAGTCACCCGCTTGCAGGCACGCCGTCCTGAAGCATTTGTTCAGCAGGTGGTTGGGATTGTTGGGAGAGGCCGTGCCCCAATATGCCGAACGCGCCTTGAAGCTGGCCAGGGATTCGTACTGGATGGCATTGCTGCCCTCATTCAGCACCTCGACGACGACACTGCCGTCGAACATGCCGGTGTGTCCCAGCGAACCCAGGCCGGAGATCGACAGGTCGCGCCCAACAACGTCGCCGGCCCATTGGGGATCGCCGGCGACGAGGTCAGCGCCGATGTGCCAGAGCGCTCTGCCGTTGCCATAGATGACCAGGTTGCCGTCATCCTGTGCTGCCAGGTACGCACCCGGGTTGCCGCTCGTTTGCGAGTTCCAGAGCGCCGCTCCGCTGCTGGTATACACCACGAGATTGCCATCGCCCTGCATTGGGGCGAACGCGCCGGGACTCTGCGTCTGGCTGTTCCAGCGCGGGGTCCAGTCAGATGTCCGGTAGTAGACAAGGTTTCCATCGCCCTGCATCACAAGGACGTAGCGGCCGTTGTCGGAACTGATGGATTGTCCAGGTGAAAGCGCTGTGTTGGGCGCCAGAATGCCGGCGCTGGTGAGACATGCGATGAGGGCCAGCGCGAGGGCACCCAGTGCCCGAAATAACGTCGCCATCACAACCCCCCCCGGGCATGGCTGCCCGCGCCGCGTTGCAATGCACCAGCGCGGATCGTCAAGGCGCTGGCCCCGGTCCCGCTTGTGAAGTGCGCCCAAGTGGGGAAGGCATTGTTCCGCGAAAAGCTGGCGTCCGCAAGCGCGACCGAGGGCAGATCAAATGGGCGGGCTGATCAAGGAGGCGGGAATCACTCCATGACCGTTCGCGCGAACATATTTTTTAGAGTGGACCCCGAAGGCATCCTCCGACACATCTGTTGGAACGTCTGCTACCCACTGACCCGGCCAGGCCCGATCAGGCTGCCCACGCTCAACTTTGACCGTCAAACCGCTGCTTGATCGGCCGCTGAAGCGCTATCTGCTATCGAAGGGCCGCACCGTCGCGACAATCACGTCGCGCCCAGCCACGAAATCCGGCTGCGTCGCCGGCCACATCGATGTCGCCTGGGTCAACGCGAACGTCGGATGCCGTGCGCGGAAATCAGCCCACACGCGGCGCGCCTCCTCCGACTGCCCGTCACGCTCCAGCGACGCGGCCAGCAGCAGCCAGTAAAACGGCAGGTGAGGCAGGCCACCGACGGTGAGGCGCGCCCGCTCGGCCGCCTCGGCGTAGCGCCCCTGCATGAAGCGGTTCATGCCGATCAAGCCGTGCCAGATCGGCACGCGCGAGTCGCGCGGGCTGATCCGCAAGGCGCGCTCGCAGGACGGCACCGATTCCTCGAAGCGTCCCAGGCGCAGCAGTGCCGAACAGCGGTGGTGGTGCGAGGTATGGTCGCTCGGAAAATGGGCGATCATCACCTCCGACAACTTGAGCAGGCCCGGCCAATCGCCGCGCCAGTTGGTCAGCGTGGCGCGGCCGTCGAGCGCGGCAAAGCTGGTCGGGTCGAGGGTCTCCAAGCGCGTCTGAGCTTGCTCGGCGCGCCGCACGGCCGCTTCGGGATCGTCGGTCCAGCGGAAGATCGCCCTCATGGCCTGGACGTTGACCACACCCCCCAGCCCGCGCACCGAATCCGGGTCCTTGGCCAGCGCCTGCTCGAACAGGCGCAGCGCCTCGGTGAAGTTGTCGGGCCCGACGGCGCGAAGCATCACGGACGTGCCCTGCATCGCCAGGTCGTCGGCCTCCACCGCCTCCGGCTTCATGCGGGCAGCACGCTGGCCAACCGACCTGCCGATCTCGACCAGCAGGGTGCGCGAGATGCCGCCGCGGATGTCGTCGACCGACTGCGCCAGCTGGGCGCGCTCGATCTGGTATTGCTCGGCCCATTGCGCAACGCCGGTGTCGCCGTCGATCAGGTTCATCTCGAGCCGGACCTGCTCGCCGTCGCGCCGCACGCGGCCGTGCACCACGTAGCGCACACCCAGTTCGCGCGCCACGGCACGCGGATCGTCAGACCGGCCCTTGTAGCGCGCCGCAGTGCCACGGCCGATCACGCTGACTGTGCGCCACACTGTCAGCGCTCGCGTCAGGTCGCCGGTCAACGCATCGGCGAACCAGGCCTGCTCGGCGGCGTCGGCTTCGCTGTCGAGCGGCAGGACCACCAACGAGCGCAGCGGCACTGCAGGCGGTGCCGTGCCGCGCCATGGGCCCAGCGCAACAAAGCCGGCGATGGCCGCCGCCAGCACCAGCAGGGCGGCCGCGAAGACGATGCGCTGGCGCGCGGGTGGCGAGGCGGAAGCCGAGGCTGAAGCTGGAGATGGCGCTGCGGCGCTGTCCACTGGGTCTGGCGCTGGGTCTGGCGCTGGGCCTGGCGCTGCCTCGTCGGGTATCAACAGGTAGCCACGCCGCGCCACGGTGCGCACGCGCCGGTGTTCGCTGTCCCCCAGCACGCGGCGGATCTCGGCGATGGCCTGCGCCAGCGAATCGTCGCCCACAACCACACCGGGCCAGACGCGGCGCATCAGTTCGTCCTTGCCGACCACGCGGCCGGCCTGCGACCCCAGCACCAGCAGCACCGCCAGCGCCTGGCGACGCAAGCCGGCAAGCTGGCCGTCGGCGCGGCGCAACTCGCCATCGGCCAAGTCCAGCACGAAGCCGCCCAGATGAAGGCGGGTTTGCGCGGTGTCGTCGAGCGTCGCGGCCTGTTCCATTGAGCGGAAGCCCCCGGCATGAAGTTTCATCGTACTTCTTTCGTCCTGATTTCAGGCGTCTTTCAAGACCTGCGGCAAGGCGCCCGGCAGACTGGCCCACCATTTGTCGCTGGAGCAAGGCCATGAACAAGTTCCTGATCACCCTCGCATTGGCGGCCGTCACCTGGAGCGGCCAGACGCCGGCCGCGTCAGCTGGCACTGAGGCCGCCCAGGCGCGCGCCGCGGCCGGCGCCGCGGCGTTTCGCCAAGGCCATCACGAGAGCGCGCTGGCGCACTTTCGGCAGGCGGCAGGAGCCGGGCATGCCGTAGCGCAGTTCAATCTGGCGGTGATGCTGATGGAGGGGCAGGGCACTGCGCCGCGGCCTGCGGAAGCGATCGGCTGGCTGCGCAAGGCGGCCAACAACGGCTTCGTCCAGGCCCAGAATGCGCTGGCCGCCCTGTTGGAGCGCGGCGAGCACGTCCCGCGGTCGCTGCCCGAAGCGACCCACTGGTGGCGCCGCGCGGCCGAGCAGGGCTCGCGCGACGCGCGCGTCAACCTTGCCACCCAGTACTTGCTGGGACGAGGCGTGGCGCAAGACGACGCGCAGGCAGCGCTCTGGTATCAGCGCGCCGCCGGGCAGGGTGACGCAGGCGCCTGCTACATCATCGCCAGCATGTATGACAAGGGCTACGGCGTGCAGCAGGACCCCGAACGCGCCGCCTTCTGGTACGGCCAGGCGGCGCTGCGCGGCGAGCCCGGCGCTGCTGACATGGCACGCGCGGCGCGCCGCAAGGCTGAGAGCCTGTAAAACGGGGACTTTTTGCGCTGCTACCGATTCGATACCCGACGGGCAAGTGGTGTCCAAGCTTCAGCCACGACCCAGTTACGGGGATGTCGGCCAGGCCCGGTGCTCGCACTGCGACACGGTGTTCATG
Source organism: Variovorax sp. CF079 (assembly GCF_900101545.1). GTDB lineage: Bacteria > Pseudomonadota > Gammaproteobacteria > Burkholderiales > Burkholderiaceae_C > Variovorax. The sequence goes on along the minus strand of NZ_FMZU01000024.1, from coordinate 53,773 downwards.
TTTCCAGGCGGATGACTTCACGACGGCATTCCGTTCCAGACGCGACCAACGAGGCTGGCAGCCTTCTTGCCGACGCGTCCATTCGATCTTGCTGGCCGCGCCGGAGCAAATGACTCAATGTGGCAAGACCTTCGCTTGCCCGTCCTGATCGTCCGCGGTTTGCGGCTTTGGACAGTTCGAATCGAGGTCGCCGACTGCGGTGCGGCTTTCGTTTGGGCGTTCCGGCGGCCGAGCTCTGCATCCTGGGGAGCACTGGTTCGGTACTGGCAGCCGTCTGGTGGGCGTCATCGGTCTACTCCAACGCGGCGTTCCGGTACTCAGCCAACGTCGTGCGGCGGAATTCGATCACTGGTACCAGCATGTCACCCGAATCCGGAAAGCGGGCGCGAATGTTGGCTTCTTCGCGGACCCAACATCCGCGGGAAATCGTGCCATCCCACGACGTCAGGTAGCAAAGCCGATCGGGCGTGATGCATTCTTCCTCGGCATCGGTCAACTGCAGCATGTGGAACACGCTTCCGTGCGCCACGAATAAGACGGTGGGCTGCGTGTCGCAGCCGAGAACGAATGTGCAAGTGGCGACACATGCCACGACTGAAGATGCCTTCATATCTGGCTCCAGTCGATGTCGGGGATAGATCGATTGAGCGCTTTGGTATTAGGGTAGTCAACCCTCGATATGAGGAGCCACGCTGCCGTCGATAGTCGGGAGCTTTCGGTAACCTGGCCGCGACACCGAATAAGGCAAGGTTGCCGCATCTCGCAACGGCAACCGATCGATCTGTCACTTGCGTCCGATGCCGAGGTTCAGAGCCGAGTTGGGCGCGGTATCCGACTCCGGCGGTCCGATCGCCGCGGAAAACGCGGATGATTGTTGGATGACCTCGATCGATTCAGCAGCGGCGCTCCTGCACGCCGCCTCGCGCATCTCGGTACTCTCGGGAGCCGGTCTTTCGAAGGCGTCAGGGATCCCGACGTACCGCGATGCCGACGGCCTCTGGAGGGACGAGAACGCGGTCAAGTTTTCCCACGTCGACGATCTGAAACGCGATCCCGAAGGCTTCCACAACTTCTGGGCGGCGCGGATGGCGGTGTTGTCGGAGGCCAGGCCCAATCCGGGCCACCGCGCGCTCGTCGCGCTGCAGATGCGCAGACCGGGCACGGCGCTCATCACGCAGAACGTCGACGGGTTGCTTGCCGAGGCCGGGGCTCAGGAGGTCTTCGAGCTGCACGGCAACCTGCGGCGCTGGCGATGCGACAGCTGCGGAAACCGGGAAGGGCCCTGGTTGTCGCAACTCTGCCCGCGCTGCGGCTCGCAAGCAAGACCCGACGTCGTGGTGTTCGGGGAAATGCTCAACGAGGAACTCCTCACCCGGACGCAAGAGGTCGCGGCGCACAGCGACCTGTTCCTGGTCGTGGGGACCTCTGCAGCGGTTTACCCGGCGGCGGACCTGCCGACGATCGCGGCGACGAACGGTGCCAAGATCATCACGCTCAACATGGAGACGATTGATGTTGATGACGTGGCGGCCGTGGTGCTGCGGGGCCCCGCAGAGGAGCTCCTGCCCGACCTCATTCAGGCCGCCCGGCTCAGGCCGTAGGCAGTCAAACTTCGGCTTCACGACACGAACCCGGCTGCGTTCTCGTCCGCGCCGGCTTCCCTTCGTCCGAGTGAGGGTTGGCGCTGCGAGCCAATGCCGCGATCGGCGGATTTGAGCTGGCGAGAGGACTGAAGGAAGGCCGCAGCGCCGCTAGGGCGTCAGCATCAACACCTTGAATTGGCTGGGCACGATGCGCATGCCCATGGCGTTGCTGCCGTTCTGAACCGAAAGACTGGTCATTCGAGTGGCCGGACTGCCTTTGAGCAGCACGGTGAACGAGCCTGTCAGATGCCGCGACGGCCCCCCAAGGGTGAAGTAGTGTGCATGCGTGATCACCCGGCCCCGCTGGCTGCGATCAGGATGATCGAACACCTGCACCTACTCAACGCAACCTACGGCTTGAGCCACCCGATGGCCCGCTTCGGCTGGAGCCGGTTGATCTGAAGACTTTGGACTTCATGCCGGCATGCAGCGCTCCCAGCATGCGCGCTGACCATGGCCGGCTTCGCCAGAAACGCACGTTTTCGCTGTAGGACCGAACCCCAAAATACAGACGCGCCGCCCATCACAGCCGTACGATAAGACCCAAGTTCGAACGAGAACGCGGAGGGATTGAAGCATGAGCAAACGCAGGGAAGAACTGGAGACGGTGCCCCACGACTTGGATGCCTACTCCTTGGGGCCTAGAGTCCAAACGGACGCGAGGACGTTCGCGAACACCGTGGCCAACTTCTTCCGCAGGAACGGCGGCGCGGACACTCCCGAGTCGATGGGCGCCACGGCCCTGCCTGCACCGGAGGCCATTCCTTGACGGGTAGGAAACTCATGGCCACATCCTCGAGCTCGCTCAATTTGTTGGAAAAGGCGGTAAATGCTATTGAGCAGGCGGCCCGCGAAATGCTGGACAGCGAGCCCGATGTACCGTTCACTGCATCGACCGATCTGCTTTCTCTTAGCCCGAATGAACAAGAGCGCATCCGCAGCAAGGAGGAGGCAAGCTATCGGACACGGCCCACGCTGTCGGCCATCCATTTCTGCCTGACATCATCCATGGCAATGCTTGCCATTTGCCAGTCACTGATTGAGCAACCACCGATCCAGTCGCCGCGCGAACGCGAACGGCGGTGGAAGAAGCTGGCCTCCGATGCCAAGATGGCAGGCCGCACCGCCTACCGCGCGGCGCTCGTTCTTTCAGATCCTAGTGCGAATGAGGGCCCCGGAGGTCAAGGTGCTGCGCCCCCTGGCCGCACATAGTCTATGCCGACCTGAAGACGGGAAAGCCCACCAAAACAAGTGCCCGCGGAAGATCGTTCTGTCGCTGTCGGACGTGGGAAGTCCCTTCGTATTCGCCTGCGCCAGCTACAACTTCTGTACGCGGCCATGAAGGATGGAAGAATCAGCTTTAATGAGGGTTGCCCCGAAATCCGAAGCTCCGCGCCGCTCTTCGTCGCCGCGGCAGGAGTCCGATGCCCGGTGAAGTCCGAAAGCATCAACGACGTTGCCGTTGACGGCGTCGGCCCGGCGTTCACGATCGCATTCCAGCCGATCGTGGACGTTGAGCGGCGGGAAGTATTCGCGCATGAGGCGCTCGTGCGAGGTGTTCACGGCGAAGGAGCGCTCCAGGTGCTCGGCAGAGTAGAAGCGCGTCATCGGTTTGCCTTCCACGAGGCATGTCGCGTGAAATCGATCGAAATGGCGTCGATGCTCGGCATGCAATCCAGGCTGAGCCTCAACGTTTCTCCCAACGACGTTGCGGGGCCCACGGAGTGTTTTCATACCGCCATTCGCACGGCCGAGCGGGTCCGCTTTCCCATCGATCGCCTGATACTCGAACTCACTGAAGGCGAACCCGTTGCCGATCTGCCCGCGCTGGCCGCGACTTTCCGAGCTTTCCAAAGCTTCGGATTCGCCTCAGCCATCGATGACTTCGGTGCTGCTTATGCAAGCTTTGAACTGCTGGCCGCTTTTCAACCGGACATCGTCAAGCTTGATAGGAGCTTCGTTCGAGACATCCATCCCAGCGCCGTGCGGTTCACCCTCGTGAAGGGGCTCGTTGCGATATGCGACGAGCTTCGGATCAAGGTGCTCGCAGAAGGCGTGGAAACTCCGGAGGAGGTCCAGGTGCTTCGTGGGCTCGGCGTGAGGCTGTTTCAAGGCTTCCTATTTGCCCGCCCCGGCATTGGCATGCTGCCGACTGTTGCCTGGAATGCGGCCTGACCCTCGCACGTTGGTGCAGCAACTGCGCATGCGCATCGCCGATGCGCGCCGCGAAAACGATGCGGTGCCGCCCGTAGCCGAAGCCGAGAAGGCGTTTGCATGACCGCCGCCGAAACGTGGCGCACATCATCAAGCCCGTCGTTACGTGATCGGCACACGCGCACGTGCATCCCGATGGCCTGAAGACTGCAACCTGCAGGTCCGCCAAAACGGTATGGCGGCAGGTATGGGCATGTACCTACGACTGCTCCACAGGGCGTCCTACCTTCGCAGGATTCGGCCGATTTCTACATTGACGATGACGCCGAAGTTCAAGCAGGAACACCGGACTCCTTACACCCTGTCGGCGTCGAGGAAACCATCATGAAAAAGCTATTGTTGATGTTCACCATTGCGTCATCGTGCCTGGTTGCCGTCCAGACCAGCGCGCAGGTCAGCGCACCTCCAACTCCGGCAACGCTCGGTCCGGCCGACGCCGAATACAAGGCCGCCCGCGACAGGATCGCGGCCGACTCCAAGGCTGCCAAGGCTCAGTGCGACGCCATGAAAGACAATGCCAAGGACGTCTGCATCGAGGAAGCCAAGGGCAAGGACAAGATGGCCAAGGCCGAGCTCGACCAGCAGCGCAAGCCGAGCGACAGCAATGCGCGCAAGGTCGCCGAGGCCAGGGTGGAGGCTGCCTACAACGTCGCCAAGGAGAAATGCGATGCTCACAAGGGCGATGCCAAGGCCGCTTGTGTGAAGCAGGCCAAGGCCGAAGAGGCGAAGGAAAAGGCCGAGATCAAGGCCGTAAAGAAGTGAGCGGCAGGCCGCTGCGGACCCCTCTCGCGCCACACCACACGTTTGTCACGGTATTGGCGCGTGGCAAGGACAGGCCGAGTTCCTCGGTCGAGACAGCCGCCGGCATCGAGGAACTGACCGGACTGGGCGGTTGCCGAAGCCACCTCTACCAGCGCCGGACGACTGTCTGCCTGAAGTATGGTTCGCCAGTCTCAGAAGTCCACAAGCGCAGGCGCGCGCTCCTCGGTTGTCTTCACTTCCTTCGGGTAGAGGCGCCCGCAAACGATCAGCGTTTGTCCGTCCAGGCGGTGCCGACATGCCGTAGCCGCGGTGGATCCATTTGGCGCTGGAGGGGCCGCGCCCCCCTGTTTGGCGAGCAAGGTGTCGACGAGATGCCTGGCCTTACGCACTGGCCGGCGATGCGACTGCTCGAAGCTCGCACGTAGAGCGTTGATCTCGTCATTGGCGGCCGGCATGACAGAAGTTTGCCGGACTTGCCGGCTGTCCAAAACACAGTCTGCGTAGCGATACAAGTTGAGCGCTCATGGCCATTGCGCTCATGGCGGAATCATGCCGTTCTGTCGGGCGGCGTGGAGGGCTTGAGTGCGGCTCTTGACCCCCAGAAGACGGAACAGACGTGCCAGATGAGTCTTGACCGTGTGCTCGCTGATTCCCAGCTCTTCACCGATTGGTGTTGACTCACGGCATGTACTGGAAGGGACCTGACTGCGCGATGCTGGTCAATCCGGCCGAGGTCAAGCCCCTTCCGGTGGTGGCTGCGCCGCTGCCGGCGCAGAAGGTGATGCTGGGTGCGGATGGGCTGTTCCGTTTCGATGGCGGGTCGCTGGACGACCTGTCGCCCGAGGTCCGTACGAAGATCGAAGCGCTGGCAGCGGACATCAAGCGCAACTTCAAGCAGCTGCGCTACGTCGCGGTGACAGGGCATACCGATCGGCTCGGCTCCGATGCATACAACGCAGCGTTATCACTGACGCGCGCCGACACCGTGCACAAGCTCCTGGCGCAGCAGGGCATCGACAGCAAGGCGATTCGCGCCGCCGGCATGGGCGAGCGCCAACCGGTGGTGCAGTGCCCCGGCACGGTTAAGACTGCAGCGTTGGTGAGCTGCCTGCAACCCAACCGGCGGGTGGAAATCGAAGTGGCGGGGGAGCAGTGAGCATGGCGCCATCACATTGCGTGGAGACGTAGAGCTTGCGTTTCCGAGACAGGCATGGGGCCAACCTCTTCCTCGGCTAAGCCTTGCTTTGCGAGCAGCAGCCATCGCTCGATTTGTTGCCAAGCGGGACGCCAGAAAGCCGCCCTTCGCCAACGACGGAAAGTGGCCGATCTGAGACGTAGGCCGTTTCGGGCGAAGGACCGACCGTGGCGACACGGCGAACGATCCAATCTTTACAGCCCACTAGTTCAACGTGACCACGACGTGGGTTTGCGGTCCGCCGCGCATGACGTAATTGACCGGATGCAGCGCCTCGCCGGGATCGCATGCGACTGCTGAATTCAGCATGGGCGCGAGCACTCCAGGCAGCTTTTTCTTGAACGGCCCGACAGGCATGCACGCGGTGACGTTAACGACTCCGGAGTTCTTCTCGTTTCTGTCCTTGTAGAACCTGTCGTTGACTGGGAAGGTTTCTGGCCTGTACTGGCCGGCCGCCGTATCTTTGACGAAGATCGACAGATAGGATTCCCATTGATTTCCCACGTCGACGTCCATGCAGACTCCCGGCCTCATGGTGTACCAGCCTTGGAGCGTCACGTAGCACCGCGATCCCTGAAGCTCGCATCTCGAACCCGAATCGTCCGAATTCTCATGGATTACAGCAAAGACGATGTCCGTCTGTCGTCCGTTGCATAGCTTGTTCGTCCCCGTTGCGCCGGCGTGGAACGCCACAGCAGAAAGCAGCAGAACGCCGAACGCGAGATGCACGATCGATTTCATCTTTTCCCCCTACAGAATCTGCGCGGATGACCTTCGAGTAGTCGAACTTCGCTAGCCCCCGGCGAGTGTCCCATCTTGACCTTCAACCCTATGAGGCCACCAGCCGACAGGCTATCAAACAAGCCGGGCCTTGAAAATGCGATCCGCGCCACTGGCCGGCTTCGCCTTCGCCCTGTTCTTCGGCGCGATTCTTCGCTTATGCGGGTGGCGCGGTCAAGCCTCGGGCGACGCATGGCGCTCGAATCTTGGCAACCTGGCTTCGGAAATTTTTACGCAAGGTCATTGGCGAAGGTCTGGTGTTGGCCGACACTGTGAGTTCGCATTTGAGCCAGGGAGCTGAGCACGAAGGTGCGACGGTGCGTTTTGTGGCAAGCTCCCGCTCGTGGACAAGTGCCAGTGGACCGGCGTGCGGAGGCTCAACCTTCTATGGTTCCCGAAACCCGATATGCGAGGAGCGGTGGCGTCAACATCGCCTACCAGGCGATCGGCAACGGTCCGCGTGATCTGGTGCTGGTTCCCGGCTGGGTGTCGAATATCGACGTCTTCTGGGAGGAGCCGACGCTGGCGCGGCTGCTGACGCGGCTGGCCTCGTTCTCCCGCCTGATCCTGTTCGACAAGCGGGGCACCGGCCTGTCCGATCGTGTCAACGACATGCCAAGCCTCGAGGTTCGCATGGACGACGTGCGCGCGGTGATGGATGCGGTCGGCTCGCAGCGTGCGGCCTTGTTCGGCTATTCCGAGGGGGGCGCGATGTGCGCTCTGTTCGCCGCCACGTATCCGGAACGGTCTTCGGCGCTCATCATGGGCGGCGCTTTCGCGCGACGCACACGGGCGCCCGACTACCCCTTGGGGCCGACGGTCGAGCAGCACCTGGCATTTGCCGACCAGATCGAACGAGACTGGGGCGGACCGGTAGGCATCGATGCCCGGTGCCCTAGTCTGGCCCAAGACGAGCGCTACCGACGGTGGTGGGCCCGCTGGTTGCGCGCCAGCGCCAGCCCGGCGGCCGCGGCAACGCTGGTGCGCATGAACATGGAGATCGATATCCGGCATGTCCTGCCGGCCGTGCGCGTGCCCACGCTGCTGCTGCACAGCAGCAACGACCGCACGATCGAATTCGGCGCAAGCCGCTACATGGCCGATCACATCCCCGGAGCCAAGCTGGTCGAACTGCACGGCATCGATCACGTTCCCTGGGGCTGCGACTGCGACGCTATCGTCGACGAGATCGAAGAATTCCTCACCGGCGCTCGGCACGACGCGGAACCTGACCGGCTCCTGGCCACCGTCCTATTCACCGACATCGTCGGCGCCACCGAGCGCGCCGCCAGCCTCGGCGACCGCCGCTGGCACGATTTGCTCGACAGCCACCACGCATTGATTCGCCACGAGCTGGAGCACTTTCGCGGCCGCGAGATCGACACCTCCGGCGACGGCTTCCTCGCCGCCTTCGATGGGCCGGCGCGCGCCGTGCGTTGCGCCTGTGCGATCTCCGAGGAGGTGCGTGCGCTCGGGCTCGAGATCCGCGCCGGGCTACACACCGGCGAGTGCGAATGGATGGGAGGCAAGGTCGGCGGCATCGCTGTGCACACCGGCGCACGCGTTGCTGCACAGGCGCGCGCCGGCGAAGTGCTGGTCTCCGGCACGGTCAAGGATCTTGTCGCAGGTTCCGGGCTCGTGTTTCAGGATCGAGGAGTGCAAAGCCTCAAGGGTATCCCTGGCGAGTGGCGGCTGTTCGCGGTAGAGCACTGAGGCGCCTGGCAAAACCAATGAGGCTCCCGGACCGCCACCACTGACCGCGCCTGAGCTCGTTGCTCGATGAGCTGCTCGACCTGGACGCGCGCGGACCGGCACATCGGATGGTGCTGCCGCGTACACCGCTTATGTCATGAGTTAACCACCAACGACATCTTTGGAGCGGCGAATTCGGGTGGTCTGCTGCAGGCGGACACTCCGGATCACCCCAGACAGCGCGGAACGTTCCAGGCTGCGCGTGCGCGAGATCTTCGAGGAAGTCGACGAACGCGAGGGGCGACGGTACTTGGTCGGCGATCGGTTCAGGGCTGCGGATCTCACGTTTGCCGCGCTCGCGTCACCGATGCTGCTTCCTGCAGGACGCGGTGCCGCCTGCCATGCGCGAGGAGGTTCGGGGCCTGCGCGACACCGAAGCAGGGCGATTCGTACTCCGCCTGTACTCGGAAGAGCGCGTCCGCGCTCCGCGCGGTGCCTGAGAGCCTTCTCAGGTCTTCGCCGACTTCTTCGGCGCTCTACTCGCGGCCTGCAGGGCCGCCGCCTGCGCAGCGTGCTTCTCGGCACGCGAGGGCCTGTGGGCCTTGCCAGCCTTGGCCTTCTTGGCCTCCTTGGGCTCCTTTTTTTCCTTGGGCTTCTCCTTGGCCTGCGGGTGGTGCGTCCTCACCAGCTTGTCGACGGCCTTCGCCCTCGGCTGCTGCGCTTGCGCTTGGCGCTTCGCACGCTCCTCCTTGAGCAGGCGGCGCTCCTCGGCCAGCGCCTGTTCGGCTTCGGACGGCTCATGGTCCGCCCCCAGCGAGTGGACGCGGTCCATCGTCGCCTGGTGAAGCATCGCGCCGTTCTTCGCGATGCGGTGGGTCAGCGATGCGATGCGAATGGGCATGTTGCGATCCTCATGGTGGGTAGAAGACCAATGTAGGCCAGCCTGCCGCGTCCTGCCAATCGATTTGTGTGGCTTCGCCCTTGCGGCAGTGAATTTCTGCTGCCGGAGAACGGACTGTTGCCAATACCTGCTTCTGGCCGATCCCTGCCAGAGGGCCATACCTCCGAATCTGAGCCGGAGATCCTACGCAACATCCCAAACGCCACAAGCTGGCGCGTACTTGCCATCGATGACAGCTGGAAGCCAGCCCATGTCGGCATAGAAAAGGCTGAGATCCATGATCTGGAAGACCTCGGTGGCCAGTTCCCGCAACGTGACTTCCGCATTGCGGTAGTGGGTGAACTCGGCGCCCCCGCCGGCCGGTGCGGGGTCCGCCCAAACCGATTCGCACTCGTCGCACATGAGTACAAGGGTTGAGCCGTCAGAGCATCTACGAATGCCGATGAGGCCGTTGCGGCAGATGGGGCATTCCGCCTGAACGATAAGCATGGAATCTTTCGTGTTTCAACTGACTGGCACAGACGAACTTCCGGTATTGGCCCGCATTCTGCCCTTGGTCCTCATAGCTTCTTCATCATGAACGCTAGGTAGAGCCCATTGGTGCGGTTGTCGATGCGGCCGAACTCCTGGTAGCCGCGCTTCGCATAGAAATCGGGGGCCTGCCACTCGAAGGTATCGAGCTTCGCGCTATGCGCGCCCAGGCTCTTCGCCTTCGTCTCGGCCTGCTCGAGTAGTTCGCTGCCAAGCCCCGCAGTCCTAGCCGCCTCGTCGACCCAAAGCACGTCGATGTGGAGCCAGTACAGGAAGACGTATCCACGAAGCCCTCGATGGTTCAGGCGTCCAGCGCCTCGAGCACTTGTCGACCACCATCGTTCGCGGCCGGCCGGCCATCGCTGTTTTCGTCGGCTATCGTCGAGGGCATGGCTTGCCTGCTGTTCATCGTTGCTGGTGCAGGAATGATCGGCTCGACCGCCTTGGCAATCATGTGACGGCGCGACTGCGCCGCGGTCCGCGCGACGTCGTGCACGCTCTCCAGCGTGGCGGGTTTTTCTTTGCCGATTGCCTTGCCGTCATTGCTCCCGTAGAGAACCGCCAGGCGCTCGATCGCCGCTATCAGCCGCCGCTGGATGTCGAAGGAATTTGTGATGCTTGGCGGTGCTCGAACGCGCCCGCATGTGCGCCCCGCCATCGAAAGCAGGCCTCCCGAACTTCGTTGACCAGCTCCGACAAGGGCTCCGGCGCCGTGCTCCGTTCGGCGCGCTGGATCACGAAGCGGGCGGGCGGCAGATGCGGCAGAAAGCTTCCTGGCGGAATGGAGCGCAGGCTGGGCGGCATGCCGGAAGGCGTCAGCACGGTGATGGCCAATCCGGTGGAGGCCGCCGCCACCAGTGCGCCGGCGCTCTGCGCGGTCAGCACGATCTGCCAGTTCGTCGATCCGTGGCCGGCCAGTGAAGCGAGCGCGGCTTCGCGAAACGGGCAGGGCTCCGAGAGAAAGGCGAGCGGGGCGGGCGAGTCCGGGTTCAGCAGCGCTCTTGCGGAAAACGCCCAGACGAGGGGCTCCATCCAGAGCGTCTCGCTGCCTTCGCCGGCATCGCAGACAGTGCCCACCATGAGGTCCAGCGATCGATGGCGGACCTGCTTCGCCAGAAGGGTGCTGATGCCGCAGGTGACCTCGACATGCACGTCCGGCCTGCGCTGGCGGAAGTTCGCCAGCGCAGCGAACAGCCATTCGCTGGCAAACCCCTCCGAGCACCCCAGGCGCAGCGTCGTCGCCGCATGCCGGGGCGCCGCGAGCCTGGAAACCACCTGCTGCTGGAGGCTCAGGATGCTCCTGGCATAGCTCAGGAGAACGCTGCCCTGGTGCGTAAGCTGCAGCGAACGTGTCGTGCGGTCGAAGACGCGGCAGCCCAGCTGCTCTTCCAGCCTCCGGATCTGCGCGCTGACGGCCGACTGCGTCAGGTGAAGGATGTCGGCCGCGCGAGTCACGCTGCCCTGGTCGGCGACAGCCACGAAGGCGCGCAGCAGTTGGGAGTCGAACATCCGGCTGTTTCAGTGAGAATTCTTCTGAATGACTGCAGATTATGTTGCTTGTGTGCACGATTCGCCGGGCCTAGCCTTCAAGTCCGAACCAACCATTTGCTGCTGCTGCGCACGATCATGAAAGAACTTCTCTACATCGAGACCTCGCCCAGGAAGACGCGTTCCGCCAGCACGGAGGTCGCCCAGGCGTTCATCGGCGAGGTGCTGCGCAACCACCCCGGTTGCCGCGTGACGACGCTGAACCCGTGGACCATGGATCTTCCGGAGCTGTCGCAGGACATGCTCGACGCGAAATACGCCGGCATCAACGGCGTGCCCTTGACCGCGCCGCAGCAATTCGCCTGGGATCAGGTCAAGCAGACCGCCGCACCTTTCCACGTCGCGGACCACATCGTGCTGGCCGCGCCCTTGTGGAACTTCGGCGTGCCCTACAAGCTGAAGCACCTGATCGACGTGGTGTCGCACAAGGACGTGCTGTTCCGGTTCGATGCCGCGGGCCTGATCGGCATGCTCCAGACGCAGGCGGCAACGGTGATCTGCGCAAGAGGGCTGGACTATCCGCTGGGAGAAGACGGCTCCGCGCACGATCTCGATTTCCAGCGCCCCTACATCGAGACATGGCTGCGGTTCATCGGCGTGCGCGACGTGCGCTCGATCGTCGTGGAAAAGACGCTGCTGGGCCCGGAGATCGACGCCGGCGCAAGGGACGAAGCCAGGCGCAGCGCCGTCGAGCACGCCAGGAGCCTCTGAACACACGAGTGTCACTGATGGCCAGCACGAGGGGCCATGCCAGGGGCCTAGCGTCTTCGTCGTCGTTCCGCCACTTGTCTAGCTCTAGACTGGACGATCCGGGGCGAAGCCCCTTGCGCAAGGGCTCGGTTTGCTGACAGTTGGGGTCACCGGCGGAGCAGCGCCGCCGGCCAGCCGTTGCCCCAGCGACGCAAACCAGGCACCCACAGGCCCTGTGCACCGAGCGCCGCCGGCAAGGCCAGCGCCGCCGCATTGCCGCCGCCGATTGCTGGCTGGATCGCGGTGGCGGAATCGGCCAGGCGCCAGCCAAGTTGAGAGTTCTGCTGCATCGGCGCACCCAGCCACGTGGTCACGATCCGGGGCAACAGCTGCCGGCTCGAATCGAAGGTCGCGCTGGCCTGATCAGCCCGACCAGTCCGAGTCGGTAAAGACAGATTGATCGACAACCCGGAGGTCAGTTTCCTGATGCCGCCATGGGGGGTCAACTCCAGATGTCGTGACAAAGAGCGAAGCCGCTGGGCTGGATGCTCACCGGTTCCTGACCCAGATGACCTGTTTCTAGGTCGATGGCTCAACCACGCGGCTTTCAAGACGAAATCGCCCGTTCACTGCACTGTTATCCAAGGGCCTATCCACAGCCTTATCCAATGACGTCAGGGCTGAGGCCACGTGCATACAAATGGTTTCTGGCAACGTTGAGGGAGGCAACCGGGTGTGCTGCTCCACCAAATGGCGGAAGCGAAGACGCATGATCCTCGGCATGAATGGCCGATGGAAACGGAAGACTTAACCGACGAACAACTGGCGGCCTCTGCGCACGTCTGGCGCCGAAAAGCATTTCACGGTGAGAAGCACGCGAGTTCCGTGGCACTGCATTTGCGCCGCGGTGGGCGATATACCTGCGACGGTCAGGTGGTGTATGGCTTCGTCGAAGCCAAGCTTCCGACGATTGTCGTTAGCGCCGTAGCAGCCTTGACTTAAAGGCCGTGACAGCATGCGAAGGAATGGCTCGCCGCAGTTTGCGATTGGGCCTCGCTGTGCGTGCCTTGTCTCGATATCTTCTTGCTCCGCCTCAACTAAAGACGGCCGCCGGAGGCTCGAAGGCGCGGATCGGCGCCAGCGCGCCGTCGTAGCGTTCGATTTGCACTGTGCTGAGCTGTCCCGCGCAGCCTTGTGCCAGCGACGAGGTGCCGATGTCGCGCGTCAGCACGTTGGGGTTGCCATGCACGCACATCGGGCGGCCCTGGTCGTCCATCGCAGGGTCGTACCAGGCGCCGGTGGGCAGTTGCACGACGTCTTCGCGCATGTCGGCACACAGGTGGGCGCTGGCCAGGCAGGCGCCGATCTCGTTGAAGAGCCGCACGATGTCGCCCTCCCTGACGCCGCGCGCCGCAGCGGCCGTCGGGTGCAGCGTGCAGACCTCGCGTCCGCGGCGCTTGCTGGCCTGGCTGTGCGCACCGAAGTCGAGCTGGCTGTGCAGCCTGGTGTGCGGTTGGTTGGCGACCAGCCACAGCGGATACTCGGCGGTCGGCGCGAACTTCGGCGCAAGCCACGCCGGATGGCCCGGACAGTCGGCGTAGCCGAAGGCGGCAACGGCCGGCGAGCTGACCTGCACCTTGCCGCTCGGTGTGGGCAGCGGCGCGCTGACGGGGTCGTTCCGGAAGGCGCGCAGCATGCCGCCATCGTCGTCCCGCTGCGGCAGCATGAGTTCGCCGCGCTGCCAGAAGGTCTCGAAATCCGGCGCTTCCAGGCCCAGATCCTCGAGCCCGGCGCGGGTGCGTTCGTACAGGTGGGCCAGCCATTCGCGCGTCGTGCGGCCCTCGCTGAAGGCCTCGAGCGCGCCGAGGCGCCCGGCCAGCTCACAGAAGATGTCGTAGTCGTCGCGCGCCAGGCCGCATGGCTCGGCGATGCGGTGCATCGCCACCACCATCGGATCGGTGGGCGTAGCGCCGATGTCCTCGCGCTCCAGCGTCATGGTGCTGGGCAGCACGATGTCGGCATGGCGCGCGGTCGCGGTCCAGGCGATCTCGTGCACGACGAAGGTGTCGAGGGTGCGGAAAGCCTCGGCCAGGCGCGCTAGGTTCTGGTGGTGGTGAAACGGGTTGCCGCCCGCCCAATAGGCGAGGCGGATATACGGGTAGGTTCGGCGCTGGCCGTTGTAGTCGAAAGGCTGGCCGGGATTGAGCAGCATGTCGCTGATGCGCGCGACCGGAATGAACGCTTTCACGCCGTTGGTGCCCTGGGGCAGCGCGGCCGCCGGCACGGCGTTGTTGCGCTTGCCGTAGTGCGCCAGCGTGCCCAGCGCGTAGTTGTAGCCGCCACCGGGCAGGCCCAGCTGGCCCAGCGCCGCGGCCAGCACCGCGCCCATCCAGACCGGCTGCTCGCCGTGCTCGGCGCGCTGCAGGGAGTGCGACACGACCACCAGCGTGCGCTTGCCGACGAGCGAGCGGGCCAGCTCGACGAGCTGCTGCGCTGGCAGGTCGCAGATCGGTGCGGCCCAGGCGCAGCTCTTGGCCACACCGTCGCTGCGGCCCATCAGGTAGTCCTCGAACGTGGCCCAGCCGGCGCAGCAGCGGGCAATAAAGTCGCGATCATGCGCGCCGTCGCTGACGATCTGGTGCACCAGGGCCAGCATCAGCGCCGTATCGGTGTTGGGCCTCGCGGGCAGCCATTCGAACTGCGCCTCCTCGGGCAGGTCGCTCCTGAGCGGGCTGATGGAGACGAGGCGGCAGACACGCGCCGCCGCTTCGCGCATGGAACCGCGCTCGATGTGGCGGCTGATGCCGCCCGAGGCCACGCGCGAATTCTTCAGCGCCATGCCGCCGAAGGCCAGTACCACCTCGGTGTGCTCGACGATCTGCTCCCACGTCACGTTGCGGCGCGCCACCTCTTCCATCGAGCCGAGGATGTGCGGCAGCATCGGGCCCGAGGCGCCGGCACTGTAGCTGTTGACCGAGCGCACGTAGCCGCCGAGCGTCGTGTTGAGGAAGCGGTGGACCTGGCTCTGCGCATGATGGAAGCGCCCCGCGCTCGACCAGCCGTAGGAGCCGCCGAAGACCGCGCCGGCGCCATGCTGTTCCTTCACGCGCCGCAGTTCCCCGGCCAGCAGGTCCAGCACCTCGCTCCATGGCATGGCCACATACGCGTCCTGGCCGCGCATCGGATCGGGTCCCGGGCCGCGCTCCAGCCAGCCCTTGCGCACCATCGGGGTGGTTACGCGCGCCCTGTGGCGCAGCGCATCGGGAAAATTGTCGATCAACGGGTTCGGGTCCGGATCGTCCGGATGCGGCTTCACCGCGAGCGTACGGCCGTCCCAGGCGGCGGAAAAAACGCCCCAGTGGGCGCTGTGCGGATGGAAAACGGGCGTGTCGGTCGGCATGGTGCGGATGCTTGCTACTCGGCCTTCAATCCACCGCGCTCGACGGCGCGCTTGTAGTTCGCAACGTCCTTGACGATGAAATCGCGGAACGGGTCGCCGGTCAGCGTGGCTTCCCGCGCACCATCGGCGCGGTAGACCTTGAGCACTTCGGGATCCTTCATGGCTTCCTTGACGGCGCGGCCGATGGTGTCGACTACCTCCCTGGGCGTGCCGGCCGGAGCGGCCAGGCCATACCACTGCGTCATCACGACGTCGATGCCCGACTCCTTGAGCGTGGGCACGTCCGGCAGCGAGGGCACGCGGCGCGGGCTGCTCACGGCCAGCAGCCTGAGCTTGCCGCCGGTGATCTGCCCCATCAGCGGCGTGTAGGGCGCGAAGAAGCTTGCCACCTGGCCGCCGAACAGGTCGTTGAGCGCGGGACCCGAGCCCTTGTAGGGGATGTGCAGGATGTCCAGGCTGGCCTGCTGCTTGACCATCTCCATCACGATCTGCGCCGCGCCGCCGGTGCCGGTCGAAGCGTAGGTGAGCTTGCCCGCCTTGGCCTCGGCCACGTAGTCCTTCATGGTCTCGATCTTCGAGTTGCCGCTCACCATCAGGCCGAAGGGCGTCTCGACCAGCTGGGCAATGGGCACGAAGTCTTGAGGCACCTTGTAGGGCAGGTTGCCGCGAATCGCGGGCGCGCTGCCCAGATTGCCGCTCATGGCGAGGATCAGCGTATAGCCGTCGGGCCGGGCGCGCGCCACGGTCTCGGCCGCGATGTTCCCGCCGGCGCCCGCCCTGTTGTCCACGATCACCGCCTGGCCGATGTGTTTGCCGAGCGCATTGGCGATGACGCGGCCGTAGAGGTCGCCGCCGCCGCCGGGCGGAAACCCCACGACCAGCTTGATCGGCTGCTCGGGGTAGCCAGCGTGGGCGATGCCCGTCAGGGCCGTGAAGCCCGCCACGGCGAGCAGGGCCGCCGAGCGGCGCAGGAAATGGCGTCTTGGCGTTGGCACGAGGGTGTCTCCGAATGGGCGATCAGGGGATGCAGCCGGCCTCGTCAGGCTGCCGGTCCTGTTGCGATCGGCGCGCCGGGCTGTGCGCTCCATTCGCTCCACGATCCGGGGTACAGCGCCGCGCCCTTCAGGCCCGCCACTTCCATGGCCAGCAGGTTGTGGCAGGCGGTGACACCCGAGCCGCACTGGTTTACCAGGTCCGTGGCGGGCCTGCCGCCGGTGATGGCGTCGAACTCGGCGCGCAGCTGGTGGGCGGGCTTGAAGCGGCCGTCGGCGTCCAGGTTGTCCTTGAACAGGCGGTTCTTCGCGCCGGGAATGTGGCCGCCGACCGGATCGATCGTTTCGTTCTCGCCTCGGAAGCGGTCGGGTGCGCGGGCGTCGAGCACAAGCTTGCGCCGACTGTCGATGTTGGCTTTCACCTGGTCGTAGGAAAGGGTCGTGACCAGCGGTTCGCGCAACGCGAAGTTGCCGGGCGCCCGCGCGGATGTCGCCTCGGTTGACACCGCATGGCCCGCGGCCTTCCAGGCCGCGATGCCTCCGTCGAGCACGACCACGGCGCGGTGCCCGGCCCAGCGCAGCATCCACCAGAGGCGCGCTGCATACATGCCGCCCGCGTTGTCGTACGCCACGACCTGGGTGTCGCCGGCCACGCCGATCGCGGCCATGGTGCGGGCGAAGGCTTCGCGGGTGGGCAGCGGATGGCGGCCGTTGCGGCCGGTCTTCTCGGCCGAGAGGGCATGTTCCAGATGGAGGTAGACCGCTCCGGGGATGTGCCCCGCGTCGTAGGCCTGCTGGCCGGCGTCGAGCTTGGTCAGTTCGAAGCTGCAGTCCAGCACCAGCGGGGGATGCGCACTGCGTTGCGCGTCGGCCAGTTGCTCGGCGGAGATGAGGGTGTCGTAGGTCATGTGGTTCATTTCCTGGAATCGGCGAGGGCGTCCATGGCGCGCAGCGAACAGGGGTGCGGCTGGCGATGGTTCATTGGGAGACTTCCTTCATCAGCGCAGGCGTGATCGCCGCCTTGTAGCGCGCGATGTCCTCCACGATGAAGTTTCGAAAGCCATCCATCGGCAGGTCGCGCTCGATGGCAGCGTCCTTGCGAATGGCATCGCGTACCTCCGGCGTCGCCAGTGCGCGGCCGAGGTGATCGGACAGCAGCTTCACCACCGCCTGCGGCGTGCCGGCGGGCGCCACCAGGCCGTACCACTGCGTCACCGCCACGTTCACCCCAAGCTCCCTGAAGGTCGGCACCTCGGGGATCGCCGGGTTGCGCTTTTCTCCGGTGATCGCCAGCAGCCGCAGCTGGCCCTGGCGCACCTGGCCGACCAGCGGGGATGCGGTGGCGAAGAAGCTGTCGACCTGGCCGCCCATCATGTCGGTGATGGCCGGGCCCGACCCCTTGTAGGGCACGTGCAGCATCTCCACGCCGGCCTTCTGCTTGACCATTTCCATGCCGATGTGTGCGGCGCCGCCAGTGCCGGTGGAGGCGAAGCTCAGCTTCTGCGTCTTCGCGGCATCGAGCAGGTCGCGCGCCGTCTTGAAGCGCGAACCTTGGCTGACGAACAGGCCGTGCGGCGCCTCCAGGATCAGCCCGATCGCCGTGAAGTCGTCGGGCACCTTGTAGGGAAGGCTCTGCGCCTTCATGGCGGGCGAGACCGCCAGGTTGCCGCTCATGGCCAGCAGGATGGTGTAGCCATCGGGCCTGGCCTTGGCAACGATGTCGGCGGCGATGTTGCCGCCGGCGCCGGCGCGGTTGTCGACGACCACGGCCTGCCCGAGCGTCTTGCCCATGGCGTTGGCGATCAACCGACCGTACAGGTCGCCGCCGCCGCCGGGCGGAAAACCCACCACGAGCTTGAGGGGCTGTTCGGGGTAGGCCGCCTGGGCGGCGGGCGCGGCCAGGGCCAGCATGCCGGCGCCGGCCAACGCGAGGACGCACAGACGGCGGCGACTCGGGACGAGGGTGTGCATGTCATGTCTCCTTTATTGGTTCGTGAGCGAGGGAGGCGCCGTGCGCACTTCCCGGGGTTCAATTCACCGGAGCCAGGCCGCCTGCGCGGCCACGACACGGTCCACCGAGGCGCCGCACTGGCCCAGATAGGCCGCGGGATCCGTCATGTCGCGGATCTCGTCGTCGGTCAGCAGCTTGCCGAGGCCCACGTGCTCGCGCATCGCGTCGGCGAACGTCAGCTTCTGCGTGATGCCGTGCATCGAGGCCTCGTAGATCCATTCGTGCGCGGTCTGCTTGCCGACGCGCTCCGACAGTTCCAGCATCACGCGTTCCGACAGCAGGTAGCCGCGCATCCTGTCGAGGTTGATGGCCATCACGTCGGCATTCACCTTCAGGCCCGCCAGCAGGTTCCTGGCCTGGAACAGCATGGCGCCGGCGATCATGCAGCACTCGGGCAAGGCCTTCCATTCCATCTTCCAGGCGATGCCGTCGCGCTCGCCCTCCTGCACCATGCCCTCGACCATCATTGCGGCGTTGTAGCGCAGCGGCCTGGACAGGCCCGCCAGGTTCTCGGCGGAGGTCGGGTTGCGCTTGTGCGGCATGGTGGACGAGCCGAGCTTCCCTTCAGAGAAACCTTCCTCGACTTCGCCGAACTCGTTGCGCTGCATGTTGAAGAGCTCGTTGCCGATCTTCGACAGCGTGCTGCCCACCATGGCGAGCAGGCTCGTGTATTCGGTGAAGCGGTCGCGCGCCGGTGCCCAGCTGATCGTGGGCACGCCCAGGCCGAGCTTCTGCAGCATCAGGGCCTCGAGCTCGATCGCCTTCGGGCCCAGCGAAGCCTGGCTGCCCACCGCACCGGCGAGCATGCCGACCAGGACGCGCGGTGCGGCCTGCACCAGGCGCTCGTGGTGGCGGCCGAGCTCGTCGAGCCACAGCGCACATTTGTGGCCAAAGGTGATCGGCAGCGCCTGCACGCCGTGCGTGCGGCCCGCCATGGGCGTGTCGCGGTGGGCCACGGCCAGGCGGCTGAGTTCCTTGCCCACGGCCTGCAGGTCGCGCATCGCCACGGCGTGGAATTCCTTGAGCTGCAGTGCCACGCCGGTATCGACCACGTCCTGTGTGGTGGCGCCGTAGTGCACCCATTCGCCGTTCTCCCTGGAGCAGGCGGCCTGCAATTGCTTGAGTGCTGGTACCAGTGAATGCTTGATGCGGCGGATCTCGGCCGACATCGCGGCGATGTCGACGTTCTCGACCTTGGCCTTGCTCGCGATCTCCCTCGCGGCGGCTGCCGGGATGATGCCCAGCTCGGCCTGTGCGGACGCCAGCGCGGCTTCGAAGTCGAGCCACTTCTGGATGCGGTTCTCCTCGCCGAAGATGGTGCGCAGTTCATCGGTGCCCCAAAGGTGCTGAAGCGATTGCATGTCGAAGACGGAAACGGGCATGGAGGTCCTGTGGGTATTAGCGAGAGGTGAGGGAGTCCAGCAACGCGCGCGGCAGCATACGGCCTGGGTTGAAGGTGTTGGCCGGGTCCAGCGCACGTTTGATTTGCGCCATCGCGGCCAGCGCGACCGGGCTCTTGTAGTGCATGAAGGCCGCTTGCTTTTGCCGCCCGATGCCGTGCTCCGCGGAGATGGAGCCGCCCAGCCGCGCAGCGGTGGCATGCACGACACCGTGCACCGCCTCCTCGTGCGAACGGAAATCGGCATCGGCCATGCCGGCAGGCTTGCTCTGGTTGTAGTGCAGGTTGCCGTCGCCCACGTGGCCGAAGCAGACGATGCGAATGCCGGGCATCAGCTGCTGCAGCGCCGCGCCGGCCTCGGCGATGAAATCGGGAATGCGCGAGATGGCCACCGAGATGTCGTGCTTGATCGACGGGCCTTCCAGCCGCTGGGCCTCGGGGACGTGCTCGCGCAGCGCCCAGAAGGCATGGGCCTGGCTGTCGGAGGCGGCGAGCGCGGCATCCAGCACCAGCCCATCATGCATTGCGGCACCCAGCACGTCCTCCACCGCTGGCTGCAGGTCCAGGCTCGCGGAGACTTCGGACACGTCGAGCAGGACCGACCACGGCGTCACGCCGCCAAGCGGTGCGCGCATGCCTGCCGTGGCGTGCCGGAGCACCAGGCCCAGCGGGCCTTCGCCGATCAGCTCGAACGCGGTCACGCGCTCGCCCACCGCATCGGTCAGTCGCGACAGCAGCACCACCGCGGCCTGCGGGTCGCGCACCGCGACCCAGGCCGTGACCACCTGGCGCGGCCGCGAAAAGAGCTTGAAGGTGACGGCGGTCACGATGCCCAGCGTGCCTTCGCCGCCGATGAAGAGCTGCTTCAGGTCGTAGCCCGTGTTGTCCTTGCGCAGCGCACCCAGCAGATCGAGCATGCGGCCATCGGCCAGCACCACTTCCAGGCCCAGCACCAACTCGCGCGTGTTGCCGTAGCGCAGGACCTGCTCGCCGCCCGCGTTGGTGGAGACCACGCCGCCCACCGTGGCACTGCCTTCGGATGCCAGAGAGAGCGGGAACAGGCGGCCCGCCGCCTCGGCCGCCGCCTGCGCCTCGAGCACGGTGCAGCCGGCCTCGACCGTGAGCGTGTTGTCCAGCGGATCCGCGCGACGAACGGCGCGCATGCGCTCGAGGCTCAGCACCACCTCGGTCCTCGAATCGTCGGGCGTAGAGCCACCGACGAGGCCGGTGTTGCCGCCCTGCGGCACGATGGACACGCCCGCGGCCGCGCAGGCCGCGACCACGCGCGACACCTCGTCGGTGCTGGCCGGCCGCACCACGGCGCGCGCGGCGCCGGGGTAGGTGCGGCGCCACTCGGCCTCGTAGCGGGCCATGTCGGTGGCGGCCGTCAACACGTGGGCGGCGCCCACGATGCCGGACAGCGTCTCGGCCAGCGTGTCGGTGACAGGGGCGGCGGGAATGGCGATGGTCGCGGTCATGCAGAAGGCGGGTGCCTCTACGCGCCGATCGTCCCAGCGCGAGAAAAACACCCGATGTCTCCGTCTCTAAAAACGCTTCTCGGCAACCCTGCACGATGGAGCAGGGCGGCCCTGCTCCATCGTGCAGGGATGGCTCATCTATGATTTGAAGTATTTCATTGATTGAAATACAGTTCAATAAACAAAATTCTAATGAGCGTGCCAGGCACTGTCAACCGTGCCCGCACCGATGCGACGATCGAACACAATCTGCACCCATGAGATCCACCCCACCTTCGAAAAGGACATCGGACCTGGGCCCGGCTCGCAAGACGGCACGGCGCGCATCGAGCGTTGCCTCGCTCGCGAAAGCGCCGGCATCCGAAGTGGAGGCCAGTGCGCCGCAGCCGCCCTCCGGCGTGCTCGAGCGCGGCCTGTCGATCCTCGAATGCTTCACCGAGGACCGGTTGCGCCTGAAACTGCGCGAGCTGGCCGAATGCACGGGCCTGGACAAGGCCACGCTGCTGCGGCTGCTCGGTGTGCTGGTGCGAGCCCGCATGGTCCACCGCTTCGACGACGGCGCCTACGCGCCCGGCCCGGCGCTGCTGCACATGGGCATGCTTTACCGGCGCACCTTCGATATCGGGACACGGCTGCAGCCGGTCCTGCAGGAGGTGATGCGGCAGACAGGCGAGACGGTGGCCTTCTACGTGCGCGATGGCGATGAACGCGTCTGCCTCTACCGCGAGAACAGCAGCAACGAGGTGCGCCACCATGTGGAAGTGGGCGCGCGGCTCAAGCTTTCGGCTGGCGGCTCGTCGTCGCATGTGCTGCGCTATTTCACGGGTGGCAGCACGCCCCAGGCGGCGGCCATAGCGCGCGATGGCTTTGCCATCACTCGCGAGGAACGCGTGCCGCAGATCGCGTCGGTGGCCGTGCCGGTGTTCGACAGCGATGGAGTCTTCCAGGGCGCGCTGGTCGTGATCGGTATCGCGCAACGGCAGAGCGCGGCGGCCCAGCGCAAGGCCGTGCAGGTCGCGCAACAAGCCTTGGTGCAGCAGGGCTTCAGCAGCCGTCCGCCCCGGGACTGGCACCGGTAGCCGCAGCGGGCGCGGCGCGCACGCCCCGACGGGTCAGCCGTTGTGCCGGTTTCGCCTTCCAGGCATGAAGCGGCAGACGCTAGGTTGCACCGAACAGCGCGCTGGCCGGCGCGAAGGGCGCTGCGTCCTGCGCTGCATCCGTGAACCTCTCGCACCAAGCCCCCAGCGCGGCGGCCTGCGCATCGTTCATCGCGGGCACGAAGGTGCGCATGCGTTGCTGCAGGCCGGCCCACGTGTAGGGGTCTTCGGGATCGCCGCGGCGCAGTTCACGGTAGGCCGCGAGCTGCCTTCCATCGTGCAGCGTGATGGTCACCCGGCTTGGGCGGCGCTGTGGGAAGGCCTCTTGGAACTCGTTCTTCGGCAGCACCCACATGCGCGCGGCTAGCGCACGCAGCGTCGGGTTGTCGATGTCGGGCGCCTCGGTGTCGGCGATGCCGAGCGCGCCTTTTTGCAGCAGCACCGCCAGCACGTAGCGCAGGCAGAAGCTAGCCTCGGCCGGCTTGACGGGCCACTGCACACCAGCGATCTTGAGCGCGTGCGGGAAGATCTCGATCTTCATCGACTGCACGTCGGCGGCGCTGATGGCGTGCTCCTCGATGAGCGCGCGCGTGGCGTCGAGCGGCGTGAAAAGCATCGCGCATGCCGGCCAGGCCTTGATGCTGGCTGTATGCAGCCGCTCGGGCGCGTCCAGCCCCCCATCCACTGAGGTCAATGGACCTTCGCCCGCGAGCGCGGCGTACATGCCGCGCCGCCCGGTAAAGAAGGCTCGCGCGCCCGGCAGGCCGACCTGAGCGGCGTATGCTGCCGTCATGCCGTTACGCACGGCGAACGCGGGGTGCAGCGACTTGGATTCGTGCGCATCGTCGTCCACCAGTTGCCAGAGGCCGGCCGCCTGCGTGGCGGCGATGCCCAGCGCATGGTGCAGCCGTGGTGCATCCAGTCCCATCGCCATGCCGGCCGCAGCGGCTGCGCCGACGGTGCCGGCCGTGGCGGTCGCGTGAAACTGGCCTGCGTGGCGCGCGCCCAAGGCCTCGCCCAAACGCAGTGCGACTTCGTAACCGGCCACGATGGCCCGTGCGGCGCGTTCGCGCGTCAGCCTGAGGGAAGACGCCAGCGCCAGCACAGGCGTGATGGCGACCACGCCCGGATGCAGCATCGCCGCACGGTGGGCGTCGTCGATTTCGCGAAGGTGCGTGATGCCGGCGTTGACGAAGCCAGCAGCCAGCGGTGTCGCGCACGCGGCGTTGGTTCCGAACAGCGCCGCCTGGCCCGCGCCGGGCATCAGCGTCTGTCCCAGGCCGCGCAGGGTCGCGGCGGCCGGCAAGTCCCGAGCCGACCAGCCGGCGGTGAACCAGTCCAGCAGTGCCTGCGCCAGTCGCGCGCGCGTAACTGCCCGCAACGGCTGCGCCGCCTGATCGAACAGGTGCGCCACCAGAGTGGATTCGGGCAAGGCCGCGTTGGCGGAAGCTGTGGTCACGGCGATCACCATGTTTTATTGAATGAAATATATATCATTATATAAAATACTGCTTCTTGCTGAGACTTCCATGAGCCTCTCCATTCAATCCTTCTTCGATACGTCCACCGCCACGTTTTCCCATGTGGTCGACGACGGCGCTGGCGTCTGTGCCGTCGTCGACCCGGTGCTGGGCTTCGACCAGAATTCCGGCCGCACCCATTCGCGTCCGGTCGAGACCGTTGCCGCGCACATCGATGCGCACGGCCTGCGGGTGCAGTGGCTCCTTGAGACACATGCCCATGCGGATCACCTGTCCGGCGCGCCCTGGCTGCAGCGGCGCTTCGGCGGCGCGCTGGCGATCGGCGCTGGCATCACCGAGGTGCAGCGTGAATTCCGTGGTGTCTTCAACGCCGACGACATGGCTGTGGACGGCTCGCAGTTCAACCGGCTGTTCGCCGATGGCGAGGTCTTCTCCATCGGCCGACTGCAGGCTCAGGCGATGCATGTGCCTGGTCATACGCCAGCTGACGTGGCGTATCGCATCGCGGATCCGGGGGGCGGCCCGGATGCCGTCTTTGTGGGCGACACCTTGTTCATGCCCGACGTGGGCACGGCCCGCTGCGATTTCCCAGGCGGCGACGCGCCCACCTTGTTCCGTTCGATCCGCCGCCTATTGACGCTGCCGCTGAAAACAGTGCTCTACCTTTGCCACGACTACCCGCCCGCGCACCGCGAGGCAACCTGCATCACCTCTGTCGCACAACAGCGCGCTGACAACATCCATGTGCGCGACGGCGTACTCGAGGCGGTATTCGTTGCGCGCCGCCAGGCTCGCGACGCCACGCTGGCTTTGCCGACGCTGATGCTGCCGTCGGTGCAGGTCAACATGCGCGGCGGCCGCATGCCGCCTTCGGATGCCAACGGCACCGCCTATCTGAAGATTCCCGTGGACCGGTTGTGAACACGCGTTGGCGGCAGAAGGACTTGGGGGGCGGTATTCGATTGCGTCTTCGCCCCGATCTCGCATACGCCCTTGGCCGAAACGAATGCTATTGACGTAGCTATGCTGCAACGGCTCGGCCCCCCGCATTGAGTCTGAAAACGCGCACTGCGCGCACCAGGCTGACGACACGCAGCGACTGCGCCGCGGCCGAGTGGGCTTCACGCTGCCAGATATACCCGTGGTGGCGTCGCTGCGGCCCAATTGCCGCGGCTCCGCGGCTCCTGTCTAAGGCAACGCTGAAAAAGCCGCCGATTTGATTGGTTCATCGACGAGGGGTTTGCGCATTGCGGGATTGAGGGCCGGAGAGGAGCGATTTCGAGGCGATTGGGCGCCATGGGTGCCCGCGCAGGGGCGCTGGGCGCCCATTGTGGACGCACTCATATTCCAACCACTTGGGACATTGATAGCTGTCATGCACCAGCTTGCGATGGCTGAACCCGCCGCCCGGCACTTCGCGCGGACCGTCAAACACCGTCCCACCGCCGGCGGTGAGCCAGGCGGCCCACCGCGACATCGACGACTTCATGACCGTCCCGCGCTCGCGCTCAGGGTGACGAGAAGCTCGTCCAATTGCTCGAACTGCTCGGGCATCCCGCCTTCCATCCCGACGATGGCACCGTCGAGAGCTTCCTTCGAGGGATAGAGTTCGTGCAAGACCAGCAGCGTCTTGCCACCTTTTTCCTCGAAGGTCACCGTGGTGACGGCACCGTCGTCAGTTTCGTCATTGGTCCAGACGAGGCGCGAGTGCGGTGCCACTTCGATATACCTACCGAAGAACGCCATAGGCTTTGAGGCTTCGTGGCCGAACTCGAAACGGTACCTGCCCCCGACACGAACATCCGCCTCGCAGGAAAGCAGGGACACGCCTGTCGACTTCGGTGCCCACCACCGCTTGAGCAGCTCGGGCTTGGTCCACGCCTCGAACACGATGCGCGCCGAGCCGTTGAAGGTTCGCGTAACGACTAGCTCACGCTCGGATTTCCGTTCCACTGTCGTGCGGTTCTTCATGAGGGTAGGCTCACTCTCTCTTCTTGCGTCCATCGACCTTCTCCTTCCGTTTCAGTTCCTCGACAACCTTGTCCAGCTCGTCGAAGCGGGCGTCCCAGAGCTGGTGGTACCTCTCGATCCATGCCGCCTCTTCCTCAAGTCGGCGCAGGCCGAGCTTGCAGGTCCGCACGCGCCCGACCTTCTCCGTGGTGACGAGCCCCGCCTGCTCCAAGACGCCGACATGCTTCTTCATGCCCGTGAGGGTCATGTGGAACTTCTCGGCAAGGTCCGTGATTGAAGCGTCTGCACCTCCGAGCTGCTCCAGAACGCCGCGTCGGGTGGCGTCCGAGAACGCGGCGAACGAGGCATCGAAGCGGGCCCGGCTATACTGAACCATGCAGTTCAGTATACACACGGATTGGCGGCATGCAAGGGGAGGCCGAGCGCGCGCTGCGCTGCCGGCCGCCTTCCCCCAAATCGACCCCATCTTGATGCAGATTCAATCGACTCGGCAATCCCCAGGCCCGTAGCTTCGGAATTAAAAAAAGTCCACCACCCTTGCGTCGTTGCGTTGTAGCTGGATGAAGCAACAAACCCTTGCCGCAGCAGCCGATCAAGGCGCCGGATTCGAACAGTACCTCCGAGCAACCAAGCGCGATGTGTTCCTTGCGACGATGAACGAGATCGTTCCCTGGCACGCACTGTGCGAGGTGATCGAACCGCACTACCCGAAGTCCGGCAACGGCCGCCCGCCAGTGGGCCTGGAGCGCATGCTGCGGATGTACTTCGTGCAGCACTGGTTCAACCTGGCCGATGAGGCTTGTGAAGAGGCGCTGCTGGACAGCACGGCACTGCGCGGCTTCGTGGGCATTGATCTGGGCCGAGAGCGCGTGCCCGACGGCACGACGTTGCTGAACTTCGTCGTCTGCTGGAGAAGCATCAACTGGGCGAGCGGCTGTTTGCCACGGTCGGCCAGGTGCCAAGAACGCCACGCGCTCGTTCGTGGCCCTGAGCTTGGCCAACATCTACTTGGCGCGTCAGCGCCTCATGGCATGAGTGCGTCCACAATGGGCGCCCAGCGCCCCTGCGCGAGCACCCATGGCGCCCAATCGCCTCGAAATCGCTCCTCTCCGGCCCTCAATCCCGCAATGCGCAAACCCCTCGCCAATGAACCAATCAAATCGGCGGCTTTTTCAGCGTTGCCCTAAGCCGTCCGCTGCAGCGGCACAACGTTGTTGGCCGTCAAGATGGCGTCAATGCGCTGACCGAGTCGCTGCCATGCCTCACGCTTTTCTTCGACGTAGTCATGATGCAGATAGTGCCTGCGCACTTTGCTGCCTGGCAACACGTGGTTCTGGCAGCGATCAATCACGTCCGGGCTGACGCGCAGCGCCTGCTTCATCGTGGAGGCGGTTCGAAGCAGGTCATGCGGCGTCCATTCGCCGTTCTTGCCATCGGCTAGCACCAGCGAGTCATTGTTCCTGCGGTGTCGGAGAAAAATTCGCAACCTTCTCAAAGTGCCGCACTGCCGATCAACCCCAAGTTCGCCTTGAGCATGTCAAACACCTTGCGGGTACGCGGACTGATGACGTTCCTGCGGATGAACAAGTGGTAGGCCAAGTCGGGAAGGCGGGGTAGACCGTCATTTTCGCCCAGCACGCGTAGGTCCGCACCCACCAGCTCGACACCGCGCGCAGTCACGCCTAAGCCGGCACGCAGAGCAGCCTTGATACCTATCAAGCTCGAGGCGGTGTAGCTGGCCGTCCAGCGGATCCCGGCGGCGTCCAGCGCCTCACGTGCCATCTTGTGGAACACGCTGGGTCCTTCCACCAGGATCAGCGGCAGCGGCTTGACGCGGTCATGCATATAGTTGGCCGAACACAGCCACACGGTTGGCGATGTGCGCAACACCACGCCCTCCAGCGTGGCGTCGTGGCGGTTGGAGATCGTCATGTCGATCTCTCCGCGCTTGAGCGACTCCATGAGGAAGGGGCTTCGGCCCACTTGGATGTCCAACTGCAGCAGCGGTGAAGCGCGCGCCACCTGTGCCAGCAGCGGTGGCAGCATGGTGTCGGCCACGTCGTGCGGTGCACCTATGCGCAGCACGCCTTCGAGGTGGCCCTGCTGCAAGCTGCGCAGAGCCTCGTCATTGATGGTCAATAGGTGCCGCGCATATTCCAGCAGCTTTTGTCCATGTGGCGTCAGGCGTTTGTGGCGTCCGTGCTTTTCAAACAGGGGGCGGCCGATCTGGTCCTCCAGCCGCTGCATTTGCTGCGTCACCGCGGATTGCGTTTTGGACAGGCGCACAGCGGCGGCGGCGAAGCTGTCTTGCTCGTCAATGGCCACCAAGGCCCTGAGCAATTCCAGATCCAGGGTGTCCATATATTAATAAGTCTAATGTATTTGCTTTGGCTTCTCGCTTGTTGGGCGTAACTGGTTTGCCTAAAGTAAGTCCAGTCAGGCCTTATTTCACTTAGGAAACCTTCATGAGCGTAGCAGAGCAGCGCAAACAAGCGGTTGCGGACAGCATTCGAAACATTAAAGATTCTGTTGGTAATGGCGAACCCACGCGCGAGTCTCTGGCCGCGGTGCTGGTTGCCCTCAACCAGCTCGCGGCGCGCAAAGAGTTGTGGAGCGCCAGTGAGTTCGCCGCGCCCCAAGGCGACGAACTGCAGGCTCGCTACCTGATTGCCGAAGACGCTGATCAGAGCTTCGCGCTCTACCTGAATGTCATGCGCCCAGGCAAGCGGATCGTGCCCCACAACCACACCACCTGGGCCTGTATCAGCGCGGTGGAAGGGATCGAGGTCAACCGCCTCTATGAGCGCCAAGACGATGGCTCGGCGCCGGGCAGGGCTCAACTCAAGCAGGCCGGCTCCATGACGGTAGAACCCGGCACCGGCATCGCGTTGATGCCCGATGACATCCACTCCGTGGAGATCCCGGTCGGCCAGGTCATCCGCCACCTGCACATGTATGGCCGCGCGCTGGAGACGCTGAACGCGCGGACCGCCTACGACATGGAAAAAGGCACCTGCGAGACCATGTCCCTCGGCGTGCCGACCCGACGCGCATGAACGCGCCCGACCACGCGCCAACCCTCGCAGTTGCAATGACATCCTGGGTAGAAGCGGCCACGCTCAAGGCCTGGCTGCACGACGGGCGCGAGATAGCGCTGTTCGATGTGCGCGAGCACGGCCAGTATGGCCAAGCTCACCTGTTCTACGGCATCTCCCTGCCTTATAGCCGGCTGGAGATCGAGGCTCCTCGCCTGGCGCCGCGCAAAAGTGTGCGCCTTGTCGTTCACGATGGCGGAGATGGCGTTGCGTTGACAGCTGCGCAGCGCCTGGTAGCGCTGGGTTACACCGATGTCCATGTGCTCCGTGGCGGCACGGCGGGCTGGCAGGCTGCGGGATTTCCGCTGTTTGCCGGCGTCAATGTTCCATCCAAGACCTTTGGTGAATTGGCCGAGCAGGTCTATCGCACGCCACATGTCGGCGCGAATGATCTGGCGGCGATGCTGGAGCGCAAGGAAGACGTCGTGGTGCTCGACGGACGGCCGTTCACCGAGTTCCAGAAGATGAACATCCCGACGGCCATCAATTGCCCCAACGGCGAGCTGGCCCTGCGCATCCGCAGCCTCGTTCCGAGCGAGAAGACCCGCATCGTGGTCAACTGCGCAGGGCGCACGCGCAGCATCATCGGCGCGCAGACGCTGATCAATCTGGGTTTGCCCAACCCGGTGTTCGCGCTGGAGAACGGCACGCAAGGTTGGCACTTGGCCGACCTGGCGTTGGAGCATGGGGGAAGCCGCCGCTACGGCAATGCGGACGAACCCGCCGCAAAAAGCGCCATGCAGGCAGCGGCCAGTGCATTGGCCCGGCGCTTCGAAGTGCCTACAGTCACCGCGGACACCGTGCGCACGTGGGCGGTCGATCCGCAGCGCACCTTGTTTTTGTGCGACGTGCGCACTCCCGAAGAATTCGCCAAGGGCAGCCTGCCCGGCGCCCAGCACACGCCGGGCGGCCAACTGATGCAGGCCAACGACCAGTACCTGGGTGTGCGCCATGCCCGGCTGGTGGTGTTCGATTCGGACGGTATTCGTGCCCGTACGGTGGCGAGCTGGTTGCGCCAGATGGGCCATGACGCCAGCGTGCTGGACCAGGGCCTGGACAGCGGACTCGCGCTCCCTCCGGCCGAGATTGCGCCGTTGCCGCCGCTGCCGTCCATCAGCCCGAAGGCATTGGCTGCGGGTCTGGCCGGGCGCGGCGTGGCCGCCATCGACTTGCGGCCCAGCATGCAGTTTCGCAAGGGGCACATTGCAGGCACGCGTTGGTCAATCCGTCCGCGCCTGACCGCCGCCTTGGCTGGCGAGCAGCGGCCGGTGGTGCTGATTGCGGACGATCCCGCGGTAGCGGGCTGCGCGGCCATTGACCTTGCGGAGCTCGGCCTGCACGCCAGCCTGCTCGAAGGCGGCACGGCGAATTGGCAAGCTGCGGGGCTGCCACTGCGCGCCGGTGACGGCGCGCTTCCCGACAGCGATTGCATCGATTTCTTGTTCTTCGTCCACGACCGGCACGACGGCAACAAGGAGGCGGCGCGCCAGTACCTCGCCTGGGAGGTCAACCTGGTTGGCCAACTGGACGCGCTGGAACTGGGCGCGTTCCGTTTGCCGCCCGCTCTGCGGCCGCACCCGTCCTCACCTTCCGCTTGATCGCCTGAGTCAACTGCCCTTCACTTCACGGGAGACCGCCATGCTTGCCAAGATCAAACTCACCGCCGCCTCGCTCTGCTGGAGCCTGTGTGTCCTGCAGGGTGCATCAGCCCAGCCCATGCCGCAGGTGGGCGAGTTTCCGAACCAGCCGATCAAGTTCGTCTCCCCGTTTCCGCCTGGCGGCGGCAATGACGCCAGCACGCGTTTCGTGACCAGTCGCCTCCCGGAGATCATTGGCCAGTCCGCTGTGGTGGACAACCGCGCGGGCGCCGGCGGCAACATCGGCGCGAAGGCGGTAGCCGAGGCCAAACCCGACGGCTACACGGTTCTTACGGGACAGGTGTCGCTGATGGCCGTGAATCCCTCGCTCTATGCCGCGCCGGGCTTCGATCCGTTGAAGAACTTTGTGCCCATCACCCAGATCAATGCCGCGCCGTTGGTGCTGGTCGTGGCCAGCAACTCACCGCTCAAAACCATTGCCGATCTGGTCGAAAAAATAAAGGCGCAACCTGGTCGCGTCACCTATGCCACGCCTGGCAATGGCACGCTCTCGCACCTGGTGGGCGTGGTGCTGGAAAAGGACAGCGGGATGACCATGACCCATGTTCCGTACAAGGGCGCGGCCCCGGCGATGACCGACCTGTTGGGTGGCCAGGTGGACCTGCTCATTACCTCCACCGCATCGGTGGCCGGCTCCATCCAAAGCGGCAAGATGCGCGCCTTGGCGGTGACCAGTCCGCGCCGCATCGGTGTGTTCGAGAAGGTGCCCACGCTGGAAGAGCTGGGCTACCGCAACACGACCTTTGAAGACTGGTACGGCTTCTTTGCTCCGGCCGGCACGCCGCCCGATCGCGTTGCCTATCTGAACCGGAGCATCGTTCGCGCACTCAACACGCCCGAAGTCACCAAGCTGATCACCGACGGCGGCAGCGCCGTGGTTGCCAACGGTTCCGCCGCCTTTGCTGCACAGCTGAAGGATGACATTGCCCGCTGGTCGCGCGTCGTGAAGCTCTCGGGCGCCCGTCTGGACTAGCACCTGCATGAGCAAGCCCTTTCTCTCAAACCCAGGGAGCGCAAGCTCTACGTTGACCCGTCTGGTCCACGCCGGCAAGCAACCGCAGTACGACGGTGGGCGTCCTGTGAACCCGCCGCTGGTGCGGGCCAGCACCGTGCTGTTTGAAAGCGTGGCGCAGCAACAGGAGTTGCGCATCAGGCGCGACGGCGAGCGCTTGTTCACCTATGGGGCCCGCGGCACGCCTACGGTGTTCGCGCTCGAAGACCTGGTCTGCGAGTTGGAAGGCGGCTGGCGCGCGCGCCTGTTGCCTACCGGTCTGGCGGCCATCGCCATGACGCTGCTGTCCTACCTCAAGCCCGGTGATCATGTTCTCATGTCGGACAGCGTCTACGAGCCGGCTCGCAATCTGGCCGACTCCTTTCTCGCGCGGTACAACATCCGCTGCACTTTTTTCGCGGCCGACGGCAGCGACGTCGAAGAGAAGTTCGAGGCTGGTACGCGAATGATCTACGTCGAATGCCCGGGATCGCTGGTCTACGAAATGTGTGACCTGCCTCGCCTGGCCGCGCTGGCGAAGGCACGCGGCGCGTTGCTGGTGGCAGACAACACCTGGGGCTCGGGCTGCCAATACCGGCCGCTGGCCTTGGGCGCGGACGTGTCCATCATGGCTGCCACAAAATACCTGTCGGGCCACTCTGACGTGATGATGGGCACGGTGGCTACCACGCGCCAGGCCTGGCAGCCAGTGGCGGAACGCTGTGATGCGTTTGGAATGACCGTGAGTCCTGACGATGCCTGGCTGGTGCTGCGAGGCGCGCGTAGTCTGGCCGCCCGCCTGGCCATGCATGAGAGCCACGGTCTTCAGGTGGCGCACTGGCTGCGATCGCGTAGCGAAGTGGGCAGGGTGTTCTGCCCGGCCCTTGCCGGCGATCCGGGCCACGCTCTGTGGCAGCGGGATTGCAAGGGAAGCAACGGCCTGGTTTCTTTCGAACTTCAGCCGGACTACCGTCGTGATGCGGCCGAACGACTTATCGACAGTCTCGTGTTGTTCGGCATTGGCGCGTCCTGGGGCGGCTATGAAAGCCTGGTCGCGCTCGCAGACATGAATCGCGCCCGCAGTGTGGCTGACTGGTCTGGCTGCGGACAGGTGATCCGGCTCCATGTCGGGCTGGAAGATCCGGCTGACCTGATTGCCGACCTGGCGCAGGGATTTGCCGCACTGGCCTCCTGAAGCTTCGACAGCAGTGATGCGCATGTCTGGCGTCCGCGCCCTCACGCACCCCTGGATTGCCGGGACCCGAAGCCTGTGGCCCGGCCTAGCCGCGCCGCTGCTGATCATGCTGGGCGCGACGTTCCTCTCCGAGCATTACGGTGGGCCGCAACTGCTCTACGCGTTGCTGCTCGGACTGGCCTTCCACTTCCTGCATGAGGACGAACGCTGCCGCCCCGGCATCGAGTTCTGCGCCAAATCACTGTTGCGCATCGGCGTGGCCCTGCTGGGCGCGCGCATCACGCTGTCGCAGATCGGACAGCTGGGCGCCGGACCGCTGGCACTGGCCGTTTTAAGCATTGCCAGCACGATCGTGCTGGGCGCCTGGCTGGCGAGACGGCTGGGCTTGCGGACAGACTTCGGCCTGCTGTGTGGCGCGGCCGTGTCCATCTGCGGCGCGTCGGCCGCGCTTGCCGTGTCGGCGGTGATGCCAAAGTCGCAAGATGGCGAGCGCCACACCTTGGTGGCCGTGGTGGGCGTCACAGGGCTGTCCACCCTCGCCATGGTTGTTTATCCGCTGCTGGCCCAGCAGCTCGGGTTCAGCGACACCAGCGCTGGCATTTTTCTGGGCGGCACCATCCATGACGTTGCCCAAGTGGTGGGCGCGGGGCTGATGCTGTCGCATCCCACCGGAGACGTCGCATTGATCGTCAAGCTGGTCCGCGTCACGCTGCTGGTGCCAGTCGTGGCCGCACTGGCCTTCTACTGGCGGCGCAGCAGTGGGTACACAGCAGCAGGCGCGGGCCGGCGGGCGCCGCTACTGCCATTGTTTTTAGTGGGCTTCGTCGCCCTGGTGCTGGTCAACAGTACAGGCTTCGTTACGCCAGAGGTCACTGACGTGTTAGGTCAGGTCTCGCGCACCTGTCTGGTGGTCGCCATTTCGGCACTTGGCATCAAAACCTCATTGGGGGAACTGGTGAAGCTGGGCTGGCGTCCCATGGCGCTGATGATCGTCGCCACTTTGTGGCTTGCTGCCGTCGTGTTGGCCTATCTGTGGGCATTTAGGCCATGAGTGCCGAACGCAACCACGGCTCTCCGAATCGGATGAGTGCGCCCCTCCGGCCACCACCATCGGACCCACGGGATCAATCTCGAAACCGTCCAAGTTTCGATTGCGAGCCTCTATCGCATCTCGAATATGACTCGGGCGCAGGAGCCTTCGTAGTGCAGTTCGCTCGGTGACAGTGACGCGGTGCATCTTGGACTTGAACAGGGTGCGAAACATCGGAATAAGACGAGTCAGGTGGGGAAGAGGGCAGCAGGCCCCGCTGGCAACATCAGTTCCGGCCCAATGCGCAACAGCGCCGAATGCTGGTGGCGAACCATCAGGAGAAAAAATCCCGGGCCAGGTACATTGCGCTGCCGGTCTGACTAGGCAGAGCGAGATCGACTTGCAAGCGGGCGAGGCACTGACCTTGCGCGACGGGATACCCGAACCAGGGCCGCAGGTCAACGCCGCCTCCCTGTCCGCAGGGCGCGAGGGTTGGATCGTCTTCGACGCCACGCCGCTCGGCGTGGCTGCCCCCGCGTTGTTCGTGCAGGCCTGCGAACTGATGACGCAACCCGACTCGTGCGCCTGCTGAAGGCAGGCGCGAAGAAAAGCTGGGGCACTTCACCAAGCCCAGGTTGCTGCTCCACAACGAACCGGACGCAGGCGCGAATCACTCGCTTCTCGCCATCCCTTGCAGCAACCGACTCAGATCCCTCTTCCCTCTGGCATTGGCGCCGCGCCACGCCTGCCTCGCCGCAGCAATGAATCGCTCTTCCGCGGGGTCGGGTATGTCGGCGGCCAGATCCTCCCTGTCAAGCCATCCGATCTCGACCTCGCAGTGCCGCTCGATCTGCCTGGCGAGCGTGTCGCCGATGGGGCGTGAACTCTTGATCTGGCTCCACATGCTGGGCGACACCTCGATCTTCTGTGCGAAGGCTTGATCAAGTCCCTTGGCCGGAAGGCCGGCAGCGATGGCCCCTTCAAGAAAGCGCCGATGAAGCATGAGCGCATTGCGGCGACGTGTGACTGTGATATTGGGCACTGTTCAAAAACAACGACAGAAAAAAAGATTGTCCGAGGTGTTGACGCAGCAGTAAAGACTATTTACAGTTCACTTCATTCGCGGTCTTGGCCGCATGAATCTACTTACTACTTCTTCGATCACACCACGCAAGCAGGAACCATCGTGAAAGCCAGACTGAACCTCACCAACATTCGACCCGCATCGGGCCGGGCGTTCGTGCGCGTCTCGTTTTGCGACTCCCTCGGCATGCTGCCGTCGAAGCTCCATCAGCGCCCGAACCCCATGCACGCCACGCAAGCGAACTTGTGGGCTGGAGCATATGAGGATCAGGTGCCACCGGGCGGAGGTAGCGCATAAGCGCGCATCTCCCAAGCGCTCTCAAGCAGAGGCCCGGACACCGAAAGGTTCTGGGCCTTTTTGTTTTTGCAACTTGAGCGGCATGCCGCTCGCAACCTCGCAGCGCCGTGCATCGTCATGGACTGCCCTTGCAGTGATCGCGCTGCATGGCACCGCGGCTCGACCCGGTGGGTGCTCCTTAACAACTTGCTGCGAGGCACGGTCGACCACTGGAACGGACCGAAGCCTCGCATCGTGCGGACATGGCTCAGTCGGTAGAGCGCGACCTCCCCAAGGTCGAAGTCCCGGGTTCGAACCCCGGTGTCCGCTCCATTTCGGGTGTGTCTTCACCACACCACCAGGGATCAGCCGCGTGGACGGTCTGGTGGGATGTGCAGGGACGTGGACCACCCCTGTGCAGCGATGTCGACGGGGCAGCGCGCTCGAAGCGCGGCCCATCGCGTGAGGTCACAACCGAAATGGAAGATTCAAGCCCCGGTGACGGAACTGGCATACGTGTCCGCCTTAGAAGCGGAATTCTGGGAGTTCAAATCTCCCCTGGGGCACCACTTTTCACTTTTCTCTGGGTGTAGTGTCAATCCGGTAGACGGCCTGCCTTGGAAGCAGGAGGCTGCAGGTTCAAATCCTGCCACTCAGACCACTCATTTCTGTTCGTGCGTGTGTAGCTCAACTGGCAGAGCACTGGTCTCCAAAACCAGCGGTTGAGGGTTCGACTCCTTCCGCGCGCGCCAACCTTTCGTCTCGTTCGTCTAGTGGCCAAGGACATCGGGCTTTCATCCCGAAGATCGCGGGTTCGACCCCCGCACGAGACGCCATCTTCAGGCCCTTCAAATCCTTGAGGGTCGGCCAGTCAGCTTTTTTCCGTGTGTGGCGCAGTTGGTAGCGCGCGTGCTTTGGGAGCATGAGGTCGCAGGTTCGAGACCTGCTACACGGACCGTGCCCGAGCGGGACCGGGCCATGCAGATGGCCCTCCCGCGGAAACCGGCCGCAACGATTGGGCGGCGCCGGAACCCGTTACCGGACGCTATTTGTTGGGGAGTGGTGCGAGCGGTCCAAGCCGCCTCGTTCTGAGCCAGGATTTCGCCGGTTCGAATCCGGCCTCCCTTGCCAGTTTGTTCCGCTAACTCAGTGGCCAGAGTGCCTCCCTGTCCAGGAGGAAGCCAGGGGTTCGACTCCCCTGCGGAACGCCATCTCATGCGGCCGCGATAGCTCAGTCGGTAGAGCGCCGGATTGAAGATCCGGGCGTCGAAGGTTCGATCCCTTCTTGCGGCACCACCCTTTTCCTTCCTTTCCCCGCGTTAGCTCAATGGACCAGAGCACCTGCCTACGAAGCAGGGGGTTGCACGTTCGAGTCGTGCACGTGGGACCACCTTTCACGGATCGTGAGCAGCACTGGCGACTGCAGCGGACTGTAAATCCCG
Organism: Variovorax sp. CF079; assembly: GCF_900101545.1. GTDB lineage: Bacteria > Pseudomonadota > Gammaproteobacteria > Burkholderiales > Burkholderiaceae_C > Variovorax. The sequence continues at coordinate 17,217 of NZ_FMZU01000024.1, read as the reverse complement.
CCTCCTCCGGAATACTTCGTTCGACTCGAAGACGATCCACCAGTCGTCCCATGCGGTCCTGGCCGGAACACTTTCTTTGGGCGCGGTAGCAAAGCGGCCGTGCAGCGGATTGCAAATCCGTCCAGCCCGGTTCGACTCCGGGCCGCGCCTCCACCATCGACGCCCCGTTAGCTCAGCGAACAGAGCAGCGAGCTTCTACCTCGTGGGTCGGGAGTTTGAATCTCTCACGGGGCACCAGCACCACGTATCACCATCAACCACAGGAGCCACCATGCGCAGACGTACCACCCCGATCCGCACGATCGTCGTGCGGCCAGCCAAGCCGCGCAACCCGGTGATGCTCGCCGTGGTGCAGCGGCTCGCCACCTTCGCCGGCCGCCGGCACGCGGCGGATCTGCACGCGCGCGAGCGCCTCCAACGCATGGACCTCGATCAACGCGTTCGAGAACTCGGCGAGTGGTAACGGCGATCGACCACGCAACTTCAGTTCGTCCCGGTAGCGCAGTGGGCAGAGCGGCGCTCTGTTCATCGCCTGCCACACGTTCGACCCGTGTGCGGGAGCCAATCCAGCCCTTTAGCTCAGAGGCAGAGCAGTCGGTCGATAACCGACAGGTCGACGTTTCGAAATCGTCAGGGGCTACCAGTCTCGCGGTGCGCGTAGCTCAATGGCAGAGCTGCGGGTTGTGGTCCCGCTGACGACGGTTCGATTCCGTTCGTGCACCCCATATCCGACCCTCTCCATGGCGGAATCGGCAGACGCGCCAGCCTCAAACCCTGGAGCCTTCGGGCACTGTCCGTTCGAATCGGACTGGAGAGACCAACACCGTCGCGTAGCTCAGTCGGCCCGAGCGCTCGCCTCATAAGCGAGAGGACGGCGGTTCGAGTCCGCCCATGACAACCATTTCATGCGGGCATAGCTCAGCGACAGAGCAGCCGGCTTTTAACCGGCAGGTCGAGATTTCGAAACTCTCTGCCCGCACCACTCACCTCAGCGTGCCCGTAGCTCAGCGGACAGAGCGCTGCCCTCCGAAGGCAGAGGTCGGAGATTCGACTTCTCCCGGGCGCACCACCGAAGACTTCCTCGACCTCGAGGCGCTGGCCGCCCAAAGGGGGGCGAATGTCGGAAGGACGAAGGGGTGATCGACGAGATCCCCGGGCATCGAGCACACCCTGAAGCAGGTGCTCTGCGTCAAGGGCTGACCGCCGCACTCCGCGGCGGTCTCGACTCAACGGAACCATCGCCGCGAAAGGAGGCGACATGAATGCACACGTTCTGCAACTCGACATCCAGGGAACACCGCAGGCTTGGATCTCGCTGGAGCAGGCCGCGCTGCACTACGCCAGTGCGTCTGTGGCATGGGAGGACGGCGGGCTGCCGCTGGCAACGCTGCGCGGCGGCTTCAACGTTGCGCGCGGCGTTCAGTCGCGGATCGAGGTGGCGCCGATCATCGCACTGCGCGGCGCGTCGAAGATCAACCTGTTCGACATCGTACCGGGCCTGAGCAAGAGCAAGCTGCTGCGCCGCGACCGGCACACCTGCGCCTATTGCGCCGGTGTCTTCCGGGAGCGGGATCTGCAGTGCGAGCATGTCATGCCGCAATCGCGCGGCGGGCTCTGGTCATGGACCAACCTGGTGGCCGCCTGCGGAGTGTGCAACAACCGCAAGGCTGCGCGCACGCCGGAGGAGGCGGATATGCCGCTGGTCTATCTGCCCTACGTGCCGAGCCGCTTCGAAGACTTTCTGCTCGAGGGCAGGAACATCCGGGCGGATGTGCACGAGTGGCTGGCGAGGCGGCTGCCGAAGGGGTCGCGGCTCCATTGAGTTCGGGCCTTCTTCTCGTCAGGGACGGCCAGATCAGAAGAGCTCCCCGAGGGGCGTTCCACAGCGACAAGGCCAGCATCTTCCGTTCGACGCAAGTCTCTACCGACTTCGGCCGCGGCACCACGCAATACGGCCGCGCGCTGTTCGAGCTGAACATCGACATCTGGTGCGCCAACTCGAGCCAGGCCAAGGGCCGTGCGGAGCGCACCAACCTGACCTTGCAGGATCGCCTGGTGAAGGAGCTGCGCCTGCGCGAGTTCAACACGCGCGAGGCGGCCAACGCCTTTGCGCCGCATTTCATCGCCGACTTCAACACCTTTGCGAAGCCACTCAAGCGGGACTTTGATGCCCATCGAGCGGTGCGCGCTGATGAAAATCTGGATCTGATCTTCACCTGGCGGCTGCAGCGCAAGGTGTCACTGTCGCTCACGCTGCAGCACGAGCGGGCAATCCGAAGTCGCATCCCTCTCGTCCCTTCTCGCCTCGAATTTGCTTCGAGATCGCCCCTCGATTTGGGTAGATCGTTCGTGCTAGACCGTCTTGAGAATGGTCGGCGGATAGTGCCCTTCCTAGACTGCGTCGACTGGGGATGAGGCACGTCCCCAGGTTAGGCCATTTCGCTGTGGCCGGCCACCTCCTTATGCAGAGGGCTCGACGCGGTGCAGAACTAACATGAAAGTTCGCAACTCTTCCGATGGTGTGAACGGTGCGCCGCACAGCCTGTCGCTGCGGCCGCTGGCCGTGGCACTGCTGTACCTGGGTCTCACGCCGACCGTGGCGCAGACGCTGCCAACCGGCTTCAGCGCCATCGCGGGCGGCTTGAGCGTCGCCCAGCCGAACGCTGCCACGATGAACATTCACCAAAGCACTGCCCGAGGCATCGCGCAATGGAGCACCTTTTCCATCGGCGCCGGCGCGACGGTCAACGTCGTGCAGCCGGGGGTGAGCAGCGTCCTGCTCAATCGCGTGGTGGGCAACGAGCTGTCGACCATCGCGGGCAGCCTGCGGGCCAATGGGCAGGTGTTCCTCGTCAATCCGAACGGCGTGCTTTTCAGCAAGGGATCGTCGGTCACCGTCGGCGGCTTGGTGGCGTCGACGCTGGACATCTCGAACGCCAACTTCATGGCGGGCAAACAGCTCGTGTTCGAGCGCATGGACGCCAACCAGGCCACGGTCGTGAATGCGGGCAGCATCACCGCGAGCGAGGGGGGCACCGTGGCGCTGGTCGGCGCGCAGGTTCGCAACGAGGGCTCGATCGATGTCGCGCGCGGCTCGATCGGCCTGCTGTCGGGCCGCAAGGTCACGATGGATTTCGATGGCGACGGGCTGACCACCTTCCGCGTCGCGGCCGATGCGCTCGGCAGCGCGGCCTCGGTCGAGAACGCGGCGACGGGCCAACTCACCGCCGACGGCGGGCGCGTGGTGATGGTGGCCGATGCGGCGTCGATCGGCGCGCGCGTGGTCAATCAGCAGGGCACGGTGCGCGCGCGTTCGCTGTCGCAGCGCAACGGCGAGATCGTGCTGGGGGGCGGATCGGCCAACGACGTGCATGTCACGGGTGTGCTCGACGCCACCGGCCCGTCGGCCGGGCAGCGTGGTGGCGGCATCGACATTGCCGCGCAGCGCGTGCTGCTTGATGGCGCCACGCTCGACGCCAGCGGCGCCGCGGGCGGCGGCGACATCAAGATCCACGCGACCGACATGGGCGCCGTCGTCGGCGCTTCGGTGCTGCGCAGCGATGCGACGCAGGAAGGCGATGGAGGACGCATCGTCGCGTTCGGCGACGTCGGCCTGCGAGCATGGGGCCAGTTCTCGGCGCGCGGCGCGGGCGCTTCGGGCGCGGGTGGATTCATCGAAACCTCGGGTGGAGCGTTGGACCTGGCCAACGTGAGCATCGACGCCGGCGCAGCCTCGGGAATCGCGGGCCGGTGGCTGATCGACCCGTTCGACATCGTGGTCCTCCACACGCCCGATGGCGGGCCGCCGGCATCGGAGCTGGGGTTTCCCTTCTCGGCCCCCGGGCCCCTGCAATCGGCCGTCTACGACTCGACCATCAACACCGCCCTCCAGGGCGCCAGCGTGACCATCGACACCGGCAAGCAGGCCGCCGGCACGGCCACGGACGGCCAGATCAGCTTCTTTGACAACGTCGCCATCAACTACACGGGCACCGAAGCGCGCACGCTCACCTTCAACGCAGCACGCGACATCACCTCATCGCCCGCGGCCCCGCCGCAGATCCAGGCGCTCAACGGGCCGCTCAGCGTCAACCTGAACGCCGGCGTGGGCTCGGGCCTGGGCGGCTCGATCCTGTTCTACGGCAGCATCGACACCAAGGGCGGCAATGTTTCCATCAACGCGCCGGCTGCCACCGCTGCCTTCAACAGCAAGGTGGCCACCACGACCACCGGTGCCAACCTGACGGGCGGAAACATCGCGACCCATGGCGGCAACGTCAGCATCGTCGGCCGGGCCCGGGCGCGGGAGTTTGACCCGGGCGTGGTGGTCGGGGTCGCTGCATTCGTCGTCGACCCCAATCCCCCCGCCGGCACGCGTTTCGGCGTCGAGCTCAATAACTACAGCATCGATGCCGGCAGCGGGAACATCTCGGTGCGCGGACAGGGCTTGGCGGCCGAGGGTGCCTTTCCCACCGGCGAACCGACAACCGGCGGCGTGATCCTGCGCAATGGCGCGCAGCTCGTCACCGCCAGCGGCAACATCGAGGTGTCGGGCTCGACCAATGCCGTCAACGCGCAGAGCGGCCTGATCATCACGGTCGCCGCCGTGGAGGGGCCCGAGTCCGGCATCAGCACCGGGTCCGGCAACGTGACGCTGCGCGCGCTTGCGCCGGCAACGGTCGATGCCATCGACATCGGCGGGTCCGTCAGCAGCAAGAGCGGAATGATCAATTTGCGTGCGGGTTCGGTCACCACGGGCGGCGGCACCTCGGACGCCAACGCGCAAGCGATCACGCTGGGCGGCGCGGGCAACGGCTTCGTCGTCGATGCAATCGAGTTCGATCTTCTGTCTGCTCCGGTGGTGAGTGTCGGCGCTGGCGCCTTCAGCGGCTTCACCGGCAACATCGCTCTGGCCGGGCAGGTCAATTTGCCGGATCGCGTCACGCTCGAGACCCAAGGTGGGTCGATCTTCCTCGGCGCACCTGTCGTAGCGGGCTCGCTCGCGCTGCTCGCGGGCGGCAGCATCACGCAGACGGCGGCCATCACCGCCGACAGCGTCATGGCCAGCAGCGCCAACGGCAGCGTGCGGCTACTGAATGCGAACAACCAGGTCGGCACGCTGGCCGGTTTCGCGAGTAAGGGTGCCTTTGAATTCCTCAACACCGGCGCGCTGACCGTCGGAACGGTCCCGTTCCAGTCTGCCGCGGGGACGCCGGCCTTCGGCATCGGGGTCCAGGCCGTCGACGTCGGCCTGGCGTCCTCGGGCAATCTCACGATTGCGAACAACGTGTTCGCGGCCGAAAGCCTCGGCCTGCTGAGCGCCGGCAGCATTGCGATCGGTGCGGACATCGGCGGCGCCGACGTGCGGCTGGCCGGCGCCAACGGAATCGCGCAGAGTTCCGGCGGCATCGGCGCGACGAGTCTGGTCGCGATCGCACCGGGAGGCGATGTGAGCCTCACTTCGGCCGAGAACAAGGTCGGCACGCTCGCAGGGCGAGCCGCGGGGCGTTTCGACTTCCTCGACGCCGACGGCCTGATCGTCGGCAACATTCCTGTCGTTCCGCCGCCGCCGCAGGACGAACTTCCCGTCTTCGGCACCTTCCCACCTGCTCCCACGCTCGCTTCTGCCCTGCAACAGGTGATCGGCGCGAACGGCGTCACGGCCAACTCAGCGCGCGTGCGGAGCGTGAACGGCGACCTGACCATCGCGTCCGGCATCGCCGCCGGCCAGGGCGCCCTGCTGCAAGCCGGCGGGGCCGGCAGCCTGGTCCTGCACGCCGGCGTGCAGGCCAAGGACATGGCACTGCTGGCCGGGGGCAGCGTGCTGCAGTCGGGGCCGGGCGCGGTCGCGGCGACCCAGCTGTTCGCGAGCGGACAAGGTGGCAACGTGACGCTGCTCAACGCGGGCAACCTCGTGGACACCATCGCGGGAAGCGCCGGCAATGGCTTCGACTACGCGCAGGCCGGCGCGCTGAAGATCGGCAACTTCGCCGGCACCGATGCCTTGCAGCCGGTGACCGGCAGCGGCATCAGCGGCCCAAACGTGCGCGTCGAGACGCAGGGCGCCGACCTCACGGTCGAGGCGCCCGTCATCGCAACCGGCAACGCGATCCTGCAAACGCTGGGCGCCGGCAATCTACAGCTTGCGGGCGCGCTGAGCGCGAACAACCTCGTGCTCGGCGCCGCCGGCAGCATCACGCAGATCGTCGGGGTCAGCGGCGCGCCCAAGCCCGGCACTGCCCAGCTCCAGGCGCCGGGCGACACGTCGCCGCTGACCGCCTCCAGTCTGCTGGCGGTCTCGAGCACGGGCGACGTGTCGCTGGTCAATCCGAACAACCGCGTCGGCACCATCGCGGGCAGCGCACCCGGCCACTTCGACTATGCCGACGCCGATGCGCTGACCGTGGGCACCGTGACGGTCTCCGACCGGCAGCAGACGCTGTCCGCCACCGGCATCACGGCGAACACAGTGCGCGTGCGCACCTTCACCGAGGACCTCACGCTGGCGGCCGGAGTGACGTCCACCGAGGCCGACCTGATCGCCGGCGCGCGGTTCCAGAATCCAGCGGGTGCGGGTGCTCCGGGCAGCGGCACCTGGCGCATCTGGGCCGACACCTGGGTGGGCGAGAACCGTGGCGGGCTGGTCGGCTCAGGTCCCTTTCCCAACTACTACAACTGCAGCTATGGCGGTCCGTGCGGCGTCACCGTCCTGCCCGGCAATCACTTCATCTACGTGCGGCAACCCACGCTCACAGTGGCGATCGGCAGCGCGACTCGTCGCGCGGCCTTCCCCAATCCGACGGTCGGCTTCAGGATCGTCGACGGACTGATCCTCGGCGATACGGGCATCGGCATCACCGGCGCGGTCGACCCGCTCCCGAACACCTCGAGTCTGTCCGGCACGTACAACGTCGGCGGCCGCTTCGCCTCTGTCGAGGGCTACGCCATTGACGTGGTGCCGGGCCGCTTCGTCGTGGAAGACTTCCCGCTGTTCAAGCTGCCTGACGTGGTGCGCGACACGCCCACCACCTGGCTCTATGACCGGAATATCGGCCGGGCGCCGATCTGCCTGGCGACCGGCCCGCTGGAAGGCGACCGCGCACAGCAGGGCGCCGACGTGCTCGCGCGCGAGTGGTCACGCGTGCGCTCGCGGCCGAATTTGACGAGCTGCGTCGATATGGAGAAGCGCAACGGCTGCGCGGATTTCTGACGCCACAGCCATGGCTGACCTCCAGTTCCTCATCAAGAGCGATTCGCCGGCCAGCGCCGATTTGATGTTCTGGCGCGTCATCGGGCATGAGGCGCTGGCCCGGCCTTCGATGTACGAACTCACGGTTCTCTCCAAGAACAGGGCGATCGCCGCGGGGGACATCCTAGGCCGGGCGTTCGACGTCACCATGGAGTTCGAGGATGCGGACGGCGGCAAGCACGAACGGCATTGCCACGGGCATGCGGTGCGCTTCACGCGCGCGACGCAGGTCGGTCGCTTCTTCGAGTACCGCATCGTTCTGCGGTCGTGGTTCTGGCTGCTGACCAAGCGCAGCAACTCCCGCATCCTGCAGGAAATGCCTGTGCTCGAGGTCCTTGATGCGGTGTTCGAGGACAGTCCGATCAAGCGCTTCAAGAAGACCAAATCGGACAACGTGATCGGGACGCATGCGCCACACCGCTACTGCGTGCAGTACCAGGAGAGCGACTACTGCTTCCTCTCGCGCCTGATGGAGGAGGAGGGCATCTACTACTGGTTCGACGCCCACGAGAGCCCCGGCACCATGCACCTGTCGGACACGAGCGACATGGCACATGAGAAGCTGCCGGTGACCGACACTTTGACCTTCGCTGCCGAGTCCGGGGGCGAGGCGCGCTTCAACGAGATCGCGCGCTGGGTCAGCATGCATCAGTTCGATACCGGCAAGTTCGCCTCGCGCGACAGCGATTTCAAGGCCATCACCAAGCAACTCAGCGCCGACAAGGGCGATCCCGACACGCATGAGCTCGCAGACCTCGAGACCTTCGAATTTCCGGGCGGCTACTACGACGGCGACGACACCGACAACATCGCGCAGGTGCGGCTGGACGAACTGGTCGGCCGTCGCCATCGTCACTGGGCCCTGACCGGCTGGCCTGACGTCGCGGCCGGACGAAGCTTCAAATTCGAAGGCGACCCCGACGGAACGCGCGACGGCGACTACATCATCGCGGCTTGCACATTCGTGGTCAGCCACCCCGGCTATGAGAGCCTGGACATGGTCGAGCCCGAGCGCTCGGTGGGCAGCGTGCTGCAGGAAGCATTGAATGATGATCCCGTCAATGCCGATTCGCGCACGGTGCTGGAGGATCTGATCGCCGGCACCCCGACGCTGCGCCTTGGACCGCGTGGGACAAGCGCGTTTCTGCTGACCGTCATGCCGTCGGACATGCCGTGGCGACCGCCACGGTTGACGGCGCGCAGGACCATGCCCGGTCCCCAGACGGCGATCGTGGTCGGAAAGCAGGGCGAGGAAATCTGGACTGAGAAGCACGGCCGCGTGAAGGTCCAGTTTCACTGGGACCGGTATGGCAAGCACGACGAGAACAGCTCCTGCTGGATCCGGGTGTCCCAGCCGTGGGCAGGTAAAGGCTGGGGCTCGGTCAGCATCCCGCGCATCGGGCAAGAGGTCATTGTCGATTTTCTGGAAGGCGATCCGGACCGGCCGATCATTGTCGGAAAGGTCTACAACGGCGACAACATGCCGCCCTATTCATTGCCGGGCGACTGTGTCGTGAGTGGGTTGAAGACCAACACGCACAAGGGCAAGGGTTACAACGAGATGTCGATGAACGACACGGCAGGCAAGGAGAAGATCACCATTCATGGTCAGTACGACATGAATACGACGGTTCAGCATGACCAGACGACCACGGTCAAGAACAATCGCACGGACCATGTAATTGTCGACGATGCCTTGAACGTCGATGCGAACCGCACCATGCACGTCAAGGGCAAGCTGTCCGAGACGATCGACACCGGGCAAGAGATCACGGTCAGCGCAGGCTACAAGGAAACGATCACGGGCGGCGCCACAAGCACGATCAGCGGCGGCCTGACCAGCACGGTGAACGGCAAGTCGGACACCACGATCACGGCCGGCAAGAAGCTGACCGTGACGGCTGGCTTCGACGAAACAGTAACTGGCGAACGCAAGATGACCGTTACCGGGCCCATCAAGCAAAGCGCCAGCGCCACGCTCGACATTCACGCGAGCGCGGCAGGTACCTACACCTCCGAAGCATCGCTCAAGTTCGCGGTGGCGGGATCCGTCATCGAAATCACGCCAAGCGCCATCACCATCAGCTCGGCCGGCTCGACCATCAAGGTAGATGCCGCAGGAGTCGCGATCAGCGGGCCGAAGATCTCGCTCAACGGCTAGTGCAGTCATGGCACTCAATCCCGTTGAGCGTCGTCTTGTCGACCTTCGCCAGCACTGGGAGGCGTTCCGCGCCGACCAGTCGAAGCGCCTCCTGGTCTGGGAGGTGCCAGACAGCGCCACGCGCATGCTCCAGTGCTTCTTCGAGGCGCAGAAGCACGAATCGGAATATGCAACGGGGGATCTCTTCGTTGTGTTCGATGCACCTTTCGCCAATTCGATCCAGTATGCCCGGGCGTTGAAGCAAGCGCTCGCGGGCCAGTACGAGGCCAGCCGCGAAGCGCTCGACGCGCAGGGCATCACCGCCGACTGGCAGTTCGATCCGCAGGACTACCCCGATTCCGCGAGCGGTTTCCTGGGTGGCCTCCGTTCATTCGGCTCGGGACACCATGCGCACATCGGCCATCTAGTCGCCGTGTTGATGCCCGAGAGCGTTGCCGACGATCGTGCCTGGGCATCGTGGCTGTCGCGCGCGCTCGATGCCGGTCCACCGGAACGCTTGAGGCTGGCCGTGATCGATTCCATTGAGGCGCCGCGTCTCGCAGGATTGAGCGCCAAGGCGCGCGAACTCACGTATGTCGATGCGCCGAAGATCGACGCATTGGCCACGGCACAGGAAACCTTTGCGCAAGAAGCGGTGCCAGGCCCGGTTGGCGTATTTCGCAACTACCTGATCGGCCTGGTCACGCTGGTCGAAAAAGGATCGGCCGACCAGGTCAAGGCGAAGGCAGCGGATGCCGTCGTGTTCGCCCGCAAGCAGAAGTGGGCCGACCAGGAGGTGGCGGTCTCGATGCTGTTCGCGGGCGCGCTGCTCAAGGAAAAACGATTCGATGAATCAGCCGAGGTGTATCGGCATGCCCGCCAACTAGCGCTGCAAGCGGCGGCTGTCGGCCACCCGGTCGGCCGGCAACTTGTGCTGCAGACCTGGTTCGGCGAGGCCGGCGTCCACTTGGCCGCGGGCGCCGTGCCCGAGGCCGCGAAATGCTATGACCAGGCGGCCGCCATCGCCCAGCAGATCCCCAACCTCGTTCTCGCGATCGAAGCGCTTCGCATGGGTGCATTTTGTCACGCGCGCGTGCGCGAAAGCGAGCTTGCGACGGAGCGTGGATTCCAGGCGCTGAGCGTCGGCGAGCGACTCAAGCCGGATGCGCGCGCGATCACCACGTTGCCGCTTGCCGCGATGGATTTGCTTCGTGTCATCGACCCCGAGCGCGTCGGCCTGATGGAAGGCATCAAGCAGCGGCTCGATGCGCGTGTCGAGGCGTCGGGCGCAGCCGCCGAAGCCCGGGCGGCGGACCTCGAGAACAGCGGCGACGCCGAACAGTTTCGTGCGGTGGAGAAGGACCTGGCACGCGAAATTGAGCATGGCGCGCGAGAGGCCGCGCAAGAACTCGACGCGGTGGCGGCAGGTGGCAATGAGCAGTTCGTCGACATCTTTTCTTACGCGCGCGAGCTGATTGGACCTCAGTGGCCGCTGGGGACCGCCTTGGCCTTGCCGGCCGCTCCGCGGGCAGGCGCGTCGGCGTGCATCGACGGAGTCGCTGCATCATGATGCCCGCAGCCAAACACGGCGATCCGCAGCTTGGCGTGGACATCCATCTGTGCGTCGTGCCGCCCTCGCCGTCACCCGTGCCGTTGCCGACGCCGCACATGTCGATCGTGTTCGACCCGTTCGACTACGTGCCGTATCTTGGCGCTACGGTCACCGTCTGCGGGATGAAGCGGGCGACCGCAGGCACCAATGCGATGGTGGTGCATATCCCGCCCGGCTTCCCATTCGCGCCCAAGCTGCCCGACAAGGATGACGAACTTTTTATGGGCAGCGCGACCGTGGTCGCGGATGGCGATCCGTTCTCGTTCATCGGGGTGCCGGTGCTGGGCTGCCAGGTGGCAGGCATGATCAGCCCGCCGCGGCTCAAGAAGAAGGGGAAGAAGCTGATGCTTCTTCCGACGACCTTCAATCTCGCGATCCCGACCACCGTTTTCGTCGGTGGTCCGCCGACGATCTCGCTGATGGGCATGGCGTCAAAGCTCGGCTTTGCGGCCTTCGGCAAGTTCCTGAAGTCCAAGTTCTTCAAGCGCATCCGGCAGAAGCTTTTCGGGCACATGAAGCCCGGCTTCCTCAAGTGCCTGATCTTGCGCGCCGAGCCCGTGAACCTCCTGACGGGAGAGGTCTCGATTGAGCAAGAGGACTTCACCCTTCCCGGGCGTATTCCGATCCAGTGGACGCGCAGCTACGCATCGGGCAATCGCCGCAGGGGCCTTTGCGGGCACGGCTGGGAGAGCCCCGCCGACGGCCGCATCGAGATCGATGCAGACGGCGTGTCGATGCACTATCCGGGCGTGGGCCCGCTCCACTTTGCGCAATTGCCCATCGCGCAAGGCGAGGCTGGGGCCGAGCTCGAGCTAATGGACGGCGCACTGCTGACCGACCACGGCACCGAATTCCGGGTGCGGACCAAGGAAGACCGCATCTACCATTTTCCCAAGGAGCTGGTCTCTGCCAACGCCGAGGGGAGGCCGGAGCTCGCGCTCGGGCGCATCTCCGATCTCTGCGGCAACTGGCTCGAGTTCGAGCGTCGACAGGGCTGCCTCATTGGCATCAATGAATCGGCGGGCCGGCGCATCGACATCGTCCTGGAAAACAACCTCATCCGTGAGGTTGCGCTGTACCTGCCAGAGACAGAAAGGCGTCACACATTCATCCGCTTGGAGCATGACGTCGAAGGTGATCTGGTGGTGGTCCGCGATGCGCTGGACAGCGCATACACCTTCGCTTACGACGCGCATCACATGGTGCGCCATACGGATCGCAACGGCCTGTCGTTCTACTACGATTTCGACCGGCCTGTCGAAGTCGACTGGCGCGTGGCGCACGCGTGGGGTGACGGCGGCTTGTACGACTACCGATTCGAATACCTGGATGCGCTGAACGAGCGCCGCATCACCGATTCGCTGGGCCATGTTTCTATCGTCAAGCTGGACGAGAGTGGATTGCCGATCTCCGAGATCGATCCGCTCGGCGGCATGACGGTCTATGAATACGACGACGTCGGACGCACCACCGCGGTGGTGGACCCGGCCGGACGCCGCACCGAGTATGCCTACGACGAACGCGGCAACTTGCTGAAGCTGGTGCGCCCCGATGGCGCGGTCATCGCTACCGTGTTCGACGAGGCCGACAAGCCCGTGACGGTGACCGACCCCAACGGCGCCGCGTGGCAGCAGCGCTTCGACGCCCGAGGTCTGCTGCTGCAACAGGTATCGCCACTCGGATATGTCAGCCGTTATGAATACGGCCACCACGGCCAGTTGCTGGCCTTCGTCAATCCGCGCGGCGCACGCACCGAACTGCGCTACGACGCGGAGGGGCAACTGGCGCAGATCAACGATGCCCTGGGCCATGCCACGCTGTTCGCTCACGACGTGCTGGGCAACCTCGTGGCCAAGGGCGACGCGCTCGACCGTCGCACCCAGTTTCGCTACGACGCCAAAGGCCGGCTGATCGCGGTGAAGCTGCCATCGGGATCGGTGGTGCAGTGCGGCTACGACGCAGAAGACAACCTCACCGAATACATCGACGAGAACCGCGCCATCACGCGGCTGGAGTACTTCGGCCAAGGCGAGATCGCCCGCCGTATCCAGCCCGACGGCCATCAGGTGGAGTACCTTTACGACACCGAAGAGCGGCTGATCGGCGTGCGCAACCAGCGTGGTGACGTCTACCAACTCAAGCGCGACGAACTCGGACGCATCGTCGAAGAGATCGACTACTGGGGCCAAGCGCGGGGCTACAGCTACGACGGCAGCGGCTATCTGGTGGCTAGCCAGGATCCCCTGCGCCGGCGCATCGCCTATGACTGCGACCCGCTCGGGCGCGTCGTGAAGAAAACGTTTGCCCACTCCTTTGGTGGCGAGAAGCCGTGGGAGGAAAGCTTCGCCTACGACGCCAACGACAACCTGGTGGCAACAGCCAATGCGCATGTGGCGGTGACGCGAGAGTTCGACGCCGAAGGCCGGCTGCTGAAGGAGGTGCAGGCGCACACGGAGGGACAGTGCTTCACGATCGAAAACGCGTACGACGAAACCGGCAACCGCACTCGGCGCAGGACCGACCGCAGCACAGGGCCCGGCCATGTGACCGAATACGACTACGACCTGCTCGACCAGGCGATCGGTGTGCGCATCGACGGCGGCCCGCCGATGCGCATGCAGCGCGACGCGGTGGGGCAGATCCTCACCGAGGAACTGGCGCCAGGGTTGACGCGTCGCTACGGGTACAACGCCAACGGCCTGGTGACCGAGCACGCAGTAGCGAAGGACGGCAAGGCGCTGTTCAACACCCGCTACGAGTACGACGCCGCCGGTAACCTCATACGGCGCGACGATAGCCAGTTCGGCGTGGACCGATATGTGTACGACCCGATGGGCCGGATCCTGGAACATACCGACCCGCACCAGCAGCTGAATCGCTTCTTCAACGACCCGGTGGGTGACCGGTTGGTGACTCAGGTCATTGGATCGGCGGAGCAGCCGACGCAGGCCTCTGGGGTGGGCGATACCTGGCGGCGCGAGGGGGAATACCTGGGAGTGCGATATCGGTTCGACCGAGCGGGAAACCTGACGCGGAAGGCCGACGCGGACAGTCGCCTGGACCTGGCCTGGGATACAAACCAGCGGCTGATTGCGAGCCGCCGCACGACCCGGGAGGGGGCGAAGGTCACGACGTATGGGTACGACCCGCTGGGCCGAAGGTTGTTCAAGGAGACCGAAGGCGACAGGACGTGGTTTGGGTGGGATGGGGCAGCCATGGTCTGCGACGTCATTGGTGATCGGGGTCGGGAATGGGTCTACAGGGCGGGTACCTTCGAGCCGATGGCCTTGATCTCCCATGGCCTGTCGGTGACCTGGTTGGCATGCGAGCCGAATGGGCGACCGAGCCGAGGCATGGATGCCGGCGGCCGGCTGGTGTGGCGTGGCAACGGGGCAAGCAGCGAATCGCCGGTGACCGAACCAGTTAGGTCGGTCGATGTGCCGCTAAGGTACCAGGGGCAGTACGCCGACCGCGAAACTGGGCTTTATTACAACCTCTATCGCTATTTCGACCCCGGGATCAACCAGTTTTTGTCTGTCGACCCCTTGGGGCAGTCCGCCGGCCCCAACGTCTATGGTTATGCACCGAATCCCTTCGGCTGGATTGACCCGTGGGGGCTGAAGAAATGCAACATAAATCCCGCGACCAAGAAGGCGTTGCAAGCGGCAAAGCCGTCGTCGATGGTCAACCCTCACATGCATCACATCGTGATGGAGGGCGCGTTCTCGCATTGGAAGAAGGAGAACCGGGAGCTTGTAGAAAAGGCCCGCGACATCCTTAGCCATCATGGCATCGATCTGCAGGGCGGCGCGAATGTCAAATGGGCCCAGAATTCAGGTCATTCGATCGATTATGCGAAGAAGGTATTGAAGGAACTAGAAAGCGCCAGTCCTCTTGGAAAGCAAGCGGTCGTCGACAAATTGGACGAAATCGGTACCCTGCTCGGCAAGGGACTTTTCTAGGTACAGAGATGAATGCAACAGAAGTATCGAACGAGGTGCGCAAGGCGCTCTATGAGGCAGTGTCCGCTGGTGACTTAAGGACCATCCACGAGATGCATCGCAGTTGTCCAAGGGCGCTTGAGCAAGGGTGGACAGGCGGCGACTCGCCGGGATACCTGCACCTTGCGGCCAGAAAAGGGCAACTGGCCGTTTGCGAGCTGTTGATTGAGTTGGGGCTCGACGTCAATCGGCCAGCCGCAAGCAGTGGTGGCTCGACGCCTTTGGAGGAGGCTGCGACGGCCGGGCACTTGTCTACGGTGAGGTTCTTGATCGAAGCCGGTGCGTGGGTCGACGGACCGGCGGAATCGGCGTCAACGCCGCTGATGGGTGCTGCAATGGAGGGATACGTCGAGATCGCGCAGCTCCTGGTCGATGCCGGTGCGGACATCCACCGCGAACACCTTCGGCTCCCCCAGACCGCGCTCGACTTCGCGAGCCTCTATGCAATGAAGGGCGGCGGGCAGGCCGCAGTCGCCGAGTATCTTCGGGGAATGGGCGCCCAGCGCCCATATCTCGAAAGGCATGACTGGTCCGATGTTCCGCAGCAACCCTACATCGAACACATCGAACGCAGCATGCAGGGATTTGCGAATCCTCGTGCGCTTGCGCTGATTGACAAACCGGACGGAACATCGGTGATTTTGCGGGCCATCCGAATACCCGCAAAGTACGAATTCCAACTGATCTTCTCTGCTGGCTTGCAGCCGGGAAAGACGGAGGTAGGCTTGATATTGCCCTCCTCGTGGCCTCTCAATCGGGCGAGCTTGCAGCTGCCTCTAGTTGCCGATCCGATTGCACGCCTGAGCGCGGTGGTGCGAGCAGGCCTCGACGGGCAACCGCTGCACCATGGCGCATTGTTGACAGGCGAGCAACTTCCACTCCACGACACCGGCTCACGTCTCGGGCCATGGGTGTTAAGCCTTCACTCGGCATTGGAAGCCGAGCGTGAAGGCGACACTGCCATCGCCCAGACCCTTCTTCTGGTGCCATGTCCCGCAAAGAAGCCACCGAGGACCTCTGCGGAAGCAATGGCGTTGACGGATCGGCTCATGCGCAAACCATGGAAGAGTTTGTTGTTCGCTGACGCACCAAGTTGAAGCCGGCGGCAGTGCCAAGGTCTTCACCGGCGGCCTATGGCGAAGCCCTGATCGAACGCCTGTCTGCGGGCCTCTCGGCCCGGTTTTGGCCGAGGATTCAGTCGACAGAACCTGTGGCAGATGCGGCTCTTTTATACGGCCTGGCCTACAGCCCGCATTCACCAACCGCTGTCTGGTCAATCGCGCGCACGCCGAATTCCCCAGAGTCTGGAGAATCAGCCCTGCCCGAGAAACTCCAGACGGTGTCTGGAGCATTTCCCGATCCACCGCCTCCGGGTCGAGCGGCGGCCAACGCTCCACCAGCCCAAGCACCCCTTCTCCGAGGCACACGGCCATCACCGCTACCAGCGCCACCAACCAGATGGCGCATTCGAGGAAAGGCGCGGGGTCGCAAGCTCGCGCGCCCAGCAGCACCGCGCAGAGCAGGGTGCTTGCGATGCCCCAGGCGGGCAGCGAGGCGGTGCCGTCCTCCGGGCGAACGATGACGAGCACGCCGGGCGGGACCGCGAGGGCGGCGGCCAGCCCGAGGGCGCAGCGCAGCGCCACGAGAGGCCGCAGCAGCGCGCGCCAGTCACCTTGCAGGCGATGCAACGCGGCCGAGACGGCGAAAAGGGCCGCGACGGCGAAGATGCGCGCAAGGCGGCGAGCACCTGGCCAGGCGGCAGCCGGTCGGTCGTGAGCTTCACGCAGCCGTCGTTGAGCACACAGCAGGCCATGGCGAGGGTCATGAGCGCCGCCCCGCGCCGGCTGTTGGCCTCGATGGACATCTCAGGACGCACCGTCCAGGCCGACCGCCGCTTTGGCGAACGTCGGCCTAACCGTCTCTGATGCAATCCGGATCCTCCTGACGCGCGTCACAAAGGAGGATGGACTGCCGGCTGGACTGGCGGTGGATGACTCTGCCTATGACGCGTGGTTTCGCGCGAAGGTCCGGGAG
Organism: Variovorax sp. CF079; assembly: GCF_900101545.1. Lineage (GTDB taxonomy): Bacteria > Pseudomonadota > Gammaproteobacteria > Burkholderiales > Burkholderiaceae_C > Variovorax. The sequence continues at coordinate 181 of NZ_FMZU01000024.1, read as the reverse complement.
GCGTTGGAAGACTCCCGTCCAACGGTCCCTCACAACCAAATCATGGCTGAAGCACGGGACCTGATTGCCAAGAATCGACGTGCTAGGGAGATGCTGATTAATGAACGACGCCGTCGCATCTGAGGACATCACGACGCGATGCGGTCGCAATTCCGATCGACTTCGCGCCGTGAGGTCTGCC
>NZ_FMZU01000062.1 GCF_900101545.1 Variovorax sp. CF079 | reverse complement strand
TGAACAGGTCGGCTTCCAGCCCATAGTCGGCCACCGAGAAGATCGGCGCTTCCGGGTCCTTGTTGATCGCCACGATCACCTTCGAGTCCTTCATGCCCGCCAGGTGCTGGATCGCGCCCGAGATGCCGCAGGCGATGTAGAGCTGGGGGGCCACGATCTTGCCGGTCTGTCCGACCTGCCAGTCGTTGGGGGCGTAGCCCGCGTCCACTGCGGCGCGGCTGGCGCCCAGGCCGGCGTTGAGCTTGTCGGCCAGCGGCGCCATCACTTCGGTGAACTTCTCGGCGCTGCCGAGTGCCCGGCCGCCCGAGACGATGATCTTGGCGGCCGTGAGTTCGGGACGCTCGCTCTTGGTGATTTCGCGTCCGACGAAGCTCGACTTGCCGCTGTCGGCCACGCCCTCGGCGCTCTCGACCGCGGCGCTGCCACCGGTGGCGGCCGCCGGGTCGAAGCCGGTGGTGCGCACCGTGATCACCTTGATCGCATCGCTGCTCTGCACGATGGCGATCGCGTTGCCCGCATAGATCGGGCGCTCGAAGGTGTCGGGGCTGTCGACCTTGGTGACGTCGCTGATCTGCGCCACATCGAGCTTGGCTGCCACGCGCGGCGCCACGTTCTTGCCGTTGGCCGTGGCCGGGAACAGGATGTGGCTGTAGTTCTTCGCGATGGCCAGCACCTGGGCTGCGACGTTCTCGGCCAGGTTCTCGGCCAGCGACGGGCTGTCGGCCGCGATGACCTTGGCGACGCCCGCGATCTTGGCGGCCGCAGCCGCGGCTTCGGCGGCATTGGCACCGGCCACCAGCACGTGCACATCGCCGCTCTGGCAGGCGATGCCTGCGGTCACGGTGTTGAGGGTCGCCGGCTTGACGGTGGCGTGGTCGTGTTCTGCGATAACGAGTACGGTCATGTCGATTCTTCCTTGTTCCGGCCTCAGATCACCTTGGCTTCGTTCTTGAGCTTGTCCACCAGCGTGGCCACATCGGGCACCTTGATGCCGGCGCCGCGCTTGGGCGGCTCGCTGACCTTCAGCGTCTTCAGGCGCGGCTTGACGTCCACGCCCAGGTCCTCGGGCTTGAAGGTGTCGAGCTGCTTCTTCTTGGCCTTCATGATGTTGGGCAAGGTGACGTAGCGCGGCTCGTTCAGGCGCAGGTCGGTGGTGATGACCGCGGGCAGCGTGAGCTGGATGGTTTCCAGGCCGCCGTCGACTTCGCGGGTGACCTTGACCTTGTCACCTTCGACCTCGACCTTCGAAGCGAAAGTAGCTTGCGGAAGATCAGCCAAGGCCGCCAGCATCTGGCCGGTCTGGTTGGCGTCGTCGTCGATCGCCTGCTTGCCGAGGATGACGAGTTGCGGCTGTTCCTTGTCGACCAGGGCCTTCAAGAGCTTGGCCACGGCCAGCGGCTGCAGCTCTTCGGAGGTCTCGACCAGGATGCCGCGGTCGGCGCCGATGGCCATGGCAGTGCGCAGGGTTTCCTGGCACTTGGCGTCGCCGCAGGAGACGGCGATGACTTCGGTGACCACGCCCTTTTCCTTCAGGCGCACCGCCTCTTCGACGGCGATCTCGTCGAAGGGGTTCATGCTCATCTTGACGTTGGCGATGTCCACACCGGTGCCGTCGCTCTTGACGCGCACCTTCACGTTGAAATCGACGACCCGCTTGACGGGGACCAGGACCTTCAT
>NZ_FMZU01000068.1 GCF_900101545.1 Variovorax sp. CF079 | reverse complement strand
CCTGTCCTGCAAATAACTGGTATTAGTCTTGCTTGCCGGTGCAGTATCTTTTGGACGGAGATACCGCGATGAGAACAGGCAGACCGAAAGCTGATTTGGTATTGAGCGACGAGGAGCGGTCGCAGTTGCAGTCGTTCGCGCGCAGCCGCTCGTTGCCAGCGGCATTGAGCAGCCGGGCTCGCATTGTTCTTAGCAGCGCCGAGGGCGAGCTCAATAGCGCGATCGCCGCGCGGCTGAAATTGACCAAGGCCACCGTGGGCAAGTGGCGCTCGCGTTTCATCGAGCGACGCATCGCCGGTCTGTACGATGACATTCGCCCTGGCGCGCCGCGCACCATCGACGATGAGCGGATCGCGCAGTTGATCAACACCACACTGCATACCAAGCCGGCAAACGGCTCGACGCACTGGAGCGTACGCGGCGTAGCTGCAGAGACGGGCATTTCCAAGACCAGCGTGCAGCGCTACTTCCAGCTGTTTGGCCTGCAGCCGCATCGCACGGAGAGTTTCAAGCTGTCCAACGATGCGTTCTTCGTGGAGAAGCTGCGCGACGTGGTGGGCCTGTACCTGAGCCCCCCGGACAACGCCTTGGTCATCTGCGTGGACGAGAAAAGTCAATGCCAGGCGCTGGAGCGCACGCAGCCGATGCTGCCCATGGGCTTTGGCTATGCCGAAGGCGTCACTCACGATTACAAGCGCCATGGCACCACGACGCTGTTTGCTGCGTTGAATGTGCTCAATGGCGCGGTGCTGGCCAGTTGCAAGCCGCGCCATCGGCATCAGGAGTTCCTGTCGTTTCTGCGCGAGATCGAGACTGCTGTGCCGTCCGAGCTCGACATCCATTGCATCGTCGACAACTACGCCACCCACGGTCATCCGAAGATCAAGGCTTGGCTGGCCAGCCGGCCACGCTGGCACATGCACTTCATCCCGACCTATAGTTCCTGGCTCAACCAGGTCGAGCGCTTCTTTGCGTTGATCACTGACAAGGCGATCCGACGCGGATCTTTCTCCAGCGTCAAGCAACTCGTGCAGCGCATCGATCAGTTCGTCACCCATCACAATGCCAACAGCCAACCGTTCAAATGGACGGCCACCGCAGATTCCATTCTTGAGAAGTTGCATCGACTTTGCTCACGTATCAGCGGGACAGGACACTAG
>NZ_FMZU01000023.1 GCF_900101545.1 Variovorax sp. CF079 | reverse complement strand
CCGATCGCCCGAGACGATGAGCCTGGCGCGTGCGGCCACGGCGGCGGCCAGCACGCCATCGTCGTCGGGGTCATCCTTGATGGTGGGCGCGATCGCGGCCGGGCGCACCGCGGTCGAGGGAGAAAACGCGGCCCAAGTGCTTCTCGACGAGCGGTCCTGCGACGAAGTACTTGTTCAAAAAAAAGCGACAAAAAGTGCGTGCGTGTTCTCGGCGCGCGCTAGACGTCGCTCGGCGCCGTCATACTCGCCTACCTACGTCAACGAGGAAATCTATGTCAGCAGGCGGTTTTCACGTGCATGGCCCGCACGACCACGAACTCGAGCACGCTAGTGCGCATGGCCCCTCTGAATCAACTTCTACAGAAAAGCCTGGCCGCAGGAACATGACCAGCCAAATCGCCGTATGCACTGCTGTCATCGCTACAGTGGGAGCGATCTTTGCGTATATGGGAGGTCTAACTCAAGCCAACGCGGGCCTCTACAAGAACAACGCTGGCATGAAGAAGACCGAGGCTTCAAACCAATGGAACTACTTTCAGTCGAAGAGCACGAAGCAGTCGCTCGCTGAGTTCGCCAGGGACATGTCGCCCGATGACCGCAAGCAAGGCTGGCAGACGAAGGTTTCGCGGTATGAACAAGAAAAAGCTGAGATATTGCTCGTCGCGCAGAAGCTTGAGGCAGACGCAACCGATTGGGACCAAAAATCGGAGGTGCAAATGCACCAGCACCATCGTTGGGCGCAAGCGACCACTGCGCTACAGGTCTCCATCGCTTTGGCTGCCATGGCGTTGCTCACAAGGAGAAAGTGGTTGGAGTGGGGGATGCTCGCAGTTGCAGGCGTTGGCCTGGTCGTTGGCGCTCTAGCAGCAATGCACATTTGAACGTTGCGCGAGCCTCGCGATAGCCCTCTACGTGGGGCTTTGGGCCGGAAGCTCAAAGAGAACGAACTGCTGCAGTCGGGCCGACTGTGGCCGCATAGGACCCAAAGAGCTGGCTGTTCACGATTGTCGAATGATGCTGTTCGGCGGCGCACGAAGCGAGCAGCAACGCGGGATCGCAGCTCTGGCGGGGCGACGACGGCTGGATGCTGCCGCGCACGTCCCATTTCGCGATGATGCAGATGAAGCGCGGGTCAGTTCGCGCCCAACAAAGGATTGGTCGACCGCAGATCCGATTTCGCCTGGGCGTCAACAGGCAGGCCGGCTGAGACTTCGTCGGCCCAGACCTTGAAGCCCTCGAGCGTGTTCGGGCCGAACGTTGTGGATAGCGCGACATCGCAGGCGTCGCGCCCGCGTGCAATCAGCACGCGGCCGATACGCGGTGTGTTGTTGCGCGCGTCGAAGGTGTACCAGCGGTCGCCGAGATAAGCCTCGAACCAGCCCGCGAAGTCCATTGTCCCGTATGGTGGCTCAGTGCCAACATCGCCAAGATAGCCGGTGCAATAGCGCGCCGGTATGTTCATGCAGCGGCAGAATGCGATCGCCAGGTGAGCGTAGTCACGGCACACGCCGTGGCCTTCCTTATAGGCGTCCAAGGCGGTGCGCGTTCGGCGCGCGTGCTGGTAGCCGAACTCGATGTGTCGGTGCACGAAATCGCAGATCGCCTGCACGCGCGCCCAGCCGGTCGGGCTCGAGCCGAACCGCTGCCACGCAATCTCGGAGAGCTGGTCGGTCTCGCAATAGCGGCTGCCGACGAGGTAGACCAGCGTCGATTCCGGGAGCTGTTCGACCGGCGTCTGCGTGGCCCAAGGAGCAACAACATCAGGCGCGCCGGTGTCGTTGACCAGCGCATCAGTGCTGAGGACGAAGCGGCCCTGCGGCGCGACGATGCGACTGCACCAGTTGCCGAACAGATCGCGGTATGCGGTGATAGGCACCGAGGGACTCGTCACGAGGTAATCAGGCCGCAACAGATCGGACGCACGCGAATAGTGGACGCTCAATGCCAGGATCATCGGCGTCGGCTGTGGGAACTGATACGCCATCTCGAAACCAACGCGGATCTGCATGCTCGCTCCTGTTGCTTCTCTGTTCGCACGCAACCGACGTGCCACCATCGCTGACTATCGCCGGTTCGCCTGCCGATACCGATGACCTGATTCTCCTCCCATGGCGGATCCGATGGCCTAGCCAATACGACAGTCTTTCCAGCGGGTGCTACGTCGGTTCACGGAAGTGATAGCGCCGATGTGTTGAGCCGGGTGCTGCACCAGTTGCGCCGGATGGAGGAGTGCGAGGCGCGGTAAAGCGCGACACGACGCGCTACTACCTCGCGGCCGACGCGTACCTGGACGAAGCTGGCGACCAGCAGCTGGACGAACGTCTTGCCATGCTGGCCAGCGACGCGTGAAGGAGGTCCATATGACGCTTTGCCCGATTGCCATAGCCGTCGGCTGCAAGAAATGTCCGGCATTCTCGATCTGCCCCTTGAAAGGCGTGATCGCTCCGCCGAAAGTGCCGGTGAGCTCTTCCGAGATTGTCACACTTGAAAAGCTAGGAAGATCAACAGCTTGCGTGCAGAGGTTTCACAGTTGCCCGACCCCGTTCTTCGAAATTAAGGCTGCGGTGACCCCCGTCTTGAACGGCTGCTAACTGAAGATCCGAACAGCCGTTGTGGGCTGCGGATTCAACCGGTCGATGCAACACACTTAAAAACTGCGTGAGCAGAAGGAGTGTTGCAGATGAAGTATCGAACGCGGACCTACTACACAGACAGTCAGAAGGCTTTGATGTGGGAGCGCTGGAAGCAAGGTGAGACGCTTCACCAGATTGCCCAGCTGTTCGATCGTTCAATCGATCGCATTCGTCGATTCAACGGATCCTGGCTGAGACGGGCGTGATACGACCGCCGGAGCGTCACCGTTCCCGCTTGGCGCTGACCTTGGCCGAGCGAGCGCAGAATCGTCGGCGTTGCCGCAGCCGGCTCCTACGCCGAGAACGCGATGGACGCGTTCAGCGACGTGGATCTGATCCTTGTGTGTAAGCCTGAGGATCATCCTGGCTTGATGCGTGATCGGGTCGCACTGGCCGAAAAGTTGGGCCCGCTGGTGGCTGCTTTCACGGGTGAGCACGTGGGAGAACCGAGGCTGATGATCTGTTTGTACGGTCCACCGGCGCTTCCCTGGGCCCCCTCGGCTTGATGCGTGGTGGCCGAAAACCGACCGGCGTGCGTCGCGTCGAGGCTGACCCTGCGTTGGCGAGGCAACTCGCTGGCACCGTCGGGGCTTTGAATCGCCATGCGCTGCCAGGTCGACCAAACGCGCCGAGCCCATAGGGCGGCCATCCCGGGCTGATTGAACCCGGCGACCTTTGCGAGCTGACGCGGGCGGCGGTGCGTTGGGTAGCTGAGAAACCCAACCTCCTTGTCGCGGCCGGCGCTCCGCGCTCCCGCCAGGCCGCCCGTGTATGACGTGCCCCGCCATCAACCGTCCTTGCTCGGCCGTCGTCTCCGGCACCCAGGCGGCGGGGTTCGCGCTTCAGCGCGTCGGCCTCGGTCATCGCATAGCGCGTGGTGATCAGCTTGCCGCGTTGAGCGCGCAGCCGCCAGCGCCAGAGCTCGATCTCCCTCATTGATCTCGGCGCCTGACACCCTGATGCAAGGGCACCTGAGCTCTGCATCGTTGATGGCGAAGATTGCGTCACTGCCGGCCGGTACGGGCCTCCGATGAGCGTCGCGCTTCTGTCGCATCACTCCGACAGCATCCATAGGCCGCCGGAGGCAGGTACCCAGCGCCGCGAGTGCCTTGGCAAAACGGCCACCGAAGCCGTTGAGCAGGCGGTGCAGGCCTTCGAGGAGCAGGTCGGCCGGATGCAAGGGCGATCGAGGTGCTTGGCATGGACGCCCCAGGCCAGTACCACGGGCTCGCACTCCCGCACCGCCGCCGCGATGTGTGCGTCGTGTCGCGGCCGACGGGTTGGCACGCGCGCGGCGCAGGTCCGCGGGATCAGTCGCGACGCAGCGTAGAGATTCACGATTTCCAATCGGCTTCGCCACGCCGTCATGGGGTGCGGCATTTGACGACATGCAAGCATGCCTTCTTGACACGACCACGTGACATGATTATTCTGCTGTCATGAGCACGACCACGTACGAAAGCCCGCTCCGCGCAGAACAGATGGAGCAGACGCGCCTTCGGATACTGGAGGCGACGGCAGATGTGCTGGCGGACGAGGAGGTCAACGAGGTCACGGTTCCGCTTGTCGCCTTGCGCGCCCGCGTGTCGGTCCGTACCGTCTACCGGCACTTTCCGACCAAGGAGGCGCTCTTCGACGAGTTCGGTGAATGGGCGGAGGAGCACCTCCGGGTCGTCCTCCTTTCCTACCCAGACACGCTTGAGGGCGTCCGCGAGATGGCGCCTGCGCTCTATCGCATGTACGACGAGCGAGCGCCGCTGATCCGCGCCCTCCTATCCAAGCGCGGACAGGAGATCCGGGCCCGCACGCGGCGCCGGCGACTGGCGACGTTCGAGAAGGCGATGCGGGAGGTCACCGACGGGCTCGGGCCGGCCGAGCGCCAACGCGCCCTTGCGGTGATCTACCTGCTCGTGAGCGCGCCCGCCTGGCAGGCGATGCGCGACCAGTGGGGCCTCGAGGGCCAGGAGGCCGGCAAGGCCGCCGCCTGGGCCGTACGCGTGCTGACGGACGAACTTCGCCGCAATCCGGCAAGCATGAAGGAGGTTGGTAATGATGACACTCGTCGCTGAGCAAACCTTCGCCCCACCCGGTCCGGGATCGTGGTTCCTCGACCCGACTCACTGGACGCGGCCAGTGACCCGCTTCCACGCGGAGATCTTTCCCGACGCGTTCCAGCGCGGCTTCGGCGAGAGCCTCCGCCGCTACGGATCGTTGCTCGAGTACCTGGAGGCGGGCTTCGTCAACGGGTTCCCGTACTACTGCGCACGTCCCGTCGGCGCGCCGAGGGAGGCGGTCGGTCACCCTCCGAAAGAGGTGTGGGACGAGCTCGCGGGCAGTCACCCAATGATTCGGCGCCGGCTCGAGACGAGCGCGACCGTGTTCGAGCGCAAGCTCTGGCGTGAGGACCTCGAGCACTGGGACCGGGAGGTGAAGCCCGCGGCGATCCGAGCTCACCTCGCGCTGCTCGCGGTTGACCCGCCGGCGCTCGACACGCCTGCGCTCCTCGCATACATCGATCGCTGCCGCGAGAACCAGATCCATGGCGCGTACATCCATCACCTCTTCAACGTGCCGGCGCTCCTGCCTGTGGGCGACTTCCTCGTGCACGCGCAAGAGTGGACAGGCCGCTCGCCGGCCCAGCTACTCGGTCTCCTCCAGGGCGCGAACCCCGACCCGCTCGGTGCAGACGAGGACCTCGAGCGACTGGTCGGCGCGCTCCGACTGGATACGACGGCGACGACCTTGCTCACGTCGGCCGGAGAGCCGGGCGAGGTGGTCGCCGCGCTTCGCTCGCTGTCCGGCGACACGGGCCGGCTCGCTTCGGCATACGTCGATCGTGTCGCCTACCGGCCGGTAAACGGCGAGGACGTGGGCGACCCGTCGGTGCACGAGCTTCCCGAGCTGATCGTCGGAGCGATCCGCACAGCATTCGATCGCCTCGAGACTCCACCGGCGAACGACCTGGACCGGAAGACCTCTGAGTTGCGCGACGCAGTGCCCGCTCGGCATCGCGACGCCTTCGACGCGCTGCTCGAGGAGGCTCGGGCGACCTACCGGCTACGCGACGAGCGGGGCATCTACGCCGACCTCTGGGCTATCGGGATCATGCGGCGCGCGATCCTCGCGGCCGGCCGCCGGCTTACGGCGGCGGGGCGGCTCGCCGATCCGGGCCATCTCGTCGAGGCCGGCTACGCGGAGCTGCGAAGCCTCGTCGAGTCCGGCGACGGCCCATCGGGCGAGGAACTGGCCGAGCGTGCGCGCTACCGGCTCAAGGCGCGCTACGCGGATGCGCCGGCGTTTCTCGGCGGCGAGCCGGGCGATCCGCTGCCGCCCGAGTGGCTGCCGCCCTCGGCGGCAAGGCTGGAGCGCGCGATCGGCGCAGCCGTGCAGGCGATCTTCGCCGCGCCGAAGCCACGCACCGAGGAGCGAAAGGTTCACGGTCTCGGCGTCAGCCCGGGCGTGTACGAGGGCACCGCACGGGTGATTCGCGGCACCGAGGAGTTTGGTCGCATCGAGCGGGGCGACATCCTCGTCACGAACTCCACGACGACGGCATTCAACATCGTGCTGCCGCTCCTCGGCGCGATCGTGACCGACCGGGGCGGGCTGCTCTCGCATGCCGCGATCGTCGCGCGCGAGTACGGGCTGCCAGCAGTCGTCGGGTGCACCGATGCGACCTCTGTGCTCCTGGACGGTGCGAGGATCATCGTCGATGGCACCGCGGGCGAGGTCGAGCTCGTCGCATGACGGAAGCAGACGACGATGAAACCGGCAGCACTTACCGAGGAGCTCGAGGAAAGCCTGTTTGGCGGCAAGGCCGCGCAGCTAGCCGCGGCCACGCGTGCGGGCCTGCCCGTTCCCGCGGGTGTCGCGCTTCCGTACGGGTTCGTGGATGCACTCGCTGCTGACGAACGCGACGCGAGGCAGCGGCTGGCTGCAGTCTTTCGCACGCTCGGCGCCCCGCTCGTGGCGCGCTCGTCCGCAGTGGGCGAGGACTCCGAGCAGGCGAGCTTCGCAGGACAGCACCTGACGCAGCTGAACCTGCGCTCCGAGCCCGAACTCGTTGACGCCGTGTCCGCCATCTGGCGCTCGGCGCGCTCGCCTTCAGCGTTCGCGTACCGCGAGCGCCTCCGGCTGCCCCGCGAGCCGAGAATGGCCGTCGTCGTACAGGAACTCGTCGATGCGGACTCCGCCGGCGTGCTCTTCAGCCGTAACCCCGTCAACGGGTCGGACGAGATCGTGATCGAGGCGGCCTGGGGGCTCGGGGAGTCGGTCGTTGCCGGTCTCGTCATCCCAGATCGGTTCCGCTTGAGGCGTGACGGTGCCGTCGCCGAGCGAATCGCGGGACTGAAGGACGTCGCCATACGCACCGACCCGGAAGGCGGCACAAGCCGCACACTCGTTCCCGAGGGGCTCGCCCGCGTGCTCTGCCTCGACGATGCACAGCTCGCCGCGCTTCATGCGCTCGCGCTCCGCTGCGACGAGGTGTTTGGCGGGAGCCACGACATCGAGTGGGCGTTCGCCGGCGGCCGGCTCTACCTCCTGCAGCGGCGAGCACTCACCGCGATCCCAAGTCCAGCTGCAGGCGACCACACGGACGAGCACGTGCGCCTGCCGAACTAGCAGACCCGCAGCAACCGGCACGCCCCGCAGGCGCCTCGTGATCCGGCCGAGCTCAGCTACGCGAAGGACGACCCTTACCGCCTGTCCCAGGGTGCTGGGGCTGGAGCTACGTCATCGGCGGTCTCGTCGGTGAGTCGGATCTTGCCGGGCTGCTGCACGGCAAGCCAGATTGCTCGGGCATCCGCGGCATCGTTCTTGTTGCCGATGTTGAAGGCCTTGACGAACTTCGCCGGCATCAACTTCACCTCGTGCCCCATGGCGAGCAGGCACCGCGCCCAGTGCTGGGAGCCGCCGCAGGCCTCCATGCCGATCAGGCAGGGCGTGCGGTTGGCGAAGTACTCGAGAAACCTGTGGCGCCTGATGGCCCTGTTGATGATTTCACCCGTCTCTGCATCGACCCAATGAACCTGGATGACGCTCTCGCCGTCCGCGTCAGGATGGTCGAGAGATTCGAATTGACCGCTCAAAGGATTGTCAATCACCCGCAAGAATGGCTGTGTCAATGAGTCTCGAGTCCCTGAGTTGGCGCACTCTGCGTGCGCAGTTGCGACAGGTATTGGCCGGGGGTCATTCCGCACACGTTCTTGAAATGACGCGACAGATGACTCTGGTCGTAGAACCCTGTCTCGCCAGCCACAACGGCCGGCGCCACGCCGGCGCGCAGCAAGGCCTTGACCCGCTCGATCCTGACGTGACAGATATAGCGGTGCGGCGGCAGGCCGAACTGGCGATGAAAGACCCGGATGAATCGGCAGACGCTGAGGCAGGCGATCGAAGCCAGTTGTTCAAGGCGCAGCGGCTGGCAGGCGTTGTGCTCGATGTAGGCAAGGACCTGGGCGAGCGGCGCCGATACGGCTGTGGGCAGACCGGCGGCTGCATAGGGCAGCGATTCGCCGCTGACTTGGACGGATTGGACGCGATCCGGCAGGTCGCTGCCGTGCGATTCGAGTAGATGCATGGGAGAGCCGAACGAACTAGACGGAGATCTGGGCTTCCTTCACCATGACTTTCCACCGTTCGACTTCCTGCTTCATGAACATGTTTACCTGCGGGAGCGACATGTCCGGCATCAAGGGTGTTCCCTGTTCCTCGAACTGCTTCACCAGGGCGGCATTCTTCCGGCCCGCCGCGATTCCCTCATGCAGACGCGTCACGATGTCCGCAGGTGTGCCGGCGGGTGCCCAGAGACCGCTCCAGGTGGTTGTGTCCAGTTCCTGGTGCAGCATCTCGCTCAAGGTCGGGATCTCCGGTGCGACCGAGAGGCGCTTGCTGCCGGTCGCGGCAAGGGCGCGCAGCCGGCCGGAGCGCACGAGAGGACCGACGACGGACCAGGGATCGACGGCGAAGGTGAGCCGGCCCGCCACGACCTCCGCCATGACGCCTTGCGATCCCTGTTTGAACGGTACGTGCAGGAGGTTGGGGACGCCCAGGCGGTTCGCGATCAGCTTGCATGTGATGTGGCTGTTCGCCCCCACCCCGTTGGAGCCGTAGCTGTGCCGATCCGGAGCCGCCTTGACGCGGTCGGCGAGGTCCTGGAAGGAGCGGATGTCGCTGTCGCCGCTGACCACAAGGAGAGTCGGGACGGTGGTCGTCACCGCGACGGACAGGAAATCGCGAGTGGGCTGATAGGCGAGGTCCTGGTAGATCAAGGGCGCGATCGCCCAGGTGGTGGCCGTGCTGTAGAGAAGCGTGTACCCATCGGGCGTCGACCGTGCGACCGCCGTGGCTCCGATGTTGCCTCCCGCCCCCGCGCGGTTGTCGACGATGACCGAAGCGCCGCCTAGCTGCCTGCCGATCACTTCGCCCCAGCTCCGCGCGGCGATGTCCGTACTGCTGCCTGGGGCGAACGGGACGATCATCCTGATCGCGCGGCTGGGATAGCGATCTTGCGCCATCGCGTGTCCGGACCAAAGCGCGCTGCTTGCCGCCAGCGGCAGGCTGGCCAGGGAGCCCAGAAAAACTCTGCGCGTGGAATGCGCGGGTGTGGCGGCGACGCTCATGGAAGGCTCCGGTGAATTGTGGGGACGCGGATCAGCTGCAGAACTTGCGCATGGCGCGCAGCCAGCTGCCGCCGAGAAGCGCCTTGACGTCGCTTTCCGAATAGCCGCGGTCGAACAAACCCTGGGTGAGGTTCGGCAGCTTGCGGACCGACTCGACGCCGATCGGGTAGGACTGGCGTCCGAACGCCGACAGGGGACCGAAGATGTCCGGACGGCGGGTGCGCCAGGTCACGACGCTGGGCGGGGCGACGACGGTCGCGGACTCCTGGAACGACTCGACATAGTCCATGCCGATGCCGACGTGGTCGACCCCGACCAGCTTCACGTAGTGGTCGATGTGGTTGAGCAGGTCGTCCAGCGTCGGCGTGTCGTCGGACAGCGATTGCGGCAGCCCGCAAACGCCGACCATGCCGCCCTTGGCGGCCATCGCCTTGACCGTGGCGTCGGTGGTGTTGCGGCCGTTGGGGCGCAGCTGGTCGCTGTTCGAGTGCGTGCAGACCGGAGCCCGCGACAGCGCGGTCGCCTCGGCACGGGTGCGGTGGCCGCAGTGCGACAGGTCCAGCATCAGCGGCAGCGTGTTCGCCAGCGCGATCAGCTCTTCGCCGAGGTAGGTCAGGCCGGCGTCGCGCTTCTCGCCGCAGCCGTCTCCAAGCGCGTTCGAGGTGGTGTAGGCCAGGCCGAGGAAACGCAGCCCCAGACGAGTCATGGTTTCGAGGCGCCAGAACTGGTCCGGATCCTCGATCATGCTGGCGCCCTGGGTGCCGATCACGATGCCGAGCTTGCCCTTTTCCTTGGCGGCGACCACGTCGTCGGCGGTGGTGCACAGCGTGAGAAGGGGGTTCTTGTCGATCTTGGTCAGGTAGCGTTCGAAGTTGTGCAGGGTCTTGTCCCAGTTCTCCTCCAGCGCGAAGGTGACGTTGGCGGCGTTGACGCCGCCTTCGAGGCAGCGACGCGTGAACTTCTCATCGAGCACATAGGAGATTGCGAGGCCGTCGAAGACCAGGCTGCTCTGGTGGACGCGGCGGGCGCGCTCATCGACGACGAGGTCTTCTGCGGGGTGGGCGGTCACGGACATGGGAGGTCTCCAGGAACTGTCGGTAAGGATCAGGCGGTTGCGGACGCAGCAGCCCGGCGGGTGGATGGGGCGGTAGCGGGGGAGGCCGCGAACCGCTGGATGTGGAATGGTTCGATCGGCGTCATGGTGGCGCCGGTATCGATGAGCTCGGCCATCACGTCGCCGACCCCGGGGCCGAGCTGGAAGCCATGGCCGCAGAAACCGAAGGCGTAGAACAGGCCGCTGACCCGGCCGCTGGGGCCCATGACCGGCAGCTCGTCGCGCATGTACCCCTCGATGCCGCTCCAGGTGCGCAGAACCTGCAGCTTGCCCAGCACCGGCGCCAGGCGCCGGAGCTCGCGCAGCTGGCGCAGGACGTTCTCCGGCAGCACATAGGCGCGTCGGAGCTCCGGGTATGCCGGTCCCCGCAACCCGCCGCCGAATACGATGTTTCCGCGCTTGACCTGGCGGAAGTAGACGACCTCGTGCGCCACCTTGGTGGAGACGCCGACGACCGGGACGATGCCGTAGGGCAAAGGCTCGGTGACACCCATGCTGGGTCCGTGCGGCGTCAGCGGGACCGGCTCGCCGAACGCGGCGGACAACTTGTCACCCCACGCGCCGGCGCAGATCAGTGCGGCCGGCGCGCGGAAGCAGCGGCCGTCGGCCGCCTGCACCCGGAAGTCCTCGCCGTCCTTGTCGATCGCCAGCACCTCGCAGTTCTCGATCACCTGGGCGCCTGCGCGTGCCGCGGCACGGCCGAACGCGGGTGCTGCCAGCCGAGGGTTGGCATGGCCGTCGTTCGGCGAATAGGAGCCGCAGATGACCTCGGTGCCGAAGAACGGGAAGCGGCGGCGGAACGCACTGCCCCCGATCAGCTCGAGGTCCAGGCCCCAGCCGCGCGCGTCCTTGGCGTATTTCTCCACCACCGCCGCCTGCGCCTCGTCATAGACGCCGCGCACATGGCCAGTGACGAGGAACTCGGCGTCGTCGCCCAGCAGTTCCTTCATCTGGCCCCAGATCGCCCGCGAGCGATGGGCCAGCGGCAGTTGCGGCAGGTAGCGGCCCTGCCGGCGCACGTTCCCGAAATTGACGCCGCTGGCCTGCTGGCCGACCAGACCGCGTTCCAGCAGGATCACCGAGCGGCCGCGCTTGCGCAGGAAGAATGCGCTGGCAGCGCCCATGAGGCCGCCGCCGACGACGATGACATCGGCCTTCAGAACTTCAGACATTGACGGCCCCGCGATTCTCGAGTGCCGCCATCGGCAGCGGTTTCACAGGTCCCTGTCCGCGCAGTCGGCCGACCATTTCGATCGGCACACCGGCGGCGTGCGCCACGACCTCGGCCGCCGCGTGGCCGCAAAAGCGGCCCTGGCAGCGGCCCATGCCGACCCGGCTGAAGGCCTTGGCCCGATTCATTTCACTTCCGCCCATCTCGTTGACCACGCGGCGCAGTTCACCGGCCGTGATCGTTTCACAGCGGCAGACGACCGCCGAATCCGGCAGGGCCGCCGCGTGCGCGTGGGGCCACGGAAACGCCTTGACCAGCCCGCGCCGAAAACGATCCATCTTCACCAGCGTCCGTCGCAGTGCAGGCATCGGGTCCGGGGAGACGTGTTGGCCCAAATCGGACAGCACTGCCAGCGCCGCCAGGCGGCCGCTGGCTTCGGCACCGTCGGCGCCCAGAATGCGGGCACCATCGCCGGCCAGGTAGACCCCGAAGGTCGTGCTGCGTCCGTCCCTGTCGATCTTCGGCAGCCATTGGCGCGACTCGGTGTCGAACCTGAATTCGCAGCGCGCCAAGTCGGCAAGCTGGCTTTCTGCGCGCAGGTGGTAGCCCAACGCCACGGCGTCGCAATCGAAATGCCGTTCGCTGCCGTTTGCATCCAGCACCGTGACACCCTGGACACCGGCTGCCGCCGCACCGGTGATGCACAAGGGCGTGATGCCGCTGTGCACCGCGACACCGGCCTTGCGCAGGACGCGCTCCAGCGCCACGCCCCTGAGCAGCAAGCCTGGCCGGGCAGCAAGTGCAGGCAAGGCACGAACCCGCTGTGAAAACCGCGAGGTGTCGAGCACGGCAAGCACCGCGGCACCGGCCTGGACATACTGGGACGCGACCAGGTACAGCAGCGGTCCCGTCCCCATGAAGACGATTTGCCGTCCGATCGCGCAGGCCTGCGATTTCAACGCGATCTGCGACGCGCCCAGGCTGTAGCAGCCGGCAAGGTTCCAGCCCTCGACCGGCATCAGCCGGTCGGTGGCGCCGCTGCAGACGACCAGCGCATCGAATGGCAGCGCGGCCGTTCGGGTGCCATCGTGCACCACGTGCAGCGTGTTGGCCGTCACGTGCCAGGCCAGCGTTTCGGGACGGTAATCCACCTTGGAGCGGATGGCCTCGAAACTGTGGTGCAGGTCTCGCGCCTTGGTGGCCTCGCTGCCATAGAGCTTGGCATAGGGCCGGGTAAAGCCTTCGGGCTGGCGCCGGTAGATCTGGCCGCCGTCACGCCGGCCTTCGTCGACGACGGTCGGCGACAGGCCTGCCGCCACCAGCGTCTGTGCGCAGCGCACGCCAGCCGGGCCGGTGCCCACGACGATCACGCGTGGTTGGGCCATGTCGCCTCCAGCGGTTCGGTGGTGATGCGCAGACCTTCGCGCACCACGGTGGTACAGGCGCGCAGCCGTCCACCGTCTTCGGTCAAGACCCAGCAGTCCTGGCAGGCCCCCATCAGGCAGAAGCCGGAGCGCACGCCGTCGCCGAATTCGGAGTGCCGCAGGTGACCAACGTTGCCCAGCAGTGCGACCAGCAAGGTGTCACCCTCGAGCGCGACGAGCGGTCTTCCGTCGGCCTCGAGCCGCACCGGCGCGCGCGCCGTTTCGGCCAAGCGGATGAAGCGGCCGGTTGTCATTTGCTGATTCCGCCGCAGCGGTGCATGAGTGGATTCATGCCGGCAATTCTGGGGAGGACGGTCGGGCTGCGCCAATATCAAGTGTTTGGAAATACCAAACCTTTGGTTATGCTTGTGCATGAACGCCCGTCAGCTCGAAGTGTTCCGCGCCGTCATGCGCAACCGGTCCCTGACCGCCGCCGCCGAAGCGCTGCATGTGTCCCAGCCGGCGGTGAGCAAGCTGCTGCGGCACTTCGAAACCCAGATCGGATACACCCTGTTCGAGCGCCTCGGTGGCCGGCTGGTGCCGACCGCGGAGGCCCAGCTGCTCTACCGCGACGCCGATAGGATCTTTCGCGAGATCGAGGTCCTCAGGGGCTTGTCGGACCGCATCCGCGACAAGCAGCTGGGGTTGCTGCGGGTCGGCGCGAGCGCGCCGCCGACCTTCGCCTTGCTCCCTTCTGCCACGGAGCGCTTCCGCCAGCGCAATCCCGGGCTGCGCGTCGTGCTGCAGACACTGTCTGCGGAGGCGATCGACGAACACATCATGCTTGGCGACATCGATCTCGGCGTGACCATGCGCTGGTCGGCCGAGGCGCAGCTACGGTGCGAGTCCCTGGGCAAGGCGGGCATCGTGGCGCTGATGCGACCCGACTCGCCGCTGGCGGGACTCAGCATCGTGACCCCCGCGGACCTGGTCGGGCACCCCTTGATCAGCTACAGCGCGCAAACGCCTGCGGGCAGGTTGCTGGACCAGGCATTCCAGGAGGCGGGCGTGCAGCCACAGGTGCAGATCGAAGTGTCCCTGTCGATCGCCGCCCTCCCGCTGGTCCAGCATGGCCTCGGGATTGCATTGGTGGACGGACTGGTTCCCTGGCGCGACTTCGGCGACCTCGTGGTTCGACCTTTCCAACCGGAAGTGCTCCTGGAAATCGTGCTGTCACGCAGTGCGCTGCGGCCGCAGACACGATTCGGGCGCGAGTACGCGCGAGACCTGCGCGCCGCCGTCGCGGCGTTGTCAAGACGGACTTGACCTGGCCTGCCGCGGCGCAACCTCGGCAATTTCGTCCAATACCCGGACCGATCACAGCCCTTATGGTTGCCTGGACGGATGACCGTCATCCGCGCGGAGAGGCCTGTGTGCAGACCCGCAGTGTCCCACCGAGTCGTACTTCAGGAGTCCTTGTCCATGTCCCGTTTCACGAAATCAGTTGCCGCCGCCGGCGCCTGCTTGCTGCTGCTGCACGGCGCTGCTGCGTTGGCGCAGACCGTCGTTTACGCCACCGACGGTGGAAAGCTGCTCGACGCGCAGAAGAAGACGATCATCTCCGCGGCGGAGGACAAGGCCAAGGTGCGCATCACGGTCGAAGCGAACGCCGACCGCTATCCGGTCGTCAAGGCCAGCGTCGGCATGAACAATCCGCAATGGGACGTCGTCGACATCGGCGCCGGTTACTGCCTGCGAGGCGTCGATGACGGGATGTGGGAGAAGATCGACTACAGCCAGATTCCGAACGCGAAGGACGTCGACGCGCGCTTCAACAGCCCGTATTTCGTCGGCTTCTATGGCTACTCCACCCTGATCGCCTACAACAACAAGAAGTTTCCGAATGGCGGTCCCAAGAGCTGGGCGGATTTCTGGGACGTCAAGAAATTCCCCGGCAAGCGTGCCTTGCGAAATTACGCCAGGCCGACGCTGGAAATCGCGTTGCTGGCGGACGGCGTGCCCTCGGACAAGTTGTATCCGCTGGATGTCGAGCGCGCCTACAAGAAGCTCGAGGAGATCAAGCCCAACATCGCCGTGTGGTGGACCTCCGGCGCGCAATCTCATCAGCTCCTGCTGGACGGCGAGGTCGACATGATCGCGCTGTGGGACGGCCGTGCCGACGCCGCCAAGTCCGATGGCGCGGACGTGAGTTTCAGCTACGACGGCGGCATCCTGGAGAACACCTGCCTCGCGGTGCTGAAGGGCGCGAAGAACAGGGACAGCGCGATGCGGGCGATCAACGCGCTGCTCGATCCCAAGGCGCAGTCCGAGCTGGCAAGTATCTACAAGACTGGTCCCCTCAACAGCAAGCTGGTGAACTACATGGATCCGAAGCGCTCGGCCCAGCTCGCGACCTCGCCGGACAACATCCGCAAGCAGACCCTGCTGAACACGCAGTGGTGGAGTTCCGCCCAGGGCCAAGCCGCCGAAGGCCGGTGGCTGGCTTTCGTGCAGAAGTGAGCCGGCCATGACTCGTCCAGGCGCAGGCTTCGAAACCGTATCGATCCGATCCCTGACCAAGGAGTACGGTCCGACGAAGGCGCTGGACGGCGTGTCGCTGGACGTGCGGGAGGGCGAGTTCGTCTCGCTGCTCGGTCCCTCCGGTTCCGGCAAGACGACGCTGCTCAACATCCTGGGCGGCTTCGACAGGCCGACGTCCGGCCAGGTGTTCTTCGGGTCGACCGACGTCACGCTGCTGCAGCCGCACCTGCGCAACATCGGCATGGTGTTCCAGAACTACGCGTTGTTCCCCCACATGACCGTGGAGGCCAACATCGCGTATCCCTTGCGCGCCCGCAACACAGGGTCTGCCGAGATCGCCCGGCGGGTGGCCGATGCGCTCTCCCTGGTCGAACTTGCAGGTTACCAAGGCCGCAAGATCGGCCAGCTGTCCGGCGGGCAGAAGCAGCGCGTGGCACTGGCGCGAGCCCTGGTCTTCGATCCCACGCTGATCCTGCTGGACGAGCCGCTCTCGGCCCTCGACAAGCAGCTGCGCGAAACCATGCAGATCGAACTGCGGCAGCTGCATGCCAAGCTTGGCGCGACCATGATCTACGTGACGCATGACCAGCGTGAGGCGCTGACGATGAGCGACCGCATCGCGGTGATGCGAAGCGGAAGGATCGAGCAGTTGGGCACGCCCACGGAGCTGTACAACTTTCCCCAAAACGATTTCGTGGCGAGCTTCGTCGGCGAATCGACGCTGGTGCCGTTGCGGCGCTCGGAGGACGGGTCGGTGTCGCTCGGCATGTCGCGGCTGCGCACGGGGCGGCCTGTTCCGCAGGACGGCCCCGTCGCCCTGGCGGTGCATGCGGAGAAGCTGATCCTCGATGCCTCCGTCGCGGGAGAGGACTGGAACCGCTTCGACGGATCGGTCGATGACGTCATCTACCAGGGCGAGAGCGTGAAAATCTCGGTGCTTCTCGACGACGGAACGGCGGTCGGGCTGCGCCAGCATTGCCACCACCGCAACATGAGTTCGCTGCCGCGGGTCGGGGCGCGGGTGACGGTGGCGCTCCATGTCCAGGACACCATCCTCGTTCGCCGCGCCGCGCTTCCCGGCCCGCAGGCCCTTGCCGCATGAGCCCGGCCATCGACACCTTTCCCCCGGCCCTCTGCCGCTCCGACAACGCGGCGGACCTGGCGCACGCCGGCCGGCGCGAGCAGTGGGGGTTGTTCGCCCTGGTGCTGCCGGCCGCGGCGTTCGTGGTCGCGCTGATGGTCATCCCGCTGGCCTGGCTGTTCTGGCAGTCGATCACCGACCAGGCCGGTGCGCTGACCCTGATGAACTACGTGCGGATCTTCACGGAAGAAGGGACGCTCGCAACCTTCCAGCGGACCTTCGTCGCAAGCCTCGCCGTCACCGCGATCTGCGTGGTGCTGGGATACCCGGTTGCATTCCTGGCGGCGGTCAGCAAGCCGCGCACGGCCACCATCATCATGGTGCTGGTTCTGATCCCGTTCTGGACCAGCGTTCTGGTGCGAACCTACGCCTGGCTGGTGCTACTGCAGCGCACGGGGCTGGTCAACCAGTTCCTCACGTGGGCTGGCGTGGTGGAGTCCCCGATTGCGCTGGTGCACAACCTGACCGGATCCATCATCGGCATGGTCCACATCATGCTTCCCTTCGTCGTCCTGACGCTGTACAGCAGCCTGACGCAGATCCCGCCCGACTTCGGACGCGCCGCCGCCAGCCTGGGCGCGCGTCCGGGCCGCGTGTTCCGCACGGTGATCCTTCCGCTGTCGCTTCCCGGGCTGGTGGCTGGCAGCGTGTTCGTGTTCGTGCTGTCGCTTGGCTTCTACATCACGCCGGAACTGCTCGGCGGCGGGCGAACCGTCATGGTCTCGATGCTGGTCCAGCGCAATATCGATCTGTACTTCCAGTTCGGTTCGGCCAGCGCGGTGGCTTTCGTCCTTCTCGCCGCCACGCTGCTGATCCTGTGGCTGGGCGACCGGGTCGTGCCTCTGGGCAAGATCCTGGCGGATCGGTGAGACACAATGATCCTGCTCGAACGTTCGCACCGCATCGTGATCGCATCGGCGGTCGCCCTGATCCTGTTGTTCCTCACGATCCCGGTGCTGATCATCCTTCCGGTCTCCTTCGGAGACAGCGCTTCGTTGCGCTTTCCGCCGCCGGGCTGGTCGGTGCGCTGGTACCGGGCGTTCCTGGGGTCGCGCCAGTGGCTGGCCGCCGCTTCCACCTCCTTCCAAATCGCGACGCTGACGATGCTGATCGCGGTGCCGATCGGAACCGCGGCGAGCTATGGCCTCTTGACCTGCGGGATGGCCCGGGCGCGCTACGCCTATGTTCTGCTGATGACGCCGATGATCGTCCCGATCATCATCATCGGCGTCGGCGTGTTCGCCGTTTTCAGCAAGATGGGGCTGGTGGGAAGCATGGGGGCGCTGGTCCTCGCCCACGTCCTGTTGGCGATCCCCTATGTGCTGCTCACCGCCGGTGCCGGCCTGCGCTCTTTCGACATGAACCAGGAAATGGCGGCGCGCAGCTTGGGCGTCAACCGGGCGAAAGCCTTCATCACGGTCACCCTGCCGCAGATCCGTACCAGCGTGTTCGTGGCTGCAGTCTTCAGTTTCCTGTCATCGCTGGATGAAGTCGTCGTTGCGCTGTTCATCGCGCGCGGAGAAACCACGACCCTGACACGTGAGATGTTCCTGTCGATCCGCGAGCAGGTCGATCCCACTATTGCGGCGGTGAGTTCGATCTTGGTGTCGATGACCGTGCTGCTGGCAGCGCTTGCCTACGCCTCGCAGCAGCGCTCCGCACGGCGGACGCACGCCGCGTGATGAAGCTGGCGTCCTACTGGACCGACACGGCAGCGCAATTCGAAGGGCTCGACCCGCGCGGCCTCGATGCCCGGGCCGATGTTGCGATCATCGGCGGTGGCTTCACCGGACTGTCGGCAGCGCTGGCCTTGGCACGCAAGGGAGCGACGGTGGTCGTCCTCGAGGCCGGGCGCGTGGCGGGTGAGGCGTCAGGGCGCAACGGCGGCCACTGCAACAACGGACTGCCCCATGACTTCAGCGTCGTGGCGCGGCAACTTGGGCTGGAGCAGGCGCGCGCGCTCTACCATGCCTACGACAGCGCAGTGGACTGCGTCGAGCGGTTGGTGCGGGACGAAGGGATCGAATGCGACTTCCGGCGCAACGGCAAGATCAAGCTCGCAGCCAAGCCGCACCATTTTGCCAAGCTGGAGAAGGCATACGCCCTGCTGCAGCGCCATGTCGACCCGGATACGTCGCTGGTGGGCCCGGAAGTGATCGCGAGCGAGGTCGGGTCAGAGCTCTTCTACGGCGGGCTGGTGATGCACAAGAGTGCCCAGATGCACATGGGCCGTTTCGGCGCGGGACTCGCCGCAGCGGCGCAGCGCAGCGGCGCGCGCATCTTCCAGAACACCGCGGTCATCGGACTGGCACGCCTGTCGGGCAATGCATTCCGGGTGCAGACCGCTCACGACACCGTTGAGGCTGACCAAGTGCTCGTGGCGACGGGTCCGTCGCGACACGGGCCATTCGGCTATTTCCGCCGCCGCATCGTTCCGGTCGGCAGCTTCGTCGTGACAACCGAGCCGCTGTCCGAAACGCTGGTGGCGTCAATCATGCCGGGCGGCCGGAATGCGACGACAACGAAGAATGTCGGCCACTATTTCCGGCTGACGCCCGACAACCGGCTGGTCTTCGGCGGTCGGGCCCGCTTCGCGCTGTCAAGCCCGGCATCCGACGCCAAGAGCGGTGCCGTGCTCGAACGCAACATGAAAGTCCTGTTTCCCCAGTTGCGCGACACGCGCATCGACTATTGCTGGGGCGGCGTCGTCGACATGACCGCCGACCGCCTGCCGCGGGCAGGTGAGGTGAAGGGGCTGCACTACGCAATGGGCTACAGCGGCAGCGGAACCCAGATGTCGGTGTACATGGGGCAGAACATGGCTCGGGCCATCAACGGCGAGCCGGAGGCCAATCCACTGCGCAGACTGCAGTGGCCTCCCATTCCCGGCCATCTCGGGCCACCCTGGTTCCTGCCATTCGTGGGCGCGTACTACCGATGGTTGGACCTGGTCAGCTGACGCCACAAGACTGCCGCTCCATCGCCATGCCTTGCGGCAGGCATCAAGCCGACATTGGATTGGGCTGCAGCCCCAGAGAGGGCCGGCCGCGCAAAGCTGAACACGCTGCAAGTGGATGGGATGCTCAGCCCGGCATGACAAGTGCAGTGCGAATGAGCAGAAGAGCGCGCCGGAACCACGTCGTTGCGCCGTCAAAACCCGAAGATCTCCCTAGGCACACCCTTCGCCCATTCACACTCTTGCCGAAAATCGTAGGGCACCTCGTCCGCGCAATCGGGCCACTGACCGCTGGCGAGCCAAAACTCCACCAGTCCCAGTCGCGCGCACAGCCGCGGGAAGCGTGGGTCGTTGCGCAGCTCGGGCATGCTGGCCTGGAACAGCAGCGCGGTGCGGTAGCCGTCGGGGCCCATGATGTCGGTGCTGGCCCCCACAGGCCCCAGGCGGGCGCCCTCGGCAGCACGGAAGGCCTCGTCGACCAGGCCCAGGTGCGCGGCATAGACCAGGCGGGCCACGTCCACACCGCCGGTGATCATCACGTGCGCCTCGAACTCGCTGCGCCAGGCGCCGATGTGCTCAGGCGTCGGGTCGCGCTTGGCGCGGACGAAAGGGATGGTGTCCTGGAACTCGCGCAGCGGGCGCGTGGCCGCGAGCGCGAGCAGGCGATCGACCGCCGCCCAATCCTGCAGGAAGGCATGGGCCCGCAGCAAGCTCGAGATCGGAAAGCTCATGTCGGGGATGCGCGCCACGAGGTCTTCGTACACGGGCACCGCCTCGGCGACCTGCCCCGTGGCCATGCGGGCCAGCGCCACCAGGTTGGCCGACATCGGATCGAGCATGTCCAGGCGGTAGATGCGTTCGGCCTCGTCGAGGCTCGCACGCAGGCGGCCGGTCAGGCGCAGCAGCCAGCTGATGTAGCGCCGGCCGGCGCCCGAGCCGGGCGCCTGGCGCAGACGCTCGAGGAACTCCTCGGCTTCGACGAACCGGCCGAAGGGCGGCATCACGAAGCATCGCGCGACGAGGGCGTCGTTGTTCTGCGCGTCGAGCGCCAGCGCGTGCGAGGCCTCGCGAACCACGTGCCCGGCGCTGGCTGCACGCTCGGCGAATGGCAGGTACATGTGCAGGAAGCTGCGCACGTAGGCGAGCCTCCCCCAGGCCTCGGCGAAATGCGGCGCGCGCTGCGTCACCACCTCGAGCACGCCGACGCTGGTGCGCAGCTCGTCCGGGGCATAGGACTTGGGGCTGGATCGCAGGTAGAGGTCATAGACCGCAGGATCGACTGCGCGCGTCGCAACACCGAAGAAACCGTGGTCGAGCGCGCGCGCGATGCTTTCGGCGATGTCGTCCTGGACCTCGAAGATGCCTTCCAGCGCACGGTCATAGTGGTCGGACCACAGCGTCGTGCCGGACGCGGCCTCTATCAGGTGGGCGCTGATGCGTACCTGGCCGGCCGCGCGGCGGATCGAGCCGTCGAGCACGTAGGCGCAGTTCAGGCGTTGCGCCGCCTCGGCCTTTCGTTCGCCACGGAACTGGAAGCTCGTGGTGCGGCTGATCACCCGCAGCTGGGTGCCACGCGCGAGGCGCTGGATGATCTCCTCGCTGACGCCGTCGGAGAAGAACTGCATCTCGGGCTCGTTCGACAGGTTGTCGAAGGCGAGCACGGCGATCACGGGGCGCTCGCGCGGGGATGACGGCTCGGCCGGTGAGGCGGGAGCGTCGTCGTCCAGCAAGGGCAGCGTGAACCGGTAGCCGCGCCCCGCCACGGTGGCGATGGCGTCCGGCCCGAGAACCTTGCGCAGCGACGAGATCTGCACGGTGAGGTTGTTCTCCTCGACCACCGTGCCAGGCCAGACCCGCGAAAGCAGCTCGTCCTTGGCGACCACGCGGTCGCGCAGCTCGATCAGCGCCAGCAGCAAGTCGAACGCGCGTCCACCGAGCGAGACCGGCTGGCCATGGGCCAGCAGGCGGCGCTCGGCCGGCCGCACTTCGAACTCCTTCGCCTTGAAGACCAAGACCTGAGCGCCTCTCTTGCTTGTCGGCCCCGATTGTCGGGCCACGCGGCGGGCTTTAGCAACGTTTCACATCGCTTAAAGACGCGGCCGCCCCCCGGCGCGCACAGTGCCTACACCCCGCGACAGGGCCGTACCCATCCACCATCCGCAAGGAGATCCCATCGTGAGCCAAGCATCCATCAAGATCGGCCTCGTCACCGACCAGACCGGCCCACTGTCCTTCCTCGGCATTGCCAACGCCAACCTCGCCCGCCTGGTGGTCGACGAGATCAACGCCGGCGGCGGTCTGCTCGGGCGGCGCATCGAGCTGATCATCGAAGACAGCGCCACCGACGACAAGGTGGCCGCCGCCAAGGCCGCCAAGCTGGTTCAGGGCGATCGCGTGGACGTGATCTTCGGCGGCATCTACAGCTCCACCCGGCAGGCGATCAAGGGCCCGGCCGTCGTGCAGGGCAAGAAGCTCTACATCTACCCGGAGCAGTACGAAGGCGAGGAGAGCGACCCGCTCATCTTCTGCACCGGCCCCGTGCCGGCACAACAGGTCGATTCGCTGATCCCCTGGTTGATGAAGCACACCGATGCTCGCCGGTTCTACCTCCCTTCGGCTGACTACATCTGGCCGCACGTGATGAACAAGCGGGTGCGTGCCGCGGTCACCGCGCACGGCGGCTCGATCGTCGGCGAGGAGTATTTCCCCGTCGATCACGCGGACTACCGCAGCACGGTCGACAAGATCATGTCCAGCGACGCGCAGGTGGTCTTCAACACCACGGTGCCGCCCGGCGTGGCGCCGTTCCTGCAGCAGCTGTACGAGGCCGGCTTTACGAAGCGCGGCGGCCGGATCGTCTGCCCCTACTTCGAGGAGAATCTTGCGAGCCTGCTGCCGGCCGAGCATGTCGAGGGGCTCTACAGCTGCCTCGACTACTACCAGGCCGTCAGCGACCCATTCAGCACGGCGCTGCTGCGCCGCTACGACGAGCGATTTCCGGGCAGCGCCAAGTTCACCGCCGGCAGCGCCAGCACGGGGCTGTATCGCGGGCTGAAGCTCTGGGAGGCGGCCGTGCGGGAGGCCGGCACGCTTGATCAGGCGGCGGTGATCCGCGCACTCGACCACGCGCGCATCGCCGAAGGACCGGGCGGGGCCGCCGAAATGGTGCCCGGCCAGCATCACCTGCGGCTTACCATGTACGTCGGCCAGGTGCAGGCCGGGCAGATGAAGGTCATCGAGAACCTCGGCGTGATCGATCCCAACGAGCGCGTGCAGAGCGCGCAATGAGCTAGGAGACCTGAGATGAAGCTCTACTACCACCCCGCTTCCACCGCGAGCAGGCCCGTACTGCTCTTCGCTGCAGAGAGCGGTATCGATCTCGACCTGAATGTGGTCGACATCTTCAAGGGCGAGCACCTGCAGCC
This sequence comes from Variovorax sp. CF079, assembly GCF_900101545.1. GTDB lineage: Bacteria > Pseudomonadota > Gammaproteobacteria > Burkholderiales > Burkholderiaceae_C > Variovorax. The sequence continues at coordinate 113,200 of NZ_FMZU01000023.1, read as the reverse complement.
GGCCTATCGTGCGCTCAACCCGAATGCGCTGGTGCCGATGCTGGAGGACGGTGATTTCCGCCTCACCGAGAGCTCGGCGATCCTGAAATACCTGGCCGACAAGATCGACTCGCCGCTGTACCCCAGGGGCCTGCAGCAGCGGGCCCGCGTCAACGAGCGCATGGACTGGTTCAACACCCAACTGAGCCGCGACTACTGCTTCGGCCTGGTGTTCGCCCAGCTGCTGCCGCACCACAGGCGGCGCAGCGACGAGGCGCAGGCCGGCACGGTGCAGTGGGGCCAGGAGCGCTCGAAGGTGTGGCTGCAAGTCCTCAACGACCACATCCTCGGCCCCGGGCACAACTACGTGTGCGGCGATGCGATCAGCATCGCGGACCATTTCGGCGCCGGACTGCTCACCTTGGGCGAGGTGATCGGTTGCGATTTCACGGCCTATCCGTACGTGCAGGGCTGGCTGGCGCGCATCAAGGCGCTGAAGAGCTGGAAGTCGGTGAACGCCACGCTCGACGGGGTCACCGCCGCGCACAAGGGCGAGTCGTTCGTGACCGTGTGAAGCGCCGGGGCGCGGGCGCTCAGAAGCCGAAGTCTTCTTTCGGCACGGCCCGTGCCTGCTCGCATGCGAGCTGGAAGTCGTAGGGCACCTCGCTCGCGCAGTCGGGCCACTTGCCGCTGGCCAGCCAGAACTCGACGAGTCCGAGCCGGGCGCACAAAGGCGCGAAACGCCGATCGTTGCGCAGCTCGGGCATGCTGGCCTGGAACAGCAGCGCGGTGCGGTAGCCGTCGGGCCCCATGATGTCGTCGGCATGGCCGGCCGGCCCCAGGCGTGCGGCGTCGGCGGCGACGTAAGCCTCGTCCACCAGGCCCAGGTGGGCCGCGTACACGAGGCGTGACACGTCGACCCAGCCCGTCCTGCGAACATGCGCTTCGAGCTCCTCGCGCCACGCACCGATGTGCGCGGGCGAGGGGTCGCGCTTGGCGCGGATGAAGGGCAGCCCGTCCTGGAACTCGCGCAACTGGCGTTGCTCGGCCAGGGCGAGCAGCCGGTCCACCGCGGCCCAGTCCTGCTGGAATGCGTGGGCACGCAGCAGGCTGGACACCGGAAAGCTCATCGTGGGCATGCGCTCCACCAGTTCCTCGAACACGGGAATGGCGTCGGCGATATGGCCTGCCGCCATGCGTGCGAGGGCGAGGAGGTTGGCCGACATCGGATCCAGCACATCGAGCTGAAAGGCCTGCTCGGTGGCCGTCAGCGCCTCGCGCATCCAGCCGAAGTGGCGCAGGCCCCAGCCGATGTAGCGCTGCCCGTCGCCCGTGCCGGGTGCGCGGCGCAGACGAACGAGCGCGGCATCGGCCTCGACGAAACGCCCGAACGGCGCGATCACGAAGTACTGCCCTGCCATCGCGTCGAGGTTCTGTGCATCGAGCGACAGCGCGCGCTCGGCTTCGCGGTTCACCTGCGCCGCGCTGGCCGCGCGCTCGGCGAACGGCTGGTAGAAGCGCAAGAAGGCACGCAGATAGGCCAGCCGCCCCCATGCCGCGGCGAACTGCGGTGCGCGCGTGGTCACCAGCTCCAGCACGCCGACGTGGGTGCGCAGTTCGTCGGGCGCGTAGCCCTTGGGCCTCGATCGGAGGTAGAGGTCATATACCGCCGGCTCCACCGTCGGGGCCGGTGCGCTGGCGAAGGCCTGATCGAGTGCGCGGGCGATGTTCTCGGAGATCTCGTCCTGCACGGCGAAGATGTCTTCCACCCCGCGCTCGAAGCGTTCCGACCACAGCGTGGTCTGCGAGGCGGCCTCCATCAGATGCGCGCTGACCCGCAACCGGGCCGCTGCGCGGCGGATCGAGCCGTCGAGCACGTGGGTGCAATGCAAGGCGTTCGCCGCCTCGGCCTTGCGATCGCCGCGGAACTGGAAGCTCGACGTGCGTCCGATCACCTTGAGCTGGCTGCCACGCGATACGCGCTGAATGATTTCCTCGCTGACGCCGTCGGAGAAGAACTGCATCTCGGGGTCGTTGGACAGGTTGTCGAATGCCAGCACGGCGAGCAGTGGTCCGGCGGCCGGCGCGGCGGACGTCGACGATGTGGCGGCCTGGGCCACGCGCTGCGCCTTTTCCGCGCTTGGAGGCGGCGTCAGCGCGTCAGCGCCGGCGGTGGCCACTTCGCAGACCTCCACCGGATCGTCAACGCCGGCCATCCGGTACGGCCCGTGCACGGCCCAGCGCAGCGCGGCCTCGTCGGCATGGCCCACCGCACCCCGGCGCGCGAAGTCGTAGGCCGTGCGTGTCATCAGAATGCGCCCCTGGCCGGCGAGCGACATGACGCGCGCGGCGATGGCCTTGGCCAGGCCCTCGACCTCCAACGGCTTGGCGCCTCGCGCGACGTCGGCGGCCGCGTTCTCGCGCAGCACCACCTCGCCGAGATGAATGCCCACGCGCGAGGCGAGGGAAGTCTTCGACTGGGCGCCGAGTTCGAGCAGCTGCGCCTGGTAGGCAAGCGCGAAGCGCACCGCCTCGACCGGCCGCTCGAACAGCAGCAGGAACCCGTCGCTCTTGTCGATCTCGCGGCCGCCGTGGGCAGCAAGCAGGTCACGCGCGATGCGGTCGTGGCGTGCCATCAACTCGGCCGCAGCGGCGTCGCCCAGGCGCTCGACGAGGTGGGTGCTGGCGACCAGGTCGCACAACAGCAACGCGCGGATCGCGGGGGAGGATGGGCCGGGTGCGGGAGTGGGCATGCAGGGGTCCCTCGATCGAGACCACCGCGCGGTAGCCGCGTCAGGGCACATCTTCGCACAGGAGCCTGCCAGGTCAGCGGCGCATGGCCGTTGCGAGCGATTCGACGTCCGAATCAGGGGAACACCAAGCGTCGAGCGCGCATCCGCGAAGCGGAAACCGCGCTCGACGAAGTCGCGAATGTTCTGTTTCGGAAGCGCCGTGTTTCGGCTCTGGGGTCGAGAGTGCGAGTTCGCAACTTTCGAGTGTGGCCGTTCGGTTGCCGTGTTTTCCCAGTCGTCGATTGACCCCTACCAATGACCGCTTCCGCTGGGCTCTGAGTCGCCCCGCAAGTTCCGCGGAAGCCCAGGCCCAGGCCCAGGGTGGACCGACCGGTCGCTCGGAGACCGCCACGGGCTGCAATGGTTCGAAAGCGGCGTCGAGCGGCTGCTTCTGGCATCCACGTTGAATGCTGTTGATGGCCGCATTCTGACCCTAGCCTGTAATGCGGCGAACGTCGCTCACCAGCGAGGCCGAAGGGTCGCTCGGCGCTGTCGAAATGGTCACACGGCTCATCTTCGTTGGGAGGTGATAGTGGATGACTGGTCTTGGGCCGACACCGGTATTCGGCGCTCGCATGTCACGTACAGCACCGGGCTCCCTTGCGGTCCATCGCCCTCGATCGCTCAACGGCATATGGAGCAAGCAACGGTTGCTGCATATGGCCAGAGGCTGCTTCCTGGCAGCAAAACGGTGGCGGGTGATCCGCCGTAGGTCAACGTCCAAGGCTGCCAGCGGCGGCAATGATCTCCGCCGCATTCGGGAAGATGGAGAGGCTGTTCGGCCCGTCGGGCGCCTCGATCTGCACCCAGCCGACGATGCCGGCCGCATCGACCAGGAAGTGTCCGACGAGCTGAGTGCCGTGGTTCGCGACGATCGCCTTGTCGGCCTCTTCAAGCTCGAAGCCGTCCTTGGCGTTGAGTGCGGCGAGGGCTTCCAACGGCTGTAACGGTTCCGGCAGCTCACCGGTAGGGTTGATGCGCGACGCGACGAATTCCGCCATGCTTGCCTGATAGGGCCATTCGGGCTGCTCAAGGCTGCCATCGGGCAGGAACTCGCCATGCGGCACGCCGAAGGCCCGGTGCGTGACGCATTCCGGGTCGCACAGAAGCGTGACCGGCGTCGGCCGGTGGCGGAAATACAGGCGGGCGTTGTCCAGGGGCGTGTTGATCACTGCCACGGTCTCTACGCCGGCCGCATGCAAGGCCGGCTGTACGCCTGCAAGCTGAAGCACCTGGCGCCGGCAGAACGGGCAATGCAGCCCGCGATAGAAGCCAATCAGGAACGGGCGACCACGCAAGCTGTCGAGGGAGACCATTCCTTCGAGGTTGGCCGCCGGAAGCGCGAACGCCGGCGCAAGTTCTCCCGGTCGCAGCGGGCGTCTCTGGTCTCCCATGGATTCGACCGTATCACTTGTCGAAGGAAGGCACAACGCTCAACGTCGAGTGTCGCGTCCGCCTCTCAGCCTAGAGCGTTGCCTTTGCGGCCGCATTCTGCCTAGGCAGTCGGCTACCCAATCGCAGGCTTGGAGCCGACCAGGATGGGCTGATAGAACGCGTCGTCAAGCCGCTTCACGCTCTCGAACTCTCGAAGCCAGCCTTGCGCATCAACTCGCAAAGCCGTGCGACCGAAGCTGCGTAGTACCTTGAACGCATCACGTGGGTCTTCGCCTGGCCGGTGGCCAATTCATCTTCAACAACGAAGAAGGACAGGTCGTAGTGGTCGCCACCGAAATCCCAGACTTGGAACAGCACGTAGCGCTTGCCGTCTTCGACCCGCGCTCCGTAGTGCTTGACTAGGTTCGTGCCGCGCGCTTCCTCGTCATAGTCCCTGACACTGATGATGCATCCGCCGCCAGGGCGCAAACACGCGACGAACTGCCGAAACGCAAGTAGCAGGTCGTCGTCGGTCAACAGGTGCGGAACCGAGTTGTCACACGAAATGTGCCAAATTCGGACGGTCGCCAGCGGGCCCTAAGCGGTCAGACGCGAGGACTACTCTCCATGACGGCATGCGCCCAAAGCGAAGTGGCTGGAACCAAATCCGGTGATGAAGACAGGCAGGACCTTCCGGGGTCAATCGCTTCGTGATTCAACGCCGGCTTGGCCAGGGCATGTCCGCTCGATGGATAGACCCCACCGGTAAGGTAATTTACTTCTCCGGCATGGCCGAAGAATGGTGGCTGGTGATTAGCCATTGACTACCGTCCCACTTGTAGGTGTACGTGTACCGCGCCTTGACGACAGCTCCCGTCTTGGCGAACGTGAAGGTATACAGGCCAGCATCCACTGCCGTGGTGCAACCTATCTCTATTGTTCTGAAGTCAATGCGGCCGAACGGCTTGTTTTCAAGAAAGTGTTCAAAGTAGTCTTCCTTTTGCGCCGCATTGAGACGCGGTGTGTTGGAAACGGTGGGAAGCAGGACCGATTTCTCCGCATAATTTGCAACCACCTTGTGCGCGTCGCCAGTTTGCAAAGACTGGTTCCAGCGGTCAAACAGCGCGGCAACTTCCCGCTCGCTGGTTGCCTTGCAGACTTCGGTTCGCGTAGATGTGGAACCCGGTGGATTTAAGGCGCATCCTGCAAGCACGGCGCCCGCGGCCAAAAGCGAAAATACGACATCTTTCTTCACGGGTGCTCCTTTTCGGTCTGGGAACTCGGCTGTAGGCGAAGTAGGGGTTTAACGAATATATACATAAACCGCAAACGGGTGAGTCGGTAGGTCGGCTCACGCGGGCCAGCGACCGAGCCCGGTTGATGCATCCCGAGCAGGCGATACAGAGGTTCTGTGAGCTTACCGGTCAACCCCGTACAGAGAAACTCAGGTAATTGCCAATGACAGGCCGGGCCCCTCATCGTCCCAGGCCATTGCGCTCATCTTCCACCCTGTGGGCGTCAGAATGAACTGGGTCGAAATCATCCCACGCGCCGTGAAAGAGCGTCCATTCATGGTTCCAGACTTCGAGTACGCGCTGAAGCGGTGCGCGATATTGCCGAAGATTTGCGTTACCTCGGAAAGCTCTTCTTCTAGGAACCTCGTCAGTTCGCCCTTGCGGACCATGGTCTCCCTTGGCTCGATGAATTCCTGAACAGTAGAGATTTCAGGCGTGGCTCCCACGTTCTTGATGAGCAAACCGGACTTGATGAAGAGCGACCGGATGCGCTCATAGGCTGGTGGGCTGCTGGCGGGTTCAAACGACACAGCGCCGAAGAACTCGGAAGTCAGACGGTCGAGTTCGGTCTTCACAGACTCGGTGGTTTGCTGATTGCCCATGGCGCCCTCCTAGAGGAGCTAGATTCTGCGCTGCTCGTCGACAACAGGCCAGCGGGTCAGGTTTGCGAACGCCGCCCGTCCCGCGACCGTGAGTCTGCTTGATCACCATCCGCCAGCGGCGAGCCACTCTTCGACAACCGGCAATTTCTCCAAACCGAAGAACGGCTCTCCATCCACGATGAAGTAGGGCGAACCAAACACGCCGCGCTGGATCGAGTCATCGACATTGCGCCGAAGGAGCTCAGCCGGAGTTCCCTCGGCGCGAGCCGCCTCGAAGGCGGGCCACGACAGCCCGGCCTTTCTTACACACGCGCTCAGCACGCTGTCCTCCGAGATGTCGAGACAGCGCACGAAGTAGCTGCTAAAGATGAATCCGGCGAGCCGTTTGGCAGCTGCCGGATCGATCCCCTTTGCCCAGGCGAAGGCGCGTCCAGCCTCCACAGGGCGGGACGTTGGAGACGTGCTGGGGCGTTCGAATGCAACTTGATGCTGCCTGGCATAGCGTTTGGCATCGTTGATGACATATGGACCCTTCAGCGGAAGCTCGACGATGGGCGGCAGACCCATCACCTTGAGCACACTGACGCCCACCAGCATCGATGTCCACTCCACCTCGCGGCCATAACGTCGGGCCAGCTCGTCGATTCGAAGGCTCGCGAAGTAGCCGAAGGGGGAAATGAAGTCGAAGTAGAACTGGATCGGCGTTGCGGTTTGCGCCGTCATTTAGCTTCCAGCTTGATCGATCTGGCGAGCCGCCGGAGCTTCTCGGTGTCGTCGCCATAGAACTTCGCTGCTTGTTGCAGCGTCAGGCCGGGGTCGGGAACGCTGGTGCCGTTCTCAGCCGAGAACTTGAGGTACTCCGGGGTGCGAATCGCATCATTGACGGCGGCGTTCACCTTCTTTGCCGCCTCGGCGGGCAACGTGGCAGGGCCGAACAGGCCCAACCAGACGGTGTGGTGCAAGCCCTTCATCTGCCGGGACTCGTCCACCGATGCGACTTGTGGGAGTTGGGGATTTCGCTTGGGGCCCGTCAGCGCGATGGGCTTCACCCGGCCTGAATTGATGAGGCCCACAGTCTGTCCGGCCACGGGCAAAAAGGCGAGGTCGACCTGATTGCCGATCAGATCGGTGACGACGGGTCCCATACCCCGGTAGGGGACGTGCAGCAGTTTCCCGCCGCTGCGATTCTTCAGGTCCTCTCCGATCAGGTGGTAGATCGACCCGTCCCCGAAGGAGGCGTAGCTCAATTCCGTGCTGAATGCGGCGCGCATGTGCGCCACGAGGTCATCCAGGCTGTTCAAGGCCAGCCCCGGGCGCCCCACGATGACGAATTCGGCTTGGCCCATGTAGCCCAGCAGGCGCAGATCTTCAGGCTTGTATCGCGCCGACTGGATGGCAAGCGGTGCCAGCACCGTGTCGCTCGCGGTACCGAGAAACAGGACGTGCCCTTCAGGCGCCGCATTCAGCATCTTCTGCACGCCGATGGAACCACCGGCACCTGGCACGTTCTCGACGATGACGGACTGTCCCCACGACTTTTGAAGGTGCGGTATCGCGACCCGGGCGGTGACGTCCGTCGCGCCGCCGGCGGGAAAGCCGACCACGACGGAAATGGTGCGCGAGGGAAACGCCGGGCTCTGGGCCCGAACGCTTCCGAAAGGCAAAAGCGTAGCTGCGACGGCCGCTGCGGCGGTCCGCCTGTTGACGGTTTTCAAGGTGATCTCCTGGTTGCGATCAGGACGGGCTTGCCTGGGAGCTTGCCCACTCGAGGGTGAGCAGATAGCCCTTCAAGTCGGCAGCGATGCGCTGACGGGTTTCGTGGGAGGAGTCCTCCTCGGCGGCTGCCAACTCGATGCACACGACCAGGCCGCGGCCGGGTTCCTCGCGCACCGTCAGGGCTGCGATCGATTCACCCTGGAGCACCTCCAGCAAGTGCTGCCGTGTGCAGTCCTGCCGCAGTGCGGGCTTGTAGATCTTTCCCACGGCGGTCATGGGCAGTTGCTCCAGGACGAAGAGCCGCCGCGGGAGCGCGGGCGGTTCATTGATGGTGGCCTTGGCGAAAGCCAGCAATTCGTCCTCCGTGACGCTAGCGCCTTGCCGCAACGTGACATAGACCACCGGCACTTCGCCCGCGTAGGCGTCCAGCATGCCCACCGCGCCCGCATCGGCCACTGCGGGGTGCCGCATCAGGCACTCTTCGATGACAGCCGGGTCGATGTTGTGGCCGCCGCGGATGATCAGGTCCTTGGCGCGACCCGTGATGAACACACGACCGGTGGCGTCGACGTACCCCACGTCTCCGGTGATGAGCCAGCCGTCCTCGGTAAAGAGGCTGGCGGATTGCCCGGCGTCCTTGTAGCCGGGCGTCACGTTGGGCCCGCGAACCACGAGCATGCCCGCCTCACCCGGCATGCAGGAGCGGCTCGAGGCGCTTGTTCCGGCCAGCGCGCGCGCCTCGACTTCGCAGAACGGTATGGGGCACCCCGCGGACCCCATGACCCGCGCGCGGGACACCGGGTCGACGCAGATCACGCCACCGGCTTCGGTCATGCCGTAGACCTCACGCATGGGCTTGCCCGTGAGCAGCTCCATCTGCTCGGCGACACTGCGAGGAAGCAAGGAGGCACCGCAGATGTTGATGCGCACGCGGCTCAAGTCCGCGCCTTTCGGATCGACCTTCACCACGGCCGAGAGCGCCGTGGGTACGCCGCCGACGATGGTCGTTCCGGTGCGCTCCACGATGCGCCAGAAGTTGGCGACGATCTGGGGGTTGCGAAATCCGGCTGGCGAGAGGATCACCACTTCCGCGCCGGCAACGAACATGGCCAGGCTGCAAAAGATTGCGGATGCCACGTGGAACATCGGCAAACCGTTGACGATCACATCGTCGGTGCAAGCGCCTACCGCCCAGGCGCCTCCGTAGGCAGCGGCCAGCTGGTTGCGATGGGTATGAATAACCAGCTTCGGCGCACCGGTCGTTCCGCCCGTGTGGAAATAGGCGGCGACATCGTCTGGCTCGGGCAGGTCAGAAAATGCCAGTTGCCGCGAGTTCGACCGCAGCAGATCCGCCAGGAGATGAACCTTGGCGCCGCTGGCGGCTTTCTCACCTCCCACCTGGATCAGGGCGCCGATCGCCGGCACCAGCGCTCTTACCCGCTCGGCCTTGTCCCAGATCTCGGTGCCCGGCAGAGGTCCCAGTGCCACCAGCGCCTTGACACCGGCTGCCCGGCAAAGGCTGGCGATCTCCTCGGCCTTCAGCAGCGGGTTGAGCGGCAAGGCCGACGCAGCCGTCGCCGCGCCCCACAGCACGAACTGCGTTTCGACCAGCGACGGCAGCATATAGGCCACCACGTCGCCCCGCCGCAAGCCGAGAGACCGGAAGGCATTCGCCGTCCGCGCGATCCCCTCCACAAGTTGGGTGTAGCTGAGCTTGTGTGGCGGGGCTTCAGGCTCCGTGCCGAGGAAGGTGATGGCTGTCTTGCCGCCGGCGCAGCGCCTTTGCGTGCGCTCGATGGCATCGAACACGTTCGTAGCCTGAATCCAGTCTTCGAAGCGCATTCCAGGGCTGGGTGTGTCGATGGTCGGCAAGGCGACGCCGCAGGTGTTGCTCATCGTTGTCTCCTTTTTCTTGCAGATTTCAGGTGGCGGCGCTGGCGGCCTGCGCGACAGAATCCTTCAGCATCCGTCCGAACTCCAGGGAGCCGACGGCGGAGAAGCCGCCATCGATCGGAATCACCACGCCATTGATATAGCGCCCGGATTCGCTGGCCAGGTACAGCGCCAGGTCGGCGATCTCCTGCTTGGATGCGCCACGTCCGGACGGAATGGACTGCAGCAGCCTGGCCCAGCTTTCCTGGCCCTGCGGCGCGAGCCGGACCATGCCTTCGGTATCGGCCACCGGGCCCGGCGCTATGCCCACGCATCGGATTCCATCCTCGGCCCACTCCACCGCCAGTGAGCGAATCAACATGTCGATGCCGGCCTTGGCGGCGCACACATGGGCCTGGGCGTAGGTGGGCATGCTGGACTGGACGGCGGAAATGGCCAGCACCAGGGCGGATGGCTTGCGAAGGAAATCGTAGGCGGCGCGTAGCGCATTGAAAGTCCCGACCAGATCGGTGTCGATGACGGCACGAAAGCCGTTGGAACTCATCCCCGTCGCCGGCGCGACGAAATTTCCGGCGGCGCCGGCGACCACGATGTCGATCGGGCCAAACGCCGCGTGCGCCTGCTCGACGGCGTTTCGTAACGCCTCATAGCTGCGCACATCCGCGGACAGCCCGATCGCATGCCCGCCGACAGCCCCGATCTCGGCAGCGGCATCGCGCGCCTTTTCCTCGCTGCGGCCAACGATCGTCACTGACGCCCCGGCAAGCGCGTAGGTGATCGCGATCTGGCGGTTGATGCCGCTGCCGCCGCCCGTGATGAACACGGCCTTGTTGCGCAGGAGGCCGGGTTGGAAGGTGTGGTGGGTGCTCATGGCGTTCCTCTCAATGCGCGCGCAGCGCGGCAGCGATGGCGGCGAACGCCCGCCGGTCGAGGTTGTGCGTGAAGCCGGTATCGCCATTGGGGTGGGAAGAGAGCTTGACGATGACCAGCTCGGCCGCCGGGTTGATGTGCATGTGCTGCCCGTTCAATCCCTTCATCTCGAAGGTGCCGTCGCGGTCGTGGGGAATCCACCACTGGTTGTGATACGAGTAGCCGAAGCGCGTCGCCTGGCCGCTGGCCTTGAACTTCTCGATGTCGGCGCCCTTGCGGATTTCCGCGATGACGCTTTCCGCGATGACCTGCTGCCCGTTGGAACGGCCCGCCGTGCGCAGCGTCTCGCCCACCCGCCCAAGGTCTCGCAGCGTTGCGCTGAAGCCCACGCTGGTGATCTGCGTGCCGATCGGGTCGACCCAGACGTACGCGTCATCCTGGGCGCCGATGCGCGACCAGAGGCGCTCGGACAGGAGCGCGGAATAGCTCTTGCCCGTGACGCGCTGCAGGAGCCAGCCCATGACCTCGGTGTCGACGGTCTTGTATTTGAATCCCGCGCCATGCTCGCCATCCTTCTTGAGGGTCACCAGCAGGTCGGGGATGGCGCGGGGCCCGCTGTAAGCGGGAGGCGCAGGCAACAGCCCGGCGGCGTGCAGGTACTGGAAGATGCCGGAGCTCGGGTCGCGGAAGTTTTCCTGGTACGCAACGCCAGTGGTCATGTCGAGCGTCTGCTGTACGGTGGCATCCGCCCACGCGCTGTCTTTCAGCTCGGGCAGGTACTTCGTGACCAGGGCGTTGGGATCGATCACCCCCTCCTTGATCAGCATCGTTGAGAGCAAGCCGGTAAACGACTTGCTCATGGACCAGAGCGAATGCGGCTGGTGGGCGGCCATGCCGGAGTAGTGCTTCTGGTAGACGATCGCGCCCTTGTGCAGCACGAGAAGGCCATCGGTGTAGGTGCTGCGCTGCCAGTCGGCCAGGGTGGTCTTGCCGCCCTTGTCGTCCTCGAACTTCAGCGCGCCGATATCCTGTTGGGCCTCGCGCACGATGGACGGCTTCTCGTCGCCACGCCAGACCTGCACCGTCGGACCGAGTTCTCGCATGTGGTGGAACGCCCAGCGGCCATTGGGGAATTTCAGGACCGTGGACAGCCTGACGGTTTTGTCGGGCGCCGGCGGGAATCCTTTCATGAGTTCCAGCTTCACGGGATCGGTGGCCTCTGGCGGCGGAGGCTGCGGAGCCTGCGCCAGGGAGGCCGAGGCACTGAGGATGAGAGCAACCGCGACGGCAACGGCGCGATGCGGTTTCGATGGGTTCTGCATGATGGTCCTTGCGAGGTGGGATTGGGGTTGGGGTTCAGGGGATTTTTCTTGCCGCTTTGCGAGCGGGGGCGGGGCTGATGCGTTCCAGGGCGCTTGTGCCGCGGCTGCTGGCCGTCCCCTGATGGGCGCCGCGAACCAGGGCTGACATGGTCCTTTCATGGAGTTGCCGCAGTTCGGTGTCGTCGGCCACGATGCCCGAGAGCCTCAGCATCACGAGGCCGTGTGCGGACGCCCACAGCATCTGCCCCAGGGCTTGCGTTTCGCCGCGCAGGATGCCCTTGTCGATCAGTGGGGCCACGTATGCCACCATGCTGCGGCGCGCCCGCGCCAAAGCTTCTGTCAGCTCCGCATTGCCGGTCACTGCGGCTTGACTGACGTCGAACATCATTCGGTAGGCGTCCGGGTTCTCCAGGGCAAAACCCAGGTAGGCCTGGCCGACGTTGCGTGCGCTCTTGCGCGGGTCCGGGCTCGAGCGCGTCGCTTCTTCGATGACTTCGCAGAACCGGTTGAATGCAGCGGCTCGCACAGCCGCAAGGATTTCTTCCTTGTTCTTGAAGTAGCGGTAGGCGGTGGTAGGACTCCAGGCAAGCTCCGCGGCAATCTGCCGCATCGTGACGCCCTCGACGCCATGACGCGCGAACAGCACCTCGGCAACGCGGCAGACATCGGCACGGAACTGAGCTACCTCTTCGTCGGTCAGTACAGGTCGCATTTCACTTACACCGTTAAATAAACAGTGTTAAATGTACTTTGCTTGCGTTCGTTGTCAATGCTTTTTCGGGCGGATCGCTGAAAAGGCCAGTAGGGACAGGGCACAACGCCCCCACGCGGCAACGGCCGGTGCCGACTTCTGAAGACCGATCGCTCGATCTGGACGTCGTGTGCCGCCCGTATTGAGAAAGAGATCGAACAGCTCTCTGGTCCCGCGCAGCGTGAGGGGGTGCACACCGCCGCACTCGCAATCGATACCCGCAATTGGCAATGGATGAAGTTTGTAGCGTGGGAGCACGCAGTTGCGATTGACGAGGTTGTCACCGAGAAGTTCGAGATCCTGCATGTGTCCACGCCCGGCGGGCCGGGTTTGGTAGGGAGCATCGCCTACGCACAGGTGTGCCGAATTTTCAGAGCACCTCTGCGGTCTTGGCAACGCGTGGCGTTTGCCGGCATGCCATCGCGCTCGTGGCCATGGCATTGGCGGCTACCGCGATCTTGTTCTTCTCACGCGGGCGCTTGTGGCAGCCGTGAGCAAAATGGATCTGGCGGCAGAATGGCGTGCTCATAGACTCGCCCTGCTTGCGGCCACAAGCATCGATGATCGGGCGGGTCCAGTAGCTCGCGGAGTTGTCTCTCTAGACTCGTAGCCCTTCACGAAGGAGAGATCGAACGAGGTCGGCGAGCGCAATTCAGGGCGAGCGATCTGCTGAACAGGACTGACGCATCGATCGCCGATGGCGTGCCCATGCAGGTGGCGTTGTCGTTGATCGACTTCGATCCATCGCAGCCGCGGCGTTCGGTCGATGAAAGGACCATCGCGGAACTGGCGGAGTCGATTCAGACGCACGGGGTGCTGGAGCCCGTGTCGCTGCGCCGGCATCCGGAGGCAGCGGGACGCTACATCGTGAACCGGGGGGAACGTCGCGTTCGCGCGGCCAGGCGCGCGGGACTCGAAACTGTGCCGGCCTTCCTGGACGACCGGGTGGATCCGTTCGCCCAGGCCGCAGGAAACCTCCACCGCGAAAACATGTCGCCGTTCGACCTGGCGCTGTTCATCGCGGAGCGCGAGAGGGAGGGGTATTCGCGCGCGGAGATTGCCCGCAGGCCCAACAAGCCTCGATCATTCATCACCGAGGCCGCGGGCCTGATCGACGCGCCGGCGCAGGTGCGGTCTGCATTCGAGACAGGACGTGTGGGTGGCGATACCCGGGTGCTCTACCAGCTCGCAGCGGCGATGAAGAAACGACCGGCCCAGACCGTGGCGTTGCCGGAGGGCAGCGCAGCCATCACGCGTGGCAACGTCGATGCGATTCTTGGTCGACCACCGCCAGCTGAGTCGGGCGCAGCAGCGACTGCGGCGCCCGCCGCGGTTCGTTGCGACTCAAGGCGCACGACAACGACCTGGCAGAGATTCGCTTCGGCGATGGCTCTCGCGACCTCATCAATTTGAAAGAGCTCCGGCTCGTCTGCTGGGCGACGGAGGAATGAACCATGGACCACTTCAATATCGGCCGATCTCGATCTGTGACCGTGCCCGCGCACCGCATTCCCATCGCGCTTCGGTTGCTGGAGATCTCGCTTTTTGTCGGTTGGCAGATGGTGCGCCTGGCATGCTGCGCCTTGCTCGTGCTGATGGAGCCGTTTCTGCGCGCGACGTTCGTGCCGATCGCATTCTTGGGGTTCCTGGTAACCCTGGTCTTCGGCTTCCTGATCGGCAACCCCCGATTTCCGCGCTGGGGCATGCTTGCGTTCTCGGTGGGGGCGCTGATGCTCTACTGGCTATTCCTGGGCCTGATGAGCCTCTTCATGACCTTGCCGCCCAGCCATGATCGTCATTGACAGCCACCCGCTCGAACGCGTCGCGCGCGAGCGGCGCTTCGATCCGCGGACATTGGAGATTGCCTGGCGGCTTTTCATCGAGAAGGAACCGGTCAAGAAGTTGTCGGCCGAGTACGGCGTGAGCAGATGACCGAGCTGGCAGCGGAAGCGAACAAGTAGTCGATGGATCGGCGACCGCGAGGGCATCGGTAGTCGCGAGATCGACTGTTGACGCCCCTGCGCTGCCCATGGAGTGCCAGCGTCCTGGTCGCGTGGTTAACCCCGGAGGTCTTCCAGAGTCTTTCCGGCGGCCAGTGCGGCCTTCAGCCATCCGGGCTTGGGCCCCATCCCGCTCCAGGAATTGCCGGCATCATCCTTGTAGATCTTCGACGCGGCGCGCTTCGCCTTCTTGCGGGCAGGGCGGGCAGCTGGCGCAACAGTCTCGCCGGACACGGTCTCCACGGAGACAGGCTTCGACTTCTTGCGCGATCCCACTCGGAATTCGTCGATCGACCGACCCGCCGTCAGCGCGTCACGAAGCCATTGAGGACGCGGTCCACGGCCTGACCAGACGTTGCCGTTGCCGTCACTGAACTTCGCACCGGACTTGCCCGACGCGTTCGTGGCCTTCTTCGGCTGAGCAACTGTCTTGTTCGTGCCAAGTCCCAGTTGTGCAGCCGTCAGGCCGTAGTGCGCAATCGCCACCTTGATGCGGTCGATGACACCTTTGACCTCACTGTTGCGCAGAGCTTCTGCCTGTCGTTGAAGCTGTTCGATCTGCTTCTGGATCTGCTTGTACGTTTGCGCCATGGATACTTCCATTGAATGAATAAAGGGCCGACTTTACTCGGTTGCCAATTGGAAGCTGATTAACTCCATTCGCCAGTCCACCAATGCGTCTGATTGCTGGGTGCCCGTTCGACAGTGTGAATCAGATGCTAGACCACATCTTCGGGACTGCTCACGACTCTGCGGTATTTGCCCATGGCCTCTGGCTCGACACCAAGCCACCGTGCGACCTGATCGGAATCTGTCCCGCGGCGCAGCTGCCGCAATGCGAAGGTATGCCGCAACCGGAACGAGCCGCCATCGCTGGCATCCAGACCTGCTTCCTCCAAGACCTGCCTGGCGGCCTTGTACTGCGCATCCTTGCTCCAGGGCTTGCCGCTGCGGGTCGACGGAAAAAGGAAATTGCCCAGAATGCGAGCTTCCGTGCGGACTTGGAGCCAGTGCTGCAGCAACTCGCCCGCCCAAGGGGCGATCGGCGTTTCGCGTGCAGGCGAATTGCCGTTGCCCGGCACCGCGACTTTCCATGGGCGTTCGCGCACGCGGCCACCGCGCGATGTCGGCGCATCGAGGGTCAGCGCGCGAACATCGCCCGGTGCCAGGCCCCCGCCCAATTGCAGCGCTACGGCCACTCGATTGCGCAGCTGCTGCCAGGTGAAAGCCAGATGACTGTCGCGGCGTGAGCCCGACAGACCCGGGCGAGGTCGCGCATCCGACAAGAACGTGATCAGGTGCCGCGCCTCGGCCACCGACAAAAACTCAGGCAAGGGATCGGCCTGCGCGGCTTCGGCGTAGCGGATCTCCGGGTGCGCATCGATCCAGTCGCTCGCCGCCGTGTTCACGGGCTCGCCGGTCTCAGCGGCATGGTGACGCAGCACCCGGTCGATCAGGCGCAGCAGGCGAAGCGCGTGACGCGGGGTGAGCGACAGGTCGGCGCTTTTCATGCCGAAGCGCGCCGCCTGGAACGCCTGCAGATCGCGGACATCGAGAGACGCCAGCGACACGGCCGGGGATTGCCCGAGGCACCAGGCCGTGAAGCTGCCCCACATGTCTCGGTAGACCTCGATGGACGACGCCTGGCGCAGGGATCCAACGGCGCGCTGGTCCCGCAACCATCGCTCAAACGCCAGGCGATGAACGGCGAGGGGCGACTCTTCGAAGAGGGAGAGAGAAGGCATTGAAATTACGCTAACGGCGAGGAAGTTGATTTTGCCTAGCTGGGTTGGTTTTGTCACTTTGTGATGGAGTGAGGGCGTGCTTGCTGGGTGCTAAGCTGGCATGCCGTTAGTGTATTAATTGCGGGACAAGGGATGGGACCCGGCCTGGGGTTCCGGGCTCGAACTCTGGGACAAGAAGCAGGACCGCTGCGTGACCACCGTGCAGCCCGAGTTCGGCCGCACCATCGTGCTGCCGCACGGCCCCGCGAGCTACCACGGCCACACCAAGCCGCTGCAGGCGCCGGACGGCCGGCCGCGCCGTTCGGTCGCCGCCTACTACTACACCAGCCCGCTCGCCGGCAAGCAGCACGGGGACGAATCGGCCTCGGTCTTCATGAAGACGCACCGCGTCGACCGCGTCAAGGCGCTGGCCCGCATGCTGACGCCGCCTGTGGTCTGGCTGCTGGCGCGAAAGGTCAGCGGGCGCGCCTGAGGAGCGGACCCGGCGCTGCCCCGCAGGACGGGGGAGATGTCAGTCTTTCGACTTCGGGACTTCCCCGAGTGTGCGACAGTCCTACGCCAGCACTGGCAACTCCCGACACCCTCGGCCGGTCGCGCTGCAGCAAGATGAATCATGAGACATCTTTGGTTAATGGCCAGGGTGATCGTGATCATCGTGCTGACACCCTTGGTCGTGATTGCGGGTTTAGCCATGGGCCAGATCTACGCCGTGCTGGCGCTGCTGTCGCTGCCGTTCCTGTTGGCGTACGAACTGATCCAGCGGAAGGCCGAAGAAGCCGCCTTGGCCGAGCGCGAACTGGATCTGCTGCAGATGACCGACCCAGACGTTCCGCGGCACATGCTGCGGCAAGCCAGGCGGGGAACTCTCATGCAGGAGGGCGGACATGAAGTAGACGCGCGGCAGTTGGAGCGCGATGCGACAGCGGAGATGTGGGCCGACACTGCAGGGCAACGCGCTCCAGACCTGTCGCGCTGATGCGCTCGCTCGCCGAAGCGTTCGACGGCCCCGTGCTCAACGCGCGCACACGCCTCAATCATCCTTGCGAGTCGCTTGGCGACCTGGCATTCAGTTTTCATCGTCGTGCTCGCATTGACGCAATGAAAGTGGCAGTAGTTTCTGCTGCGGCCAACATCCTAGATTCCTGGATCGAAGCCGCGGCGCTGCTGCCACTCGAAAGTCGTGCAGGTCTTTTTCTGCCAATGGCATGCGCCTGCTGTCCCGCAGACAGTCCGGTTTGGTCATTC
Source organism: Variovorax sp. CF079 (assembly GCF_900101545.1). Lineage (GTDB taxonomy): Bacteria > Pseudomonadota > Gammaproteobacteria > Burkholderiales > Burkholderiaceae_C > Variovorax. The sequence goes on along the minus strand of NZ_FMZU01000023.1, from coordinate 95,616 downwards.
ACGGCTACCTCCACGCGCAGTCGCACATTGTCGAATTGCTGAGCTGGTATCAGCTCGGAAATGCTGCCGCGCGCAGCTCGCTCGACGAATTCGAAGAACCCCCGCGACACCCGCTTACCGTCAGCACCGGGGCCGTAGACGCGAACGCTTCCTAGGTGCGGCCCGGCGGCACATGAAAGATGGAACTTGAGGTCGCCCCCATCGTCCGAAATGGGGACCAAGTGCGATGGCAACCCGTCGAGCAGCAGGTTCCTGAGCAGCGCTCGAACGTCAGTCCAATAGGGTGGCTTACTCCCACGTCCTCACAGGTGTCCTTTTGGTGATGGTCCGCCATCGTCGCGGATCACGCAATTGACACACCCAACAAGGCCATCACCTGGCGCACGGCCAGGTCTAGGGCCGCGCGGGACAAAGCACACTAACATTGCGGGCGACCAGCGGCAGGTGTTGGTCGTTCCTGCCGCTCTCGCAAGACGGCGCCCCCGGCCCGAGTGCAAGTCTGAGCAATGAGCAACAAGAGCAACAAGAGCAAAAGGATTCGCGGCACCGTCGAGATGGTTGCCGCCATGCTGATTTCGGGGACGATCGGGTGGTTCGTCGTTTTTTCCGGGCAGCCTATCATCCAACTGCTGTTTTGGCGCTGCGTCTTCGGAGCCGCGACGCTGCTGGTCGTATGCTTCCTCACAGGAGCGCTGGTCGGCAGGCTGACGCTCAAGCAGGTCGGTTGGGCGGCCCTCGGCGGCGTGGCCATCGTCCTCAACTGGCTGCTGATCTTCGGCTCGTTCTCGCGGGCATCGATCTCCGTTGCGATCGCCGTCTACAACACGCAGCCGTTCATGCTGGTCGGCCTGGGCGCGATCTTCTTCTCGGAGCGCATCACCGCCACCAAGCTGACGTGGCTTGGCATCGCATTCGCGGGCGTGCTGCTCATTGTCTATACGAGACCTTCAGCGGCGGCCTACGCAGGGCCCGCAAGCGCCTACATCGCCGGCGTTCTGATGGCGCTCGGCGCCGCATTCTTCTACGCCATCGCGGCGATCGCGACCAAGAAGCTGGGCGACACGCCACCGCACCTCATCGCGTTGATCCATGTCTGCGTCGGCACCGTCATGATCGCGCCCTTCGCGGACCTCACGAATCTTCCAACCGACTATCGGGCCTGGCGCGATTTCGTGGTGATGGGCGCCGTATACACGGGTCTGGTCTTCGCGCTTCTGTACGGCGCGATCCAGAAGCTGCCGACGCACTCCGTAGGTGCACTGTCCTTCCTCTATCCCATCTTCGCCATGGTCGTGGACTTCGTCGCCTTCGATCATAGGCTCAAGCTGTTGCAGTTCGTCGGCTCGGTTGCCATCCTGATCGCCGCTGCCGGAATGACCCTCGGGTGGTCCCTGCATCGAAGGAAGACTACTTCGCAGACCTGAGCTTGGAAGGGAGCCGCCATGGGAGCGGCGGCTGGGCGCGACAGCATGACTCTCTTCGTCGCCGCTCGAGTAGTTCACGTTGATGGCCGCGATCGGAATTCTGGCGTGTCCCGGCTCGCCGGAGCCGGCGTTCCACTCGGGAAGTACAACCAGCTCCGAGTGACCCGGGAGTCTTCCGAGTCGAAGCGTGCCTTGGACACCCCTTCTAGGAACCGGTCACGCATCGCAGCGGGAAGCGGAAGTTCAGCAGTGCACGGCCGCCGCTATGACGTACATAGATCTAAATTGGGTGGCCCATCACCGCAGTCTATTCAGCCGAACAATGGGTAGGAAAGCTTCCCGCGCCATAGGCTCTGAAAAGCTGTTCCCCTCTGCTAACCGTAGGAACCAGCCTGCTCCCCTCCTTCCGGTGGATTCATGCAGCGCTTTCGATCTCGCAATGAATGCTTTAGTAAACGCCGAAGGATTGGCTGGCCGAGAAGTGCAGCCGGGGGTTGAACGGCACTGGCCGACAAAACGCCGCCCCTCGAAGCAATTGCGTCGTGACAACGCAACTTCATTCACGCTCGTGCGATCTCTGGTCGCTCACGCACGTGTGCCGGGCGGGCTTTTATGAGTATGCTGGCCGAGGCGTTGACCCGATGACCAGAGCGAAGCGACGCTTCCGGGTCTGCGGCATCGAGCTGCGGCTGTTCCGACCTGAACTCACATGATGCGCCTCCCAGTCCTTCGCCTCTCTCGCCTCGGCCTGCGCGCCCGGTTGTCCCTGGGCATGGTCGCCGTTGTCCTGCTGACGACGCTGGGCGTCGCCACCGCCGCGCTCTACTTTGCCAAGCGCCACATGCAGGAGGACATCGCCAACGAACAGTTCGATCGGATTTCGGCCATCGCCGATGCAGTGGATCAGAAGTTCTTAAGCCGGCGCACCTTGCTCAAGACCTTCGGCAACAGCGTCGAGGCACAACACATTGCCGACAGCAAGCTGCTGCAGGACTTTGTTATGCAGCACAAGTCGCTGAAGGAGGCCTTTGACAACGTCGCCTTTGTCGACAGGAACGGCGACCTTGTGGCCAACCTCAACGGCGCGGACAAAATCGGCAAGGTCAATATCAAAGACCGCGAATACTTCCTGCGGACGGTCGCTGCCAAGGCGGGCGTCATCTCGCAGCCCTACCGGAATCGACTCAACGGTCTGGCGCAGATCGCGATGACGGAGCCGGTATTGAACAGCCAGGGTGAAGTGGTCTATGTCATCTCCGGCGCCATCAGCCTCAAGGAGCAGAACTTCCTGGGTGAACTTGCCAACATCAAATTTGGCAAGAGCGGATACATGTTCATCGCCAATACGGATGGCATTGTTATCGACCACCCTCGCAAGGACCTGATTCTGCAGAGTGTGAATGCTGAGGGAGGCCGCAATCCTGCGCTGGACCGCGCCATCGCCGGATTTGAGGGTACGGCCCAAGCCATGAATCGCGTTGGCGTGTACGGGCTCTACGCATTCAAGCGCAGCAGCCAGACCAACTGGGTGCTCGGGGGCATTTATCCGCGAAGCGAGGCCTTTGCCCGCATCGAAGAGATCGAGCGGTACACCTGGGCGGGCGCGCTGCTCCTGACCGCGCTGGTCGGGGGGCTCGCCTTCGTGGTCATGCGCTCCCAGCTCATGCCCTTGTCACAGCTGCATGAACACATGCAGGTTTCGCGCGCCGTCTCGAACTACGCCCCCTTGGAGCAGGTCGGCCCCAAGGACGAGATCGGCGATCTTTCGCGCACCTTCGATTCGCTCATGCTGGAGCGCCAGATCGCCCACGAGCGGCTGCGGTCGAGCGAACGGTTCTTGCGCGATGTGACCGACAACCTGCCGGCCGTCGTCGCCTACTTCGATCGCCACCAGGTCTGCCTCTTCGGCAACAAGGCGGGACTCGCCATGCGCGGCAAGACGAAGGCCGACATCGGCACACTGACGATGAAGGAGTCGCTGCCGGAGGCGGTCTACAAGCAACTGGAGCCGGAGATTGCCAAAGTGCTGGCGGGGACGGCGACGCGCTACGTGGGCACCTACGATCGCAATGGCAAGGAGGGTTTCTTCGAGTGCCATCTGGTACCCGACATACGCCATGCCGGCGAGGTGTTCGGCTACTACGTGATGACCTTCGACGTCACGCGCCAGAAGGTGGCCGAACGCGAGCGAGCTGCGGGCGAGGCTCGCATTCGCACCATCACCGATAACCTCCCGGCACTGGTCTCGCACGTGGATGCATCGTTGCGCTACACCTTTGTCAACGCACATGTGCGGGCGCTGCACGACAACGCGGAGCTGGTGGGCCAGAGCATGGCCGATGTGCGTGGAATCGAAGACTTCAAGATGGTCGAGCCCTATGTGCAGCGTGTGCTCGCCGGGGAAGCGGTGACCTTCGAGATGACTGGATACCGTACGCGCGGGCTCAGTCAGAACTGGTACCAGTCTCACTACATTCCGGATCGCGATCAGGAAGGCATCGTGCGAGGCTTTTATGCGATGACCTTCGACGTGACCGAGCGCAAGCGAGCCGAGATCCGCAGTGCCGAGAGCGAGAAACGCCTGCGCGGGCTCACCGATAACGTGCCGGCGCTCCTGACCGAGCTGGATCGCGATGAGCGGGTGGTATTCTGCAACGGCAGGTACCTGACCTGGCTCGGCATCCCGCCATCTTCGATGATGAACCGGCCCATTCGGGAGGCCGTTGGTGACGCGCACTACGAGATGCGCAAGCCGCTGCTGGCGCGCGCGTTTGCCGGCGAGGAGGTCTCCTTCGAGCAGACGGCCAAGCTGCTGGTCGGCGAGCGAACTCTGCAGACGACCTACCTGCCGCAGAGAAATGCAGAGGGCGAGGTCGTCGGCCTGTACATCCTGGCGAACGACGTCAGCGACTTGAAGCAGAAGCAGATGCAGCTGGACACCCTCGCGCGTGAAGACGCGCTCACGGGCCTGCCGAACCGCCGGTCCTTCGAAGAGCACGTGCGCGAGGCATTCGCCAGATCCCGGCGGTCCCACCTTCCGGTCTGTCTCATGTTCCTGGACATCGACTACTTCAAGTCAATCAACGATTCGCTGGGCCATGCAGCGGGCGACGCGGTGCTCAAGGAATTCGGCCGTCGGCTCAAGGAGAGCGTGCGTGAGACGGACATGGCGGCGCGCTACGCCGGCGACGAATTCGTGGTCCTGCTCGAAGGTGTCACCGATGCCGACGAAGCGCGGCTGGTTGCCGGCAAGGTGATCAGTGCGATGCAGCCGGTATTCCACCTTCCGAGCCGCACCTTGCAGGTGACGACCAGCATCGGTGTCGCGATCTCGGAGGGGGATGAGGACTTTCCCGCGCTGCTGGCATGCGCCGACTCGGCGCTGTACGCGGCCAAGAAAGAGGGAAGAAACCGATTCATAATGGCCGCGTCGAGGTCCGAAACCCAGGAAGCCCGGTACGGATCCTCATTTGCGAGGCGGGAGCAGCTGGTCCAATGAAAACCGAAAACATCACCGAGGCCGCCGGTTCTCGCATCGGGCCGGACTTCACCATCGCGTTCCAGCCCATCGTGGACCTCGAGCAGCGAGACATCTTCGCGCATGAGGCGCTTGTTCGAGGCATTCACGGGGAAGGGGCCTTCGAGGTGCTCGGCAAGGTGCAGGCGCGTCATCGCTTTGCTTTCCACGAGGCGTGCCGCGTGAGGTCGATCGAGATGGCATCGATGCTCGGCATGCGATCGAGGCTCAGTCTCAATGTCATGCCCAACGACATTGCAAGGCCAGCGGAATGTTTCCAATCTGCCATCCGCACGGCCGAGCGAGTGGGCTTTCCCGTCGATCGCCTGATGTTCGAGATCACGGAGGGCGAGCCGTTCAAGGACCTGCGCGAACTGGCCGCGACGTTCGAAACCTTCGAGCGCTTCGGGTTCATCTCGGCCATCGACGATTTCGGTGCGGCCTATGCAGGCTTCGAACTGCTGGCCGCTTTTCAGCCGGATATCGTCAAGATTGACATGAGCTTCATTCGGGACATCCACCTCAGCGCCGTGCGCTTCACGATCGTGAAGGGGTTCGTCGCGACGTGCGACGAACTCCAGATCAAGGTGATCGCGGAAGGGGTGGAGACCCGGCAAGAGGTCGATTCGCTCCGAAGCCTCGGCGTGAAGTTGTTCCAGGGCTACCTATTTGCACGTCCTGGCATAGCCATGCTGCCGAATGTTGTCTGGGATGCGGCCTGAGCTTAGCGCTGCGCGATGCCCGTCGGCGCCAGCAGACGGGCGCGCGCGATGGCCTGCTGTCGATTGCCCATGTCACCGGTGACTGGTGTCGACGTCGCCGTGCCGTTGGCGAGGGTCGTCACCGGAGGACCGAGATGGGCGAGGCCGTCAGGGCGCAGTCCTGGCCCAGTCTCGCTGCGGGCTCAGAGGCTTCGTAGGTCTCGGACATCGGCTTCGGGCAGCGTGGTCGCACTGTCAGAGCCCAACACCACGGCCAGCAAGGCATTGCACGCCCGCTGATCGGTCCGCGGGACAGAAAGCCGGACCTATGCGCCGCCGCGGAAGCAGGACAGGCCCCACGGCGTGGCGGGATGAACGGCCGGGATCTGCCCGAGAGGAGCCGTCGATACGACGATAAGGGGCTTGCGTGAAGTTGGACATCCACGAAATTCTGAAAAGGCTTCCCCACCGCTATCCGTTCCTGTTGGTGGACCGCGTCGTGAAGCTCGAGGCGGGCAAGCGGATCGAGGCGCTGAAGAATGTCACGATCAATGAAGCGTTGTTCCAGCCCGAGAGCGAGAGACTTTTCCACGCAAGCAACGCGCTGTCGAGAACGGCTGTTGCGGTCGCCCAGCCCAAGCCGTCGTTGACTGCCTGGCAGCGCAGTTGGTAGGTCTCGGTCGTCGTGGTATTGCCGACCCGGGCAAAGAACAGCGACCGGATTTCTGCGCGGTACTTCTCGCGTGTCGGTCGCAGCAGTCCGGTCAGCTCCATGCCCAGCGTGATCCGTTGGGGCGCGAGGATGCGCAGCCGCTCGACATCCGCCGCGGCCTTCGCAGCCGAGATCTCGAGTTCGCAGGCCGGCAGCTGATCCTGCTAGGCCTTGGCACGGGGGCCTGCGCGCTCCAGCACCCAGGCGTTCATTTCCCCGTGCACAGCGCGAACGCACCGGATCACAGCGTTGTAGAGGCACCGGGCCTTGAGGATCTGCTCGGCTGCCGCAGCTTCGCAGTTCTCGTCGAGGCGAGCACTGAACTCGTAGACCACGATGTTCGCGGGCGCCGAAATCCAGGGTTTGAAGAGGAGTGGGTGGGGGGCGGGCGCAGGCGTAGCGCCGATCTCGGTGCCTTTCGCCTCAAGCAGGAACCCGTCGGCACTCTTCATGGCTAACGCGTGCCGGGCTGTGCCTTACGTTGTCGAACGGCGCTGAGGATCCCGCGCAAGATGTCGACCGGCGGTGGGGGACAGCCGGGTATCGCCACATCGACAGGAATCACGTTCGCTACCTTGCCACAGCTGGCATAGCTCTCACCGAAGATGCCGCCGGTGCAGCCGCAATCGCCAACGGCGACCACCAGCTTCGGTTCCGGCGTAGCGTCGTAGGTGCGCCGCAATGCCTCTTCCATGTTGCGCGACACCGGCCCAGTCACCAGCAGCATATCGGCGTGGCGCGGACTGGCGACGAACTTGATGCCGAGTCCCTCGATGTTGTAGTAGGGGTTGTTGAGTGCGTGGATCTCGAGTTCACAGCCGTTGCATGAGCCGGCATCGACCTCGCGGATCGTCAGCGCCTGGCCAAGGATGGCCAGTAGGTCGCGCTGAATGCGATCGACCGCGGCGTGTTCGGCATCGTCAACCTGCGGCGCCGGCTCAGTGACGATGCCGGTGCGCACGATCTGCTTGAGGATGTGCCACATCAGAGGTCGTGCCCCGAATAACTGAGGTTGAAGGACTTGTTGATCAGCGGGAAGTCCGGAACGATGTTGCCGATGATGGCGTGCTCGAGCACTGGCCAGTTCTGCCAGGACGGATCATGGCAATGGCATCGCACGATGCGACCATCGCTCCCGATCTCCAGTGCGACGAAAACCTCGCCCCGCCAGCCTTCGACCCAGCCCGCCCCCAGCGATGCCGACGCCTGAGGCCGGATCTCGGTGCGAGCGGCGCCGTCCGGCAAGCCAGCGCAGATGGCGCGGATGAGCCGCAATGACTCGAAGGCCTCTTCGAACCGCATCGTCACGCGCGCAGCGACATCGCCGTCGCTGGATGTGGCGATCGCAACCTTGAGCCGATCGTAAGGCGGCCATGGGAAGCTGCAGCGCAGATCGGCCGTCTGCCCGCTGGCGCGTCCCGCAAGGCCCGAGAGGCCGAGTTGCGCGGCCAGTTGGGGCGTCACCCGCCCGGTGCCGACAAAGCGGTCCTGCAGGCCCGCATGTTCGTCGTACACACGTCGCAGCGCGCGCACCTCTCGCTCGATCACATCGCACTGCATGCAAAGGCGATCCCGCTTCATTGGCGTCAAATCGATCGCCACGCCGCCGGGCACGATGGCGTCCATCATCAGGCGGTGGCCGAAGATCTCCTTGGACAGGCGCAACCAGTCTTCGCGCAGGCGCGAGAACTGCGCCAGGCCGAAGGCCAGGGCCGCATCGTTCCCAAGAGCGCCGAGGTCGCCCAGATGATTGGCCACGCGTTCGCGCTCCAGCATCAGCGCACGCAGCCAGTTGGCGCGGTCCGGGACCTCGCCGCCCCAGGCTGACTCCAGCGCCATGCTGTAGGCCCAGGCGTAGGCCGCCGTCGTGTCGCCCGAGATGCGTCCCGCGAGGCGGTGTCCCTCGAGCGGCATCAGTTCCATGAACCGGCGCTCGATGCCCTTGTGCGTGTACCCGAGGTGCTGTTCGAGCCTGAGCACCTTCTCGCCCACGACGGAGAACCGAAAGTGGCCAGGCTCGATGATGCCGGCATGCACGGGCCCGACGGCGATCTCGTGCACCCCGTCGCCGTCGACGCGCACGAAGGGGTAGTCGGCAGGTAGCGCGCCGGCGGTAGCAGATGCTTCGGGCTGGGGTTTGTGCTGCAGTGGCAATGATCCGGGTGGCCACACCCCGTGGTCGAGCCAGGGGCGATCGTCACGGCTACCCTCGGCTCGGATGCCTGACAGGTCGGCCACGGCGCGTTGCATGCGCGCCGCGCACGGGAATGCGATGGCCAGATCGGGAAACCCTTGCGCTGCATCGTCCAGCTTCAGTTCGAGCCAGACCAGCCCCTGGGGGACCGCATAGGCTGCACACGCCGCCATGGCCTCGCCCGATGCGCTGCGATCGACGCCCCAGACTGAGATCAGGCGCCCACCCATGTCCGCGATGCTGCGCGCCATGGCGCTCCAGGCGTCCCGACCCACGCGCCCATGCCAAATGGGCGTCGGCGCCGACAGGCGCCGCAGATCGAGTCCGAGTTCCGGCCGTGCCATTTGCTCAGTTCCCCAGCATCGCCGCCGCCTGGACGTACCAGGCGTTGAGATAGGGTGGGATGTAGACGCCGAGCATCAGGCCAAGCGCCAGATGCACGAACACCGGAACCAGGGCCGGCGGATGCGCCAGGGGCTTGACGTTGGTCTCGCCGAAGACCATCGGCTGCACCCGGCTGAAGACGGATGCAAACGCCAGGCCCAGGGCGATCAGCAGGAACGGCGTCGCCCAGGGCTGCTCGCGCATTGCGGTCGTGACGATCAGGAACTCGCTGGCGAAGACCCCGAACGGCGGCATGCCGAGGATGGCGAGCGATCCGAGCATCATCCCCCAGGCGACCGTCGGGCTGACCTTGATGAGCCCGCGGATGTCTTCCATGATCTGGGTGCCCGCCTTTTGCGTGGCATGGCCGACGGCAAAGAAGATCGCGGACTTGATCAGCGAATGCACCGTCATGTGCAGCAGCCCGGCGTAGTTGGCGATCGGGCCGCCCATGCCGAAAGCGAAGGTCATCATCCCCATGTGCTCGATCGACGAGTAGGCGAACATGCGCTTCACATCCTTCTGCCGGATCAGGAAGAACACTGCCGCCACCACCGACAGCAGGCCGAAGCCCATCATCAACCGGCCGGCCAGAGGATAGTGCAGCGCACCATCGGTCAGCACCTTGCAGCGCAGGATTGCGTAGAGTGCGACGTTCAGCAGCAGGCCCGACAGCACGGCCGACACCGGCGTCGGACCCTCGGCATGCGCGTCCGGCAGCCAGTTGTGGACCGGCACCAGCCCGACCTTGGTACCGTAGCCGATGAACAGGAACGCGAACGCCAGCGTGATGATGTTCGGGTCGAGCTGGTCCTTCACTGCATCGAGGTTGGTCCAGAGCAAGGCGCCGCCCTCGGGGCCGATCACCTTTTCGGCCGCCATGTAGAGCAACACCGTTCCGAACAACGCCTGGGCGATGCCCACGCCGCACAGGATGAAGTATTTCCATGCGGCCTCGAGACTGGCCGCGGTGCGATAGACGCTGACCAGCAGCACGGTGGTCAGCGTGGCGGCTTCCATCGCGACCCAGATGATGCCCATGTTGTTGGTCGTCAGTGCCAGCAGCATCGTGAAGCTGAACAGCTGGTACATGCTGTGGTACAGGCGCAGGCGCGGCGGCGTCATCTTGCCGTGGTCGCGCTCCACGCGCATGTAGGGGCGCGAGAAGATGGAAGTGGTCAGGCCGACGAATGCGGTCAGCGTGACGAGAAAGACGTTCAGCGGGTCGATGTAGAACTCGCGGTCCCACACCAGCATCGGCCCGCTCTTGACGATCTGCGCCGTGAGCACGCAGGCGGCGACGAAGGTGCCCAGGCTGAAGGCGACGTTGACGTCGCGCGCGTTGTCGCGATGGCCGACCAGCGCCAGCACCAGTCCGCCGGCCAGCGGAGTTGCGAGGAGGAAGGCCAATGCGAGCACCTCAGTCGTCCTTCAGCTTCTCGAGGTGGCGGATGTCCAGGCTGTCGAACTGCTCGCGAATCTGGAACATGAACACGCCCAGAATCAGCACGCCGATCAGCACGTCCAGCGCGATGCCGAACTCGACCACCATCGGCATCCCGTAGGTGGCCGACGTGGCGGCAAAGAACAGGCCGTTCTCCATCGCGAGGAAGCCGATCACCTGCGGAACCGCCTTCGCACGCGTGATCATCATCAGGAACGACAGCAGCACGCAGGCCAGCGCGATGCCCAGTGTGCCGCTGGCCAGCGCCGAGGACAGCTGGGAGATCGGTATCGCCAGATTGAAGGCGAAGATCACGACCCCGATGCCGATCAGCATCGTCGTCGGGATATTGATCAGTGTCTCGACGTCCCAGCGGATGTCGAGACGGTCGATGACCCGGTGCAGCAGGTATGGAATCAGCAGCACCTTGAGCACCAAGGTCAGCCCGGCTGACAGGTACAGGTGGTGCTGGTCGGTCGCATAGCCGACCACGGCGGTCGCGAGCGCCAGCGCCGCACCCTGCATCGTGAACAGGTGAATCAGGGTGAGGATGCGCCGCTGCGAGATCATCGCGAATGCGAGCATCAGCAGCACCGCACCGAGCAGGTTGACGAGTTGGGTCAGGATGCCGCTGCTCATGTCACTGGTTGAGCAGCAGGTGCACCAGCATGCCGATCACCGCAAGCAGGAAGGCGGTGGCCAGGAACTCGGGCACGCGGAAGATGCGCATCTTGGCGCTTGCCGTCTCCAGCGCGGCAAGCAGAAAGCCGCCCACGGCGAGCTTGATCACCAACACGGGCAGCGCCAGCAACATCTCCAGCGGCGCCTGGGCCTCGGCAACGCCCCAAGGGAAGAACAGGGCCAGGCCGATGCACGAATAGGCGAACAGCTTCAGGCTGGCCGCCCATTCGATCAACGCCAGGTGGCGGCCCGAGTACTCGAGGATGAGCGCCTCGTGGATCATCGTCAGCTCAAGGTGCGTGGCCGGGTTGTCGACCGGCACGCGCGCGTTCTCGGCCAGCGACACCATCGTGAATGCGACCCCGGCAAAGGCCATACCGGGATAGATCGCCAGTTCGCGGTGCGCCAGCGTCTCGACTATCGTGGTGAGCGAGGTCGACTGGGAAATCAGCGAAGCCGAGAACAGCACCATCAACAAGGCAGGTTCGGCAAGAAAACCAACCAGCATCTCGCGCCGCGCACCCATGGTGCCGAACGCGGTGCCGATGTCCATGGCGGCCAACGAGATGAACACTCGCGCCAGGGCGAACAGGCCGACGAGTGCGATCGCATCGGCCGCTGGCGCCAGCGGTAGATCGGTCGACAGCGTGGGGATGATGGCGCAAGCCAGCACCATGCATCCGAACATCACATAGGGCGCGACGCGAAACAGTCGCGATGCATGGTCGGCGACCATCGACTCCTTGTTGAACAGCTTGTGCAGCATCCGGTAGGGCTGCCAGAGGCTGGGCGCGGACTTGTTCTGGAGCCACGCGCGCCACAGGTTGACCCAGCCGGTGAGCAGGGGTGCCAGCCCGATCGCGATGACGATCTCCAGCAACTGCGACATGAAGCCGGCGAAGCTCATGGCGACCTCATCGCATCACCACGAGCAACGTGGCCACCAGCGTCAGGAAGCTGTACAGCAGGTAGACCGAGATTCGCCCTTGCTGCATCAGGCCGATCAGCCGCGCGAGGTACGCCGCCAGGTCGACGATGGGCACATAGAGCCAGCGCCAGAAGTGATCCTCCACCGTTACGCGGTAGCGCGGTTTCGCGTCGAAGGGCGTGGGCAGATCACGTCGCATCAGGAAGAAAGGTTCGAAGATCTGGCGGATCGGCTGGCCGAATCCTTCGGCGGTGTCCTGCATGCGTGCTGTGCCCCACGGGAAGCCGCAGGCCCAGGGCAGGCCGCGACGCACGCGGCCGTGGTAGAGCTTCCGCACGAGCAGGAAGGCGAACGCAAAGCTCCCCAGGATGCCGAGCAGGAAGATCACGGGGCCGTAGCTGGCCTGCGCGAGACTGTTCGGCGCCAACAGCCAGCCATTGGCTGCCACCTTGGCGCCGAGACCCGACTCGACAAGCTGCTGCGTCACAGGGTCCATCAGCTGAATGAATTGTGTCGGCAGCAGTCCGAGCGCGATGCAGCCGAGCGCCAGCCATACCATACCCATGCGCTCCCAGCGGCCGGCATCGTGGGCGTGGGTGAGCTTGTCCTCGCGCGGCTGCCCGAGGAAGATCACGCCGAAGAACTTGACCATTGTGTAGCCGGCCAGCGCTGCGACCAGAGCGATGAGTGCGGCGACCACCGGGATGAGCATGGTCAGCAACGGCACCGGCAGCCCCGGCGTGAAGAGGAAGCTCTGGAGCAGCAGCCATTCTGATACGAAGCCCCCCAGCGGCGGCAGACCCGCGCTGGTCAGCACGCCCAACAGCGTGAGCCAGGCGACCCAGGGCATGGTCCGGATCAGGCCCCCCAGCTTGCCGAGGCTTCTCTCGGAAGTGGCATGAAGCACGCTGCCGGTGCCGAGGAAGAGCAGGCTCTTGAAAAAGGCGTGGCTCGCGACGTGATAGAGGGTCGCAGTCAACGCGAGTGCGGCCATCGGCTTCATGTCGTAGGCCGAGAAAATCAAGGTCAGGCCCATGCCGACGAACAGCAGGCCCATGTTCTCGATCGACGAATAGGCCAGCAGCCGCTTCATGTCGGTCTGCACCGCCGCGAAGATCACGCCGAACAGGGCCGTCGCCAAACCGAGCGCCAGCAGCAGCCCGCCCCACCACCACAGGTGCGTGTGCAGCAAGTCGAAAGACACGCGCAACAGGCCGTAGATGGCCGTGTTGAGCATGACGCCACTCATCATGGCCGAGACGGGGGAGGGTGCGGCGGGGTGAGCTTCGGGCAGCCACACATGCAGGGGCAGGATGCCGGCCTTGGCGCCGAACCCCAACACGGCGAGCAGGAAGCCGGCCGAGGCCCAGAACGGCGACAGTGCCTGGGCGCGCATGTTGGCGAAGGTGTAGTCGCCCGTGTTGGCCTGCAGCACACCGAAGCACAGCAGGACAGCGATCGCGCCGATTCTCGCCATCGTGATGTAGAGATAGCCGGCGCTGCGCACTTCAGCCATGCGGTGGTTCGCGGTCACCAGGAAGAACGACGACAGCGCCATCGTCTCCCACATCACCATGAACGAATACGCGTCGTCGGCGAGGACCACCCCCACCATGCTGACCAGAAAAACGTGGTACTCCAGGCACAGCAGGCCGGGCGGCGTGCCTTCGCCCTTGCGGAAGTATCCGGCCGCAAATGTGGAGATGCCGGCTGATGCTCCACCGATCACCATCAGGAAGTAGGCCGACAGACTGTCCAGGCGGAGATGGAACGGCAATGCCGGCAACCCGATGGGCAGCACGGCGACCTCGGGGGCGCCAAGCAGGGCATCGATGGCAAGCCCGAAGAGCACCAAGCCAAACAGCGCCCCGACGGGGAAGAGCACCTGGGACACCAGGCTGAAGCGATGCAGGGCGAAGATCCCGGCGGCCCCCACGAGCAACCAGGCCATCGTCACAACGAGTATCCAATCGAGATGGAGCCATTGCGCGACGGGGGGCATGCTGCTCCTCAGGCCCTGGGGCGCACGGCTCGACGCCTCACGGCCGAAAGAGCGGCGCCCAGCGAATCCGACCTCGGCCGCAGCGCCGGTATGTCGAATCGGGCGGCGAACTCTCTCGCGCTCACGCCGCGCGCCATGTACTGGACACCGTGCTGTGTGAAGTAGTCACGGGCCAGCTGTCGCACCACCTGCGACGCCGTCCGATCCTGCAGCGCACAAAGTCGCTCGAAGGCTTCCTTCTCATGAGGATCAATGAGCAGAGTCAGGCGTGCAGTTTTGAGCTCCATGGATCCTCAGCATGACAATGCAACAGGTACCCGTGACACATAGTATATGAACGCCATGCGATTCAAGAAGCCCTAGCTTCGCTGATCTTTCAGCACCGATGCGATCAACGCAAACCCTGCGAGCAACTGGCTGGCGGCGCCTGGATCGAGGTCTGGCGGCCTTCGAATTGCTCCCAGGCGGTACGTCTCGAGGGCGTCACCTTTGCAGGCAAACACGATGCTATGGCTCTCCTCGCCGTCATCGACCACCAGGACCGAGCCATTGAAGCTGCGACGGATGCGAGCCAGGTGCTCGTCGGTTTCGGGGTCGCCGTACTGCAAGTTGACCACCATGATTCCGTCGGGCTGGAGCGTCTCGCGGCAGTCGTCGTAGAAGCTTTGAGAAGACAGTTGGGCAGGCAGTCCCTCAAGGTCATAGCCGTCGACGATCAACACGTCGAAACGACTTGAACCGCGGCGTACAAAGTCCGCCCCATCGCTTTGAAAAACGATGAACCGCGCGTCATCGCGCGGGATGTGGAACTCCTCGCGCAATGCGATCACCATCGAATTGATCTCGGCGATTTGGATTCGGGCGCGGCTCAAATGGCGATAGCAGAATTTGGCCAACGACCCACCGCCCAAGCCGATCATTCCAATACTCCGCGGCTCCGGCTTGAAAAGCAGGAATCCCATCATCGTGCGCGTGTACTCGAGAGCGAGCGCGTATGGGTCGCTGAGTCGCATGCGGCTTTGAGTGTGACTGATACAGAAGTGGAGAGCCTTGGAGCTGACGGTCTCGTAGATGAAGGGTTTGACGTGCTGCGCAGATGCGGAACTATCGGACATGAGCAAGGTCGATTTTCTGTTTCTTGATTGAGGGGCTACTTGGATTTCAGTGCTTAGCCATGTGTACCAGCGAGGCACGAACGTGATCGGTGTCCATGTTGGTGATCACCACGCGCGGAGTGAGGAACGTCGGCTGGTTGATTTGGAGATTGGGCACTACGAGCAGGCATTGGGTCCGAGCATTGTTCGGGGCGGTCATCCTGTGGTGTGCCAGCACCCCTTGATGTACGACGTCCGTCGAGGTGATGTTCGCGAGCAAGGTGACAACCACCGCTCGATCCAGCCCGAGGTCCAGCGTTGCGACGTCATCCCCCTTTTGAGAGGTCGATTCGATTTGTCCTGCCACCAAATCAGGGGCGTTCTTCAGGATCTGCCTGATCATTTCCAGCAGGCAATCGCGCATGATCGTCTCCGGGAAGGCGCCAGCGGTCTCGGTCGCCCGAATCAGACCTGCCAGCCCTAACAGGCTGGCGTCGCCTCCGTCGTACCGCACGCATCGCAATCGCCACTCGGGGTGTTGCTGACATGCGGTATCAACCTCGTGCGGATCGGCAGCGGCGTAGCACGCTGCATCCAGCCAGGTCATGGCTTCTTCGAAGGCATCGATCGACGCCAAGGCATCGGGAAACTGCCGTGCATAGGACTTCGGATCCCGAACACCGTTGCGCGCGCGCATGAGCGGCGCCGCGAGGCGTACACGGTCACCCTCGCGCCAGAGTGCTGCACAAACTCGTGGTTTCCCGCTGGGTGGCAGGAATTGCACCAGCATCAGGTTGTGGTTCAGCTGTGATCCGCAGGCCGCCGCGGGCTTGTTGAAATGCTGTTGGGGCATGGCGTCGCCTCAGGCCCCTCGAACGACGTTGATCAACCGTCGTCTCGGTGAACACCGCCGGCCAACTCGAACTGCGATCGCCGTCGCTGCCGGAACGATAGCAAGAGTCGGGCGAATGAACCCCACGTAATCGAGCCTCCGCACTGCAAGTGTGGCCAGCGACGCGATTTCTCGACGCTGGACTAGCCAACGCACTCAAGGAGGCATAAGCTTCAAGGCAAATGTAATGCGTTGAAAGTGTAATTGCAATGGTAATGATATTAACATGTTTGGCGGATGCGGATGCGGATGCGGATGCGGATGCGGATGCGGATGCGGATGCGGATGCGGATGCGGATGCGGATGCGGATGCGGATGCGGATGCCGGATCGCTGCAGGTGCGGCCACCGCGATGCGGCGATGGAGCCGACGCGCTATCCGTCGTCCGTTGGAGGGCAATCCACCTGCGGATCCGATCGCTACCAGCGAGGCGTTGCCCCAGCTCAGTCCGAGGCACCCGACACCGAAGCCGATGCTGGCGATGCTCACGTTTTCGGTCGACGAGTAGCCCAGCAGACGCTTCAGGTCGCGTTGCCCGACCGTGTACAGGGCGCCGACCACCGCCGATAGCACGGAGAAGCCGATCAGGAACCAGCCCATCCATTCGTCAGGCTTGCCGATCAGAAAAAGCGAAGCGCACCAGTGCGTAGAGGCTGGCCTTGTGGATGACACTCGACATCAGCGCCGACACATGGGCTGGCGCCGCTGCGTGGGCCCGTGGCAGCCAGGAAGGAAACGGAAAGAACGCGGATTTAAGGCCGAAGCCCGTGACCTGCAGCAGGAAGACGAGGTTGCGTTCCGAGCTCGCGTTGTCGCGCAGTCATCGTCCGAAGCTGCTGAGGTCCCACGAGTCCGAGTGCGTGTACAGGATCATGAACGCCGCACCCAGGAAGATCAGACCGATGTGCGTGGACACCAGGTAGTTGAACCCGGCGAAGCGGACTTTCTGGTTCGTGTAATCCCAGATGACGAGGAGCCATGCGGCCAGAGCGGCGGTCTCCCAGCCGAGCAGGAAGATCAGATCCTCAGATCCGCGGTGTAGACGAGCACGAACGACAGGGCCGTCAGGTTCAGCAGTGCGTAGTGCACCCCCAGATGACGCTTCGATGTGAAGTGCGGCCGCAGGTGGCCGACCGCATAGACGCTGCCCAGCAAGATCATCGGGAGTGACCAGGCCAGGAAGAAGGCGCCGAGCGCGTCCAACCGTACGGCGGCGCTGAGAGCCGTCATTGGTGTTCCAGAGCCTTGGGCGCCGCGAAGCCGTCTCTAACTCGTCCGGTTACGTGCTTCAGCGAACCGGACGGCCAAGCCGCGTGCGGTGCGCAGGAATCAACGAGACAATGCAATGAACAGCTCTGGCATCTCGGCCAAGCGGGCATCAGAAACGCCTTGGCCTAGCTTGCAATTCGATTGCGCTGGATGATACTGTTATTATCATGAAACTGACATAGGGATAGCTCATGGAACTCAAGACAGCGCGCCTGACGGTGCTGGTCGATCCCTCGAAGAAAAAGGCCTTTGAGGCACTTTGCGCCCGCCAGGATGTCACGCCTTCGCAGGTCGTTCGACGTCTGATTCGCGACTACTTGGCGCACCACGGCGTCACCTTCGTCCCAAGCGGAATGGAGCAAGACGAGGAAATGCCTGCGAAGCCCTGATAGCCGCTGACGCGTGCGAGAACATTTGAGAAAACTGTCGGACGGTACAGTGGTTGGTGTCGGCAGCCCGGAAATCTTTGCCCAGTTCGGATGCTGGGTGCATGCATTTTTCTCGGGGACGGTCTGCGAAGCGCGATCTGGTCCCAATGGCTCTGGTCGCTACGTGCTGTCGGCAACGGCGACTGCGAAACTTCGTGGGCCGCGCGCGGCGGCCCTCGGTCAGCACGAGAGTCGCCGAGCCACATGGCGATCCTCGGCCTTGTGCGCAACTCGACGATTGAAAGTGTCAAGCCCAGCGGCGGCCATGACAACGCGGCGCGCGGTATTTTGCGTAGCCGCCTCATCAGGCACTGAATGTCTTCTCCCAACGAAATTGAGAAACGAGCGGACGTGAGTGACCGCGTGCCGCCGCATGAACTCGACGACGATCAATTGGCCGAGTTGGCCCGGGAATGGCGCAGTCGGGCCGCACGCGGGGATGAGCTCGCCTTTGGCCTCGCGCATGCTTTCGAGGCCGAACTTCGTCGCCGCGTGCGGGACAGCCAGGTCTCGCCTCTCGCGACGCCCGAGCAACCGAGTAGCCCCGAACCGCGGCCATGGTGGAAGTTCTGGTGAAGCATCAGTTTGATGCGTAGTCCGACAGTACCGAATCACTATCCACCCGCTCTGTCCCGCCTCATTTCTGTAAAACACCCCGAGCCTGCCTTTTTCCGGCACGCGTTTCGCGTCGCAGGCTCGACTTACAGCTTGACCTCAACCGGCTCAATGCCGAACCAGGCGGGAGCAAGCGCGCGGCAGCTGTGCAACCGTGCCCGCACGCAACCACCGCATTTCGTGCGCCGAAACCCGTCGTCGCGATCTCAGACCTTCGACAGGATTTCCATCGCCTTGTTGGCGTCGCCCAGCGAGTCGACCGCGATATAGGCCACGAACTGTTTGCCGATCACGGAGGCCGAGAAGCCGCGAAGATTGATTTCCCCGGCGGCAAGCTTTTGCGTCAACTCCGCAGCGATGCCCGGGCGATCCGGGCCCATGACTCGAACCGAGTGAAGGCTTTGCGTCACGTTGAAGCCCACCTGTGCCGCCGCACGGATTTCACGGTCGTTCTGCAGCGGCGTGACATAGACGACCCCCGTCGCGGGCTTGTCCGGCCTACGCCTCGCAACGATGAATTGCAGGTCTGCCCCCGCTTCGCGCAGCGTATCCAGCACCTCGGCAAGGCCGCCGGGCCGGTCCTGGATGTCCGCTGCCCATACATCCGTACGTTCCACGAGAAGATCCATGATTGATCCTCCTTTTCTGCTGGTGACGTGTCCAACCAGAGGCTAGGCCAAAACCTCCGGGTTGACAAGCATGGGCAGAGTGGTGTAGTTGTTTCTGCTTGGAAATTCGATCTGCCCAAAAAAAGGAGTGACCGTCATGACTGAACACAGGTCGTCTCGCCATGCCGCGGAGCAGCAGACTGTTGAAGTCTCCGAGGCACAGATCGCGGTGCATTGGCCGGAAGAGGACTATGTCGCGCCGTCCAGCCGGTTTGTCGCGCAGGCCAACTTGACCGACGCCGGCATCTTCCAGCGCTTTGCCCTCGACAAATTCCCCGAGTGCTTCAAGGAATTCGCGGACCTTCTCGACTGGTACCAGCACTGGCAGACGACGCTCGATGCCAGCAACCCGCCGTTCTGGCGCTGGTTCGTCGGCGGCAGGATCAACGCCTGCCACAACTGCGTCGATCGCCACCTCGTCAAACACAAGAACAAGACCGCGATCCATTTCGTGCCCGAGCCGGAGAACGAGCCGGTACAGCACCTGACCTATCAAGAACTATTCGTCCGCGTCAACGAGTTCGCGGCGCTGTTGCGCGACTTCTGCGGACTCAAGGCAGGCGACCGCGTGACCTTGCATATGCCGATGGTGGCGGAACTACCGATCACCATGCTCGCCTGCGCGCGGCTCGGCGTGATCCACTCACAGGTGTTCAGCGGCTTCAGCGGCAAGGCTTGTGCCGACCGCATCTGGGATTCCGAGAGCCGCGTGCTGATCACGATGGACGCGTACTACCGTGCCGGCCATCTGCTCGATCACAAGGAAAAGGCTGACATCGCGGTGAAAGAGGCCTCCAGCCTCGGCCAGCAGATCGACAAGGTCCTGGTCTGGCAGCGCTACCCGGGCAAAACCTCGAGCGCCAGGCAGCTGGTCGAGGGGCGCGACGTCATCGTCAACGACCTGCTCGGTAAGTTCCGCGGCCATCGTGTCGAGCCCGTGCCGATGCCGGCCGAGGCGCCGCTGTTCCTGATGTACACGAGCGGCACCACCGGGCGGCCGAAAGGTTGCCAACATTCGATCGGCGGCTACCTCGCCTACGTCACCTGGACATCCAAATACATCCAGGACATCCACCCCGAGGACGTGTATTGGTGCATGGCCGACATCGGCTGGATCACGGGCCATTCCTACATCGTCTACGGCCCGTTGGCGCTCGCTGCTTCAACGGTCGTGTATGAAGGCGTTCCGACCCATCCGGATGCCGGCCGGCCATGGCGCATCGCTGAACAACTCGATGTCAACATCTTCCATACCTCGCCCACGGCAATCCGCGCGCTGCGGCGCGACGGACCCGACGAGCCAGCGAAATACAGCCACCAATTCAAGCACATGACGACCGTTGGCGAGCCGATCGAGCCCGAGGTGTGGAAGTGGTACCACCGCATGGTCGGCAAGGGCGAAGCCGTCATCGTGGACACCTGGTGGCAGACCGAAACCGGCGGCTTCCTCTGCAGCACGGTGCCGGGCATCCACCAGATGAAACCCGGCAGCGCCGGGCCCGCGATTCCCGGCATTCATCCGGTGATCTACGACGATCAGGGCAAGGAGCTCGCCAGCGGTTCGGGCAAGGCCGGCAACATCTGCATCCGCAATCCCTGGCCGGGCGGCTTCCAGACGATCTGGAAGGATCCCGAGCGTTATGTGCGCCAGTACTACTCGCGCTACTGCAAGGATCCCAAGAGCAAGGACTGGCGCGACTGGCCCTACCTGGCGGGCGACGGCGCGGTGCAAACGGCCGACGGGTACTACCGCATCCTCGGCCGCATCGACGACGTGATCAACGTTGCCGGCCACCGCCTGGGCACCAAGGAAATCGAATCGGCTGCGCTGCTCGTGCCAGAGGTCGTCGAGGCGGCCGTGGTTCCGGTGGCCGACCCGGTCAAGGGCAAGGTGCCCGACCTGTATGTCGCGTTGAAGCTGGGGCTGGCACCTTCCGCGGAGATTGCCGACCGGGTCTCGGCATCGGTGGTGTCCGAAATCGGCGCCATTGCGCGTCCGCGCCGGGTGATCGTCGTTCCCGACATGCCCAAGACGCGCTCGGGAAAGATCATGCGGCGCGTGCTCGCAGCGATTTCGAACCGTCAGGATCCAGGCGACGTGTCCACCCTCGCCAATCCGGAGGTCGTCGACCGGATCAGGGAGCTGGCCAAATAGAACCGTACTCGGGCGACTGCGCTTCGTGGCCAAGCTGCGCCTGCAATCTGAACGCGGTTCTGTCGGCCTGAAATTCGGTCGTTCGCCAACCTTGCCGCCATCATCGCCTACCTGAGGGTGCAGCCCGCCGTCAGGAATGAAGTACCCAAGTCGAAATTCAACATCCGTCTGCCGACCAGTTACGGCCCGGTCGTCAAGAGCGTACAGGCACCGGCCACCAGCAAGAAGGTGAAATACGGGGAGTACCTCGCCAACGTCGGCCACCGCATGGAATGCCACACCCCGCGCGACGCCAAGGGCTTGCTGTAGCGCGCCAGCCTGGGCGCAGGCGGCATTGCCGGTCTTCGGCTCTTGGTCGCAATGGCGGGGCATCGCTTGTTCGATGACGCGGTCCCGGCAGTCAGCTTGTGTTGGCCTTCAGCCGCTCGAAGACTTCGGTCACCCGTGTCCGGCGCTGCGGTTCGACGAAGTCGAAGTTGAGGCCGCGGTCATTCAGTTCCCAGAACACTCGGTCCTGCACGGAAAGGATGCCGAGCTTCGCTTTCTCGATGACAGCCGGCGTCACGCCCCGCAACGAGGCCTCCACGAGTTCCAACTCCTGCGTCAACCCGCACTCGAGGAAATAGGCCGCGAGAATTGCACGCGACTTGACCAAGCCTACGCTCTGCGCGGCGCCGTCGAAGGCGAGCACGGCATCGAGCAGCTCTCGCGCTGGCGCAGCCTTGCGCTCGTAGGCGCGCTCGGTCAGTTCGCTCAACTCGTAACTGACCAGTTCATAGATGAAAGGCAGCCCCTGCATGCGCGCGTACTCGGCGTAAAAGCGCAGGTAGCGTACCAGTCGAGGAACCTGCTCGGGACGGTCGCTGAGCAAGCGACGGATCAGGGCCTTGTACGAGTAGACGACATTGAAGACGGAGGCATTCTCTTTCTTCTTGATCGCCTCGCGCGTGAAACAATTCAGCACGCGCACGAGCAGGTCGAAGACAGCATCGTTGCGCCGGCACGCCTCTTCGTGCGCGGCGTTCTTGACCGCCTGGGCCATGGCGCTCACGCCGTCCGGCATCTTCCCCAGCACGCTCTTGAAGGCCAGGACCAACTGAATGGCAATGCGGTGCTCCATCCAGATGCGGGCCTCGCTGAGAATGTCGGTGGCGTCGCCGGACAGGCCGACGAGCAGGTCGTTGCCGACCTGGAAGAACTTCTCGGGCAGCCGCGCCTTCACATCGCGTAAGCGAGCCAGTTCCAGCATGTGTGTCTGGATTGCGTCGAAGGTCACGTCGCGATCAGCTCGATCCGCCGCGCGCAGCAGCACGCTGCCGAGGTTGGCGATCTTCTGGTTGACGCGATGCTGGGACACAGCCACCGAATGCTTGCCGGCGGCAGCGTCGTCGAGTTCGTGCATCAGGCTGTTGCGCACCCGCTTGATGATCGTCAGCGGGTCAATGAAGCTGACGACATAGAAGTAGTACGGCAGCAGCAAGAGCCAGCCGAAGATCGCACCGGCAACCGCAAGCGCGAACGGCAGTTGTCCGGTCCATTGGTCGAACGAAAGGCTGAAGGCGAACAGGTTGTGGGAGGCGAGAATCGCGCAGGTGCAGAGCACAAACAGGTTGATGCGGTCGCGGATGAAGATTTCGATCAGCTTCGGGGTGTAGAGATTGGCTGTGATCGGGATGGCCAGGGAGATGAAGGTCAACAGCAGGGCGATCAGCGTGTTGTAGGCGCCGGCGAAAGACGAAGAGAGCGAACGCACCATCGCCGGCGTCGCTCGAAGTTGCGACAGCCGCACGGCCTCCCCGGTGGCTGGGTCAATCGCGTGCGACAAATCCCATGCGGCTTCCAGCCAGAAGAAGCTCAGCGTGATAAAAAACAGGGCGACCAGCAGCCTCAGGGCGAATTTGACATGGTCCATGGTGGAAGGGTCACAAGCGATAAGGGCTTTCGGCCAGCATCCCAGCATTCTGGAGCGACACGACCTACTTGTCCGCTTCGCGTCCGCGTCGAACCCAATCCTCACACTCCACTGCGGAGGGGATTTGCCCGGCGCCCGCCGGCACGCAAGATCTGGGTCAATCGGGAGTAATCTTCGCTATCCTTGGAGAATCGCCATGTTCAAACGCATTCTTGTCGCTACCGATGGTTCCGCGCTGTCCGAACAGGCCGTCGCCAAGGCGATCGACCTGAGCGTGCTGACCGGGGCCGAGCTGTTTGCAGTCACTGTCGCTCACCTCGAACCGCACAGCTACTTTGACGGCTCGACCGTGTTGTTGAACGACCGGGAGATCGAAGAGTCGCGTCATCGTTCGGTCGCTGCCGCCCAGAAGTTGGTCGACGCAGTCAAAAGCGCCGCGCTCGCCAAGGGGGTTCGCAGTGCGGAGGCCGTGGTCATGAAGTCGAACCTGGTGGCCGAGTCCATCGTCGACGTCGCCAAAACCCACGAGTGCGACTTGATCGTGATGGCTTCGCACGGGCGCCGGGGCCTCACGCGGCTGCTGATGGGTAGCGAGACGCTGCACGTCCTGACCCACTCGCACACGCCCGTGCTGGTACTGCGCTAGTCAGGGCTGCCTGCCACGCGGGCTTTGCGTGCCGGCCACGGACTGCTGCACACCCTATTCTTGCACCATCGTCGCTATCGGCCTGTTTCTTGGGAAACGTGCCGGCGTGCAAGCGCGACCCCCATGGCAGCCGCGATTCGCTCACTCACACCAGCGGCATGCCCCGTATGGCGGCCGCTCGAGCAATTGCGCCTTCCTGTCGGTGATCTGGTTGGGAGGCACGTCGTGCTGCTGGGCCAACGCGGCCAGCATCGTGTCACCACGGACGGCCCCCAACGCCACCAAGGCTCAAGAACGCTGGTGAGTGATCGCGGCGTGGTCTTGGCTCTTGGTCTCTATGCCTCGTACACCCGCTTCGCAGGTGCGTTTATGGGGCAGAGTTTCCATTCATCGCGGTGTGGGGCCAGCGATCCAGACGGCGCGCTCAACCCTTCGATCGAGACCGTGATCCGCAGCCACAACGAGGGCGAGGCCGATTGCTCATCTAGGAAGCGTCATCGTCCAAAACGCAATGTGGCGCGCCCTGGCAGACGGTGCACTGAAGCCGATCGAGACTCAGACCATCCTCCTCGACAGCGATGGCGTCCGGTTCGTCGTGCGCACGGTGTCGAGCCTCGCGCGCAGGGACAAGGCGCGCCATGGAAGCAAACTCAACATGTGCGCGCGAACCGTGGAACAGCGGCCAAGCGGCTGGCGTCAATCCGGCCGCCATGCCATGTCGATGCGGCCGTCGACGATGCCGATGCGCCGGTCTGCCACAGAGGCAAAGTTGGCGTCGTGCGTGACGGCAACCACGGTCTTATCGAACTCGTGGGTCAGGTTGCGCAGGATGTCGCGCACGTTGGTGCTGGCGACCGAATCGAGGTTGCCGGTCGGCTCGTCGGCGAGGATCACGAGCGGGTCATTCGCCAGCGCACGGGCGATCGCGACGCGCTGGCGCTGGCCACCCGACAACTGGCTCGGCCGCTTGTGGTGCTGGCCCGCTAGGCCGAATCGATCCAATAGCTCGGCGGCGCGCGCCCGGGCCGCTTCGTCGGACACGCGGCCCAGCTTTCGCATGGGCAGCGACACATTGTCGAGCGCGCTGAACTCGGCTAGCAAGAAATGGAACTGGAACACATAGCCCAGCCGCAACAGCCGAAAATCCGTGAGCCGGTCGTCGTCGAAGCTGCTCGTATCTTCGCCGTCGATCCAGACGCGCCCACGCGTGGGCACGTCGAGCAGCCCCAGCAGGTATAGCAGGGAGGACTTGCCCGAGCCCGAAGGCCCCATCACGCAGACAAACTCGCCGCGCTCGATCTGCAGGCTCACGTCGCTCACCAGCGTGACCGGCACCTCGCCTTGGAGCGTGCGGGTCACGTGTTCGACACGAATCGCCGGGCCAGACGCCGATTCACCGCCACTCATGCCGCACCCCGCAGGATGTCCACAGGATTTACGCGTCCGGCGCGCCGCGCCGGAAGATACGAGGCCGCCAGGCACGAAAGCATCGCAAACGCCGCCGCCAGCGCGTACTGTTCGGCGCCCCAGAACATCGGCAGGTGCACGACCTCGGTCACGCCGGGCGGACGGATCTCGATCTGCTCCAGCAGCCGCATCAGAGACAGGCCGAGCAGTTCGCCTAAGGCGCTGCCGATGAGTCCGACGATCAGCCCTTCGAGTAGGAAAATGCGGCGCAGGTCGCGCGCGTGGAAGCCCATCGACTTCATGATCGCGATGTCGCGCGTCTTTTCCATCACGATGGTCGAGATCGTGTTGTAGATGCCGAACGCGGCCACCACCAGGATCGCCGAGACCACGCTGTACATGATGATGTTGCGCACCAGAAGCAGGCTCAGCAGGTCTTCTGAGGCCTCGATCCACGACACCGACTTGTAGCCCGTGGCGGCCTCGATGGTCTGCGCCACGCTCTGCGCCGCATACGGGTCGGCGACTTGGATGACAAAGCGGTTGACGCGGTTCTCGCGCCCTAGCAGCGACTGCGCGCGCTTGAGCAGCACAAAGGCCTGGGCCTCGTCGTACGTGGCGTTGCCGGTGCGAAAGATGCCGACCACGCGCAAGGATCGGCTGGTGCCGTCGGCGGCCAGCACGATCAGCGTACTTCCCAGGCGCAGGCTGAACTTGTCGACCAGGCCGCGGCCGACGACAACCCCGTTGGGGTCGGCAGCAAGCGCTTCGAGCGAGCCCTCGAGCATCTTCTCTTCGATGGTCGTCACATGCTTCATCTTCTCTGGCACCACGCCGGACAAGGTGACGCCCTGCTGGCGCCCAGCGAAGGTGAGCACGGCTGCGTCGGCGAGCACCGGCGCGGCGCGCACACCCGGCAAAGCCTCGATGACGGCCAGCCGCTGCGACCAGCCGCGTATGCCGCGCGTCTCACGCGGCGGCCGCACGTTGTGCACGC
The DNA here is from genome assembly GCF_900101545.1 of Variovorax sp. CF079. GTDB lineage: Bacteria > Pseudomonadota > Gammaproteobacteria > Burkholderiales > Burkholderiaceae_C > Variovorax. Next base: position 69,546 of record NZ_FMZU01000023.1, on the reverse strand, counting down.
TGACTGCGCCATCGGGCCAGCGCATCGCGGCCGGCTGCGCGCGGCCGTGGCGCATCTCGTCGTAGACGGTGATGTGCGGGCTGTTGTCGACCAGACGCTTGAGAAAGTCTGCCTCCGAGCCGCGCATCAGCCCCGACACAGCGAGGAAGAAGGCCACGCCGAGCACGACGCCGGTGAGCGAGACCAGGGTCTGCCGCTTGCGACTAGTCAGGTGAGCCAGCGCGACGTCGAGTGCGATCGCCATGGCGTCACCGTTGGGTCGATGGTGCCGAGGCAGCCGAGGCGGGCGCGCTGCGCGCGCGCTGCCCGTCGCGCAACGCGTCGGGCGGCGACAGCACCACTTCTTCGCCATCCGCGAGTCCGGTGACGATCTCGGTGCGCTCGCCGCCGACCACGCCCTTGTTCACCGTGCGCCGCTTCACTCGACCCTGCGCCAACACCCACACGGCGTCGCCCTTCAGCGCGCGGTTCGGTATCAGTAGCGCCCCTTCGCGGCGCGACACGATCAGGTTGGCGTCCATCGTCATGCCGCTGCGCAGCGGGCCGGCATCGACGGCGGGCGCGTCGGCGAGGCGGACGCGCACCCGGTAGCTGCGCGACACCGGATCGCCCTTGGGCGTGATCTCGGCCACCTCGCCGTCGAACAGGCGCTTGGGCAAGGCATCGCTGCGCATCGTAACCTTCTGGCCGACCGCGACACGGGCGATGTCCTCTTCGTCGACCTCAGCCGTCACGCGCAGCGGCGCGCAGCAGGCCAGCGTGAACACCGCCTGGCCGGCAGGCACGAACTGGCCGGCTTCGCCATCGCGGCGCAGCACCATGCCGTCGGCCGGGGCCACGAGTTGGTTGTAGTCGCGTTGGGCTTGGGCCCGCTTCGCAGCAGCCTGCGCGACCTGCAGCTCGCTGCGCGTGCGGTCGAGCTCGGCCGGCGCGACGAAGCGCTTCTCCACCAGGTTGCGGGTGCGCTCGAACTGGGCGCGCGCCAGCTGTTCGCGCGCGCGCATCTCCAGCACGGTCTGATCGAGGTCGATCGACTCGATGCGCGCGAGCACCTGGCCGCGCTTTACCGGCGCGCCTTCCTCGGCCTCGATCGCCACCAGCCGTCCGCCGGCGCGCGGCGCCACCGGCACCATCACCGTGGGTTCGACCGTGCCCGTGGCGTACACCGCCTCGATCGCCGGACCGCGCGTAGGCAGCGCGGTTTCCACGCGCGCGGGCCACTGCCACCAGACGATGGTGACCGCCCCAGTCGTCAGCGCGGCGAGGGCGATGGCGATTGCCGTCTTCCGTTGCAAGCGCATTCCGGTTCGCATGAGTGCAAGGGGGTTCACTATCGCACGCCGGTGAATTCATGGGCTAGGGGTCTTTGGCATTTGCGATGTCCGGTCTGGCCCGACTGCCGAAGTCAGCAGCAGTCGCATCGACCGGTTGAATCCGCACTGCAAACCCGGCCGGACGCGTCATGCGGCCGCAGCCTCATGTCGAAGAGAAATGTCTCGGCAGAGTACAGATTGATCGCCACTTCCGCGACCCTGTCCGAAGCCGTCTTGTACGAGCGAGTGGCGATCCGGTTCTCATCGGTCCTGTGCGCGTTTCACCAGCTTGCGAAGCTCGCTGAACCACAGCACCACGCTGGCCATCGCAGCGCACACCAGCCATTGATCGACAGCCAGCGGCACCGTGCCAAAGGCGAGGTTGAGGAAGTCGAGATGGACAACCGCCACCTGCAGCAGAACCGAAAGCGCAACCGCCCCCCAGAGCCAAGGATTGACGAACAGATGCGAGAAGGCACTCGTGGTTTCGGAGCGCGCATTGAAGCAGTTGAACAACTGGGCGAAGACGAGCACCGTGAAGCCCGCAGTGCGCGCAGTGGCGAGGTCGTGCGTGCCCTCGATCAGCCCGCCGGGCAGGTGGATGTCGATTGTCAGCAGCGTCATCGCGGCCATCACGGCGCCGATCTGGATCACCCCTGCCCACATTCGCGCGTCGATCACCCGTTCGGTGAGCCGCCTCGGCCTTCGGGCCATGACATCGTCGGTGGGCGGGTCGACACCCATCGCCAGTGCGGGCCCCGAGTCGGTGATCAGATTGATCCAGAGAATCTGCGTCGCCAGCAGCGGCAGCACCAGCGCCTCGCCGGAACCCGTGAGCCCGATCACGCCGGCTCCCACGACACCCAGGAAGACGGTCAGTACTTCGCCCATGTTCGAGGACAGCAGGTAGCGCAGGAATTTGCGGATGTCGTCGAAGATGGCGCGCCCTTCGCGCACGGCCGCGACGATCGTGGCGAAGTTGTCGTCGACGAGGATCATCTTGGCGGCCTCCTTCGTGACCTCGGTCCCGGTCACACCCATTGCAATACCGATGTCTGCCGATCTCAATGCCGGAGCGTCGTTGACGCCGTCGCCGGTCATCGCGACGACGTTGCCATCGGCCTGCAGCGCATCGACGATGCGCAGCTTGTGCGCGGGCGCCACCCGGGCGTAGACCGAGGTCTTGCGCACTGCCTCGGCGAAGGCCGCATCGTCCAGCCCATCGATCTCGATGCCGGTCAGCGCGGTCACGCCGGATTCCACAATCCCGAGATCCGTGGCGATGCGCACAGCCGTGCGGGGATGGTCACCGGTGATCATGATCACGCGGATTCCTGCGCGCCGGGCCTCGCGAATGGCCACGGCCGCTTCCTCGCGCGGCGGGTCGATGATGCCCACGGTGCCGACGAACACGAGATCGCGTTCGAGCGCTTCCGTGATCAGCGGATCTTCCTCGGGCCCGAGCGGGCGGTAGGCCACGGCCAGCGTCCGCAGCGCCGCGTCGGACAGCGTTTCGACGTCGGCGAGGATCCGCGCCCGAAGCGAGCCGTCGAGAACGACCGCGTCCATTCCCACCCGCGCCCGGGTGCACCGATCGAGCAGGACGTCCGGGGCTCCCTTGGTGATCAGCACGACTTCGTCGCCGTGCTCGTGGTCGCGCTCGATCGTCGACATCATCTTGCGCTCGGACGTGAACGGGATTTCCCCGATGCGCTCGAAACGCCGCTCGCGCCGCCCGGTGACGCCCAGCTTGCGCTCGGCTACCAGAAAGGCCGCCTCCGTGGGATCGCCCTGGATCTCCCATTGGCCATCCGGTCCTTGGCGCAGGTCGGCATTGCCGGCCAGGCTGCCGCCGCTGAGCACCACGATGTGCTCCTCGCGCAGCGCCCCGGGCTCAAGTTCGACGCCTTCGTGCTCGACCCGTCCCTGCGGCGCGTACCCCACCCCGGTGACGCGGGAACTGCCCGAGGCGGTGATCACCCTCTCAATGGTCATCTCCGCCCGGGTCAACGTTCCTGTCTTGTCCGAGCAGATGACCGACGCCGACCCGAGCGTCTCCACGGACGACAGGTTCTTGACAATCGCGTTGTGCTTTGCCATCCGCTGCACTCCCAGGGCGAGCACCACCGACAGGATCGCCGGCAGCCCTTCGGGCACGGCCGCCACCGCCAGCGAGACGCCGAGCAACAGGACGGTGATGACATCTGCGGCGCTGCGGATGTCGGAGATCAGCAGGATGGTCCCCACCACCACGACGGCGATGATGACGACCGCGATGCCCAGCATGCGCCCGATGCGTCCGACCTCCTTCTCGAGCGGCGTCGGCTCCTGGGCGGTGGCCTCGAGCATTTCGGCAATCGCGCCCATCTCGGTGTCCATCCCGGTCGCCGTGACGACGGCGCGGCCGGTTCCCTGCGCGACGGCCGTTCCCTTGAAGACCATGTCGAGGCGGTCGCCGAGTGCAGCGCAATCCTGAAGCGTGGCGGCGTCCTTGAGCACCGCTTCGCTCTCGCCGGTGAGAGAGGCTTCCTGCACGCGCAGCGATGTGGCCTGAATCAGGCGCGCGTCCGCCCCAACGGCGTCACCCTCGCCGAGGACAAGCAGGTCCCCGCACACCAGTTCGGCGCTGGGAACGCGCAGCGACTGCCCGTCGCGCACGACGGCCGAAGTCGCGGCGGTCATCCGGGCCAGCGCGGCCACGGCGTTCGCCGCCTTGGCCTGCTGCAGATAGCCCAACACGGCGTTGAGCAGGACGATCGTCGCGATGACGATCGCATCCACGGGCCAGCCTTCCCGGCCTTCGATCGCCCAGGCAATGAGCGCGATGGCGACGGCGACCAGCAGCAGGTAGATCAGCGGATCCTGGAACTGCGACAGGATGCGGCGCCAGGTCGGCGTCTGCGGGCTGGCGCGAAGTTCATTCGGACCGCTTTCCGAAAGTCGGCGTGACGCCTCCTGCGAAGTGAGCCCTTTGTCGACGTCCGCCCCGAGCGCACGCGCGACCTCGTCGATGTCCTTCGTGGCCGGCTCGTCGAGGCGGGCTGCCTTTGCCATGGCGTCAGGCCGCCTGGGTCATGTATCCCATCCATGACCAGTACGTCAGCGCGAAGATCCCCAGCAGAACGGTCGCCGCCAGCATGTTCTGCGGCGCATTCACCGGCAGGATGAAGCCGAAGCTCACCACGAACTGCAGCAGCATGGTCATGCCGGAGATCTGGACCCTGTCTCCAGGCTTGAACGCGGAAACACCCGGACCCACGGCGTCGCCGATGCCCACGCCTTCATGGCGCGGTACGGTTGCGGGTTGGCAGCTCGGCGCGTCACCCTTGAGGATGTGCAGGTCGGTGCCGCAGATGGTCATCTTCGTGATTCCTGATGATCGCGTCGGTGGGCCTGCTGATGATCGGCTTGGAGCGGACTTCCAGCGTCTGGCGACCTGGGCCGTTGTACACGAGGGCTTGAATGAGGATCTCCTTTGCAATCGGCCTGATGGCTGGTACGGGTGAGAGCGGACAAGAACCCACGTAGCCTAGGTTTCGAGCTTGCGCTGTGGCTTGCGCTGAATCAACGCAGCGTTTTCGGCCGGCGTGGCAAAGCTTGATCGAGCGCAAGTGCCATGTCCCGGCTGCTCGCTAGTCTCGGCCATTGTCCGCGGAGAAGTCATGACACGAGCATCAATGAAATTCAGATTGGCTGCGGCTTCACTGCTGCAAGCGCTTCGAGACGGTGAGCGCGAGGTCTCGTCGTTTGACGCCGGCGGACGATCGCGCGATGACGACGCCATCACGGCTCAAACGAAAGAAAGATCAACTCGGCGCAAGCGGCCCGGCTCAAGCGCCGGTAAGCCCCCCGGGCGACTGCAAGCCCCTTGAGGGGGAACTTTCATTCAATGGCGCCGTGGGCGCTCGTTGTCTCACGCGCGGCGCCATGGAGGCCGCGTTCTGGAAACTTTCATGGTCCTTCCATCGACGAGCTCAAGCGCTGGGCATCCCAACACTTTGGATTCATCGAGAACCTGCTGGATGGTGCGTCAGGTCAATGAGCTTGAATAAGCGGATCAGATGTCAGCCTCGGATCGATCCGACGCCCCTTCCATGGGCTTGCCTCTCGCGGATCCGGCTGCGAGAGATAGATCGGGCTTCTGACGGTGCTTGAAGAGGCCAACAACACCCATTCGTCGGCAGCCAGATGGCTCGTGTGGATCGCCCCTCAACGGGCATTGACCGGCAGACAGATGATGCAAGCTCTCATCGCGGCCGCCGGCTGCGGCTCTTCAGCAAGACCTGCGGCCACCAGCAGGGCTGTCGCTCCAAGGGTTGCAAGAACGAAGGCCAGCGCCTTCAGCGTTCGGGTGTGCCTCGAGATCATGGGGTCCACTCCTCATTCAACGAAGCACCAATACCGGCAACGCCGAATGGGTCAGCACATGCTGTGTCTCGCTCCCGAGCAACAGCCGCTTGATGCCCTTGCGGCCGTGCGATGCCATGACGATCAAGTCGCTCTTGTGCTTCTTTGCGGCGGCGATCACTGCGTCCCCCACGAGGTCCGAGTTGATGGTTGCCGTCTTGCTCCTGACACCCGCTGCCTCTGCCAGCGTAGTGGCTTCGTCCAACGTGCCCTGCGCGGTCTCGGCCCACTGCCGCTCAATGCGCGCGACCTCGTCGTGCGAGAAGACCATCGCGCCGTCGAAATAGGCCTTCGGATAGCGAGGCACGACCGTGACTGCCACGAGGTCGGCATTGTTCTGAGCCGCCAGGGCGACGGCGCTTTTCACGGCCTTCTTCGAGAGCGCGGAGCCGTCCGTGGCGACGAGGATGCGTTTGAACATGATCTTTCCCCTATGAGGATGAACGTTGCAAGCGTACGGAACGCGGTGTGATGGGGGTTTGATGCAGATCAAGGCCGCCCTGCATGCGTGCCAATAGCCTTGCACAATGCAAGCCGCAGCTGCGTCCAGCCCGCCCGCCCGCCACGACCCCATGTCCGCCGATCTCGCGGCACAGGCGGACTGCTCGCTGCTGGACGATGCGACCGAGTGGCCGGCATTCGGGCGTTCGCTCGACGACCAGCCTGCGGCGGGCCGCTGGGAATCGCAGGTTGTGGTCGAGGGCATGCATTGTGCAGCCTGCGCCTTCACGGTCGAGGCGGCGCTGGCACAGGTGCCGGGCGTCGAGAAGGCGGAAGTCAATGCCGCAACCCAGCGCGCCCGTATTGTGTGGTCGGCCGCGGCCGTCAAGCCTTCGCGCTGGTTCGCGGCCTGCTCGGCCGCCGGCTACCGGCTCGTGCCGGCCGGCGACATGTTCGTGCGTGCACGGCGTGCGCGCGAGGCGCGGCTCGCGCTCTGGCGCTGGCTGGTCGCGGGCTTCTGCATGATGCAGGTGATGATGTATGCCTACCCAGCGTACATCGCCGAGCCCGGAGACATGACGCCCGATGCCGCGCAGCTGCTGCGCTGGGCCTCCTGGGTGCTCACCCTGCCAGTGATCCTTTTCTCGTGCGGCCCGTTCTTTCGCAGCGCGCTTCTTGATCTGCGCCGAAAGCGCATCGGCATGGACCTGCCTGTTGCGCTCGGCATCGCAATCACCTTTGTTGTCAGCACGGCGGCCACCTTCGATGCCTCTGGCCCGCTGGGCGGCGAGGTGTACTTCGACTCCCTCACGATGTTCGTGTTCTTCCTGCTCACCGGCCGCTGGCTCGAGACGCGCCTGCGCGACCGCACGGCGGGCGCGCTCGAAGCCTTGATGAACCGGCTGCCCGACAGCATCGAGCGGCTCGGCGCCGACGGAATATTCACTCGCGTGGCCGTGCGCCGGCTTGCGCTTGGAGACATCGTGCGCGTGCTGCCGGGCGAGGCTTTTCCGGCGGACGGCATCCTGACGGCCGGCGACACCACGGCGGATGAGGCCTTGTTGACAGGCGAATCGCGCCCGGTGCCGCGTCCCTGCGGCACGCGCGTCTTGGCCGGCAGTCACAACCTGTCGTCGGCGGTGCAGATGCAGGTCGAATCGCTGGGCCAGAACACGCGCTTCGCGCAGATCATGGCGCTGATGGAGAGCGCCTCGCTGCAGAAGCCGCGGCTCGCTCGGCTCGCGGATCGCGCGGCGCGGCCCTTCCTGGTGGCGGTTCTGACTGCCGCCGTCCTTGCCGCAGCGTTCTGGTGGCCGGTCGATTCGGGCAGGGCGTTGATGGTCGCGGTGGCGGTGCTGATCGTGACCTGCCCCTGCGCGTTGTCGCTCGCCACGCCGGCGGCGATGCTCGCGAGTGCGGGCTTCCTGGCCCGTCGTGGCGTCGTGGTGCGCAATCTGCAGGCGCTCGAGGCGCTCGCCTCGGTCGACACCGTGGTCTTCGACAAGACCGGCACGCTCACGCGCGATGTGCCCCGACTCGAGCGCGCCTATTGCCGGCAAGGCCTGCGCCCGGGCGACGCGGTGGAACTCGCCGCGGCGATCGCCGCGCAGTCGCTGCATCCCGCAGGCCGTGCCCTTGTCACGGCGTGGAGTGCCCAGTTCCGCACCGCGCCGGCGTGGGAGATCCTTCAACTGACGGAGTACGGTGGGCTCGGAGTCGAAGCACGTGTTCGCCGAAAAGCGGCGATGGACGACACCGCGCGTTGCGTGCGCCTCGGCTCGGCAGCCTTTTGCGGGGTTCCCCCGCTGGAGGTCGAGGCGGTGCAGGTGCATCTGAGCGATGCGCAGGGCTGGCTGGCGAGCTTCGTGCTGGCCGAGGATCTTCGCCCCGATGCGGGCGTCGCGGTGGCTGCGCTGCAAGGGCAGGGCGTGTCGGTGCAGCTTCTCTCCGGCGACCGCGACGCAGCCGCGCGCGAGGTCGCCGCCCGCGCCGGCATCGAGCAAGCCAGTGGCGACTGTGCGCCCGAGGAGAAGCTGCGCGTCCTGCAGGCGCTCCAAGCGAGCGGTCGGCGCGTCGCGATGGTCGGCGATGGCCTCAATGACGGCCCCATCCTGGCGCACGCGCATGTCTCTTTCGCCTTTGGCAACGCCATTCCGCTGGCCCAGGCGCGAGCCGACTTCGTCGTGCTGGGCGGTTCGCTTGCCGTCATTGCGCAAGCGGTCGCGCAGGCACGCCGCACGCTGCGGGTGGTGCGGCAGAACCTCTGGTGGGCCGCCGGCTACAACGCGCTGTGCGTGCCGCTGGCCGTCGCAGGCTGGCTGCCGGCCTGGCTCGCCGGGCTCGGGATGGCGGCGAGTTCGCTGCTCGTGGTGCTCAATGCGGCGCGCCTGGCCAGGCCCGTTGAGGAAGGGCGCTGATGGACATCCTGTTTCTCCTGATCCCCTTCTCGGTCGTGCTCGTGCTGGTGATCCTGGGCGGACTCTGGTGGGCCGTCGAGCGTGGCCAATTCGACGACGTCGAAGGCGAGGGCGAGCGCATTCTGCGCAACGATTGATCTGCATCAAACCGTCTCGCATGTCGCGCCGGGACACTGACCGCAATCCACGAGAAGGCCAGAAGATGCAAGTATCCAATCCTCCCGCAGCGGTCTACAGCGACACCGTCGTGCGGCAACTCGCCCTGATGTCGGTCGTGTGGGGGGTGGTCGGCATGCTCGTCGGCGTCATCATCGCCTCGCAGCTGGCCTGGCCCGAGCTCAACCTCGGCATTCCCTGGCTCAGCTACGGCCGGCTGCGGCCGCTGCACACCAACGCGGTGATCTTCGCCTTCGGCGGCTGCGCGCTGATGGCCACCAGCTTTCACGTGGTGCAGCGCACCTGCCAGGTACGCCTGTTCGCGCCGGCGCTCGCGTCCTTCGTCTTCTGGGGCTGGCAGGCCGTGATCGTGGCTGCCGCCATCAGCCTGCCGATGGGCTACACGAGCGGCAAGGAATATGCGGAGCTCGAATGGCCAATCGACATCCTGATCGCCCTGGTCTGGGTGGCCTATGCGGTCGTGTTCTTTGGAACCATCGGCACGCGCAAGGTCCGGCACATCTACGTGGCCAACTGGTTCTATGGCGCCTTCATCATCGCGGTCGCCCTGCTGCACATCGTCAACAGCGTGGCGATCCCCGCCGGCTTGATGAAGAGCTACTCGGCCTACGCCGGCGTGCAGGACGCGATGGTGCAGTGGTGGTACGGCCACAACGCGGTCGGCTTCTTCCTCACGGCCGGCTTCCTCGGGATGATGTACTACTACATCCCCAAGCAGGCCGGCCGGCCGGTGTATTCGTACCGGCTCTCGATCGTGCACTTCTGGGCGCTGATCTTCACCTACATGTGGGCAGGGCCGCACCACCTGCACTACACGGCGCTGCCCGACTGGACCCAGTCGATCGGCATGGTGTTCTCGCTGATCCTGCTGGCGCCGAGCTGGGGCGGAATGATCAACGGCGTCATGACCCTCTCGGGCGCCTGGCACAAGCTGCGCACCGACCCGATCCTGCGCTTCCTGATCGTGGCGCTCTCGTTCTACGGCATGGCGACCTTCGAGGGGCCGATGATGTCGATCAAGACGGTCAACGCGCTCTCCCACTACACCGACTGGACCGTCGGCCACGTGCATGCCGGCGCGCTCGGCTGGGTGGGACTGATCTCGATGGGCTCGCTTTACTACCTGATCCCGAGGATGTACAGCCGTAGCGAGATGCACAGCGTCAAGGCGATCGAGCTGCATTTCTGGATGTCCACCATCGGCATCGTGCTCTACATCGCCGCCATGTGGATCGCCGGCGTCATGCAGGGCCTGATGTGGCGCTCCATCAACCCGGACGGCACGCTCACCTACACCTTCGTGGAGAGCGTGAAGGCCACCTATCCCTACTACGTGGTGCGCCTGATCGGCGGTCTGCTCTACCTGGGCGGGATGCTGGTCATGGCATGGAACGTCGTCATGACCGTCATCTCGGGACGCTCGGTGCGCGCATCCATTCCGCTGCCGGCAGCCGCCCACGCCTGAGAAAGAAAAGCATGAGCTCGAACCCTCCCAAGACCGGCTTCTCGCACGAGAAGATCGAGACCAACAACTTCCTGATGATCGTGCTGATCCTGCTGGTCGTCGCCGTCGGCGGCCTGGTCGAGATCGTGCCGCTTTTCTTCCAGAAATCGACCACGCAGGCCGTGGCGGGCATGCAGCCGCCGAGTTCGCTGCAGGTGCTGGGCCGCGACGTCTACGTGCGCGAGGGCTGCTACAACTGCCACTCGCAGATGATCCGGCCCTTCCGTGCCGAGACGCTGCGCTACGGCCACTACTCGGTCGCCGGCGAGTTCGTCTACGACCACCCGTTTCAGTGGGGCAGCAAGCGCACCGGCCCTGATCTGCAGCGCGTCGGCGGCAAGTACAGCGATGAGTGGCACCGCATCCACCTGAACAACCCGCGCGATGTGGTGCCCGAATCGAACATGCCGGGCTACGCCTGGCTCGAGAAGGCGCCGCTCGACGGAGCCGAGGCTGCGACGCACATGCGTGCCCTGCGCCGCGTCGGCGTGCCTTTCACCGATGAGCAGGTCGCCGCCGCGGCGGCCGAGGTGAAAGGGAAGACCGAGATGGATGCGCTGGTGGCCTATCTCCAGTCGCTCGGGCTCGCGATCAAGTAAGGAGCACGCCATGGACATCACCACCTTGCGGATCGTCGCCACCTTGATTTCCTTCGCCACCTTCATCGGCATCCTCGTATGGGCCTACTCGCGCCGCAACGCGAAGGCTTTCGAGGGTGCAGCCCAATTGCCGTTCGAACAGGACTGAGAGAGCAACATGAGCGATTTCTTCAGTGACTTCTGGTCGAACTATGTCGCCATTGCCTCGCTGGGCAGCATCCTGCTGTGCGCATTGCTGCTGTGGCTCGTTGCCCGCGCGAAGGTTCCGGGCGGGACCGATGAAACGACCGGACATGTCTGGGACGAAGACCTGCGCGAAGCCAACAATCCGATGCCGCGCTGGTGGATCGGCCTCTTCGTGCTCACCATCATCTTCGGCGTGGCCTACCTGGTCGCGTATCCGGGGCTCGGCAGTTACCAGGGCCAGCTCGCATGGAGTACCGAGAACGAGTATGCGAAGGACCTTGCCAAGGCCAAGCGTGATCTCGAACCCGTCTACGCCGCCTATGCGGCCATGCCGATCGAGCGCGTGGCGGGCGAACCCGCGGCGACGGCGATCGGCGAGCGTCTGTTCCTCAACAACTGCGCGCAGTGCCACGGCTCGGACGCACGCGGCAGCAAGGGCTTTCCGAACCTGGCCGATCGCGACTGGTTGCACGGCGGCGCACCCGAGAAGATCAAGGAATCGATCACCCGGGGGCGCACCGGCGTGATGCCGCCGATGGCCGCGGCGGTCGGCACCCCCGAGGACGTCAAGAACGTCGCCAACTATGTGCTGAGCCTGTCGGGCAGCCCGCACGATTCGGTCCGCGCCGGCCTGGGTAAGAGCAAGTTCAGCGCCTGCGCGGCCTGCCACGGCATCGGCGGTGTCGGCAACCCGGCGATGGGTGCGCCCAACCTGGCCGACAAGGTCTGGCTGCACGGCTACGGGCAGGAGGCGATCATCTCGATCATCAACACCGGCAGGACAAATCAGATGCCGGGGCAGCAGGGCCGACTGACCGAGGCCCAGATCCATGTGCTGGCCTCCTATGTCTGGGGCTTGTCGAGCAAGCCTGCCGCTGCGCCCTAGGGATCCGTCATGAAGGATGCCGCTTCCGCGTCGACCCCGGTGAGGCGTCGAGTGATCCCGATCGCCGCCGCCCAGTCTGGCGGCGGCCTGTTCGCCGCGCACCAGAAGGTCTATCCCCGCACGGTGCGCGGCGTCTTCGCGCGCTGGCGCTGGGCGATGGTGTTCCTGACGCAGCTCGTGTTCTATGGCCTGCCCTGGCTCGAGTGGGGGCAGCGCCAAGCGGTGCTGTTCGACCTGGGCGCGCGGCGCTTCTACATCCTCGGCCTCGTGCTGTACCCGCAGGATCTGATCTACCTGACGGGCCTGCTGGTGATCTCGGCGCTGTCGCTGTTCCTCTTCACCGCGGTGGCGGGGCGGTTGTGGTGCGGCTATGCCTGTCCGCAAACCGTCTACACCGAGATCTTTCTGTGGGTCGAGCACAAGATCGAAGGCAACCGCATCGCGCGCATGCGCCTGGACGAGGGCGATTTCTCGCTCGAGAAACTGGTCAAGAAGTGGTTCAAGCACATCGTGTGGCTCGGCATCGCGCTGTGGACCGGCTTTACCTTCGTCGGCTACTTCACGCCGATCCGCGAGCTGGGCCTGGAATTCCTGCAAACGCGCATGAGTTCGTGGGAGGTGTTCTGGGTCTTCTTCTACGGCTTTGCGACCTACGGCAATGCGGGTTTCATGCGCGAGCAGGTCTGCATGTACATGTGTCCCTATGCGCGCTTCCAGAGCGCCATGTTCGATCGCGACACGCTGATCGTGAGCTACGACAGCGAGCGTGGCGAACCCCGCGGAGTGCGTTCCAAGAGCAGCAATGCCCGCGCTCAGGGACTTGGCGACTGCATCGACTGTTCGTTGTGCGTGCAGGTCTGCCCGACCGGAATCGATATCCGCAAGGGGCTGCAGTACGAATGCATCGGCTGCGGGCTCTGTGTGGACGCCTGCAACACCGTGATGGACAGGATGGCCACGCCGCGAGGTCTGATCCGCTACGCGACACAGAACGGCATGGCCGGCCATTGGACGCCGAGGCAGGTGCTGCGCCGCGTGCAGCGCCCACGGGTGCTGATCTACACGGGCTTGCTCGCTGCGCTGACGATGGGTGTGCTGGCGAGCCTGGTCGTGCGCACGCCGCTGAAGGTCGACGTGGTGCGCGACCGGGCTTCGCTCGCGCGCATCGTCGATGGCGGCCAACTCGAGAACGTCTATCGCCTGCAGATCATGAACGCGACCGAGCAGGTGCAGCGCTACCGCATCGAAGCCAGGGGGCTGGAAGGCTTGAGCGTGTCGCCGCCTGATCCGGTCGAGGTCGGTTCTGCGCAGTCGCGCTGGGTCGCGGTGCGCCTGCAGCTCCCCTACGGCAGCGCCACCGCGGGTTCCCACGTCGTGCACTTCGACGTGCGCTCGGCCGACGGCAGCGCGCAGGTGTCGGAGAAGGCGACCTTCCTGGTGCCTCGTTGAGTTGGCAAAGAGGAGACAAGATGGACGATCATGCGATGACTTCCCCGAAGTGCGAACCCTGGTGGCAGTTCCCGCTGCTGTGGATGGTGATGGCCGGGCCCGCCGTGGTCATCGTCGCCAGCTTCGTGACGCTCTGGCTCGCCCTGCGCACGCCCGATCCGGTGGTGGCGCCGGACTACTACCGCCAGGGCCTCGAGATCAACAAGCAACTGGTCGAAAAGAAGCTGATGCCCGCGCTGGCGGGCCGCAATCATGCGGCAACGCCTGATGCCGACTTGCCCGCACCCAAGCGCTGATGGCCATGAAGACGCGCAACTGGATGTCGATTCTCTGGCCCGCCTTTCTGCTGGCGAGCGCGGCCGAACTGCTGGTGTTTGCGCTGGTCGACCCCGGCGACCTCCACTGGCGCGGCGAGGCCGTCGGCCTGTCGCGCCAGGCGGTCTATGCGGCCGGCTTCTTCGCCTTCTGGCTGCTGGCGATAGGGTCGAGCGCGTTGACGCTGCTTCTGACCAGGCCGGCCTCCGAGATCAACAACCCGGAGGATTGACGATGCGCCGGAGCGCCTCTGCGTCGACGATGCGAAGGTTGCGCTTCTCCACCTCGACGATGCCATCCTCCATGAACTTGGAGAGCGTCCGGCTCACCGTTTCGAGGGTGAGCCCGAGGTAGCTGCCGATCTCCTCGCGCGTCATGCGCAGCACGAACTCGGAACGCGAGAAGCCGCGCGCATGCAGGCGCTGCACGAGATTGAGCAGGAACGCCGCGAGGCGTTCCTCGGCCCGCATGCTCCCCAGGAGCAGCATCACCCCGTGTTCGCGCACGATCTCGCGGCTCATGATCTGGTGCACGTGGCGCTGCAGCGCCGCGACCTCGCGCGACAGTTCCTCGATGCGGTGAAAGGGCATCACGCAGACCTCGGCATCCTCGAGCGCCACCGCGTCGCAGGTGTGCTGGTTGTTGACGATGCCATCGAGGCCGATGATTTCGCCGGCCATCTGGAAACCGGTGACCTGGTCGCGCCCATCCTCGGTCGCCACGCGGGTCTTGAAGACGCCGGTGCGGATCGCATAGAGCGAGGTGAAGGGCTCGCCGTTGCGAAAGAGCGTCTCGCGACGTCGGACCTTGCGCCGCGTGGCCACGATCTCGTCGATGCGTTTCAACTCGCTCGGCTCCAGCCCCGCGGGCATGCACAGCTCGCGCAGGGTGCAACTGGAGCAGGCGACCTTGATGTGTTCGGCTTTCATGGAGGGCGTCGAGGGTTGCAGTGATTCTGTGACGCGCTGCGCCACCCAGGCTTGATGCACATCAAGGATGACGGGCCGACCTGCCCGCATAGTGGGTCATTGCCTGCCACACCCACCGCCGCATGAACGCATCTCTCGCCCTCGCCCCTGCCGATTCATCTCCCGTCCCGGCTGAGCGCAACCGCACGCGCTTCTCGCGCATCTTCTGATCATGCAGACTGCGCTCGCCAGCACTGCGCTCCTGATGGGATTGGTCGGCGGGCCCCATTGCGTCGCGATGTGCGGCGCTGCCTGTGCCGGCGTGATCCGCATCGTGCGCGTGCCGGTGGATGGTGCTGTGGCACCGCTTTCGGCGAGCCCTCCGGCTGTTTCCGCATCCGTCGCCTTCCATGCGGCCCGTATCGCGGGCTATACGGCTGCCGGGGCGGCCGCCGCAGCGGCGATGCAGAGCCTCGCGTTCGCGAGCGAACAGGTCGCGGCGTTGCGTCCTCTGTGGGTGCTGCTTCATGTGTTCGTGCTCGCCTGGGGCCTGGTGCTCGCCACGCTCGGGCGACAGCCACTCTGGGCGCACCGTATCGGACGCGCGCTCGCGACGCGCCTGCGGCCGCTCACCGGATCGTTGGCCGGCGTGCTCGCGACGGGTGCGCTCTGGGTCTCCATGCCTTGCGGTCTGTTGTATTCCGCGCTGATGCTTGCCGGGCTGGCCAACGGACCGGCGCAAGGCGCACTGACGATGGCCCTCTTTGCCGTGGGCAGCGGCGTGTCGCTGGTTCTGGCCCCTTGGCTGTGGCAGCGCTTGCGTTCAGGTGCCAGCATTGCGCGCAAGGAATGGGGAACCCGGCTTGCCGGCGGGCTGCTTGCGGCGGTGGCAATTCAGGCGCTGTGGATCGACCTGAGTCATCAGATCGACATATGGTGCCGCTGACGGGAGACGCCATGAGAAGCAACATGATCGCGCTGATCGGACTTTCGGCCGTCTGCGCCGCGCTCATGAGCCCTTGCGCTGCCCAGCAGCGCCCCGCGCAACCAGAACTTCAGATGCAGGGCATGGTCGCCCATGACGTTGCATATCAGGCGGCTCTCGATGCAGCCTCGGCCACGCGAAACGCGTCCAAGGACGCCGCTGCGGCGTTGCTCAAGGCAAGAAGGTATGCAGCTCGGCCCTCTGATCGCCGCGTGAAGGCGGCCGGCGAAGCGGCACGAAAGACCGGGCTGTCCGCCCATCGCGCTTGGCAAAGGGCGCTTGTTGCAGCCGATCGCGCGACGAGCCAAAGCAAGACAGCGGCCGAGCATGCGGCGCAGGCGAGCGAACAAGCCTCTGTCGCCTGGACCCAGGCGCTCGAGCAAATCGAGGCGGCGTCCGACCAGTTCGGTGGAGCGAGCCGGGCGCAAGCCAAGAGCGCCGCGAGCGCTGCCTACGAAGATCTCCGGACAGCGCGCGATGCCTTGCGCATGGCAGCAAAGGCGAGCCACGAGGCCGCTGAGGAATCATGGCGGGCGAAAAGACGGGCGCTGAGCGGAGAGACAGCTTCGGCCGCGCCTTAGCGCCGGGTGAGCCTTCAATGAGCACAAACCAGACGGCAGCGGCCCATGCGCATGCGAGGTTGGCAAACAGGGCGGCACCGACACGCAGCGCGAAGCTGCAAGCCCCTGCGTTGACGGCCAGGGTAGATTGGATCACCGTGTTGGCGCTGACCGCGACCAAGGCGCCGCGCACGAAGTGATGGTCGGCAAGCGCCCGCCTATGCTGCGACGGCGAAGGTGCGCAGGCCTGCGGCGGCGCGACGATCACCGTCGCCTTTGCGACCCTTTGCGACGTTCGCGCTCGATACCGAGCAGGAGCCCGAGGCCCAACGCCTGGCGGGGCGAATTGCTCATACCTTCAGTGTCGCTTGAAGCTGCGCGTTCGCCGAGCCGCCGCCGCCAGCGCGCCAGGGATATCGCGATTGCATCAATCCAGGGTGATCCAGGCAATCAGCGCCTGGAAGGCGAGCCACAGCAGTGCCGCGCCGAGCAGCACCAAGACCGCGACGATCATCCACATGACAGGTTTCCCAAGGCGCCTCGATGGGCCGACATTCACGGTCTTGCTGGCCGGGCTCGAGGGCTGTCGCTGGCACAGGTTCTGACGCCGAACAGCGCGTAGGCGGGGCAGGCGCCGAAGAGGCCTGTCAGCAGGGGCACGATGCCCAGATACCCCCATGGCCCGATCGTCCCGGCAGCCGACAGGCCGATGAGCGCGACACCCGCCGTGATGCGCAGCAGGCGATCGGCAGCTCCAACATTCCGCTTCATTGCGCACGCTCCTTGTAGCTTCAATGCATGCATCGTGCGCCAGACATGGGCGAGCGTCCTTGCGAAGGATCAAGGGGTGATGATCGGACTGTTCAATGTCTTGACCACGCGCCGCACGCCCGAATCGGGCGGTTCCGCCGGATCGGCCTCGAAGCCCATGGCGCGCGCCAGGTTCAGCATCCGCGTGTTCTCGCGCAGGATGATGCCCACGAGACGGCCGATTTCGCGGCTCCTGGCGTGCTCGATCATTTGCGCGAACAGCAGCTTGCCGAGCCCGGCGCCCTTGAGATCGGAGCGCACGATGATGGCGAACTCGGCCTCCACCCGGTCGGGATCGCTCACGGTACGGGCCACGCCCAGCGTCTCGGGCGCCCCCTGCGCGTCGGAGCCTTCGGCAATGAAGGCCATCTCACGGTCGTAGTCGATCTGGGTGAGGCGGGCGAGTTCGCTGCGCGGCAGCTCACGCCTTGTCTGGAAGATTCGCATGCGGATGTCTTCCGGGTCGAGTTGCTCCAGAAAGCGCCGGTGCTGCGCCTCGTCCTCGGGGCGGATCGGTCGCAGCGTGATCTCGCGGCCGTTCCAGGCCAGGGTGCGGACCCATTGCGAAGGATACGGAAGGATCGCAAAGCGCTCCGCCCCGGCGACCGGCCGCGCGGCGACGCGAATGCGGGCATCGAGAGCGACAGCGCCCGATTCGTCGACATACAGCGGATTGATGTCGAGTTCCGCCAACTGCGGCAGGTCGGCGAGCATCTGCGACACGGCGATCAGCACGTCGTAGAGCGCGTCCATCCGGGCCGGCGGATGGTCGCGGTAGCCGGCCAGCAGGCGCGACACGCGCGTGCGCGAGACCAGTTCGCGCGCCAGGCTGCGGTTGAGAGGGGGCAGGGCGACGGCACTGTCGGCGCTGACCTCCACCGCGGTGCCACCCTGGCCGCAAAGAATGACCGGGCCGAACACGCTGTCGATGCTGGCCCCGACAATGACTTCCTGGGCATGAGGCCGACGCACCATCGGCTGCACAGTGAACCCGTCGATGCGCGCATCGGGCCGGGCGGTCCGCACGGCGTGCAGCATCTCGCTGACCGCATGGTCCAGCGATGCCTGGTCGCGCAGGTCGAGCCGGACGCCGCCGACGTCGGATTTGTGCGTGATGTCGCGCGAGACGATCTTGAGCGCCACCGGGTAGCCGACTTCTCGCGCCGCTGAAAAAATGGCCTCGGCCGAGGCGGGAACCGCGAGCGTTGGCACCACCGGCACGCCATAGGCCTTGAGCACGGCCTTGGCCTCCTGCTCGCCAAGCCATTCGCGACCTTCGGCGAGCACCGCGTCCAGCCGGCGATGTGCCGATGCGACATCGGGCGCCGGGTTCTCGCTGGCGCTCGGTGCCTCGATCAGGGTGTCCTGGTTGCGTCTGTAGGTTTGCAGCATCGCGAAGGCGCGAACGGCTTCCTCCGGCGTCGGGTAGTCGGGTATGCCGGCCTGTTCGAACAGCTGGCGCGCCTGGGCGACGGCGGCGTCGCCGAGCCAGGCGCTCATGACGCGCGGCCCGGTTGTGCGCAGCAAGGGCAGGCAGGCGCGCGCGATGTCGTCGCTGCGAACGATCGCGGTCGGCGCGTGGACGAACAGCACCGCGCCGGCCGACTCGTCGGCCAGCAGGGCCGACAGCGTGGCGGTGTAGCGCTCGATCGGTGCATCGCCGATGATGTCGATCGGGTTGGCGTGCGACCAGTTGGCTGGCAGCACCGCATTCAAGCGTTCCAGCAGCGCCTCGTTCGGCTCGGCGAGCGTGATGCCGGCCCGCGCGGCCGCGTCCGCTGCCATCACGCCGGCGCCGCCGCCGTTGGTCATGATGGTCAGCGATTCACTGCGGTTGCCGCGAAAACGCGCCAGGGTCTCCGCCGCGATGAACAGGTCCTGCAGCGTGTCGACACGCAACATGCCGGCGCGGCGGATGGCGGCGTCGTAGACGGCGTCCGAACCCGCCAGTGCACCGGTGTGCGAGGCGGCGGCGCGCACGCCGTTGCCGGCGCGCCCGGCCTTCACGACGATCACCGGCTTGTTGCGCGCCGCCGCACGCGCGGCGGACATGAACTTGCGCGGCGACTCCACCGATTCGACGTAGAGCAGGATGGATCGCGTGCGCGCGTCGCTCGCCAGATGGTCGAGCAGGTCGCCGAAATCGACGTCGCAGTGGTCGCCGAGGGACACGAGGTGCGACAGGCCGATGCCGCGGCTCTTGGCCCAGTCAAGTACCGCGGTGACCAGCGCGCCGGACTGCGACACGAAGGCCAGCTCCCCCGGCAGCGCGTCGGTATGGGCGAAGCTGGCATTCAGCCCGATGTGCGGGCTCAGCAGCCCGATGCAATTGGGACCCAGCAGGCGCATCAGATAGGGCTTTGCCGCATCGAGCGCTGTCTGCTTCTGCGCTGCACTCAGACCGGCGGTCACGATGATGGCAGCGCGGGTGCCCAGCGCGCCGAGTTCGGCGATCAGTTGCGCCACCGTGTGCGCCGGCGTACACAGGAGGGCGAGATCCGGTGCGCCGGGCAGATGGGCAGCCTTCGCGAACACGGGCGCACCACCCAGCACAGCGTGCTTGGGATTGACGGCATAGATCGGCCCCGTGAAATGGCCGGCGCGCAGGTTGCGCCAGACGGTGGCGCCGACACTGCCTTGGCGGTTCGAAGCGCCGAACACGGCGACCGAGTTCGGAGACAGCAGGCGGTCGAGATGGCGAATGGTCAAGGGGGCCTCCGGCGAAAAGCCGATCATGCGCAGCGAGGCACGCCTGTGCCTTGACGAACATCAAGCCGAAGCGTGCGGCGGCTGCCACGTATCGGCCAGCCGTCATCGCACGCCGCCTGACCGTCTGCTGCCGGTCGCGCGAAGACCGAAGGGATGCCGCTCGGCCTGAGACTTTCGCGTCAGACTCTCTCTATCGTGTCCAGCAACACCGCCTGCATCACGCGTCGGTGCGTCTCCGAGCGTCTAGCCTCGTCGAGCATGCTCGATGGCGAATGCAGCGCCCAGCGAGGATGGTGCGTGGCATCGACCACGAAAATCGTCGCGTCGTTCGATGCCGCCTGCAGGCGCTGGCCCAGGCGCACCTCGAAGCCGATCTGCCGGGCGGCCGCGAGAAACGCGCGCCCGCGCTTCGTTCGCGGGTCGCCGAGGTAGAGGATCGAAGGCTTCGAGGCCTTCGATGCCGATGGCGGCCGATGGTCACAGAGCGTCATGAGATCCGCCAGCACCTGCACCAGATGATCCTCAAGGGCCAATCCTGCGTAGACCGGCACGCCCGCCGCCTCCTGCTCGATCTGGCGCACGGTGACCGCAGCCAGCGTGCCGCAGTCGATGGCGTCGTACATGCGCCTCAGCATCCGCGCCAGGCCGCGGATATCGTCGCGTCCTGACACCCCGGCCGGTTCGGCGAATGGCACCTCGGCGACCCGGGCGCCGAGCTCCAGCGCGGCGCGATGCAGGGCGGAGGTTTCCCCGCTGGGCGATCGACCCAGCAGCAGGGCGATGTTCTTGCCGTGCAAGGGCTTGCCGATCGTGCCCGCATGCGCGTGCGCCTGCAGGCGCCGGGCGGCCGCGAAGATCGCCAGGATGTCTCCCGCGGCCAGCGGCTTGTCCAGCGCCAGGCGGTGAGAAGGGAGGGAGAGAGCGGATTCCACAGGAGCGAAGGTAGGCCCCGCTGCGGTCACGACCTTTGATCGCCATCAACATTCCGGCGTCCAGCCGCCATCGATACCGGTCTGACACAGAGCATTCACCCACTGTTACCGAGCGGGCCGCCGCATTGGCGCTCCTGTTGCAGTGCCCTTCTAAGCTTCCAGCTATCGAACTGCGAGGACCAAGCGATGACTGAAGCGACAAGCGTGACCCAGGGCCACCGGACTGCCGCGCGGCGCATTGCCGACATGCTGCAACTGCTGCAGGACAGCGTGGCGATCCAGCGGCGCATCGTCCGCGCGGGCGACACGGTCTACCAGGTGGGGCAGCAGTTCGGCTGCCTCTACATCGTGAACTCGGGCTTCTTCAAGATGGTCAACCTCTCCGGGGAGGGGCGCGAGCAGGTGGTCGGTCTGCACTTCAAGGGCGACTGGCTGGGCCTCGACGGCATCGCGGCGGGCCAGTACGGCTGCGACGCGGTCGCGATGGACACCGGCGAGGTCTGGGCGGTTCGCTATGACGCGCTGCTGCAGGCGGCGGTTCGCACGCCCGCCTTGCTGACCGCGCTGCACCAGGCGATGAGCCGCGAGCTCGTGCGCGACCACGATTCGCTGCTCTCACTGTGCACCTTGCCGGCCGACGCCCGCGTAGCCGGTTTCCTGCGCTACTGGGCCGACGCGCTCGCACAGCGCGGCCTGCGCACCGACCAGATCACCCTTCACATGACCCGCGCGGAGATCGGCAACTACCTGGGCATGACGCTGGAGTCGGTGAGCCGGGCGCTGTCGCGGCTGGCGCGTGGCGACGTGATCCGCTTCATCGAGAAGGGCCGGCGCGACATCCACATCCCGCAGGTCGAGGCGCTGACGAGCTTCATCCAGCGCATCGCCGCGCCGATGACGGCGGCGGCCCTTCATTGAGCGGCGCCCAGGACCTTCACCATCGCGCGTTCGAGTTCGACCCGCGTGTAGGGCTTGCGCAGCAGCTCCCAGTCCTGCGGCTCGTGGAACACTTTGCTGGAATAACCCGACATCAGCAGCATCGGCAGGCCTGGCCGTCGCGTGCGTGCCGCCTCCGCCAGTTCGGTGCCGCGCATGCCGGCGCCGAGCAGGATGTCGGTGAGCAGCAGCCCGATGTCCGAGTCTGATGCGAGCATGCGCAACGCGTCTTCGGCGTTCGCGCAGGCGACGACCTCGCAGGCCATCGAAGTGAGAAACTTCTGCACCACGCTTCGGACCTCGGCGTCGTCCTCGACCAGCAGGACACGCAGTCCGGGCGGTACGCTGTCCAGAGTCGCGGCGTCGAACTCGTCGTCGGCAGCACCGTCCACTTCGACTTGGGGAAGATAAAGCGTTACCGTCGTGCCCGCGCCGGGCGCGCTGCTGAGACCGACGGCGCCGCGCGACTGCTTGGCGAAGCCGTAGACGGTCGAGAGACCCAGGCCGGTGCCGCGGCCGGCTTCCTTGGTCGTGAAGAAGGGCTCGAAGGCGCGCTCCTTCACGGCCTCGGGCATTCCCTCGCCGGTGTCCGAGATCGAGATTGCCACATAGCCGTCCGCCTCGGCCTGCTCTCGCTCGGCATCGAGACTGGCCGGCAGCGACGCAACGGCGCGGCAGGCAAAGGCCAGCGTGCCGCCTTGAGGCATGGCATCGCGTGCATTGATGGCGATGTTCAACAGCGCGGATTCGAGCTGCACCGGATCCGCCAGACACAGCACCTCCTTGGCATCGAGCGTGATGACGATGCGCTGGTCCAGCGTGCGGCGCAGCATGTCGGTCAGGGAATGCAGCAACGCGGAGGTGTCGACGATCGTGGGCTGAAGCACCTGGCGCCGCGAGAACGCGAGCAGCTTGCTCGTCAATTCGGCACCACGGCGTGTGGCGCGGGCGGCGGCGCCGACGAGTTGCTGGACGAAGGGATCGTCGGCGCACGCAGGAGCGTCCTCCAGCACCTGCAGATTGCCGGAGATGACGGTCAGCAGGTTGTTGAAGTCGTGCGCGACGCCGCCGGTGAGCTGGCCGACGGTCTCCAGCCGCTGTGCATGGTTGAGCGCCTCTTCGCTCTGCGCGCGCTGCAGGACGGTCGCGAGCAGGCTCGACAGCGAATCGAGGAATCGAAGTTCGTCGTCGCCGAAGCGTCTGGGCGTGCTCGAACGTACGGCCAGCACACCGATGGTCCGGCCACGATCCGACAGCGGCACGGCGAGCTCGCTTGGCAGGCCGCTTTCAATCGCGCGCGCCGCCGACTGGAAGCGCTGCTCCCGGGCGTGATCATCCACCAGAACCGCTTTGCCGTCGGCTACAACGCTGCCGGCAAGCGAGGTGGGGGACTTGGGAATTCGATCGCCGACGGCGAGATCCTGCAAGGCGCCGGTGATGGCCGCGACCCGAAACTCGAGGCCGTTCGGCTCCAGCAGGAGAATCTCGGCCGTTTCGACCTGGAGCGCTTCGGCCGCGATCGCCGGCACGAGTTCCAGAAGTTCTTGCGGGTCGCGCGCATCGACTGCGAAGCGGCCGAACTGGGCGAGATGCTCGGCGTACCGGGCTCTCTGCAACGCCTGCTTGACGCGCGGATAGGTACCCACGCTGCGAATCGCGGCCACGACATACGGCAGGCCGTGGTCCTGCAATGGGCTCAGCGCGATCTCGACCATCACCTCGCTGCCGTCGCGCCGCTTGGCGACCAGGTCCATCTGCATGCCCATTGGGCGTGTACGCGGGTGGGCTGCATAGGCGCTGCGATAGGCCGCATGGCGTGGCCGGATCGCGTCGGGCACCAGTTCGTCGACCGAAAGTCCAACGAGTTCATCTGCCGAATAACCCAGCAAATCGAGCGCCGCCGGATTGGCCAGTCCGATCACGCCCTGAAGATCGACCAGCAGAAGTGCGTCCGGATAGGCAGCGAAGAGCGAACGGAATACGGCCCCGTCGTCGAATCCGGGAACGAGGGATTTCCGTTTCATCAACCCGCCTCGACCTTGGCGACGAGGATGTAGCCGGCGCCGCGGACCGATTTGATGATCTGCGGATTGTTCGGGTCGGCTTCCAGCTTGCGGCGTAGTCGTCCGACCTGGACATCGATGGTGCGGTCGAAGGGACCACCGTCGCGGCCACGGGTGCGCTCGAGGAGGAAGTCCCGCGACAGCACGCGGCCCGGGTGCGTCACGAGCGTGTGCAGCAGGTCGAATTCGCCGGTAGTCAGCGGCACCTCGTTTCGACCCGGATCCAGCAGCCGCCGTGCCGCGGTGTCGAGCTCCCACTGCGCGAAGCGCAACAGCGTCGTCGCGGCTTCGGCGTTCGCTTTTCCCTGGCCTTGTTCACCAGGTGTAAGGCGGCGCAGCACCGCTTTGATGCGCGCCAGCAATTCGCGCAGATCGAAAGGCTTGGTGACGTAGTCGTCGGCCCCGATCTCGAGGCCGACCACCTTGTCGACCGCATCGCCGCGGCCGGTGACGATCACCAGCCCGCAGCGCCAGTGCTCTCGCAACTGGCGCGCGATGGCGAAACCGTCCTCGCCAGGCAGACCCAGGTCGAGCAGCACGAGCATGGGCGCATCGCGTTGCATCAACTCCATGAGCGCTGCACCGGAATGCAGCTGGCTGACGCGAAACCCATGCCCTTGCAGATAGGTTGCAAGAAGCGTTGTGATTTCGACTTCATCGTCGAGGACGGCGAGGTGGGTGGGAGCAGTCACCCAGGGATGTTATCCCTTGTGGCGGCGGCATCGCAACGCCACGCCTGGACACGCCGAGGGCGGGAAATGGCCCGGCGGATGCGACTAGTGAGCCATCAAGGCTGGCACCGTCATCGACTCCAGCACTGTGCGGGTCGCCCCGCCCAGCACCAACTCGCGTGCGCGGCTGTGGCCGTAGCAGCCCATCACGATCATTTCGGCGCCGGTGTCCGCCGCCAGGGTCAGCAGTTCGTTGCCGGCATCGCGTTCCGTGAGCCAACGATGCTCGCGCACGTGCTCGATGCCGTGCAGGCGAAGGTAGTTCGGGACCTCCAATGGCGCCGACTGCGTGTAGTCGGCGTTTTGGTCGGCGCACACCAGGTGGACCTGCCGGGCGCCTCGCAGGAAGGGCAGGGCGGCAGTGAGTGCGCGGGCGGATTCGCGCGTCGGCTTCCAGGCCACCAACACGGTCTGCGGTGCGGCGGTTGCCTCGCCGGCGTATGGAATGACGAGCGCGGGCCGGCCGCTGTCGATGATCGCGCACTCGACGAAGTCGCCCGGCACATCGCGGCCCGTGGCATCGCCCGGATCGCGTTGCCCAAGTACCAGAAGGTCCGACGCCAGGGCGCGCCGCGCGAAACTGCAGATCACCGGATCGCCGTTCAACTCCAGCCACTCGCACTCGGGCGCTCCGGCATGCCTCGCTCGCTCGAACGTGGCCATGGCATGGGCACGGTGATCCGCATCGATGCCGGCGGGCGGTGGCACCAACGGAACGCCTCCCGCGAGGGGCAGCAGGGGCGGGTAGCGTGGGGCTACTGCGAACAGCGCGGTCAACCTGGCCCGATAGGCGCTTGCCAGTTGGTGCGCAAGGCGCAGCCGTGCCTCGGCGCGCGCCGTTCCGTCAAGGTGAACAAGAAGGGATTTGACGGGGTGCATGACGGTGCTCCTGCATGTTCATCCATCTTGCGCGGCAGCACGGCTGCAAGGCTTGCGTCAGCGCAAGCAATCGGCGGGTCGCAGCCGCTCGGATGCAGCGGTCCTCGCTGCATCCGAGCGATGTTCGGCACTGTTGACCTACATCAAAACGCCCGAAACACCGCTGAGCGATCCTGAGCTGGTACCCGTGCTGCAACGGAATGGCGCAACCCTTGTCCTGGAGAACCGTATGCCCAATGAAACTTCCACCGTCTACTCGCTTCGCGACGGCTACTTGCGGTCGGCTCTCGAATGGCAGGGCGCATTGACCGAGGCCTTGATGCAGGCTCAGCGCAGCCAGTTGCAGATGGTGTCCGCCTGGCAGACGTCACTGGGCGCATTCAACCAGGACTTGTGGGACCGATGGGTATGCCGCTTCGGCGGCGGCGTGCCGCTCGACGGCTAGGGGTCAGCGACGAAGCCGGAGCTCGGCCGTGGCTTGGCACGCGGCACAGCGAATGGCGATGGGTTGCGCGAGCAGGCGCTCGCGCGCAATGGCCTCGCCGCAGTCCGCGCAGATGCCGTAGCGCCCATCTGACATGCGCTGCTCGGCCTGCTCGATGTCGCGCAGCCTGGCGCGGTCGATCTCGATCTCGGCGAAGCGCACGTCGCCGAGACGTTCGGCTTCGGCTTCGTCCGCGTGGCTCTGAACTTCATGGTCCTGAGGCTGAAGATGGGCTTCGACATCGGCCGCGGTATCGCGGATTTCATCGAGGACGCTGTGTTTCATGGCCTGGAGTTGAGCGGCCAGTGCGTTGAGGTCGGCTGAAGTCAGATGTTTCATGGGAACCTACTAGAAGATCGGGGAGTGCATTGATCGTCGCTGCCGTCGGTCTCGATCACCTTGACCTCCGTCAAACTGTGGGCGACATGTGCTCCAGCAGATGGCTGTGGATTGGCGCCGGGCAGGTACTGCATGGCGGTGCGGCGGGCCGATGTCGCGACGCTCAGGGCAACAGTACCGCGGCGCCCAGAAGTCGGCCGGCGCGCAGGTCGGCGAGCGCTTCATTGGCCTGGGCCAGGCTATAGGTCGTGATGTGGATCTGCGGCGGGTGCGCTTGCACCTGGTCCAGGAATTCACGGGCGTCGAGGCGCGTGAGATTGGCCACGGAGACGAGCTGCCGTTCTTCCCAGAGCAATCGGTAGGCAAAGGCGGGAATGTCGCTCATGTGGATGCCAGCGCAGACGACGCGGCCGCCTTTGCGCACCGCGCTCAGCGCGATCGGCACGAGTTCGCCCGCCGGCGCAAAGATGATCGCGGCGTCCAGCGGGACGGCGGGCGTTTCGTCCGAACCCCCGGCCCATGCGGCGCCCAGCGAGCGCGCGAAGGCCTGGCCTGCTGCGTCGCCAGGCCGTGTGAAGGCATGGACCTGCCGGCCCTGGCCGGCAGCGACCTGCGCGATCAGGTGCGCAGCCGCGCCAAACCCGTAGAGGCCCAGGCGCCGTGCGCCTTCACCGGCTGCTTTCAGGCTGCGCCAGCCGATCAGACCGGCGCACATGAGAGGTGCGATCCGGGCCGGCTCCTGCGTCAACATGCCGAGCGGCAGGCAGAAATCGGCCTCGGCGATGACATGGCTCGCAAAGCCGCCGTCGCGGTGGTAGCCGGTGAAGCGCGGCGCATCGCACAGGTTTTCGCTGCCGCTGGCGCAGAAGGCGCAGTGGCCGCAGCTGTGGCCCAGCCAGGGTACGCCAACGCGGTCGCCGATGCGGTGCACGAGGACGCCCGCACCGAGCGCTTCGACCTCGCCGACGATCTCATGGCCTGGCACGATCGGCATCACGGGCAGTGGCAGGTCGCCGTCGACCACGTGCAGGTCGGTGCGGCAGACCGCGCAGGCCAGCACGCGCAGACGCAGCTCGCCGGCGGCCGGCTCCGGCAGTGGGCGCTGTTCCATCCGCAGCGCCTGGCCCGCAGCGCAGAGCACCATCGCCTGCATCGAAGCTAGACCTCGTCCGTCAAGCGCATGACGACTCGGCCCTCGATCCGGCCTTGGCGCATGCGGTCGAAGACTGAGTTGATGTTGTCGAGCCGGTCTTCGCTGCACACCGTGCGCACCTTGCCTTCGCCGGCGAATTCCAGCGCCTCCTGCAGGTCCTTGCGGGTGCCCACGATCGAGCCCCGCACGGTCTTGGCATTGAGGACCATGTCGAAGATCGGCAGCGCGAAATCGCCCGGCGGCAGTCCCACCATCGACATGGTGCCGCGCTTGTGCAGCATGCCCAGCGCCTGGGCGAAGGCGCTGCGCGAGACGGCGGTCACCAGCACGCCGTGCGCGCCGCGCAGGGCCTTCTGCATCTCCTGCGCGGGATCCTGTTTCGCAGCATTGATCAGCATGTCGGCCCCGACCTCCTTGGCCAGTTGCAGCTTCTCGTCGTCGATGTCGACGGCGGCGACGTGGAAGCCCATCGCCTTGGCGTACTGCACCGCCAGGTGACCCAGGCCGCCGACACCGGAGATTGCCACCCAGTCGCCCGGTTTGCAATCCAGGACCTTGAGTCCCTTGTAGACCGTGACGCCCGCGCAGAGCACGGGCGCGATCTCGGTGAAGCCGACATTCGCCGGCAGGTGGCCCACGTAGCCCGGGTCGGCGAGCACGTATTCCGCGTAGCCGCCGTTGACGGTGTAGCCGGTCATCTGCTGGTGGTCGCACAGCGTCTCCCAGCCGGTGATGCAGTGTTCGCAATGGCCGCAGGCGGTATGCAGCCACGGCACGCCCACGCGGTCGCCTTCCTTGACGTGCTTCACGCCCGCGCCGACGGCCGCGACGTGGCCCACGCCCTCGTGGCCGGGGATGAAGGGCAAGGCGGGCTTGACCGGCCAGTCGCCTTCGGCTGCATGCAGGTCGGTATGGCAGACGCCGGAGGCGGCCACCTTGACCAGCACCTGCCCCGGGGGCACCTCGGGCACGGGCACTTCTTCAATCTTCAGGGGTTGTCCGAACGCGTGGACAACCGCGGCTTTCATCGTTCGCATGGCAAGCTCCAGGAGCAGAAAAAGGGGGATGTTTGTTTGGTCGCTATGCGGCCGCTCAGGGCATGTACTTGCCGCCGTTGATCGACAGCGTGATGCCGCTGATGAAACCGGCTTCGTCGGCGGCTAGAAAGACGACGCCGCGCGCGATCTCCGCCGGTGTCGCCAGCCGCCCCATCGGGACAGCCTTCAGGATCTGCGCCAGCGCGTCGGGCGGCACGGCACCGACCATGGCGGTGTCGGTGTAACCCGGCGCGACGACATTGGCCGTGATGTTGCGGGACGCGCCCTCGAGCGCGAGCGACTTCGTGAAGCCGACGAGGCCCGCCTTGGTCGCGGCATAGTTGGTCTGCCCCGCCTGGCCCGACAGCCCGTTGACCGAGCTCATGTTGACGATACGGCCGAAGCGGCGTTCCCGCATACCCTCGATCACCGCCCGGCACATGTTGAAGCACCCGCCAAGATTCACGTCGAGCACCTCGCGCCACTGCTCGAACGTCATCTTGTGCAGCATCGCGTCGCGCGTGATGCCGGCATTGTTGATCAGCACCTCGATCGGTCCCAGGGCGGCCTCCACGCGGGCCACGCCCGCCTTGCAAGCCGCAGGATCGGCCACATTCCACGCGAATGCGGGAATGCCGGTTCGTGCGGTGAACGCCTCCGCCGCCTGCGTGTTGGTTCCGTAGTTGGAGGCGACGCGGTAGCCTGCGGCCAAAAGGGCTTCGGCCACGGCGGCTCCGATGCCAGCGGTGCCGCCGGTGACCAGTGCGACGCGCATCCTCAGGCTTCAACGAGCAGGTTGTTGATCACGTTGGCGACGCCCGGCGCCGACCATGCGGCTCCCTGGGCGGCCTTGCGTTCGGCCCAAGAGTGGACCTTGCCGCTGAGCGTGACGTGGGCACCGTTGACCTCGATCTTGATCTGCTCGGCCTCGCGATCGGCCTGGCGCTCCAAAGCTTCGCGGATCTTCTTTTCGACGTCGGCCGGCGTGAACTTCGGCTTCACGACGACCCGGTTCGTGACGCCGGTGACGCCCAGCAGGCTGCGCACGGCACCTTCCGCGGCCCTGCGCTGGTATTCCCACTCGACCTCACCATTGAGCGTGACCCAGCCCTGTTCCACCATCGGGTGGATCTTGTCGTCAGGCACAAGCACGTTCCACTCGATGGCGCGCTCCACCGCCATGGCGATGTCGGCGTCGGTGCGCTCGTAGTCGGAGGCGAGCTTGACCGGCATTTCGATCGCCAACGCCTTCACGCCCTTGACGCGCTGCGCAGCGCGCTCGATGGCGTACTTCTCGGCGTGGCTGGAGGGATGGCCTGTCAATGTGACCACGCCGTCCTTGACGATCACGCCGACGTTGGTGGCGGTGATCGCCGGGTCCCAGGTCAGCTCGGCGACGATATCGCTTCTGAGTTGTGCATCGGATCTCATGAGCTTCCTTTCGTTGGTGGATGGAGGGCAGCCGTGTGGCGCTCTGGATTCAGGCTCGCAATGCCTGTGACATCACTTTAGGAAGCGCTTGGGGGTTGAGCGTTGCGCTGGATCAAGGGATTGGCACGGCGCGGGACTCAACGCGCCATGACATAGGTGCCCGGTGCGTTGCAGATGGGGGCGTAGCCGAGCTGCGCATGGCCCATGCGCGGCGGCTTGCGCCGCGGTCCGGAGCGATCCGCCAGCCATACTTGCAACGCCGGCCACCAGGAGCCTTCGATCTGCTCGGCGCGAGCCGTGTACCCATCCGGCGGCACATAGGGTGCATTCCTGGCGCGGTGGAGGATCCGATAGTGGCGGTGCGCGTGGCCGGGCTCGCTCAGGATGCCGGCGTTGTGGCCGCCGTCCGTGAGGACGAAGCTGATCTCGGTATCGCACAGCAGGTTCAACTTGTAGACGGAGCGCCATGGCGCGACATGGTCGGTTCGTGTGCCGACGGCGAAGACCGGCACCTCGATGTCGCCCAGGGAGACCGGGTGTCCGTTCACCAGATACTGGCCACGCGCAAGCGCGTTCTCGAGGAACAGGCTGCGCAGGTAGTCGGCGTGCATCCGGTAGGGCATGCGCGTGCCGTCGGCGTTCCAAGCCATGAGATCGGTCATCGGCGCTCGCTCGCCGAGGAGGTAGTTCTGCACCATGGGCGACCAGATGAGGTCGACGGCGCGCAGCAAGTGGAAGGCGCCGGCCATCTGTCTCGAATCCAGATAGCCCTGGCGCGCCATCAGGTCTTCCATGAAGCTGAGCTGGCTCTCGTCGATGAAAAGGCCGAGTTCTCCCGGCTCGGTGAAGTCAGTCTGCGCCGCCAGCAACGTCACGGTGGCCAGGCGATCGTCTTGGTCGCGCGCCATGGCTGCCGCGCCGATGGCCAGCAGCGTGCCGCCCAGGCAGTAGCCCACCGCATGCACGCGCTGACGGGGCACGATGGCGTTGATGGCATCGAGGCCCGCCATCAGGCCCTGCGCCAGGTAGTCATTGATGCCGAGGTCCCGATCTTTCGCATCCGGGTTCTTCCACGAGATCGCGAACACGGTGTGACCCTGGTCGACCAGGTAGCGGATCAGCGAGTTGTGCGGCGACAGGTCGAGGATGTAGTACTTCATGATCCACGCGCTCATGACCAGCACCGGCTCGGCATGGACCGTGGCCGTCGTGGGCGCGTACTGGATCAGTTCCATCAGGTGGTTGCGCAAGACGACCTTGCCGGGGGTGATCGCGACGTCGCGCCCCGGCACGAAGTTCTCGGCACCCTTTGGCGGCAGGCGCTGAACGCTCCGCTGCAGGTCTTCTGCCCAGTTGCGGGCACCTTGCATCAGATTCAGTCCGCCGG
Source organism: Variovorax sp. CF079 (assembly GCF_900101545.1). GTDB lineage: Bacteria > Pseudomonadota > Gammaproteobacteria > Burkholderiales > Burkholderiaceae_C > Variovorax. Next base: position 38,508 of record NZ_FMZU01000023.1, on the reverse strand, counting down.
TCGCAGCGGTTCTTTGCAGCACCAGCGGGTGGGTGGCCGGCGAATTTGCCGGCGAGCACATGTTGTGCAACTGCCGCGTCGCGAAAGAAACGACCTCTTCGTGATGACGTTCGACGCCGGGCACCGCTTCGGTCAGCTCCCGCAGCCATTGCGTGCCTGTGCGGAACGCCTGCCGGTACAGGTTGAAAGGCCATGCATCCCACGAAGGATCTGCGAGGCGGCGGTCGTCCTCGTGCGAATCCGGCGTCGGTGGTCCATGGGCGGGCATGGGTTGGAAGGCCTGGGTCGCGGCCGCAACCGCCTGCGTCAGCGGGCGGATCATGAGCACTTGCGCGCTGCGCGCCGGCTGCGCCGCGAGGTGGATGGCCCAGTCCGACCAGGCCAGCATCAGCGCTGCGGGCGAAAGTCCCTTCGTCAGTTGGGCCAGTCCGGCGTGCAGTGTCCGGTCCAGCGCGTCGACTCTGTCGTCCATCTGAATCCTTGAAGTGATTACCGATCGCGTCGAAGTCTGGGTGCGAGAACGAGTGCGGCGTTTGATCGATGTCAAGGTGCCGCAACATCGATCAATCGAAGATGGTCGCATTTCGTTGGAACGGAAGATCCATGAATATCGGAACCATCCTCGTCCACCTGGACCACACGGAGCGGTGTGCCGCGCGCGTCGAGCTCGCCGCGCGCTTGGGCCGCGCGCACGGCAGCCATCTTGTCGGGCTCGTGCCGACGGGCCTTCTCGATGGCACCGCGCCGATGGATGCGGATCCGATGCGCAGCACCGAATTCATCGCGGCTGCCGCTGACGGCCTGCGCCTGCGTGCGGAGGCGACCGCCCATGTCTTCAGGGACCTGGTGCGTGGGCCAGGGTCGTTGTCGTACGACGTGCGGCTGGTCGACGGCGAGCCCGTGAATGCGATTGTCCATCACGGTCACGCCAGCGATCTGCTCATCGTGGGGCAGGTCGACTACGCCAAGGTAGACCACGACAAGACCGCAGACATGGTGGCGCGTGATCTGCCCGAGCAGATCGTCTTGCACTCGGGGCGGCCCGTGCTCATCGTTCCTTGCGCCGGTCATTTTCCGGAGGTGGGCAAGAACGTCCTGGTCGCCTGGGACGGCACGCGCGAGGCGGCCATGGCATTGCGCGACGCGCTACCGCTGTTCGCCGAATCGGCGCGGGTCACGCTGGTGTCGTTGCGCAAGGAAGGTGATGCGGAAGCGGCCGCCAAGCGCTGCATTTCAGAGACCATCGCCTGGCTTTGGCGGCACGGCGTTGAGGCGAAGGCCGAGCAGTACATGACCACCATCGGCTTCGCGGACACCTTGCTCTCTTGCGCGGTGAGCATGGGCGTGGATCTGATGGTGATGGGCGCCTATGGGCACACCCGCCTGCGGGAACTCGTGCTCGGTGGTGTCACCCGCGAGATCCTTGCACGCATGAACGTGCCGGTCCTGATGGCGCATTGAAGCCAGCGGGGCTGGGGCCCGCTGGTGTGCCGTGATGTCACGGTCACTGGCGCCCCGACTGCTCAAGCATGTAGCAATGCAGCGGGAAAACCCGCAGCTCGCTGACCCCATCCGGCACATCGGCAGGCTCACCGAGCCGTTTGCGACATGGCATGGACATTGCCCTCGATCAACGTGGAGGACGCAGCCAACAGGCCGTGTTCGACCCGCGATCAACCCTTGAGGAGACCACCCCATGCAACTGAAACTCTTGACCGTTCTCGTGTCCGCCGCTCTGGCTGCCACGGCGTCCCACGCCGTCGTGACAGACAAGATGATCGATAACGAAGCCACCGCCACCGGCGATGTCCTGACCTGGGGCTTGAACACCCAGGGCCAACGCTATTCACCGCTCAAGCAGGTGAATGTCGCCACTGTCGGCAAGCTCGCGCCGGTGTGGGCGTTCTCCTTCGGCGGCGAGAAGCAGCGCGGGCAGGAGTCGCAGCCGGTCCTGCACAACGGCAAGATGTTCGTCACCGCGTCGTACTCTCGCCTTTTCGCGCTCGATGCAACCACCGGCCAGAAGCTGTGGAAGTACGAGCACCGGTTGCCCGAAGGCATCATGCCCTGCTGCGATGTCGTCAACCGCGGTGCCGCGCTGTACGGCAACCTGGTGATCTTCGCCACGCTCGATGCGCAACTCGTGGCGCTCGACCAGGACACGGGCAACGTGGTCTGGAAGGAAAAGATCGACGACTACAAGGCCGGCTATTCGGCCACCGCCGCACCGATCATCGCCAACGGCTTGATCCTCACCGGCGTGTCCGGTGGCGAGTTCGGTGTGGTCGGCCGCGTCGAGGCCCGCAACGCCAAGACCGGACAGCTGGTCTGGACGCGCCCCACCGTCGAGGGCCACATGGGCTACGTCTACGACTCCGATGGCAACGCCAAGGAAAACGGCATCTCCGGCACCACCAACCAGAGCTGGCCGGGCGACCTGTGGAAGACCGGCGGCGCAGCCACCTGGCTTGGTGGCACCTACGACAGCAAGACCGGCCTGGCCTACTTCGGCACCGGAAACCCCGCGCCGTGGAACAGCCACCTGCGCCAGGGCGACAACCTGTTCTCCTGCGCCACCGTGGCCATCGACGTGAAGACCGGCCAGATCAAGTGGCACTACCAGGCCACGCCCAACGACAGCTGGGACTTCGACGGCGTGAACGAGTTCGTGACCTTCGACCTGGACGGCAAACGCGTGGGCGGCAAGGCGGATCGCAACGGCTTCTTCTACGTGAACGACGCCGCCACCGGCAAGCTGATCAACGCATTTCCGTTCGTCAGGAAGATCACCTGGGCGAGCAGCATCGACCTGAAGACCGGCCGCCCCAACTTCATCGCCGACAACCGGCCCGGCGACCCGACCGCGAGCGCGGAAGGCAAGAAGGGCAGCCCGGTCTTCGCCGCGCCCGGCTTCCTCGGTGGCAAGAACCAGATGCCGATGGCTTACAGCCCCGACACGAAGATGTTCTACGTGCCCGCCAACGAATGGGGCATGGACATCTGGAACGAACCCGTTGCCTACAAGAAGGGCGCGGCCTACCTTGGCGCCGGCTTCACGATCAAGCCGCTCAACGACGACTACATCGGCGCGCTGCGCGCGGTCGATCCGAAGACCGGCAGGATCGTGTGGGAAGTGAAGAACGGCGCGCCGCTGTGGGGCGGTGTGCTGACCACCGGCGGCAACCTCGTGTTCTGGGGCACGCCCGAAGGCTATCTGAAGGCGGCCGATGCCAAGACCGGCAAGGTGGTGTGGCAGTTCCAGACCGGCTCCGGCGTCGTGGCGCCGCCGGTCACCTGGCAGCAGGGCGGCGAGCAGTACGTGAGCGTGGTCTCCGGCTGGGGGGGCGCCGTGCCCCTGTGGGGCGGCGAGGTGGCCAAGAAGGTGAACTTGCTCGAACAGGGCGGGATGGTATGGGTGTTCAAGATTCCCAAGGCCACCAGTGCTGCGAGCGCGGCGAAGACCAACGTTGTCGGAGACTGAGATGAAAGACACGACGCGGCGCATCTTCATCACTCGAACCCTTGCAAGCGGCTGCGCCATGCTTGCATCCTCCGCAGTCACGCAAGCCGCACCGGCGCGCGTCGACGAGGCCGACGAGACGGCCCAGGCCCTCGGCTACAAGCACGACACCGCCAAGGTGGACAAGAAGCGCTTTCCCAAGCACAGCGCCACGCAGCGTTGCACGAACTGCTCCTTCTTCCAGGGCGGTGCCTCCGACGAATGGGGTGGCTGCGCGATGTTCGGGCGCAAGCAGATCGCAGGTCCCGGCTGGTGCAGCGCGTGGGCGCCCAAGCCCGGCTGAAAAACTTGTCGCGCGTTCCTGTTTTTTGTCCATGTCACGGGAACGCGCCTGCATGTCATGAGACACGCCGTTGGCATCGGCGGCCACCCAATGGTTCGGTGGCGCGCCCGCCAAGGGGGGATGGGGGCGAGGTCGATCGGCGCGAAGACGCAGGCGACCAGCGCCTTCGCGGTGGCGTCCTGCTGGAGGATCGGCCGCCCCGGGAAGCTGCGCATCCCGTTCGCCGACGATCACCGGCGGCGGAAAGCGCAGCGGCTCGCGACGGTCGCCATCACCCGGGCCTCGCCGCACATCACTCCTGGCCGGGCCTCAGCCCCAGCCGTTCGACGATGCGCTGCTGCGCCGCGAAGGATTCGCGCATGCTGCGGCCATAGTCCGCGCTGCCCAGGTAGGCGATCTCTTGGTCGTACCTGGCCAACTCCGCAATGTGCCGAGGGTCGAACAACGCCGTCTTGAACGCATCGTGCAGCGTGCGCAGCACGGAGGCCGGCAGGCCGCGCGGACCGGCCAGGCCGTAGGGCGACATCGCGACGATGCCATGGCCCAGCTCGTCCAGGGTCGGCACGTTCGGCCAGCGCCCGGTGCGCGCCGCGCCGAAGGTCGCCAGTAGACGCAGCCGGCCCGAATCAACATAGGGAGCGAAACCGTTGGAGTTGACGCCCGCCATCACCTGGTCCGAGGCCACCGCCACCATCTGCTCGGCGGTTCCCTTGTAGGGAACATGGATGTAGCTCAGACCGTGCCGCGCGAACAAGCCGTCCAGCACGACATGCGGTGTCGTGCCGATGCCGTTGGTGGCGATGCTCAGTTCGCCGGGGTGCGCGGCGGCATGGCCCAGCAGGTCGTCGACGCTGCGCAAGGCGCTCGCCGCAGGCACGACCAGGCCGAAGGTCACGCCGCTGATCTGCAGGATGGGCGTGGTGTCGCGGATCGGGTCCCAGGCGACCTTCTGCGTGTGCGGCGCGCGGAACACCGGCTGCGGCATCTGCGCCAGGGTGTAGCCATCGGGCGGCGCCTGCTGCAGCACCGGCATCGCCAGCGTGCCGCCGGCGCCGCCGCGGTTTTCGATCAGGATCCTCTGACCCAGCTGTCGGCCGGCAAGGTCGGCCAGCAGGCGCAGCGTGACGTCGGTGGCACCGCCCGCCGGCCATGGCACCCACAGCGAGATGGGGCGCTGCGGAAACGAGGTATCGCTGCCGGGCTGGGCATGAACCCAGGGCGCGGCGCTCGCTGCTGCTGTGGCCGCTGCACAGAACAGGACGCGACGTCGCGAGATCATGCCGCCCCCCGCTGCGCCAGGGTGCCGAAGCCGCGCTGCGGCTCGTAGCCCCGGCACGCCAGCGTGAAGCACAGCAGCAACGTGACCAGGACGATCAGCGGCGCGATCCCGGGATCCTTGCCATAGAGCGCGAAGCGGATCCACTCGACGGCGTGCGTGAACGGGTTGAGCTGCGCTGCGCGCCACACCCACGTCGCGCCCGACTCTTCCAGCTTCCACAGCGGGTACAGCGCAGTCGACAGGAAGTACATCGGGAAGATGACGAAGTTCATCGCGCCGGCGAAGTTCTCGAGCTGCTGCACGTACACCGACAGCAGCAGCCCCAGCGACGCAAGCATCAGCGCGGCGGCGAGCGTGGCACCGAACGCGTGCAGCAGCGATAGCGCGTCCATCGGCAGCGTCGTGCCCAGCAAGGCGGCCACAGCCACGAAGGCCAGCACCTGCACCAGGCTCAGCAGCGCGGCCGCGACCAGCTTGCACAGCAGCAGCCACCAGCGGGGCAGGGGCGCCGTGAGCAACAGTCGCATCAGACCCATCTCGCGGTCGTAGACCATCGCCAGCGACGACTGCATGCCATTGAACAGCAGCACCATGCCGACAAGCCCGGGAGCGATATACAAGTCGTAGGGAATGTAGGTGTCGTACGGCTCGACGATGGCGACTCCGAACACGTTGCGAAAGCCGGCTGCAAACACCGCCAGCCACAGCACCGGGCGCACCAGCGCCGAGACGAGCCGCGCCCTCTGCCGCGCGAACCTGATCAGCTCGCGCAGCACGATGGCGCGCATGGCTTGCAGCGCATGCGCGGCGCAAGCGCGTGCCGCGTGCGACTCAGTCATCGACGACCACCGTGTGCGGCACGCGGCCGACGGACAGCGTCTTCAGCGCCTTGGCGCTGGCGGTGTCGACCACCGTCATGTCGTCCGACAGGCCATTGACCACGAACAGACGCGAGCCGTCGCGGTTCAGTCCGAGACCCCAGGCACGCTTGCCGACAAGCACCAGCCGGTTCGCCTTGCGTGAGGCCACGTCGACGAAGGCCACGTGGTTGGCGCGGCCGAGCCCCACGTACATCGTTCTGCCGTCGCGCGACAGCGTGAGCCCGACCGGCGTGATGTCGTCGGCGCGCATGCCTTTCACCTCGAAGGAGATGGTGGCCACCACCGCCAGGTCGTGGACCGAGATGACGCTGACGCTGCTGCCGAGCTCGTTGCTGACCCACAGCTCGCTGCCGTCGGCCGAGAACGCGAAGCGCCGCGGGCGCTTGCCCACCGCGATGTTCTTGACGATCTTCAGCGTGGCGGTGTCGACCACGTGCACCAGGTTCGCGACTTCCGAGCTCACGTAGACGCGCTTGCCGTCGGCGGCGACCTTCACGCCCTCGGGCTCCTTGCCGAGCGGCACGCTCTTGACCAGCTTCTTCGCGACGAGGTCGAAGACGTTGAGCGCGCCGTCCTCCTCGGCCGACACATAGGCGGTGCGGCCATCGGGCGACAGGTCGAAGACCTCGGGGTCATCGCCGAGCGGCACGCTGCCGACCGAGCGGCGGCTCGCCAGGTCGATGATGTCGGCGCGGCCGGAATCGCTGCATGCGACCATCAGCTGCGTGTCGGCGCGAAGCCGCTGCATGTGGCGCGGGCGCTTGCAGGTCGAGATGGTGCCCACCACGGCGAGCGTCTTCAGGTCGACCATCGTGATCGCATGGTCCTTCTCGCTGGAGATGTAGGCAAGCCCGCTGTCCTTCGCATGGACGGTGGGGGCGCTCAGCGTGGCCGCCAGCAGCAGCATCGGGAGCAGGAAGAGGGGTTTCATGGGCTTCATGCGCCGGCGGCTCAGCGGGTGGCATTGAGGAAGGCTGTCTCGAGCGTCGGCCCGCCGAGAGCCGCGGTGACTGCGGCCGGTGTTCCCTCGGCCAGCAACTCGCCACGGTGCAGCACCAGCACGCGGTCGGCGCCTTCGGCCTCGGACACCAAGTGGGTGGCCCACAGGACCGTCACGCCTCGCTCGCGCACCTCTTGGTGCAGGCCGTCGATCAGGTCGCGACGGGACTTCGGATCGAGGCCGACGGTGGCCTCGTCCATCAACAGGAGTTCGGGCCGGTGCAGCAGCGCGCGCACCAGTTCGACCTTGCGCCGGCTGCCGCCCGAGAGTTCTCGCACGCGCCGCCCCAGGTCGGCCACGAGGCCGAAGCGCGCCGCTTCGAAGGCGATGCGCTCGGCGGCCGCAGCGCGCGGCAGGCCCTGCAGGTCGGCGTGGAACTGCAGGTTGCGCGCGACGCTCAGGTCGAGGTCGAGCGACTGCTGCTGGAACACCACGCCGATGTGCGCCAGCGCGCGTCGCGCGTCGCTGCGCATCGACAGGCCTGCCACTTCCACATCGCCCGCATCGGCCGCGAACAGGCCTGTGAGCACCTGGAACAGCGTCGACTTGCCGGCCCCGTTGGGCCCGAGGAGGACGGCGAAGCTGCCGCGTGCGATCGAGATGCTGAGCGCGTTGAGCGCCACCCGCGCGCCGTAGCGCTGGGTGAGCTGGTGGACTTTCAGCATGGCGCGGCCTGCGAAGCCGAGAGCGCGCGCGAATTCTCGTCGCTGCGGTAGATCAGCCCGGCCTGCTTCGCCGCACCCGGCACGAAGCGCAAGGGCTGCACCGGCATGCCGCATTGCCCGGCGTGCGCGCGTTCGGTGTCCGCATCGGCGAGCATGGCGTCGATGCGCCCGCGGCGTTCGCTCTTCGGGCACACCGGGTCGGTGGCCGCGGCATCGCCCGTCACCAGGAAAGCCTGGCAGCGGCAGCCGCCGAAGTCGTGGTCCTTTTCGTCGCAGTCGCCGCAGGTGCTGCTCATCCACGACTGGCCGCGGTAGCGGTTGAACGCGTCGCTCTCGTACCAGGCCTCGCGCACCGAGGCATGGCGCAGGTCCGGGAACGCGATGCCGGGCAGCATGCGCGCGCTGTGGCATGGCAGTGCGCTGCCGTCGGGCGCCACCACCATGAACAGCGAGCCCCAGCCGGCCATGCAGGGCTTGGGTTTGGCGTCGGCATAGTCGGGCGAGACCCACAGCACCTTCATGCGGCCGTCGAGGCGATCGCGGTGCACCATGACGACCGCCTCGGCGTCGCGCAGCTCGTCGACGGTTGGCATCAGGGCCGCGCGGTTCTGCCAGGCCCAGCCGTAGTACTGCGTGTTGGCAAGCTCGAGGTAGTCGGCGCCCATGCGCTCGGCCATGTCGATGATTCGGCCCACATGCGGCAGGTTGAAACGGTGCATGACACAGTTCAGCACCATCGGGTATCCCTGCGCCTTGATGATCGCGGCGACCTTCGACTTCAGTTCGAAGGTGCGGGTCGAGCTGATGAAGTCGTTGAGTTCGCGCGTCGAGTCCTGGAACGAGAGCTGGATGTGGTCGAGCCCGGCCGACTTCAGTGCCTTCGCGCGGGCCTCGGTGAGGCCAACGCCCGAGGTGATGAGGTTGGTATAAAAGCCGAGCTGGCGCGCATGTGCGACCAGCGCTTCGAGGTCGTCGCGCAGCAGGGGCTCGCCGCCCGAGAAGCCGAGCTGCACGGCGCCAAGCGCACGCGCCTCGCCGAGCACGCGCTTCCAGGTCGCGGTGTCCAGCTCGCTGTCATGCCGGGCGTAGTCGACCGGGTTGGAACAGAACACGCAATGCAGCGGGCAGCGGTAGGTCAGCTCCGCCAGCAGCCACATGGGAGGCCGGATCATCGTGCTGTTGGCGGCGGCTTGCATCGTCGCCCCTATTGCAGCCAGCCGCGCTGCCTGGCCTGGCTGAGAAACGCGCAGACGTCGCCGGCGAGCCCGGGCTGTCCGAACGCGAGCTCGAGCTCCGCCACGATCTGGTCCACCGAGCGGCAACCGTCGCAGCGCCGCAGGATCTCGGCGGCTGGCGTGTTGAGCCTGACCATGCCTTCCGGATAGAGCAGCACCCAGCTGTCCTGCGCCGGCTCGAACTGCAGCCGGAACATTGTCGCCACGTTGGGCCTGGCGTTCATGGCTGCGACTCCAACGACAGGTCGTCGGGGTAGGCGCGCTCGATGGCGTCGAGCATCGACCACAGGATGTCCAGCTTGAACTGCAGGATGGCAATCGCGCGCTCCTGGCGTGCACGCGTGCTGCACCAGCGCCGCGCCACTTCGAGCCCGTGCTCGACATCGCGCGTGGCGAGCGGGATGCGATGGCGAAAGTAGGCGAGGCCGTCCGCTTCGATCCATGGGTACAGCGTCGGCCAGCCCGCCAGCCGGTCCGCGTGGATCCTCGGCGCGAACATCTCGGTCAACGACGAGATCGCCGCCTCTTCCCACGGCCTGCTGCGCGCGAAGTTCACATAGGCGTCGACGGCGAAGCGCACGCCTGCCTGGACATGGCGATGCGACCAGAGGTCTTCGCGGCGCAGGCCGACGGCCTCACCGAGACGGCTCCAGGCCTCGATGCCGCCCGCATTGCTGCCGCCGAAGTCGCCGCGGCCGTCATGGTCGAGGATGCGTTCGATCCAGCGCCGGCGCTGCGCACGGTCGGTGCAGTTGGCCAGTACCGCCGCATCCTTCTGCGGAATGTTGACCTGATAGTAGAAGCGATTCGCCACCCATCCCCGAACCTGGAACGGCTGCAGTTCGCCACGGTTCAGGCGCTTGTTGAAGGGGTGGTGGATGTGATAGTCCTTCTCGCAGTCGCGAAGCCTGGCCTCGAAGGCCGAAGCGCTCCACGGTTCGTGCGCGTCGCCCTGATCGGCCGCCGGCGGGGCGCTCTGGAACAGTTCGGTATTCACAGCGTGATCTCCATTCCGTCGTAGGACACCTCGATGCCGTGCGCCTCTAGCACGCGGCGCTGCGGACTGCCTTCGTCGAGGATCGGGTTGCTGTTGTTGATGTGGATGAGCACCTTGCGTCGTGCGGTCGTGGCCCGCATCACATCGACCATGCCGGTGCGCACTGCGCTGGCGCTCTGCGGCAGGTGACCCATCTCGGTGGCGGTCTTGCCGCTCAGGCCGGCACGCTGCATTTCGTCTTCTTCCCAGAAGGTGCCGTCGACCAACAGGCAGTCGGCATTGCTCATCCAGCGCAGCTCCTGGTTGCCCACCTCGGCGAGGCCCGGCGAGTAGAACAGGCGCCTGCCATCGCGCCGGTCTTCGATCAGCAGGGCGATGTTGTCGCCGACCATCTGCTCGCGACGGTGCGGCGAATACGGCGGCGCCTTGCCCGGGATGGCCAGCGCAGTGAAGCGCAGCGAGGCGAAGCCCTCGATCTCGAACTCGGCGCTCACCTGGTCGCCCGCCACCGGCAGCATGTGCCAGCGCGTGCCGCAATAGTGCTGGAGCACGTTCAACAGCGGCAGGCCGGTGGTGAGGTCTTCGAACACGCAGGGCGTGGCATAGAGGTCGATGCAAGGGCCTTCGCGCAGACCCAGCAGACCGGTGACGTGGTCGATCTGGGCGTCCATCAACACCACCGCCTTGATCGGCGTGTCGCGCAGCCCCTGCCGCGGGTGGAGCTGCGGATGGCTGCGAATCTGCTGGCCGATGTCGGGCGACGCGTTGAGCAGTACCCACGACTCACCGTCGGCCGACACGGCGATGGAGCTCTGCGTTCGCGCACGCGCGCTCAGCTCGCCTTGCCGCTGGCCGGCGCACAAGCGGCAGTTGCAGTTCCATTGCGGGAAGCCGCCGCCGGCGCCCGAGCCGAGCACGAGAATTTTCATGGGAAGGTGTGTCTGGTGTGACCGGCGGCGGCACATCGCATGCGAGGCGCCGCCGCCTGGGTCGAGCGGGTCAGCGGTTCGAGATGTACATCGTGATTTCGAAACCGAAGCGCATGTCTTCGAATGCGGGTTGCGACCATTGCATGAGAGTCTCCTTGGGGTTGTCATCCAAAGTCCGGGCAGGATTGCCGTGAGGACACACGCCGTTCCGCAAGACGCATGCCTGTGGCACGCTGGCCCAAAAAACTGGTGCTTGCCCCTAGGCACAGGCGTGCGCGGCCGGGTCTGCGCGATATCGAAAGGCAGGCGAAGGGCAAGCAAGGGGAATGTTGTGTTGCGACTGCTCCATCCGGGGACAGCGGCGTGCAGCGATGGCACAGGGATTTCCCGTGCCCGGGTGTTCAGCCGCCCTTGCCCCAGCGCAGCTTGCGGTAGATGGTGTTGCGGCTGATGCCCAGTCGCTTCGACGCAATGGAGATGTTGCCGTTCGCCGCCGCAAGGGCCGCGCGAATCATCTCGATCTCGGCTTCTCCGAGCGTGAGTGACGACGTGCCGTCGTAGGCGGTCTCGGCCGGCGGGGCGACGACGGTCGGCTCGGCGGGTCGGTCCACGGACGCCGGCGCGGGCACGTCAAGCGGCATGCTCGCCGCCGGGGCTGCGATGGCCGGGGCCGCTGCGGGAACGGACGAGCGGACCCGCTGCACGTCCTCGAGGAAGTCGTCCGACAGATGATGTTCGGTGATCTGCGGCGCGCCGGCCGCCATCACGGCGGCCGTGCGCAGCACGTTCGCGAGCTGGCGGATGTTGCCGGGCCATGCGTAGCGGCTGAACAGCGCCGACACGTGCGGGCTGATCTCCGGCGTGCCATGCGGGCACTCGGTCAGCAGGATGCGGCGTGCCACGACGCCGAGATCGCTGCGCTCGCGCAGCGCCGGCAGGCGCACGACCAGCCCGTTCAAGCGGTAGTACAGGTCTTCGCGGAACGTGCCGGCCTCGATCATCTCGCGCAAGTTGCGGTGGGTCGCCCCGATCACGGCGATGTCCACCGGAATCGACTTCTGGCTGCCCAGCGGCATCACGCAGCGCTCCTGGAGAACGCGCAGCAGCCGCGCCTGCAGGGCGAGCGGCATGTCGCCGATCTCGTCGAGGAACAGTGTGCCGCCGTTGGCTTGCACGATGCGCCCGCATGCGCCCTTGCGGCGTGCGCCGGTGAACGCGCCGTCTTCATAGCCGAACAGCTCGGCCTCGATCAGGGACTCGGGGATGGAGGCGCAGTTCACGGCCACGAAGGCCTGCCTGGAACGGTTCGAGTCCTGGTGCACCGCGCGCGCGAGCAGCTCCTTGCCGGTGCCGGTTTCCCCGAGGATCAGGAGCGGGATGTCGCGGTTCAGGACGCGCTGCACCTTCTGCACCATCGCCTCGATCTGCGTATCGCCGGTCTTCAGGTAGTGCAGGCCCGAGAAAGCGCTCGGTGGCGCGGCCGCGGCGTTGGCCGGATGAGGCGGCGGGCTCGCGTCGACCAGCACGGCTTCGCGGGCCGTGACGGCCTGCGATGCCGGTTCGTCGCCGCCCAGGCCGGCCATCATCGAGCGCGGCGTGCCGTTGAAGCGGGCCTTGACATAGAACTGCCGGCCGTTCGAAAGGCTCAGGCACATCGGCGTCGACAGCGGTGCCCGGAGATGGTCGAACATGGCCGGGACGGTGGTGCCGAACAGGCTGGTCAGGCTCTGCATTCGCAGCGCCGCGCTGCTCATGTCGAGCTGGTCCAGCGCGCTGCGATTGGCGCCGAGGATCTTGCCATCGGCGCCGACAACGATGATGCCTTCGAGCAAGGTGCCGATGAACTCGACGCGGCTGTGCAGGTGCAGCCGAAGCCGGTTGCCGAAGTCGTCCGACAGCCACTGGTTCTCGATCATGCGCGCCGACATGCGCACCAGCCCCATGGTGTGCTGGTGATACGAACGCTGGTCGCCGGTGACGTCGAGCACGCCGAGCATATTGCCGCGCGGATCGAAGATCGGGGCCGCCGAACAGGTGAGGAAGCTGTTCGCATGGATGAAGTGCTCGCCGCCGTGAACGACCGTGGGCGACTCCTCGAACAGCGCCGTGCCGATGGCGTTGGTCCCCTTCGAATGCTCGGCCCAGTTGACGCCCGGCGACAGTGCCACTTTGCCGGCGCGTTCGAGAAACTTGTCGTCCCCGACCGAGTGCAGGATCGTTCCCTGGGCATCGGCCAGCACGATCATGCTCTCGGTGTTCACGATCTGCTCGAACAGCATCTCCATCACCGGCGCCGCGTGCGTGAACAGGCGCTGGTTGCGCTCCCGCGCCACGCTGAGGTCGCTGCGCATCAGGGGTTCGAAGTCGGGGCGCTCGATGCGGGTCAACCCTAGTGCGGCGCAGCGCTGATGCGACTGCTCGATCAGTTCCGTGCGCGCGGCCTGCCGCACGAAAGGCAGTGCAGACGGCGTCGTCCAGGTCTTGGCGTTCGTGACCAAGGCGCGATGGGTTGCGGACATCTTTGTGTCTCCTCTGCGCCTGCCGAGGCAGGTTGTCTCCGTCGAATAACCACGCGCCGGGCCGTTGTCACCAGCTGCGTGGCACTGCTGCGTTTTGGCACAGCTCTCCGGGTCTGTTGCAAAGCACGCCGGCCAAAGTGGCAAGGATGCCGCGGTGCCGGCCGTGCGGCTTGATCTGGAGCAACTGGGCGATCGATCACAGGCAATTTGTGTTCCCACCTGCAACACCGGCGCGTGGCACGGCGTTTGCAGACCGAGCTCATCTTTCAACACGACCATGACGGAGACCTGACATGAAGCGAAACGGAAATCTGCCGGCCGCATCCACCCCGCCCAGCCACCGGCGCGGGCGCATTGCCTTGCGCCACGGCGCCTGGCTGCTGGCCATCGCCGCTTGCGCCGCAAGCCCCGCCGTGTGGGCGCACGGCGACGTGACGCCGCAGGCCGTCGACACCTCGGCGCTGCCGAAGCTCGGCCAGGAGTGGCGTCCCGAGAACCCGTTCCGGGCCAACGACGCCGCCGTCAAGATCGGCACGTCGGCCTACAACCAGAACTGCGCCCGCTGCCATGGGCTGGAAGCGATCTCCGGCGGCATCGCGCCCGACCTGCGCAAGATCGACAACGAATGCGCAGCGCTCAAGGACAGCGCCAAGAAGGCGGCCTGCGTGAAGGAGATCGACGAGTTCTACCTCACGACCGTTCGCCAGGGGCGCACGCGCAACGGCGCGGTGTACATGCCGCCGTTCGAAGGGGTCATGAACCAGGAAGCCATCTGGGCGATCAAGGCCTATCTCGAAACGCGCCGTGACAAGCCGTTCTAGGCGGGGTGGGACCATGAAACCCACGACAGCGAGCCGTCGCGACTGCCTGCGCTGGCTGGGCGCGTCCGGCGCTGCAGCCCTGGCATGCGCGCCGCTGCACCTGCGGGCGACGCCACTGGAGCGCGTGCGCGAGCGCGGCGCGCTGACGGTCGGCCTCTACCACGACATGCCGCCGTTCCACGTCGGCGGCCAGGGCATCGACGTGGAGCTGGCGCGCGCCCTGGCCGAATCGCTGGGCGTCAGGCTCTCGCTGCTGCCGTTCCATGCCGACGACAACATGAACGACGACTTGCGCAACATGGTGTGGCGCGGCCATTACCTCGGCTACGGCCCGGCCGACGTGTTGCTGCACGTGCCGGTCGACCGGCCGCTGATGGAAGGCAACCCGCAGGTCAGCGTCTTCGCGCCGTACTACCGCGATCGGGTCGTGATGGCACGCCAGCTCGAGCGCGTGCCGCGGCTCGAGACGCTGTCCCAGTTGGGCGCCGACAAGGTGGCGGTGCCTGGCCAGTCGCTCGCGGGCTGGTTGCTGATCGGCGCCGATGGCGGCGCCTACCGCAACCAGTTGATCACGCAATGGAAGGACGGCGCCGAGACGGCACGCGCGCTGTTGCGCGGCGAGGTGGCGGTGGCCGCAGGACTGGCGTCGGAGATGGAGTCGGTGCTGCGCGGCGACCCGCGCTTCGCCATCGCGCCGATGCCTTCGCCGCGGGCGCCGCGCGACGGATGGGCCGTCGGCATGGCCGTCAAGCGTGATGCCACCGAGCTGGCGCAGGCGCTGCAGCGCGCGGTGAACGAAATCGCGGCCAGCGGCCGGCTGCGTCAGATCTTCGAGCACGGCAACCTCGCGTGGCAAGCCGCATGACGCGCGAAAAACCCGGCAGCCTGCTGCCGGGTTCGCGTGAGCTGCGCCGCGGCGCTAGAGCCTTCCGCGCGCTTCGAGCACCTTCCACTCCGCGTCGTCGTACAGGCGCGAGCGCGTGAGAAAGCGCAGGCCGGTCGGGCGCTCGAGCGAGAACATGCCGCCGTTGCCCGCCACCGCATCGATGATGAGATGCGTATGCTCCCAATACGCGAACTGGGCCCGGCTCATGTAGAACGGCGTGCCCGCGATCTCGCCCAGGCAGACGTCCGAATCGCCGGTGACGAACTCGCCGGCGGCGAAGCACATCGGTGCGCTGCCGTCGCAGCAGCCGCCGGACTGGTGGAACATCAGCGGCCCGTGCACGGCGCGCAGGCGCTCGATGAGCGCCTGCGCGGCCGGCGTGGCGGACACGCGGCTGACGCCGTCTTCGGGCATCTTCAGAAGAATCCCAGCTTGTTCTGGCTGTAGCTCACCAGCAGGTTCTTGGTCTGCTGATAGTGGTCCAGCATCATCTTGTGGTTCTCGCGGCCGATGCCCGACTGCTTGTAGCCGCCGAAGGCCGCATGGGCCGGATAGGCGTGATAGCAATTGGTCCACACGCGTCCCGCCTGGATGCCGCGGCCCATGCGGAAGGCACGCGCGCCATCGCGGGTCCACACGCCGGCGCCCAGTCCGTAGAGCGTGTCGTTGGCGATCTCCAGCGCCTCTTCTTCCGTCTTGAAGGTCGTCACCGACAGCACCGGGCCGAAGATTTCTTCCTGGAAGATGCGCATCTTGTTGTGGCCCTTGAAGACCGTGGGCTTGACGTAGTAGCCAGCGCCGAGTTCACCGACCTGCGTATTGCGTTCGCCACCGATCAGGCATTGCGCGCCTTCCTGCTTGCCGAGATCGATGTACGACAGGATCTTCTCCATCTGCTCCTGGGAGGCCTGCGCACCAATCATGGTGGACGGGTCCAACGGATGGCCCTGCTTGATGGCCTCGACCCGCTTGATCGCGCGCTCGATGAAGCGCTCGTAGATCGACTCCTGCACCAGCGCCCGGCTCGGGCAGGTGCAGACCTCGCCCTGGTTCAGCGCGAACATCGCGAAGCCCTCGAGCGCCTTGTCGAAGAAGGCGTCGTCCGCCGCCATGACGTCCTCGAAGAAGATGTTGGGCGATTTGCCCCCCAGCTCCAGGGTCACGGGAATGATGTTCTGGCTCGCGTACTGCATGATCAGCCGGCCGGTGGTGGTTTCGCCCGTGAAGGCGATCTTCGCGATGCGCTTGCTCGACGCCAGCGGCTTGCCCGCCTCCAGCCCGAAGCCGTTGACCACGTTGAGCACGCCGGGCGGCAGCAGGTCGCCGATCAGCTCCATCAACACCAGGATCGAGGCGGGCGTCTGTTCGGCCGGCTTGAGCACCACGCAGTTGCCTGCGGCCAGCGCGGGGGCCAGCTTCCACACCGCCATGAGGATCGGGAAGTTCCACGGAATGATCTGCCCGACCACGCCCAGCGGCTCATGGAAGTGGTAGGCATAGGTGTCGTGATCGATCTCGCTGATGCCGCCTTCCTGCGCGCGGATGCAGCTGGCGAAATAGCGGAAGTGGTCGATGGCCAGCGGCATGTCGGCCGCCATCGTCTCGCGCAGCGGCTTGCCGTTGTCGATCGTCTCGGCCACGGCAAGCGTCTTGAGGTTCTGCTCCATGCGATCGGCGATCTTGAGCAGGACGTTGGCCCGTTCGGTGGGCGACGTGCAGCCCCAGGCCGCCTTCGCCTTGTGCGCAGCATCGAGCGCGGCTTCGATGTCCTTCGCGTTCGAGCGCGGGATGCTGGTGAAGGCCTGGCCGGTGATCGGTGTCAGGTTGTCGAAGTACTGGCCGTCGATCGGTGCAACCCACTCGCCGCCGATGTAGTTGCCGTATTGCTTCTTGTACGGGTTCGCAATGTCGAGGTGGGTCATTTCTGCCATGTCCATGAGTCGTCTCCTGTCGGGTGGTTGAAAAAAACGGATAGCGGGACGCGACGCGGCCCGCGGAGCGACTCAGTGCAAAGCGCGGGCCACGCCGCGGCGGCGTCATCGCGAACGACGCAAGCCGTTGTCAGGCATGGAGTTTTTCCGCCAGCCTGGCGCGGCGCGTCGTCGTTGCTCCAGCGGGCGGCTGTGCCGTCGAGGAGCAACTGCTGCAAAACGGATCACGTTGCACGTGCAGCCGCGCAGTACCGACTTGACGCACGCCAGCGGCCTTCAGCTCCGAGTTCCTCCACCCTGCGCCAAGGTGCCCTACCTTGATCTTGCTCAAGCGCGCCGCGCGGTGCGCGGTGCGCTTGCCACCTGCGTACTTGGACATCAAGATTCGCAGCATCCCATGCACAGGCGCGCGGCAGGTGGCCGAAGGAGTCGCAATGGATCGTCGCAAGTTCATTCGGATTGCGGGAGGCGGTTTCGTCTTCGCTGCGGCGACGGCGGCACTCGCCGGCTGCAGCCAGCAGATGCCCGCTGCGGCCATCGAGCCGTGGCAGGGGCCGGGGCCGGAGGCCGACCCGCGCCGCTGGATCCTCGGCTACGCGATCCTGGCGCCGCACTCGCACAATCTGCAGTCCTGGCTGGTGGATCTGCGCACACCGGACGAGATCGTGCTGCGCTGCGACCTTGGCCGGCTGCTGCCCGAGACCGACCCGTTCTCGCGCCAGATCATGATGAGCCACGGCACCTTCCTGGAGCTGCTCGACATCGCGGCGCGCGAGCGCGGGCTGCGTGCCGACATCACCCTGTTTCCCGAGGGTGCGTTCGGCCCCGAGAAAGTCGATCAGCGACCGGTGGCGCGCGTCCGCCTGATGCCCGATGCGGCCACGCGCAAGGACCCGCTGTTCGCGCAGATCCTCGCGCGCCGCACCAACCGCAGCCTGTACGACCTGCAGCGGCCGGTGCCCGCCGAGGCCTGGAAGGCGATGGCCGAAGCAGTGGGGCCGCACCCCTTGCATTTCGGCTTCGTCGGCGCGGACCGGGCCGACGCGCTGGAACAGCATCGCGCCATCGCGGCCGAGGCCTGGCGCATCGAGCTGAGCACGCCGCGCACGATCCTGGAGTCGTACAAGGTGCTGCGCGTCGGCGCCGCCGAGATCGAGAAGCACCGTGACGGCTTGTCGATGCTGGACCCGACGGTGGTGCTGCTCGAGCGCATCGGCCTGTTCGATCGCAGCAAGGCGCCGGCGTCCGATGCCTTCGCCACCACCAGCCAGATCAGGGACTTCGGCAAGAAGCTCGCGTCCACGCCCGGCTTCCTCTGGATGGTGACCGAGAGCAACGACCGGGTGACCCAGGTCAACGCGGGACGCGCCTACGCGCGGGTGCAGCTCGCCGCGACCGGGCAGGGCCTGGCGATGCAGCCGCTGCAGCAGGCCCTGCAGGAGTATCCCGAGCAGGCCGGACCCCACGCCGACATTCGGCGCCTGCTGGCCGTGCCGCTACCCGAGCGGACCGTGCAGATGTGGGCGCGTGTGGGTTATGCGCCGCCGGTCGGTCCTGCGCCGCGCCGTGGCCTGGCAGCGCAGCTGATTCGCGCGTGACGGCTTGTTATCGACGACAACCATCATGCGGGACATGAGAGGTGAGACCGACGCTCTAAGTCGCCAGCCTCGTCGCCTCGGCAGAATTCGGCCAGACGCCGACCTTCAACGTCGTCGTGAGATGTTGTCGTATTCGGCCAGCAGGTCGCTCATGGCCTCGCCGACTCCGTAGCCGATGTTCTGACTGATGCGACACACAGCATCCAGTCGCTCCATGAACAAGGGCCGCTGCGCATCCGGCAGTCTCGCAATGGTCTGCAACGCCTGCTCGAACATTCGCACCAGCGCACTGAAGTAGCCCTCGTCCTGCAGGCCGACTTCGACGCTGAAGCCTGACGCGCGCTCGCAGTAGAAGACCATCAGCTCTGCCAGACCCGCCGGTTGGCCAATGGCCTTCTTGAAATTCGCGATGGGCTTCTTGGCCTCGGCGACGGACGCGTTCTGGTTCCGGAACATGTCGGGCCAGAGCCAACGGTTGATGGTGGTCTTGTACGGCTCCAGGACATCTTCGCCCAGCCCGAAACGGGCGTGAAGGAACACTTGATTGTCCTTGTTGGCCGTGTACAGGTCATGCACCAAGCCGACCAGGCCGTCGTGGTCGAAGTGGGTCAGTCTGGCCTTGACGTCACTCCAGGACGCGGCTTCCTTACTCTTGCTTGCTTTCATCTCTGTGCGGTTTCCGGAATTGAAGGCAGGCCATATTGGATGGGCTAAGGCCGAATGACCAAAGTACTATCGTAAAGTCGAACTGCAGTCGTGCAGTGGGCGCAGGCAATCAGAGGTTGGGCCCTTTCACAGGGTCACCGTCGTGCTGAACGTTGAGGGGCGAGCACATGAAATACGACATGGTCAAGGTCGAAGAGGCGCTTCTGGCGTTGCTTGGCGTCTTCGAGTTCGAGAACGGACGCGTGTGGAAGCGGTATGACTTTGCAGTCATGGACGGTCTACACGACAAGGGGCTCATCACGGAGCCCCACGGCAGGCAAGAGTCGGTCTACCTGACTGACGAGGGCCTGCGCCGCGCCAAGGAGCTCGCGGCCAAACACTTCGGGACCAGCGGGGCGGCGCTGGAGCAGCCATAGCTGCGGCAGAATCCGGCCCAACCACGGACGTTCGGACCCTCTACCCCAATCAAGCCAAATGAAGTCCGGGCGCGTCGCCAAGTCCTACACGGCGATCCCATCGATGACGGCGCGAGACCATGAAGCACGGCGGCTATGCTCGAATGCCAACGATAGAAGGACCACGCCATGAAGAAGCTAGTCGCTGCACTTCTCGCAACAGCCATGCTCGGGGGCTGCGTTGTCTACCCCGACGGTCCGGGATATCCCGGTGGCGGATACGGGAAACAATGCCCGCCGGGACAGGCAAAAAAGGGCAACTGCTAATCCCGGCTTCGCCCTCGGCCCGGCTCGGCACGAATGGCCAAGGGCAATTGCCCTTCGCGACATCGCCAGCGTCCGGCCGACCGCCCGTGTTCCTTGGTAGCCTCTGGCCCGATGGCCGCCTGGTAGATCGCGTCCAGCACCTGCGCGTGCTTGCGCGAACGCCCGGGCCGGCTCGGCCCCGGGGCCGTCGCGATCTCTGACGGCGCATCGTGACACTCAGCCGCTGGCCTGGTGTTTCTCACGGCGCTGAGGAATACGACATCCTTGGTTTGGCGCATCGGGGTCTCCGGGTGGTAGCGGCGACAACGGATTTATCGCCGCGGCGGCGGTCATGAGTTGCGCTGCGTCAAACAGGCTTCGCGCCGTGCGCTGGAACCGGGTCCCGCATGTCCAGCCTCAGTACTTCAAACGCGCGTACCAGGTGCGCTGCGCCGCCTCGCGCGCCTGGCCCAGCGTGTGGACTCCCTTGTCCGCCAGCAAAGGGATCAGGCGAAGGAACACCTCCGCCGTCAGGATCGCATCGCCCAGGGCGGTGTGGCGGCCCAGCACCGCGATGCCGAAGCGCTCGGCAATGGCTTCCAGCTCGTGCGACGCCTGGTGCGGGTTTGCCACCGCGGACAACAGCAGCGTGTCGAGCACCGGCTGATCGAAACGCACGCCGGTAGATGCTTCCTTCAGCTGCAGGAAGCGCATGTCGAACGCGGCGTTGTGTGCCACCAGGACGGTGTCGTTGGCGAAGGCGTGGAAGATCGGCAGGATCTCGGCGATGCCCGGCTGGCCGGCGACCATCGCCGGAGTGATGCCGTGTATGGGAATGCCGGCGGCCGGGATACTTCGACCGGGGTCGATGAGCTGCTCGAAGCTCTCCTGCCGCAGCAGCTTGCCGTTGACGATGCGCGCCGCGCCGATCTGGATGATCTCGTCGCCCTGCGACGGATCGAGCCCGGTGGTCTCGGTGTCGAACACCGTGTAGGCCAGGTCCACCAGGCGACGCTCGTCGAGCTCGCGCGCCTGAATGCCGGGCTGGAACAGGTCGAAATCGTAGTACTCGGGGCGGCTTTCGCTGCGCAGCACCGCGGCTGCCTCCAGTTGTTCCTGGGGTGGAGCGAGCGGGAGCAGGAAGCGAAAGAAAGTCGTTTGCAACGCGCGCTCGCGCTGAAACCAGAACTCGCCACCATGGCGCTCGACCACGTCGCGAACCGACAGCGGGCTGGCCCGATCGCCCACCGTCATCGGGCTCGACTCCCAGCTCGTCACCGTTTCGGTGCTGATGGCCGTGCCGGCCCAGACCAGGTCGAGATGGGCGCGTTCGCCCGCGCGGCGCAGTCGCAATTGAACGCGCTTGACCGCGAACTCGTCCACCAGCCGGGTCGCCAGCGAGGCCAGTGCCTGGAGCAAGGCGTAGCTGTCGACCCTGAGCCACAGGCCAGCGTCGACTTCCGGCGCGGAGGCGCGCGCGCCCGAGCGCGCCTCGATCAGGCGCAGGGCGGCCTGTACCAGGTCGGCGCCGAGCATGTCCTCGAGCGGCCAGCGCGTCTTCAGGCCCTGGCTGGCGCTCGCTGCGAGCGACTGGAGGCGCGCCGTCATGGCGCGAACTTCGTCGTGCACGACGCGCAGGAAGCGCTCGCGCGTCGGCGCGTCCAGGTCGGGCAGCTCGAGCATGTCCACTGCCGCCTGCAGGCTGCCCAATGACGAGCGGCTGCCTTCGGTCAGTCCGTGCAGCAGGCGGTCCTGCTCGGCATCCTCCTCGAACTCGCGGGTGATGTTCTGCAGCATCAGAACGAAGCCCGACAGCTGCGCGGCATCTCCGGGCACGGCCGAGGGATCGCGCACCGGCGCCAGCTGCACCCGCAGCAGTTGACCGGCCTGCGAACTGGTGACGAACTGCGCCGAGGGCTGGGGTGCTCCGCGCAACAGCCGCCGTTGGACGCTTTCGAGCGCGTGGGCGATGAGCTCGCGGTCGAACAGGGCGTAGATCGAGCGGCCCAGTCCGATCAACTCCGCCCCGTCGGCCAATGCCGGCACAGACGACAGCGCGCGAGACTGCAGCCGCGCCCGATTGTTGTAGAGCAGGATGCGGCCGTCCAGGTTGCACACGACCACGCTCTGCGTGAGCTCCGACATCAGCGCAGCCAGGCGGCTGCGTTCCTGCTCGATGCCGCGCGCGGCCTCCTGCACCCGGGCGTCGATGTCGGCGCGCAGGCCGTCGCGCTGGCGCGCGAGCTCATCGACGACGCCGGCCAGCGCCCGGGCACCCGCTCCGCATGCCGCCTCCGCGGGGGGCGCGCTGCGGTGGGGCGCGCCGCCGGCCGCCGTGGCCTGCGCGGCTTCAGCCAGCCGGGCCGGCTCGGTCACCCAGATCGCATGGGCGCGACGCGCCAGCGCACCCAGCGCGATCGCCAACACCGCCCAGCCCAGCACCAGCAGGGGCACGCGCGGCGCGATCATCTCCCCCAGCACGGCGCGCTCGTCTGGCGCAAGCGTGGCAGCGAAGATGGCGCCGAGCCCCAAGCCGAGGAGCGCCAGGAGAGCTCCCGGCGCGAGCGCCACGGCGAATTGGTGGGCATCGATCTTCATGCGGAGCTGCTGAGCAACTGCCGCACGCGCGCGGCAAGCTCCCGGGTGGAGAAGGGCTTGGTCATGTAGGCATCGGCTCCCAGGGCCATGCCCTTCGCGACGTCGGTCTCCCGGCCCTTGGCGGTGAGCAGGAGGATCTTCGTGGCGGCGATCTCCTCGTCGGCACGCACGGCCTGCAGGACCTCGAGGCCGGACTTGAAAGGCATCATGACGTCCAGCAGCACCAGGTCAGGCTGTAGGCTGCGGATCAGTTCGAGCGCCTGCTGGCCGTCGCGCGCGATGCTCACCGCGTGCCCTTCGCGCTTCATGAGGAATTCGAGCGAAATCACGATGTTGGGCTCATCGTCTGCAATCAGCACCTTGTAGGCCATGGTCATGTCTCCAGTTCTTGCGTCTCGGGGTGCAGCGGCAGTTCGAAGCCGAAGCATGCGCCGTGACCCGGCCTGGAGTCGAGCCACATCCGGCCGCCGAAGTGTTCGACGATGCGACGGCTGATGGGCAGGCCCAGGCCGGTACCCTGCGGACGATGCGCGGCATCGCCACCCTGGCGAAACTTATCGAACACCAGCTCCTTCTGCTCCGGCGGCACACCGGGGCCGTTGTCCTGCACAGTGATGGTGACGCGATCGACATCGCAGTGCAGGCTGACCTCGACCCGGCCCTGCCCCTGCGGCACGAACTTGGCCGCGTTCGACAGCAGATTGATCAGCACCTGCGTGAGGCGGTCGGGGTCGAGTTGCAGCGGCGGCACCGCATCGGGGAGCCTCAGCGCCACGACCGCGCCACGCTCACGGAACAGCTCCTGCGTCGTCTGAACGGCTTGCTGAACCAGCGCGCGCAGGTCGATCTCGGTGCTGCGCCATTCGGCGACGCCCGATTCGATCTTCGCCATGTCCAGCACCTGGTTGACCAGGCGCGTCAGGCGCTCGGTCTCGGTCACCACCAGGCCGAGAAAATGCTGGCGCTGTCCGGTGTCCATCGCCGGGTCGTCAAGCATCAGTTCGGCCAGCGCGCGGATCGAGGTCAGCGGCGTGCGCAGCTCGTGCGTCACCGAGGACATGAAGTCGTCCTTCAGCCGATCGAGACTCTTGAGCTGTTCGTTGGCCTTGCTGAGATCTGCGGTGGCGCGCTCCAGGGAGAGCGATTTCTCCTCCAGCGCCTGCGAATGGGCGCGCAGCGCCGCCGTCTCGCGCGAGGCTTCGTCCAGGATGCGCATGACGTCATCCAGCTCCAGCGCTTCTTCTTCGACGACCGAGGCCACCACCAGCCGGGCCGAGGCGCTGCCGATGGCGCCCGCGAGCTGCGTTTCGATGAACTGCACCAGCCGCGCGTCGGCGGCGAGCTGCTCCGGCCCGGCCAGGCCGTTGCGTCGTGCGTAGTCGTTCAGCAGCCGGTCGGCAGCCGCGGCGCCCAGGAATCGCGTGGCCAGTTGGCGCAGATCGGCCAGCCTGGCGCGGCCGCGCCAGAACACCGGCCCAGCCTCGGCGGCCCCGCGTTCCGTACGCTGGAAGACGTCGACGAACATCAAGGCCTGGCTCGCTTCGCGTGCGGAAGGGCGGCTCAGCAGCGACACGCCGAAGTACAAGGCGGTGTTGACCAGCAGGCTCCAGAACAGCGCATGGGTCAGGTTGTCCAGGCCCGCGAGGCCCAGCAGCTGCTCGGGCCGCAGCCAGGCGATGCCGAACGGCCCTTGGTCGATGTATCCGGCGGGGATCCAACCCGACTTGGCGATCGACGGCAGCATCAGCGTCCAGGCCCACAGCACGAAGCCGGCGCCAAGGCCGGCGAGCGCGCCGTGCCGCGTGCCGCCCTTCCAGTACATGCCCGCCAGCATCGGCGGCGCGAATTGGGCGACGGCGGCGAAACTGATGAGCCCGATGCTGACCAGCGCATAGTCCTCGCCGGCGACGCGGTAGTAGAGATAGCCCAGCAGCAGGATCGCCACGATCACCGTCCGGCGGATGCCCAGCAGCACGCCGCTCAGGTCGCGCGCTGTGCGCAGGCCGGCGCGCAGCAGCAGCGGCATCACGAGGTCGTTGCAGACCATGGTCGAGACCGCGATGGCCTCGACGATGACCATGCCCGTGGCGGCCGAGAGGCCGCCGATGAATGCCGCCAGCGCCAGCCCCGGCTGGCCGTCGGCCAGCGGCAGCGAAAGCACAAAGGCCTCGGGATTCTGCCGGCCGACACCGAAGTACAGCAGGCCGCCCAGTGCGATTGGCAGCACGAAGAGATTGATCAGCAGCAGGTACAGCGGAAACGCCCAGGTGGCGCGCCGCAGATGGCGCTCATCGACGTTTTCGACCACCATCATCTGGAACTGCCGTGGCAGGAAGATCACCGAGAGCATGGCAAGCAGCGTCAGCGCGAACCACTGGCCGCCCGCAAAGCCAGTGGCCGCTGTGGCGCCACCGGTGTTCCCAAGGCTCAGCAGGCGGCCCAGTTCGGGCCGCGCCGCGGCGCGGCCGAACAGGTCGGCCGGTCCGTCGAACAGGTGCCAGGTGACGAAAACGCCGACGGCCAGAAAGGCCAGCAGCTTCACCACCGACTCGACGGCGATCGCCGCCACCATGCCCTCGTGCCGCTCGGTGGTATCGAGGTGGCGCGTGCCGAAGGCGATCGTGAAGCCGGCCAGCGCCAGCGCGATGTACAGCGTGCTGTCGCGCCACCAGGCCAAGGGCTGCTGCAGCGCAGCGCCGGGTGCGGCGGTGAGCAGCGCATAGCCGCTGGCGATGG
This sequence comes from Variovorax sp. CF079, assembly GCF_900101545.1. GTDB lineage: Bacteria > Pseudomonadota > Gammaproteobacteria > Burkholderiales > Burkholderiaceae_C > Variovorax. Next base: position 13,263 of record NZ_FMZU01000023.1, on the reverse strand, counting down.
CCTTGAGCTGCAGCGCCACGTAGGGCAGGATGCCCACCACCGCGATCAGTGTGACCAGCATGGCCAGCAGCGTGCTCTTGCCGTGGCGGCTGGCGATGAAATCGGCGATGGAGGTGATGCGGTAGCTGCGCGCGATGCGGATCATCTTGCGCAGCACCATCCAGGCCATCAGCATCGCGAGCGTCGGGCCGAGGTAGATCGGCAGGAACCACAGGCCCGACGACGCGGCCCGGCCCACGCTGCCGAAGTAGGTCCAGGCCGTGCAGTACACGCCCAGCGACAGCGTGTAGACCCACGCATTGCCGATCAGCGAACGGCCTTCGCGTGCGCGCTTGTCGCCCACGTGCGCCACCAGGAACAGCAACGCCAGGTAGGCGAAAGAGGCGGTGATGACCGTGGAAGCGGGCAGCATGTCAGTGCTCCCCCGGTGCCTCGGCCACCCACGCCGCCAGCGCGATGAGGATGCCCCAGCCGCCGAAGAGCGCAAGCGGCATCAGCGGCAGCCCCCAGAGCATGACCGGGCGGTCCCACAGCGTGAGCAGCGGCACGTTCAGCAGCAGCCAGCCCAGTGCGAAGAGGCCGAGCAGGCGTTGCGATCTCAAGCCTTGGAACATGGTGGCTCGCCTGAACTACAAGGCGTCGAGGTGGAAGCGTTGCCGCAGCACGCCGCGAAAGCGGCGCACGATGCCCAGCGCATCACGCAGGGCATCACGTTCCAGCGCACCCAGCTCGGACAGCCGAACATCATTGCCTGGCACTTGTCCGGCCTGCTTCTGACGCAGCTGATGCGTCAGCCTGAGCGCCATCAAGTAGTGCAGCGCGTCCAGCACGTCGCGCGCCAGGCCGGATTCGATCTGCTGTTGCTCGACCAGCAAGCGCAGCCGCGCGGCCGTGCCGTTGACGCGCAGGCGCCGCTGCAGCGCCAGCGCCCGCACGCCGTGAACGATCGGGAAGGTGCCGAGCTTTTTCAGATCCATTGTCTCGTCGTCGTGACGTGCGGTGAGCCTGCGCCACCATCCCGTCGGGTGGTCGAACAGATCGATCGCGCTGGCAAAGCGCGCGAGGAAGACGTCTGCGCTGTCGAGGACGCGCTCCAGATGCCGGCGTGCCTCCTGCAGAAGCCCCGCGTCGCCGGCCACTGACTTGCTGTCCATGAAGATGGCGAGTCGCATCGGGCCCTCGGGGTCGGATCCGTGTACCCAGTCGCGCAGCGACTCCTTGAAGCCGGCCAGCGGCTGCCGCCAGAGCGGGTTGGTCAGCATGATCTGCCCGGCGCAGGGGGGATAGCCCAGCTCGGCCAGCGCGGCATTGAACTGCATGGCGATGGCCTCGAGATCGGGACACGCGAAGCCGTCGCGCAGCAGCAGCGCGTTGTCCTGGTCGGTCTTGACGATCTGCTCGTCGCGGCCCTCGCTGCCCATGACCACCAGGCAGCTGTTGGCCACCAGATCGGATGGCGCCAGCAACGACCACAAGCGCGCGAAGAGGCGCGCGTTGAGCTCCCCCACGAGCCGCGCGATGCGCTCGATCTTGATGCCGCCCTCGTGCAGCAGCGAGACCATGGTGTCGATGCGCGCGGCTGCGGCCGCCAGTTCGGCCACATTGGCGGCTTCGTCGATCTGCAGCGCGGCGATCTGCGAATGGTTGGCGACGAAGCTCACCAAGTCGAGCTGGTCCAGCAGGCCGAGCACGGTGTCGCCGTCGCGCACCAGCAGGCGGTGCACCCGGTGGCGCGCCATCAGCCACAGCGCCTCGAAGAGGTCCGCGTCGGGGTGGATCTCGACCAGGCCGAAGCGGGCCACCTCGCGGACCGCCAGCTCGGCCGGGGCCTCGGGACGCAGCAGCGCATCGCGCAGGTCGGCGGTGGTGAAGATGCCCAGGCGATGGCCGTCCCGCACCAGCGCGTCGCGCAGCCCCTGCTGCGACAGCACCCGGCACACCGACACCAGGTCGAGCCCGCCATCGACGTAGCAGGCCTTGCGCACATGGGCGTCGCGCACGCGCGCAGTGAGGAGCGAGAGCATCTCGCGCTGGGTTTCGACTGCGCGCAGTTCCGTCATGGTGCGGGGCACAAAAAATGAACGGGCCGGTAGACAGTGTGCCTGCCTACCGGCCCGTCCACTACCCGCTCAATGCCCGCTGGCGCCGGACGCCCCGATGCCGGTTTCCGATCGCACCTGCTGGGCCAGGAAGCCGCGCTTGTCAACGTCGCCGCGCGCGCTGGAATCCAGCACCGAAAAGATCCAGATGCCGAGGAAGCCGATGGTCATCGAGAACAGGCACGGCGAGGCGTACGGGAAGAACGCGGAGCCCTTCGGATAGCCCAGCGTCGCCTCCCACACGGAGGGCGAGACGATCGTCAGCGCAACCGACGAGACCAGCCCGAGGAAGCCGCCGATCACCGCGCCGCGCGTGGTGCAGCCCTTCCACAGCACCGACATGAACAGCACCGGGAAATTGGCCGACGCGGCGATGGCGAACGCCAGCGACACCATGAAGGCGATGTTCTGCTTCTCGAACACGATGCCGAGCAGCACCGCCAGCACGCCGAGCGCGACGGTGGTGATGCGCGAGACGCGCAATTCCGAGGCGCTGTCGGCCTTGCCGCTCTTGACCACCGTCGCATACAGGTCGTGCGACACCGCCGAGGCGCCCGACAGCGTCAGGCCGGCAACGACCGCGAGGATGGTTGCGAAGGCCACCGCCGAGATGAAGCCGAGGAACACGTTGCCGCCCACCGCATTGGCGAGATGAATCGCCGCCATGTTGCCGCCGCCGATCAGCACGCCCTGGGCGTCGACGAACTGGGGGTTGGTGAGCACGAAGGTGATGGCGCCGAAGCCGATGATGAAGGTCAGCAGGTAGAAGTAGCCGATCCAGCCGGTGGCCCACATGACCGACTTGCGCGCTTCCTTGGCGCTGGGCACGGTGAAGAAGCGCATCAGGATGTGCGGCAGACCGGCCGTGCCGAACATCAGCGCCATGCCGAAGGAGATGGCCGAGATCGGGTCCTTGACGAAATTGCCGGGACCCATGATCGACTGGCCGATGGCCGCGGCCGCCTCCGCAGTCTTGCCGTCCTTGAGCGCCAGGTCGGTCTTGACCTTCACGGCACCGGCGAACATCGCTTCGGGGCTGAAGCCGAAGTGCCACAGCACCGACAGCGCCATGAAGCTGGCGCCGCCCAGCAGCAGGCAGGCCTTGATGATCTGGACCCAGGTCGTGGCGGTCATGCCGCCGAAGAGCACGTAGACCATCATCAGCGAGCCGACGATGGCAACGGCGATCCAGTATTCGAGGCCGAACAGCAGTTTGATCAGTTGGCCCGCACCGACCATCTGGGCGATCAGGTAGAAGGCCACGACGACCAGCGTGCCCGAGGCCGCGAAGATGCGCACCGGTGCCTGCTTGAAGCGGAACGCCGCCACGTCGGCAAAGGTGAACTTGCCCAGGTTGCGCAGCCGCTCCGCCATCAGGAATGTGATCACCGGCCAGCCGACGAGAAAGCCGATCGAGTAGATCAGGCCGTCGTAGCCGGCCGCCATCACGGCCGCCGAGATGCCGAGGAACGATGCCGCCGACATGTAGTCGCCGGCGATCGCCAGGCCGTTCTGGAAGCCGGTGATGCCACCGCCGGCGGTGTAGAAGTCTGCCGCCGACTTGGTCTTGGACGCGGCCCACTTGGTGATGAACAGCGTGCCGAGGACGAACAGCCCGAACATGCCGATGGCCGTCCAGTTCGTCGCCTGCTTTTGCGCCTGGCCGAGATCGGCGCCGGCCGCATAGACGGTCGCAGACGCGGCAACCAGGGCGGCGAGCGCCAGTGCCCGGCGTGCGACCAGGGAGAAGGCCTTCATTTGAGCACCGCCTTCGCGACGGCGTCCGACAGGGTGTCGAACTCGGCATTGGCGCGTCTGACGTAATAGGCGGTGATCGCAATGGTGAACACGATGACGCCGAAGCCGATCGGGATGCCCAAGGTCATGACGCCTTCGCCCAGGCGCTGGGCGAGGAAAGGCTTGTTGAAAGCCACGAGCAGCACGAAGCCGTAATACGCGATCAGCATCAGTGCCGTCAGTGTCCAGCCGAAGCGCGTGCGCTTGGCCCTCAACTCCTGATATTGGGGATGGCCGGCGATGCGTGCAACTAGGTCGTCTTCCATGGAGGTCTCCTCGAAGGGTGGATTGGCTTCGGCGATTGGACGCGGTGCGACGGCGCACGCAGTTGCGCTAGCGCAAGGTTTGCAACCGCCATGTCGTCGACGATGCGGAACCCGCCCGAACCCAACAGGAGCTACGCATGAGCACGCAGGACAACGCCCCGCATTCCAAGCATTATCCGCCGCCAGAGGCCCTGGCGCGCTCGGCCCACGTCGCGGGCCGCGCGGCCTATGACGCGCTCGTGGCCGAGGCGCAAGCCGACTATGAAGGCTACTGGGCGCGCCTGGCGCGCGAGTTTGTGGAGTGGAAGACGCCCTTCACGACGGTGCTCGACAGCGCGAAGGCGCCGCATTACGAATGGTTCGGTGACGGCACCTTGAACGTCTCGTACAACTGCCTGGACCGGCAGGTCGCCGCCGGCCTCGGCGAGAAGACCGCGATCATCTTTGAAGCCGACGACGGCAAGGTCACGCGCACGAGCTACGCCGAAATGCTGGCGCGGACCTGCCGCATGGCCAATGCGCTGAAGAGCCTGGGCGTGAAGAAGGGTGACCGCGTGGTCATTTACATGCCGATGTCGGTCGAAGCCGTGGTGGCCATGCAGGCCTGCGCGCGCCTGGGGGCGGTGCATTCCGTGGTCTTTGGCGGCTTTTCGGCGCATTCGCTGCGCGACCGCATTGCCGATACCGGCGCGGTGGTCCTCGTCACCGCCGATGAGCAGATGCGCGGCGGCAAGGCACTGCCGTTGAAGGCGCTGGCCGATGAAGCCCTGGCGCTCGGCGGCTGCGAAACGGTGCGCGAGGTGATCGTCTACCGCCGCACCGGCGGCGCGATCGCCTGGCAGGCGCGCGACCTGTGGATGCACGAGATCATGGATGCGCAGTCCGACACCTGCGAACCCGAATGGGTGGGTGCCGAGCATCCGCTGTTCCTCCTCTACACCTCGGGCTCCACCGGCAAGCCCAAGGGCGTGCAGCACAGCAGCGGCGGCTACCTGGTGCAGGCCGCGGCGACGATGAAGTGGACCTTCGACATGCACGACGACGATGTGTTCTGGTGCACGGCCGACATCGGCTGGGTCACCGGCCACACCTACATCACTTATGGGCCACTGGCCATCGGCGCGACCGAGGTGGTGTTCGAAGGCGTGCCGACCTATCCCGATGCCGCCCGCTTCTGGAAGATGATCGAGCGGCACAAGGTGACGGTTTTCTATACCGCGCCGACCGCCATCCGTTCGCTGATCAAGGCGGCGGAGGCAAACGCCGCCGTGCACCCGGACAGGCACGACCTGACGAGCCTGCGCATCCTCGGCTCGGTCGGCGAGCCGATCAACCCGGCGGCCTGGGAGTGGTATCACAAGCACGTGGGGGGCGGCCGCTGTCCGATCGTCGACACCTGGTGGCAGACCGAAACCGGCGGCCAGATGATCACCCCGCTGCCGGGCGCCACGGCGCTGGTGCCGGGCTCCTGCACGCTGCCGTTCCCCGGCATCATGGCCGCGATCGTCGACGAGACCGGCGGCGACCTGCCCAACGGGCAGAGCGGCCTCCTGGTCATCCAGAAGCCCTGGCCCGGCATGATCCGCACGATCTGGGGCGACGATGCCCGCTACCAATCGAGCTACTACCCGCCCGAACTGCGCGGCTACTATCTCGCGGGCGACGGCGCGGCGCGCGATCCGGAAACGGGCTACTTCACGATCGGAGGTCGCATCGACGACGTGCTGAACGTCAGCGGCCATCGCATGGGCACGATGGAAATCGAGTCTGCGCTGGTGTCGTGCACCGATCTCGTTGCCGAAGCGGCGGTGGTTGGCCGGCCGGACGACACGAGCGGCGAGGCCATCTGTGCTTTCATCGTGCTCAAGCGCCCGAGGCCGACGGGCGAAGAGGCGAGGAAGCTGGCCATCGAATTGCGCAACTGGGTCGGCAAGGAGATCGGCCCGATCGCCAAGCCCAAGGACATCCGCTTCGCCGACAACCTGCCGAAGACGCGCAGCGGCAAGATCATGCGCCGCCTGCTGCGTTCGGTGGCGAAGGGCGAGGCCATCACCCAGGACATCTCCACGCTGGAGAACCCGGCCATCCTGGACCAGTTGTCGGAGGCGCATTGAGCGGAATGCCGTGACGGGAATGGGAAGCCCCGCATCGGCGCTGCTGGCAGCATGCGTGCTGGCCAGCGCGCTGGCCTGCGCGCCCACGGCAAGCGCTCAATCGCGCGGCGAGTTGCTCTACGCGACCCACTGCATTGCCTGCCACACCACGCAGGTGCACTGGCGCGACAGGAAGCTGGCCACCGACTGGAATAGCCTCAAGCTGCAGGTGCGGCGCTGGCAAGCGGTGGCGGCGCTCGATTGGAGCGAACAGGATGTGCTTGAGGTCACGCGGCACCTGAACGACAGCTTCTATGGATTCAAGCCCACATCCAATACGGTGGGCGTGCTGGTGCCAGCGGCAAACAGGAGCCGCAACAGGCCGGCCTCGAACTGAGCCGGCCGCGTCAGGCCTTGCACATGGCGAAGCGCATCCTCATCATTCAGGGCCATCCCGATGGCTCCACCCCCCATCTATGCCATGCCCTGAGCGAGGCGTATGCGCAAGGGGCTCGCAGCGCGGGGCATGTGGTCGAGACGATCGATGTCGGCCAGCTCGACTTTCCGCTGTTGCGCAGCAAGAGCGACTGGGACAAGGGCACGCTGCCGCAGAGCCTGATGGCCTCCCAGCTGGCCATCAAGAGTGCCGAGCATCTGGTCTTCTTCTTCCCGCTCTGGCTCGGTGGCATGCCGGCCTTGCTGAAGGGATTCATGGAGCAAGTCATGCGGCCGGCTGTCGGGTTGTTTGTCGACGGGGGGACCAGGCCCGGCAGGCCGCTGAGCGGCCGCAGCGCGCGAATCGTGATCACGATGGGGATGCCGGCCAGCCTCTATCGCTGGTACTTCCGTGCCCATAGCCTCAAGGCACTGAAGCGCAGCATCCTCGGCTTCGTCGGGGTCGCGCCGGTGCGCGACACCCTGATCGGCGCGGTCGAAGCGATGGACGCCGGCCGCCGCGCGCAATGGATGGAGCGGATGCACGATCTGGGGCGCCGGGCCGCCTGAGGTCTCTCAACGCAACGGCTGGCTGCGCTGGCGCTGCGCGGGGAGCTGGACCGGCACGTAGGCCAGCCTTCTGTCGCGCATCACCAGCAGCGCGATCGTCTGGCCGGGCGGTATCTGCGCCAGCGTGCGGGCGAAATCGTCGACGCGCTCGAGCCGGGTATCGTTGATGGCGACGATGAGGCCGCCTGAGCGGATGCCTTCGCTGCGTGCAGCGCCGGTAGCTTCGCGGACCAGCAGGCCGCCGTCAATGCGCAGCTGGAGGCGCAGCGCTGCCGGGACTTCGCTCAGGCTCAGCCCCAGGCCGCCGCTGCGTTCACGCTCAACTTCGTTGCGCGCGAAAGTCCTGATCGGGGGCTGGGGGCCGAGGATGGCCCAGAGCGTGCGCTTTGCTCCATGGCGCCACACATCCAGTCTGGTTTGGGCGCCGGCCGGGCGGTTCGATACCTGCTCCAGCAACTCGGAAAAGTGCAAGATCCGGACACCGTCGAACGCCCTGACGATGTCGCCTCGGAGCAGGCCGGCCGCCTGGGCGGGGCTGTCTGCATCCACCCGCACTACCAGGGCGCCGGCCACGTCGGGCAGCGCGAAAGACTGCGCCAGCGCGGGCGTCATCTCCTGGAACTCGGCGCCGAGTTGCGCGCGCTGAACCACGCCGACCGTGCGCAGCTGGGTGACGATCCTCATCGCCAGGTTGATCGGTACGGCAAAGGACAGGCCCATGTAGCCGCCGCTGCCGCTGTAGATCATCGAGTTGATGGCGACGACCTCACCGCGGCCGTTGAACAAGGGGCTGCCTGAACTGCCGGGATTGATGGCGACGTCGGTCTGGATGAAGGGAATCTCGCCGCCGCCGCCGATGAAGCGGTTCGTGGCGCTGACCACGCCCGTCGTCACGCTGCTATGGAATCCGAACGGCGCACCGATGGCGGCCACCCAGTCGCCCGGCGCCAGGTGCGAGGAGTCGCCGATGACGGCGACGGGCAGGCCGGCTGCGTCGATCTTCAGCAGCCCGACGTCGGTGCGTCTGTCGACACCGACCACGCGGGCCGAGAAGCGGCGGCCGTCGTCGAGGCGGACCTGCGCCTCGTCGACGTTGGCGACCACGTGCGCGCAGGTGAGAATCAGCCCGTCGCTCGTGAGAATCACGCCCGAGGCGAGGTCGCGGACCTCGCTGAGCCGCACGCTCGCTGGCAGCGGCCAGGCCAGCCGGTCGGCGAAATCGTTCTCGGGAGCGAATTCCAGCTCGATATCTTCGCGACCTTCGTCGCGCCCGATGCGCAGGGTACTCATGTCCACCACGGTGGCGCTGCGGCTCGCCACGAGCGACGAGAAGACAGGCGCGGCCGGCGCGGCCGGTGCGGCGACTTCGCCCCCGGCGCTTGCCTCAGGCGTTGGCCCAAGGCTCGCGGCACACGCGCCGAGAAGGCACGCGAGTCCGATGGCGGGAAGAAGGGCGGTGATCCGAAGCACGGGGCCGCCGGCTCAGGCGTCGACCGGCTCGTTGCGCACCAGCAGGACCGGCACGGGGCTGCCGCGTACCACCAGGTCGGCGTCGCTGCCCAGCGCCAGTCGGCTGAAGCCGCGGCGGCCGTGCGTGCCCATGACGATCAGGTCGCAACCGGATTTCCCGGCCTCGTCCACCACGACATTTGCGACGCGGCCCTGCATGACTTCGCGCAAGACGGTCTCGGTCTCCACGCCTGCCTCGGTGGCAGTCCTGCGGCTCTTGGCCAGCAGCGCCTCGCCATATGCACGAACTTCGCGCATCGTCGTCTCGAAGCTGGAGGCTGCCGCCATGTCCATTAGCATCGGAAGGTTGTCGATGACATGCAGCAGACGCAGTTTCCCCTTCTGCTCGGCGGCGAGCCGCATCGCTTCGCGCAAGCCACGCTCTGCAGTTGCACTGCCGTCCAGGGGGACCAGAATGTGTTGGTACATGGGTGTTCCTTGCCGGCCGCATCAGGAGGGTGCTCGCCACCGGCCATGCGGGCGGGCAAACCATTCTTGGCCTGTAGCCCGTGTGGACCTTTGCGCCAGATCAATTTTCTAGGCGCACAGGCGTGCGCCTGCGCGACGCAGGCGCTGCTCCGCATCGTCGGCGATCGCCTGGATCTCCTTGGCGCTCGTCAGTCCGACCATGGTCTGCGGATTCAGAAAACCGACGATCACACGTTCAGGTCCCCCTTCGCGCACCACCACATTGCACGGCAGCAGCAGACCGATGTCGGGTTCGGCTTGCAAGGCCCGGTGCGCGAGCCGCGGGTGGCAGGCGCCAAGGATGCGATACGGACGCGTGTTGATGTCGAGCTTGTCCTTCATCGTGCGCTGCATGTCGATGTCGCTAAGGACGCCGAAGCCTTCACCCCTGAGCGCATCAATGACCTTGGCCACGGCCTCGTCGAAGGGCGTGTGGCTCAGCGCGACGGTGAAGCCGTACATGGAATATCTCGAGGAGTTGGGGATGTTGGACCGGGTTCGATCGCGCCCATCGGAGCGCCTGAGGTGACATGTTGATCGTCCGCATGACCGGCTGTGTGTCCTCTGCGTTGCACACTGGCGTGCCATACCGCCGTGCCGAACCTCTGCAGGCGATCCGCGCAGCTGCCGTCGTTGACCTCTTGCATGGTGAGCGCGGTGCTCAGGATGGGAGCGCGACCGATGATGCGGCCGATCTCGGCAACGGCGTTGGGCGCACCGCTGCCGCCCATGACTGACACCACGGCCACATCGGGCAGGTGATCGCGCCGCCTCGTGACGAAGCTGCGCATGGGTCCGGCAAGTTGCTGTCCCCAGATGGGGGACACCAGCACCACCGTGTCGAAGTGCCTGGGCGGCGGGCCGCCATACCGAATCTCCGGACAGCGTCGGAACAGGGAATCGAGAAGACAGCGCAAGTTCCCGAACGCGCCGCTGCGCGGCCGGACCTCCGCGATCTCGGCCACCTCCCAGCCTTGCTGATCGCGCAGAAGTTGCGCCACCCGGCGGGAAGTGCCCGTATAGGAATAGCTGACGACGAGAACTTTGGTCATGCTGTCTCCGCTGCTTGATGCGTAATTAGTATCGATCTCGAGTGCTGGAAGCGCTTTGCGCTCGATCAAGGGACAAGCGCGATGCAGCCGCCGGCCATTGCGTCTTTCTCCGCTCAAGTGCCAGATCGAAGTCTCCTGCCGCCGTGCCACCAAGCTAGATGGGCGCCGCGCGAAGGCTCCCCCTGCGGCAGCATCTGTGCCGGCCGCTGCACCTGCGCGGCCTCTAGGCTCTGCTCGTCGCTCAACGCCTTTCGACCGCGTGGCGTCACCTCTAGGGCGATGGCGGGTTCCTGACGCGCGCAGTTGTCGCAATCGACGTGGACGGCTGGAATGAATGCCTTGACGTATCCCATGGCGTCAAGCATCCGCAACCGGTCAATGAGGGCCTTGTCGGCAATGGTGAGGGGGAGCTTCGTGTCAGCGAGCATTCCCAAGAGATTCGTGCACATCGCCGGGTCTCCTTCAGTCTTGAAGCCAAGGAGCGAACAACGGAAGTGCTCGGTTGCCATGTCGGCTGCGCGACCTGGGCGCCTTTCCTGTTTCGCCCCGAACGCTTGACATATTCCATCGTTGTGGCGTGCAGGTTGTTGCGCTGGATCAAGCTTCCAGTGTTCGAGCCGTCGACTCGGGCGCGCTGCGCTTTGATCGCCGTCAAGGTGGGTGCGCGAGAAGTGATCGAGGATGCGAACATCTTCGAAAGGATGACCCATGGACTTCAAGACCATCCTGGTTCACCTGGACCACACGGACAGGTGTTCCGCCCGCGTCGCGTTCGCGGCCGGGCTCGCCAGGGCGCACGGCAGCCACCTGATCGGCCTCGTGCCGACTGGTTTGTATGACGGCGTCATTCCCGCGGATGCGATCCCAACGGGTGTCACCGACTTCATTGCCGAATCGGCGGACCATTTGCGCCGGCGCGCGGAGGCGATCAGCGAAAGTTTCAAGGTCCGGGTGTCCGGGCCGATTCCCGTGTCGCACGAGATTCGACTGACCGATGGGACGGCAGTCGATGCCATCGTGCAGCATGGTCGCTCGAGCGACCTGATCGTGCTAGGCCAGGAGGATCGCTCGGCGAGCTCGGACGCGCCGGCGCACGGCCTCGTGCCGCGCGTGATGCTGCAGGCCGGTCGTCCTGTGCTGGTCGTGCCCTACGCGGGAAGCGCCGAGCCGAAAGTGAAGAACGTGTTCGTCGCGTGGGATGGATCCCGCGCGTCGGCGGTGGCGATGCGCGCTGCGTTGCCGCTGCTGGCCAAGGCGCGCCAGGTGAAGCTCGTTTTCTGTCGCAGGCTCGGCGAGCCTCATGAGCCGGCGCGACTGCTTGTTGCCGAAACGCTCCAGTGGCTCCAGAGGCACGGCATCAAGGCGACGGCTGAGGAGGACGTGATCGAGATCGACATCGCCGCCGCGCTGCTTTCGCGGGCCTGCGATCTCGGCGCCGACCTGATGGTGATGGGCGGCTATGGCCACTCGCGCCTGCGCGAGATGGTGCTCGGCGGCGTCACACAGCAGATCCTCGCGCATATGACCTTTCCAATCCTGATTGCGCATTGAGCGGGCGCGTGCGAGAGCGCGGCCTTGAGTTGACGTGCATCAAGGTCGAGGGGCCGCCTGGCGCTGAAACTGATAGCGAACTCTTACCGCCCCACTCGAGGGATAGTCATGTACCAACGCATTCTGGTTCCCATCGATGGCAGCCCGACCTCCCTGCGTGGCCTGGATGAGGCCCTTCGTCTGGCCAAGCTCACGGGCGCGACGCTGAGGCTCGTCCACGTCGTGGACGAGCTGAAGTATGTGACCGGCTTCGAGACCTTCGCCGCCTACAGTTCGGACGTGGTCCCGCTGATGGAAGCAGCGGGCGAGCAGATTCTCCGGCAGGGGAGGGAGCGTGCGCAGCGCGCCGGAATCAAGGCGGAAACAGTGCTCTTTACCTCGCTTGCGGGTCGCGTATCGGAACTCGTCGCCGAGCAGGCGAGGGCCTGGAACGCCGAACTCATCGTGATCGGCACGCACGGCCGCCACGGCGTCGGGCGTGTGCTGCTGGGCAGCGATGCGGAACAGGTACTGCGCATCTCACCGATCCCGGTGCTGCTGGTCAATGTCCACCAGGCAGACGGCGAAGCAAGCCGCGCAGCGGCGCCGCACGAAACGGCCGAGGTGCGAGACGGGATGCGCCAGCCAGTGGCATTGGGGGCGGGCCCTAGGTCTCGCGATTGTCAACGCGCGCCTGTATTCTGCGGAAACCCCGGGCTTGCACCCGGAGGTGGATCCGCAGATTGGCCTGCCGGCTGAACGGGCGGCGCGGCGACAGGGCCATCCCGGCAAGAATCGGCTGACCGAGGTGACCCGCAAAGCCCGATGCGGCGTGTCCGCGATCGGTTTCGCGATCTTGGGGTACTGGTACTGATCCCGGCTGTCGATCGGCGCCGAGGACGCAACCCCCGAGGCGTCGCGCGTCAAGGACTTGGAGCAGATCTACCAGGTCACTTTGAACCCGCTGCGCAACACAGTTTGAATTTTCGGGCGGTTTTTTCGCCCCTCTTTGAATTTTCCGGATCTCGAGAAGGGTCACGAGGCACCGACGGCCAGGCCGCGAACAGCCGGTTGAATCCGCAGCCCCGAGCAGAAGTTCGCCAAGCCACAGAGCGGACCTTTGGCAGGTCCGCTTGGGGCCGCTGCCGTCCACTGACGGAGTGCCGAAGGCGCCCCTAGTACATCAACACGTAAGTTTCGAAACGTAATGACGCCCGAGCTTGTGATCTGCATCCTGTCGAGTGAACTTCCACTCGATGGTTCGGCGCAGCGCGTTTCGATCTGTTTGCCAAGCATCGACTTCGCGTCGCAGAAGTTGCTGACTTGGGAGGCGGCGGTTCAGGCATTGGCGCGTGAGGATGCCGATCTCGATCTCTGCCATGTTGAGCCAACTTGCGTGCTTGGGCGTGTAGTGAAAGCACACCCGGCGCAGCAGCGTGCTGGC
>NZ_FMZU01000009.1 GCF_900101545.1 Variovorax sp. CF079 | reverse complement strand
AGGTGCAGGTGCAGGTGCAGGTGCAGGTGCAGGTGCAGGTGCAGGTGCAGGTGCAGGTGCAGGTGCAGGTGCAGGTGCAGGTGCAGGTGCAGGTGCAGGTGCAGGTGCAGGTGCAGGTGCAGGTGTCGAGCACTTGGCGTTGCCGACATCCTTGTCGTTGCCGCAGTTCGCCGCCGACGCGGTACCTGCGAAGGCGAGAAGCGCCACCGCCACACAAGCCTGCAGCCCCTTGGCCCGCGCAAACTCAGGCGCTTGGAGTTGCAAATCGGGAACCGGGGTGCTGGTCGCCGCCGACTTGCCGACGCCTGTTGCCAGCTCCGATGCCACGGCCCAAAGACCCTTGGCGGCATTCCAAATGATCCTGAAAACGCGGTTCATATCGCCTCCTCCATCCCCCGCCGAAGCGGTAATTGAATACTTTTGACTTTAGTACCGAGGTATTCAATTTCTAAGGAAGGAGTTCACACAATCGGTTACAGAACCGTGTCTTGGCGTCGAAAATGCTATGGTTTGGATAGCAGCCAGGGCTGATCCCACGAGCATTCGTGAGATTTTTCACATTGCGGAGGGTGTGGCGCGCGCCCTGGAGGGGCGGCAAGAACGGCCGGGAAATGAAACCAGGCGCTCGGCCACGCGAGCGCCGCCCAAGGCGCCGGCCTGGGTGCTATGAGATCAGGCGAAAGCCGGCGTCAGACGCGCTTCGCTGACGCGCCGGCAAGGGTCAGGATGTCGTCGCGCGACTGTTTGGAGCCGGGCGCAAACCGGCAGTTGTCAGACCCACCAGCGCCCGGCTGCCAGCGCGGCGGCCAGGGCGATGGGGCTGGTGCTCTCCGTGGCACACCAGGCGAGCTGCGACACCTCGCCGCCGCCGGGCACGCTGGAAGCAGCCATCAGCGCGAAGGTGCAGATGCCAAGGGCGTAGTAGCCCATCACGGCGAGGAAGGGGGCGGCAAAGCCCATCACCGCGCCGCGCGCCTTGCGCTGGGCGGCGGCCAGGCTCGGCAGCGGCACTTCGGCATGCTGCCTGGCAGCGGACCCCTTTGCGGGCCGCTCGCGCATCTCGAAATAGCTGTGCTGCAGTTGCTGTTCGGTGTTCATGCACGTCGTTGTTGTTTGTGGGGATCGATGGCTCCGCCGCGCGAATTGTGAACGGATCGGCGTGGCGTCCATCCAACGAACAGCCGGGATTTTCCCCTTCTGTTGTTCCGCAGATGGTGCGACTGCGTTCCACCGGCCGCACTTCAGGAACAGGGCGCCACCCCCACATGTGAGGGATCGCTCCTCTCGCATCGAACAGAATGAGCGCCTCGCAAGAAAGCACGCACGCCATGACCGCCACCGCCACTGTCACCACCAGCCCCATCGTCCAGATCAAGGCCCTCGGCTTCCCCTGGGAGACCATCGACCCCTTCCTGTTCTGCGCCTACCACGACGACGCCTATCCCAAGGCCAATGCCCAGATGGGGCCCGATGCCTCGCTGGCCGGGCGCGACCTGGGCCAGGACTTCAGCCGCAAGGACGGCTGGAGCATGTACCACGGCAACCCCGTGCCGGGCTTCCCGGGGCATCCGCACCGCGGCTTCGAGACGGTGACCATCGTGCGCAAGGGGCTGATCGATCATTCCGATTCGCTCGGCGCGACCGCGCGCTTCGGCGGCGGCGATGTGCAGTGGCTCACGGCCGGCAAGGGCGTCGTGCATTCGGAGATGTTCCCGCTGCTCGATGCTTCCGCGCCCAACCCGCTGGAGCTGTTCCAGATCTGGCTCAACCTGCCGGCGCGCAACAAGATGGTCGAGCCGCATTTCACGATGTTCTGGGCCGAAGACATCCCGCGCTTCACCGCGATGGATGCCGACGGCCATGCGACCGAGGTCGCGGTCGTCGCGGGCCGTGTCGCGCCGGTGGACGGCGAGCCGGGCGCCGGCGGGCCGCTGGCGCCGCCGCCCGATTCGTGGGCCGCAGAGGCCGATGCGGACATCGCGATCTGGACGATCCGCATGGCACCCCATGCCTGCTGGATGCTGCCTGCCGCGGACGGCGAGGACACGCGGCGCAACCTGTATTTCTTCAAGGGCCGCACGGTCAGCGTGGCGGGCCGGAAGATCGAGAACCACGCCGCCATCGAGCTGCGCGCCGACGCCAGGGTGGAGCTGATCAACGGCGACGAGCCGAGCGAGTTCCTGCTGCTGCAGGGCCGCCCGATCGGCGAGCCGGTGGCGCAGTACGGCCCCTTCGTGATGAACACGCAGACCGAGATCGCGCAAGCCATGGCCGACTACCGCCGCACGCAGTTCGGCGGCTGGCCCTGGCCCGACATGGCGCCGGTGCACGGGCGCGATCCGGCGCGTTTTGCGCGGCATCCCGACGGGCGCGAAGAGAAGCCGCTGGAGTCTTAGCAACCCGCCGGCGGCTGCACGAACCAGCGCCCGCCTGCCCCTTGGTGCAGGTCCACGCGCGTAAAGAAGAAATCCCAGGCGAAGCCGATGTCGCGCATGTCGCCGGACGAGATCGCGCGCAGGCTGAAGAGGCCGCCGGCTGTCGCGCGGCCCGCCGAGACGTGGGCGCCCGGCGCAGCGCTCACGGTGTTGCAGCTCGGCGGCGGTGGCGGAGGCGGTGGGGGTGGCGGCCCGCTGGTATCGGCCGCATGGCGCGAGAAGAAGTCCCAGACGATGTCGGGGTAGCTCGGCCCGCGCTGCAAGGCCCATCGGCCGTCGCGGCCGTTCTGGCCGCCGATCCAGTAGTGGCCGTGGTCGGTGTCGCCGGGGTCGGGCGTGACCGTGGGACCGTTGTAGAACACGGTCTCGACCAGCGAGCGGCTGCCCGGCTGGGCGTCGACGGTGTAGAAGACCTGCTGGCAGTTGTAGTCGGAGCCGTTGGCCGGGGTGCAGGCACGCTCCCGCGCCTGTGCTTCGGGCGGGCTGTTGTGCAAGGCGTCGCCGTTGAGCAGCAGCTGCGCATCGCGCATGTTGCGGCCGGCGGGCTGGATCACGGTGCAGTCCTGGTTGTTCTGCAACACCATCAATGGGATCGGGTAGCTCGCATTGCGCTCGCGCTGCATATCGGCCACCACCTGGCTCACGGCATGAAAAGTGGCGCTGCCGGGGCAGCCCGAGAAGGACACCGAGGCCGCGTCCTCGCCATAGGGCAGGCCCGAGGCGCTGGCCGCGGCCGCGAAGTACTCGTTGTGCGTGACCGAGAGCACCACCGCCATGGCGCCGCCCGATGAGAGCCCGGTGACGTAGCGCCGCTTCGGGTCGATGCCGAAGCGCGATTCGACCTGCCGCGCGATCTGGTGCAGGTCTTCGGGCTCGCCGCGGCCCTGGTGGCGGTGCTGGTCGAGCCAGAAGCCCCAGCAGTTGGTGTTGCGCAGCCCGTCGTAGCTGGTGATGAAGGGCGCGACGAGGATGAAGCGGAAGCGATCGGCGGCCGCCACCAGGCCCCAGTCGCGCAGCACGTCGTCATGCGTCTGCTGGCAGCCGTGCAGCGCCATCACCATCGGCGCCGGGGCCGTGAGGCCGTCCGGCACATAGACCTTGTATTGCCGCTCGCGCGAGCCCGAATAGCTTTGCGGGCTCAGCGTGAACGCGCTGGTGGTGCCGGCCTCGGCCTGCAGCGCGGCGAGCAACAGCAGGAGGGCGGCGGCGACCCAGCGCATTCCTAGCCCAGAACGTCGTTCACCTGCTCGTTGAATTCGGCCTGGCTCAGCGCCGCGCCGATTTCCCGCGGCAGCGCATCGCGCACCGAGAACACGCCGAGGATCTTCGTCCCCGCCACCAGCGGCAGGTGGCGGAAACCCCGCTCGAGCATCATCACGACGGCGTCGGACACCAGCGTTTCCGGCGGCACGCAGATCGGGTTGGGCGTCATGACCTCGCGCGCCGTGGTGCGCTCCGGATCGAGCCCCCGGGCCAGCACCCGTGTCATCAGGTCGCGCTCGGTCAGGATACCCAGCAGGGTCTCCGGCGGCTCGATGATGAGCACGCTGCCGCAGTTGGCGTGCGTCATCACGCCCGCAGCTTCGCGCACGCTGGCCTGCGGGCCCAAGCAGGTCACATGCTTGCGCGAGATGGACTGGAAAACGGTACGTTCATCCATGGTGCACCCTCCTGCGGAACGCGCTATGTTGCGACGGACCTTCGCTTAGCGCAAGGTGGCGTTGAGCCGCTCCAGCGCACCGACGCCGGGGCACAGCTCGGCGGGCCCCAGCGTGTTGAGCGGCCGCTCGCTGGTGTTGAGCGCCGTATGCAGATCGGTGGCCAGCGGATCGACGTAGAGCAGGCCCGTCACCACTTCGCCCATTTCCTGGTGCCGCTGCATGTAGGCCATGGCGGCGTAGCGGTCGCCGGGGTTGTAGTCGGGATGCAGGCTGCGCAGCCGCAGCAGCGTGCCGTCGTGCTGGCGCACGTCCATCACTTCGCCCGGCGCCATGTCCACGGTGATTTCCTGGCGCTCATGGATGAAGTCGATGCGGCTCACCGCCTCGTTGTGTTCGCGCACGTAGTCGTAGCTCTTGGTGCTGCCGGGGTGGTTGTTAAAGGCGACGCAGGGGCTGATCACGTCGATGAACGCGGCCCCGCCGTGGCTGATCGCGCCCTTGATCAGCGGTACCAGCTGCGCCTTGTTGCCCGAAAAGCCGCGCCCCACGTAGCTGGCGCCCAGCTGCAGCGCCATGGCCACCAGGTCCACCGGGCTGTCGCTGTTGACGACGCCCTTCTTGCTCTTGGAGCCCTGGTCGGCGGTGGCCGAGAACTGGCCCTTGGTCAGGCCGTAGACCCCGTTGTTCTCGACGATGTAGGCCATGCGCACGCCGCGCCGCATGGCGTGGGCGAACTGGCCCAGGCCGATGGAAGCCGAGTCGCCGTCCCCCGAAACGCCCAGGTAGAGCAGGTCGCGGTTGGCCAGGTTGGCGCCGGTCAGCACGCTGGGCATGCGGCCGTGCACCGTGTTGAAGCCGTGCGAGGCGCCCAGAAAATAGTCCGGCGTCTTGGAGCTGCAGCCGATGCCCGAGAGCTTGGCCACCCGATGCGGCTCGATGTCCAGCTCCCAGCAGGCCTCGATGATGGCGGCGGAGATCGAGTCGTGGCCGCAGCCGGCGCACAGCGTGGAGATCTTGCCCTCGTAGTCGCGCCGCGTGTAGCCGACCTTGTTGGTGGCCAGCGTCGGGTGGCGCAGCTTGGGCTTGGCGAGGTAGGTCATTCGGGCTCCTTGGCGAGATGGGCGCTGATCGCCTGGACCACAAAACGCGCCGTGATGGGTGTGCCGTCGAAATGCAGCACGGGGACCAGCCTGGCCGGATCGATGCCGAGCTCGTTGACCAGCAGGCTGCGCATCTGGCCGTCGCGGTTCTGCTCGACCACGAACACTTGGCGGTGCCGCGCGAGGAACTGCGCCACGCTGTCCGGGAAGGGAAAGGCGCGCAGCCGCAGCGCGTCGAGTTGGACGCCGCCTTCGGCCAGCTCCTCCAGCGCCTCCTGCATGGCCGGGCTGGTCGAGCCGAAATAGATCACGCCCAGGTCCGTCTTTTCGGCGGCCAGCCGCAGCATCGGCTGCGGCACCAGGGTGGCCGCGGTCGCGAACTTCTTCAAGAGCCGCTCCATGTTGTAGATGTAGTCGGGGCCGCGCTCGGAATACCGCGCGTAGGCGTCGCGCGTCGTGCCGCGGGTGAAGAAGCTGCCCTTGGTCGGGTGCGTGCCCGGCAGCGTGCGCCAGGGGATGCCGTCGCCGTCCACGTCCTTGTAGCGGCCGAAGTCGCGGCCCGCCTCCAGCTCTTCGGCGCTCATGACCTTGCCGCGGTCGTAGGCCCGGCTGTCGTCCCAGGCAAAGGGCGCGCACAGGCGCTGGTTCATGCCGATGTCCAGGTCCGTCATCAGGAACACCGGCGTCTGCAGCCGGTCGGCCAGGTCCAGCGCCGCCGCCGCCTGCTCGAAGCACTCGTGCGGATCCTCGGGGAACAGCAGCACGTGCTTGGTGTCGCCGTGCGAGGCGTAGGCGCAGGACAGGATGTCGGCCTGCTGGGTGCGCGTGGGCATGCCGGTGGAAGGTCCGCCGCGCTGCACGTTGATGAGGGTGACCGGAATCTCGGCAAAGTAGGCCAGGCCGATGAACTCGGCCATCAGGGAAATGCCCGGCCCCGAGGTCGCCGTGAAGGCCCGTGCGCCGTTCCAGCCGGCGCCGACCACCATGCCGATCGAAGCGAGCTCGTCTTCCGCCTGCACGATGGCGAAGCGGTTCTGGCCGTTGGCCGGATCGACGCGGAATTTGGTGCAGTACTTCTGGAAAGCCTCGGCCACCGACGACGAGGGCGTGATCGGATACCAGGCCGCGACCGTGGCGCCGCCATACACGCAGCCCAGGGCCGCGGCGCTGTTGCCGTCCACGAAGATCCGGTTGCCCACCCGGTCGGCGCGCCGCACCTGCAGCCCGAGGGGCTCGCCGCGCAGATGCTCCCTGGCGAAGTCGCAGCCCAGGTGCAGCGCCTGGACATTGGAGGCCAGTAGCTTTTCCTTGCCCTTGTACTGCTCGCCGAACAGCTTCTCGACCACCTCCGGCTCGATGCCCAGCAGGATGGCCAGGGCGCCCACGTAGACGATGTTCTTGAACAGCTGGCGCTGGCGCGGGTCGTGGTAGACGGCGTTGCAGATCTCGGTCAGCGGCATGCCGATCACGCGGATGTCGTCGCGGAATTTCGACGGCGGCAGCGCCCGCGTGCTGTCGTAGAACAGGTAGCCGCCGGGCTCCAGCTCGGCCACGTCGGCGTCCCAGGTCTGCGGGTTCATCGCCACCATCATGTCGGTGCCGCCGCGCCGCCCCATGTGGCCGCGCTCGGTCACGCGCACCTCGTACCAGGTCGGCAGGCCCTGGATGTTGCTGGGGAAGATGTTGCGCGGGCTCACCGGCACGCCCATGCGCAGGATGGCCTTGGCGAACAGCTCGTTGGCCGAGGCCGAACCCGAGCCGTTGACGTTGGCGAACTTGATGACGAAATCGTTGACCGCCTCGATTTGTGGGATGGCCCCCACGCTCGCCACTTCGTGTGCTTCGCTGCCCCCCGAGGGGGCTTTCCCGCCTTCGGGCGGCCGTGCTGCGGGAATGGCGCTCATGCCGTCACCTCCTGCCCTGCGGGCGTCATCTTCAGCAGGAACTTCTGCATGTCCCAGGCCCCCGTGGGGCAACGCTCGGCGCACAGGCCGCAGTGCAGGCAGACGTCTTCGTCCTTGACCATCACCCTGCCTGTCTTGAGCCCGCCGGAGACATAGAGGTCCTGCGCCAGGTTGAGCGCCGGCGCCTTCAGCCGGGCCCGCAGTTCGCTCTCCTCGCCGTTGGCGGTGAAGCTGATGCAGTCCATCGGGCAGATGTCCACGCAGGCATCGCATTCGATGCAGGCGGCCTCGGTGAACACGGTCTGCACGTCGCAGTTCAGGCAGCGCTCGGCCTCCTTGAAGGCGGTGGCGGCGTCGAAGCCCAGTTCCACCTCCACCCGGATGCTGGCCAGCGCCTTCTCGGCCTTGGCCCAGGGAACCTTGTAGCGCAGGTCGTTCGAGGTGTCGTTGTCGTAGCTCCACTCGTGGATGCCCATCTTCTGCGACACCAGGTTGGTCATGGGCGGCGGGCGGACAGTGACCGGCTGGCCATGCAGCAGCCGGTCGATCGACACCGCGGCCTCGTGCCCATGGGCCACGGCCCAGATGATGTTCTTGGGGCCGAAGGCCGCATCGCCGCCGAAGAACACCTGCGGCACCGTGGACTGGAAGGTGTTCTTGTCCAACGTGGGCAGGCCGTGGTTGTCGAAGTCGATGCCGCAGTCGCGCTCGATCCAGGGGAAGGCGTTTTCCTGCCCCACCGCCACCAGCACCTCGTCGCATTCGAAGAAGGCGTCCGGCTCGCCGCTGGGCACCAGCGTGCGACGGCCCTTGTCGTCGTACTCCGCGCGGACGATCTCGAAGCGCATGCCCAGCAGCTTGCCGTTGTCGTGGACGAAGGCCTTCGGTACATGGAAGTTGATGATGGGAATGCCTTCGTGCTGGGCGTCCTCCTTTTCCCAGGGCGAGGCCTTCATCTCTTCGAAGCCGCTGCGCACGATGACCTTCACGTCGGTGCCGCCCAGGCGGCGGGCCGAGCGGCAGCAGTCCATCGCCGTGTTGCCGCCGCCCAGCACGATCACGCGCTGGCCGATGCTTGTTACGTGGCCGAAGGAGACGGAGTTCAGCCAGTCGATGCCGATGTGGATGCCGGCCGCCGCCTCCTGGCGCCCGGGAAGTTCGAGGTTGCGCCCGCGCGGCGCGCCGCAGCCGACGAAGATGGCGTCCCACCCCTGCGCCAGCAGGGCCTTCATCGAGTCGATGGGCTCGCCGCCGCGGAACTCCACGCCCAGGTCCAGGATGTAGCCCGTCTCCTCGTCGATCACCGACTCGGGCAGGCGAAAGTGCGGGATCTGCGTGCGCATGAAACCGCCGGCCTTGGCGTCGCTGTCGAACACCGTCACTTCATAGCCCAGCGGCGCCAGGTCGCGCGCGACGGTGAGCGAGGCCGGCCCGGCGCCCACGCAGGCGATGCGCTTTCCGTTCCTGGGCGCCACCGCCGGCATGCGCGAACGCACGTCGTCCTTCATGTCGGCCGCCACGCGCTTGAGCCGGCAGATCGCCACCGGCTCGGGCTTGCTGGCGTTGCTCTCCTCCACCCGCCCACGCCGGCAGGCCGGCTCGCAGGGCCGGTCGCAGGTGCGCCCCAGGATGCCGGGGAAGACGTTGGAGACCCAGTTGATCATGTAGGCGTCGCCGTAGCGGCGCTGCGCGATCATGCGGATGTATTCGGGGACCGGGGTGTGCGCCGGACAGGCGTACTGGCAATCGACGACCTTGTGGAAATAGGCCGGGTTGGCAATGTTGGTTCGCTGCAAAGCGTGTCTCCTGTCTGCCGCCCGGGGCTCCCCGGGGAGGAGCCGGCTCGGGTCTGCCGCCAGTATGCGCCGCTCAGGACGGCACAAATCCTTGGTGAAATCCCGCAGCACGCCAGGGCCGATCGAAGTTCAGTTCGCCGCCATCGCAGGTCATGAACTTCAGACGCTCCTCGGCGTAGCGCGCGACGGCCGCAGGCGCAAGCCGCCGCCCGCAGAGCGCGACATGGCCGTCGGGACGCACGAGATAGAAGGAAGGCCGCGCAATCTTCTGGCGCTCCAGTTCCGCGTCGTTGACCGGATCGGCCGGGATCACGTGCACCCGCAGCAGCTCGCCGAGGCCCGTCGCGCTGCCCGCAGGCAGGTCCTGTCCGAACACGAGCAGATGGAAGTGCGTGTCCGCGAGCTTGTCGAACGAATCCTCGACCGGCCCGTCCGCGGCAAAGCGCAGATACAGCCAGGGGAAGCGATCGCCGGCGCTCGGCGCATCGGACGGCAGCGCGTCCAGCGCTGCCGACAGCGGGCCCGCGCGGTAGTGGATGCCGGTCTGCGAGACGGTGCGAAACGCGAGCTTCTGCACGCGTTCGCGGCCCATCGCGAAGGCGGCGAGCCGGGCCAGCACCCGCGTGCGCAGCAGGCCGGCGAACGGCGCGTCGGAGACCACCACCCTGAAGCCCCGGTCGGTCGTCTCGAGCAGGCGCCGCGCGACGGGGAGGCGCTCGGCCTCGTAGGAGTCGAGCAGCGTCTCGCCGGCTTTGCCCTCGACCACCAGCGCGATCTTCCATGCCAGGTTGTAGGCATCCTGCAGGCCGGTGTTCATGCCCTGGGCGCCCACCGGGCTGTGGATATGGGCCGCATCGCCGAGCAGGAAGCAGCGGCGATCCCGGAACCGCGACGCGCTGCGGTGGTGGATGCGGTAGGTGGAGAACCAGGTACACGCCTTGAAGGACAGCCCGGTGCCGGCCTCGGCGTGCAAGGAAGGAATCACGTCCTCGAAGCGCGCGTCGTCCTTGCCGCGCAGCTCGGGCGGCAGGATGCCGACGATGCGCCAGTGGTCCTGGCCGCGCATCGGGAAGAGCAGGTGGAAGCCTTTCCTCCACAAATACACGTTGACCTCGTCGGGGACCATGCCGCCCGTCATCTCCACGTCGGCGACGAAGAACACGTGTTCGTAGGGGGCGCCGGGAAAGCCGATGCGGTTCATCTCGCGCACCGCGCTGCGCGCCCCGTCGCAGCCGGCCATCCAGGTGGCGTCGATGCGGCGGATCGTGCCGCCGGCAACTCGGAGCGTCGCCGTCACATGGCCGGGCTCCTGAGCGAGCTCGATCATCTCGGTGTTCCAGTGCACCGCCAGGCCCCAGTCGCTCAACCGGTCGCCCATGATCCGTTCGTTGTCGTCCTGGCCGAGGATCAGGATGTACGGGAACGGGGTCACGCGTGCGCCGGCTTCGCCCAGGGGCACGCGCGCCATCTTCCGCCCTTCGGCCCACATGTTGGCGCCGGTGCCACGCTTGCCGAGTTCGAGCGCGCGCTCGGCGATCCCGAGCTGGGCGTAGATCTCCAGCGTGCGCGCCTGCACGCCGAGCGCCCGGGTCTGCAGCGAGGGCCCGGCGTGCCGGTCGATGATCACGGTGCGAACGCCGCGCCGGCCGAGCTGGTTGGCGAGCATCAGGCCGGTGGGGCCGGCGCCGACGATCAGGACATCGCAATCCATGGCGGTCTCCTTGTTCTTTTGAAAGTCGTCATCGTGCGAGCTAGCCATTGAGCACCCGAAGGTCGTCATCGCGCAACTCGCCGGCGGCGCGCTACGATCCACATCGCGCGACACGCGTTCGGCAGGAGGTGGTATGGCAACGGCAGCAAGGTCGGATGGCAGCGGCACCGCGGACTTCGGCGCGGGGCGTTCCTCGTGGTGGAACTGGCCCCTGCAGCAGTGGCCATGGCCGGCTGTCGCGCCGCAGCAGCTGAGCCAGCCGATCAACTCGGGCTGGTCACTGGTCAGCGTGACCCATAACAACTCGTCGGCACCCGACATCGAGCGCGACGTGCTCCAGCAGCACAGTTATGGCCGCCAGATCGGCCGGCTGATGGACGCGGTCTCGGCGCTGGCCGAAAAGCTGCCGCCCAAGGAGAAATCCGACAAGCGCATCGCCGACTTCGAGACGCTGGCGCGCGAGGTCGAGCGCATCAAGCAGAGCGCGCGGCAGCCGCGCGTCGAGCGGCTGCAGAAAGAACTCGACGCGCTCAGGCGTGAAGATCCGAACGCCTACCGGCAGTTGAAGGCGAAGCTGCCGTAGTCAGCCGGCCGCGCGCCGAAGCGCCGCCACCACGGCCTCGCCCATCTCGCGCGTGCCGACGCGCCGGCAGCCCGGCTGGAAGATGTCGCCCGTGCGCAGGCCTTCGGCCAGCACCGCGCGCACCGCGCGCTCGACGCGCTCGGCCTGCTCGGCGAGGCCGAAGGAATAGCGCAGCAGCATCGCCATCGAGAGGATGGACGCGAGCGGGTTCGCGAGGTCCTTGCCGGCGATGTCGGGCGCGGTGCCGTGCACCGGTTCGTAGAGGCCCTTGCTGCCGGCCGCCATCGAGGCCGAGGGCAGCATGCCGATGGAGCCGGTAAGCATGGCGGCCGCGTCCGAGAGGATGTCGCCGAAGATGTTGCCGGTGACGATCACGTCGAACTGTTTGGGCGCGCGCATGAGCTGCATCGCGGCCGCGTCGACGAACAGGTGCGTGAGCTCGACGTCGGGATACTCGGCGCCCACGCGCGCGACGACCTCGCGCCAGAGCTGCATCACTTCGAGCACGTTGGCCTTGTCGACCGAGCACAGCTTGCGCCGCCTCGCCCGCGCGGTGCGGAAGGCGACGTGCGCGATGCGCTCGATCTCGGGCTCCGAATAGCGCATGGTGTTGAAGGCCTCGCGTTCGCCCCGGGCGTTGGTGCCGCTGCCGCGCGGCTCGCCGAAATAGACGTCGCCGGTGAGCTCGCGCAGGATCATCAGGTCCAGGCCTTCGACGATCTCCGGCTTGAGCGTCGAGGCGCCGATCAGTTCGGGGAAGAGAAAAGCGGGACGGAAGTTGGCGAACAGGCCGAGTTCCTTGCGTAGCCGCAGCAGGCTTGCGCCCGGCCGCATGGCAAAGGGAATGGCCTCGTCGCCGGGCATCCCGGCGGAGCCGAACAGGATGGCGTCGGCACGGCGCGCGATCTCGCTGGTGGCGGCGGGCAGCGGGTCGCCGGCGCTGTCGATGCCGGCCTGGCCGATGGGCGCCTCCACCAGTTCCACCGCCTGGGTCGGGCCGAGCACGGCCTTCAACACCTTGACGGCCTGGGCCGTCACCTCGGGACCAATGCCGTCGCCGGCCATCACTGCGATCTTCATCTTGGGGACACTTCTTTCGTTGAGAGGAGGGAGGGTCAGGCGCCCGCGCGAGCGCGCTCGAAAGCCTCGATGCGCGCGGACTGCGTCAGCGTGTAGTCGAGCTCGTCGAGGCCTTCGAGCAGGCAGTGGAGCGCGAAGGGATCGATCTCGAACGAAGCGCGGCTGCCGTCCGGCGCCGTCACGCTTTGCGCCGCGAGATCGATGCAAAGCCGCGCGCCGGGCCTGGCTTTCAGGGTGGCGAGCAGACCGTCGACGAGGTCTTCGGCCAGGCGCACCGGCAGCAGCCCGTTCTTGAGCGCGTTGGAAAAAAAGATGTCGCCGAAGCTGGGCGCGATCACGGCGCGGAAGCCGCCGTCGACGAGCGCCCACACCGCATGCTCGCGCGAGGAGCCGCAGCCGAAATTGCGGCCGGCCACGAGGATGCGCGCTTCGGCATAGGCGGGGTTGTTGAGCGGGAAGTCGGCGCGCAGCGCGCCCTCTGCATCGCGCCGCACGTCGCGGAACAGGAAGTCGCCGAAGTTCGCCGAGCGCGGCTTTTGCAGATAGAGCGCCGGCACGATCTGGTCGGTGTCGATGTTGATGCGCGCGAGCGGCGCGGCCACGGCATCGAGCCGGTTGAAGGCTTCCATGCTCAATGCTCCTTCTGCATCAGGCCGCGCACGTCGGCGAGCCGGCCGGTCACGGCAGCGGCGGCAGCCATGGCCGGGCTCATCAGGTGCGTACGTGCACCCGGCCCCTGGCGGCCGACGAAATTGCGGTTGGAGGTGGAGGCGCAGCGCTGGCCCGGCGCGACCTGGTCGCCGTTGGTGCCCAGGCACATCGAGCAGCCCGCGTAGCGCCACTGGAAGCCGGCCGCGCGGAACACCGCATCCAGCCCCTCGGCCTCGGCCTGGCGCTTGACCAGCCCCGAGCCGGGCACCACCCAGGCCTCGACGCCCTCGGCCACATGGCGCCCGCGCGCCACGGCGGCGGCGCTGCGCAGGTCTTCGATGCGGCCGTTGGTGCAGGAGCCGATGAACACGCGCTGCACCGCGATGTCGGTCAAGGCCTGGCCGGCCTCGAGGCCCATGTAGGCGAGGGCGCGGCGCATGGCCTCGCGTTTCTCGGCGCCGGCCGCGTTCGCGGGGTCGGGCACGCGGCCCGAGATGGGCAGCACGTCCTCGGGGCTGGTGCCCCAGGTGACCATGGGCGCGATGTCGTCCGCATGCAGCGAGAGCTCGCGGTCGAAGCGCGCATCGGCATCGCCGGGCAGCGTGCGCCAGCGCGCCACGGCCTGGTCCCAGGCGGCGCCCTGCGGCGCGTGGGGCCGGCCGGCCAGCCAGGCGAAGGTGGTGTCGTCGGGCGCGATCATGCCGGCGCGCGCGCCGGCTTCGATCGACATGTTGCACACCGTCATGCGCGCTTCCATCGAGAGGGCGCGGATCGCCTCGCCCGCGTACTCGATCACGTGGCCGGTGGCGCCGGCGGTGCCGAGGCGGCCGATGACGGCGAGGATGATGTCCTTGGCCGTCACGCCCGCGACTAGACGGCCCTCGACGCTGACACGCAGCGTGCGCGGCTTGCGCTGCCACAGCGTCTGCGTGGCGAGCACGTGCGCCACTTCCGAAGCGCCGATGCCGAAGGCCAATGCGCCGAGCGAGCCGTGCGTGGAGGTATGGCTGTCGCCGCAGACGATCAGCATGCCCGGCAGACTCAAGCCCTGCTCGGGGCCGACCACGTGCACGATGCCCTGGCGCTCGTCGTCGAGGCCGAAGAAGCGGATGCCGGCGGCGGCGCAATCGTCCTCGAGCGCCTGCGCCATCGCGCGCTTCTCGGGGTCGGCGATGCGGCCGAGCGCGCGCGCGTCGGTGGGCACGTAGTGGTCGGGCGTGGCGAAGGCGCGCTCCGGCGCGCGGACCTTCAGACCCTTCTGCCGCAGCATCTCGAAGGCCGGCGCCGAGCCGTCCTGCAGCAGGTGGCGGTCGACATAGAGCAGGCTCTGGCCGTCGTCGCGCTGCATCACGACGTGCTCGGCCCAGATCTTGTCGAGGAGGGTGCGTGGGGGCGTGTTCGATGTCATCGGTTCTGGATCAATCGAGCTTGGCGCCTGACAAGCGCACGATCGACTCGTAGCGCTTGATCTCGGAGACGATGAACTGGCCGAACTCCTCGGGCGTGCCGCCGCCGATCTCGGCGCCGAACTCGGCCATGCGCCGCTTCATGTCGACCGACTGCAGCACCTGGTTGGCCTCGGCATTGAGCTTGTCGATGACGGGCCGCGGCGTGCCCGCCGGCGCCATCAGCCCGTACCACGAGGAGGCATAGACGCCGGGCAGACCCACTTCGTCGAAAGTGGGCACGTCGGGCAGCGCGGGATTGCGCTTTTTCGAGGCCACCGCGAGCGCGCGCATCTTGCCGCTGGCGATGAAGGGCAGGCAGGTGGTGGTGTCGAGCATCAGCGAGATGTGGCCCGCCACCAGGTCGGCCTCGGCCGGCGCGGTGCCCTTGTAGGGCACGTGCACGATGTTGATCTTGGCGGCGCTCATGAACTGCACCGCCGCCAGGTGCTGCGAGGAGCCGACGCCGCCGGAGCCGTAGTTGAGCTTGCCCGGATTGGCGCGCGCCACCTCGATCAGCTCCTTGGCCGTCTTGGCCGGCGAGGAGGCCGGCACGACGAGGATGTTGGGCACGTTCGAGACGTAGACGATCGGCGCGAAGTCCTTGATCGGGTCGAAGCCCAGCTTCGAATAGAGATGGATGTTGACCGCGTTGGGACTGATCGAGCCCATCAGCAGGTTGTAGCCGTCGGGCTTCATGCGCGCCGCGAGCTCGGTACCGATGTTGCCGCCCGCGCCGCCGCGGTTGTCGATCACGATCGGCTGGCCCAGCTTCTGCGCGATCGGCTCCGAGATCATGCGCGCGGTGGTGTCGACGCCGCCGCCCGCGGGCCAGGGCACCATCAGCTTGATCGGCTGGTTCGGGTAGCCGGCGGCTCCTTGCTGGGCTGCCGCGAGTCCTGCGGCGGCGAGCAGGGCCGCCATCATGCAGACATGCGCTTTCTTCATCATCGCGTGGTCTCCTGTCTTTGTAGTGGAGGCCATGCTATTTGCCGCAGCCCGGCGCAGCAATCACAATTAAGGCATGCGGGGCATGATCAAAGCTCATGCCTCAACCTCAACTTCCATGTCACGACGTCTGCCCCCGCTCAATGCCCTGCGCGCCTTCGAAGCCGCGGCCCGCTGCGGCAATTTCACGCGCGCGGCCCAGGAGCTGTGCGTCACCCAGGGCGCGGTGAGCCGGCATGTCGCGACGCTGGAAGGCTGGCTCAAGGTGCAACTCTTCGAGCGCGGCCGTCATGGCATCGCGCTCACGCCGCCGGGGCAGGCCTACTTCGGCACCGTGCGCGCGGCGCTGGACCAGATCGACTACGGCACGCGCCAGTTGCAGGCCAGCCCCGACGAGCGCTGCCTGCGCATCAAGCTGCCGCCCACCTTCGCGATCCGCTGGCTGGTGCCGCGGCTCGCGCGCTTCCATGCGCTGCACCCGCGCATCGACGTGCAGATCACCACCTCGCACCAGCGCGCCGACTTCGCGCGCGAGGAGGTGGACGTGAGCATCCATTCCGAGCCGAGCCCGCCCGCGGGGCCGGGCGTGCGGCGCCTGTTCGGCGAGACACTGCTGCCGGTCTGCGCGCCGGGCCTGCTGCAGCGCGGGCCACCACTGGCGCGGCCGGCCGACCTCGCGCGCCACGTGCTCTTGTGTTCGATGAACCGGCCCAAGGACTGGCCGGCCTGGCTGGCGGCCGCGGGCGCGCCGCAGATCGACGGCAACAGCGGCCTCAAGTTCGAGAACGCCGCGCTGGCCTACCAGGCGGCAGCGGACCAGCTGGGCGTGATGGTCGCGCTGCACGCCTTCGTGCGCGACGACCTGGCATCGGGCCGCCTGGTGGCGCCGTTTGCGCTGCAGGTGGAAACGCCGGGCGCCTACTACCTGGCCTGCCGCAGCGAAGCGCCGCTGCCCGAGCGCGTGCAGGCCTTCGAAGCCTGGATCGTGCAGGAGGCCGAGGCGATGTCCCGGGCGGGCCCTAGCTGAGAACGTCCAAGCTGCGCAGGATCCACGACAGCTGGTAGACCAGATTCGCCGCCGCGAGCCCCGCGTGGAAACGCCGGTTCGCCGTATAGGCCGCGACCCCCCGCCAGCACGAGGTAGCCCCCGATGTGCAGCGGGTACTCGAGGTCGAAGCCGGCGAAGTACTGGTGCCCCTTCAGCAAGGTGTCGAACACGATCGAGATCGCGAGCAGGCCGAAGAACCATCGGCGCCGCGACATGCCGCTACGTCAGAATGCAGCTCCCATTTCTCATCACCCGTGCCGCAGGAGCCTCTGTGTTTTCACATGTCTTTGTGAGCGTGACCGATTTCGAGCGCGCGTTGACCTTCTACAGCGCCGTCATGGACAGCCTCGGCATCGAGCTTCGGTTCTGCGAGCGCGAGAAGCCATGGGCGGGCTGGCACAGCGCCGGGCGCGCGCGGCCGTTCTTCGTGATCTGCAAACCCTACGACGGCCAGCCGCATGAGGCCGGAAACGGTCAAATGATTGCCTTCGCTGCCGCCGACCGGGCCAAGGTCCACACTGCACATCAGGCAGCGCTGGAACATGGCGGAAGCTGCGAAGGACCGCCCGGGCTCAGAGAACAGTACCACCCGCACTACTACGGCGCCTACTTCCGCGACCCGGATGGCAACAAGCTCTGCGTCGCATGCCACGAACCCGCGGGGAGCTAGCGGTCCGCTGCTCCATGAGCCTTCCATCACGCGTAGCCCGCATGCTCGGAGCGCTTGCGCTGCCGTTGTGCTGCGGCCTGACAGACATCGCCGTCGCTCCGGCCCATGCCAACCCCGGCCAAGGCCCGAGCTGGGGCGCGATCGCGTCCGTGCACGGGTGGTACGGCTACTCGATCAACCACCCATCCCGCGGCGCTGCGGAGCTTGCGGCACGCGCCCAGTGCG
The DNA here is from genome assembly GCF_900101545.1 of Variovorax sp. CF079. GTDB lineage: Bacteria > Pseudomonadota > Gammaproteobacteria > Burkholderiales > Burkholderiaceae_C > Variovorax. The sequence goes on along the minus strand of NZ_FMZU01000009.1, from coordinate 231,994 downwards.
ATCGCGCGGCGGGCCGCTCGGGCCCTTGTGCGGTCCGCGCGTACTTCGATCGCTCCTGCGGCGCTCTCGCGACGGGAAACTACGGGGAATGGGGCACGGCCACCGCTTCCACGGCGGCCGCTGCGGGCAAGGCGGCCGCCGGGCAATGCGACAGCCATCTGCCGACAGAGCCTTGCAAGGTGGTCGTCAGCGTCTGCTCGTCGCGCTGAGCGCGGCCTCGCGTGGGCCGGGTCGAAGCGACATTCAGAGCTTTTCTCACCTGCTGCTGAAGGAGGCCTGAATTTCTGCGATTGTTTGTTTTGGATCTTGGAGATGCGGATAGTGCCCGAGATGGGGGAGAAGAGTGAATTCGATATTGGCCTTCTTGGCGAACTCGACGCCCATCTCCTTGTTGATATAGAAATCCTTCTCACCCCAGATGACCTTGACGGGCGTCTTGAGCCTCGCCAGATGGGACTCGAAATACTTCTGATCCCTGGTGAAGTGTGAGTAGTAGTGATAGAAGGCATCCGCCGAGGTGAGGCCGTCTTGACTCCATCCGCGCAGCATGTCGTCCTTGAGTTCCGGGGACAGGTCGAACTGCTCATTCTTTGGCAAGCCTCTTCTGAAAGCGTTCTCCAGTATCTCGTCGCGATTCCTGTTCATCGAGGCATGAATCAAATCGGACGATGGCTTCGACTTGAGGCCCTGCAGGTTCTCGTGCATGTACTGAGGCCTGTCGAATGGCGCAAAGTCGCCCACGATGATCGTCCTCGCGATACCCGGCTCTTCCAAGGCGAGAAGAAGCGCCGGCAGGGCACCGATGTCCGTGGCGTAGATGACCAGCCTGGATCTATCGATGCCTGCCTTGTCGATGTATGCCTTCAGCACACGCGCATAGTCTTGCGGCGCGTAAGAGAACTTGCCCGCCGGCAGTCTTGATGAAAGACCGTAGCCCGGCCAGTCGAAAGCATGGACTTCGTAGTCCTTGCCGAGCACCAGGGAAATATCCTTCCAGGCATGGAGAGTCTCCGGAAAGCCATGCAGAAAAAGCACGACGCCTTTCGGCCTTGCAGTGTGAACGACCATCCGCCTGAGCTTGATGTCGGAAGTCGCCTCTATGAATCCGACTTCTGCTTTTGAAGCTTGCTCGCGAGCATGTCGGGTGCATCCAACGAGAACTGAAAAGCCAAGCGCAAGAACAGCGATCAGTACTTTCTGCATGGATGCTCGCGACATACGCAAGGTCCTTCTTGAAGCTGGCCTCAACCCGGCACAGGCGAAGCGCATCAAAGATAGCGCACCTCGGCCACGACCGGGGCATCGGCCTGGTTGGTGTCCGCGTTGGCGTAGGCGCCGCCCTGGCGGAACCAGTAGCGGCATCCGGTGCGGCCCAGCACCTTCACGCAAGTCTGCCCGTCGTCACGGATGCTCCAGGTGCCCACGACCCGGCCGAGCCCGCCCACGGCTTCCACCGTTCCGTCTGCGCGGAATTCCCACTGGGAAAGCTTTCCGCTCGCGATGTTCTTCGACACCACCGTCTTGCCGAGCAGGCTGGCCTCGATCTCGGCCTTGCTCAGGTAGGTGCGCTCTTCGGCGAAGGCCGCGCCCGGCTGCAGGATGGCGAATGTCGCGAGTGCGGCGAAGGCGAACCGGATGAAGGAGGAACTGCGCACAATGTGGGCCTTTCGTCGATCGGAACCCGTGTCGCAATCGGGTTCGCCATGGCCGCTAATTTTGGGGATTCGCCTCCTTCGGCACGAGTAAGCAGCGCACGCGTGGCATGTGACGCGGTTCACATGGGGTGAGGTCGCACGCGCATGCCTCAGGGACAACCCTGCTCATTCAGCAGACAGTTGTCGATGTTTCAGGCAGTTGATTTGTCCGCATTTCCAACACGGTGCGGCCATGCCTTCGCGAGCCTCCGGGAAAGGAGGGTGCACGAGCGCAGGCACGGCATGTGCACTGTCAAGCGGCATCCGTTGCCACCCGCCCGCCCATGCCACAAGCAGAACCGTCCAGCGAAACCCTTCTCGACGCCGACATCGCGATCCTCGGCCTTTCCTTGCGAGCCTCCAACGTGCTGCGGCGCCACGACCTGAACACAGTCCGCGACGTGACGCGCGTATCGCCCCGGAAGCTGTTTGTCATGACGCGACTGGGACGCCGGTCGGTGGCGCAGATCGCTTCGAGCGTGGAGCGCCGCGGGCTGCGGCTTGCGGACGATGGGAGGAGGGAGCCGGGCGCCGTTACCGGGGCTGCGCAGCGGTAAGCGACGGGGTTCGGTCGTGGCCACCGCCTGCGCGCACTGATCAAGTCGGTCGCACGACCGAACATCCACCTGTTGCGCATCGACTTCGCACGTTCTGTATCTGTTCTTCCCCGCACTGCGCGACGAGGATGGAACCCCGTTCAAGCGAGAGGTTCCATGACAACACTGACCCGCAGCCAGATTGCCGATCAGATCGCGGCCGAACTGGGGCATGGCTTCGACGGTGAGATCCGCATCGGCGGCCACTACGTGTCCGCCGTGCGTGATGGCCGCACGGTCTACATCAGCGGCCAGGTGCCGCGGGTCGGCAGCACGGTGATGGTGACCGGCCGCGTCGGAGAACAGGTCTCGCTCGATGAGGCGCGGAAGGCTGCGCAGATCTGCGCGCTGCGCGCCCTCGCCATCCTGCGCCAGACCCTCGGCTCGCTCGATGCGATCGAGAAGATCCTGCGCATCGGCGTGCTTGTGCAATGCACCGCCGACTTCACGCAGCAAAGCGAGGTGGCCGATGCAGCCTCGGATCTGATGCACCGTGTCTTCGGCGAGGCCGGCGTGCACACCCGCACCTCCGTCGGCGTCTACGCCCTGCCGAAGAATGCGGCCGTGGAGCTGGACATGATCGTCGCCGCGCGCGATGCGCTCTAGAACGTGATCCGGCCAACGAAGAATCAAGGTGTGAGCATGAATGATCGAAGCGCGGTGGTGATCGGGTGCGGAATCATGGGCTGCGATATTGCGGCCATCTTCCTGGCCGGCGGATGGTCGGTGCAGCTCGTGGGGCACAGTCCCTCGAAGTGGGTGGGTGCGCAGGAGCGCATCGCGAAGTCTGTCCAGCAGCTGGGCTCGGAGCAAGAGTCCGGGTCACTGGTATTTCACTCCCGGATCGAAGACATCTCATGGGCCAACGTCCATATCGTGCTGGAGTCGGTCACGGAGAATATGGAGATCAAGAAGTCGATTTTTTCGACCCTGGACAGGCTGGCTCCTGCGGGCGTTCCAATGGGGTCGAATAGCTCCAGCATGCGCATCACCGACATCTGTGCGGGCCTGAAAACCGCAGAGCGCATGGCGAACACCCATTTCTTTCAGCCCGCGCATCTGGTCCCCTTGGTGGAAATCGCCAAAGGCGAACGCACTGAAGCATCGACATTGGATGCGCTCCACCAGGTGTTCCGCTCGCTGGGAAGAGCGCCGGTGCGCGTGAATCGCGACGTTCCAGGCTTCCTCGCCAACCGCATCCAGCACGCGCTGATGCGGGAGGCTTTTGCCGTCATCGACGAGGGGCTGCGACGGCCGAGGACGTCGATGTCGCTGTTCGGTTTGGATTCGGATTCCGCTATGCAGCTGCCGGCCCGATGTTGCTCAAGGAGTTCGCGGGCTTCGATACCCAGCACGCGGCGGCGACCGTCATCTATCCGTCGCTCTGCAACGACAGCGCCCCCCGAAAGACGCTGACGGATCTGATGACGCGCGGGCGCTTCGGCGTCAAGGCGAAGAAAGGTTTCAGGGATTGGACGGACGAAGCCATCGCCGAAGAGTGCCAGCGATATGAGACCGCACTGATGCAGGCGGCCAACATCCTTGTTCTCGGCAGGCCGCACGCCGACGAACCGAGCTGAGCATGGCGTCGGATCAACGCCGAGCGCGGAAATCGGGGGATCGAGCCACCACCGCTCTGATCTCTTGCATCAACGCTCGCGCGCCCGGCGAGGGGAATGCGCCCAGACGCTGCGTGAGACCGATCTCGCGGCGCGTCCGGTCAAGGGGGAAGTTCAGTACGACCAGGCTGCGGTCGCGAATCTCGTAACGCAGCTGGTGCGCCGAGATCGCGGTCAGCATGTCGCTTTCCAGCAGCAAGCCGCGCAGCACCGCGAGATCGCCGGTCTCGACGGCAGGCATCGGCGGCGCCTGCCGCGCCTCCGAGAAGAAGCGCTCGAGCAACTCGCGCGACGGCGAGCCGTGCCGCGAGAGCGCCCATCTCGCCTGGCGCAACGCATCGAAGTCGATGCGCGCGGCGCGTGCGAGCGGATGGCCGGCGCGTGCGATCACCGAAATGCGATCCTCGAACAGCGCTTCCTGCTTCAGGTCCTTCGCCTCGTCGGCGCTGCGCAGTGCGCCGAGGATGAAGTCGATGTCGCCGCTGCGCAGCGATGCTGCCAACGCGTCGTATGGGCTCTCAACCGTCGCAACGTGCAGTCCCGCGTGACGCACGACCAGCGAAGCGATCGCGAGCGGCAGGATCTGCGTACGGCCGAGCGGAAGCGCGCCGACATTCACGCTCCCCTGCAGCGTTCCTTCGCTGGCGGCGATGTCCGGGCCGATGTGGCGCAGTTCCGCAAGCACCCGCTTGAAGTGGAACGCGACGATCTCGCCCGCCGGCGTCGGCGACAGCCCGCGCGTCTTGCGATCGAAGAGCGCGACACCGAGCCCGCCTTCAAGGTCCTTCAGCGCGCTGCTGATGGCCGGCTGCGTGATCCCGAACTCGCGCGCGACCGCAGGCATGTTGCGCTTCTCGACGAGACTCGCGACCACCGCGAGACGACGGCCGTTCAGTATCGACGTGAACAGCGGGTGGAGGTCGGCAGACGCGCCGATGCCGCCGCGTGCGACGAGCCGGGCTCGTGCGTCTTCGAACTCGCGCTCGATGCGGTGCGCACGCACCAGCACCAGCTCGCCGTACGAATTCAGCGCCATTCCGCGCGGGCGTCGATCGAACAGCGGCCTGCCCAGCCCGCCTTCGAGTTCAGAGATGGAGCGCGTGACGCCCGAGGCCACGCGGTACAGCTCGTCCGCGGCCCCGGCGATGCTGCCGGCCGCGGCCACGGCCGAGAACGCGCGCAGGTGCCGCAGGTTGATGCCGAGCGCGCCGCTGTGTGCCCTGTCGATAACTTTGTGTCTCTGATGGTCGGGCTTCACCGGCAAATCTTCTCTCTCCAAAGGAGTTGATGAATCTCAGTGTAAACCCTAGCAGATAAAGAAGTCTGATGGCAAGGCAAGCCGAATTCACGCCACGCCGCGGCGCCGGCAACCACACTTGGCGCAATGACGTCATCAACCGACTGGATTGCAAATGATCATCGACTGCCATGGCCACTACACCACTGCTCCCAAGGCACTGGAGAACTGGCGCAATCAGCAGATCGCGGGCATCAGGGATTCCGCGCTGAAGCCCCGCGCCTCGGATTTGAAGATCAGCGACGACGAGTTGCGCGAGTCGATCGAGGGCAATCAGTTGCGCCTCATGAAGGAGCGCGGCAGCGATCTGACGATCTTCAGCCCGCGGGCGAGCTTCATGGCGCACCACATCGGCGACTTCGAGATTTCTTCCGCTTGGGCGGCCCTATGCAACGAGCTGTGCTTTCGCGTCAGCCAGTTGTTCCCTGATCACTTCATCGGCGCGGCCATGCTGCCGCAGTCGCCGGGGGTCGATCCGCGCACCTGCATCCCGGAGCTGGAGCGCTGCGTGAAGGAGTACGGCTTCGTCGGCCTCAACCTCAACCCCGACCCTTCGGGTGGCCACTGGACCAGCCCCCCACTGTCCGACCGCCACTGGTACCCGCTCTACGAAAAGATGGTGGAGCACGACATCCCGGCGATGGTGCATGTGAGCACGAGCTGCAATGCCTGCTTCCATACCACCGGTGCGCACTACCTGAACGCCGATACCACGGCCTTCATGCAGTGCCTGACGTCGGACCTCTTCGAGGACTTCCCGACGCTGCGCTTCGTGATCCCGCACGGCGGCGGCGCGGTGCCCTACCACTGGGGCCGGTTCCGCGGCCTGGCGCAGGAAATGAAGAAGCCGCTGCTGAAGGACCACCTGCTGAACAACATCTTCTTCGACACCTGCGTCTACCACCAGCCGGGCATCGATCTGCTGACGCGCGTGATCCCGGTCGACAACATCCTGTTCGCCAGCGAAATGATCGGCGCGGTGCGCGGCATCGATCCGGAGACCGGTTTTCCCTACGACGACACGCGGCGCTACATCGACGCCACGCCCATGCTCGACGACGCGGCGCGCCACCAGATCTACGAAGCCAACGCGCGCCGGGTGTATCCGCGCCTCGACCGCGCCCTCAAAGCCAAGAGCCTTTGACCATGACCACACTCCATCAACTCGGCGTCGTCCACCGCAGCGTCACGCGCGCCGACCCGGCCGCTGTCGAAAAGCTCTCACGCTTCGGCGTCTCGACCGTGCACGAGGCGCTCGGCCGCCTCGGCCTGATGCAACCGCGCATCCGCCCCATCTATCCCGACGCGCGCTTGTGCGGTCCGGCCGTCACCGTACTGCTGCAGCCCGGCGACAACTGGATGCTGCATGTCGCGGCAGAGCAGATCCAGCCCGGCGACGTGGTGGTCGCGGCCTGCACCAGCGACAGCACCGACGGCTTCTTCGGCGATCTGCTGGCTACCTCCTTCAAGGCGCGTGGCTGCAAGGGCCTGGTGATCGACGGCGGCGTGCGCGACGTGCGCGATCTCACAGGGATGAACTTCCCCGTGTTCAGCCGCGCCATCCATGCGAAGGGCACGATCAAGGCGACGCTGGGCTCGGTCAACGTGCCGGTGGTGTGTGCCGGCGCCCTGGTGCATCCGGGCGACGTGGTGGTGGCCGACATCGACGGCGTGGTGGTGGTGCCGGCTTCGCGCGCGCAGCAGGTGGCCGACGCGGCCGAAGCCCGCGAGTCCAACGAGGTCAACAAGCGCGCGCGTTTCGCCGCCGGCGAGCTCGGCCTGGACATGTACGCCATGCGCGAGCCGCTGGCCAAGGCCGGCCTGCGCTACATCGACTGAGCGCAGACACATGGCTCGCATCATCGGCGCCGTCGCCTGCTCGCATACGCCCACCATCGGCTTCGCTCTCGACAAGAGCAAGCAGCAGGACCCGGTCTGGGCACCCATCTTCGAGGCCTTCGAGCCCGTGCAACGCTGGCTGGAAGAGCGCCAACCCGACGTGCTGTTCGTCATCTACAACGACCACGTCAGCTCCTTCTTCTTCGACCACTATTCGGCCTTCGCACTCGGCGTTGGCGAGCGGCACGAGGTGGCGGACGAGGGTGGCGGCGCGCGCGATCTGCCTGCTCTGGCCGGCCACCCGGCGATGGCGCGGCACATCGGCCGCTCGCTGGTGGCCGACGAGTTCGACATGTCCTTCTTCCAGGACCGGCCGCTGGACCATGGCGTGTTCTCGCCGCTTTCGCTGCTGTGCCCCCACGAGCCGGCATGGCCGACACCGGTCGTGCCGCTGCAGGTCGGCGTGCTGCAGTCGCCCGCGCCATCGGCGCGGCGCTGCTGGCGCCTGGGGCAGGCATTGCGGCGCGCGATCGAAAGCTATCCGGAAGACCTGAAGGTGGCCATCGTTGCAACGGGCGGCCTTTCGCATCAGGTGCACGGTGAGCGCGCCGGCTTCAACAACACAGCCTGGGATGCGCAGTTCCTCGACCTGATCGAGAACGACCCGGTCCGGCTCACCGAGATGACCCAGGCGGAGCTGGCGACCCTGGGCGGACTTGAAGGTGCGGAAGTCATCATGTGGCTGGTCATGCGGGGCGCCCTTTCGTCCAACGTCCGCAAGACGCACCAGAGCTACTACCTGCCTTCGATGACCGGCATCGCCACCGCGATCTACGAGAACCTGGCGAGCCCGCCGGTCGCCGGCGAGGCGAAGCGGCATCGTCGCCGCATCGATGAGCAATTGGTCGGCGTGGAAGCGCTGGAGGGCACCTATCCGTTCACGCTGGAGACCAGCGTGCGCGCCTTGCGTCTCAACAAGTTCCTGCACGGCATGACGCGCCCCGAGCATCGCGCCCGCTTCCTGGCTGACGAAGAGGGCGCGTTCGAAGCGGCCGAGCTGACCCTGCAAGAGCGCGAACTCGTACGCCAGCGCGACTGGCGCGGATTGATCCACTACGGCGTCATCTTCTTCATGCTCGAGAAGCTCGGCGCCGTGCTCGGCGTTTCCAACCTTCACATCTACGCCGCCATGCGCGGCCAATCGCTGGAAGCGTTCCAGCAAACCCGCAACGCGCCTAGCGCACTGTATTCGGTGGCCGGCAAGGACGCGGCGCCCCAAACCTGGAACAGGTCATGAAGATGCTTTCCCGCCGCCACCTGCTCGCCCTGGCCGGCCTGCTGGCGATCGGCGCGCCATTCGGTGCCGGCGCCGCCGATGCCTACCCGACCAAGCCCATCAAGATCATCGTCGGTTACAGCGCCGGCGGCGCGGTCGACCTGATCGCGCGCTCGGTCGGCCAGCGCATGGCCACCATTCTCGGCCAGCCCATCATCGTCGAGAACAAGCCGGGCGCCGGCACCAACATCGCGGTCAAGGCGCTCATCGCCAGCCCGCCCGATGGCTACACCCTGATGCTGGCAGCCAACGCACTGGCCGTGAACCCCACGCTGTTCCAGCCGGCGCCCTACGACCTGGAGCGCGACGTGACGCCGGTGTCCTTGGTCGCGCGGGTGCCGGTGGTGGCTGCGGTGCGCGAGGACTCGGAGTGGAGGACCCTGCAGCAGCTGGTGAGCGCTGCCAAGGCCAAGCCCGGTACCCTCAGCGTCGCCACGCCGGGCAACGGTTCCACGCCGCACCTGGCCATGGAGCTGTTCCAGCACACCGCCGGCGTATCGCTGCGCCACGTGCCTTACAAGGGCGGCGCACCGGCTATCACCGATGTGATCGGCGGGCATGTGGACGTGGTCGCGGTCAATGCGCTCGAAGCCTCGCCGCTGGCGAAGGCCGGCAAGCTGCGCGTGCTGGCACTGATGAGTCCCGAGCGCGCAGCGGTGCTGCCCGGCGTGCCGACGGTCGCCGAGTCGGGCTATCCAGGATTCGAAGCCAGCGTTTGGTACGGCTTCGTGGCACCGGCAGGCCTTCCCAAGCCGGTGCTGACGAAATTGCATGAAGCCGTGCAGAAGGCGCTCGAGTCGCCGGAAGTACGCGACCAGCTCGCCGCGGCCGGCGGTGTTCCCTTGCCCGGTGCGACCGAGCGTTTCGACAAGCTGCTCAAGAGCGACGCCGTTCGCTACGGGAAGCTCATTCGCGAGGCCGGCATCAAGCCGGATTGACATGTTCTCTCGCCTGCCGGCTCGTTGGCACCCATCACCATGACGACTTCGATCCGAGGCATCTGCTCGATGGCAACGCGAGCTCTGCTGGACGAGCTGGCAGCGATGTATTCACGGCTCACCGGGGTGCCGGTCTCCTTCCTGCCGGTCGGCGGTGTCGAAGCCGTACGGCGCGTGTCCGCGGGCGAGCCCTTCGACGTGGTGGCGCTTGCCTCCGACGCCATCGACAAGCTGGTCGCCGCAGGCAAGGTCGACGCGGCCGGCAAGGTCGACTTGGCCCGCTCGGGCGTCGGCGTGGCGGTGCACGCGAGCGCCGAGCGACCCGACATCTCCACGGGAGATGCGCTACGCAGCGCTGTGCAGGGCGCCGCGAGCATCGCTTATTCCACCGGCCCGAGCGGCGTCGCATTGATGGCATTGTTCGAGCGCTGGGGCATTGCCGGCGAGATCCGGAGCCGACTGGTGCAGGCGCCGCCTGGCGTGCCGGTCGGTTCGCTGATCGCGCGCGGCGAGGCCGCGCTGGGATTCCAGCAAATGAGCGAGCTGATCGGCATCGAAAGGATCCGATTGATCGGCCCCTTGCCACCGGAGATTCAGATCATCACGATCTTTTCGGCCGCTCCGGGCATCGGCTCCGCGCAGCCCGCCGCCGTGCGCGCGCTGCTCGATTTCATGATCTCGGCGGACAGCGCCGAATCAAAGCGCCGCCATGGCATGGATCCGGCCTGAAGGGGCTCAATACACGTCGCGCCGATAGCGGCCTTGCGCGATCAGCTCGTCGAACCCGGCCGTTCCCAGCACTTCCCCGAGAACCGCGTCCACGCCGGGCGCCATGCCTTCGAGGCTGCCGCACACGTAGACGAGCGCGCCATCGGCGATCCAGCGCCGCAGTTCGTCCGCCGCTTCGCGCAGGCGGTCCTGCACGTACCTGCGCTCGGGCTGGTCGCGCGAGTAGACGAGGTCGGCGCGCGCCAGCATGCCGAGCGCCTGCCACTGCGCGACCTCCGCGGCGCAGAAGGCGTCGTGCGCGGACTGGCGTTCGCCGTACACCAGCCAGTTGCGCCCGTGGCCGCGCCGCACCCGCTCGCGCAGGTGCGAACGCAGGCCCGCGAAGCCGGAGCCGTTGCCGATGAAGATGCAGGGCAGGTTCTCGTCTGCGAGCGCGAAGCCGGGGTTGGCGACCAGCCGCATCTCGATGTCGGCATCGAGCGGCGCGCCGGCGGTCAGCCAGCCGGATGCGACGCCCAGGCCGTTGTCGTGGCGCGCCTGCCGCACCAGCAGTTGCACGCAGCCGTCGGCAGCGATCGAGGCCACCGAATAGCTGCGCGGCGCCAGCGGCGCAAGAGGAGGACGGGCATCGGCAGTGCCGTTCGGATGAGGCGGCAGCACCTCGACCAGCGCGCCCGGCGCCCACGCTGGCGCGCCGGCACGATGCAGCTCGATCTCGAACAGCGGATCGCCCTGGCTGCCATCGTTCTGCAGGCTGCGGCGCACGAGCCGCCAGGCTTCGAAGGGACGCTCGGCAGAAGAGGCCGGATGCGAGGGCCACGCAGGACCCCGCACATCGAAGGCCTCGGCGATCGACCGCTGCCAGCGCCCGATGGCTTCGGGATTGCCGTTGTCGACCTCGACCATCGGAAACAGCGCCTGCGCCCCCTGGCTGCGCAGGTCGTGATCGAGCTTCCGGCCGAAGCCGCAGAAGGCGGCGTAGTGCCAGTCGCCGAGTGCCAGCACGCCGTAGTGCACGTGCCGCAGCTGCGAGCCCGCCTGCTGCGCGAACTTGCGCGCGAAGGCGCGTGCGCTGTCGGGCGGATCGCCGTCGCCGAAGGTGCTGACGACCCACAGCACCTTGCGGAAGTGCAGCAGCGCATCGACGCTCAGCTCGGCCAGGGTCTTGACCACGGTGCCGACGCCCGCCGACTGCAGCGCGGCCGCGGTCTGCAGGGCGACGCGCTCGGCATGGCCCGTCTGCGTGGCGAAGGCGATCAGCACCTGCTCCGCGCCCTGCGCCGCGCCGCTTCGGCCGCGGCCGAGCCGCGCACGCTCGGCGCGCACCGCTTGGCTTGTGCGACGGCGGCCGAGGTACAGCATCCAGCCGGTGATCGCGAACAGCACCAGGCCCAGGCTGGCGAGCATCATCAGGATGCGGCCCGGCAGGCCCCAGTAGGTGCCCATGTGCAGCGGATAGATGCTGTTCACGAGACGTCCGGCCAGCGGCTTGTCGGCATAGCGTTCGTGCTGGCTCGCCTCGCCGGTGGCGGCGTGCAGGTAGAGCCGGTTGCGCGCGCGCTCGTGCTCGGGCGCGGCGCGCAGGTAGGTCGCCTCGACTTGCGAGGCATTGCGCGCCGGCAGGCGCAGCGTGACCTGGCTCCAGTCGCCGCCGGTCGTTTGCTGGAAGGACAGCCACACGCGCTGGAGGTCGAGCCGGACGGGGGCGGCGGCATTGGCGGCGCCGCCCTGCATCCGCTGCGTCCGCGCGGCGCGCCCAACGCCTGCCGCGTCGTCGACCAGCGAGCGCACCCCATCGAAGGCCCAGTAGATGCCCGTGAGGCCGGACACCAGATAGGCCAGGAGCGCGATCGTCCCGGCCACGGCATGCAGGTTCCACAGGAAAATACGGCCGCTTTGCGCGAAGTCGATCCGCAGCCAGCTGCGCCACGCGAGCGGCCGACGCGGCCAGCGCAGGTACAGGCCCGACAGTGCGAGCACCAGCAGCGCTGCGGCCAGCGTGCCGGTGACCGGCTTGCCGGTGTCGCGCGGCATCAAGAGCCAGCGATGCAGGCTTTCGGCGAACTCGAAGAAGGCATCGCCGCGCGGCTCGGGCAGCAAGGCCGCGCTGAAGGGATCGACCAGGCGCGTTTCGCCGCGGCGTTCGCCGGGCGGGGGGGCGAAGTTCACGCGCGCCGGCCGGCCCGGCTCGGCGTAAAGCGTCAGCGTCAGGACGCGGCGGCCGGGCTCTGCGGCCTGGAGTTGGTCGAGCAGGGCGGCCGGCGCCAGCGCCCTGGCATCGGCTGCGGCCGGCACGCGGTGCAGCGCCGGATTGAGCAGGTCGACGATCTCGGCGCGGAACGAAAGCACGGCGCCGCTCAAGCCGATGACGGCCAGCACCGTCCCGGCCGTGATGCCGATGAACCAGTGAATCTGGACCCAGATGCGCCGAAGAAGAGCCATCGCAGAAGCCGTCGTCTTCTTTAGAGATCGATCTTGAGCGTCGCCTTGACGCTGCGCGGCGCGCCCACCGCCAGCCGTGTGCCGGCGGCCGCCCAGTAGCGCTTGTCGCCGACGTTGTCGACGTTGAGCTGCCACAGCGTCCGCTTGCCAAAGAGCTGCGTGACGTAGCGCGTGCCGAGGGCGAAGATCGTGTAGCCGCCGATGAAGCCCTGGTTCAGGTCGTCGATCGGGCGCCGGCCCGTGTAGTAGGCGCCGCCGTTGACCGAGAGCCCCGGCACCGCCGCGATGTCGTAGGAGAGGAAGGCGCTCGCCGTGTGCTTGGCCGTGTTCTCGGGCATCTTGCCGTTGTACTGGGCGTTGACGTCGCGGAACTCGGCGTCGAGGGCTTGCGCCGACAGCTGCCAGGCCAGCTGGCGCGTCAGGCGTCCCTGCGCCGAGAGCTCGATGCCGCGGTAGTTCTGGCGGCCGTCGGCGACGAAGGTGTTGGCGCTGTTGGTGTAGGCGCCGGGCCGCTCGATGTCGAACAGCGCCGCCGACAGCAGCGTGCCCGTGCCGGTCAGCCAGCGCAGGCCGAGCTCCTTCTGCTTGCTCACGCCCGGCGGCATGCGGTTGTTCTGGTTGGCGGTGCCCGTGGGTGCGACCTCGCCTTCCTCGACGCCTTCCGCATACGAAACGTAGGTCACGAGATCGGGCGTGAACTTGTAGCTCAGCGCGGCCAGCGGCGTGGTCTTCTTCACGTCGTAGTCGATCCGCGGCAGCGTCGAACTGGCGAACTGCGTGCTCTCGAAGCGCGTGTGCCGCACGCCCGCCGCCAGCTGCCATTCCGGCGAGAAAGTGATGCGGTCGAGCGCGTACAGGCCCAGCTCCGTGCTGTCCTGCGCGCCGGTGGTCGGCTGTGTAGGCAGCGCGGTCAGCGGCAGGAAGCCGATGGCGCGCGGGAAGTACAGGTTCTGCGCGGTGGTGGCGCCGCCGTAGTTGCGCTGGAAGATCGGGTCCTGGGTCTTGTCGCTGCGCGCGACGCCCAGCGTGAGCTCGTGCTGCACGCCGCCGGTCGCGAAGGTGCCGAACAGCTCGCTGCGCAGCAGGTCGGAGCTTTGCTCCAGGTGCTGCACGTTGCCGGTGATGCGGCCGGCGCCGGTGCGCACGTTGTAGTTGCCGAACATCGCGAGCCGCCGGTCGCGCTCGGCCTCGGAATGCCCGGCTTCCACCATCAGGGCCCAGTTGTCGCTGAGCGAGTAGTCGGCGCGCAGCTGGGTGTTCGTGACTTCGGCTTCGAAGGTGGCCCAAGGCGGACCGATCAGCTTGCGCGGGTCGGGCAGGGCCGGCAGCGCGATCACGCCGTTGACGGCCGCCAGGCGCGTGATGCCGGCCTGCTCGGTGATGCTCTTGCGGTAGTGCTCGAGATCGGCCTTCAGCGTCAGGCGGTTGTTGACGCGCCAGTCGAATGCCGCCGACAGGAACTTGCGGTTGCCGTCGACGCCCTCGATCGGCGAGCCCAGCTGTCCGCCGGCCGCGTTGATGCGCAGGCCGTACTGGTTCTGGTCGCCGAACTGGCGGCCCACGTCGACGAAGCCCTGCGCCGTGCCGTGGTTGTCGAAAGTCATGCCGAGCGTCGCGACCGGCGTGCTGCCGGCGCGCTTGGTCACGAAGTTGACGACGCCGGCCGGCGAGGTGAAGCCGTAGTAGAGCGCCGACGCGCCCTTCAGAACTTCGACACGCTCCTTGTTCTCCATCGGGATCTCCGACACGTTGGGAATCGCGAGCGAGCCGTTGAGCCGGTAGTTGGTGCGGTTCTCCACCGCGATTCCGCGGATCACGAGCTGGTCGAAGGTGTCGCCGCCGTTCTGCTGGCGCGTGACGCCGGCCGTGTTGCGCAGCACGTCGTAGATGCTGGCCGCGCCCTGCAGCTCGATGACTTCGCGCGTCACCGTGTTGACCGTGGCCGGCACGTCCATGATGCTGGCGCCGCGGAAGGTGCCGGCTTCGACGGTGTTGGCGACGAAGCCGCTGGTGCGGTCGGACTGCACGGTCACGGCGCGGAGTTCGTCGCCGGTATTCGAGGGAGAGGGGGCGGCCTGCGCGCAGGCCAGCTGCGCCGCCAGCGCGAGCGGCATCGAGGCGAAAAACTTGTGCATGGGAACGCAAGCCGACGGGCGCAGATCCCGGCGACGACATCAGGAAAGAGAGATTGAGACCGGTCGATTGTAGGCGACAGAATGAGAATTATTCTCATATCTGACACCCGAAAGCGCGTCCGGCTCGGTTTCCATCGTCGGTCTCGAAGTCGTCTAGACAACCGGAGTCTGATGACCGGCTGTGACGGCCTCTTGACGCGTTGACAACGCCCGTGTGTCAGCCGATGGCTTTCAGGCGCAGGCCATGTATCGTGAGATGAGCGCGATCTCTGGCGCTGCTAGGCTGAGACATGAACCTGTCGATCGAACCCGTTTCCGAAGCGCATTTCGCGGGGCTGCGTGTCGCGCTCGACACGGTGGCGCGCGAGAAGCGATTTCTTGCATTCACGCAGGCGCCTCCTGTGGAGCAAGCCTTCGACTTCTACCGCTCCATCATCGCCGACGACGGCTGCCAGATGGTCGCCTTGCTCGACGGACAGGTGACCGGCTGGTGCGACGTGCTGCCGAGCCATGGCCAGGCCCGGTCGCATGTGGGCATTCTCGGCATCGGCCTGATTCCATCCGCGCGGCATCTGGGCATCGGCGCGAAGCTGATGCAGGCAACCATCGCGGCGGCATGGGCCAAGGGAATGACGCGCATCGAACTCACGGTGCGCGTCGACAACACGAACGCCAAGGCCCTGTACGAACGGCTCGGTTTCGAAGTCGAAGGGCTCCTGCGCCGCGCTTTCCGGGTCGACGGCGAGTACTTCGACAGCTATTCGATGGCGTTGTTGCGCGGCGCTGCCGGAGCGCCGGTTCCGGCATCAGAGATCCTTGTTCGCGCCGCCGGCCTTGATGATGCTGTCGCGGCCGCGGCGTGCGTCAATGCCGCTTTCGAGCTGTACATCGAGCGCATGGGCAAGGCGCCGGCGCCCATGCTGGCCGACTATCCTGCGCTCATTGGTGCAGACAAGGTGTGGGTCGCGGTGCGCAGCGGCCAAGTGGCGGGGGTGCTCGTGCAGTACGAGACGGAGGATGGCTTCTATGTCGACACCGTGGCTGTGGCCCCGGCGTGTCAGGGCACGGGAGTCGGACGGGCGCTCTTGCGCTTTGCCGAGAGCGAGGCGCTGCGCCGCGGTTTCGAGGCCGTCTACCTGCGCACCAACGCCAGGATGACCGAGAACCAGATCCTCTACCCGAAGATCGGCTACGTCGAGTACGACCGCAGAACCGAGGGTGGGTACGAGCGGATTTTCTATCGCAAGTCACTTGTTCCGGCCGCGTCCTCATGAGAGCGCGGCCAGGAATCAACGAGGTCAGAGAGGACCGAAGCGCTCGAGCGCGGCCAGCCGAAGTCGCCGGTCTCATATCTCGCTGTTGCGAGCGGCGCGCATGCAGGCGCTTTTCTGTTCAAGGTCTGGACCAACATGCTTGTTGGCGGCGCGCTCTTCCTCGTGGGTGCCGCGAGCGCACTGACCACGCGGCGGGCAACAATCGGCCAGAGCAGCCGGTCAGTGCTGGCGCCCCAAAGCGGCCTGCCAACCCCGCTTTCGACCCGAACCCGACCTGAGCGGCACATTTTCGACGTCGAAGCGGTCCTCGGGGAACTGGCGAGATAGCTATTGATGCCTCGAACAGGTGTTGCGCTCCGCCTGCAATCGGCAGATAGTCAACTGGCCGTATGCAACGTGCGCGGCGCGCCGATCTGCTGCCAGCGTGGAGCTGGAGGTCTCGCTTTCACGCGGGCCGAGAGCGGGAAGGGGCAGGATGGTAAGGGGACGCCCGCCGCGATCGTCGCAACCTTTGACAGGAGACAAGATCATGGCACAAGCGAATTGGCGCCTCGAAGGCGAATGGCTCAAGAACTGCACCTGCGCATACGGCTGCCCCTGCGATTTCAACGCGAAGCCGACACAGGGCTACTGCAAGGGCTTCTTGGGTATGCGCATCACGAAGGGACATTTCGACAGCACGACGCTGGATGGACTGTGCTTCTTCGCGGTCGTCTCATTCCCCGGCCCGCTGCATGAAGGGAATGGCCAGCTGCAACCCATCATTGAGGAACGCGCCACCGCGGAGCAGCGCGAGGCGCTGTTCAACATCATGTCGGGAAAGAACTCGGCCGAAGGGACGCTTTTTCAGATCTGCAGCCTCATCGTGACCAAGATGCATGACCCCATCTTCGCTCCCATCACGTTCCAGTTTGACAAGTCCGCCCGGACCGCACGCCTCGTCATCCCCGGCGTGCTCGAAACCGAGGTGGAACCTATCAAGAACCCGGTGACCGGTGCCCCCCACCGAGTCCAAATCGTGTGTCCGGAGGGGTTCGAGAACCTCGAGGGCGAGGTGGCTTCTTCCAACATCCGCAGCACCGGGGCCATCAAGTTCGAGACGCAGGGTGGACACAGCACACTTGCCCACGTCGTGCAGACACCGGAAGGTGTGGCAGCGTAGCGAGGGCTCCGCCTGCGCAGAGGTGAAGAGACCGTTGGAGGCGCCCAAGTGAATGGCGGCTCACTGATCCAGGGGGCGCTGCGGCGTGACCGCCTCCTCGTCATTTCCTGCCTGTTGTTCGTTGTCGTCTTGTCGTGGACTTATTTGCTGACCGGCGCCGGGATGATGCAAGAGATGGGCGAAATGCTGATGCCCATGAGTTCAGGGCCATGGACATTCGGCCATGCGATCATCGTCCTCGTCATGTGGGCTGTGATGATGGCGGCAATGATGTTGCCGAGCGCCGCGCCGATGATCCTGCTCTATGCCACCATCGCACAGCGCCGCAGCGAACGAGGCGAATGCGCGACTGCTTCAGGCATCTTCGCCATCGGGTACATCGCTGTTTGGGCTGCGTTCAGCTTGGCAGCGGCAGCCCTTCAGTTTGGGCTGGAGAAAGTCGCCATGCTGTCGCCGATGATGCAGACAACCAGCATAGCGCTCTCGGGCGCAGTGCTGATCGGCGCCGGTCTTTACCAATGGACGCCGTTGAAGCACGCCTGCCTTCGGTATTGCCGCTCGCCTCTGGACTTCATCATGACGCATTGGCGCCCTGGCGCGGGCGGCGCGTTCAGGATGGGCTTGCGTCACGGCGCGGTCTGTGTGGGTTGCTGCTGGTTGCTGATGTTGTTGCTCTTCATTGGTGGCGTCATGAACCTCGCCTGGATCGCGGGCATCGCTCTGTTCGTGCTGGTCGAAAAGCTCAGCCCGGGCGGCGACTGGATAGGCCGCGGCGCAGGGGCCCTCTTGGTCGCATGGGGTGTCGCGACATTGCTCGTCTCGTTCTGAAAAGTCCGATTGGCAAAATTGGCCTCGGACCCACGTGCGAACGGCCGCTATGCGCACCTTTGTTTGACTTCCGCTTTTGGTCGTTCAGTGACTTCAGTGCGGTCCTGCGCCCGTCCGAGAAGCGGACGGTCACGACCTGTGGAGCGGGCTGGCGGACTGGGCGTGCGACGGGCGTTCCACCTTGACGTCGCTGTCGCAGGATGAAGCGGCTCGCGCGTTGGCGCCTTGTCCCTCTAGCCCGGCGCCGAACCCTGCGTGGCCGTGTAGACGGCATACAGCGACTGGCTGGCCGCCATGAACAGGCGGTTGCGCTTGGGGCCGCCGAAGCAGACGTTGCCGCAGACCTCGGGCAGCCGGATGCGCCCGATGAGCCGTCCTTGCGGCGTCCAGACGGTGACGCCGCTGTAGCCCACGCTGCGGCCCGCATTGCTGGAGCACCACAGGTTGCCGTCCACGTCGGTGCGGACACCGTCGGGCCCGCACTTCACGCCGTCGACCATGAAGCTGCTGAACAGCTTGCCGTTGCCGAGCTTGTTGTCCGTCCCGACGTCGAACACATACATGTCGCCCTTGCCGCCGGCGATGGTGTCACCCGGTCCCTGCCCGGTGCTGACGACGTAGAGCTTCTTGAAATCGGGCGAGAAGCAGAGACCGTTCGGGTCAGGCACGAGATCTTCACCGGCCACTTGAGTGAGCGTTCCGCTCTTGTCCAGGCGGTAGACCGCGGTCGGCAATTCGCGCTTGTACGCGCCGATCTCCGGCGGCTGACCGAGCTTCGGGTTCAGCCGCCCGGATTTGTTCGCGGGTCCGCCCGGGGCATCGACCGTGCCCTCGTAGAGCTGGGCGCCATACGGCGGATCGGTGAACCAGTAGCTGCCATCGGGGTGAGGGACAACATCGTTGGGCGAGTTGAGTCGCTTGGCGTTGAAGGTCGAGGCGAGAACGGTCACCGAACCGTCGAGCTCGTAGCGCACGACGCGCCGCGTGAGGTGCTCGCAGGACAGCTGCCTTCCCTGGTAGTCGAAGGTGTTGCCGTTGCTGTTGTTGGAAGGCGTGCGGAACACGCTGACGTGTCCGTCGTCCTCGCTCCAGCGCAGCTGGCGGTTGTTCGGAATGTCGCTCCAGACCAGAAAACGGCCGACCGAATTCCATGCCGGTCCTTCGGCCCACAACGCGCCGGTCCACAGCCGCTGGATCGGGGCATTGGGCTGGCGCAGGCCATCGAAGGCCGGGTCGATCGTGAGCACGTCGGGGTCGGTGAAGTAGGTGGTCGGGGCCCCTCGCCGGCTGAAGTCGCGTGGCGGCTGCGTGATGGTGCTCGGCGGTGCAACCGGTGCAGCTTGCGCGTGTGCCCAGCGCGGGGCGACCATCGCGGCGCCTACCGCGGCGCCCACGCCGCGAAGAAGCTTGCGACGTAATACCGAACCATTCAATTTCGGATCGAACTCTTCTTGCGCCATGACTCACCTCATGAACAACGATGGAAGAAGCTGGAAAGAACGCGAGATCGGAAAGCCGGTCGGCATGCTACGCGCTTCTCTCCGGCTGCACCAGACGACCGCGATCAACGCGATGGCGCGAGACTTTCCTCACGCGCAGGCCAGGTTTCGGCCATCGGGAAAGGCCATCCCGGGGGACTTTTCAGCGACGCTTAAGGATCGACGAAGAGACTGATTCCACAGCAAAGGAACAGTCCCGAGCTCCACCGAAAAGGATCAGACGCCATGAAGCCTTCTGTCGCTCCCAAGCCCCTCACCCCATCGCAGATGACGCTCGTGCTCGAGCTGCTCGAGTTGCGCCAGCTGGCGCCTCAGGAGACCGCTGCGAAGTTCAACCGCTTGACCCAGGTCGGCACCTTCTCGGAAGCCCAGCAAGAGGCCATCGAGATCCTCTTCGCGCTCGATGAAGACGAGATCCCGGATGCACTCTTCCAGTTCGCAGACGACGATGCCCGAGACATCGTTCGCGATGAGCTGGCGCACGAGGCGCGGCTCACCTTCGTGACAGCCTAGAAGGCTCAGGCAGCGCGATCACCAGGTAGCTGGCGGATGATGGTGAGCACCATGCCCTTGTCGTAGGTGGTGCGGACTGGAGAGATGGCTTTCACTTCTTCTGGAACACTTCCTTGGCCACCGAAATGGCGGTCACCGCGCTCGGCCAGCCGGCATAGAAGGCCAGGTGCGTGATGGATTCGATCAGCTCTTCCTGCGTGACGCCGTTGTCGCGCGCCCTGACGAGGTGAGGGCGAAGCTGGTCGGGACGGTTCATCGCGATCAGCGCGCTGACGGTCACCAGGCTGCGGTCCCGCGGCGAAAGGCCCGGACGCGCCCACACGTCGCCGAACAGCACGTTGTCCGTGAGCTCCGCGAACTTGGGCGAGATGTCGCCGAACATCTGCTGGGCCGGGGTGGCACCGCGCGCGGCCGGAGCCGGCGGGGTCGCTTGTGCCTGGGCGGGCGTGGACACCGCCCCCGCCAACGCCACGGCGACGCCGGCCAGGGAACCTGCAACTGATTTCTTCATGGCTTCTCTTCTTTGGTGATCGCTCAGGGCCGGCTCCCGTACTGCGTGTCGCTGACCTTCTCCAGCCAGTCGACGGCCTTGCCATCCAATTGCTCCGTGATGGCGATGTGCGTCATGGCCGTGGTCGGCGACGCGCCATGCCAGTGCTTCTGGCCCGGCGGGATCCAGACCACGTCGCCCGGCCGGATCTCCTGCACCGGGTCGCCCCAGCGCTGCACACAGCCCGTGCCGGCCGTGACGATCAGCGTCTGTCCGATCGGGTGCGTGTGCCAGGCCGTGCGTGCGCCGGGCTCGAAGGTCACGTACGAGCCCGTCGCACGCGAGGGTTCCCTGGGCTTGGGGAACAGCGGGTCGACCCGGACTGTGCCGGTGAAATAGTCGGCCGGCCCCCTGGCTGAAGCTTGCGAGCCATTGCGCGCGATCTGCAGGCCGGTGTCCTGCGCCAGCGCGGATGCGGCCATGGAAAGGGAGATGGCGGTCATTGCCACGGATTTCATGAGGGTGTTTCTTGCAGGTCGTCAGCTCGCGAGCGAAGGCATCTTGGCGAGCAGCTTGTCCAGCGTGACCGGGTAGTCGCGCACCCGCACGCCGGTCGCGTTGTAGATCGCGTTCGCAATGGCCGCGGCCACCCCGCAGATGCCGAGTTCGGCGACGCCCTTGGCCTTCATCGGCGACGAGATCGGATCGGTCTCATCGAGGAAGATCGCCTCCTGATGGGGAATGTCGGCGTGAACCGGCACTTCATAGCCGGCCAGATCGTGGTTGACGAAGAAGCCGACGCGCTTGTCGATCACGAGCTCTTCCGTCAGTGCCGCGCCGACGCCCATGGTCATCGCGCCGATGACCTGGCTGCGCGCGGTCTTGGGGTTCAGGATGCGGCCGGCGGCGCAGACGGCGAGCATGCGTCGCACGCGCGTCTCTCCCGTTGCAGCGTCCACGGCGACTTCGACGAAGTGCGCGCCGAAGGTCGACTGCCGGTACTTCTTGTCGAGATCGCCGAACTCGATCGTGTCCTCGGCCACGAGGCCCTTCTCGCCGGCCGCCTGCGCCAGCGGCACGCTGCGGCCGCCCGAGCGGACCTGTGCGTCAGCGAACACCGCATCCGCCGCGTCGAGGCCGAGCGCCTGCGCCACCGCTTCGCGAAGCTTCACGCAAGCCGCATACACCCCTGAAGTGGAGCAGTTGGCGCCCCATTGCCCGCCGGAGCCCGCAGACACCGGAAAGGAAGAGTCGCCAAGGCGCACGACCACCTTGTCGAGCGGCACGCCCATCATCTCTGCAGCGGTCTGCGCGATGATCGTGTAGCTGCCCGTGCCGATGTCGGTCATGTCGGTCTCCACCGTCACGACGCCGCGGCGGTCGAGCCGCACGCGCGCGGCCGACTTCGTGACCTGGTTGCCGCGAAACGCCGCGGCGACGCCCATGCCGATCAGCCAATGGCCTTCACGCGTCTTGCCCGGCTGCGGATCTCGCTTGCTCCATCCGAAGCGATCGGCGCCGCTGCGCAGGCACTCGATCAGCCGGCGCTGCGAGAAGGGCCGCTCGGGATTCTCGGGATCGACCTGGGTGTCGTTGCGGATGCGGAACTCGACGGGGTCGAGTCCGAGTTTCTCGGCCATTTCGTCGATCGCGATCTCGAGCGCCATCATGCCCGTGGCCTCGCCCGGCGCGCGCATCGCGTTGCCTTCGGGCAGATCGAGCACCGCGAGGCGCGTGGCCGTCATGCGGTTGGCGCCGGCATAGAGCAGGCGGGTCTGGTGGACCGCGCCGTCGGGCTTGCCGCTCGGCAGATCGCCCGACCAGCTCTCGTGGCCGATGGCGGTGATCCGGCCGTCGCGCGTGGCGCCGATGCGAACGCGCTGGATCGTCGCGGGCCGGTGCGTCGTGTTGTTAAACATCAAGGGCCGCGTCAGCGCAACCTTCACCGGGCGCTTCGCGGCCCGCGCGCCGAGCGCAGCCAGCAGCGCGTCGGCTCGCAGGAACAGCTTGCCGCCGAAGCCGCCGCCGATGAACGGCGAGATGAGGCGGACGTTCGCCTTGTCGATGCCGAGCGTCTTCGCCATCTCGGTCGCGCCCCAGTCGATCATCTGGTTCGAGGTCCAGAGGGTGAGCTTGTCCCCGTTCCAGGCCGCGATCGACGCAGGCGGCTCCATCATCGCATGGGCCTCGTCGGGCGTGGTGTAGCTCTCGTCGAGCTGAACCGGCGCGGCGGCGAATGCGCCCGCGAAGTCGCCCACGGCGGTGTCCGGCGCGCCGGCGGTGATGCGCGGGGGCTTGGCCGCGGCGTCCTTGACGGCCGCGAGCTCGAACGATCCTTGTGCCTTGACGTAGTCGACGCGAACCAGCTGGGCGGCCGCGCGGGCCTGCTCGAAGCTCTCAGCGACCACCAGCGCGATCGCCTGGTGATAGTGCTCGATCTCGGGACCGCCGAGCAGCTTGGCGGTGTTGAAGCTGCCCTTGCCGAGCTTCCCGGCGTTGTCTGCGGTGACGATGGCGAGCACGCCGGGCGCTGCCTTGGCGCGGCTCAGGTCGATCGAGGCGATCCGACCCTTGGCAATGGCCGAGCCGACCACATGGCCATAGGCCTGGTTGGGAACGACGTCGTGCCGTTCGTAGGCATAGGGGGCGGTGCCCGTCGTCTTCAGGCGGCCATCGATCCGGTCGACGGGCTTGCCGACGACCTTGAGTTGGTCGATCGGGTTGGTGGTTGCGGGCGTGTCGAACTTCATCGCTTAAGCCTTTGCTTGTGCCAGCACCGCGCCGAGCGTTCGCTCGGCCAGCATCAGCTTGAATTCGTTGTGGGATGTCGGACTGGCGCCGGCCAACAGCTGCGCCGCGACGGCACGAGCGCCGCGTGGCATCTCCGCCTCGGCCGCCTCGACGCGCCACGGCTTGTGCGCCACGCCGCCCAGGGCCACGCGGCCGGTGCCGTCGCGCTGCACGATGGCGGCGACCGACACCAGCGCGAAGGCATAGGAAGCCCGATCGCGCACCTTGCGATAAATCTGCTGGCCGCCCACCGGCTTGGGCAGCGTGACCGCGGTGATCAGTTCGCCGGACTCGAGCGCCGTCTCGACATGCGGCGTGGCACCGGGAAGCTTGTGGAAGTCGGCGATCGGGATGGTCCGGCGCGACCCGTTCGGGCGCATCGTCTCGACGCTCGCATCGAGCGCGCGCATGGCGACCGCCATGTCGCTGGGATGCGTCGCGATGCATGCGTCGCTCGCGCCCACCACCGCATGCTGCCGGCTGACACCGCCGATCGCCGAGCAGCCGCTGCCGGGCTGGCGCTTGTTGCAGGCCTGGTTCGTGTCGTAGAAGTAAGGGCAGCGCGTTCTCTGCAGCAGGTTGCCCGCGGTGGTCGCCTTGTTTCGCAACTGTGCCGATGCGCCCGCGAGCAGTGCGCGCGACAGCAGGCCGTAGTCGCGCCGCACGCGCAGGTCCGCGGCAAGGTCCGTGTTGCGCACCAGCGCACCGATGCGCAGGCCGCCGTCGGACGTGCTCTCGATCTTGTCGAAGCCGAGGCCGTTGACGTCGATCAGATGGCCGGGCGTCTCGATCTCCAGCTTCATCAGGTCCAGCAGGTTGGTGCCGCCTGCGATGAAGCGCGCGCCGGGTTCGCGCGCAGCCGCCGCCACCGCCTGCGCAGGCGAGCTCGCGCGCTCGTAGCTGAAGGCTCTCATGCCTTCACCCCCGCGACCTCGGAGATCGCTTCGACGATGTTGCTGTAGGCGCCGCAGCGGCAGATGTTGCCGCTCATGCGCTCGCGAAACTCGACGGTCGTGAGTTGGGGGCTGGCCGTGAGATCGGCGCTGACATGGCTCGGTATGCCCTGGGCGATCTCGCCCAGCATGCCCACGGCCGAGCAGATCTGCCCCGGCGTGCAGTAGCCGCACTGGTAGCCGTCGTGCTTGACGAAGGCCGCCTGCATCGGGTGCAGCTTGGCGGGCGTGCCGAGGCCTTCGATCGTCGTCACCTTGGCACCTTCGTGCATCACGGCGAGCGTCAGGCACGAATTGATCCGCCGGCCATCGACCATCACCGTGCAGGCGCCGCACTGGCCATGGTCGCAACCCTTCTTGGTTCCGGTCAGATGAATATGCTCACGCAGCGCGTCGAGCAAGGTCGTGCGGGTGTCCAGCACCAGGCGGCGCGTCTTGCCGTTTACGCTCAGCGTCACGGTCGAAGGGCCCGCCCCGCTGGCCGCGCGCGTGGGCGCGGCGGCGACCGCCCCCGCCATCGCGGGGACGGAGGCGGATGCCGCACCGGCCTTCAGCAGGCCGCGCCGGGAAATCGTGAACACATCGGGGGTTTTCATATGGCGTAGCACTCCTTGATGAAGGCACTTTAGGTCTGCACCTTCTGGCCGAATAGACCGCGCAACCTTGAAGGACTGACAAGTTGCTGTTGATAATCGATGGAGAAAGGGCGCTCCATGCCGATCAACGAATTGCGTTCCATCGCGACCTTTGCGAAGGCCGCCGAGCTCGGCAGCCTGCGCCAGGCTGCCGCTGCGCAGGGGATGACGCCGCAGGCGGCGAGCCAGGCCCTGGCACAGCTGGAACAGCACCTCGGCGTGCGGCTGTTTCACCGCACGACGCGCAGCCTGTCACTCACCGACGAAGGCCGGCAGTTCCTCGAGGCCGCGCAGCCGGCGTTGGTCGGCATGCAGCGCGCCCTTCACATGGCGCGTCAGGCCAAGGACGAGATCGCCGGGCCGCTGCGCATCGTCGGCCCGCATTCGGTCTTCGCGCCCGTGCTGTGGCCGGTGCTCGACGAGTTCTGCCGGCTGCATCCGGAAGTGCAGCCCGACGTGCAGTTGGACGACCGCATCGGCAACTGGGTGGAAGACCGCGTCGACGTCGGCTTTCGCGTCGGGCCCTCGCCGGCCGAGGGCGTCATCGCACGCAAGCTGTTTCCGCTGCAGCTCATCATCTGCGGGGCGCCGGCGTACCTGGCTCGCCATGGTGCGCCGGACAACCTCGACGCGCTCGCCGCGCACCGCTGCAGCGTCTTTCGCCGTCCGCGCAACGGCACGCTCATGCCCTGGTACGTCAAGGTGGAAGACAGCATCGTCGAGCACCACGTGGTGCCGGCGTTGTGCGTCAACGACGAGCCGCTGGAGACCGAAGCCGTGCTGGCCGGCCACGTCCTCGGGCTCCTGACCAACGTCGCCGCTGCGCCGCACATTCGCGCGGGACGCCTGGTGCCGCTCTTGACCAGGCACGTGGCCGATCGCTCCAGCACCTTCATCTACTACGGAAGCCGCACCGCCCAGCCCATGCGCGTCAGGGCTTTCATCGACCTGGCTCTCAAGCGCCTGGTCAACAACCCGGCCTACGTGCTGACTGCGAAGGAGCTGCAGGCGGCGGAAGCGAAGGGGCGGAAGGCGGCGCGCTCCTGAACTGCGTCAGGCGCCCGGCAGCTACTCCTCGAAGTTCGACAGCAGCCGCGCCCTCCCGGCCAATACGTGACGTTCCGCCGCCGCGCGCGCGCGCGTGCGGTTCGATGCCGCGATCGCCTCGTAGATCGCGCGGTGCTCCACGTTCGAGCGGCGCATGTTGCCCGGCGCATTGAAGTACTTGCGCCGCACCAGGTGCAATTCCTTCACGTAGTCGTCGTAGGCCTGGTAGGCGCGCCGGTTGTTCGAAAGCGTGAGGATCAGCGCGTGGAACTGCAGGTTCAGCTCGTAGTAGAGCGTGCCGTCTTCCGCATCGCAGGCGGCGTCCATCGCCGCGAGCAGGTCCTCGAACTGCTTCTTGTGCTCTTCGGTCAGATGCTCGCAGGCCCGGTCGGCCGCATAGCCGAACACGAGCGCGCGCAGCTCGTAGATCTCGACCATCTCGCGCAGCGACAACTGGCGCACGTACACGCCGCGGTTGGTGACGGCATTGACGATGCCCAGCCCCGCCAGCACCTTGATGGCTTCGCGGATCGGCCCGCGGCTGGTGCCCATGCGAAGGGCCAGGGCCGCTTCGTTCAACCGCTCACCCGGCTTGAACTCGCCGGTGTAGATGAGTTGCTTGAGCTCGTTGACGATGGCTTCCGACAGGGCGGAGCCACGGGTGCTTGAAGAGGGCGGGGGCATGCGCAATCCTAACTTCTGACCTGGTCGTGGACGCTTCCCCGCGCGGCCTCTCACTCGACCTTGACGTTCGCGCTCTTGACCAGCTTGACCCAGAACTTGCCGTCCTCGGCGAGGAAGCTGTCGAACTGCTCGGGCGATGCGGAGACGGACACCTCGGTGCCGTCGCGCGCCAGCGAGGCCTTGACCGAGGGCTGCTGCATCGCACTGATGGTCGCGTCGTAGATCTTCCGGACGATGGCCGGCGGCGTCGCGGCCGGCACGAACATGCCATACCAGAACTCGAGGTGGTAGTCGGGCAGGCCGGCCTCCTTCATGCCCGGCAGCCCGGGCACCAGCGGCGAACGATCGCGCGTGCTGACGGCCAGCGCGAGCAGCCGGCCGCCGTTGGCCATGGGCAGCACCGAGGGCGAGGTGCCGAAGGTCAGCTGCGTGTCGCCCGCCATCACCGACTGGATCGCCAGACTGCCGCCGCGGTACGGGATGTGCGTCATCTCCGCGCCGGTCACCTGGCTGAACAGCGCGGCGCCCAGGTGCGGTGCCGAGCCGTTGCCGGAGGTCGAGTAGTTGAGCTTGCCGGGGTCCTTCCTGGCTGCCGCGATGAGGTCGGCGACCGAACGGATGCCGGTCGCCGGGTGGACCGCCAGCACCAGCGGCGAGGTGGTCATCTTGGTCACGGGCTTGAGGTCGCGTGCCGAGTACGGCAACTTGGGATTGAGCGCCGGATTCACCGAGATGCTGCTGGGGCTCGCGATCAGCAGCGTGTAGCCGTCGGGCGCCGACTTGGCCACCAGGTCCGCCGCGATGCTCGAGCCGTTGCCCGGCTTGTTGTCGACCACCACCGGCTGCCCGAGCGCCTTGCCGAGCGCTTCGCTCATGGCGCGCGCCACGTAGTCGGCCGCACCACCAGGGGCAAAACCGATCACGAGGCGAATCGGCTTGCCCGGATAGTCCGCGGGCTGCGCCCAGGCGGCGCACGCGAACGCGCACAGACCCCATGCCAGGACGAGGTTCTTGGTTCTCATCTGCTTGTCTCCTTTGTGTTCTTGGGAATCAGGCCGCGGCCGGCATGCGCAGGACGATCTTTCCGACATGGCCGCCGGATTCCATGCGTGCCTTGGCTTCTTCCAGGCGGGCGAACTCGAAGACCCGGTCGATCCGCGGCCTGATCCGGCCGGCTGCGATGTGCGGCAGCACCTCCGCGACGAAGGCGGGCACCGCCGCTGCGCGCTGCGCCTTGCTGCGCAGCTTGTTGGACACGCCGAACACGGTGAGCCGCTTCGCATGCAGGGCGGCGAGGTCGAGCTCGGCGTGCACCACGCCGTCGACATAGCCCACGGTGGCGAGCCGGCCTTCGAAAGCCATGGCGCGAATGTTCTCTGCGAAGACCGTGCCGCCCACCGTGTTGACGACCAGGTCCGCGCCGTGCTGTTGCGTCGCCTCCATCACCGCGGCAGCGAAGTCGGGCGCGCGCGTGCAGATGGCGACATCCAGGCCGAGCGGCTGCAGCGAGGCCAGCTTGTCGGCCGAGCCCGAGGTGCCGATGACCTTCGCGCCCAGCGCCTTGGCCAGCTGGAGGCTTGCCACCCCCACGCCCGAAGACACGCCGTTGATCAGGACCCAATCGCCGGCGTCGAGCCGGCCCTGCAGCACCAGCATGTCGTAGGAAACCAGGAAGGTCAGCGCGACGCTGGCGGCCTCGTCCCACGACAGCCCGGATGGCACTGCCATCGCCTCGGCCTCCTCCATGAGCGCGAACTCGGCGAACGCGCCGGCACAGCGGCCCATGACCCGGTCCCCCGGCCTGAAGCGGGTGACTTCCGCCCCGACGGCAACGACCTCGCCGGCGCCTTCCCCGCCGATCGCCTTCCAGCTGCCGGCCGCGCCGTGCAGGCCATGGCCGGCCACGAACTCGCCGCGGTTGAGCGACGCGGTGTGCATGCGCAACAGCAACTGCTGCGGGCCCGGCTGCGGCACGGCAACCTCGCGCAGTTCCAGAAGCGTTGCCGCATCGCTCATCTGCATCCAGTACGACTGCATGGTGTCTCCTTGGCTTCTCGTGTGCGGCTAGCGGCCGGTGAAGACCGGCTTGCGCTTCTGCATGAAGGCGGTGCGGCCTTCGGTGTAGTCGGCGCTCTCGAAGCAGCCGCGGATCAGCGATGCGCACAAAACCTCGTCCAGCGCCGGCGAGGGCTTGAGGATCTCGCGCGTGATCGCCTTGCCCGCCGCCACGGTCAGCGGCGCGTTCTCGGCGATGGCGCCGGTGTACTCGGCCAGCAGCTTGTCGAGCGCGGCCGGCGCGCTCACGCGCGTCACGAGACCGAGCGACTTGGCCTCCGCGGCATCGATGCGCCGGGCGGTGAAGAACAGGTCCTTGGCCGCGCCCGGGCCGATCAGATCGACCAGGTTCTTCATCGCGGAGTAGCGGTAGCCCAGGCCCAGCCGCGCGGCCGGAATCGAGAACACCGAGTCCTCGGACGCGATGCGGATGTCGCAACTGATCGCCACGTTCACCCCGCCGCCGATGCAGTAGCCGCGGATGCAGGCCAGCGTCGGCTTGGCGAAGTCGTGGATGCTCATCAGCGCCTCTTCGGCCATCGCCTCGTAGCGCGCCACGGCCTCGCGCGCGGCGCGCATGTCCTCGAACTGCGAGATGTCGGCGCCCGAGACGAAGGCCTTCTCGCCCGCGCCGGAGAAGACGACTAGGCGCACCCGGTCGTCGTCCTGTGCCATGCGAAGCAGCCGCGGCACGGCTTCCCACATGTCGACCGAGAGCGCGTTGTGCCGCGCCGGGTTGTTGAAGCGGATGTGCAGCGTGCTGGCGTCGAGCCAGGTCTGCACGCGTTCGGTGCTGGATTCGTAGACGGGATTCGACATCAATAGACTCCGGTCGCTTTCATGCGGGCGAGATCGTCCCGGCCGATACCGAGTTCGAGCAGGACTTCCTCCGTGTGTTCTCCGCGCCGCGGGGCAGCGCGGGCAATGGTGCTGGGCGTGCGCTCCAGCTGCATCGGCTGGCCGACCAGCCGCTGGGGCCCAAGCCGGGGCGAGACCACCTCCTTGACCATGCCCAGGTGCCGGACCTGCGGCTCCGCAAAGACTTCGCGCATGTCGCTGATGAGGCCGCAGGCCACGCCGCCGGCATTGAACTCTTCGATCCAGTGGCTGCGGTCGTGCGCGGCGAGGCGCCGGTTGATCTCGGCGTTGAGCGCATCGCGGTTGAGCGAACGCCCCGCCTTGTCGTGGTAGCGCTCGTCGCTGATCCATTCGGGCGCGCCGAGGATGTTGCAGAAGCGCTCCCAGATCTTGGAGCCGAACACGGCGATGTTGAGATAACCGTCGCGTGCCTTGTAGACCCCCGTCGGAATGCTGGTCGGATGGAAGTTGCCGGCCTGCACGCCGACTTCGCCGTCGATCAGGTAGCGCGAGGTCTGGAAGTCCAGCATGTAGACCATCGACTCCAACAGCGAGGTGTGAAGCCACTGGCCGCGACCGGAGGATTCGCGCTCGAGCAAGGCCACCAGGATGCCTTGCGCCGCGAAGATCCCGGCGCACAGGTCGGCGATCGGGATGCCGACGCGCACCGGGCCGTCGCCCGGCAGGCCGGTCACCGACATCAGTCCGCCCATGCCCTGCGCGATCTGGTCGAAGCCCGGCCGTTTCGCCAGCGGGCCGGTCTGGCCAAAGCCGGAGATGCTGGCGTAGACCAGGCCCGGGTTGTCCGCCGCGAGCGTCTCATAGTCGATGCCGAGGCGGAACTTGACGTCCGGCCGGAAATTCTCGACCACCACGTCTGCGCCGGCGATCAGGCGCTTCAAAGTGGCGACGCCTTCTTCTTCCTTGAGGTTGAGCGTGATCGAGCGCTTGTTGCGGTGCGTGTACTGGTAGTCGGAACCGTCCTGCCCGCCCAGGGTGTCGTCGCCGCGCATGTGCTCGGGCATCTGCACCTGGATGACGTCGGCGCCCCAGTCGGCGAGCTGCCTGCAGGCGGTGGGGCCGGCGCGAACCTGCGTCAGGTCGATCACGCGGAATCGTTGCAGGGCGGAGGAAGCAGGCAGGTGTGGCATTCGGCGGGAATTTGATGGCCTTGAATGGGATGGATTGTTTTCATTGATCGATAAAGTGTCAACACTTTTATTGAAAGAGTGGACATATTGAAAGGCACTCGTATACGATATGCCGACCTACGAAGGACTTTGCATGCTGCCCTGGCTCGCCGATCCGATCCCTGACCGCCTCTCAACCGTGCGCGATATCCCGCTGGCCAAACTGGCCCGCGACGACATGCTGGCCATGATCCTGCGGGGCGAACTGCTACCGGGTCAGCGCATCAACGAGCCCGACGTCGCCGGCCGGCTCGGCATTTCTCGCGTGCCGGTGCGCGAAGCCCTGCGCGAACTCGAAAGCACCGGCCTGGTGGTGGCACGCAAGCACGCCGGCGTCTTCGTGCGCGAGCCGAGCGCGGACGAGGTGCGCGACCTCTACGAGATGCGCGGGCTGCTCGATGGCTTTGCAGGGCGGCGCGCGGCGCGACTCGACGCCCTGCCGCGCATCGCGCTGGCCGATGCGCTCGATGCCTCCATCGCCGCCATGAATGCCGCCGCTGCCGCGCAGGACGTTCAGCGCTACTACCGCGAGAACCTGCATTTCCACTGGGCGATCGTGGAGGCCGCGGGCAACCAGGCGCTGGCCAACACCTACCGCGGCGTGGTGCAGAAGCTGCACCTCTCGCGGCTGAAGAACCTTTCGCGGGACACCGGGATGACCGTATCGATCGCCGAGCACTTGGCGATCGCCCGCGCGCTTCGGGAAGGCGATGTCGCGCGCTGCGAAAAGCTCATGGCGCGCCACGTCGGCGATGCCTACGTCCGGCTTCAGGGTGCGGTGCGCTGAGCCGCCGAACCCTCTTTCCCAGACAGCTCAAGGAGACAAACCATGCAACGACGCACCTTCGTCCTCGCCCTCCCGCCGGCCTTGATAGGGCTGGCACGGCTGGCGCATGCCCAGGCCTACCCGAACAAGCCCATCCGCTACATCGTGCCGGTGTCCGCGGGCGGCGGCAGCGACATGGTCGGCCGCACCGTGACCGAGCGCTGGGGCAAGGCCCTGAACCAGACCTTCGTGGTGGACAACCAGGGCGGCGGCGGCGGCGTGATCGCGTCGCAGAACACCGCGCGCGCGCCGGCCGATGGCTACACCCTGATGCAGGGCTACGTCGCCACCCACGGCACCAGCCCGGCCACGCGCAAGCTGCCCTACGACGCGGTCAAGGACTTCACGCCC
The DNA here is from genome assembly GCF_900101545.1 of Variovorax sp. CF079. Classification (GTDB taxonomy): domain Bacteria; phylum Pseudomonadota; class Gammaproteobacteria; order Burkholderiales; family Burkholderiaceae_C; genus Variovorax. The sequence continues at coordinate 200,214 of NZ_FMZU01000009.1, read as the reverse complement.
ATCGGCATGATTGGCGGCACGCCCAACGTGCTGGTGGTCAACGCCGACGTGCCGGCCAAGGATTTCAAGCAGTTCGTTGCCTACGCGAAGGCCAATCCGAGCAAGATCAGCTACGGCTCGGCCGGCGCGGGATCGCTCACCCACCTGACCATGGAGCTCTTCAAGCAGCAGGTCGGCGCGTTCATGCTGCACGTGCCCTACCGCGGCATCGCGCCGGCCTTCACCGACCTGGTGGGCGGCCAGACGCAAGCCATGTTCCCGGGCCTGGCCGCGGCGATGCCGCACATCCGGTCGCAGCGCGTGCGCCCGCTGGCCGTCACTGGTACAACGCGCCACCCGGCGCTGCCGGACGTGCCGACGCTCGAGGAGCTCGGCCTCAAGGGCTTCGATGCCATGCAGTGGTACGGCGTGGTCGGCCCGGCCGGCATGCCTGCCGACATCGTTCGCCAGCTCAACGAATCGCTCAACGCGGTACTGAAGGCGCCGGACCTGCGGGAGAAGCTGTCGGTCGAGGCCGTCGAACCCATGCCCATGAGCGCCCAGCAGTTCGGCGACTACATCCGCGCCGACATCGCGCGCTGGACCAAACTCGCCCGCGATCGCAACATCCAGCTCGACAACTAGCGCGCGCTTACCCCTTTTTCTTTCAACCACTCCGCAAGACATTTCACCCATGGCCCGCAATACCCAGGTCGCCGCCGACCACAACGCCCCGCCCGTCACGCGCATCCTCGCCGAGTACGTGGCCAACCATCCATCGCGCGGCTGGAGCGACGCGGTGGACCACGAGGCGCACCGCACCTTCCTCAACTGGTTCGGCTGCGCCGTCGGCGCGGCGCGCCACGAAGCCGTCGAAGCCGCGCTGGCCGCGGTGCAGATGCTGCAGCCCGCTGCCCAGGCCACCGTGCTCGGCCGCGCCGAGAAGGTCGACATCGCAAGCGCCGCGTTGCTCAACGGCATCAGCTCGCACACCTTCGATTTCGACGACACGCACCTGAAGACCATCATTCACCCGGCCGGCCCGGTGGCTTCTGCGGTGCTGGCGCTTGCCGAGCACACCGGCGCGAGCGGCCGCACTGTGCTCGACGCGCTGGTGCTCGGCATCGACGTCGCCTGCCGCCTGGGCAACACGGTCTACCCCGAGCACTACGACCGCGGCTGGCACATCACCGGCACCACCGGCATGCTGGGCGCTGCGGCCGGCTGCGCGCGCCTGCTGGGCCTCGATGCGGAGAAGACGGCCATGGCACTCGGCATCGCCGCCTCGCAACCGGTCGGCCTGCGCGAGCAGTTCGGCACCATGACCAAGCCCTTCCATCCCGGCGGCGCAGCGCGCGCCGGCCTGATGGCCGCGCTGATGGCCAAGCACGGCTATACCGCGAGCCCGAAGGCGATCGAGGCGCCGCGCGGCTGGGCGCAGGTGGTGTCGACCAAGTGCGCATGGAATGAAGTCACGGACGAACTGGGCCAGCGCTTCGAGATCTCCTTCAACAGCTACAAGCCCTTTGCCTGCGGCATCGTGATACATCCGAGCATCGACGCCTGCGTGCAGCTGCGCGAGCGCGGCATCGCGCCGGAGCAGATCGAGCGCATCGAGCTCAAGGTCCACTCGCTGGTGCTGGAGCTCACCGGCAAGAAGGAGCCGGCCGACGGCCTGCAGGGCAAGTTCAGCGTCTATCACGGGTGTGCGGCCGGCTTGCTGTTCGGGCGCGCGGCCGAGGAAGAGTTCGCGGACGCCATCGTGACGCGCCCCGACGTGGTCGCGCTGCGCCGCAAGGTGGTCGCGACGGTGGACGACAAGATCGACGAGGCGAGCGCCGACGTGACCGCGGTGCTCACCGATGGCCGGCGCGAGCACGTGTTCGTCGAACACGCGATCGGCTCGCTGCAGCGGCCGATGAGCGACGAGGACCTGGCGCGCAAGTTCCACGGCCTGGCCGATGCGGTCGTCGGCGCGCAGCGCAGCTCGACGCTGCTGGCCGGATGCTGGGCGCTGGGCGAGGCAGGAGACGTTCGCACGCTCACGGCCCTTGCGCGCCCCTAGGCTGCTCGTGACATGGTCCGGTAGTTCATTCATCAAAGAAAGAGAGAGAAGCACATGAAAAGATTCGTTTCCCTTCTTCTGGCTACCGCGTTCGCAGCCGGACTCGCCGGGTGCGCGGGCACCTCCACGCAGGCGCCGCCGGCGCTGCAGCCCACTGCACCGGCCAGCATCGCCTCCGGCAAGGCGGAAGTCCTCTGGCTCGGGCAGGCCACCATGCGCATCACCACGCCCGGCGGCAAGGTCATCGTGATCGACCCCTGGCTCATCACCAACCCGAAGACACCGCCCCAGTACAAGCAGTTGAACGCGCTGGGCAAGGTCGACCTGATCCTCGTGACGCATGCCCACGCCGACCATTTCGCCGACGCCCCCGCGCTGGCCAGGTTGCACAACGCACCCGTCTACAACGCGGGCGGCATGGGCCAGAGCATCATCACCCTCGGCATCCTGCCCGCGGCGCTGGTGCAGCGCTTCGGCAAAGGCGGCACCGTCGCGCCCTTCGGCGCCACAGGCCCGAAGATCACGGCGGTCCACGCCGAGCATGCCTCCGAGCTGGCGTGGAAGAACCCCGCCACGGACAAGGACGAGACGCACTACGGCGGCGAGCCGGTGGGCTACATCATCGAACTGGAGAACGGCTTCAAGATCTGGCACATGGGCGATACCGGCCTGTTCGGCGACATGCGGCTGATCGGCGAGACCTACAAGCCCGACCTCGTGCTGATCCCGATCGGCGGCCACTTCACCATGGGCCCGCAGGACGCCGCCACGGCGGTGCGCGACATGATCAAGCCGAAGTACGCCATCCCCATGCACTACGGCACGTCCCCTTTGCTTCGCGGCACGCCCGCCGAGTTCTCTTCCGCGCTCGGCGCCGCGTCCGCCACCCGCGTGCTGGTGCCGGAGCCGGGCCAGAAGGTCGACTTCTGATGGCCGCCACGCGCCGCTGCTTCTGTGCCGCGAGCGCGCTGGTGCTGGCCGGCTGCGCCGGCACCCGGTCCAACCCGCCGGCGGGCGCCATCGCGCAGCTCGGCGCCACCGGCAAGCTGCGCGCCGCCATCAATTTCGGCAACCCGATCCTGGCCAGCCGCGGCCCGGGCGGCGAGCCGCGCGGCGTGTCGGTGGACCTTGCGCGCGAGGCGGCACGCCGTCTCGGGCTGGCCGTCGAGCTGGTGCAGTTCAACTCCGCCGGCAACGTCGTGGAAGCCGTGAAGGCGCAACAGGTCGACCTGGCCTTCGTGGCGATCGACCCGGTGCGCGCAGCGGACATGGAATACACCGCGCCCTACGTGATCATCGAAGGCGCCTACCTGGTGCGCAACGGCTCGCCGCTGCAAGGCAACGCGGAGGTCGACCGCACGGGCACCCGCGTCGTGGTGGGCCACGGCAGCGCCTACGACCTGTTCCTCACGCGCGCGCTGAAGGCCGCCACGCTGGTGCGCGCACCGACCTCGCCCGAGGTCACCAACATGTTCCTGGCGCAGAACCTCGAAGTGGCCGCGGGCGTGAAGCAGCAGCTGGAAGCGGACGCCAAGCGCGTGGGCGGCGTGCGCCTGCTGCCCGGGCGTTTCATGGTCATCGAGCAGGCCATGGGGGTGCCGAAGGGCCGGACCGCCGCCCAGGCCTGGCTCAGCGGCTTCATCGAGGAGATGAAGGCCTCCGGCTTCGTTGCGGACGCGCTGAGGCGGCATGGCATCGAAGGTGCCGCCGTGGCGCCGCGAAGCAGCGCGGCGAATCGCACCTAAAGCACGCGGCGCCCTTCGCGCCACACGCCGCGCATCACCGCATGCCGCGAGCCATCTGCCAGCTCGGCCATGCGCACCTGCACTAGGTCGGCACGCAGGCCGGGCTCGATCGCGCCGCGGTCGTGCAGGCTGGTGGCCTTGGCCGGTGCGCGCGTGACCGTGGCCAGCGCCTGCGGCAGCGTGAGGATCTCGTCCTCCACCAGCCGCATCACGGCACCGAGCAGGCTGCTCGGCACGTAGTCGGAGGAGAGGATGTCGAGCAGGCCGTGGCGCGCCAGCTCGGCCGCCGCCACGTTGCCCGAATGCGAGCCGCCGCGAACGACGTTGGGCCCGCCCATCACGGTCGAGAGCCCGCGCTCGCGCGCCGCGCCCGCGGCGACCAGCGTGGTCGGGATTCGGCACTTTTTCCAATCCAGCCGCGCAGGAGCAGCCGACGCAGGGCTTCTACGACGGTGCCTCGCGGCGCGTGCGGGACATGCTCCTTTTTCAAGACGTCTCGCGGCCACGTGCCATCTCCTCCGGCACCTCCTCCAGGCGAGAATCTCAGCCGACACCCAAACATCAATGACGCATGCTCAGCCTGACCCGACTCACGATCCGCCGCGCCAGGAAAGAACGCCTGGCCCAGGTCGCCGGCAGCCTGACTTTCACGACAGTCCTGTCCATCGCGCCGTTTCTCGCGGTGAGCCTCGCGCTGTTCACGCGGTTCCCGATGTTCAAGCGCTTCGAGGATGCGCTCGAAGAGCACTTGTTGAAGAGCCTGCTTCCGGCAGACATCTCACGCACGGTGCTGAAGTACCTCCATCAGTTCGCCGCCAATGCGAGTGGCCTCACCTTGGTCGGCTCATTGTTTCTGCTGGTGGCGGCGATTGCGCTGATGCTCACCGTAGAAAACGCCTTCAACCAGATCTGGAACGTGAAAAGAAATCGTCCGTTCTATAAGCGAGTGGGCCTGTATTTGTTGATGCTGGCCGTGGGGCCACCGGCCCTGGGGGTGAGTCTGTGGGCGACGTCGCATGTGCTGGGTGCGTCGATGGGTTTGATCGGAACCCTGCCACCCTCGGTCAGGTTCGTACTGAACCTGGGCCCGTTGGCGCTCTGCATGGTGGTCGTGACGAGCCTGTTCTACTTCGTCCCGAACACCAAGGTTCGGCGGCGTGATGCGATCGCGGGTGGCTTGATCGCCGGCATCGCTCTCGAGTTGGGCAAGCGCGGCTTCGCGACCTACCTTCTCAAGATTCCCACCTACAAGGCCGTCTACGGAGCCTTCGCGGTCTTTCCCGTCTTCTTGCTATGGGTGTATTTTTCGTGGCTCGTGACACTGACCGCGGCACTCATTGCCGCCAACTTGGCGCACGGAGCGCCGCGACAGGCAAGCAAGGCTTCGCGTGCCTAGACGCTGACAGGCGCTAGTGGTTGTCGCGCGGAATGCCGAAGGTCGCGTGGATCTTCTGGTACTTGACCGCGGGCTTCAGCACCATGCCTTCGGAGAGCTCGTCGACGACGGCGCGCTGGATCTCCTGCCACGGCGTCTGGCTCGGCGGATACGGATAGCCGCCGGCGGCTTCGAGCTTCGCGCGACGTTTGGCAAGCTCTTCGTCCGAGACCAGCATGTTCGCGGTGCGCTTCTTGAGATCGATGCGGACGCGGTCGCCGGTCTTGAGCAGTGCGAGCCCACCGCCCGTCGCGGCCTCCGGCGAGGCATTGAGGATCGACGGCGAACCCGAGGTGCCCGACTGCCGGCCGTCGCCGATGCAGGGCAGCGCGGTGATGCCTTTCTTGAGCAGGTAGTCGGGCGCGCGCATGTTGACCACCTCGGCCGCGCCGGGATAGCCGACCGGCCCCACGCCGCGCATGCAGAGGATGCTGTTCGCATCGAGCTTCATCTTCGGGTCGTCGATGCGGCGGTGGTAGTCCTCCGGCCCGTCGAAGACGATCGCCGTGCCTTCGAAGGCCATCGGGTCCTTCGGGTTCTCGAGGTAGCGCGCATGGAACTCCGGCGTGATCACGCTGGTCTTCATGATCGCGGAGTCGAACAGGTTGCCCTTGAGGTTGAGGAAGCCGGCGTTCTTCTTCATCGGCTTGGCGTACGGAAAGATCACCTTGCGGTCGCTCGTGAATTTGCCTTCGCAGTTCTCGACCAGCGTCTTGCCGTTGGCGGTGAGGGCGGGCTGGATCTTGCCCTGGGCGATCAGCTCGGCGACCACCGCGGGCACGCCGCCGGCGCGGTAGTACTCCTCGCCGAGGTACTCGCCGGCGGGCTGCAGGTTCACGATCAGCGGAATCTTGTAGCCGTGCTTCTCCCAGTCGGCCGTCGTCAGCTCGACGCCGATGTGGCGCGCGATGGCGTTCAGGTGGACCGGCGCATTGGTCGAGCCGCCGAGCGCAGAGTTGACGACGATCGCGTTCTCGAAGGCGGCGCGCGTGAGGATGTCCGAAGGCTTCAGGTCCTCGCGCACCATCTCGACGATGCGCCTGCCCGTCATGTACGCCATCTCCTGGCGGTCGCGGTAGGGCGCCGGGATCGCAGCGCCGCCCGGCAGCGTCATGCCCAGCACCTCGGCCAGCGAGTTCATGGTCGACGCCGTGCCCATGGTGTTGCAGTGGCCGGTCGACGGCGCCGAGGAGGCCACGAGCTTCAGGAACTCCTGGTAGCCGATCTTGCCCGCGGCCATCAGCTCGCGCGCCTTCCAGACGATGGTGCCCGAGCCGGTGCGCTCGCCCTCGTACCAGCCGTTGAGCATCGGCCCCGAATTGAGCGCGATGGCGGGGATGTCCACCGTGGCGGCGGCCATGATCTGCGCCGGCGTGGTCTTGTCGCAGCCGGTGGTCAGCACCACGCCGTCGAGCGGGTAGCCGTAGAGCACCTCGACCAGCGACAGGTACTGCAGGTTGCGGTCGAGCGCCGCCGTCGGGCGCTTGCAGGTTTCCTGGATCGGATGGATCGGGAACTCGAAGGCGATGCCGCCGGCATCGCGGATGCCTTCGCGCACGCGCTCGGCCAGCACCAGGTGGTGGCGGTTGCAGGGCGCGATGTCCGAACCGGTCTGCGCGATGCCGATGATCGGCCGCCCCGACTGCAGCTCGTCGAAGCCGAGGCCGAAGTTCATCGTGCGCTCGAGGTAGAGCGCCGTCATGTCGGCATTGGCCGGGTTGTCGAACCAGGCCTGGGAGCGCAGCTTGAGGGCCTGCTTCGGCTTCTTGTTGTTGTTCTTCGGTTTCATCAGGACATTCCCTTCAGGGTTTCGTTGGCGTTCGGAAGCGCGCGGCAATCGTCGATGTACTGCCGGATGATGTCCGCGAAGCTCTCGTGCGGCAGCAGGCCGAGCCGCGCGGCGCGCGCGGCCGTTGCGCCGCCGGGCCAGTTGGCCACGATGCCGGCGATGCGCTCGTCGCGCTCGAAGCGCACGCGCGCCCGCACCGCCGGGCCGGCGACCTGCTCGAGCGCGTCGAGCATCTCGCTCACGCGCACGTTGAGGGCCGGCAGGTTGAGCGCGGTGCGGCCGCAGAAGGCCTCGCGGCTGGCTTCGTAGACGGCGATCAGGCCGTCCACCGTGCGTGTCGGCGAAGACATCGGGTGCGAGACCTCGGGCGAGACCGGGCAGATCGCTTCCACGCCGGCCAGCGGCTCGCGGATGATGCCGCTGAAGAAGGACGAGGCCGCGGCGTTGGGCTTGCCGGGCCGCACCGTCACGGTCATCAGCCGTGCGGCGCGGCCATCGATGTAGCCCTTGCGCGTGTAGTCGGCGATCAGGTGTTCGCAGATCAGCTTCTGCGTGCCGTAGGAAGTTTGCGGCGCGGGCAGCGTGTCGTCGGCGACCAGTTTCGGCAGCGGCACGGCCGGATCCGGCCCGAAGACCGCGACCGAGCTCGAGAACACCACGCGCGTGACCTTGCCGCCGGCATTGACGTTGGCGCGCAGCGCATCGAGCAGCGCGCGCGTGCTGTCCAGGTTGGAACGCAGGCCGAGATCGAAGTCGAGCTCGCATTCGCCGGAGACGGCGGAGGCCAGGTGGAACACGCCGTCGAAGGCTTCGGTGCGCAATGCGTCGGTCTGCGCCAGCAGCGGACCGGTGCGCGCCTCGACGCGCGCATCCGCCAGCAGGTCGGCCGGCGGCGGCGCAATGTCGGTGAGGACCATGCGGTCGATGCGCTCGCCGGCGAGCGTGCCGCGCGCGAGCAGGGTGCGGGCGAGGCGCGCGCCGACGAAGCCGCCGCCTCCGGTGATCAGCAGTTTCATTTCTTCTCCTTCAATCTTCGTTTGCGGCTGGGAATGATGCCGCCCTCTACGAGCCGTTCTTCGCCGAGGATCAGGTGCCGGGTGGCGTGGTGGCGTGCCGCTTCCGGGTCGCGCGAGGCGATCGCCTCGACGATGGCGTGGTGCTCCTGCTGCACCGCCTCCATGAAATCCTTGCGGCGCGCTTCGTTGCCGCGCGTGATGCGCATGCCTTCGCGCAGGTACTGCTCGAGAAAGCCGAGCAGGAGGCGGAACTGCGGGTTGCCCGTGGACTCGCCGATGATGCGGTGGAAGGCCAGGTCCTCGGCCACCCCGTCGCGCCCCTCGGCCACCGCGGCGTCGATGGCCTTGAGCGCGCGGCGCAGCGCCGCGATGTGGGCACGGGTGGCGCGCTCGGCCGCCAGGGCCGCGATCGCGCCTTCGAGCACTCGCCGCACTTCGACCACGTGCACCACGGCCTGCACGGAGCCCAGCACGGCCGGGTCGAAGGCCAGCGGCTGGTTCTGCGGCGTGGGCGCCACGAAGACGCCCGAGCCCTGGCGCGACACCACCAGCGACCTGGACTTGAGCTGGTGCAACGCCTCGCGCACCACCGTTCGCGAGACGCCGTGCGTCGCCGCCAGCTGCTGCTCGGTGGGCAGGCGGTCGCCGGGCGCCAGCTCGCCGGATTCGATGAGGGCACCGAGGCGCAGCGCCAGGCGGTCGGACAGCCGGTCGGCTGCCGACCGCAGGGGTTCGGAGGGGGCGGGCGCCTGCGCGGGCGTGGCGGAATGGAGCACGGTGATCAGGTCATCATACAAATCATCGAGGGGTTAACGCGTACCGGTTTGCCCTGATAGCGACCCGGCAACCCAGTGCCGATACTCCGCGTCTGCGATGCAGGGGTCCCGCGTCGCCCGCGAGCTTCGCGCAACTTCAGGATTCCAGTGCATGGCCAGTGTCACGATCCAGGCAGTCAAGAAGAGCTTCGGCAATGTCCCCATCCTGCATGGCGTGGACATCGACATCCAGGACGGTTCCTTCACCGTGCTGGTGGGGCCTTCGGGCTGCGGCAAGTCGACGCTGCTGCGCATGATCGCCGGGCTGGAGGAGATCAACGGCGGCGAGATCCGCATCGGCGAGCGGCGCGTCAACGACCTGCCGCCGAAGGAACGCGACATCGCGATGGTGTTCCAGAACTACGCGCTCTATCCGCACATGACGGTGCGCGACAACATGGCCTTCGCGCTGGCGCTCGCCAAGCTGGACAAGGCGACGATCGAATCGAAGGTCAAGCGCGCTGCCGAGATTCTCGGTCTCATTCCTCTGCTCGACCGCTTTCCGCGCCAGCTCTCGGGCGGGCAGCGCCAGCGCGTGGCGATGGGCCGCGCGATCGTGCGCGACCCGCAGGTGTTCCTGTTCGACGAGCCGCTGTCCAACCTCGACGCCAAGCTGCGCGTGGCGATGCGCGGCGAGATCAAGGAGCTGCACCAGCGTTTGAAGACAACCTCGATCTACGTCACGCACGACCAGATCGAGGCCATGACCATGGGCGACAAGATCGTGGTCATGCGCGACGGCCGCATCGAGCAGACCGGCAGCCCGCTCGACCTCTACGACAACCCCGCCAACCAGTTCGTCGCCGGCTTCATCGGCTCGCCGGCCATGAACTTCCTGCCGGGCACGCTCAGGCGCAGCGCCGGCACGGCGCGCGTGGAACTGCAGGACGGCACGCAGCTCGATGCGCCCGTGCACGCCGGCGGCGTCGACGGCCAGTCGGTGGTCTACGGCACCCGGCCCGAGCACCTGACGCTCGCCGACGGCAGCGGCATCCCCGCGCGCGTGGCGGTGATGGAACCGACCGGCATGGACACCTTCGTCTCGTGCCGCCACGAGGGCGCCGAACTCTCCGCGGTGTTCCGCGAGCGCCACGACTTCGCGCCCGGCACCACGATCCACCTGCAGCCCGATCTTCAGCGCGCGCATCTTTTCGACGCAGGCACCGGCGAACGGCTGGTGTCCTGAGGTTTCCATCGGCAGTCCGTTCACAACGCACAGGAGACAACACGAATGAATGAGTTCAACCGCCGCAAGTTTCTGGAAGGCTCGGCCGGCGTCGCCGCCGCGGCCACGCTCGGCACCGGCACCGCGCTCTTCTCCACCGCCGCGCATGCGCAGTCGATGACTTTCAAGCCCGAGAAGGGCGCCACGCTGCGCGTGCTGCGCTGGAGCCGTTTCGTGCAGGGCGACATCGATGCCTACATGGCCAACGTGAAGAAGTTCACCGAGGCCACGGGCGTCCAGGTGCGCGTCGACAACGAGACCTGGGAGGACGTGCGACCCAAAGCGGCGGTGGCGGCCAACACCGGCGCGGGGCCCGACATCATCCTGTCGACCAACGACGACGCGAACCTCTACCCGGAGAAACTGCTCGACGTCACCGACCTGTGCACCTACCTTGGCCGCAAGTACGGCGGCTGGTACCAGGGGTGCGAGGCCTACCTGCGGCCCGACGGAAAGAAGTGGATCGGCGTGCCGCTCGGCACCGCCGGCGCGATGCTGGTGTACCGCCAGAGCCACGTGAAGGCGGCCGGCTTCGACACCTTCCCGAAGGACACGAACAGCTTCCTCGAGCTGCTCAAGGCGATGAAGGCGAAAGGCACGCCCGCCGGCTTCGCGCTCGGCAACGCCACCGGCGACGGGCTGTGGACCAACTGGCTGATCTGGTCGCACGGTGGCAAGCTCGTCGACAAGAGCAACAAGGTCGTCATCGACAGCCCGGAGACCATCAAGGCGCTCGAGTACGCCAAGGAGATGTACGCCACCTTCGCGCCCGGCACGCTGTCGTGGCTGGACCCGAACAACAACAAGGCCTTCCTCGACGGCCAGATCAGCCTGACCAATAACGGCATCTCGATCTACTACGCGACGAAGAACTCCAAGGACGACAAGCTCAAGGAGATGGCGCAGGACATCAACCACGCGCCCTACCCGATCGGGCCGGCGGGCGTGCCGACCGAGTCGCACCTGTTCTTCAATCAGATGGTCATGAAGTACACGAAGTACCCGCAGGCGGCCAAGGAGTACCTGCGCTTCATGATGGAACAGGAGCAGTTCGACCCGTGGCTGCAGGCCGCAGGCGGCTACATCTCGCAGCCGCTCGCAGCCTACGAGAAGAGCGCCGTCTGGACCGTCGACCCGAAGCACACGCCGTACCGCGACTGCACGAAGAACATGCGGCCGACCGGGTATGCCGGCACGCTGGGTTATGCGTCGGCCGGCGCGGGAGCGGACTTCATCGTGACGAACATGGTGGCCGAGGCGGCCAGCGGCTCCAAGTCGCCGAAGGAAGCCGCCGAACGGGCGCAAAAGCGTGCCGAACGCTATTACAAGGTCTGAGCCTGCCACGGACGCGCCTGCGGCGCGTCCGTGGACGGCGCGGCTGGCCGACAGCCGCAACTTCCTCGGCCTGCTCTTCATGCTGCCGGCGGCGGGGCTGCTGCTGCTGTTTCTCACCTATCCGCTCGGCCTGGGCATCTGGCTCGGCTTCACCGACACCAAGGTCGGCCGCGGAGGCCAGTGGATCGGGCTGGAGAACTACGAGTTTCTCTGGGACGACGCGGTCACGCGGCTGGCGCTCTTCAACACGCTGCTCTACACGGTGGTGGCCAGCGTGTTCAAGTTCGTGCTGGGGCTGTGGCTGGCCCTCCTGCTCAACAAGAACATCCGCTTCAAGACCTTCTTCCGCGCCGTCATCCTGCTGCCCTACATCGTGCCGACGGCCCTATCGGCCATCGCCTTCTGGTGGATCTACGACTCGCAGTTCTCGATCGTCAGCTGGGCGCTGATGAAGATGGGGCTGATCGACGCCTACATCGATTTCCTCGGCGATCCCTGGAATGCGCGCTGGTCCGTGATCGCGGCCAACGTGTGGCGCGGCATCCCCTTCGTCGCCATCACGCTGCTGGCGGGGCTGCAGACCATCTCGCCCTCGTACTACGAGGCCTCGGCCATCGACGGCGCCTCGCCCTGGCAGCAGTTCCGGCACGTTACGCTGCCGCTCTTGACGCCGATCATCGCGGTGGTGATGACCTTCTCGGTGCTCTTCACCTTCACCGACTTCCAGCTCATTTACGTGATCACGCGCGGAGGTCCGTTGAACGCGACGCACCTGATGGCCACGCTGTCCTTCCAGCGCGCGATCTCGGGCGGGGCGCTGGGCGAGGGTGCAGCCATTGCGATCGCGATGGTGCCGTTCTTGCTGGCCTGCGTTTTGTTCAGCTACTTCGGCTTGCAGCGCCGCAAGTGGCAGCAAGGGGGATCGGACAAATGAACGCGAAGGCCGCAACGACCGACATGGTCGGCATGAGCTATCTCGAATCGCTGCCGCGCAAGGTGGTGACCGTGTACCTGCCGCTCGTGGTCTTTTTGATCGTGCTGCTGTTCCCGTTCTACTGGATGGCGATCACCTCGGTGAAGCCCGATGCCGAGCTGCTGACGCGCGAGGGCAACCCGTTCTGGGTGGTGGCGCCGACGCTGGCGCATTTCCACAAGCTGCTGTTCGAGACCTCGTACCCGCAGTGGATCTGGAACACGCTGCTGGTGTCGGTGGTGTCGACCTTCTGCTCGCTCGCCTGCTCGGTGTTCGCGGCCTATGCGATCGAGCGGCTGCGCTTCAACGGCTCGCGGCAGGTGGGACTCGCGATCTTCCTCGCCTACCTGGTACCGCCGTCGATCCTGTTCATTCCGCTCGCGAACGTGGTGTTCGGCCTCGGTCTCTTCGACACGCGCCTGGCGCTGATCCTGACCTACCCGACCTTCCTCATCCCCTTCTGCACCTGGCTGCTGATGGGCTACTTCCGCTCCATCCCCTTCGAGCTGGAGGAGTGCGCGCTGATCGACGGCGCGAGCCGCTGGCAGATCCTGGTGAAGATCGTGCTGCCGCTCGCCGTGCCCGGCCTGATCTCGGCAGGCATCTTCGCCTTCACGCTCTCGTGGAACGAGTTCATCTACGCGCTCACCTTCGTCTCGTCGTCGGAGATCAAGACCGTGCCGGTGGGCGTGGTGACCGAGCTCGTGCAGGGCGACGTGTACCAGTGGGGGCCGCTGATGGCAGGCGCGCTGCTGGGGTCGCTGCCGGTGGCCTTCATCTACTCCTTCTTCGTCGAGTACTACGTGTCGGGGTTGACGGGGTCGGTGAAGGAGTGAGAGGCCTGCTCAACGCGTGGGCGCTTCAGGTCATCGAATCTTCAAGCGGTCGTATCCGCTCAGCTCCAGAAAACCCTCGCCCGTGGAACTTCCCGTCACCCGGACGGGCCCTTCCCAATAAATGTTCGCAGTCGTTTTCTGCGAATCGAATTCGCTGTCGGCAAAGAAGGGCTTGATGCTCAACTCGCCGGAGGGGAGCCTGATGCGCCAATCGACGGGGTAGCTGATCTTCGTGCTCGGACTCGTCCATCTGTTGACGGGCACCAGCTCGATCTCGTCCGGCTTCAATGGATGAGACCCGCGTGCATTCGAGACCGTGCCGGCTGTCATGACTTGCCGGCCAGTCGTGTCGAAAAGCGCATAGAGCATCACGTCGGAACCATCCGCCAGATGCAACGCAAACCAGTTCCATCCGAGGCTCAACACATCGAAATCGCCCCATTGATGGTCGAACCACACGTCGCCGCTGACCTGGACCGGCTTCCCTCCGATGGAGACTTCGCCTTGGGCGGAAATGCGGGGACGCGAATAGTAGTAACTGATCCCGCTCATGCCGAAATCAAGCAGACCCGGGGTTTCCGACCCTGCAGCTCGATGGGGGACAGGCTGGTGCGAATCGCTCAGGTCGAGCGCAATCGAAGCACCTCCTTCAAGAGAAGCGTGCACTGCATGAGATGGGCCCGCAGCAGCGACTTGCCAGCCGTCCTGCCTGAAGTCCAGGCCGTTTGCGGCGCTCTTCGCAGGAACGCCGCCGGTACGCGTTTGGCTGGAATAGCGCTGCCCGGTCTGGAGGTCGGTCAACGCCGCGTGCATGACCGTGTGCTTGACCAGCCCGTTGGCTACGAAGACAACAACGTGAAATGCATAGCGATGGCCTGTCTTCGCGTCGAGGATTCCGTTGTAGTACCACCATTCCATGCCGGACCCATGAGGCGCGTCGTCGGCCGGCAGGTTCAGGGGCGGAAGTGCGGCCGTTCGTTCAATCGGCTTCCTGCCCGAGTCGATCGATCCGGCAGACGCCGCGGAGGCCGGCAGCGGCTCGGGCGTCCATGCATAGAGAAGGCATGCGCCGATGACCGCGAAGACGGCAACCAAAACGTAAGGTCTCAAGCCCTTGTTGCCGGAGCGTCTGCGGTATTTCCTGGCGTGGTCGTCGGCTTTCATCTGTCCTACCGGGGATGAGGGATAGGGCCGCAGCCTAGCACCGCTCTTCTTTGCAGCGGCGCAAGCAGCCTTGTCTACCGCTCGTCGAACGCGCACCATGCACTGTGGAGCGCCGCGCCTCGGCCGGCACCGAACACAGGAGCAAGACATGAAAGATCCGCTCACCCCCGCCGCAGAACTCGCGAAGAAGGCGAAGACGCCGTTCCCGGGCGCGACGGCCGAATACGACGCCGCGCGCCAAGCGCTGCTGGCGGAAGAGATCGAGTTTCGTCGCCACATGACTCGATTGGGCGAGCAGCGCCGCGCGCTGCCGCCTGGGCCGGTGATCGAGAAGGACTACCGCTTCAAGGACGAGCAGGCCTTCGAGGTCGGGCTCATCGATCTGTTCGGCGACAAGGACACGCTCGTCACCTACTTCTGGATGTACGGGCCGCAGCGTGAACGGCCGTGTCCGATGTGCACCAACTGGCTGGGCGCGGTGAACGGCAATGCCGCCGACATCAAGCAGCGGGTTGCGCTCAAGATCCTGGGGCGCTCGTCCGTGGAGCGGCAATACGCCTTCGCGCAGGAGCGCGGCTGGCGTGACCTGAATTTCGTGCAGACCATCGGCGACGACTACGCCAACGACCTCGGCATCCTGATGCCCGACGGGAGCGAGTACCCGGCGCTGAACGTGTTCAGGCGCGACGGCAGCAAGGTCCGGCTGTTCTGGGCGAGTGAGATGACCAGCGAGATGGCCGACCCCGGCCAGGACCCGCGCGACGCCCCCGACATCGCCTCGCTCTGGTCCATGCTGGACTTGACTCCGGACGGACGCGGGACCGACTGGTATCCGAAGCTCAAGTACTGAGGGGCGAACCACTGCCTCAACGGTCGAGCTTCGTCTGCCCTTTCTGCAGCGAGTCGAGCAGCGCCTTAGTTTCGCGAAGATCGCTGAACCCGAACCCTTCGGTGAACCAGCCGTAGAGCGGCTGCAGCATCTGCCGCGCCTCGGTGCTTTTCCCCTGACGCTGCCAGAACCCCGCCAGGTCGCGGGCCGCGCGCAATGAAAAGAGCTTGGCGCCGCGCTCCTCGGCGATGGCGATGGCGTTCTGGTAGTGCGCTTCGGCGCCGGTGTCGTCGCCGTCGATCTCCAGAAACCGGCCGCAAAGCCGCAGCAGTTCGGTCTCGTAGAAGCGCTCGTCAGTCTCGCCCTGGGCAGCCTGCGCCTGGGCGATGAATCGCCGTGCTTCGTCGCTTCGCCCGGCCCGCAACAGCACGTCTGCCGCCTGCGCCCCGTACTGCGAGCCTTGTTGCTTTCCGCCGGCGGACCTCCAGAGGTCATAGCCCTTCCTGAGGAGAAGGATCCCGGCCTCGACATCGCCCAGCGCAACGCTGGTCCGTCCGAGGAAAATCAAGGCGTTGGCAACCCGCGTCTGGATGCCGAAACGTTCGGACAGCTCCAGCATCTGCTTCGCTTCCGAAGCTGCCTGCGCCGGCTCGCCTTTAGCCAGCAGGACCCTGATCCAGGTTTGCCTGGCCATTGCGATCGTCGGGGGATGACCTCTGGCTTCGGCGATCTGCAACGCTTGCGCCGCGAGCGCTTCGGCCTGCTCCAGATAGCCCTGCATCCCGCGCACTCTCATGCTGATGGCGCGAATCATGACCGCCGGATCCGCCCCCGCGATGGGGTGTTCATGCGTGAGCTGCACGCTGTCGTCGAGCGCCTTGGCCTCTTCCAGGTGCGCCCACGCCTCGCCGATCTCGCCGCGCAGATAGCGGGCGCTACCGAGAACGATCGATACGCTGACGCGCAACCGCGCTTGCAGCGACGCCAGCTGCGCCGGTTCGATCTCGCGGATGCTTTCGATGATTTCGCTGTTGCTGACCGAGTTCATCGTCGGCGCCGAGCCGACCCACGCGCTCACGTAGTCCTCGACCCGTCCGAGTTCTCGCGCCAGTTCGCGCGCCCTCGCGTAGCTCTGGTACGTGGCGCTGGAGGCGTAGCCCTCCGAGACCGTCAGCGCATTGCCGAGTTTCAGCTGGAGAGCCAGCTCGAGCTCGCTGCGCGCCGGCCCGGCAGGCAAGCGGGACACGAGTGCGATGGCGGCGTTGTAGTGGCTCGCTGCTTCGCGGCTGGCGTATCGGCGCTGCGCCAGGTCGCCGGCCGCCGTCCAGTACCGGATGGCTTCGCTGCCGTGGCCGGCTTCCTGATGATGCTGAGCCAGCAGTTCGGGATGCGCAGCGACGGTCTGCGGCTCGCTGCGCTCCAGTGCGTCCGCGATCTGCGCATGCCGCAGCGCGCGCTGGCTCCTGACCATGCTGTTGTAGGCCGTGTCCCGGATCAGCGCATGCTTGAACGCATAGCCCGCGTCCGCAGGCGTACCGCGGCGAAACACCAGCTCGGCACGAAGCAGCTCATCCAGCGCCTGGTCGAGCTGCGCGGCCGGCATCTGCAGCACCTGCGCGAGCAGCGCATGGCTGAAATCGCGTCCGATGGCTGCTGCGACCTGTGCGATCTCCTTGGCGGGAGCCAGCCGGTCAAGCCGCGCCATCAATGAATCCTGCAGCGTCGACGGAATCGCCAGCGTCTGCAGAGGACCGTGCAGCCGGTAGCCCGCCGGTGTGTCCTCGACGAGCGCGGAGGCCAGCACGGTCTTGGTCAGCTCCTCGACGAACAGCGGTACGCCGTCGGTCTTGCGGATGATCTCGTCGATCAACTCCACAGGCAGCGACTTGCCGGCGGTGACGGTTTCGATCAGCGCCGCCGACTGCCGGTGACTCAGCCGGTTCATCGTCAACCAGGTCGAAGGGTTGCCCCAGGACGGCACGTATTGCGGACGGCAGGTCAACAGCATCAGGACGCGCGCGTCGCGCAGGCCGTCGACGGCCAGGCCGATCCATTCCTCGGTCGTCGGATCGATCCAGTGCGCGTCCTCGACCAGCACGAGCAGCGGCGCCCGACGGGAAACACCGTCGATGACGTCGATCGCCGCCTGCAAGGTCGCGCTTTTCTGTTGCTGCGGCGTCTGGCCGGCCGGGGCCGGCCGGCCTCCATCCGGCAGCATCATCAGCCTGAGCAGGCAACCCAGCGCATCGGGCACGAGCGATACCCCATGGTCGCTCAGATACCGTTCGAAGCTCGCGGCGCGCTGGGCCGGTGGATCGGCCGGCGTCAGGTTCGCCGCGTTTTCCAGACCGCGCACCAGCGGATAGAGGGCGCTGTTGCTGTGAGAGGGCGAGCATTGCAGCACCATCGTCTCGCGGGCTCCGGCGGCTGTGCGTTCCCGCAGGGCCTGGGTGATCCGCGACTTGCCGATCCCCGGCTCGCCGGAGAGCAGCACGATCTGGCCCTCGCCCTCGCACGCGGTGTTCCACCGCTCGAGCAGCAGCGCCAGTTCGCTGTCGCGTCCGATCAACTGGGACAGTTGTTGTGTGTGAATGGCTTCGAAACGGCTTGCGGTCCGGCGCTCGCGCAGCACTTGCCACGCATGCACCGGCGCTTCGAAGCCCTTGAGCTCCAGCAGACCCAGCGAGTCGAGTTCGAACTCTTCACCGATGAGCCGCCGGGTCCGATCTGCGATGACGATGCAGTCAGGCGCTGCCTGGCTCTGCAGCCTGGCCGCCAGGCTCGGCGTTTCGCCGCTGGCGCTCAACTCGGCCGCCGGCGTGCCGGATCCGATCTGGCCGACGACGACGAGGCCCGTCGCGATGCCGATGCGGGTGTGCAAGGCGTGCTGGCCACCCGCTGCGAGTCGGCCGACTGCAGCGATCGCGTCCAGTGCTGCATGGATCGCGCGCGCTGCATCGTCCTCGTTGGCGTGCGGGTAGCCGAAATACACGAGCACCCCGTCGCCGAGCAACTGTGCGACGTAGCCGTTGTGTGCAGCCACCGCCGCCGTCACCGCGGCATGGTAGTCGCCGATGACGGCCCGCAGATCCTCGGGATCGAGCAGGCCGGCCAATTGGGTCGAACCGACCAGGTCGCAGAACATCACCGTCAGTTGCCGCCGCTCGGCGACTTGCGCTGTCGCAGGCAGGCTAGCCGCAGCCTGCGTGATGTGGCTCGTGGGGACCTCTTGGATACCCTGCGCGATCACCAACAGGATCCGCTTGCGATCGCCCAGCGCCGCGATGCCGATTTCCTTGAGGTCTGCGTCGGTGAGGCCGGCGATGACGTCCAGTTCAATGCGCTGCGCCTCGAACATCGGCGCATAGCGCTCCATGCCGATCTCAGCAAGCCACTGGACAATTGTTTGCATTGTTCGCCACCCTCTGGAGCGAACTTGCGAGGATACGCCTTTGGTTTCTGTTTATGCGAGATTCCAGCGCTCGCCAGAAGGCGGGATGCACGCTCAGGATTGACCGATCAGAGAGGCGACGGTCTCCCGGATCCAGCGTTGGCCGCTGTGCCCGTGGCTGCGCTCGTGCCACACCATCCCCACCGCGAAGCCTTCCACCGGGAACGGACAGTCGATCAACTTCAGCTGGTCGGCACGGTCGCGTACCAGCCGTTCCGGGACCAGGGCCACGAAGTCCGACTGGGACACGATATCTGGGACGACCAGGAACGAAGCCGCCGACAGCACCACGTTGCGCTTGAGTCCGAAGGCAGCCAGGGCGTCGTCCACCGGCGTAACGAAGCCGCCTCCGTAAAGGGACACGACGACATGCTCCAGCCGGGCAAATTCCTCGACAGTGATCCCGGCCCGCAGCCGCGGGTGCTTTCGCCGGCCGATGAGCACATAGCGCTCGTCGAACAGATGCCGGGTGCGAAGACTGGGCGGCGCGGCTTGCGGCGTCATGAGCGCCAGGTCGACATCGCCGCGCGCCATCTGTGCTTCCAACTCGGGGATGTCCAGATTGCGCTGCGCCACACGCACCCCGGGCGCCTTCGTCCTGAGTTGCACGACGAGCGGCTTGACCAGCGCGGCGTGCAGGTAGTCCGTGCAGGCGATGGCGACGGTCAGCCTGGCCTTGGCAGGGTTGAAGTTGCTGTGGGCGGCGACCGTGGCACGAAGCTGATCGAGGGCCTGGCGCAGCGGGTCGAGCAGGTCGACCGCCTTGGCGGTCGGCGTCATCCCTCGCTGTGCGGGAATGAGCAGCGGGTCATCGAAGACATCCCGCAGACGGCTCAACTGGGCACTGACCGCTGGTTGGCTCAGGTGCAGGCGGGCGGCCGCCTTCGTCACGTTCTGCTCCACCAGCAAGGCCTCCAGCGTGACCAGCAGATTGAGGTCGAGGCGTTTGCTATCCATTGGATGGATGGTAGCCAAACAATTTTGCGATTTCACGGATGGCTGCGAGCGACCGAGACTTGCGTGCATGAAGAAAGTCTTGATCGTCCATGCCCACCCCGAGCCCACATCGCTGACCCGGCAGCTGGTCGAGGTCTCCCGGCAGACGCTTCGGCAGCAAGGGCATGCAGTGCTGCAGTCGGACCTGTACGGCATGCGCTGGAAAGCCGTGTTCGACGAACACGACTTCCCCGCCCGTGCCGATTCGCAGCGGCTGTCCTTCGTGGACGAGTCCGGGCATTCCTATGCCAACGGACGCCAGGCCGCCGACATCGCCGCGGAGCAGCAGAAAGTGCTTGCCGCGGACGCAGTCATCTTTCAGTTTCCGCTTTGGTGGTACGGCATGCCGGCCATCATGAAGGGCTGGCTGGACAGGGTGTGGGCCTACGGCCTCGCGTATGGCTACAAGAACGCCGGCAACACATATCGCTACGGCGATGGCGCCTTCAAGGGCAAGCGGGCCATGCTGTGCGTCGCGGCCGGTGGGCCGGCGAAGGACTATTCGCCGCGAGGCATCAACGGGCCGCTCGAGCAGCTGCTCTTTCCCATCACGCACGGCTCGCTCTACTTCCCTGGCTTCGACGTGCTGCCGACCTTTGCGGCCTATGGCGCCGGGCGCATGAGAGGGGAAGCGCTGAGCGCGACGAAGGAAGCCTGGCGTTCGCGTCTAGCGGGCCTCTTCGAGGACGCACCCATTCCCTTCCGGCGGCAGAACGGCGGAGACTATCCGGACGGCCATGTGCTGGCAAGCCATGTCGCCGTCGGCCAGAGCGGACTGCCGGCGCATGTCGAATCTGCTTGCTAGCGAAGCGCCATCAACAGCACGCCGGTGAGGGCCAGGGCCGCGGTCCAGGCCTGGCGCGGCGCCGTGCCGCTCAGCAGGCGAGGGTGCATGGCGACGCCGCGGCACACGCCGGTGGCGATGACGCCGGTCGTGACCAGCATCGCAGCCGTGTGCACGCCGACGGCCGTCAGTGCCAGGACCAGCGAGCCCGACGCGGTGATCTCGCGCGCCGGATTGTCGCCAAGGCACAGCGGCACGAGCGCCGGCACCAGCATCAGCCCGGCCCCGTGCGCGGTGGTCATCAGGAAGGACCAGAGCGCGATGCCGGCGTGGCCGGCCTGCGTGCTGATGGGCGTGCGCTGCCCGGCGCCGCGCAGCCAACGGTAGGCCGCCGCGCCGACGAGCAGTGCGCCGGCCAGGCCCTGGACCAGCGTGCGGTCCATCGACATGCCCTGTGCAAAGGCGCAGGCCACGATCGCAACCGACACGGCATGCCCAACGGCGATGGGCATCAAGGCCCGCAGCACCTGCGCCCGATCGCGCGAACGCAGGCCCCAGGCGGCGGCCCACATCCAGCCGGTGGCAGGGTTCAGCCCGTGAAGGGCGCCGACCCCTGCGACCGCCAGCCATGGCCAAAGGCTTGCCATGACGCATGCTCGATGTCAGTGGCAGGACGATCCGGCCGCAGCGGCCGGCTTCGCGGCCGGTGCCGGCTCGTAGCGGTCGTGGTGGCGCACCCATGCCATGCCCTGGCCCGCGTTTTCGTCGCGGCCCTTGGGCGTGAGGTCCAGCAGGTTGTAGGTGCCCATCATCACTTCCACGCCGCGCCCGTAGGTCGAGTAGGTGTGGAAGACTTCGCCCGCGTCGTCCTTATAGAACACGCTGATGCCGGGCCACTCCTCCCCAGCGAGGGGCCACTCGCCGTAGTTGTAGTGGAGCTTGCCCTTGGCCACTTCCTCCGGCGTGAAGCTGACGCCGAAGTCGTAGTTGAAGTCGCTGCCGTTAGAGGACACCCACTTGAACTGCCAGCCCATGCGCCGGCGAAAGCGCTCGATCTCGGCCAGCGGCGCGCGCGAGATGGCCACGAACGTGACGTCGCGATGCGCCAGGTGCACGTTCATGCCGTCGGTGTGGTCGGCCATGTAGGAGCAGCTCGGGCACCCTTGCTCCCATCCCGGGCCGAGCATGAAGTGCTGCACCAGCAGCTGGCGGCGGCCCTCGAAGAGGTCGGCGAGCGCGCGGCGGCCTTCGTGCGCGTCGAAGACGTAGTCCTTCTCGATGCGCTCCCACGGCAGCGCGCGGCGCTCGCGGGCGATCTGGTCGCGCAGGTGCGTCAGCTCCTTTTCGCGGGCCAGCAGCGTCTTGCGCTCGGCAACCCATCGCTCCTTCGACACGACGGGATGGTTCACTGTGCTTGTTTCGGTGGTGTTCATGGTGTGCTCCTTTGCTTTATGACCTGAGGCCTTTCGGACGCCGCACGGCGCGGACCTTTCCGCTCGCGCCGCCGCCGCAATAGAAGAGATCGGCCCCGTCGGACTCGAGCCCGCTGACGCCGATGCCGTGCGGCATCTCCAGCCGCTCGAGCACGGTGCCGCTCTTCGGGTCGATGCGGCGGAGTTCGCTCTCGTCGCCTTCCCATGTCCCGTGCCACAGCTCGCCGTCGACCCAGGTCACGCCGGTGACGAAGCGGTTGGACTCGATGGTGCGAATGACTGCGCCGGTCGCCGGATCGATCTGGTGGATCTTGCGATCGCGGTACTGGCCCACCCACAGACTGCCCTCAGCCCAGGTGAGCCCCGAGTCGCTCCCCTTGCCGGGCGCCGGGATGGAGGCCACCACGTCGCCGCTGACAGGATCGATCTTGTCGATGCGTGCCTCGGCGATCTGATAGAGGTGCGTGCCGTCGAAGGCGGTGCCGGCGTCGCAGGCGTGGGCCAGCGTGCGCGTGGGCTCGCCGCTCTCGGGATCGAAGGCGATCAGGCTGGCCCCGGTGGCGGCCCAGACGCGCTGGCCATCGTGGGTCACGCCGTGCACGCTGTCGGCCCCAGGGAAGGGACCGTACTCGCGCACGATCTCGGCCGCACGCGCCGTTGCCTGAGGTCTGTCCTTGCTGCTCATCGTTGCTCCTTGTGGTGCGCCTCGGATCGGCGCCTGGAGACAACTCTAATCAAGCGCGAGCGCAGCGGGGAGTAACAAGATCGTCGTGAATCCGGCCAGCGGCGGCGCGAGCCAGCGCTGCGCCCGCGCCCGCCCGATAGCGCGCACCCTCCCCTCTGCCTCGAGCTCGACGAGCGCGCGCTGGACGGTGCGCTGACTGGCGCCCAGGGCCAGCGCCAGGGCCGAGGTCGACCAGGCCGCGCCGTCGGAGAGCAGCGCCACCAACGATGCCTGCTCGCCGTCGATGGGCGGCGCCAGGACGACGACATCGCGCGCGTCGCGCGGCCTGAGGACGAAGCCGCGCGCGGTGGCCTCGACTTGCGCCAGCGCTGCGACGAGCGCGCGCAGGCGGCCGATCTCGACTCGCAGGCGCGCTCGATGTGTCTCGTCGGGGTGGCGGGTGCGGAACGCGCACGCGATCAAGGCTTCGCGATCGATATCGCCGGGCCACGCCTCGGCGAGCGCACGCGCCAACGCGAACAGCACCGGCCGGCGCGCCAGCGGCCGCCACGCGTCGCCGGCACCCACCCCGCGACGGCAGGCGTCAACCACCAGCGCGTCCGAGGCCAGGAGCGCTGCGACCTCGTCGAGGCGCAGCGCCTGCTCGCCGCCGTTGGACAGGCGCCGGGCGGCGGGACGATCGAGCGCAGCCCGCGCCTCCGCCACCTCGGCCAGGAGCGCCGGCACGCGTGCACGATCGGCCGCCTCGTGCGCGCGGGCGAGCGCCGCCTGCGCCGGGCCGGGGCGCAGCGAGCGCAGCGCGAGCTCGGCCGCGGCCAGCTCGGCCACCGCCGCCAGCGACGGCGGCAGGCCGCGCGCATCGAGCGGCGCCAGCGTGGCCGCGGCCTCGTCGAGGCGGCCGAGCAGCAGGAGCCGGCGCGCCGCGATCAGCCGCGCCTGCAGCGCGTTGGCATGGTCGGCGTGCGCCTCGAGCGTGGCCGAGGCTGCCGCCAGCGAGCGCGGCGAGCCGCCGAGGTCGCGCATGGCCAGCGCCACCTCGGCCTCCGCAACGACGCAGCGAGCGCGCGCCAGCGCCTCGTGGGCGCCGAAGCCGCGGGCGGCGAGCCGCAGGAGCTCGCGGGCGCGCGGGTGCTCGCCGAGCTGGGCCATGGCGATGCCGCGCAGGGCCAGCGCCGGCGGGTCGTCGCGCAGGGCAACCCGCTTGAGGGCGCCGAGCGCGTCACCGGCGGCGAGGGCGCGCGCGGAGGCGGCGATCAGGGAGTCCATGACGACAGGCTACCCCACCGCTGATCCCGCGCCGCGCCTGTTTGCAGGAACAGGACTTCGAAGCGTAAGCAGCTTTGCCTACCGGTCATCGAGCGCGCGATATGCACCATGGAACGCAGGCTAATGCGAAAGGACCCGCCCGCCTCATCGCAACGACATGCTTAAGCACGCGCATCCCGACAAGGCAGACATCGCCGCGCAGTTGGTCCGGCGAGCGGACGAGTGGATTCGCCGCGCCGAGCCGAAGGATCTGCTGCGCGTCATGCTGCGCGGTGGCCTGAGCCCGGTGATCGTCGAAGAGGGCGGCCACGTACTCACCGGCATCGATCTGAGCGACGGCCCGGGCATCCTCTCCAAGGTAGGAATGATCTGGGTCGATCTGTCGGCCGCCGAAACCCTCGCGATCTTCGCGCAGGTGTGGGGCGCTTCCGCTCCTCCTGCGAGCGTCGATGCGCAGGAAGCCTGGATAGCAGCCGACACGGTGGCCCAGGCCGGAGCGCGACGGTTCCTGCATGACGAAGTCGACGAGAACATCGCGCTGTTCGGGGCTTGCGTGGATGAATGGCTCGTATCCAATCAAGCGTAGAAACCCACGCCAGGCGAGCGCGCGAAGAAAGTTTGACCACTCCACAGGAGCCCACGATGCCCGAAAACCCCAATATTCCACTTCCACCCGGCTTGGCGTCCCAGCGGGCGGTTTACCAGGCCCTGGCCGAGCGCTTCGGCGTGCTGGCGCCCGGCGAGACGCTGTCGAGCGAACTCATGGCCTTCGCCGACGAGGTCGCGCGCATGGCCCGGGAAGACCGTGACAGCGGACGAGGCGTGGAATGACGTTGCGCCGTCTCAACGCATGCCCGCGTGGAGGGTCGTCCTACATCGTCATGCGCAACAGGCTTGCACCATCAGGAGTCAGGGCTCGCACTTTTGATGCTGGAAAGGAGCGAGCCATGAACGCCATCAATCTCCGAACCTTCTGCACCGCGGCAGCTCTTGCCGCCTGCAGCATTGCCTTCGTCGGCTGCACCACGACACGTCCCGACGACCGTGCAAGCACCGCTTCTTCGCGGACGTCCATCGACGCGCAGGTCGACGCCTCCCTGTCCAAGCTTTACGACGCCGTACCGGATTCACGCGAGCTGGTGGCCAAGTCCAGGGGCGTGCTGGTGTTCCCGTCGGTGGTTGGCGCGAAGCTGGGGATCGGCGCCGAGTACGGCCGGGGCGCGCTGCGCGTCGGCGGCCGCACCCAGGCCTACTACAGCACGACGGCGGGCTCGATCGGCTTCCAGGCCGGCGCGCAGTCGAAGGCAATGATCTATCTGTTCACCACCCAGGAAGCGCTGGACAAGTTCCGCAACAGCAAGGGCTGGACGGCTGGGGCGGACGCCACGGTAGCCGCCGCGACCATCGGGGCCAACGGCAGAATCGATACCAACACGATCCGCCAACCGGTGGTCGGCTTCGTGTTGACCAATGTGGGCCTGGAGGCCGGCGTTTCGCTCCACGGCGCGAAGATCACCGAGGTTCAGCTCTAGCGATCCAGGTCGTCGCGCAACCAGACGCTCGCCAAGGCGGACAGCGCAGCACCTGCGGCAGCAGCGATCAGCACCGCTCGCACGGGCTGCTCGATCACGAATTCGCGCGTCACGCCCAGCGCTCGATCGACATGGGCCTTGAGTGGCGCTGCGCCCACCGGTATCGGTGTGCAAGGCAGCGTTTTCGATATCACCTGCTCGTCGTCAACAACGGCACTGGCTTCATCCGCGACGGTTGGGGTCGCGTCATCGGGGTTCTTCGGATTCATCAAAGTCCCTTCGCTTGAAACTGCAGAGACAGCGAACAAATCCTCCCGACAGCGCCCCAGCTCGCGTGTCAGCGCCGAGGGATGCGCGACGTAGGAGCAGTGCGGACGAGAGATTGCACTTTCGGCACAACGGTCGGAGGACGATGTTTGTTGCTTACATCCGGAGTACATGCGACGTCGAAAGGGCCGGCAAAGTGATCTCACGCCGTCTCTCGGCCACTCGCAGAGAGGCAACCGGAGCACAGATCGTGTCCTTACGCATTTCTGGCCAGCTGGCACCACGGAAGCCGCCTGACATTCACGGGCTCGAAGAGAGCACCGCCGTCGCTGGACAGAGCAGGCTGGATTCGCGTGCATGGCTCGCGCCTGGAACGCAGAGAGGTAGAACTTTTTGGTTACTGCGGTGTAACCCCTATGAATAGGCGCCGAGGGCCGTCATGTTCACCCGTTGCATCGTCCGCATGCTGTTGTGCATCGCTGCCATGCCCGCCATCTCCGAAGAGCCGATGCCAGCCCAGGATCGCGTGTTTCTGAGCAAGGACGAGATCGAGAGAACCTTGATCGGCAGGGCCATAGTTTCAAACAATCTTGCGACCGGAATGATCTCGCGCTGGGAATTCCATTCGGACGGCCACGTCGACTTCGTCAACCGAAGCGGCCCCGGCAGCGCGTCGGGCACGTGGATCCTCAACGCCGATGGCTATATGTGCGTCACGATGGTGATGCGAACCGGCTGCCGCTACTGGTTCACGAAAGACGGCGCCATCGCGAACTCAAATACCAAGGGGCCCGATGCCCCGACGGTGGCCGAGATACGGTTTGAATAGCACTGCGAAGAAACTCCGCCGCCGTCAGCACGTCCTACTGACCCGCCGCCGCGACATTTTCGCGCCCTCGACGAGAAGCCCGTTCAGCAACGCCTTGAACGCCTTCACCGCGCGCTTCGACGTGGCGGCCGGATCGTCCGCATTGGCGATCCATTGCGCCGCGTGCAACGCGGCTCCGCTGAGCAGACGGGCGGCACCCTCCGGATCTACATCGATGATGAAGCCGTCGCTTTTCAGCCTCTTGAGGCCCTCGGTCATCGAGCGGTTGCATTCGCTCTGGCTCGCCCAGGTCGAGGGATCACCGAGCACCGCGGGGCCGTCGCGCATGACGATGCGCCGGATCTCGGGCTCCAGGGCCATCTCGATGTAGGCGATGTTTTCATCGACGAAGCCGCGCCACGGGTCCTTCGCCTTGGCAGCGATGGCGCGCAGACGTTGCGACATCTCCTCGTCGATCTCGGCGATGACCGCCTGAAGCAGCCCCTTCTTGTCACCGAAATGGTGATAGAGGGCGCCACGCGTCAGACCGGCTGCGGCCGTGAAGTCGTCCATCGACGCGGCTGCGTAGCCGACCGAACCGAACGCCTGGCGCGCCGCATCCACGAGCTTTGCCCGTGTCTCGGCAAGCATCTCCTTGCGCGGTCTGTGTGCCATTGCTTTTCCTTTCATATACGCGGCGTATGTTTTTGACATACACTGCGTATGTCATTGTGCCACTGCTCATTTGCAAGGTGTTTCCCGATGCTCAACCTCTATCGCGAGATCTTCAAGCCTCCAGGAGCCAAGGGCTTTGCGGCGGCCGGCTTCATCGCCCGCCTGCCGGTTGCCATGTCCACGATCGGCATCGTCGCCATGCTGTCCCAGACGCACGGCGCGTATGGGCTCGCGGGTGCGGTCGCGGCCACGTTCGCGCTGACCAACGCGCTCGTCGCGCCGCAGATTTCCCGTCTCGTGGACCGGCTCGGCCAACGTCGCATCCTGACGCCGGCGACGACGCTTTCGGTGGCGGGCTTCATCGGTCTGTTGGTCGCGACGCATTTCGGCGGGCCGGTTTGGACGCTGTTCGCATTCGCGCTGCTCGCCGCCGCGATGCCCAGCATGCCGGCCATGGTCCGGGCGCGGTGGACGCAGCTGTACCGCGGCACACCCAAGCTCAACACGGCCTTCGCCTTCGAGTCGGTCGCAGACGAGCTTGTCTATATATCGGGATCGGCCCTGGCCGTCGGTCTCAGCGTCTCCCTGTTCCCGGAGGCCGGCCCGCTCGCCTCGACCCTGTTCCTGGCCGTCGGCTCCGCAGCCTTCATCCTGCAGAAGGGTACCGAGCCCAAGGTGCAGCCGACGGCCAAGAGCGGCGGCGCGCCGACCATCAGACTGCGCCCGGTCCAGATCCTGACCTTCGCGATGGTGGCCATCGGCGCGATCTTCGGTACGGCGGAGGTGACCGTCATTGCGCTCACGGCCGAATTCGGCAACGCGGCCGCGGCCAGTCTGGTGCTTGGCGGCTATGCCCTCGGCTCCATGTTCGTCGGCCTGGTGTTCGGCGCCTTGAAGCCCAAAATGCCGCTTTCGCGCCAATTCGCCATCGCGATCGCCATCGCGGCGGCGGCGACCGTGCCGCTGCTGTTCGTAGGCAACGTTCCAATGCTGGCACTCGCCCTGTTCATCAGCGGCGCAGCGATCTCGCCAACCTTCATCACGGCCTTCGGCCTGGTCGAACGGCTCGTCCCGGCCGCCAAGCTCACTGAAGGCATCACCTGGGTGATGACCGGGATCGGCATCGGCATGGCCATCGGCTCGTTCGCCTCCGGCTGGGTCATCGACGCATTCGGCCCTGGCCAGGGATTCTGGGCTTCAGTCGCAGCCGGTGGCGTCGCCTTTCTCACCGCACTCCTCGGCCAGCGTGGCCTTACGGTTTCGCACTGCATCGGCGACCGGTGCCCGGCAGCCGCCTGAACTCGAAGTGCGGCGGCCAGCCACCACGACGTGGCGGGCTCTGTTTTCTTGCCTCCTGATTAAATTTCCGCTTGACCTCAAGTTAGCTTGAGGGATCACAGTGCGGCGCATGAACTGTGATTCCCAACCCTCCGGCCGCGTCGCGCACGCGCTCGAAATCCATCGCAGCATTGCCGCGTGCAGTGACCATCTCACGCGGAACAACGATGTCCACGCGCTGACCGCGGCGTTGATGTTGCCTTGCTACCAGGCCCAGCTCGGCCGGCTGGCGCGCGCGATGAACTCGGTGGAGAAGAGCGAGCTGATGTCGCTGCTGCTCCCCATCGACGCGGGGTGACAGCAGGCCCTCAGCCCTCCGCGCGCTGGATGACCACCAGGCGGCGTGCGCCGGGTCCCTGCGATGCCAGCTTGTCGCCAGGGTTGCGCAGCCGGCAGCGGTCGATGGACAGGCAGCCGCAGCCGATGCAGTCGTCCAAGGTGTCGCGCAGCTTCTTGAGCTGAGCCATGCGCTCGTCCAGCTCCGCGCGCCAGCCGGCGGAAAGCCGCGCCCAGTCCGCGCGGCTGGGCGCCGCCGAGGTGGGGAGGGTCGCCAGGGCATCGGAGATGTCGGCCAACGCGATGCCCACCCGCTGCGCGACACGGATGAACGCCACACGCCGGAGCACCTCACGCGCATAGCGACGGTGGTTGCTCGGCGCCCGATGGCTCGCGATGAGGCCTTTGGATTCGTAGAAATGAAGGGTGGAGACCGGGACGCCGCTGCGTTGCGCGACCTCGCCGACGGAAAGCGTGGCGGAACGATCTATGGGTTCTGGCTTGGATTTCATCGGGACCTCTCAGCCTCAACTTTAGTTGAGGTTTTGGTCCCGTAGCTTGTCTACGTTATTCGTAGAGCAAACGCATTGGCGCTCGTCCACGATCGAGTGATGGAAGGCCCTTACACCTACAGAGTCCTTCGCTACGTGCACGACGTCGGCACGGCCGAGTTCATCAACGTCGGTGTCGTTGTCGCCTCGTGCGATGCGCCCTGCGTTGCGGCGAAGTTCAACACCGACTACCGCCGCGCCAAGGGCGCCTTTCCGTCTCTGGAAACCGAGATCTTTCTCGCCCGCATGACGCGCCTGCAGGCGTGCTTCGACGCTATCGATGCCGCCCGGTGTTCCGAGGTGCACGCCCGCGAAGGCATGTCCATCGAGGGATTGATCCGTTGCGTGCTGCCGTTGGAAGACAGCGCACTCCACTGGTCGCCTACTGGCTCAGGCATCGGCGGTCCGCTGGCCGCGACGCTGCAGTTGCTCTACGAGCGCTTCGTCACCAGGCATGACTCTCGACGCGGGCGTTGAGTGACATGCCTCGTCTTGCGCCTCGTTGTTGATGTGGAGGAAGCAGCAGCACGAAGACGACTGAACGCACGACATGCTTACCAGCTTTCTCGATTCAAAGTCCACTACGCAACCGGCTGCTGAAGCACACCCCGCTTGCGCGCATGGAACACAAACGCCACCACCTGCCACGCGACGAACACGCCGATCAACGCAAGCAAGGTGCCGCTGATGGGTCGGGTGAAGAACATGGTGAAACTCCCGCGGCTCAGGAGCAGCGAGCGGCGGAAGTTCTCTTCCAGCATGGGGCCGAGGATGAAGCCGAGCATGAGCGGGGCGGCATCCAGCTCCAGCCGCATGAACATGTAGCCGACGAAGCCGAACGCAGCCGTGATGAAGATGTCTTCCATGCTGTTGTTCACGCTGTAGGTGCCGATGCAGCAGAAGAACAGGATGGACGGGAACAGCACGCTGTACGGGATCTTGAACACCGACAGCCAGTAGCGCACCAGCGGCACGTTCAGCACGAGCAGGAAGACGTTGCCCACCCACATGCTGGCCACCAGGCCCCAGAACAGGTCGGGGTGGCTGGCGATCATGTTCGGCCCGGGCTGGATGCCCTTGATGACGAAGGCGGCCAGCATCAGCGCCATCACCGCGTTCTCGGGGATGCCGATGCTCATCAGCGGGATGAAGCTGGTGCGCGCTGCCGCTTCGTCGGCCGCGGCCTGGCCGGCCACGCCCTCGATGCAGCCGGTGCCGATCTCGTGCTTGTACTTGCTGACCTTCTTGTCGATCGCATATGCGGCAAACTGCGCGATGGTGGGGCCGCCGCCGGGCAGGATGCCCAGGAACGAGCCGATCGCGCCGCCGCGCAAGGCGCTGGGGATGATCCGCTTGAACTCGGCCCACGTCGGGATCAGGTTGATCTTGCCGTTGAAAGGCGAGCGCTCCTCGCGGGCGTCGAGGTTCTTGGTGATCTCGGCGATGCCGAAGCAGCCGAGCGCGATGCTCACAATGCCGACGCCGTCCATCAGGAAGGGCAGGTCCATGGTGAAGCGCGCGGTGCCGCTATTCACGTCGGTGCCGATCTGGCCGAGCAGCACGCCGATCAGGCACATGGCAAGGCCATTGAGCAGGCTGCCCGTGGTGACGAAGCTCACGCACACGAAGCCGACCATCATCATGGCGCAGTAGTCCGCAGGGCCGAAGAGGAAGGCCACTTCGCCGAGCACGGGCGCCAGCCATGCGAGCACCACGATGGCGATCGTGCCGCCGATGAAGCTGGAGACGCCGGCGGTGAACAGGGCCAGGCCGGTCTTGCCCTTGAGCGTCATCGCGTAGCCGTCGATGCAGGCCACGATGCTGCTGGCGTGCGGGATCTTCATCGTTATGGCGCTCACGCTGTCGCCGTATTGCGCGCCGTAGTAGATGCCGGCCAGCATGATGAGCGCGCCACCCGTGGGGATGGAATAGGTCAGCGGCAGCAGCAGGCTGATGGTGGCCAGCGGGCCCAGGCCGGGCAGCAGGCCGACGAGCGTGCCCACGGTGCAGCCGAGGGCGCAGAACATCAGGTTCTGGAGGGTGAGGGCGTGCGAGAAGCCGAACGCCAGGTTGTGCAGGACGTCCATCAGTAGAGCGGCAGGTTCAGGCCGAGCAGTTTCTGGAGGACCAGGGCCATCGTGACCAGGCCGGCGGCGATCTTGACGTTGCGCACCCATGAGTAGGAGGTGCCGGCCAGGGTGGAGCAGAACACCATGAAGACGATGCCCGCGATCATGTTCACGTACATCGAGATCACGGCCAGTCCGCAGAGGCTCGTGAGGATGATGGCAATGTTCTTGAGGTTGAGGTCCAGGTGCACGCGTTCGACAAAACGCGAACGGATCACGGTCGCCAGGCCGACGAGGAACAGCAGGGAGCTGACCAGGGCAGGGAAGAGGCCCGGCCCCGCGCGGCTGAAATCGCCGATCGGGTAGCGCAGGGACTGGAGCCCGAAGGCCAGCGAGATCGCGATGAGGAAGAGCCCTCGGGCGAGGTTTCGATCGATCATGGGATGTTTGTCTCCGGTGTGGCAGTTGCTGACCGGCGCGAATGGTCCTGCCTTGCCACTGATCGGAATCTGACCAGCCCGTGAGGGGAAATACGTAGCGGGCGGACGTTCGATGCGGTGATGCGAGCGTCCGCTTCGCTTCCACGGCAATGTCCGATGGCTGAGGTTTAATTGCGTTTCTGCCCGTATCAAACGGCGATGCGGGCGTCGCGGAGAAACCGAGATGAGCAACGTGAGAATGTGGCCCGTCGAATCGG
This sequence comes from Variovorax sp. CF079, assembly GCF_900101545.1. GTDB lineage: Bacteria > Pseudomonadota > Gammaproteobacteria > Burkholderiales > Burkholderiaceae_C > Variovorax. The sequence continues at coordinate 168,180 of NZ_FMZU01000009.1, read as the reverse complement.
CCGATGCCCTCAGCCCGCTGCAACGGCGTCACGCGCCCGCCGGCACCTCTTCGGAGGATCTGATCCACTTCGGTCCGTTCAGTCTGTCGCCCACCACACACATCCTCCAGGATGCGGGGCGGCCGGTGCGACTCGGCAGCCGTGCGCTCGAGATCCTGTCGTTGTTGGTAGAGAACGCCGGCAGGTTCGTGAGCAACGCCAAGATTGTTCAAAGAGTCTGGCCGCGAAACGTCGTCGTGGACGGCAATCTCAGAGTTCATATCGCGGGTCTGCGCAAGGCACTCGGGGATGGTCAGGAAGGCCGTGACGCCGCAGAATTCACCCAAGACCGGTCGGTCGGTGGCGTGCTCAAGACGAGCTATCCGCAGCGGGCCATCGTTGTTGCCCACCTCTCTGAAGTTGCGGCCGTCCTCTTGACCAAGCACCTTCACGCTATCGCCGCGGGCGCGGCCAGGCGAGTCATGCGCAGGAGTTCTTCACCACCGTGAACCTGGCCTATACACCGGCTTGAACGGCGGCGCCTCAACAGTTGCCCGGCACCGGCGAGCCACGGCCCAAGCCCCCACAATGCCGTGCGCGCCGCGCCTCAAACTTGTTAAAGTTTGCGCCCGTTCGCCACGCAGTCAATCTCGTGGCATTGCGTTGTTGTTCAGCCCGCCCGAAAGCCCCCATGACCGCCGGAAACTCCCAGATCATCTACACCCTCACCGACGAGGCGCCGCGCTTGGCCACGGCCTCGCTGCTGCCCATCATCCAAGCTTTCGCCGCGCCGGCGGGCATCGACGTCGCCACCAGCGACATCTCGGTGGCGGCCCGCATCCTGGGGCAGTTTCCTGAGGTGCTGACCGAAACGCAGCGGATGCCGGACAACCTGGCAGAGCTGGGCAAGCTGACGCTGCGGCCCGCAGCGAACATCATCAAGCTGCCCAACATCAGCGCCTCGGTGGCCCAGCTGAAGGCCGCCATCAGGGAACTGCAGGACAAGGGCTACAAGGTTCCCGATTTCCCCGAGAGCCCGAAGACGGACGAGGAGAAAGAGATCCGCGCGCGCTACAACAAGTGCATCGGCAGCGCGGTGAACCCGGTGCTGCGGGAGGGCAACTCCGATCGCCGCGCGCCCAAGGCAGTGAAGGAATTTGCGCGCAAGAACCCGCATCACATGGCCGAGTGGAGTCAGGCGTCGCGCTCGCACGTCTCGCACATGCACCACGGCGACTTCTACCACGGCGAGAAGTCGATGACGCTGCACAAGGCGCGCGACGTGAAAATGGAACTGATCACCAAGAGCGGCAAGGCCATCGTGCTCAAGCCGAAGGTTTCGCTGCTCGAGCGCGAGGTGATCGACTCGATGTTCATGAGCAAGAAGGCCCTGCTCGATTTCTACGAGCGGCAGATCCAGGACGCGCACAAGACAGGCGTGATGTTCTCGCTGCACGTGAAGGCCACCATGATGAAGGTGTCGCACCCCATCGTGTTCGGCCACTGCGTCAAGATCTTCTATCGCGACGCCTTCGAAAAGCACGCCAAGCTGTTCGAGGAGTTGGGCGTGAACGTCAACAACGGCATGGTCGACCTGTACAACAAGATCGCCACGCTGCCTGAAAGTACGCAGGATGAGATCAGGCGCGACTTGCACGCCTGCCATGAGCATCGCCCCGAGCTGGCGATGGTGGATTCCGCCAAGGGCATCACCAACTTCCATTCGCCCAACGACGTGATCGTGGACGCCTCCATGCCCGCGATGATCCGCAACGGCGGCAAGATGTACGGTGCCGACGGCCGGCTGAAGGACGTGAAGGCCGTGATGCCCGAGAGCACCTTTGCCCGCATTTACCAGGAGATCATCAACTTCTGCAAGTGGCACGGCGCCTTCGACCCCAAGACCATGGGCACCGTGCCCAACGTCGGCTTGATGGCGCAGCAGGCCGAGGAATACGGCTCACACGACAAGACCTTCGAGATCCCCGAGGACGGCGTGGCCAACATCACCGATCTCGATACGGGTGAGGTGCTGCTCAGCCAGAACGTGGAAGCGGGCGACATCTGGCGCATGTGCCAGGTCAAGGACGCCGCCATCCGCGACTGGGTCAAGCTCGCCGTCACGCGCGCGCGCAACTCGGGCATGCCGGTGGTGTTCTGGCTCGACGCCTACCGCCCACATGAGGCGCAGCTCATCACCAAGGTCAAGATGTACCTGCACGAGCACGACACCGCCGGACTGGACATCCAGATCATGAGCCAGGTGCGCGCCATGCGCTACACGCTGGAGCGCGTGATCCGCGGGCTGGACACCATCAGCGCCACCGGCAACATCCTGCGCGACTACCTGACCGACCTGTTCCCCATCATGGAGCTGGGCACCTCGGCCAAGATGCTGTCCATCGTCCCTCTGATGGCTGGCGGGGGCATGTACGAAACGGGCGCCGGCGGCTCGGCACCCAAGCACGTGCAGCAGCTGGTGGAGGAGAATCACCTGCGCTGGGATTCGCTGGGCGAGTTCCTCGCGCTGGCCGTGAGCCTGGAGGAACTGGGCATCAAGACCGGCAACGCCAAGGCCAAGTTGCTGGCCAAGTCACTCGACACCGCCACCGGCAAGCTGCTGGACAACAACAAGGGCCCCTCGCCCAAGACCGGTCAGCTCGACAATCGCGGCAGCCACTTCTACCTGGCGCTCTACTGGGCCCAGGCCATGACCGAGCAGACTGAAGACAAGGAACTGGCCGCCCATTTCAAGCCGCTCGCCGATGCCCTGGCCGCCAACGAGCAGAAGGTCGTGGACGAGCTCGCCGCCGTGCAAGGCAAGCCGGCCGACATCGGCGGGTACTACCTGCCGGATGTGCGCAAGACCGATGCGGTGATGCGGCCGAGCGCAACGTTCAACGCGGCGCTGGCCGCCGTGTCGGGCTGAAGGCAGGGCGCGGCCAAGACCAGACATTGAGAGGCAGAAGGAAGTCTGAGAATGGCGACGAAGAACGTCAAGCTGCGAAGCGACCAGATTGGCAAGGCATCACCGGTCGAGGTATTCGCGGTGCCGTGCGGCCAATGAGTCTTGACGAAATCACTCAGGCAACCATCGCCTTCATCCGAGCGCATGAGGCCTGGGGCGCTCCTATCGTGCTGGCCCTCGCCTTCGGGGAATCGTTGGCGTTCATTTCCCTGTTGTTGCCGGCGACCGTGATCTTGTTTGGTGTCGGCTGGCTCATCGGGGGGAGCGGCATTGCGTTCTGGCCGCTGTGGTGCGCGGCCGTCGTCGGGGCCGTCCTGGGGGACTGGTTGTCCTTCTGGATCGGCGGACGGCTGAAGAGCAATGTCGGCAACCACTGGCCCCTGTCTCGCCATCCGGACCTGATCCCGCGCGGTCATAGGCTCTTCGAGCGCTGGGGAGTGGTCGGCGTATTTTTCGGGCGCTTCCTCGGCCCCCTTCGCGCGTCTGTGCCATTGGTGGCAGGCATCTGCGAAATGCCCGCGTCTACGTTTCAGATTGCCAACATCGCTTCAGCTGTCGTGTGGGCGACCGGCATCCTGGCTCCCGGCGCGTTCGGCCTCAAGTGGATGCAGCAGTGGGTGTGAAGAGCTCGGGGTGAGTTCGGATTGCAATTGAACGTCCACCAACGCTCAGTTCGTTCATCATCACACCGTCCAGGACCGCACCGAGAGGGAAAGCTCATGTCAACGCTCGCACTGTTCGACACCGCGGTTGCCGGCTTGACCTCGGCCTTGGCCACTCCGTCCGGCATCGTTGCGCTCTGCTCGGCTGGGGCCGCCGGCACGCTGGTGATCGTGAGTTCCTTCGTAAAGACCATGATCCCCCTGCGCTGCCTTGCGATCGGCGGCAACCTGGGCTTTCTGATCTACGGCGCGCTGCATCCGTCGCTGATCCTGGTGCTCCTGCACGGCGCACTGCTGCCGATCAACATTTTCCGCGCAGCCCAGATGGTCCGCCTCACGCGCCGCGTGCAGGTCGCGGCGGCGTCGAGCGACTTTTCCGGCGTCTGGCTGCGCCCCTACATGCGCCGGCGGCGACTGAAGAAAGATGCAATCCTGTTCCGCAAAGGCGATGCGGCAAAGCGCCTGTACTTCCTCGCTGAAGGGCAGATCGAGTTTGTCGAGATCGGGCAGACCATGGAGCCTGGCCGCTTGTTCGGCGAGATTGGGTTCTTTGCGCCTGACAAGCAACGCACGCTGACCGCCCGCTGCGCCACGAACTGCACCGTGCTGCAGATGGACGAGATGACTTTCAAGTCGCTCTATTTCCAGAACCCGGCCTTTGGATTCGAGGTGGTGACCTTGGTGGCTGGACGGCTCCTGGCTGACCGGCAGCGCCTGGAAGACCGGCTCGCGGCCGAATCCCTGGTCACCTGATCATGCGATGACCCAGCGCGAACAACCTATTGCACCTCAACAACTAGCCAGGCTCCCGATGCGGGATGACAATGTGAAACATCATGAAACGCGCGACAACACTTCGCCGCCTGGCGCTGTGGGTCTGGCTCCTGATCCTGCCGGTGCTCGCCCAGGCGCAGGCACAGCTCGGAAGCGCCGCTGCCTTGCGGGCCAAATATGACGCCGTTCAGTCGCAGTTCGACCAGAACGCCTTTGGGCGACCGCTGGTGCTCGAATCGACGGAAGCCGCCGGTCAATTGAGCGGCGATATCTTCGCAGTGTTGAATCACCCGGTCGACCAGGTGAACGGTTCGTTGAGCCAGCCCGGCGTCTGGTGCGATGTGCTGATGCTGCACCTCAACACCAAGTACTGTGTGGTGCGCGGGACAGAAAGTGCCAGGACACTCGTCGTCTCGGTTGGCCGCAAATTCGACCAGCCGCTTTCGGAGGCGCAGCGCGTCAACTTCGTCTGGCAGCCGCCGACCATCACCGACGACTACCTCAGCGTGCGATTGAGCGCCGACAAGGGGCCGCTGTCCACCCGCGACTACCGCATCGAACTCGAGGCGACGCCGCTCGGCAACGGCAAGACCTTCATTCATCTCGGCTACGCCTATGCCTACGGGGTGGCAGCGCGCATCGCGATGCGGGGCTACCTCGCGACCATCGGCGCAGACAAGGTGGGATTCACCGCGATGGGCAAGGACTCGGCGGGCCAGGCGGAATACGTGGGCGGCGTGCGCGGCGTGGTGGAGCGCAACACCATGCGCTACTACCTCGCCATCGACGCCTACATGGACGCCCCCAAACAACTGGCGCCGCGCCTCGCGGCATGGTTCGACAGCACGGAGCGCTATGCGCGGCAACTGCACGAAGTGGAGCGGGACGACTATCTCGCCATGAAGCGCAACGAATACAAGCGCCTTGCAAACCCCTTGCCGGAGTAAGCGCGCCGGGGCGGAATCGCACTAGAGCCTGCCGCACGTCATCCCAATCGAGAAGCAAAGGGATTCCATCTAGCTCGTCACCGGCAGCCTCCCTTACCCCGGCCCTTCGCGCCTGAGGCTGTTACTCAACGCCGTCTTCCTCAATATCACAGCAAACGACTGCACGGCAGCCGGCTTCGCCTCCTTCAGCCGCCACAAGATCCCTGGCGTGCGTATCGGCGTCGGGCTCTCCAGCGGAATCACCTTCAGCCCCGCCATCGCCTCCGGCACCGCGTTGATCGCCACGATCGAGCCGATCATCGTGCGCGCCACCAGCGCGAGCATCGGCGCCACGGTCGACATCTCGGCCACCACGGTCGGCTCGGCGCCGCAGGCGTGGAAGCACTCGTCGAGCATGGTGCGGGTCGAGAAGGCGGATGAGACGAGCACCAGGTCTTGCCGGTGCAGCTCCACCATGCGGATGCGCTTGCGGCCGGCGAGCGGATGGTGAGTGGAGACGACCAGCACCATCTCCTCGTTGTAGAGCGGCTCGAACCACAGGCCGGCCGAGTCCTGCGGTCGGTAGGAGATGCCGAGGTCCATCTCGCCGTCCCTAAGCCGTGCGGCGATCACTTCCGCGGCGAGTTCCTCCACGCTGATGCGCACGGTCGGATGGCGCGCGAGGAACTGCGCCACGCATTCGGGGATGAGGCCGATGTTGAAGGTGTGCGTGGCGCCTATGCGCACCTTGCCCGTGAGGTTGCCGGCGCCGGGCTTGAGCAGCGCCACGCCCTGGTCCACCTCCTTCAATGCGCGCGAGGCGTAGCCGCGCAGCAGCTCGCCGGCCTCGGTGGTCACCACCTTCTTGCCGATGCGCTCGAAGAGCGGCTGGCCCAGCTCGTCCTCGAGCTGCTTGATCTGGTGCGAAAGGGTCGACTGGGTCACGTGCACGCGCTCGGCCGCGCGCGTGAAGCTCAGGCAATCGGCCAGCGCGACGAAGTAGCGCAGATGCCTCATCTCCATACAAACCCCCGCGAATGATCGATGCCATCGATCATATCCATGGAAATTCATCATTTGTCGGGGCCACCTGCGCGGCCTATCGTCCGGCCAGAACCAGGAGACAAGACATGGCGGACTACAACCAGGACAGCATCACGCAGGACGTGCTCGAGGCTTTCGCGGCGACGCCCGACCCGCGCCTGCGCGAGCTGATGACGGCGCTGGTCAAGCACATTCACGCCTTTGCGCGCGAGGTCGACCTGAAGCCCGACGAGTGGCTGGCGGCGATGAAGTTTCTCGAAGCCACGGGGCAGATCTCGACCGACAAGCGGCCCGAGTTCATCCTGCTCTCCGACACGCTGGGCCTGTCGATGATGGTGGTGGCGCTGGATCAGGCGCGCGCCAGCGGCGGCGCACAGGGCGCGACCGAGGCGACGGAGGCCACGGTGGAGGGCCCGTTCTACTGGCCCGGCGCGCCCGACATGCCGCTGGGCGCCGACATCAGCGGTAGCGCGCGCGGCGAGCCGACCTTCTACATGGGTCGGGTGACCGATGTGCACGGCGCACCGCTGGAAGGCGCCTTGCTCGACGTGTGGTCGGGCGACGGCGAGGGCAAGTACGACGTGCAGCTGAGCAGCGAGCCCACGATGGCCGCGCGCGGGCGCTTTCGCACCGATGCGCAGGGGCGCTACTGGTTCTGGTCGATCCGGCCCGCCTACTACCCGATTCCCGACGACGGCCCGGTGGGCCAGATGATGCATGCCACTGAGCGCAGCATCTACCGCCCCGGCCACATCCACCTGCAGGTCTCGGCGCCGGGCCATGTGACGCTGACGACGCAGGTGTTCGTGGGCGGCAGCCCCTACATCGATCAGGACGCGGTCTTCGGCAAGCGCGACAGCCTGGTGGTCGACTTCGAGACGCATGCACCGGGCAAGGCGGTGGACGGGCGCGAGATGCGCGTGCCGTACCACTCGGCGAGCTTCGATGTGCGGCTTGCGCCGGTGTCGGCCTGAACTCCACTTCTCTTCTTTTTTTGCAAGGATTTTTATGAAGATCGGCAAGGCCACCGTGCCGCGCACGTCCATCTGCACTTCGGACGCCCACACCATCGTCATTCGCGGCCATGACCTGTCGAAGGAGCTGATCGGCAAGCTCTCCTTCGTCGACCATTTCTTCCTGCTGCTCACCGGGGAGATGCCGACACCGGGCCAGGCCGCGGTGCTCAACGCCACGCTGGTCGCGATCGCAGAGCATGGGCTGGTGCCCAGCGTGCAGGCCGCGCGCATGACCTTCGCCGCGGCGCCCGATGCGATGCAGGGCGCGGTGGCGGCGGGCATCCTCGGCTGCGGCTCGGTGGTCCTGGGCTCGTCGGAGACGGCGGGGCGCATGTATGTCGAGATCGATGAGCAGGTACAGGCCGGCAGGGCGCTCGACGAGGCGGCGCTTTCGGTGATGAAGGCCTGGCGCGCGGCGGGCCGTTCGATTCCCGGCTACGGCCATCCGCTGCACAAGGAGCGCGACGAGCGCGTGGGCGCGCTGTTCGATGTGGCCAAGACGGCGGGCACCGACCTGCGCTTCGTCGAGATCGCGGAAGCATGCGAAAGGCTGCTGCCCGAGGTGCTGGGCAAGCCGCTCAAGCTCAACGTCTCGGGCGCGATCCCCTCGGTGCTGCTGGGCGCGGGCTTTCCGGTCGAAGGGCTCAAGGGCGTGCCGATGCTCGCGCGCACCGCGGGGCTGATCGCGCACATGGTGGAAGAGATCCGCCAGCCGATCGGCTTTGCGCTCTCCTACCAGGCGACGCGCGAGATGGAATACGACGGCGAGCTGCCTCCGGGCTTCGGGAAGCACGAATGATCCCTGTATTGAAAGGCCTCAAGGTCATCGAGCAGGGCACCTTCATCACGGGGCCGGCGGCCGGCATGCTGCTGGGCGACCTGGGGGCCGACGTGATCAAGGTCGAGCAGCCGAAGACGGGCGACCCCTTCCGCGCCTTCAAGAACGGCCTGTACAGCCCGCACTACCAGACCTACAACCGCAACAAGCGCAGCATCACGCTCGATACCAAGGACAGCGCCGATCGTGAAGTGCTCGACGCGCTGATTGCCGATGCCGACGTCTACATCCAGAACTTCCGGCCCGGCGTGGCGGAGAAGCTGGGCGTGGGCGCGGAGCGGCTGCAGGCGCTGAACCCGAAGCTCATCTACGTCGCGATCAGCGGCTTCGGCGCCACCGGGCCTGCGGCCAACCGGCCGGCCTATGACACCGTCGCGCAGGCGGCGAGCGGGTTTCTCAATCTGCTGGTCAACCCCGAGAACCCGCGCGTGGTCGGCCCTGCCATTGCTGATTCGCTGACCGGCTTCTACGCGGCCTACGGCGTGCTGGGAGCCTTGTACGAGCGCAGCCGCACCGGCATCGGCCGCAAGGTCGAGGTGTCGATGCTGGAGGCGATGGCGCACTTCAACCTCGATGCGTTCACGCACTTCTTCCAGGTCGACGAGGTGATGGGGCCGTACAGCCGGCCGAGCGTGTCGCAGTCCTACGTGCTGCGCTGCGCGGACGACAAGTGGATCGCGCTGCACATGTCCTCGCCCGAGAAGTTCTGGCAAGGCCTGGCAGTGGCGATCGAGCAGCCCGACATCTTCCAGGACCCGCGCTTCGCGACCCGCGACGCGCGCATCGACAACCAGGAGGCGCTGATCGCGCTGCTGGGCGAGCGCTTCCGCACGCAGACGCGCGACGAATGGTGCCGCCGCCTGCAGCGCGAGGACGTGCCCAACGCGCCGATGTACGACACCAGCGAGGCGCTGGAAGACCCGCAGGCCAAGCACCTGCAGCTGATGACCTCGGCCGAGCATCCGGTGATGGGGCTGTTTCGCACGGTGCGTTCGCCGGTCAGCTTCGACGGCGAGCGCGCGCTTGAGGTGCGGCCGCCGCCGATGCTGGGCGAGCACAGCGACGAGATACGCGCCGCGCTGAAACGCAAGTAGATAAATAGAGACAACGGAGACAAGCGATGAGATTCAAGACAACGATGCGCACCCTGCTCGCCGCGGGCGTGCTGCTCATGCTGGGCACGGCTCAGGCGCAAGACAAGGGGCCGATCAAGATGGTCGTTCCCTTCGGCGCCGGCACCACCACCGACACGGTGGCGCGCGTGGTCGGCGAGGGGCTGGGCAAGGCGCTGCAGCAGACGGTGATCGTCGACAACCGCGCGGGCGCGGGCGGCTCGACCGGCAGCGACACGGTCGCCAAGTCGGCCCCCGACGGCCGCACGCTGGTGATGGGCACGGTGGGCACGCACGCCATCAACGCCGCGCTCTTCAGCAAGCTGCCCTACGACCCGATGCGCGACTTCGCGCCGGTGGCCTTCATCGGCTATACGCCCACGCTCTTGGTGGTGGCGGCCGAGTCGCCGCTCAAGTCGCTGAAGGACCTGGCCCAGGCCGCCGCGCGGCCGCAGGGCGTGACCTTCGCCTCGGCCGGCAACGGCACCTCGGGGCACCTCGCGGGCGAGCTGCTGGCGCAGCGCCTGGGCGGCAAGATGCTCCACGTGCCCTTCAAGGAAGGCGCCATGGCGCTGACGGGCGTGATCTCGTCGCAGGTCGACTTCATGTTCTATCACCCGGCCGCGGTGATGCCGCAGATCAAGGCGGGCAAGCTGCGCGCGCTGGGTTCCAGCGGTGCGGTGCGCAGCGCGGCGGCGAGCGATGTGCCGACGCTGATGGAGCAGGGCATTGCCGACTTCGACCTGGTCGCCTGGTTCATGCTCTACGCGCCGGCCGCCACGCCCGACGCCACGCTGACGCAATTGCGCACGGCCAGCGCCGCTGCGCTCGCGCAGCCCGATGTGATGGCGCGCCTGCGTGACCAGGGCATCGAGTCGAAGCCGATGCGCGCCGAGGAGATGCGGCCCTTCAACAAGACCGAGCTCGGCAAATGGGCCGGGCTGGTCAAGCGCTCGGGCGCGCAAGTCGACTGACAGCTTTCGTTCGTTTCGCTCACAAGAACCTAAAGGAGACAGGAACCATGAAGACGCAGAACCTCAGAAGCATCGGGCGGCGCACCGCCATGGGCGCCATCGCACTGGCCGCGGCCGGCTTCGCGCTGGCACAGCAGCCAACGGGTGCGCCGATCCGCATCGGCAGCACGCTGGCACTGACCGGGCCGCTCTCGGCCACGGCCCAGATCCACAAGGTGGTAGGCGACATCTACATCGAGCAGCTCAACAAGCGCGGCGGCCTGCTGGGCCGGCCGGTGGAGTGGGTGGTGAAGGACGACCAGTCCAAGCCCGACCTGGCGCGCACGCTGTACGAGCAGCTCGTCACCGCCGACAAGGTCGACCTGCTGATGGGGCCCTACGCCACCGGCGCCATCCTCTCGGCGATGGGCGTGGCGCAGCGCTACAACAAGGTGCTGGTGCACCACACGCTGGGCATTCCCTCGCTCGCCAAGTACGACATGCAGTTCCCCGCCTGGTCGATCGGCTCCGACCCGGCGACCACCGTGCCCAACACCTTGTTCGACGCGCTCGCCGCCTCGCCCAAGCCGCCGAAGACAGTGGCGGTGGTGACCAGCAAGTTCCCCTCGATCCAGTTCATGAGCGCGGGTGCGCGCGAGGTGATCAAGAAGCGCGGCCTGACCGAAGTGCTGTTCCTCGAATGGGATTTCGGCAACCGCGACTTCGGCCCGATCGCCAACCGCGTGAAGGACGCCAAGCCCGACTTCGTGTGGGTCGGCGCCATCGGCCTGGAGGGCAACCTGCTGCTCGACGCGATGAAGAAGATCGACTATTCGCCGCCGCAGCACTTCTACCTGTACCCCGCGCCCGGGCCGCTGCTCGCGTCGCCGGATGCGAAGAACGCGCTCTCGGCCACGATCTTCGAGGCGCAGCCGCCTTTCACTTCCAACTTCGGCGCGGCCGAATTCGTCAAGCTCTACGCCGAGCGAGCCGCGAAGGCCGGCTTCACCGACACCTCGGTCGAGACCCAGGCCGCTGCCTCGTACACCGCGTGGCAGATCCTCGAGGCCGGCGTGGTCGCGACCAAGAGCCTGGACGACAAGGCGATCGGCACCTGGCTGAAGGCGAACAAGGTCGACACGCTGCAGGGCAAGCTGCGCTTCGACGGCACCGGCAACTTCGGCGACGACCTGATGCGCATCAAGCAGATCCAGGGCGGCAAGTGGGTGGTGGTGTGGCCCAAGGAGGTCACCTCCGGCGGCGCCAAGCTGATCACGCACTGACATGTCGGGCTTCACGCTGCCCAGCATCTCGCTGCTGTCCCAGTCCGTCCTCTCGGGCATCTTCGTCGGCGCGCTGTACGGGCTGATGGGCCTGGGCCTCAGCCTGAGCTGGGGCCTGCTCCGGCTCATCAACCTCGCGCACTTCGCCTTTGCCTTTCTCGCCGCCTACCTCTGCTACCAGATGGCGACGATGGGCATGGACCCGCTGCTGACGCTCGCCGTCATCGTGCCCTTCTTCTTCGCGCTCGGCGCCGGCCTGCACTGGGTGATGGTGCGCTTCAAGGTCACGCCCTTCAATTCGCTCTTGCTGACCTTCGGGCTCACCGGCATCGCCGAGAGCGTGATCCAGTCGATCTGGACCGCCGACTTCCGCAAACTCGAATCGAGTTACGGCGAAGAGAAGTTCAGGATCGGCGGGCTCTTCGTGCCGGTGCCCGAACTCATCACGCTGGTGCTGGCCGTGGGCCTCGCCTTCGCGGTGTGGGCGGTGCTGCGCTTCACCGACCTGGGCCGCGCGATGCGCGCCGCCGCGCAAGACGCGCCGGTGGCCGCGGCTTTCGGCGTCAACCAGAAGGCGCTGGGGCTGGTGCTCGCCGGCACCTGCGCCGCGCTCGCCAGCGTGGCCGGCGTGTGCCTGGCATTGAGCTTCACGCTCGCGCCTTCGCAGATGTACGCGTGGGTCGGCGTGGTGTTCGCGGCCGTGATGCTCGGTGGGCTGGGCAGCGCGCTCGGGCCGCTGGTCGCGGGCACGCTGATCGGCGTGAGCGAGGCCATCACGATGGCGGTGACCGCGCCCTCGTGGGCGCCGATCGTCTCGTTCACCTTGCTGATCGTGATCCTGATCTTCAGGCCGGGGAAGACAGGCTGATGAAACGCACTCCACTGATCATCCTCGCCGCGGGCGTCGCGCTGGCCGTCGTGCCGCAGCTCGGCCTGCCGGCCTTCTACGACTCGCTGCTCTACCTGATGCTGCACTGGATCGTGCTCGCGACCTCGTGGAACATCCTGTCGGGCTACTCGGGTTACTTCTCCTTCGGGCACGGTGCCTTCTTCGGCGCCGGCATCTACACCAGCGCCAACCTGATGGCGCGCTACGACTGGCCCTTTCTGTGGACGCTGCCCGCGGCTGCGCTGGTGGCCGCGGTGCTGGGCGTGGCGCTGGGTGCGGTGGTGTTCCGCGTCAAGGGCGTGCGCGGCGAGCTGTTCGCGCTGCTCACGCTGGCGATCACCTTCGTGATCGGCACCATCGTGGTCAACACACCGCTGGACGGCGGCAACGGCGTCTCGCTTGCCGCGGTGCCGGTGCCGAAGATCGGGCCGACGCCGTCGTCGACCTTCTACCTGCTCGCGCTTGCTGCAGCGATCGGCACGCTGCTGATCGCGTGGGGCATCCAGGTGTCGAAGTTCGGCGCCGGCCTGTTCGCGATCCACGACGACGAGGACGCGGCCGAGGTGATGGGCGTGCCGACCTACCGCTACAAGCTGATGGCGCTGGCCGTCTCGTGCGCGCTGGCCGGCGTGGCGGGCGGCATCCACGCGCTGTTCCTCTCGTACGTGACGGCGGGCGAGGTGTTCACGATCACGGTGCCGCTGACGGTGGTGCTGATGAGCGTGCTCGGCGGCACGCGCCACTGGGCCGGGCCGGCGATCGGCGCGGTCGCGATCACCGGGCTGCTCTACAGCTTCACGGCCGCCGACCATGCAGTGGCCGGCAAGGCGCTGATCGGCGTCATCCTGATCGCGGCGATTCTGTTCATGCCCGACGGCATCCTGGAACGCGTTCGGCGCATCTTGGGACGCACTTTGTGGCGCGCATCGGCCGCGAAGCCGGCCTTGCCTGCAGCGGCCGAGGTGCCGGTCCGCACTTCAACCGCGGTCGCGCAGGGCGACGTGCTGCTGCGCGTGCAGGGCTTGAGCAAGGCCTTCAAGGGCGTGCGCGCGCTCGGCGGCGTCGACGTCGACGTGCGACGCGGCGAGATCCTCGGCCTGCTGGGGCCCAACGGTTCGGGCAAGTCGACCTTCATCAACGTCGTCAGCGGCCATTACGCGCCCACCGGTGGCGCGATCTGGTTCGAGGGCCGCTGCATGAACGGGCTGCCGGCACACCGCATCGCGGGCAGCGGCATCGCGCGCACCTACCAGATCCCGCGGCCCTTCGGCCACCTGAACGTGCTGCAGAACGTGGCGATCGCGACCATGTTTGGCGGCGCGGTGCGCGACCCGACGGCGGCCGCGAAGCAGGCGCGGACCTGGCTGGAATTCACCGGCCTCGAGGACAAGGCGCATGCCCGGCCCGACGACCTCAACCTGCACCAGCGCAAGTTCCTCGAACTCGCCCGCGCGCTCGCCTCGCGGCCGCGGCTGGTGCTGCTCGACGAAGTGCTGTGCGGCCTGACGCCGCACGAGATCGACGGCGCGGTGGCGCTGATCCGGCGCATCCGCGAGCAGGGCTCCACCATCGTCTTCGTCGAGCACGTGATGCGCGCGGTGATGGCGCTGACCGATCGCATCGTGGTCTTCAACCACGGCGAGCTGCTGGCCGAGGGCGCGGCCACCGACGTGATGCAGCGGCCCGAGGTGATGACCGCCTACCTGGGAAAGGCCGCCCATGCTTGAGGTACGCGATCTGCAAGTGGCCTACGGCGCGGCGCAGGCGCTGTGGGGCGTGTCGCTCGAGGTGCGGCCCGGCGAGCTGCTGTGCGTGGTGGGGCCGAACGGCGCCGGCAAGACCACGCTGATCAACGCCATCGCCGGCATGCTGCGTGCACGCAGCGGGCACATCGTGCTCAACGGGCAGGACATCACGCAGCTGCCCGCGCACCGCTTCTGCGAGGCCGGCATCGCGCTGGTGCCCGAGGGCCGGCGCCTCTTCACCGGCATGAGCGTGCAGGAGAACCTGGAGCTCGGCAGCTACCTGCCGCATGCCAAGGCGAAGCGGCAGGAGACGCTGGCGCAGGTGATCGAGCTGTTCCCGGTGATCCGCGAGAAGCTCGCCAGTCCGGCGGGCGAGCTCTCGGGCGGACAGCAGCAGATGGTCGCGATCGCGCGCGCGCTGATGGCGCGGCCGCGGCTGCTCTTGCTCGACGAGCCGTCGCTCGGCCTGTCGCCGCGCATCGTGGGCGACATGTTCGCCGCGATCCGGCGCATCAATGCGGACGGCATGTCGGTGCTGCTGGTGGAGCAGAACGTCGCGATGGCGATGGAGGTCTCGCAGCGCGCCTACGTGCTCGAGGAAGGCCGCATCGTGGCCGAGGGCGTGCCCGACGAGCTGCTGGCGCGGCCCGAGATCCAGCGCGCCTACCTGGGCGTTTGAACCACTCTTATCTGGAGAAACCCATGCTCTTCCCCACCACCATCGTCGGCAGTTTCCCGCAGCCCGAATGGCTGATCGACCGCGCCAAGCTGGCGGGGCGCTTTCCGCCGCGGGTGCGGGCGCGCGAGCTGTGGCGCATTCCGCCGCAGTACCTGGAGGAGGCGCAGAACGACGCCACGCTGATGGCGATCCGCGCGCAGGAAGAGGCGGGCCTCGACATCGTGAGCGACGGCGAGATCCGGCGCGAGAGCTATTCGAACCGCTTCGCGACCGCGCTCGACGGCATCGACCTCGACAACCCGGGCACGGCGCTGGACCGCTCGGGCCATCCGAACCCGGTGCCGCGCATCGTGGGCCGCATCCGCCGCCGCCATGCGGTGGAGGTCGACGACCTGAAGTTCCTACGCGCCCACACCGACCGCCAGGTGAAGATCACCGTGCCCGGGCCGTTCACGATGCTGCAGCAGGCGCAGAACGACTTCTACGGCAGCGAGGAAGAGGCGGCGATGGACTATGCCGACGCGGTGAACGCGGAGATCCGCGATCTCTTCGCCGCCGGCGCCGACGTGGTGCAGATCGACGAGCCCTACATGCAGGCGCGGCCCGAGAAGGCGCGCCAGTACGGCTTGAACGCGCTGAACCGCGCGCTCGAAGGCATCACCGGCACGACGGCGGTGCACATCTGCTTCGGCTACGCGGCCATCATCCACGAGCGGCCGAGCGGCTATTCCTTCTTGTCCGAGCTCGCGCAGTGCAGCTGCAAGCAGGTGTCGATCGAGACCGCGCAATCGCACCTGGACTGCTCGGCCCTGGCCGCGCTGGACGGCAAGAGGGTGATGGTGGGCTGCATCGACCTCTCGACGCCGGAGGTCGAATCGGTCGACACCATCGTCGAGCGCATCCAGCGCGCGCTGCCCTACGTGAAGCCCGAGAACGTGATCCTCGCGCCCGACTGCGGCATGAAGTACCTGCCGCGCGACGCGGCCATTGGCAAGCTGCGCGCGATGGTCGAGGCGGCGAAGGTGCTGCGCAGGGAACACGCGACCTAGGGCCCGCGCGTGGTGCCGGCCGCTCGCCGAAGGCAGCGAGCACCTTGGTAAGCGTTTTGTCATGCCTGAAGCAGCACGAAGACAAGCGTTCTGTCCTCCTCAAACAAGGGCGCAGCGCTCATGTCCACGTTTGCCTTCACGCCTACATTGAGGCCCCAGGCAAGGCCCGCCACTCGAATTGACGCGACGGGTCTGTCAGTAGCAATCAAATTCGGAGACACGTATGCGATCTGCCGCCCTCCTTTTCAGCCCCCTTGCGACGTTGGCATTGGTCCTTGCCTTTGGCTGGCCCGTGCTGCTCGCATGCTTTGCTCTTGCATTGAGTACGCTTCTTTTCTCCACGGCCGACACCGAAGCCCACGCACCTTCGCCAACAATCAACCGCGCGTGACCTCTATGCTGTAGAGCCCCCAGGGGCAGAGGGCGAATCGTTCCTTGAGCGGCTTGTCCTTGAACGCGGCGAGCGTATCGGCCTCATAGATCGCCCACTGCGGGCCCAGCCCTCCCAGCGCGAGCGGAGCGCCGTCGATCTCGGTGGCAACGATCATCCGATAGCTGCGCACGTCGGCCATGCGCAGCGGTACGACGTAGCCGTCCACCGCACGAAGGGCCAGCATCGCGTCGCCGGCCACACCCGCCGCCTCCACCACGCTGGTCAACAGCGGGCCCGCGAGCGAATGCGCCTTGGCGTCGTACTCGAGCGTCGGTTTGATTCGAACGACCGGCAGGCGGCGCAATGCCTCGGAGTCGAACACATAGGCCTTGTCGAACTTGACGCCGTGCTTCGCCATCAATTGGTCGAGCGCGGGATTGACGGGGCCTCGGTTGGACTTGGCTATCGCTCCGCTGACGGTCAACAGACCCGGACTCTTGCGGGTCGGCTCCGCAGCCGATGCGTGAATTGCAGGCAACAGCCCGGCGAGCGTGGCGGTGCCAAGGAAGTGTCGCTTGTTCATCGGTCGATTGTGGGCGGTGCGCCTGCATTCGTCCATCGCTGCGCAGCCCCTACTTGCGCGCAAACAAGGGCTGCTCGAAATGCGCGACGCGCACGGTGCGCCCGGCGATGCACAGCTCGCGGAACTGATAGAGGAAGGCCGCCGTCGGCGCCGCGATCCAGGTGTCTCCGACCGGCATGCGCAGCACCGGGTGCTCGCTGTCCTCGATGGGATCGAGCAGGGGCGCATCCGCGCGCATGAACTCGGTGAGGGGAATGCGATGGATGCTGGCGACCTCGGCTTCGCTCGGCACCAGCGCGCGTGCGGCGCCTGCCCAGACGACGACCGGCGTGATCGCGAAGCCGGAGCGGGTGACGAAGTCGTCGAGGCGGCCGAGGATCGCGCCCTCGTCGAGCTCAAGGCCGACTTCTTCGTGCAGTTCGCGCAGCGCGGCCTCTTCCGGCGACTCGGCGCCGTCGATGCTGCCGCCCGGCAGCGCCCATTGCCCCGGGTGGTTGCGCATGTGGACGGGCGTCGGGTCAGGAGCACGGCGGCGTCCTGACTCCACGCCGCAGGTGTGCGAAGCCCAGGCAGTGCTGCGCCGAAGCCTTCCTCGACGAGCGCCAGCGCCACGGCCGCACGCTTCGAGCCGGAGGCGCTCAGCGCCTGCCGCTCGAAGCCGCCAAGCCGGCCGGCGATCAGGGCACGCAGTGTGTCATCGAGCAGCATCGATCACTCCCGAGGCTCCAGCGCGGCCAGCAGCAAGGCCAGCCGCGCATCGAGTGCGGCGAGGTCTGCGGACTTGATCGAGGCGAGCAGCCGCTGCTCGTTCTCGACATGCGCGTCCACCGCGCGATCGATCAGCTTCAAGCCGGCGGGCGTGAGCTGCACCAGCATGCTGCGCGCGTCTTCGCGGTTGGCCACGCGCTTCACGAGGCCGCGCGACTCCAGCCCCTTGAGGCGGTGCGTCATGGTGCCCGAGCTGATCATCAATGACGAGAAGAGGGCGGTCGGCGCCAGGCAGTAGGGCGCGCCGGAGCGCCGCAGCGTGGCCAGCACGTCGAACTCCCAGCGTGTCATGCCGAAGTCCGAGAAGCATCGGTCCAGTTCGCGCTGCAGCAACGCCGCGCAGCGCTTGATGCGGCCGATGGTGCCCATCGCGCCCACGTCGAGGTCCGGGCGCTCGCGGCGCCACTGATCGAGGATCGCCTCCACCGCATCCGCCGGTCGCTTCTTCGCACCCATCGGCAAAACCCCATTTATCTTGAAGTCAAGATTATCTGCTAGGCTCCATTTATCTTGACGTAGAGATAAATGCGATGCGCAACACACAAGGCTCGATCGCCTGGACCGACGTCCTCCTGACCGCTTTCGCCCCCGCCATCTGGGGCTCGACCTACATCGTCGCGACCGAGCTGCTGCCGCCCGACCGGCCCTTCACCGCGGCCCTGCTGCGCGCACTGCCGGCCGGCCTGCTGCTGGCGCTGTACTGCCGGCGCCTGCCGGCGCGCGGCGAATGGGGCCGACTGATCGTGCTGTCGGCGTTGAACATCGGCTTCTTCCAGGCGCTGCTCTTCGTCGCGGCCTACCGGCTGCCCGGCGGACTGGCCGCGGTGGTCGGTGCGATCCAGCCGCTCTTGGTGATGGGCCTTGCCTGGGCGCTCGACCAGCGCCGGCCGCCGCAGCTGGCGATCGGCGCCGCGGTGCTGGGCATCGCCGGCATGGCGGCGCTGCTGCTGTCGCCGGGTTCGGTGTGGGATCCGGTCGGCATCGCCGCGGCCCTGGCCGGCGCCGCCTGCATGGCGGCCGGCACCTACCTGACGCGGCGCTGGCAGCCCGCGATGCCGGTGCTGGCGCTCACCGGCTGGCAGTTGCTGCTGGGCGGGCTGATTCTCTTGCCCATGACCTGGGCCATCGATCCGCCGCTCCCGCAGCTGACCGGCACGCAAGTCGCGGCCTATGCCTATCTCTCGATCGTCGGCGCGCTGCTGGCCTATGCGCTGTGGTTCCGCGGCATCGCGCGCCTGTCGCCGGTGGCGGTGTCCTCGCTCGGCCTGCTGAGCCCGCTCACGGCAGTGATCCTCGGCTGGGCCTTGCTGGGCCAGGCGATGCGCGGGCTGTCGCTCGTGGGGCTGGTCGCGGTGCCGGTCAGCATCCTCGCCGTGCAATGGGCCATGAGCCGCCGGGCCGTTCCCAAGGCGAATACCGCAGCGCGCAGCGCGGAGGTTACTTACTGAGCCCGCAGGCTTCGACGACGTCCCTTCAGCGCGCGCGCTGACGCCGCTCGAACAGCGGTTGCAGGAGCATCATCGTGTCCACGAAGCCTGCGGATGGAGCGTTTGGGACTGCCGCAGGCGCTTTCGCCCTTCTTTCGGAGAATCCCGTGAGCTTCAATCGCTGTGCATTTGTCAAAGGCGCCTTTTCAACCGCCGTGGTGGCCGCCGCACTCTCGGCTTCCGCTGCGGCCCATGCCGAGGTGAGCTGGTCCATCGGGATCGACGCCCCGACTTACTACGAGCCGGAACCCGTCTACTCGAGCCCGCCGCCGGTCTACTATCAACCAGCGCCCCCCACTTACTACGAGCCGCCGCCGCCGCCCGCTTACTACCGCCCGGCGCCGAGGTACTACGGACCGCCACCGCCGGTCTATTACGAGCCGGACTATCGGTATGGTCCACGCCCCGTGGAGCGGCCAAGGCTGAGCGACATGCAGCGACGCGCGCTGGACAACTGCGTCCTGCTGGCGCCGCGTGAACAACCCAGGTGCCGTGCCACGGTCATGTCGACCGTTCGCTAAGCCGTCGGGTCAGCCCCTCAGCGCGTCGAGCAGCCGCGCCACGTGCACCGCTTCGCGCTGCGCACCGTCGGCGATCTGGTGCCGGCAGCTGGTGCCGTCGGCGACGATGATCGCGTCGGGGTTCTTGCGCACTGCCGGCAGCAGGCTGGCCTCGGCCATCTGCATCGACACCTCGTAGTGCGAGGCTTCGTAGCCGAAGCTGCCGGCCATGCCGCAGCAGGAGCTTTCGATCAACTCCGGTTTCGCGTCGGGAATGAGCCGCAGCACATCGAGGATCGGGCTCACCGCGCCGAAGGCTTTCTGGTGGCAGTGGCCGTGCAGCAGGATCGGCTTGCCGGCAGGCTTGAGCCCCAGCTTGAAGCGGCCGGCCTTGGCTTCGCGCGCGATGAACTCCTCGAACAGCAGCGCTTCTTTCGCGACCGTCTCGGCCTTCGCGCCCAGGCCCATCACCAGCGTTTCGTCGCGCAGCGTCAGCAGACACGAAGGCTCGAGGCCCACGATCGCGATGCCGGCCTCGGCCAGCGGCAGCAGCGCATCGACGAGCGCGCCGGCGCGGGCCTTGGCTTCGTCCACCATGCCATTGGCGAGGTAGGTGCGGCCGCAGCAGTGGTGGCCGCCGTCCTTCTCGACCGTGTGCAGCATGTAGCCCGCGGCCTTGAGCACGCGCGCCGCAGCGAATGCATTCTCGCTTTCGAAGGTGCCGTTGAAGGTGTCGACAAACAGCACCGCGACCTTGCGTCCCACGCAGGCGGCGGCGATGGCCATGTCGCGATTCACGAACATTGAGGCATCGCCGGCGCGCCAGAAGGTGTCGCTGCGCCATGCGGGCAGCGAGCGCTTGGCCGAGAGGCCCAGTAGCCGCTCCCCGAGCCATGCCGCGCCGGGCACGCTGTTGCGCAGGTTCATGAGCCAGGGGAAGCGGCTCGCGGCGTGCGCGTAGTCGGGCAGCCGGGCGATCAGCCGGTCCTTGAGCGTGTGGCCGTGCTTCTTCTTGTAGTGGGCCAGGAACTCGATCTTCATCTTCGCCATGTCGACGCCGGTCGGGCAGTCGCGTTTGCAGCCCTTGCAGCCGACGCACAGGTCCATGGTTTCGTACATGGCCTCGCTGGTGAAGGCCTCGGGCCCGAGCTGGCCGGAGACCGCGAGTCGCAAGGTGTTGGCGCGGCCGCGCGTGAGGTGCTTCTCGTCGCGCGTCACGCGGTAGCTCGGGCACATGGTGCCGGCGTCGAACTTGCGGCAGTGGCCGTTGTTGTTGCACATCTCGACGGCCTTGGCGAAGCCGCCGCTGACGTCGCCGCCGGTGCCGGGCGCGGTGGTCTCCTCGGTCACGGGGTCGGCCTGCACGTTCCAGGCCGACCAGTCGAGCACGGGCACCAGCGGGATGCGCTTGTAGGGCCTCGGCGCCGACGACGGCGCGAAGCGGAACAGGGCACCGTCGTCCATCTTCGGCGGATCGATGATCTTGCCGGGGTTGAAGAGGTTGAGCGGGTCCAGCTTGTTCTTGATGGCGCGGAAGGCCTCGTTGATCGCGGGGCCGAACTGCCATTCGATCCATTCGCCGCGGCACAGGCCGTCGCCATGCTCGCCGCTGAAGGCGCCCTTGTACTTGCGCACCAGCTCGCTCGCCTCTTCGGCAATGGCGCGCATCTTCGCGGCGCCGTCGGTGCGCATGTCGAGGATCGGGCGCACGTGCAGCGTGCCGACCGACGCGTGCGCGTACCAGGTGCCGCGGGTGCCGTGCTTGGCGAACACGGCGGTGAGGCCATCGGTGTACTCGGCCAGGTGCTCGAGCGGCACCGCGCAGTCCTCGATGAAGCTCACCGGCTTGCCGTCGCCCTTGAGGCTCATCATGATGTTGAGGCCGGCCTTGCGCACTTCCCACAGGTTCTTCTGCGCCGCGTCGTCGGGCATCTGGACCACGCTGCCGCGCAGGCCGAGGTCGCCCATCAGGTCGGCCAGGTCCTTCAGCTTGGGCAGCAGCCAGGCCTTCTCGCTGCCCGAGAACTCGACCAGCAGGATGGCCGCGGGCCGGCCGATCAGCGCGGTTTCGACGGTGGACTTGAACGCGGGGTTGGCGAGGCTCAGCTCGATCATCGTGCGGTCGACCAGCTCGACCGCCGTCGGCCCCAGCTTCACGATGTGCTGCGCCGCGTCCATCGCCGCATGGAAGCTCGGGAAGTTGACGATGCCGAGCACCTTGGCGCGCGGCAGCTCGGCGAGCTTCAGCGTCAGGCTGCGCGTGTAGGCCAGCGTGCCCTCGGCGCCGATCAGCAGGTGCGCGAGGTTGACGCTGCCGTCGGCGGTGTAGGGCTTCTCGCTCTGGTTGTCGAAGATGTCGAGGTTGTAGCCGGCGACGCGCCGCATCACCTTGGGCCAGCGCTCGGCGATCTCGTGTCGGTGCTGCCTGGCGAGCTGCTGCACGTGCAGCGCGATGTCGGACGCGCGCGCGCCGAGCTCCGAGACCGGGCCGAAGTCGACCAGCTCGCCGTCGGACAGCCAGGCGCTCGCGCCCGCCACGTTGTGGACCATGTTGCCGTAGGCGATGGAGCGCGAGCCGCAGGAGTTGTTGCCGGCCATGCCGCCGAGCGTGGCCTGCGCGCTGGTCGACACGTCGACCGGGAACCAGAGCCCGTGCGGCAAGAGCTGCGCATTGAGGTGGTCGAGCACGATGCCCGGCTCCACCGTGGCGCGGCGCGCCTCGACGTTGAGATCGAGCACGCGCCGGAAATGCTTGCTGTTGTCGATGACGAGCGCCGCGCCCGTGGTCTGGCCGCACTGGCTGGTGCCGCCGCCGCGCGCGAGCACCGGCACCTTGAGGTCGCGCGCGATGTCGATGGCGGTCGCGATGTCGCACTCGGTCTTCGGCACCAGCACGCCGGCCGGCATGATCTGGTAGATCGAAGCGTCGGTCGCATAGCGGCCGCGCGAGGCGGCGTCGAACAGCACCTCGCCCTCGGTCTCGGCGGCGAGGCGCCGTGCCAGCACTTCGCAGGTTTCGTTGGGCGGCAAGACGGTACCGGCTGGCTGGAGATGGCTCGCGGGCTCGATGCGCATGGGTTCTCGTCGATTCAGCTCTTGGCCGCCTGGGCCTTGGCGGGATAGATCTCGCCGGCGCGCAGCAGCTCCAGCACGGTGTCGCGCTTGCGGTTGAGATGCTCGATCATCAGCGTGCGCATCGCGGCCGTGTCGTGTGCGGCCAGGGCCTCGACCATGCGCTCGTGCTCGGCCACCGCGCTCTTCCACTTGGCCTCGTTCTGGTTGGTGCGAAAGCGCAGCGACTGCACGCGGGCATTGATCGAGCGGTAGGTGCTCGCGAGCACGGGGTTCCTGGCCGCGTCGTTGATCGCGGTGTGGATGCGCGCGTTGATGCGGTAGTAGCCCGAGAGATCGCGGCGTGCGAAGCAGGCCATCATTTCGTAGTGCAGCGCGCGCAGCTCGGCGAGCTCCTCCTCGGTGATGCGCTGGGCCGCCAGTTCGCCCGACATGCCTTCGAGCATGGCGAGCAGCTCGAAGGTGTTGACCACGTCCGCCTCGGTGAGCTTGACGGCCACCGCGCCGCGGTTCGGCAGCAGGTCCACCAGGCCTTCGGCCGCCAGCAGCTTGATGGCCTCGCGCAGCGGCGTGCGCGAGACGCGCAGCTGCGCGCTGAGCTCGCGCTCGTTGAGCTTGGCGCCGGGTGCGATCTGGCCTTCGACCAGCATGGTGCGCAGCCGCGACGCCACCTGGTCATGCAGCGCGAGCCGAGAGATTTCAATGATTTCCGCCATGGAATGCATTTTGAATGCAAATAGTGGCCCACTCAATCGAGGAGACTAGGTGTTAACGAGCACGACAGATCGAATTTTGCATGCAAAACTGAAAAAGAAAGGACGGTCCCGAATGCTTCAACTCGACTTCCATCCCACCGGCAGGCACTTCCTGCAGATCCCCGGCCCGAGCCCGGTGCCGGACCGCATCCTGCGGGCCATGAGCCTGCCCACCATCGACCACCGCGGCCCCGAGTTCGGCGCCCTCGGGCTGCAGGTGCTGGCGGGCATCAAGAAGATCTTCAAGACGAAGCATCCGGTCGTCATCTACCCGTCCTCGGGCACCGGCGCCTGGGAAGCGGCGCTTGCCAACACGCTGAGCCCCGGCGACCTCGTGCTGATGTACGAAACCGGCCACTTCGCCGCGCTGTGGCAGAAGATGGCCGCGCGCCTGGGCCTGTCGACCGAGTTCCTGGCCTGGTCCGGCAGCGACGAGCAGCTGCCGCATGCGCCGAGCTGGCGCCGCGGCGTGCAGGCCGACCTGATCGAGGCGCGCCTCGCCAAGGACACGGAGAAGAAGATCAAGGCCGTGTGCGTGGTGCACAACGAGACCTCGACCGGCGTCACCTCCGACATCGCCGCGGTCCGCAAGGCCATCGATGCGGCGGGCCATCCGGCGCTCTTGATGGTGGACAGCATCTCGGGCCTCGCGAGCGCCGACTTCCGCCACGACGAGTGGGGCGTGGACGTGACCATCAGCGGCTCGCAGAAGGGCCTGATGCTGCCGCCGGGCATCAGCTTCAACGCGCTCTCGCCGCGCGCGCTGGAAGCATCGAAGAGCGCGAAGCTGCCGCGCGCCTTCTGGGCCTGGGACGAGATCGTCGAGATGAACAAGGACGGCTACTGGCCCTACACGCCCAACACCAACCTGCTCTACGGCCTGGCCGAATCGCTGGACATGCTGCTCGGCGAGGGCCTGGACAAGGTGTTCGCGCGGCATCAGCGCTGGGCCGCCGGCGTGCGCGCCGCGGTCGAGGCCTGGGGCCTGCCGATCCAGTGCGCCGACCCGGCCGTCTACTCGCCGGTGCTGACCGGCGTGATCACGCCCGAGGGCGTCGATGCGGATGCGGTGCGGCGCCTCATTCACCAGCGCT
The DNA here is from genome assembly GCF_900101545.1 of Variovorax sp. CF079. Lineage (GTDB taxonomy): Bacteria > Pseudomonadota > Gammaproteobacteria > Burkholderiales > Burkholderiaceae_C > Variovorax. Next base: position 143,631 of record NZ_FMZU01000009.1, on the reverse strand, counting down.
TCGATCTCTCGCTCGGCACCGGCCTCGGCAAGCTCAAGGGCCGCATGTTCCGCATGGGCCACCTGGGCGACAGCAACGACCTCACGCTGGTCGCGATGGTGGCCGGCGTCGAGATGGGGCTCAAGCTCTCGGGCGTGAAGCTCGCCGCGAGCGGCGTGCAGGCCACGATGGACCACTTCGCGAGCCACGCGGCGCCGGCGGCATTGCAGAAGGCCGCCTGAGCCCATTCATTCACCAACAAGGAGACCGCGACTCATGCAACGACGTTCCCTCATCCAGGCCGCGGGCGCGGCGGCGGCAGTCACGCTCGGCGTGCCGCGCGTGTTCGCGCAGGAATGGCCCAACGGGCCGGTGCGCATCGTGGTCGGCTTTCCGCCGGGCGGCGGCACCGATGCGCTGGCGCGCGTGGTGGCGCAGAAGCTGTCGACGATGTGGAACCAGTCGGTGATCGTCGAGAACAAGGGCGGCGTGGCGGGTGTGCTCGCGGCCGAGTACGTGTCGACGCAGCCGAGCGACGGCAGCACGCTCTTGATGGCGCACATCAATAGCCACGCGCTCGCGCCCAGCCTGCAGCCCAAGCTGCGCTACAGCGTGGAGCGCGACTTCGTGCCCATCGTGCTGGTCGGCGTGACGCCCAACCTGCTGATCGCGAGCCCGACGCAGAAGGCGGTGACGGTGAAGGACATCGTGGCCTTGTGCGCCGCGGAGCCCGGCAAGGTGAGCTTCGGCTCGGCCGGCGCCGGCTCGGCGCAGCACCTGGCGCTGGAGATGTTCAAGCTGCAGGCCAAGGTCGATGCGCTGCACGTGCCCTACAAGGGCAGCGGGCCGCTCCTGGCCGACCTCATGGGCAGCCAGATCCAGTACAGCTTCGAGACCATGACCGCGGCCACGCCGCACGTGAAGAGCGGCAAGGTGATCGGCGTGGCGCAGACCCGCATGAAGCGCGCCAAGGGCCACCCGGCCATACCGACGATGCAGGAGCAGGGCTTCGACGGCTTCGAGGCCACCACCTGGTACGGCCTCGCGGGCCCCGGCAAGCTGCCGGCCGGCATTGCCGACAAGATCAACCGCGACGTCAACACGGTGCTCGCGATGCCCGACGTGCAGGAACGGCTCGACACCTACGGCGCCGAGGACGGCGGCGGCTCGCGCGAGAAGTTCAGGCAATTCATCACCAGCGAAATCACGAAGTGGGCCAAGGTCGTCAAGGACGGCAAGGTGAAGGTCGACGCATGACGGACGTGACGCAGGCGCTGGCCTCGGCCTGGCGCGAGGGCCGCGCGCTCGACGCCGCCGCTTGGCAAGACAAGGTGGGCGACGCGGCAGAGGCCTACCTGGTGCAGGAGCGCGTGGCGGCAGCGATGGAATGGTTCGAAGGCACGCCCGTACCCAAGCACTGGAAGTCCGGCGGCCCGTCGCGCGAGGCGGTGCTCACGCATGCGCCGCTGCCGCCGGCCGGCGTGCGGGCGAGCCCCACGGACTTCGGCGACATGCGCTTCAACGCACCGGGCATCGAGGCCGAGATCGCGCTGCGGCTGGGCCAAAGCGTGACGCCGGCGCAGGCCGCCGCACTGACGCCGGAGACCGCCGGCAAGCTGGTCGATGCCATGGCCGTCTCCATCGAGATCGTCGATTCGCGCTGGAAAGACGCGGCGCTTGCGTCGGCCTGGTTGCGCCTCGCCGACCAGCAGTCGCACGGCGCGCTGGTGCTGGGCGCATGGGTGCCCTATGCCGCGCGCGACTGGGCCTCGCAGCGCTGCGAGACGCGCATCGGTTCGCGCGAGCCCGTGCTGCGCACCGGCACGCATCCGCTGGGCGACCCGGCCTGGCTGCTGCCGACCTGGCTGCGGCATGCGACGCGCAACGGCGCCGTCGTGCCGGCCGGCACCGTGGTCACGACCGGTTCCTGGGTCGGCGTGCTGCCGGTCGCGCGCGGGGAGGCTGTGGTGGTCGAGTTTCCCGGCATCGGTCGCGCCGAGGCCGCATTGTTCAGCCCAGCTCGAAGCTCGTGATGCCGTAGAGGCGCTGAAGTTCGCAGGCCGGTGCCGTGCCCGCGTACATGCGCGCGGTCTCGAACACGCTGCGCAGGCCCAGCGCCCGTGCCAGCGCCAATGCGTCGGCGTTGGGCATGGGAACGTCGAGGTAGATGGGGTCGCCTTCGGGGACGCGGTCGCACAGCGCGGCGTAGAGAGTGCTCGCTACCTCCGGGCGGTCCGCCACCAGCGGGCCGATCTTGTGGCCCTCGCGGCAGCGCCGGATCAGGCCCCAGCCGGCGAGCCGGCCCTGATCCACCCAGGCCAGACCCGTCGCCTCCGGCATCGCGATCCAGGCGCGCAGAAAGGCCTCGCGCGGCGCGGGAAAGATGCGGCGGTCGTTGGCGCAAAGCGCCGCGAAGTCGACGTCGCGAAGCAGCACGATCGGCGCGTCGCCGGTGCGCTCGCTGCGCCGGGCCGTACCGGCAAAGCGGATGTTCTGCCATGCCAGGGAGAAGCCGCTCTTGCGATAGTTGTCCTGTTGCGCCGGCACGCCGTCGAGCCCGACCACATGGCCCGCCAGTCGCGCCATGCCTTTGGCCCAGAGCCGGCGCCCGATGCCGCGCCCGCGCCAGTCCGGCGCCACGATGTACAGGCCGATGAAGCCGAAGCGCCCCGCATAGGAGACGGCGCCGATGCAGCCCACCGCCTGCCCCTGATGCTCCGCGACCAGGAAGCCGCCGGGGTCCGCCGCGTGGAAGGGGTCGGCGTCATGCAGCCCGGGGTTCCAGCCTTCGCGCGCCGCGAATTCGATGACGACGGGCATCTCGCCGCGCCGCAGGGTGCGAATCCTGATGTCCATTCAGTGCGCGCCGCGCATCAATCGGGAGGCGCTTCGTTCCAGGTCGCCGGGTCCACCGCCTTGGGCTCGTTCCACAGGCAGGGGCCGCACATGGTGGCGAGATAGACCAGCCTCTCGGCCTTCATGCCGGCCACCACCGGCGTGGTACCGCACACCTCGCAGGCGTGCGCGTAGTCGGGTACGTAGCGATCGATGGAGGTGATGGGATCCATGGCGCGAATGATCGCGCATTTCGCGCCGCGCTGTCACTGCGTCGGAGGGCGTACGGCACCGCCGGCGCGTTAGGATCGCCCATGAAAAAGACATTCCAGCTCCATATCGAAGGCAAGAACCCCGACCGGGTTCTGGATGCCGTCAAGCACGAGCTTCGCAAATACGTCAAGCGCGAACGGCGGCGCGATCTGCCCGAAGGCGCGGACTTCTGGGACTTCGATTGCAAGTTCGGCCCGACGCCCGAAGCGGCCGAACCGGTTCACCTGTCCGCGCTCACGGCGCTGGTCGACGGCGTGGCGAAAGAGGGCGGCGCGCAGTTCTATGCCGAGATCCTGGCCAAGCCCGGCCATCGCCGCAGCCGGCCCGCGGACGCGCCGGCCGCCGGCCCCGATCCGGCCGCGCCATGACGACCATCCAGGCACGGCGCAGGTTGATCGTGATCGTGCTGCTGTGCGTGGCCGCCGGCGGCGCGCTGCTGCGGCACTTCGCGGCGCCGGGATCGACCGCGCGCGACGTCGGCACGCTGCTGATGGTGCTGTGGCTGCCGGTCATCGGCAGCGTCGTCGCCTGGCTCTTCGCGAAGCTGCGGCGTACGGCGCCCGGAGCCGCCGATTCGTCGGGTTTCGAGGCCCGAAGCGCATTCCATCCCCACGCCCTGGTCGAACTCACGATGCGCGCGTCGCAACTGCCTTCGGAGGACGTGCCCATTGCGGAAGGCGAGTACCGCTGCGCGCTGGTGGTGGACAACGAAGGCTTCTCAGCTCGATGGTTGGTGGCGCCGGGCCGCGCGTTCCGGCGCGGAACGGCGCAGGCGCTTGAAGTCGAGTTCCTGACACCGGCGCTCGCGCTGCCGCGCTTCCCGCGGGACGCCGTGTTCCGGATGCTGGTCGACGAGTCCTTCGTCGGCGATGGCCGTGTGCTGCGGGTGCTCGATCGCGCTTGACACGCACCCGGGACCCCGTGCCGGATAGGCGTTGGCCTACACCGCGACGGGATCGCAAGGAAAGACATTCCGCTGCACCGCAACATAATGGCGAAGGCTTTGGTTCTAACCGGCGTGATGTCTTCTCAGGGGCAAGTCCATCCATGTTTCATTCTTCGACCGAGACCGCCTTGTCCGCCGTTGCTCCCCGCGTGTTGCCCGACACCCTGGCATCGCTGTTCGACGTGCAGTGCGAAGCGCATGCGAACAAGCTGGTCTACGGCTTTCTCAAGGATGACCTGAGCGTCGCGCAGGAGAGCAGCTATGGCCGGCTCCAGGCCGATGTCCACGGCATCGCCGCCTGGCTGTCGACCCAGACCCATGCGGGCGACCGCGTGCTGCTCGCCTTCGGGCCCGGGCTGGACTTCGTGCGCGTGTTCTGGGCCTGCGTGCTCTCGGGCCGGGTGGCGGTGCCGGTTCCCGCGCCCGATCCGGTGCGGCTGCACCATGCGGCGCCGCGCCTGCGCAGCCTGATCGCCGATTCGCGCGCCGCGCTGGTGCTGACCAGCGCATCGCTGCTCGATGCGGCGGCCGCCACGCTGGACCCGGCCACCTTCGCGATGGCGCGCTGGATGGCGCTGCCCGATTCGGCGTCGCTGGACAGCGCCGAGACGCCAGCCTTCGCGCCGCCGGCGCTCGAGCCCGCCAGCCTCGCCTACCTGCAATACACCTCCGGCTCCACCTCGGCGCCACGCGGCGTGCGGCTGACGCATGCCAACGTGATTGCCAACATCCGCGCGGTGATCGCGTCAAATCATGGAAACAACGCCAGCCGGGCGCTCAGCTGGCTGCCGCACTTCCACGACTACGGGCTGGTGTTCGGCGTGCTGGCGCCCGTGATCGCAGGCGCGACCAGCTACCTGATGTCGCCCGTGGCTTTTCTGCGCCGGCCGCTGCGCTGGCTGGAAGCCATCGCGGCCTATCGCATCACGCACAGCGGCGCACCCGAGTCGGCCTACGCCGCCTGCCTGCAGGCACTGGGCGACAAGCCGCTCGGCATGCGCCTCGACAGCCTGGTGTCGCTGACCTGCGGTGCCGAGCCGATCCGCGCCGCCACGGTAGAGCGCGTGCTGGCGGTCTTCGGCGCCGCCGGCCTGCGCCCCGATGCGTTCGCGCCGTCCTATGGCCTCGCCGAGGCCGTGCTGGGCGTGAGTTCGACGACGCCGGGCACGCCGCCTCGCATCGTTTCGGCTGATGCGGCCGCATTGCTGGCCCATCGCTTCGAACCCGCCGCGGACACATCGCGCGACGCGCGCCGACTGGTCGGCTGCGGGCGGGCGATGCCCGACACCGAGCTCCTGGTCGTCGAAGCCGGACGCCCGTGTGCCGACGGCGAGGTCGGCGAGATATGGGTGGGTTCGCCGAGCATCGGCGAAGGCTACTGGATGCAGCCCGAGGCCAGCGAAGCCGTCTTCGGCGGCCACCTGGCCAATGGCGCCGGGCCTTTCCTGCGCACCGGCGACCTGGGCTTTCTCGACCGCGGCGAGCTGTTCGTTACCGGGCGACTGAAAGACCTGGTCATCGTCCACGGCGAGAACCACTATCCGCAAGACCTGGAATGGAGCGCCGAGCGCGCCCATCCCGACCTGCGCGTGGGCCACGGCGCCGCCTTCCCGGTCGATACGCCGGGCGGAGAAGCGGTGGTGCTGGCACTGGAACTCCAGCGGCGCCCGGTCCCCACCGACACCGAGGCGGTCTTCAGCGCGGTGCGCCGCGCCATCGCGGTGGAGCACGGGCTGCCGGTGCACGCAGTGGCACTGGTGCGCGCCGGCGCCTTGCCGCGCACCTCGAGCGGCAAGATCCAGCGGCACCGCTGCCGCGAGGCCTTTCTTGCGAACGAGCTGCCGCTGGCGGCGCCGCTCGATACCGGCGGCGACGAGGCGACGGCCCTGGACGAGGAGGCACTGGCCACCCCCGAGGAGCGGCCCGGCGCCGTGCTGCCGCGCGACGCGCGCGAGCAGGCCGTCTGGGACATCTGGCGCGAAGTGCTGGGCACGCGCGCCTTCGGCGTGCACGAGAGCTTCTTCGAGCTCGGCGGCAACTCACTGCGGATGACACAGGTGCTCTCGCGCATCCGGCAGCGCTTCGACGTCGAGCTGCCGCTCGCCGAGCTGTTCGAGCATGCGAGCGTCGCCGCGATGGCGGCGCAGGTGGCGCGGCAGGCCGCATCGGGCGGCGGGGCAGCCGCCGCGCATGACGGCGGCATCGAGCGTGTGCCGCGCAGCGGGCCGCTGCCGGCCTCGCTCTCGCAGCGCCGCATGTGGGTGATCCAGCACTTCGACCCGGCATCGACCGCCTACAACGTGCCAATCGCAATCCGGCTGCGCGGCGCGCTCGACCCGGCGCTGTGCCAGCAGGCGCTCGACCTCATGGTCGAGCGGCACGAAGGCCTGCGCACGGCCTTCGTGATGGGCGAGGACGAGCCCATGCAATCCATCGCGCCGAAGCTCGCGGTGCCGATCGAGTTCATCGACCTGAGCGATCTGCCCGGCCGCGAGGGCAACGAGCAGGCGCGCGCGCTGCTGGCGGATCGCATTGCGCAACCCTTCGATCTCTCGCAGGCGCCGCTGCACCGGCCGACCCTGATCCGGCTCGGCGAGCGCGAGCATGTGCTGTTCTGGCTGCTGCACCACGCGATCACCGACAACTGGGCCGGCGCGCTGCTGATGCGCGAAGCGCTGGCGGCGTACGGCGCCCTGGCGGCCGGTCGCAGGCCGGAATCGGCGCCGCCCGCGATTGCCTATGCCGACTACGCCGCCTGGCAGCGCCGGCCCGAATCGGTCGAGGCGCGGCGCCCGCACCTGGCGTACTGGCTCGAACGCCTGCGCGACTTGCCGGAGCTCGACCTGCCCACCGATTTCCCGCGTCCGGCCAAGGCCAGCGCCAAGGGCGCGCGCGTCTCGGCCGAGCTGCCGCTGCGGCTGCGCGAGGCGATGCGCGAATTCGGTGGCCGCGAGGCCGTCACGCCTTTCGTGATCTACCTGTCGGCCTTCGTGCTGATGCTGTCGCGGCAGGCCAAGAGCGACGACGTCGCGATCGGCATGCCGATCGCGAACCGGCATCGCTTCGCCGCGGAGCAGCTGGTCGGCACGCTGGTCAACACGCTGGTGATGCGCACCGACCTCGCGGGCGACCCGAGCTTCACGCAACTCGTGCACCGCGTGCGCAGGAACGCGCTCGAGGCGTATACGCACCAGGAGGCGCCCTTCGACGAGCTGATCGATGCGCTGGGACACGACCGCACGCTGCGTCCCGAAGGCCCGGTGCGCGTGCTCTTCAACGTGCTGAATGCGCCGGTGGGCAAGCCGGAGCTGTTCGGCCTGGAGGTCGACGAGTTCGATTTCGAGCGCACGGCCGCGCAGTTCGATCTGTCGATGCACATCGACACCGAGTTCGCGCATCGCATCCACCTCGAATACGCGACCGACCTCTACAGCGCGGCCAGCGCCGCGCGCATGCTCGAGAACTACCTGTCGCTGGTCGAGCGGCTGCTCGCGCAGCCCGAGCGCCACCTGTCCGAGCACGAGATGCTCTCGCCGGCGCAGATGAGCCTGCTGCGCCACGGCTGGAACGGCGCCAGGGCGCCGCTGCCCGCGCAGCAGCTGGTGCACCGCTACCTGGACCTGGGCGCGCCCGAAATTCGCACGCGCGTGGCCGTCATCGACGCCGATGGCGACACGCTCGGCTACGGCGAGATCGAAGCGCAGTCGAACATGCTGGCGCGCGTGCTGCGCGCGCGCGGCATCGCGCGCGGCCAGCGCGTCGGCCTGTGCATCGAGCGCAGCCCCGCGATGCTGATCGCGCAGCTGGCGGTGATGAAGGCCGGCGCGGCCTACGTGCCGCTGGACCCCGACTATCCGGTGGAACGGCTGCGCTTCATGGCGGCCGACGCGGACCTGTCTGCCATCCTCACGCAGCGCAGCGCGAGCGCCATCCTCGACGGGCTGAACGTGCCGATGCTGCGGGTCGACGACGAGCGGCTGACGGCCGGCAGCTCAGGCGACGCGCTCGAGCCGCAGCCCGAGCTCGATGCCACGCCGGCCGACGAGGCCTACCTGATCTACACCTCGGGCTCCACCGGCCAGCCCAAGGGCGTGCGCGTGCCGCACCGCGGCGTGGTCAATTTCCTGGCCGGCATGGTGAAGATGCCGGGGCTCGCGGCCGATGATTGCGTCCTGGCGATCACCAGCCCGTCCTTCGACCCCTCGGTGCTCGACCTGCTGCTGCCGCTGGTCGTGCGCGCGAAGGTGGTCATCGCCTCGCAGCAGCAGGTGCACGAGCCGGCTGCGCTGCGCGCATTGCTCGAACGGCATGGCGTCACGCTGCTGCAGGCCACGCCCTCGGGGTGGCGCGGGCTGATCGAAACCGGCTGGGCCGGATCGCCCGGCTTCCGCGCGCTGATCGGCGGCGAATCGCTGCCGCCGATCCTGGCGGAGCGGCTGATGGAGCGCAGCGCCGAGCTCTGGAACATCTACGGACCGACCGAAACCACCGTCTGGACCACGGCCTGGAAGGTGGAGTCGCCGCGCGATGGCATCGCCATCGGGCGGCCGATCGACAACACCACGGTCTGGGTGCTCGACGAGCATGGCCATGCCTGCCCGATCGGCGTGCCGGGCGAGCTGTACGTCGGCGGCGCCGGCGTCACCCTCGGCTACTACCACCGCGACGCACTGACGGCCGAGCGCTTCGTGCCCGACCCCTTCAGCGACGACGCGGAGGCACGGCTCTACCGCACCGGCGACCTCGGCCGCTGGCGCCATGACGGCGTGCTCGAGCACCTGGGCCGCGCCGATCACCAGGTCAAGCTGCGCGGCTACCGCATCGAGATGGGCGAGATCGAGTCCGCGCTGCTGGACTATCCGGATCTTGCGCATTGCGTCGCCGTGACGCACGCGCAGAGCGAAGAAGACGTGCGGCTGGTGGCCTACAGCGTGGCGCGCATCGGCACGGCGCCGACGCCCTTCTTGCTCAGAGAGCACCTGCGCACGCGCCTGCCGCACTACATGATCCCGCAGCATTTCGTCGCGCTCGCCGCGATGCCGATGCTGCCGAACGGCAAGGTCGACCGCGCTTCGCTGCCGGCGCCGGTCATCGACATCGTGCTGTCCGACGGGCGCAGCTACGTGCCGCCGGTCACCCACAGCGAGCAGGTCATCGCCGGCATCTGGTCGGAATTGCTGGGGGTCGAGAAGATCGGCCGCACCGACAACTTTTTCGATCTCGGCGGGCACTCGCTCATGGCCATGCGCTCGGTGGCGGCCATCGAGGCGCTGCTGGGGTGGAAGGTCGCGCCGCGCCGGCTCATCTACGAGAGCCTGCAGCAGGTCGCCCGCGAGGAGAACCTGGGGGCGCACTGATCGCGCCGCGCGCTGCCGGACGGAAGGGCTTGCTGAGAAAGCGCGAGCCGCGCTCGCCGAAGCGCCATGGCACGTTGGCCGCCTTGGAGATGCCGATGCGCGGCCCGGCCTCGACCATCACGGCCGGATGATCGTCCGCCGCGGCCAGCAGCACGAAGGGCGGGCGGTCCAGCGCACGGCCGTTGAAGGCGCCGTCGATGCCCAGCGCCTGCGCGACGCGGCCGGGGCCGGCGCAGAGCAGGCGGATGTCCTCGAGCCCGCGGCGCTCGCGCATGCGCTCGATCCCCATCGCCGGCGCCAGCGCGCGGATCAGCACCCCGGCGCCATGCCCTTCCTCGCGGCAGACGAAGTTGAGGCACCAGTGGATGCCGTAGGAGCGATAGACGTAGGCGCGCCCCGGCGGCCCGAACATCGCGGCGTTGCGCAGGGTCGGGCCGCCGAAGCTGTGCGAGGCCGGGTCGTCGCGGTCGTAGGCCTCGGTCTCGACGATGCGGCCGCCGACGCCGTCGACCAGCAGCGTGACGCCGATCAACAGGCGCGCGACCTCATGCGAGGGCGCGGCGAAGTCGATGGCGGCAGCCGCGGCAAGCGGGCGATGGGGCTTCACGCGGCGCAGCCCGGTCATGGTCGCTAGAGACCTTTTTCGACCATGTCCAGCAGCTGCTGACCCAGCGCGTCCGTCTGCTCGCGCGGCATGCCGCGCAGCGGCCCGTCGATGATGAGCAGCGCGAGGCCGTGCACCGCCGACCAGGCCAGGAATTCCGCGCCGGGCCTGCGCTCGGGCGGCAGCGCCCCGGCCGCGACCAGCTGATCGAGCGCGGCGCCCAGCAGCTCGAAGGGATTCAGCCCGCTCTGGCCGCTCTTGGCCTCGGGCGGCGCGTCTTCCACATCCACCGGCGCACCGAAGGCGGTGCGGAACAGCCCGGTCTCGGTCTGCGCGAAGCGCAGGTAGCCGGTGCCGATGGCGCGCACCGCAGCACGGGCGGCTTCGGCAGGGTCGCCATCGGTGCGCTGCGCCGCGAGCTCGGCCTCCATCGCGGTCGCGACCGCTGCCAGGGCGGCGGCACGCACCGCCTGCAAGAGCGCCTGGCGGCTCGCGAAGTGCCGGTAAGCCGCATTGGGAACCACGCCGGCGCGCCGCGTGGCCTCGCGCAGCACCACCGCTTCGGGCCCGCCGCTGCGCGCCAACTCGACCCCCGCCTCCAGCAGCGCACGCCGCAGATCGCCATGGCGATAGGTGCTGCGTGCAGGCGGGACGGGGCGGGGAACACTCATTTTCAATTCCATGTGGACAGCGTCCATTATGTCTGCTATCTTCTTGTGGACGTTGTACACAACATATGCCTTTTCCTCAACTCCACCGCACTTTCCAAAGGAGACACGCATGGCGACCCAGATCTACGTGAACCTGCCGGTCAAGAACCTCGACAAATCGGTCGCGTTCTTCACAGCGCTCGGTTTCAAGTTCAACCCGCAGTTCACCGACGAGAACGCCACCTGCATGATCGTCAGCGAGAACATCTACGTGATGCTCTTGGTCGAGAGCTACTTCAAGACCTTCACGCCCAAGGCCATCGCCGACGCCAAGAAGAGCACCGAGGTGCTGCTGTGCCTCTCGTGCGACAGCCGCGCCGAGGTCGATGCGCAGGTCGCCAAGGCGGTGGCCGCCGGCGGCAGCACGCCCAACAAGGCGCAGGACCACGGCTTCATGTACCAGCACGGCTTCGAGGACCTGGACGGTCATCTCTGGGAGCTGGCGTACATGGACATGAGCGCTTTTCCCAAGAGCTGAAGCCGGAATCGGCGATATCCCCCCACCCACCCCCAAGGAGATCCGAAATGAAAGTCCAGTCCTATCTCTTCTTCGACGGCCGCTGCGAAGAGGCGCTCGAGTTCTACAGCAGCAAGCTAGGCGCCAAGGTGAAGGACCTGATGCGCTTCAAGGACAACCCCGACCCGGCCGGCGCCGAAGGATGCGGCAACGGCTCCGGCGCGCCCATCTCGCCGGACAAGGTGATGCACGCGTCCTTCCAGATCGGCGAGACCGAGCTGCTGGCCTCCGACGGCATGGCCGCGGGACAACCCAAGTTCGAGGGCATTTCGCTCGCGCTCACCGCAAAGGACGAAGCCGAAGCCCGGCGCCTCTTCGCGGCCCTGAGCGAAGGCGGCCAGGTGCAGATGCCGATGGCCAAGACCTTCTTCTCGCCGGCCTTTGGCATGGTGGCCGACCGCTTCGGCGTGTCGTGGATGGTGCTGGCGGAGTGAGACCGCCCCGCGTTCAGTGGCTGGCGTGCCTGCGGGCGCTCCAGCGCGAGCGCGCCAGAGCGACCACTTCGACCACGCCCCAGACGAGGGCGCCGCCGAGTGCGCGGATGGAATGGGTCGTGGTGGGCCAGAGCATGTGAGGCATGGGTCCCACCCTAAGAGCGTCATATGACACGTTGATGGCATGCAATGCCGCTATCCTGGTTTCACCCGACTTCCATTTGACGAGTGAATCCGACGGATCTGCCTGAACTGCTGGAGCTGCAGAGGCTCGCCCAGCTGGCGGGCCCGCTGATGGAGCAGCGCGTGCTGTGTGAGGTCGTGGCCGGCGAGCAGCGCTTTCCGGTCCACGCCTTCGTGCTCGGCAGCGCGCGAGCGGATGCCCCGGCGGTCGGCTTCTTCGGCGGCGTGCATGGCCTGGAGCGCATCGGCGCCGAGGTGACGATCGCCCACCTGCGCAGCATCGTGATGCGGCTCGCGTGGGACGAGACGCTGCACCGGCAACTGGAAGCCATGCGCCTGGTGTTCATGCCGCTGGTCAATCCGGGCGGGCTGTGGCTCGGCACACGCGCCAATCCCAACGGCGTCGACCTGATGCGCAATGCGCCGGTCGAGTCGAAGGAGCGGGTGCCCTACCTGGTCGGTGGCCAGCGCATCAGCGCCGGCCTGCCGTGGTACCGCGGCGCGCAGGGCCAGCCGATGGAATGCGAGAGCGCCGCGCTGTGCGCGCTGGTCGAGACCGAGCTGCTGGGCCGGCCCTTGAGCGTCGCGGTGGATTGCCACTCCGGCTTCGGCCTGACCGACCGCATCTGGTTTCCCTACGCGCACACCTCCCGCCCGATCGCGCATCTTCCCGAGATGCACGCGCTGTGCGAGATCCTCGACCAGACGCTGCTGCATCACCGCTACGTGCTGGAACCGCAGAGCCGCCAGTACCTGGCCCACGGCGACCTGTGGGACCACCTGTACCTCGGCGCCACCAATCGGCCGGACACGGTGTTCCTGCCGGTGACGCTGGAGATGGGCTCGTGGCTGTGGATCAAGAAGAACCCGCGCCAGATCTTCTCGCGCCACGGCATCTTCAATCCGATGATCGAGCACCGGCAGCAGCGCGTGCTGCGCCGGCACATCGGCTGGCTGGACTTCATCACCCGGGCCGTGTGCAGCTACGAACGATGGCTGCCGGCCGGCGAACAGAGAGCGCATCACCGGCAGCAGGCGATGGCCAGGTGGTACGGACGACAGCCCTTATGAGCACCTGGGTCCTGCTGCGCGGGTTGACGCGTGAGAGCGGCCATTGGGGGCACTTCCCCGAGCTTCTGCAGGAGCGCCTGCCGGGGGCCCGGATCGTGGCGCTCGACCTTCCCGGCAACGGGCGCCTGAACCAGGCACGCAGCCCGGCGCGGATCGAGGCGACGATGGAAGACTGCCGTCGGCAGCTGCTAGCCCTGGGGGTCGAGCCGCCCTGGCATCTGCTTGCGATGTCGCTCGGTGCGATGGTGGCGGTGGACTGGGCCGCGAAGCATCGCCAGGAGCTCGCCGGCTGCGTGCTGATCAACACCAGCCTGCGCCCTTTCAGCCCCTGGTATCGGCGCCTGCGTCCGGCGAATTACGGTGCCTTGCTCGATCTTCTGTTCGCGCGCCAGGCCGCGCGCGGACGCGAGCAAACGATCCTGCGCCTGACCAGCCGCCACGTGCAGCCGGACGCGGCCGTGATCGAGGACTGGACGGCGCTGCGCGAAGCCCGGCCGGTGTCGCCATCCAACGCCTTGCGGCAGCTGCTGGCCGCGGCGCGTTACCGTGCGCCGGTGCAGGCGCCGGCCGTGCCCTTGCTGGTGCTCGGCAGCGCGCGCGACGCCCTGGTGGACGTGCGCTGTTCGCGGCGCCTGGCGCGGCAGTGGGGCGTGGCGCTGGTCGAACATCCCACGGCCGGCCATGACCTGCCGCTGGACGACGGGCCCTGGCTGGCCGAGCAGGTCGGCCGCTGGGCGGCGCGGGCCGGCGCGTAGGGCGTCATGCGGCGGAGAGTGCCCAACCAGGGCAGGCCCGACAACCTCTCGAGCCGTGTGCTGGATCGGATCGTGGGAGAGCGCCAGCCCCGCGACCAGCACCGCTACACGAAGTCCGCGTTCATTTCCGCGGGCCGCGACACGACGCCTTTCGACCACAAGATCGTGACCGACGCCCTTCGGCGCCGCGGCGTCATGAGCTTCGTGACGCAAGGCATGCAACTCCACCATGCCCACGACATGCCCGAGCGCGGGTGGCGCCCGGCCGGGCCGGCGGGCGCCAGGGCTTGACGAGGGCCGCTCCCGACGCGACAGGCGCGAACGGCTTCTTGGCTCTAAATTCGACGCTCCATTCCAAGAGGAGCACCTGCCCATGATTCACGTCGTCGCCGTCATCACGGCCAAGCCCGGCCAACGCGATCGGATCCTCGAAGCCTTCCGCGCCAACCGACCCGCGGTGCTGGCCGAGCAGGGCTGCATCGAATACAACGCCACGGTGGACGCAGCCGGCATGCCGCCCTCACGCGGCTCCTTCGGCCCGGACACCTTCGTCGTCATCGAGAAGTGGGAAACGCTCGCCGCGCTGCAGGCCCATGCCGCCGCGCCGCACATGGCGGCCTACGGCGCCCAGGTGAAGGAGTGGACCGAGAACCGGGTCATCCACGTGCTGGAGCCGGTGTGATACCTTGAATTACCGAGCGGTCATTATTTCTTGACTTTCTACGGGCTCAAAGACGCAAAATTACCGAAAGGTAATTAAACGGGAGATCCATGACCGAATCAGCCTCGAACTTACCTGTCGGTAATTTGAACGGCACCGTCGTGCATTCCACCACCGAACTGGGCGAGCTGATCCGCCAACGTCGGCGCGCTCTGCAACTGAATCAGCTCGATATCGCGGGGTTGGGCAACACGGGGAACCGCTTCCTAGCGTCCGGCGCCAAGACGCTGGCGGGGCGCGTACAGCTATTCGTGGCGTCGACGACGCGGCAAACGATCAAGCGACTGTTGCAAGCGGCTTGATAACAAAAACGCGCCCGAAGGCGCGCTATTGCTTGAGGTTGAAGCGAATTACTTCGCCACCACCCGCACCATTTCCAGGCACTTGTTCGAGTAGCCCCACTCGTTGTCGTACCAGCTCACGAGCTTGATGAAGGTGCCGTCCAGCGCGATGCCGGCCTCGGCGTCGAAGATCGAGGTGCGCGGGTCGCCGCGGAAGTCGGTGGCGACCACCTTGTCCTCGGTGTAGCCGAGCACGCCCTTGAGCGCGCCTTCGCTTTGCGCCTTCATTTCGGCGCAGATTTCCTTGTAGGTGGCTTCCTTGACCAGTTCCACCGTGAGGTCGACCACCGACACGTCGGAGGTCGGCACGCGGAAGCTCATGCCGGTGAGCTTCTTGTTGAGCTCGGGAATCACCACGCCCACTGCCTTGGCAGCGCCGGTGCTGGAGGGAATGATGTTTTCCAGGATGCCGCGGCCGCCGCGCCAGTCCTTGTTGCTTGGGCCGTCGACGGTCTTCTGCGTCGCGGTGGCGGCGTGCACGGTGGTCATCAGGCCGCGCTTGATGCCCCACTTGTCGTTCAGCACCTTGGCCAGCGGCGCCAGGCAGTTCGTGGTGCAGCTGGCGTTGCTGATGATGGCCTCGCCGGCGTACTTCTTGTCGTTCACGCCGTAGACGAACATCGGCGTGTCGTCCTTGCTGGGCGCGGACAGGATCACCTTCTTGGCGCCCGCGTCGATGTGCTTCTGCGCGGTTTCCTTGGTCAGGAAGAGGCCGGTGGATTCGAGCACGATGTCGGCGCCGACGTCGCTCCACTTGAGTTGCGCGGGATCGCGTTCCTGCGTGAGGCGGATCTTCTTGCCGTTGACGATAAGCGTGTTGCCCTCGACGTTGATCTCGCCCTGGAAGCGGCCGTGCACCGAGTCGTACTGGAGCATGTAAGCCAGGTAGTCGGGCTCGAGCAGGTCGTTGATGGCAACGATCTCGATGTCGTTCTTGAAGTTCTGCACCGCCGCGCGGAGAACGTTGCGACCGATGCGACCGAAGCCATTGATGCCGAGTTTGATAGCCATGTGCCTTGCTCCTGGAGGGTTGAAAACTGGGTGATGCGGTCGATGTCAGCGCTTGAGCGCCGCTTCGACCGTGGCAGCGACGTTCTCTGCCGTGAATCCGAAATGCTTGAACAGCACGCCGGCGGGTGCCGATTCGCCGTAGGTGTCGATCCCGACGACGGCTGCGACGCCGTACTTCCACCAGCCGTCGGTGGCGCCCATTTCGACCGCGATGCGCGGCGTTCCCTTGGGCAGCACGCTCTTTTTATACGCCACATCCTGGCGGTCGAAGGTGGTGGTGGACGGCATGGAGACCACGCGCACGCCGATGTTCTTTGCCGCCAGCAGCTCCTGGGCCTTCAGCGCAAGCTGCACTTCGGAGCCGGTGGCGATGATGACGGCCTTGAGCTTCTTGTTCTTGAGGCCGACGGCCTCGGGCTCGGCCAGCACGTAGGCGCCCTTGCTGATGTCGCTCAGGTCCTTCTTGGGCGAGTAGGGCAGGTTCTGGCGCGACAGCAGCAGCGCGGTGGGGCGGTCGGCGTTCTGCAGCGCGACGGCCCAGGCCACCGCGGTCTCGGCGGTGTCGCCGGGACGCCAGACGTCGAGGTTGGGGATCAGGCGCAGCGAGGCGGCATGCTCGATCGACTGGTGCGTCGGGCCGTCTTCGCCCAGGCCGATGGAGTCGTGCGTGAAGACGTGGATCACGCGCTGCTTCATCAGCGCCGCCATGCGGATCGCGTTGCGGCTGTAGTCGCTGAAGGTGAGGAAGGTGCCGCCGTAGGGAATGAAGCCGCCGTGCAGCGCCACGCCGTTCATGATGGCCGCCATGCCGAACTCGCGCACGCCGTAGTTGATGTGGCGGCCCGGCAGGCCGTCGGGGACCTGTTCGTTGCCTTCGGTGCGGACCACGGCGCCGTCCTTGTCGAAGCGCAGGGCGGGCGTGCTCTTGGTGTTGGTGAGGTTCGAGCCGGTCAGGTCGGCGCTGCCACCCAGCAGTTCGGGCAGGGCGGCGGTGAAGGCTTCGAGCGCGAGCTGCGAGGCCTTGCGCGAAGCCACGGTCTCGCCCTTGGTGTGGGCGGCGACCACGGTGTCGAAGGCGGTCTGATGGAAGTTCTTCGGCAGCTCGCCCTTCATGCGGCGCGTGAACTCGGCTGCCAGGTCGGGGTACTGCTTCGCGTAGGCGGCGAACTTGTCGTTCCACGCGGCTTCGCGCTGGGCGCCGGCGGCCTTGGCATCCCACTCTTCGTACACGGCGTGCGGCAGTTCGAAGGGCTCGTGCGCCCATTGCAGCGCGGTGCGCGTGAGGCCGATCTCGTCGGCGCCCAGCGGTTCGCCGTGCGCCTTGGCGGTGTTGGCGCGGTTCGGGCTGCCCTTGCCGATCTGCGTCTTGCAGATGATCAGCGTCGGGCGGTCGGTGTGCTTCTTCGCCTTCTCGATGGCCTTGGACACATCCTTCACGTCATGGCCGTCGATCGGGCCGATCACGTTCCAGCCGTAGGCCTTGAAGCGTTCTTCGGTGTTGTCGATGAACCAGGGCAAGACCCGCCCGTCGATCGAGATGCCGTTGTCGTCGTACAGCGCGATCAGCTTGCCCAGCTTCCAGGCGCCGGCCAGCGCCGCGGCCTCGTGGCTGATGCCTTCCATCAGGCAACCGTCGCCAAGGAAGGCGTAGGTGTAGTGATCGACGATCGCGTGATCCTTGCGGTTGAACTCGGAGGCCAGCAGCTTCTCGGCCAGCGCGAAGCCGACCGCGTTGGTGATGCCCTGGCCCAGCGGACCGGTGGTGGTTTCGACGCCGGGCGTCACGCCCGTTTCGGGATGGCCGGCGGTCTTGCTGTGCAGTTGGCGGAAGCGCTTGAGCTCCTCGACCGGCAACGCATAGCCCGTGAGGTGCAGCACGGCGTAGATGAGCATCGAGGCATGGCCGTTGGACAGCACGAAGCGGTCGCGGTCGAACCAGTGCGGATTGACGGGGTTGTGCTGGAGGTGCTCGCCCCACAGCGCAACCGCCATGTCGGCCATGCCCATCGGCGCGCCCGGATGCCCCGAGTTTGCAAGTTGTACGGCATCCATTGCCAGCGCGCGAATCGCGTTGGCCATCAAGGCTTGGTTGGCCATCTGATCGGCTTTCTGGGGGGCAGGTTAGGGGGAACCCGGTATTTTAACGGGCGAGCTTCGGGGGGCCGTCCGGGGCAGAGGTCGGGCTGCTAGAGTGCCGCCCATGCATGGCTTGCATCTCACCGCCGACCTCCACGACTGCCGCTGCGGGACGCATTGGCTGGTGGACGCCCAGGCCGTC
The DNA here is from genome assembly GCF_900101545.1 of Variovorax sp. CF079. Lineage (GTDB taxonomy): Bacteria > Pseudomonadota > Gammaproteobacteria > Burkholderiales > Burkholderiaceae_C > Variovorax. The sequence goes on along the minus strand of NZ_FMZU01000009.1, from coordinate 125,616 downwards.
GGCGCGGCTTGCGCCAAGGCCGTGGAGGCTGCCGGGCTGCAGGCGGTCGGCAAGCTGTTCCACACCTTTCCGGCCACGCCGCTGGGTCCGGGCGGCGTGACAGCTACCGTGCTTCTGGCTGAGTCGCACCTGTGCGTCCACACCTGGCCCGAACAGCGCGGCGTGACGCTCGATGTCTACGTGTGCAACTTTGGCGCCGACCACTCCGCCAAGGCGAGGGCGGTGATGGAGGCCCTGGAGGCGCTGTTCGTGCCGGGCCACGCGGAAAGGCACGCATTGAGGCGCGGCGCGATCGAGAAGGCCGAGGCAGCGTGAGCATCAAGGCAATGATCCTCGCCGCCGGGCGCGGCGTGCGCATGCGGCCGCTGACCGATGTCACGCCCAAGCCCTTGCTCGAGGTTCAAGGCAAGCCGCTGATGCAGTGGCCGATCGAGGCGCTGGCGGCGGGCGGCTTCACCGAGCTCGTGGTCAATACCGACTGGCTGGGCGAGCAGATCCCGCTTCGCTTCGGGCACCGCCATGCGGCTTCCGCCATTTCTTACTCCCACGAGGGCCGCGATTTTGGTGGTGCACTCGAGACGGCGGGCGGCATCGTGCGTGCGCTGCCGCTTCTGGGCGACATCTTCTGGGTGCTGGCGGGCGACGTGTTCGCGCCGGAGTTCGCGTTCACGGGGGAAGCGGTCGACCGCTTCGCGGCCAGCGGACGGCTTGCCCACCTGTGGCTGGTGCCGAACCCGCCGCACAACCTCCGCGGGGACTTCGGGATTTCGCCGGCCGGGCTGGCGTTGAATGACGCGCCGGTCAAGCACACCTTCTCCACCATCGGCCTCTATCGCGCGGGGCTGTTCGCGCCGCCGTACTGCGGCATCCCAGCCGGCAATGCCCAGGGCGCCAAGGCGCCGCTCGCGCCCATCCTGCGCGCGGCGATGGAGGAAGGCCGGGTCGGCGCCGAGCTCTACGCCGGCGACTGGACCGACGTCGGCACGCCCGAGCGCCTGGCTGCGCTGAATCAAAAAAAACGGCCCGCACGAGGCGGGCCGTAGACAGGCTAGATCACGGTCTGGGCGATCAGGGCACGTTGGCCGACCTGAGCGTGAAGGGCCGGCCCTCCATCGTGAAGCTGCCGCCGAACTCCATGTTCATGCCACCGGTCGGCTGCACCGGGCAGCCGCCCGATGACGCCGAGCAGGCCCCGCCGCCCGCGAAGACCACGGAACCGTAGCGGTAGTTCGACACGACCTTGCCGGTGTAGTCCGCAATGCTCAAGACCATGTTGTCGCTTGCGAAGTTGTCGGCATCCTCGACCGCAATCGGGTCGACGATGCGCGAGTCCTGCAGGGTGCGAACCACACTGCCGCTGTTGCCGTCGCCTGCGAACCTCACCCACTGGATCTTGCGATCGCCGCGCGAGGCCACGAGCACCTGCTGGTTCAGCGGTTCGATGGTCTTGTTCTCCGGATCGATCTTCGAGATTGCCAGCGAGGTCGGGTTCTTCCCGATCGCGACACGGCCCTTCTCGACGACGTCCGTGACCGTGGTGCCGGTGGGCACGTTGCCCAGGCCGTAGATGCGCAGCGAGCCTTCTTCGGTGGCGATCCAGGCACGGTGCACGTTGCCGAAGATGGTCGTCTTCACCGCGGTCGGCTTGCTGTCCAGCGCCACCGTGGTGATCACCGTCGGCGTCTGCTGCGGCTTGTTGGCGAAGGTGTACGGCCACTGGTTGTCGGCCTGACCCAGGTTCGTGAACTCTGTCGGACCGGTACCGAAGTAGACGCTGTTGACGTAGCTGAACAACGGCTTCAGGTCGATGAAGGCGGCCTTCTTCTCCGACTTGGAGATGACCACCGCCACACCCGACTTGGCGTACCGGTTGGCATTGCTGCCCGAGCCGCTGAAGCTGGCGCGCTTGGCCGCGTCCGTCAGCGGCGAATAGGTCTGCCCCATGAACTCGCCGTACTTTTCCGGCAGTGCCGTCTGGAACTGGTCGAAGCCCGTGGTGACGGCGATCTCGGTCGGTGCGTTCATGCCCGGCAGGTCGATGTAGCCCAGCACCTTCATGAAGGCGATGTTGCCCATGTTCGGCAGGCCGGGGTACACGCCCATCCACTCATGCCACCAGTCGTACCAGGCGTCGTAGCTGCCGTTCTGGGCCGGGTTGTAGGGGTCGCAGTTGTTGCACAAGCCGGCCAGCGAGATCACCGCCACCTGGCCCTTCAGCGCCGTCGTGTCCCACACCGTCACCAGCGCGTATTCGCTGGTGTTGGTGATGGCCATGCCGGTCGGCACCTTGTTGGCAGGCAGCTTCACCGAGCCGCGGTTGTTCGCCGTGTTGCTGCCGGCGGTGCCGATCAGGCCGTTGTTGAAAGCCACCAGGGAGGTCGCGCAGAAGCCCGTGCGCCCGCCGCAACGCGCCACCGCCACCGGCTCGCCGGTCGTGAGGCCGGCGTCCTTGTAGGTGCTGACGTTGTAGTTCGTGCGTCCGGCGCTGCCGTCCCACGCGGCCGCTTCCTGCCAGGGCAGTTGCGGCGCTTGCGCGAAGGTGTTGTGGTCGATCGCCGAGACCTGAAGGTCGCCCACGCCCATGCGCAGCGTCGTGTTGTCGGCCACGAAGCCCACGTGGGCCTGGTTGGTCGAGTAAAGCCCTGCGTCGGCGAGGACCGGACCGCCCACCTGCCAGGTGCCGGCGTGGTAGCTCATCGTCTGGTCCGCGCGCTTGAACAGCGTCGGGATGCCGGTGTTGTTCACGGACGGCGCATTGCCGTAGCGGTAGGCGATGCCTTCTGCCTTGGCGAGGACCGGTGCCATGGCACGGTACGCGCTGGCCTGCACGTTGCCGGCGCTGTCGACGACGTCGCCGGAGACGGGTGCCGGTGCCGGTGCGGGGGCCGGGGCGGGCGCCGGGGCGGGCGCCGGAGCGGGCGCCGGAGCGGGTGCAGGGGCCGGTGCCGGGGCGGGCGCCGGAGCCGGAGCCGGAGCCGGAGCCGGCGCAGTTGCTGCACCGAGGGAATAGCAAGCCTTCACGACGAACGGCACGGGATCCTTGCCGAAGTATTCGTTCGTGCAGTTGGCGGTGCCGGTGACCGTCTTTTGAACCCACGATGATCCGGCCCCGTACTGGACCAGGGTGGCAGAGGCGACACTAAATGACGAACCCTCACCGGCGAGCCGCGTTCCCGCTGCAGGCGCGGGCGCGGGTGCGGGTGCGGGGGGGGGGGGGGGGGGGGGGGGGGGGGCGGGTGCCGGCGCTGGTGCCGTCGCGGTCTGCACGTAGCACGCTTTCGCCACATATTGCAGCGGGTCGCCAAAGGTCGCATTGCTGCAGGCAACCGTGCCCGACAGCGACTTGTTCGTGTAGGTGTCGTTCGCGCCGTACTGCACGACCTGCGCCGAGCTCAGCACGAAGCTTTGATTTTCGTCCGCGACCTTGGTCCAGCTCGAATCTAGCTTGCTGATCGGCGCTGCTTCCTTGGTCGCGGTAGTCTCTGCCGGCGCAGCAGCAGCCGGAGCAGTCGATGTTTCAGCGCCCAGGGCAGCAAAGCCGCCCCCACCGCTGCTGCCACTTCCCCCACCTCCACAACCAGCGAGCGCTCCTGCTGCAACAAACAGCAGAAGCGCGCTTTTATCTGTGACTTTCACGCAAATCCCTCCAAATTGGTTAAGTTGGGGTTTTTACGGGGGTTGGTCGGTGCGAGCAACCTCTCTTGCACTTCCTTTCCTGTGTGTTTCCGGCTCCCTAGGGCGGTGTTACCAAGGTTGTGCTTGGTGACGACTTCAACGCAAACGCAGGCACTCCGGTGTTGTCTTACTTCTTACTGTCATATGGGCGGTCGAAAAGGACCTGGACGCTACGGCCGCCAGACTTGAGCGCAAAAAAAAGCGGCCCGCATGGAGCGGGCCGCAGTTCAATTGAGCGCAGTTCTCAGCCGATCAAGGCACGTTGGCGGTCCTGAGCTGGAAGGGTTTGCCTTCCATCGTGTAGCTGCCGCCGAACTCGATCTTGACGTCACCAGTCGCTTGGACCGGGCATCCGCCCGGCGGCTGGCAGGTCCAGGAGCCACCACGATCAGAGAAGAACACCGGGCCATAGCGGTAGTTGGATACCTTTTTGCCGGTGTAGTCCGCAATCGTCAGCACGTGGCCCACGTTCGAGAAGTTGTCGGCGTCTTCAACCGAGATGGGGTCGACGATGCGGCTGTCTGCCAATTCGCGAACCACGCTGCCGCTGTTGCCATCGGCCGCGAACCTTACCCACTGGACCTTGCGATCGCCGCGCGAGGCCACGAGCACCTGACGGTTCAGCGGTTCGAAGCTGGTGTCGTCCGGATCGATCTTGGATATGGCGAGCGAAGTCGGATTCTTGCCGATGGCCACGCGGCTCTTCTCGGTGATATCCGCGGCCGTGGTGCCGGTGGGCACGTTGCCCAGGCCGTAGATGCGCAGCGAGCCTGCTTCGGTTGCGATCCAGGCGCGGTGCACACTGCCGAACAGCGTGGTCCTGACCGCTGTCGGCCGGTCATCCAGCGCCACCGTGGTGATCACCGTCGGCGTCTGCTGCGGCTTGTTGGCGAAGGTGTACGGCCACTGGTTGTCGGCCTGACCCAGGTTCGTGAACTCTGTCGGACCGGTACCGAAGTAGACGCTGTTGACGTAGCTGAACAACGGCTTCAGGTCGATGAAGGCGGCCTTCTTCTCCGACTTGGAGATGACCACCGCCACACCCGACTTGGCGTACCGGTTGGCATTGCTGCCCGAGCCGCTGAAGCTGGCGCGCTTGGCCGCGTCCGTCAGCGGCGAATAGGTCTGCCCCATGAACTCGCCGTTCTTCTCCGGCAAGGAAGTCTGGAACTGATCGAAGCCGGTAGTGACGGCGATTTCCGTCGGCGCGTTCATGCCCGGCAGGTCGATGTAGCCCAGCACCTTCATGAAGGCGGTGTTGCCCATGTTCGGCAGGCCCGGGTACACGCCCATCCACTCGTGCCACCAGTCGTACCAAGCGCTGTACTTCGTATCGCGAATGCCCGTCGCGTTTCCGCCATTGGGGTTGTAGGGATCGCAGTTGTTGCACAGACCCGCCAGCGAGATCACCGCCACCTGGCCCTTCAGCGCCGTCGTGTCCCACACCGTCACCAGCGCGTATTCGCTGGTGTTGGTGACGGCCATGCCGGTGGGCACCTTGTTGGCAGGCAGCTTCACCGAGACGCGATTGTTGGCGGTGTTGGTGCCGGCGGTGCCGATCAAGCCGTTCTGGAAAGCCACCAGGGAAGTCGCGCAGAAGCCGGTGCGACCACCGCAACGCGCCACCGCCACCGGTTCGCCCGTCACCTGCCCGGCAGCTTTGTAGGTGCTGATGTTGTAGTTGTCGCGTCCGGCGCTGCCATCCCAGGCTGCCGCTTCCTGCCAGGGCAGCTGCGGCGCCTGCGCGAAGGTGTTGTGGTCGATGGCGGAAATCTGCAGATCGCCCACGCCAACGCGCGCAGCCGTGTTGTCTGCGACGAAGCCGACGTGCGCCTGGTTGGTCGAATACAGGCCAGCCTCGCTGAGAACCGGGCCACCAACCTGCCAGGTGCCGGCGTGATAGCTCATCGTCTGGTCCGGCCGGGTTGCCAGGGTCGGGATGCCGGTGTTGTTCACGGCCGGCGCGTTGCCATAGCGATAAGCAATGCCTGCATCCTTCGCGAACTGGGCGGCAGTCGCCTTGTAGGCGTCGGCGGCCAGATTGCCGGAGCTGTCGACCACGTCATTCGGAATCGGCGTGCTGCCGGGCGTCGTGCCAGTACCCGGGTCACTCACGGCGGCGAGGCCCGAAAAGCCACCACCGCCACCACCACCACCCCCACCTCCACAAGCTGACAACGCGCCTGCGGCAACAACCAGGAGAAGCGCGCTTTTATGGATAAATTTCAACAAAAACACCTCCAATTTGACAAAGATGTGCGTTTGTACGTGGGTGCAGTCCTACCGGGCAACCCTTCTTGCAAATCTTTTCCTTATGTGTTTTCACTCCCCCCCAGTGGAGTTACAAAGGTATTGCATAGTCACGTTATGACCGCAACTCATCAAACCGCGCGCCGTGTACGTCTTTCTACTTATTTGGGCGCCGATGGCATCGCCATCATTCCCACCGCGCCCGAGCGGCAACGCAATCGGGACAGCGACTTCCTGTACCGCCACGACAGCTATTTCTATTACCTGACGGGCTTTCCCGAGCCGAATGCCTGGCTGGTACTCACAAGCGAAGGTCGTGCCACGCTGTTCTGCGCGCCCAAGGATCTGGAACGGGAGATCTGGGACGGCTACCGGCTGGGGCCGGAGGCAGCGCCGGCCGCGCTCGGCGTCGACGAGGCCTTTGCGATCGACGAACTCGACGCCCGTTTACCGCGGCTGCTGGAGAACAGGTCGACCGTCTGGTACCCCTTCGCGACGCACAAGGGGCTGGAATCGCGCATCGACGGCTGGCTGTCGGCAGTGCGCGCCCGGGTGCGCTACGGCGCGCTGTGCCCCGAAGAGCAGCGCGACCTGTGCGGGCCGCTCGACGAGATGCGGCTCGTCAAGGACGCGCACGAACAGGACACCATGCGCCACGCCGCGCAGATCAGCGCCCGGGCCCACATCCGCGCCATGCAGCTGTCGGCGCGCATGCTGCGCGAGGGCAAGGACGTGCGCGAGTACCACCTCGACGCCGAGCTGCTGCACGAATTCCGCCTCGGCGGCTCCCAATACCCGGCCTACAGCTCGATCGTGGCCGCCGGCGCCAATGCCTGTGTGCTGCACTACCGTGCCGACGCAGCACCGGTACGCGACGGCGAACTGGTGCTGATCGACGCCGGCTGCGAGCTCGACGGCTACGCCAGCGACATCACGCGGACCTTTCCGGCCAACGGCAAGTTCACCGGCCCGCAGCGCGCCTTGTACGACCTGGTGCTGGCGAGCCAGGACGCGGCAGTCGCGGCCACCCGGGCCGGGCAGCGCTTCAACGATCCGCACGAGGCCACCGTGAAGGTGCTGTCGCAGGGCATGCTGGACCTGGGCCTGCTGGACGCCAACAAGGTGGGCAGCGTCGACGACGTGATCGAGCAGCGCGCCTACTTCCCTTTCTATATGCACCGCACCGGCCACTGGCTGGGCATGGACGTGCACGACTGCGGCAGCTACGTCGAGCCGACCCAGGTGGGCGAGGTGAGCGAACGCAAGGACCCGCTGTCGAACGAAGTCATCAAGAACCGGCCCAGCCGCATCCTGAAGCCGGGCATGGTGCTGACCATCGAGCCGGGCATCTACGTGCGTCCAGGCGAGGGCGTGCCGGAGCAGTTCCACAACATCGGCATTCGCATCGAGGACGACGCAATCGTCACCGAGACCGGCTGCGAGCTGATCTCACGCGGCGTGCCGGTCAAGGCCGACGAGATCGAGGCGCTGATGCGGCCCTAAGCCGCGTCGCCCAGCGGGCTCAGCACCTTGCGCGCCCAGCCGGGCAGCCACGGCCCATGCGGCTGGAGTTGGCCCGCGACCACCGAGGCCACGAGGTGCGGGCCGCCCGCGTCGGTGTCCGTCGCATCGAACAGCATCGCGAGCTGCACCTCGCGCACGGCCTGGCGCAGGTTCTCGAGCGTGCGCGGATAGCGCGCCAGGATCTTGTCCGCGGGCACGCTGTGGCCGCCTTCGTGAATGCGCTGCTGCACGCGTTCCAGCAGCCGGCGCGGCTCGTCGAGGCACACGATGTACAGCACCACCTCGAAGCCGAGCGCACGCGCATCGGCGATGAGCTGCAGCTTGGAAGGATGCGAAAAGACGGTTTCACTGACGAAGGACTGCCCGGCGCGCAGATGCGCCACGCGTTGCGCGTCGGCCCAGGCCCGGGCAGCTTCGGAGCGCCGGACCGCATGGCGGACATGGCCGAGCTGCTCGCGCTCGTACAGATCGGCGTTGATGAAGGGCAGCTGCGGATAGCGCGGCTGGATCAGATAGCGGTAGAGCGTCGACTTGCCGGCGCCGTTGGGGCCGGCGATCAGGTGGAGAACCGGCATCAGGCCGCGTTGCGGCCACGCGCACGGGGCGCTGCCTTGGCGCGGTTCTCGGCCACCGCCACCTTGGCGCGCTCAGCCAACGCGCCGGACTGCGCCAAAGCCAGCACGTGGCCGTGCAAGGCGTCAAGTTCGGGTGAGAGGGCGGGCTGCACTTTGACCTCGCCGGCGTAGGCTGCCGATTCCTCGCGCGCAATCAGCGCCTGGCTGTCCTGCGTGGACAGGCCCGCTTGCTCCAGCGCGCGGCCCAAGGTGGCCCAGTACTCGATCTGGCTGGCCACCGACCGGCGCATGGGCTGCGCCGCATTGCGCGCCTTGTCGACCAGCGCGGCCGGAAGCTTGACGGAAGCAAAGGGGGTTGCCGTGGACATGGTTTCACTCCTGATTGGCGCATTTTGCGCCAATCCGCAAAATCACGTCAAGCAGCGGCTCCACCGGCCGCTGCCAGATGTCCGCGCGTGAACGCTTCTTCGAAGATCGAATAGCCCGACCAGTCGCTGTGCGCGAAGGCGAGCCGGCCGGCGGCGACGCGCTCACGCGCGCCGAGCTGGCCGAGCTGGCCGAGCAGGCCGGGCGCCGGTATCGCCATCGCATGGCCGTAGCGCGTGATCTCGATGCGGGTGGCGAGCCCGGCGAGGTCCGGATGGGGCAGCGAGAGTTCGGCCAGCAGGTCGTCGCGCCAGGCCGTCCATGGGCGATCGAGCAGCCGGCGGCGGCCGTCCGGCCCATCGTAGGCACTGGGGCCGAGCGGGCGATACCAGCTCAGCACGGTGGCACCCGGCGTGGGGTCCAGCGCCTGGTGGCGCGCGTCGACATAGCCGAGCCCGCGCGTGCCGTAGATCACGTTGTCCCAGCTCGGCGCCGCGCCGGGCCGGTCGGCCAGCGGAGCTCGCAGATGCACGTTGGCGACCAGCCACGGCGCGTAGCCCAGGTGCGCGGCCGCGTGGCGCAACAGCTCGGGCGGGTTCTCGACCACGCGCGCGGCGATGAACATCGGCAACGCAACGATGCAGCGCTCGGCCTGCCAGCGCACGCGCGACCGGGTGGCGACATCGAAGGCATCGACCTCGACCCCGGAACGGGTGTCCGCGATGCGCACGACGGCATGGCCCGCCTTCAAGCGATCGCCGAGCGGGTCGGCGAGCCGGCGCGTGAGCCAGCCGTTGCCCTCGGGCCAGGTCAGCACCGCATCGCGCTCGGCGCCATCATCTCCCGGCGCGTGGAAGCCATGGCGGCTGGCGAAGTAGTGGATGCCGGCCCAGGCCGAGACCTGGGCGATGCCGGCGCCGTAGTCGTCGCGGCAGCTGTAATCGAGGTACCAGCGCAGATGCGGATCGGTAAAGCCTTCGCGATCGAGCCAGACACCGAAGGGGACGGCGTCCAGCGCCAGCAAGAGCGGCGCAGGTTGCGCCCGCAGCACGGGTATCGAGAAACGCGCCGTGTGCCGCAAGGCCTCCACGCGCTGCGAAAACCGGCGGTACTGCGTCAGCGTGGCCTCGCCCACGCCCTGCACGGGCAACAGGCCGTCCTGCCACGTGCCTTGAAAAAACAGGCGTTCCTGCGGGCTGTGGCACAGGTGGCGCTCCTCGTATTCCCAGCGGCCCGCCACGCGCCGGCGCATGCCCAGTTCTTCGAGCAGCTCCTGCACTTCATGCGCCTCGTCGCCCGGCACCGGCAGGTAGTGCGCGCCGAGCGGGCAAGCGATGCCGCCGACCTGGCCGCCGCGGCTGTTCCCGCCGGCCATGTCCTCGAGTTCGAGCAGCACGAAGTCCTCGATGCCGGCGAGCCGCAACGCCCGTGCGGCGGCGAGGCCGGCCACGCCGCCGCCGGCGATGACGACGCGCGTACGGCGCACGCCGGCAGGCGCGCCGGCGCGCCAGGCGCCATCGCGCAACGCGTGGCCGCGCTCTACATCGATGCCGGTGAAGCCGCCTTCAATCACGTGTGGCGCCTCGCAGCCTCCAAGGGCTGCGGCCCCGGCAGCCGTAGCTGCAAGGAATTCGCGGCGCTTCATCTAGTGCCCCGTGACCTTGCCCCATTCCCGCTCGTAGGTCGTGACCAGCGTCTGGTTCGACAACCGGTTCACCTCGGCCGGCACGCGTGCCATGTCGCGCGGGAACTCGAACAGTTGCGGGAAGGCGGGCAGCGCAAGAAAGCGCAGCCCCTCGGGCATGGCATCGGGCAGCCGGTAGGGCCGCCGGCTCGCGATGATGTAGCCCCACTCGCCGAAGCTCGGCACATGAGCGTGATAGGGCGTCGCCAGCAGGCCGACCGATTCGACGGTGGCGGCCACGGTCCAGAAGCTCTTGCGCGCCACCAGCGGCGAGGTGGTCTGGATCACGGCATAGCCGCTCGCGGACAGCCGCTTGTCGAGCAGCGCATAGAAGGAGTTGGTGTAGAGCTTGCCGATCGCGAAGTTGGTCGGGTCGGGGAAATCGACCACGATCACGTCGAACATCTCGCTGTTCTGCTGCAGCCACTGGAAGGCGTCGGTGTTGACGATGCGGACCTTCGGCGACTTCAGCGCACCGCCGTTCAGCGCCGCCAGGGTCTCGTGCTCGCTGAAAAGCCGCGTCATGTGGGGATCGAGCTCGACCAGCGTGATGCTTTCCACCGAGGGGTACTTGAGGATCTCGCGCACCGCCATGCCGTCGCCGCCGCCGAGCACGGCAACTTTCTTCGGCGCACCGTGCGCGGCCATCACAGGATGCACCAGCGCCTCGTGGTAGCGGTACTCGTCGCGCTCCGCGAACTGCAAGTTGCCGTTGAGGAACAGGCGATGTCCGGCGGCGCCGCGCGTGACCACGATGCGCTGGTAGGGCGAACTCGCGCTGAACACGATGCGATCCTGGTAGAACTTGTCTTCCGCCAGCGTCGTGATGTGCTCGGAGAACACGAAGGCGCCGGCCAGCGCGGCCAGCGCCAGCACGCAGGCCAGCGCATGCGCGCCGACGCGGCGCAGCTCATGGCGAAACAGCCAGAGCGCCCACAGCGCCACCGCCGCGTTCATGAGGCCGAAGAGCAGGCCGGTGCGGATCATGCCGAGCTGCGGCACCAGGACCAACGGGAAGGCGACCGACACCGCCAGCGCGCCGAGGTAGTCGAAGGTCAGCACCTGCGAGACCAGCTCCTTGAGCATCACGTTGCGCCGCAGGATGCGCATCACGAGCGGGATCTCGAGCCCGACCAGCGTGCCGACCACCAGCACCAGCCCGTAGAGCAGCAGGCGGAAGGCGCCAGGGACGTAGGCGTTGGCGATGAAGAGCAGGGCCGGCAGCGCGCCGCCGACGAGCGCCACCATCAGCTCGATGCGCAGGAAATGCGCTGGCAGCTGGCGCTCGAAGTAGCGCGAGAGCCAGCTGCCCACGCCCATCGCGAACAGGTAGGTGCCGATGATGGTGCTGAACTGCAGCACCGAGTCGCCGAGCAGGTAGGAGCTCAGCGCCGCCGCGCTCAGCTCGTAGACCAGCCCGCAGGCCGCGACCACGAACACGCTGGCGAGCAGCGCGACTTCGACGGGCTGCGGGCCGCTCCCCGCAGCGGGGCGCGCGGACATGGGCGCTTCGTTCATCGGTCGCCGCCGGGCCGCCCCAAGGCGGCCGAGCCTCCCCCGCGGGGGGTGGCGAAGCACACGAAGTGGCAAGCCGGGGGGCTCAATGGATCGCTGCGGCCACGATGACGCAGATGCCGAGACTCATCGCGGCCACCACCAAGCCGAGCGCCACGTTCTGCTTCTCGACGATCTCCTGCCACAGGTCATAAGGCGTGAGCTTGTCGATGATCAGGAAGGTGACCCAGAACACCAGCACGCCGACGACCGCGTAGAGCAGCGAGCCCAGGAAGGCCGCGGGCCGTAACCATTCAATTCCCAACATGAGGACCTCCGGAAAAAAACGTCATTTGTGGCCGCCGCCACTTGAATAGCCGCCAAAAGAGCCGCCCGAGCTGCGCGAACCGCCGCTCGAACTGCTGCAGGTGCTCAGGATGATCAACAGGATGATGATCACCACGATGATCAGGATGATCGTGCCGCAGCCGAGGCTGGAGGCTGCGCTCACGGGCAGCGCATCGCTGCGCTTGAACATGTCTTTCTTGCCGTCGAGCTTGAACGCGGCAGCCACGGCCGCGCTGTCGACCTTGCTGCCCGAGGACCAGGTCAGCTCCTTGGCCGAACGCTCCATCGACAGCAGCGCGCTGCCGCTGGCGAAATCGCGATTGAAGCTCTTCTGTCCGCGCTCGACCTGCCAGTAGAACTCGCCCGCCACGTAGCCGGTCTCGGCGTTGTAGGCGTACTGCTGCTGATAGACCTTGCCGAGGTAGGTGGCCCGCGAGCCGTTCTCGGCCATGGTCGGCGCGCCCGTGGTGGGCTTGACCATGCTCCAGCCGTCTTCGGCATCGACCAGGAAGCTGAAGCCGCGCTTCTTGTTGTAGAGCAGGTACTCGTTCCAGCCGAAGTGCTCGTCGTCGCCGGGTGCCACGCCCATGCGGTGCTGGAAGCCGACCACCTGCCACTGCGCACCCTGGAACTGGCCCACGGTGCCGATCGGGATCAGCGGCTGGACCGGCTCGTCCTGTACAGCATGCTTCAGCTCGCCGCCGATGCCCTGCGTCAGGTCGATGATGCTGTTGCAGGCGCGGCATGTGATGCTCTTGCTGTTCGCCAGGTTGACGGTGACCGGCGAGCCGCAGTTCGGGCAATTGAAGCTGCGGCCCCTCTCGTCCTTGGCCGATTCGTCGCGCAAGCCGGTGAGCTGCAGGTCTTCGAGCTGCACCGCGCGGCCGAGGTAGGCGCCCGGCGGCTGGGTGTCGTAGTCGAGGCTGAGCACCAGCCCCTTGTCGCTGCGCAGCTCGACCACCGCGAAGGGCCGGCCGAGTTCGGGCAGCCGTGGCAGCTCGCCCTGCGCCGAGACCAGCCTGACCTGCTCGTTCGAGGCCACCGTGTAGCTCTGGCCGTTGAAGGCGGTGGTGGCGCCGACGCGCAGCTCGGCCGGACGCGGGGCCTCGCGCTGCAGCTCGAAGGGCAGCGAAAAGACGAAGGCGCCGTTGTCCTCGCTCAGGATGCCGGTGCGGTCGCCGTCGAGTGCCGCGATCCACTCGGTCCAGCGCCCGCCGTCGTAGCTGTATTGCAGGCGCCCGACCAGCGTGAAGGGCTGGTCCTGGATGCGGCCGGCGGCGAACAGCTGCAGCGGGCTGAAGTCGTCGAACAGCTCCGCCATCTTGCCGGTGCGCGCGAGCGTGTCGCCCTGGCGCACCACGGTGCTCTGGCAATAGGGGCAGACGGCGTGCGTCGACTGCGCCGAACGGAATTCGACCGGCGCGCCGCAGCCCGGGCAGGGCGCGCGGTAGTAGCGCTGCTGGGAGGAGTCGGTGGCCACGAAAGGCGACGGCAGGGGCCCGCTCGCTGCGAGCTCGTCGAAGAGGCTTCGACAAGCTCAGCCCGAACGGAACGGGCTCAGACCAGCTTTTTCAGCAGATCCGCCTTCTTGGCGTCGAATTCTTCCTGCGTGAGGATGCCCTTGGTCTTCAGTTCGCCCAGCTTCTCGAGTGTGGTCATCACGTCGGCCGGGCTGACCACCGCGACCGCGGCTTGCGCCGGCGCAGCGACCGGTGCGACGGGCGCGCCCTGGCTCAGGCCCTGCGCGAGGTTCTGCGCCAGCACCTGGCCCAGCGCCACGCCGGCGCCCAGACCCATCGCGTCGCCCGCGATGCCGCTGCCGCCACCGGCGCCCTCGGCAAACTTCGGGATGGCCTGCGCCGTCTGGTACTGCATGAACTTGCTCATGTCGTTGCCGACCATGCCCATGCCGATCTTCTGGTCGAGGATCTTCTGCAGCTCTTCCGGCAGCGAGACGTTCTGGACCGTGATGGCCTCGAGCTTGATGCCGATCTTGGCGAACTCGGGCACCAGCTGCGCCGCGAGCGCCTGCGCGAACTGGATCTGGTTGGCTGCCAGGTCGAGAAAAGGCACGCCGCTGGAAGCGATCGCGTTGCTGATGTTCTGCAGCACCAGGCCGCGCAACTGGCCGTCGAGATCGGCCACCGAATAGATGTCGCGCGTGCCCGAGATCTCGGTGTGAAACAGCTTGGCGTCGCCGATGCGGAAGCTGTAGTTGCCGAAGGCGCGCAGGCGCACGGCGCCGAAATCCTTGTCGCGGATCGTGATCGGCTGGGGCGTGCCCCATTTCTGGTCGACCTGCTGGCGCGTGCTGAAGAAGTAGACGTCGCTCTTGAACGGGGACTCGAAGAGCTTGTCCCAGTTCTTGAGGTAGGTGAGCACGGGCAGCGTCTGCGTCGTGAGCTTGTACATGCCCGGACCGAACACGTCGGCCACCTGGCCCTCGTTGACGAACACCGCGATCTGCGACTCGCGCACGGTGAGCGAGGCGCCGTTCTGGATTTCCATCTCAGCCATCGGGAAGCGCCAGGCCAGCGTTCCGTCGCCGGTCTCAGTCCACTGGATGATGTCGATGAACTGTTTCTTGATGAAATCCATCAGCGCCATGGTCGCTCCTCGTCAGGTTTTTCTGAGCTGGGCATATTGCCACATCGGCTTGACGCCTCGGCGCTTTTTGCCGCCCTGCGCCTCGGGCTGTGCCCTTGGAGCCCGAGGTCTACAATCGGCGCCCCTCACAAGAAGCGTTGCACGGAGCCAAGGCACATGTCAGATCTGACCTCCCCGATTTCCACGCCCGAAGACAAGCGCGCCGAATTGCGCCGGGCCGCGCTCGAATACCACGAGCTTCCGGTCCCGGGCAAGATCGCGATCGCGGCGACCAAGCAGATGCTCAACCAGCGCGACCTGGCGCTGGCCTACTCGCCCGGCGTGGCGGCACCTTGCGAGGAAATCGTCAAGGACCCGGTCAACGCCTTCAAGTACACCGCGCGCGGCAACCTCGTCGCGGTCATCACCAACGGCACCGCCGTGCTGGGCCTCGGCGACATCGGGCCGCTGGCCGCCAAGCCGGTGATGGAAGGCAAGGGCGTCCTGTTCAAGAAGTTCGCCGGCGTCGACGTGTTCGACATCGAGATCGACGAGAAGGACCCGGCCAGGCTGGTGGAGGTCATCGCCGCGCTGGAGCCGACCTTCGGCGCCATCAACCTCGAAGACATCAAGGCACCGGACTGCTTCTACGTCGAGCGCGAGCTGCGCAAGCGCATGAAGATCCCGGTCTTCCACGACGACCAGCACGGCACGGCGATCACGGTGGCGGCCGCCATGCTCAACGGCCTGAAGGTGGTGGGCAAGGACATCTCGCAGGTCAAGCTCGTCACCTCGGGCGCCGGCGCCGCGGCGCTGGCCTGCCTGAACCTGCTGCTGAAGGTCGGTCTGAAGCGCGAGCACGTGTTCGTGACCGATCTCGCCGGCGTGGTCTACGAAGGCCGCACCGAGCTGATGGACGACGACAAGCGCCAGTACATGCAAAAGACCTCGGCGCGCTCGCTGGCCGAGGTGATCGAAGGCGCCGACGTGTTCCTCGGCCTCTCGGCCGGCGGCGTGCTCAAGCCCGCGATGGTGGCGAAGATGGCGGCCAAGCCGGTGATCTTCGCGCTGGCCAATCCCAACCCCGAGATTTCGCCCGAGGACGCGCATGCCGTGCGCGGCGACGTGGTCATGGCCACCGGGCGCACCGACTACCCGAACCAGGTCAACAACGTCCTGTGCTTCCCCTACATCTTCCGCGGCGCGCTCGACTGCGGCGCGACCACCATCACCGACGAGATGGAAGTCGCAGCGGTGCATGCCATCGCAGAACTCGCGCAGGCCGAGCAGAGCGAGCGCGTGGCTGCCGCCTATGTCGGCGAAAAGCTCAGCTTCGGTCCCGAGTACCTGATTCCGAAGCCCTTCGACCCGCGGCTCATGATGAAAATCGCGCCGGCCGTGGCCAAGGCCGCGGCCGAGAGCGGCGTCGCACTGCGCCCGATCGCGGACCTGGACGCCTACCGCGACAAGCTGCAGAGCTTCGTCTACGCCTCGGGCACCACGATGAAGCCGATCTTCGACGCCGCCAAGCGCGCGCCGAAGAAGCGCGTCGCCTACTGCGAGGGCGAGGAAGAGCGCGTGCTGCGGGCGGCACAGATCGTGGTGGACGAAGGCCTCGCCCGTCCCACGCTGATCGGCCGGCCCGCGATCATCGCCCAGCGCATCGAGAAGTTCGGCCTGCGTCTCAAGGAAGAGCTGGACTACGACATCGTCAACGTCGAGCACGACCATCGCTACCGCGACTTCTGGCAGACCTACCACCGCATGACCGAGCGCAAGGGCACGACGGTGCAGACCGCCAAGATCGAGATGCGCCGCCGCCTGACGCTGATCGGCGCCATGCTGCTGCACAAGGGCGACGTGGACGGCATGATCTGCGGCACCTGGGGCACCACCGCCATCCACCTGCATTACATCGACCAGGTGATCGGCAAGCGCCCGGGCGGCTGTCCCAACACGCCGCAGGACGTGCCGATCTATGCCTGCATGAATGGCCTGCTCCTGCCCGACCGGCAGGTGTTCCTGGTCGATACGCACGTCAACTACGACCCGACGCCCGAGGAGCTCGCCGAGATCACCACCATGGCGGCCGAGGAAATGATGCGCTTCGGCCTCAAGCCGAAGGCGGCGCTGCTGTCGCATTCCAACTTCGGCAGCAGCAACCAGCCCAGCGCGGTCAAGATGCGCCAGACCCTCGATCTGCTGCGTGTGCAAGCGCCATGGCTGGAGGTCGACGGCGAAATGCACGGCGACGTCGCTTTGGACGGCAAGCAGCGTGCCGCCGTCATGCCGCACAGCGCGCTGGCCGGCAACGCCAACCTGCTGGTCTTCCCGAACATCGATGCGGCCAATATTTCCTACAACCTGCTCAAGACGGCGGCAGGCGGCAACATCGCCATCGGCCCGGTCCTGCTCGGCGCGGCCAAACCTGTGCACATTCTCACGGCGAGCGCGACTGTTCGCCGGATCGTGAATATGACAGCCCTCACAGTTGCCGACGCAAACGCCGAACGATAGGCGCAAACGCGACAGCGGTCGCTAACTTCAAAGACCCGCATAGACCCTGGCGCCTGCTCAAAGATTGAGCAGGCGCTTGCTATTTGTGCGCCCCTGGTGCACACTTGCGGCCTTGAATTTGCGGGTTAACCCGAAGGTTGCCCCCCGATTCGGCCCTCGCTCTTTTCCTTCTGGTGCCCCATGGCGGCTTACGCCTCGATCACGTCCCGTGTCTCCAAGTTTGTGCTCACTAGCTTGATGCTCGTAGCCCTCACTGCCGGAGCCCAGGCCCGTGAATGGTCCGGCACCCACGCCGTTCAGCCGGCACAGGAAACGATCGCTCTGGCCGAATTGCCGGTGCAGGGCCAGCGCACTTATGGGGCCATATTGAACGGTGGTCCCTTCCGGCATGAGAAAGACGGCACGGTGTTCGGCAACCGCGAACGCTTGTTGCCGCGAGAGCGACGAGGCCACTACCGAGAGTACACGGTCGATACACCCGGCTCGCGCGATCGTGGTGCACGGCGCATCGTCTGCGGAGGCGAGCGCACGGCGCCGGCGATGTGCTGGTACACGGCAGACCACTATGCAAGTTTCAGACGGATCGTGCCATGAGCAATGAATTGGATTGGAGCGGCGCACCCAAGCGCTCAGAAGAAATGATGACGACGACAACTATGGAAAGACCAGCGGAGATGACCCTATCCCTTCGTTCCGTGCGACCTAACATCGTGCAGTCGATTCGCGCCTTTCGCGTGAGCGACCTGCAGGAGGCGGCGCATGCGGCGGGCCAGCACTTCCTCTACGCCAACCTGGGCAATGCCCAGACCAAGCAGGACGTGCTCGATCTGATCGCTCAGCAGTTCACCTTTCCGCAGCATTTCGGCAAGAACTTCGACGCGCTGTACGACTGCATGACCGACCCGCTGCATAAATCAGGCCCGCAGCCCGGCTTCGTCATCGTGCTCGAGCAGATTCCGGCCAATGCCAAGTTCGACAAGGAAGCCCGCGAGCAACTGCTCGACATCTTCCGCGACGCCGCCGACTACTGGGGGGACCGGAAGATACCGTTCAGGTGCTTCTATTCTTTTCTGTAGCCCGTTCTGCACACACCAGCCAAGCAGAACGGGCTAACGAGGCTCAACAGAACGCTGCCGCTCCGGTTTCCGGCATCGATCTCCCACCCACCGACCCGGCGGCCGAAAAGATGCCGACCGACAAACTGGTCGACGTGTCCCCGCTGGCGCTGCGCATGAGCAGCCCCTTCAACGCCGGCTATTGGCTCGCCGCAGCCTGACGGCACCACACCAAGAAAAAGCCCGTCTTCGACGGGCTTTTTTCATGGCGGGACGGCCTGTGCGAGCGCAACGTATTCATCCACTGGGACCTCCTCGGCGCGACGCTGCGTGTCGAAGGTGCCGGCAAAGCCGTGCTGCTCCAGCCACTTGCCCAAGGTGTGGCGCAGCAGCTTGCGGCGCTGGCTGAAAGCGACCTGCACGATCTCGCCGAGCCGCGCCGCATCGACCTGCGGCGGCGCAGCAAAGGGCACCATGCGCACCACCGCGCTGTCGACGCGCGGCGGCGGCTCGAAGCTCTCCGGCGGCACGAACAGCACGTTGTCCATCGCATAGCGCCACTGCAGCATCACGCTGAGGCGGCTGTAGTCCGAGGTGGCCGGCTTCGCGACCATGCGGTCGATGACTTCCTTCTGCAGCATGAAATGCTGGTCGGCAATCAGGTGCGCATAGCCCAGCAGATGAAACAGGATCGGCGTCGAGATGTTGTAGGGCAGATTGCCCACCACGCGCAGGGCCGCTGCCGGGGGCTTGACCAGGCTGGCCGCCAGGGCAGCGAAGTCCACCTTCAGGACGTCGGACTCGATCACCTCGAGCTGGCCATGGGCACGCAGCCGCTGCGCCAGGTCGCGGTCGAGTTCGATCACTGTGAGTCGCCCCAGGCGCTCCACCAGCGGTTGCGTGAGCGCCGCGAGGCCCGGCCCGATCTCGACCATGGCATCGCCCGGCTCGGGTGCGATCTCGCGCACGATCGCGTCGATGATGCCCGCGTCGGACAGGAAATGCTGCCCGAAGCGCTTGCGCGCGATGTGTTTCACCTCAGGGCGTCACCGCGTCAGGACTGCGGCGGCTCGCGGTATTCGACGTAGGCCCGCGCCCGGATTTCCTGCGCCCAGGTTTCGAAGGCTTCCTCGACCTTCTTCTCGCGCAGCACGGCACGGGCGGCTTCGCGCTGCTCGGCCTGGCTCAGCTTGGCGTCGCGCCGCGCAACCACCTGGATCAGGTGCACGCCGAAGCGCGAAACGACAGGATCGCTGACCTGGCCCGGCGCCAGCCGGTTCATCGCCTCTTCGAACTCGGGCACGAACTGGCCGGGGCGCGACCAGCCCAGGTCGCCGCCCTCCTTGGCGCTGGCATCCTGCGAGTTGTCCCGCGCCAGGCCGGCGAAGTCGCCGGTGCCCTTCTGGATCCGCTCCTTGAACTCGGCCAGCTGGGCGACGGCTTGCGCCGTGCTGCGCTTGGCATCGCTGCGCAGCAGGATATGGCGCACCTGGGTCTGCGTGACGACGGCATCGGCGGCGCCGGGCTGGCTCTTGGCCAGCACCTTGAGCACGTGGAAGCCGGCGCCCGAGCGGATCGGCCCTGCGATGCCGTTGACCGCCGTCGATTGCGTCGCCTCGACGAACAGGCTCGGGTAGCGGTCGGCGCTGCGCATGCCCAACGCGCCGCCGACGGCGCGATCCGGCGAATCGGAGAATTCCTGCGCGAGCTTGGCGAAGTCTTCACCGGCGCGGGCACGCTGCGCGACGCCCTGCGCACGCTGCTGCAGCGAAGCGACTTGCGCGTCGCTCGCGCTCTCGGGCACGGCGACCAGTACCTGGGCGATATTGATGTTCTGCGTCGCGGCATTGGGGGAGGTCCGCTGGTCGCGGATGAACTGGTCGACCTCGATATCGCTGACCTTGACCTTGGCCTCGACCTCGCGGTCGCGCAGGCGCGTGAGCAGGAGCTGGTCACGCAGGTCGTTGCGGAAGGTCTGCGGCGAGATGCCCTCGGCCGCGACGCGGCTGCGCAGCTCGACCAGGCTCATCTGGTTCTGGCGCGCCACCGTCTGTTCGGCCTGGTCGATCGCGAGTTCATCGACCTTGATGCCGGCTTCCTTGGCCTGTTGCAGCTGGGCGCGTTCGGCGATGAGCCGTTCGAGCACCAGGCGCGTGAGCTCGGCGCGCGGCACGCGCTGCGCCTCGGCGTTTTCCTTCAGGATTCGCTCGACCCGCGTCTGCACTTCGGTGTTGGTGATGGGCTCCGAATTGACCAACGCCACAATGTATTCGGCCGAGCGCTGCACCGGCGCTGCCGGCGGGGCGGTGCGCGGTGCGGCGGGCGCCGGTGCGAGGCGCGGACCTGCGCGCATGATGTCCGTGATGCCGAGGCCGGGGCGCTGCCCTTGTCCTTGCGCGCCGGCCGCCGCGGCCAGCGTTGCGAGGCACGCCAGGGTGAGGATGGAGCGGATGTGGTTCATGGCAAGAAGCTCAGTCGTAATTGGTGAAGCGGCTCGGTGCAGCCACCGGTTGACGCAGGGGCTGGTAGCGCTGGATGTTCTGTGTCAGCGTGCGCTTCGGGCTCGAACCGATGGCGGCGAATCCAACGAACTCCAGCTGGAACATGATGCGCGTCGCGGCCGTGACTTGGCCAGTGCTGATGCGTTCCAGCACCACGCGGCCGATCCAGCAGCAGCCGTCGTATTCGAAGCCGAGCACGCCGTCGGTGAGCTTGCGGTCCTGCAGACTGTAGTTGAGACGGCCGACGGCGTACCAGCGCCCGCCGCCCTGGCCGCGGCCCGGACCGAGGTCTTGGCCCTTGTCGCCCCACAGGTCGTTCAGCGGCCATTGCCAGCTCACGTCGATCGACTTGTTGCCGTCCGTCGCGGTCGGCGTGCTGTTCGCCTGGTAGCGGTAGGCCGCACTGATGTTGCGGTACGAGCCGGGGTTGTAGCGCGCGCTGATCGCCGTCCGCGTCGACTTGTGGTCGTCAGGGTTGTACTGCAGCGTGGTGTCCACGCTCCATTTCGGCGTCCAGTTGATCTGGGCACCGAGCAGCACGTCGCTGAGCCGGTCGGTCACGGCGGTGGTATTGGGCAGCGTGACGCGCTGGTCGCTGAAGCGCAGGCGCTGGGCAATGCCGAAGCGCGCGGCTTCGGCGCCGCTTTCGGGATCGATCAGGCGCGTCGTCACGCCCAGCGTGAGCAGGTTGCTGTCCGAGATGCGGTCGTTGCCGGAAAACGCGTTCTCGGTGTAGACGGTCGCGAAGTTGAAGTCGTTGGACGCCGAGTCGTAATTCGGCAGCAGGCTCTGGTCACGGTAGGGCGTGTAGACGTAGAACGCGCGCGGCTCCAGCGTCTGGCGGAACGCGCGGCCGAAGAAGTTGGCGTCGCGCTCGAAGATCATGCCGCTGTCGAGGCTGAAGGTCGGCACCGTGCGGCTGGCCGAGCTCGCGCCGTTGGCGAGCGGTGCCTCGAACTGGTAGGAGGTCGTATGCAGCTGCACCTTCGGGATGACGAAGGTGCCGGGCGTGAGAAAGGGCCGACTCAGCGACGCCAGCGCAAAGACGCGCTCGCCGTTGGGCTGACCCTGCTGCACCGGGTCGGCGCGGAAGCGCGTGTAGTCGGTGTTGAGCGAGAAATCGAAACCGTGCCAGTCGTACTTGTTGTAGTTGGCGGTGATCTGCGGCAGCCGGTCGTAGGGCGGCAGGATGGGCGAGGGCGCGTACTGCAGCGTCTGGTAGCTCAGCGTGCGTGCGGCGCCGCTCCAGTCGCCCTTGCTCCAGTTGAGCGAGGCATCGTTGGACAGCAGGCGCTGCGTCAGCGAGGGTGTGCGCGTGAAGTCGCGCCAGTAGTCGTCGTCGCTGACGCGGTTGAAGTTGATCGTGGCGCCCAGCGAGTCCAGGCCGTAGGACTTGGCATCGAAGGTCTGCTGGTGGTGCGTCCAGATGCCCCAGCGCTTGCGGTTGCGCAGGCTGTCGGTCGGCATGTAGTCGACGCGGGCCTCGCCGTTGTACTTCTCCTCGAGGTAGCGGAACTCGGTGCCGAGATTCACGCCGCGCTTGCTCATCAGGTTCGGGTAGAAGGTCGCGTCGCGATTGGGCGCGATGTTCCAGTAGTACGGCGCTGTGATGTCGACACCGTTCACGCTGTCGATGCCGATGGTCGGCGGCAGCCAGCCGCTCTTGCGGTCGTTGCCGAGCGGAAAGCTCAGCGACGGAAAGGGCGGGGTGCTGATGCCCATGAAGCTCAGGCGCGCATCGGTGGCGACGCCGACGTTCTCTTCGGTGTCGGTCGTGAGGGTCGCGGCGCTCAGCAGCCAGGCAGGCATCCAGCCAGGATAGTCTTCGCGCCGGCATGTGGTGTAAGTGGCGCGCCGGGCGACCGAGATATTGCTGTCGACGAAGTCGATACGCTCGGCATCGCCCCCCCCGCCCGTCGCCAGGAAGCGATAGCGCACGTTGTTGAAGAAGCCTTCGAAGGTCTCGAGCTTGAGCTCCAATTCGGGCCCTTCGTAGACGTTGCCGGCCTGGTTGACGCGGACGTTGCCGCGCGCCTTGGCGAGGTCGTCGGGCTGGTAGTACTCGAGCCGGTCGGCATGGATCACGGTCTCGCCGCGGCGCAGGGAGGCGTTGCCTTCGACCACCGTTTCGAGATCGGGCCGCCCGGAAATGCGGTCACCGTCGACAAAGCTCGGCAATTGGCCGCGCTGCGCCTGCGGGATGGTCTCGACGAGTTGCGGGGTGCGCTTGAGAGTGAGCGGCGCGTCCAGACCGGCGTCCTGCGCCGACGCGCCGTGCGCTTGAAGCAGTGCCAGCGACAGCACGGCCAGCGGCAAAGGCGGGCGGCACCGGCGCCAGGCAGCTCGGGTCAGGTCAGGCATCGGTACGGAACGGAGAGGTCTTCGGGGAATTGGCGCCAGCGGCTGGCGGGTTGCGGAGGTCCGCGCCGGGCGGATTTGTAGAATCGATTATCCATGACAGCTTCCCCGCCCCCGGCCAGCGGCGCCGCGACGCCTTCCTACCCGTTCAGCTGGAGCGATCCGGAGCGCGCCAAGGCTTTCGCGCAATGGCTTGAACACATCGCAGAGCGGCATCGGCTGTTGCCCGCGACCGTGCGCCTCGCCTCGGCCGATGCGAGCTTCCGGCGCTACTTCAGGATCGACACCAGCGACGCCGCGATGACGCGGATCGTGATGGACGCGCCCCCTGCCCAGGAGAACAGCGCCCCGTTCGTGCACGTCGCCAAGCTGATGCGCGCGGCCGGCCTGACCGCGCCGCAGGTGCTCGAATGGGAAGAGGCCCAGGGCTTCCTGCTGCTCGACGACCTCGGCCGGCAGACCATGCTCGAGGTGATCGACCCGGCCGATTCGGATGCGGCACGGCCGCTCTACGCCCAGGCGATCGATGCGCTGATCCGCTGGCAGCTGGCGTCCAGGCCCGGCGTGCTGCCGCCCTACGATCGGGCGCTGCTGGAGCGCGAGCTGGCGCTCTTTCCGGAGTGGTACATCGCGCGGCACCGCGGCATGCGCGTGGAAGGCCAGCTGCAGGAGCGCCTGGAACGCAGCTTCAAGCTGATCGTCGAGAACAACCTGGCCGCGCCGCGCGTCTACGTGCACCGCGACTTCATGCCGCGCAATCTGATGATCACCGGCGGCCCCACGCTCGGGGTGCTGGATTTCCAGGACGCGGTCCATGGCCCGATCACCTACGATATCGCGAGCCTGATGCGCGATGCCTTCCTGAGCTGGGACGAAGACTTCGTTCTCGATGTCACGGTGCGTTACTGGGAACAGGCGCGCAAGGCCGGGCTGCCGGTCGACGAGGACTTCGGCGCCTTCTACCGCGCAGTCGAGTGGATGGGCCTGCAGCGCCACCTGAAGGTCGCCGGCATCTTCGCGCGGCTGACGCTGCGCGACGGCAAGCCGAGGTACCTGGCCGACACCCCGCGCTTCATCGCCTACATCCGCGCGACCGCCGGCCGCTACCGCGAACTCACGCCGCTCTTGCGCGTGATCGACGAGGTCGAAGGCACGCAGGCCGCCACCGGCTTTGCGTACGGGCGGATGTGACGCCGCGCTTCCATTGCGCCGTGACCCTGGCCGCCGGCAGCGCGCTGGCGCTGCCGCCCGGCGCCGCACGCCACGTGCAGGTGCTGCGCATGCAGCCGGGCGATGCGCTGACGCTGTTCGACGGCAGCGGCGGCGAGTACGCCGCCACGGTGGAGCGCATGGGCCGCAGCGAAGTGACGGTCCAGGTCGAGAATCACATCGCCGTCGAGCGGGAGGCGCCGCGCGCCGTGCACCTGGCGATCGGCATGCCGGCCAACGAGCGCATGGACTGGCTGGTCGAGAAGGCCACCGAACTCGGCGTGGCGAGCATCCAGCCGCTGATGACCGCCCATGGCGTGCTGCGCCTGGCTGGCGAGCGCGCCGACAAGAAGCGCGCGCACTGGGAGGCGATCGCCATCGCCGCCTGCGAACAATGCGGCCGCAACCGGTTGCCGCTGATCCACCCGGTGCGCGCCCTGGCCGGCTGGATCGACATGCCGCCGATCGACGATGCGGAGCGCTTCGTCCTGAGCCTGGCCGAGGGCACCTGCGACATGCGCGAGATCCGCGAGCGGACGTCGGTCACCGCGCTTCGCCGCGCCTGCGTTCTGAGCGGCCCCGAGGGCGGCCTGAGCGCCGCCGAGGAGCAGGATGCGATCGCGCGCGGCTTCGCACCGCTCACGCTCGGGCCGCGCGTGCTGCGCGCCGAAACCGCGGCCCTCGCGGCGCTTGCATTGCTTGCGGGCCAGTGACCAGAATTTCTTCCTTTCCTCCATCACCCCATCGAGCCCAAGGCCGCCAACGCATGTCTTCCCTCCATTCCGTTCCGTCGCGCCTCGCGCCCGTTCTGCTTGCCGCCCTTTGCGCCGCCGGCGCCGTCCATGCGCAAGGCACGGCCGTGGCGCCGACGCCCACGCAGGTGAAGCCGGCCGTCGACCAGGCCTATGCGCAACTCCTGGCCGCGCCCGCTGTCAAGCAGCTGCTCGATGCGGTCAAGGCCGACCACGAGCGTTCGATCGAGGACCTCAAGCTGCTCACCGAAATCGAAGCGCCGCCCTTCAAGGAGCAGAAGCGCGCCGAGGCCTTTCTCGCCCGCATGAAGGCGCTGGGGCTCGCGGATGCGCGCATCGACAGCGAGGGCAATGTGGTGGGCCTGCGCAAGGGCACGGGCAACGGACCGAAGCTGCTGGTCTCGGCCCACCTCGACACGGTCTTTCCCGCCGGCACCGACGTCAAGGTGAAGGAGCGCGACGGCAAGCTCCACGCGCCCGGCATCTCGGACGACACGCGCGGCCTCGCGGTGCTCCTGTCGTGGCTCAAGGTGCTCAACGACAACAAGGTGCAGACCGTGGGCGACCTGCTCTTCGTCGGCAACGTCGGCGAAGAGGAGCTGGGCAACTTGCGCGGCATGAAGGCCATCTTCCGCGACCACCTCGACATCGACGGCATGGTGGGCGTGGAGCCCGCGCCCGACGGCACCGTGCTGGTCCTCGGCACCGCCAGTCATCGCTACGAAGTGAGTTTCAAGGGACCCGGCGGCCACAGCTATGCCGCCTTCGGCCAGGTGCCCAGCGCGATCCACGGCATGGGCCGCGCGATCGCCAAGATCGCCGAGATCAAGACGCCCAGCTTTCCGAAGACCACCTTCACCGTCGGCACCGTCGGCGGCGGGACGTCGGTCAACACCATTGCACCCGACGCGCGCATGGCGGTCGACATCCGCTCCGACGAGATGGGCGCGCTGCTCGACACCGAGAAGAAGGTGCTGGCCGCGATCGAGGAAGCGGTGGCGGAGGAAAACAAGCGTTGGAATGTGACGACGCTCGCCGTGTCCAACAAGCTGATCGGCGATCGGCCGGGCGGGCGCACGCCTTCGGATTCGCCGATCGTCGAGGCGGCCGTCCGTTCGAACAGCGCCTTCGGCCACAAGACCTTGCTGACCGGTGCCAGCACCGACGCCAACGTGCCGATGTCGCTCGGCATTCCGGCCATCATCATCGGCGGCGGCGGCAAGACCGGCGGCTTTCACGCGCTCTCCGAATGGATCGACATGACAGACGGGTGGAAGGGCGCGCAGAATTCCCTGGCGACCGTGCTGGGGCTGGTCGGCGTGCAAGGCGTGAGCGAGCCCCTGCTGCCGAAGCGTGCGCCGCGGTCGAAGTAGGCCATCTCCCCCATTACTTCAGGAGCCCACCATGGGATTGCTCGATTCGGTACTCGGACAGGTGCTCGGCGGTGCACAGCCACAGGCCCAGGACGGCAGCATAGGCAGCCGCGGCGGCATGGGCGGCGGACTCGGTGATCTCGGCGGCCTCGCGGGTGCGCTCGGCGGGCTGCTCGCCAACAATGGCGAGCAGGGCGGTCTGGGCGGCCTGGTCTCGAAGTTCGAGCAGGCCGGCATGGGCGACGTGATCGGCTCCTGGGTCGGCAAGGGCGAGAACGCACCGATCTCGGGCGGGCAGCTGCAGGACGTGCTGGGCAGCGACGTGATCTCGAGCATCGCGCAAAAGCTCGGCATCAACGCGGCGACGCTGCTGCCGATGCTGGCCACGCTGCTGCCCACGCTGATCGATCAGCTCACGCCCAAGGGCCAGGTGCCGGCCGAGGGCCTGGGCAACCAGGACGACCTGCTGTCCTCGTTGAGCGGCCTGCTGCAGAAGGGTTGAACAGGTCTCGATGAAGCGCAATCTCTGGCTGCTCGCCGTTTGCCAGGGCTTGTTCCTGACCAACAACGTCACCTTCATCGCGATCAACGGCCTCGTGGGCCTGGCGCTCGCACCGCGCGGCTGGATGGCCACGCTGCCCGTGATGGGCTACGTGGTCGGCGGCGCACTCGCTACCGGCCTGGTGGCGCGCACGCAGCAGCGCTTCGGGCGGCGCCACTCGTTCCAGATCGGCCTTGCGGTGGCGCTGGGCTCGGCTCTGCTGTGCGCGCAAGCCGCGGTCTGGAAAGACTTCTGGTTGCTGTGCTTCGCCACGGTGGTGGCCGGCTACTACAACGCGAACGCCAGCCTCTACCGTTTTGCCGCCGCCGAATTGGCCGCTCCTGACGGGCGCGAAAAGGCGGTCTCGCTGGTGATGGCAGGCGGGCTGCTCGGCGCCGTGGCGGGCCCGAACCTCGCCGCCGTCACGCGCGACTGGTTCCCCGTGCCCTTCGCGGGCGCCTATCTCGCGCTCGCAGCGGTGGCGCTGCTCGCGATGGGCCTGATGCACTTCATCGACTTTGCCGCTCCGCCGCCCAAGAGAACGACCACCGGCGGCCGCTCGCTGGCCGAGATCGCGCGCCAGCCGGTGTTCATCGTCGCGGCGGTGTCGGGTGCGCTCGGCTTCGGCGTCATGAACCTGCTGATGGCCGCGACGCCGATCGCGATGCAGATCTGCAGCCTGCCCTTCGGCGACATCGCGCTGGTGCTCGAATGGCACGTGATCGGCATGTTCGCGCCGGGCTTCTTCACCGGCCACCTGATCCGCCGCTTCGGCGCGCTGCCCGTGATGGGCGTGGGACTCGCGCTCAACCTCGGCTGCATCGCAGTGGCACTCTCTGGCGTGGATCTGCATCAGTTCCTGATCGCGCTGTTCATGCTCGGCGTGGGCTGGAACTTCCTCTTCACCGGAAGCACGACGCTGTCCCTGTCGGCCTACACGGCCGAAGAAAAGGACCGCGCCCAAGGCGCACTCAACTTCTGCATATTCGCGACGCTGGCACTGAGCTCCTTCGCCTCGGGCGTGCTGGTCACCACGCAAGGCTGGCGGCTGCTGAACTTCGGCTCGCTGGTGCCGGTGGTGCTGACGGGTGCGGCGCTGCTGTGGCTTGCACGTCGACAGCGGAGTACAGCAGCGGCGGCGACCGTCTAGGCAGACGGGAAGCGCTCGCCGAGCCAGCGCTCCAGCGTCTCGAACACCGGCGTCGCATCGCGCTCGTTGAAGATCTCGTGATAGAGCGCCGGAAAGCAGGTGGCGCTGAGCACCGAAGCCGGCGCGGCGGCCGCGAAGGCGCGGCTGGCCGCAGGCTTCACGAGGCGATCGTCGCCCGCGTAGATCAGGAGCGTCGGCACCTGCCATTGCGGCGCGGCCGCCTGAACGACCGTACCTTCGTCGGCCAGAAAGCGTGCGAGCCGGGCGCCGATGCGATCGTGGCACAGCGGATCGCCGCGGTAGGCCTGCACCACGGCCGGGTCGTGCGAGAGGTAGTGGTCGTCGAGCCCGTTGCCCACGCGCAGATCGGGCGCCACGCGCGACAGCAGCGCGATCAGGAATTTCTGGAACGCGCCGAGGCCCGGATCCAGCCCCGGCGATGAAAGCACCAGCGCATCGACCTTGCGGACCGCCCGCGCCACGAAGCTTGCGGCGACCAATCCACCGAGGCTATGGCCCAGCAGCACCAGCGGCAGGCCGGGATGGCTGCGCCGCGTGTCGTCGACCACGAGCGCGAGATCGTCGACCAGCCGCATCACGCTGGGCAAGCCGCCGCGTGGACCGCTCGATGCGCCGTGGCCGTGGTGGTCGGCGGCACGCGCCGCGAAGCCCCAGTCGTTGAGCCGCTCGGCCACGCGCCGGTAACGGCCCGCATGCTCACCGATGCCGTGCACCAGCAGGACGATGGCCTTTGCAGGAAGGTCGGAGGGCAGCGGCCACTCGTGGACGGCCAACGTTTCGCCGTCCGGCGTGCGCAGCGTGCTGTTCTGCGTGGGCTGCGACTTCAACCGGCGAGGGCGTGCGCCGCCGGCAGCGCGGCGATCACCTCGGCCACCGCCGCGGTCAGCTTCTTCGCATAGGGCACATGCAGGAACTCGTTGGGGCCGTGCGCATTGCTCTTGGGCCCCAGCACGCCGCAGACCATCATCTGCGCCTTCGGGAAGCCGACGCTCAGCATGTTCATGAGCGGGATGGTGCCGCCCTGGCCGATGTAGCCGCAATTGGCGCCGAAGTGCGCCTGCGACGCGGCATTGAGTGCACGCTCGAACCAGTGTGCGGTGCCGGGCGCGTTCCATCCGGTGGCGCCGCCGTTGCTGTCGAAGGTGACCCTGGCCTGGTAGGGCGCGTTGTCTTCGAGCAGTGTCTTGAGCTGCTGCACCGCCTGATCGGCATCGACCAGCGGCGGCAGGCGCAGCGAAAGCTTGAAGGCGGTGTAAGGACGCAGCACGTTGCCCGCATCCTTCAATGCCGGGAAGCCTTCGGCACCCGTCACCGAGAGCGTCGGCTTCCAGGTGCGGTTGACCAGCGCCTCAACCGGGTCGCTGGTGGTCGGCAACGCGAACGCGGTCGCGCCGCCGCAGTCGTAGTGCGCCCACGGAAAGCGCTTGTAGACCTCGTCGCCGAGGATGGCTGCAGTGGCCTGCGCCTGCGCGAGCCTTTCGGCCGGCACCTCGCAATGGAAGCTCTCCGGCAGCAGGCGGCCGGTCTTGCTGTCTTCGAGGCGGTCCAGCACCTGCCGCATGATGCGGAAGCTCGAGGGCACGAGGCCGGAGGCATCGCCGGAGTGCACGCCCTCGGTCAGGATCTCCACCTTCAGCGTTCCGCTCGCCATGCCGCGCAGCGAGGTGGTGAGCCACAGCTGATCGTAGTTGCCGGCGCCCGAATCGAGGCAGATCACGAGGCCCACTTCGCCGAGGCGCGGACGCAGCGCGTCGATGTAGGGCAGCAGGTCGTAGGAGCCGGATTCTTCGCAGGTTTCGATCAGGCCCACGATGCGCGGATGCGCCACGCCCTGCGCCTTGAGCGCCTGCAGCGCCGCCACGCTCGCATACACCGCGTAGCCGTCGTCGGCGCCGCCGCGGCCGTAGAGCAGGCCGTCTTCGTATTTCGGCGTCCACGGCCCGAGGTCGTTGCGCCAGCCGGTGAACTCGGGCTGCTTGTCGAGGTGGCCGTACATCAGCACGGTTTCCTTCATCTCGGTGCCGGTGGCCGGCACTTCGAAGAAGAGCACCGGGGTGCGGCCTTCGAGCCGCACGATCTCGAGCTTCAGGCCCTCGACTTTTTGCGCCTCGACCCATCTGGCCGCGTTCTGAAGAACGGTTTCGAGATAGCCGTTCTGCACCCAGTCCTTGTCAAAGCCGGGCGACTTGGCCGGGATCGCGATGTAGCCGGTGAGTTGCCTGAGGATGTCCTGGTCCCACTTGGACGAGACATCTGACAAGGCGCGCTCGGCATCGAGCAGGCCAGAGGGCATTTCGCGGTGCAGGGGAGCGTTCATGGGGTCTCCGCGTGTGAGAAGGGGCGTGGCGAATTATGGGCGCAGCTCGCCAAACCCGCAGGCCTTGGGCTAATCTCGCCGCTGCTTCAGAGTGGCAGCTTTTTCGAAAGGCGAGATCTTGAGCAGTACGAACAAGCGCATCCGCGTCGGCATCGGAGGTTGGACCTACGAGCCCTGGCGCAACAATTTCTATCCCGCCGGGCTGCCCCAGAGCCAGGAGTTGAGCTACGCCAGCCGGCAGCTCACGGCGATCGAAGTCAACGGCACCTACTACAGCAGCTTCAAGCCGCCGACCTTCAAGAAGTGGCATGACGAGACGCCCGACGATTTCATGTTCTCGCTCAAGGCATCGCGCTTCGCGACCAACCGCAAGCAGCTGTCGGCAGCCGGCGAGTCGATCGCGCGTTTCGTCGAGAGCGGCATTGCCGAACTGGGCAACAAGCTGGGGCCGATCGTCTGGCAGTTCATGCCCACCAAGGCTTTCGATGCGGAGGATTTCGAGGGCTTTCTCGCGCTGCTTCCGAAGAAGGAGGGCAGCCGCACGCTGCACCACGTGCTCGATGTCCGGCACGAGAGTTTCATGACGCCGGAGTACCTGGCGCTCGCGCGCAAGTACGAGGCCGCGTCGGTCTTCACCGACGCCGACAAGTTTCCGTCCTTCGCCGACCTGACCGGCGAGTTCGTCTATGCGCGGCTGATGATGAGCGACGCCAAACTGAAAAGCGGCTACGCGCCGAAGGCGCTCGATGCATGGGCCGAGGCAGCCAAGATCTGGGCCGAGGGCGGTTCGCCGGCTGCGTTGCCGCGCGTCGAGAAGGCCGCGCCGAAGGCTGCCGCGGCGCGCGACGTGTTCATCTACTTCATCAACGGCGCAAAAGAAAAGGCACCGGCCGCAGCAGGTGCCTTGATTCAGCGCCTGGGCTGAACTGAAGTCGCGTCAGGCGGCGGCTTGCAGTGCCGGCTTGGCACTGCTGCTGCTGCCGGCGGATGCGCCGAAGCTGATCTCGCCGGACAGCTGGCCGCCTTCTTCGACCACGATCTTGCCGTAGCGGATCTTGCCGGTGACCTTGCCGGTGGAGTGGATGACGAGCTTTTCGCGCACGGTGAGATTGCCGTCGAAGAGGCCGCGAATCTCGGCGATGTCGATTTCGGCCGAGCCCTTGAACGCGCCTTGTTCGGCGATCTGCATGACACGCGAATCCATCGTCGCTTCGACCAGGCCTTCGACCACGAGCGTGTCGCAGTCGGTGATCTCGACACCCTTGAGCTTGATGTTGGGGCCGACGGTGAGCTTGCTGCCGCCTTCCTTGGCGGTGCTCGCTGCCGCATTGGCCGCTTGGGCCGACAGGTTCGAAGGATTGACCGGGGTGCCCGAAAGGTTGGTGCCGGAACCCATCAGCGGCGCGGGACGGGAGGGGAGGGAGTCGGCGTCGCGATCACGCTTGCCGAAGAAGGGGGACTGTGTGGCCAATGGGGAGCTCCTCAAAAGGGCTATCGTAAGAAGGCGCTTACGGCGCTTCGCACTTCATTGCGCAAGAAGCGTAACTGAATACGTCTCGAACACGCGTCGTTGGGAACTTTCGTCTGCGTGAAGGGCGCGTCAACAATGTCAGCGCTCCTCACTTTAGACCTCTGAATCGCGCGCAGGAGGGCTGTTCGACCTGATCTTGATCGCCGTGATTGTCACGAGCGTGACGGTCGTCATCCTCGCGCGACGAACTTCTATGGCGTGATCGCCCGCTGCCAGACGGCGCGCCCTTGCGCAGCATCGTCGACCCTGGCGATGAAGCCGGCGGCTCGGGGCTCGGGCAGCGTGAGCGAGAAGTGCACCATGCTGTCGTGGCGAACTTCGACCAGCGTGGCGCCGGCCGCCGCGATCTCGCGGCGCAGCGCGCCTTCGAGCGCGTACGGCACGGCGCACTGCAAGCCGCACTGGCGCACCAGCGGCACCAGCACTGCACCGGCGAGCGCCTGCGCGATGCTGTCGGTGTAGGCACGCACCAGCCCACCCGCGCCGAGCTTGATGCCGCCGAAGTAGCGAACGACCGTTGCGAGCACACCTTCGAGTTCGTGATGTCGCAGCACTTCCAGCATCGGCCGGCCGGCGGTGCCACCGGGCTCGCCGTCGTCGTTGGCCGCGGATTGCCCTCCGGCCATCAGTGCCCAGCAAACATGGGTCGCGCCGGGATGCGCGCTGCGCAGTGCATCGACGACCGCCTGCGCCGCGGCACGATCGGCGACCGGCTGGACGCAGCCGATGAAGCGGCTCTTCTTGACGAGCAGCTCGCTGTGCTGCGGCGCGGCGAGCGTGAAGGGCATCGTTCGCCCGCTAGCGTTCGCGTTCGAACTTGAAGACCGCCGTGCTGGCGCGCGCATTCGGCAGCCAGCGCACCTCGGCGCCCTCCTGCAGGCCAAAGGCATCGAGCACCCGCAGCCGGTTCTTGCGCGCGAGCACCTCGAAATCCTTGAAGGTACCGACGCGGATGTTGGGCGTGTCGTACCACTGGTAGGGCAGGCGTCGCGTGACCGGCATGCGGCCGCGGGCGATGCTGATGCGGTTCGGCCAGTGCGCGAAGTTGGGGAAGGCGACGATACCGATGCGGCCGACGCGCGCGGTTTCGCGCAGCATCACTTCGGCATTGCGAAGGTGTTGCAGCGTATCGATCTGGAGCACGACGTCGAAGGAGGCGTCGTCGAACATCGCGAGGCCTTCGTCGAGGTTGAGCTGGATCACGTCGACGCCGTGCCGTATGCATTGCAGCACGTTGCCGTCGGCGATCTCCACGCCGTAGCCGCTGCAGCCGCGTTCGCGCTGCAGCAGGTCGAGCAGCGCGCCGTCGCCGCAGCCGAGGTCGAGCACTCGCGAGCCCTCGGGAACGAGCCGGGCGATCACGCGCTGGGTGTCCAGATCGCTCATTGGAAAACCTCCGCGCTGCGCGCTACGGTATTCGCCTTGGGAACGGCCCGGTGGCTCATGCGGCCGCTCCCTCTTTCGCGATGCGCTCGAAGTAGGAGCGCACCACGCTCATGTAGCGCACATCGTCGAGCAGGAAGGCGTCGTGTCCGTGGGGCGCATCGATTTCCGCGTAGCTCACGTTGCGGCGGTTGTCGAGCAGGGCCTTCACGATCTCGCGGCTGCGCGCCGGCGCGAAGCGCCAGTCGGTGCTGAAGCTCACGAGCAGGAACTTGGCCGTGGCCTGCGCCAGCGCGGCGCGCAGATCGCCGCCATACGCACGCGCCGGATCGAAGTAGTCGAGCGCGCGCGTGATCAGGAGGTAGGTGTTGGCGTCGAAGTACTCGCTGAACTTGTCGCCGTTGTAGCGCAGGTAGCTTTCGATCTGGAACTCGACCTCCTGGGTCGAGTAGAGAAAGTCCGCGCTCGACACTTCGCCCTCGACCGCACTGCGCAGCGCGCGACCGAACTTCTCGTTCATGAGGTCGTCGCTCTGGTAGGTGATGTGGCCGATCATGCGGGCGATGCGCAGGCCGCGCTTGGGGATCACGCCGTGCTCGTAGAAGTGGCCGCCGTTGAAGTCGGGGTCGGTCACGATGGCGCGGCGCGCGACCTCGTTGAACGCGATGTTCTGCGCCGTCAGGCTGGGCGCGCTGGCGATCACCACCGCATGGCGCACGCGCTCGGGGTATTGCAGCGCCCACGACAGCGCCTGCATGCCGCCGAGGCTGCCGCCCATCACCGCAGCGAGCGTCCGAATGCCGAGCGCATCGAGCAGTGCAGCCTGCGCCCGCACCCAGTCCTCGACCGTGACCACGGGGAAATCGGCGCCATAGACGCGCCCGGTCACAGGGTTGACGTGCATCGGTCCGGTAGAGCCGAAACAGGAGCCGAGGTTGTTGATGCCGATCACGAAGAAGCGGTCGGTGTCGACCGGCTTGCCGGGGCCGATCATGTTGTCCCACCAGCCCTCGGACTTGTCCTGGCCCGCGTAGACGCCCGCGACATGGTGCGAGGCGTTCAGCGCATGGCAGACGAGCACCGCGTTGCTGCGCTCGGCATTGAGCGTGCCGTAGGTTTCGTAGGCCAAGATGTAGTTGGCAATCGATGCGCCGCTGCTGAGAGGCAGCGGGCCTGCGAACGGCATCGATTGCGAGGAGACGACCAACGACATGAATGAAAAAGACCCGGCCTCGCCAAAAACGAGCCGGGTCCGGCATCCGTCTTTAGCTGCATTTGTTAAGCGCCCGCAAGCTGGAGCAAATCGGCGCGTCCGACGAGTATATGCGGCTCAGCCCCAGCCGATCAACGCGGCGGCGCCGAGCATGAGGAACAGCACGGCGGAGACGCCGTGAACCAGGCGGATCGGCACGCGCTTCACGATGCGCTCGCCGAGCCATACGACCGGCGCATTCGCCAGCATCATGCCGAACGTGGTGCCCAGCACCACCCAGACATAGGCGCTCACGTAGCGCGCGGCGAGCATGACGGTCGCGATCTGCGTCTTGTCGCCCATCTCGGCGAGAAAGAAGGCCGTCACGGTGGTGCCGAACACGCCGAAGTGCGAAGCCTTCGGCATATCGTCCTCGTCGAGCTTGTCGGGGATCAGCATCCAGAGCGCCATCGCGATGAAAGAGCCGCCCAGAATCCAGCGCAGCGCATTGGGCCCGAGCGTGTGCGTGACCCAGTTGCCCACCGCGCCCGCGAGTGCGTGGTTCAGCACGGTCGCGGTGAAGATCCCCAGCACGATCGGCCAGGGCCTGCGGAACCGTGCGGCGAGCACGAGCGAGAGCAATTGGGTCTTGTCGCCCATTTCGGCGAGCGCGACCACGCCGGTCGCAACGAGAAAAGCTTCCACGAGAAAGGGGTTCCTTGGGCCGAAGGACGAGGACGCAATTGACCGTGCAACGCCTTCGGCCATATCCGAAGTTGCACGGTCAAAGGTCTCGCCAGGTGGAACACTGCCTGCGCCATGTCCTGCACGGGGCAGGACAAGTCTGTTGACGCAAACCCTTCTCGCGATGGAAGGCGGCTACTCCCCAATGACCGCACGATTGTAGTGCAGCACCGAGGATGCTCGTAAGCGTGCGCTAGCTTTCGAAAAATTTCGAGCGCGGCGCGGTTGCGGGCAAATTCCTACTTGCGCTCGAAGCATTTCACACATAATGCACGAGCCTCCCTTCAGATTTCGGGGCGGTGATTCGGTGATCGGTCAGTTTCGCGCGACTCGGCGGATTTCGTTTGGGTGGTGCTCTCGGGACTCCATCGCTTTTCTTGATGTGTTTATAGGAGTCCCTTGATGGGCAACAAACTGTACGTCGGTAACCTGCCTTATTCGGCACGCGACGATGATCTCCACAACGCCTTCAGCCAGTTCGGCACCGTGGCAAGCGCCAAGGTCATGATGGAGCGCGACTCCAGCCCCCCGCGTTCCAAGGGCTTCGGATTTGTTGAAATGGGCAGCGATGCAGAAGCGCAAGCGGCCATCAAGGGCATGAACGGCCAGGACATGGGCGGCCGCAGCGTCGTCGTGAACGAAGCGCGCCCGATGGAAGCCCGTCCGCCGCGCAGCGGCGGCTACGGCGGTGGTGGTGGCGGCGGATATGGCGGCGGCGGCGGCGGTGGCGGCTACGGTGGTGGTGGTGGCGGCGGTCGCAGCGGTGGTGGCGGCGGTTACGGCGGCGGCGGCGGTGGTTACGGCGGCGGTGGCCGCAGCGGTGGCGGCGGCGGCGATGGCGGTTTCCGCAGCCCGTACGGCGCCGGTCCGCGCGGCGGTGGTCGCGGCGGCTACGGCGGCGGTGGTGGTGGCGGCGGCAACGGTGGCAACAGCGGCTACTGAATTCCGCGCCCCACAAGCAGCAGAAGAAAGGCTCCCTCGGGAGCCTTTTTTGATGGTGATGCGACAGACAGCTCCAGGCTCATTCGCCACGCCGCTTTTTGCGCCCGCGCCCCTGCACCGCGCGGTCGAACAAGGCGTTGGGCAGCAGGCGCATGAGCTTGGCGACCACACCCATCTGCCACGGAATCACCCGGTAGCTGGCGCCGGCCTCGATCGCACGAAAGGCCCGATCGGCGAAGTCGTCGGCTCGCATCAGAAAGGGCATGCCGTAGCGATTGCCTTGCGTCAGCGGGGTGTCGACGTAGCCAGGGCAAAGGGTGACGACCTTGACGCCGCCGGCGCGCAGCTCACCGCGCAAACTCTCGCAGTAGGCCACCACACCCGCCTTGCTGGCGCAGTACGCGCCGTGACCGGGGAGGCCGCGAATCGACGCGACGCTGCCGATGCCGACCAGCCGGCCGCTGCCGCGCGCCCTCATCGCGGCAATGAAGGGATGGAAGGTCGCGGCCAGGCCGACGTTGTTGATCGCAAATGTCTGCGCGAGCACGTCGAGATCGCCGCGGTCCTCGGTGTCGATGCCCACACTGATGCCGGCATTCGCGATCACCACATCCGGGACACCTTGGTGCGCGATGCAAGCAGCGCCCGCTGCGACGATGCTGTCGATGCACGCGACGTCTGCGCCGTAGATCCGGTAGCGCTGGGCATCGATCTTGGCGGAGCCGGCCCAGCTTTCGATCTCGGGCGTGCGCCGCGCCACCAGCGCGAGGTTATAGCCAGCTTGGTAGAAGCGCGCGGCCAGCGCCTGGCCGATGCCGCTCGACGCACCGGTGATGAAAGCCAGCCGCGTCAATGCTTCGCCCCCGGCGCTGCCGCCGAAGGCATCAGCAGGCCTCGCACGCGGCCCTGCAGGTTGGCGACGCCCGTCAGGTTGTCGTAGTCCAGCGAGTCGGCCGTGAACTGGTCGGCACCGCGTATCAGGGTGACCGGCTTGTGCGACTTGACGCGCTCCGTGTCCAGGAAGGCGTGCAGGAATTCGCCGCGGAATTCCAGGCGCGGTATGGGCTTGCCGCCGGCCGAGACGGCAGCTTCGCGCACCACGATCGCATTGCCGAAGAGCTGGATTTCGCTGCCGTCGCCGTTCGACAAGCCACGGTTGGCGGTCGCTCGGGTCGTCAGTCCCTCGGGGGAAACGGAGCGCAGCCGGACCTGGTCCACCTCCATCGTGTCGTTGTCCGGATAGTGTCGGCCTTCGGTGCCGAACAGCTCGCTGCGCAATTCGCCGTTCGGCAGGAAATTCTTGATCACGAAGCCGCGCATGAAAAAGTCGGGCTCGTGCTTGGGCGCCTCCTTGGCCGCCGGCTCGAGCAGCTTCGGCGCGTTGCGCACCAGCCAATAGGTACCCAGAGCCAGCGTGGCCGTCAGGATGATCGGCAGGTAGATGGTGAGGCGATCGAAGCCGTTCCGCAGCAGATTCCAGACTACCTTCGCCTTCATGCCGCCGGGCCCCGTGCGCCGTCCAGCAGCCGCCGGTAGTGGCCGCCCGCCGTGAGCAGCAGGTCGCAGAATTCGCGCGCCGCACCTTCGCCGCCGCGCGCCGCGGTCACGTGGTGCGCGATGGCGCGCACCTCGGCATGGGCGTTGGCAGGCGCGGCGGCGAATGCGGCGCGGGTCAGCACGGGCAGGTCGGGCCAGTCGTCGCCGATGGCGGCGGTCTGCATCCAGTCGAGGCCGAGCGCTGCGAGCATGGCCTCGGCGGCCGGCAGCTTGCTTTCGGTGCCGTAGCGCACGTGCTCGATGCCCAGCGCCTGCAGGCGCACGCGCAGCGGCTTCGAGTCGCGCCCCGTGATCACCGCCGGCGTGATGCCCGCGGCACGCAGCAGCTTGAGGCCGTAACCGTCGAGGATGCTGAAGCGCTTGAGGGTTTCGCCCTGCTCGCTGAAGTAGACGCCGCCGTCGGTCAGCACGCCGTCGACGTCGAAGAAGGCGACGCGGATGTCCTGCGCGGCGAGCAAGGCCTCCGCCTTGAATTCGAGCGCCATCAAATGACTTTCGCGCGCATCAGGTCGTTGATGCTGAGCGCGCCGATCAGAATGCCGCCGGCGTCGACCACCAGCACGCTCGTGATGCGGTGCTGTTCCATCAGCTCGGCCGCCTCGGCCGCCAGCGCATCGGCACGCAGCGTGCGCGGGCCCCGATGCATCACATCGGCCGCGGTCATGGCGCGCAGGTCCGCGCCGGTCTCGACCTGGCGGCGCAGATCGCCGTCGGTGAAGATGCCGATCGCGCGGCCATCGGGATCGACCACGGCCGTCGCGCCGAGGCCCTTGGAACTCATCTCGCGCATGATCTCGCTGAGGCTGGCGCCGGGCCCGACGCGCGGCACGTCGTCGCCGGAGCGCATGACGTCGCCCACGTGGGTGAGCAGCTTGCGGCCGAGCGCGCCGCCCGGATGCGAACGGGCGAAGTCTTCGGTGCCGAAGCCGCGCGCATCGAGCAAGGCGACGGCGAGCGCGTCACCGAGCGCCATCTGCGCGGTGGTGCTGGCGGTGGGCGCCAGATTGAGCGGGCAAGCCTCTTTCTCGACGCCGCTGTCGAGCACGATGTCGGCATGGCGCGCCAGCGTCGAGTCGGCCCGTCCGGTGATCGCGATCAGCGGCACGCCTTGGCGCTTGACCACGGGCAGGATGGTGGTGAGCTCCTCGACTTCGCCGCTGTTCGAAATCGCGAGCACGAGGTCGACCGCCTTGATCATGCCGAGATCGCCGTGGCTCGCTTCCGCCGGATGCACGAACATCGCCGGCGTGCCGGTCGAGGCGAGCGTGGCCGCGATCTTGCGGCCGACATGGCCGCTCTTGCCCATGCCCATGACGACCACGCGGCCCCGCACTTCGAGGATTTTTCGAACGGCGTCGACGAAGCTCGCGCCCACGCGCTGCTTGAGGCCGAGCACGGCTTCTGCTTCGATATCGAAAGTAATGCGCGCCCGCGCGAGCATCGCGTCGGGTTCGGCCGCAGAGGCCAGGTCGGGGCGGGAGCTCATCGCGGGATTTTATCGGTCAAGGCTTCGCCAGTCTGAACTGAGGGGTTCACATTCAGTAGCATCGGCCCATGTCCTCGTTCGATCTCACGCTGATGTACCTCTTGGCTGCGGTAATCGGCGTGGTCGTCTGCCGGTACCTCAGGCTGCCGCCGATGCTCGGCTACCTCGGGGCCGGCGTGCTGATCGGACCGCACGCCCTGGCATTCGCGCAGAACTCGGAGGGCATCCGGCACCTGGGCGAGTTCGGCGTCGTCTTCCTGATGTTCGTAATAGGGCTGGAGTTCAACCTGCCCAAGCTGCGTGCCATGCGCAAGCACGTGTTCGGCCTCGGACTGCTCCAGGTGATGCTGACGATGGCGATCGCGACGGTGGGCGCGTTGTGGCTCGCCACCTGGCTGCCGCCGGCCTGGCACCTGGGCTGGCCGACGGCGCTGGCGCTTTCGGGCGCGCTCACCATGAGCAGCACCGCGATCGTCGTGAAACTGATGGCCGAGCGGCTCGAACTCGAGAGCGAACATGGCAAGCGCGTGATGGGCGTGCTGCTGTTCCAGGATCTCGCGGTGGTGCCCTTGCTGGTGCTGATTCCGGCGCTCGGGGCGCCGCCGGAGACGATGCTGAAGGCGCTCGCCTTCGCCTGGCTCAAGGCCAGCTTCTTGGTCGGCGTGCTGCTCTACGGCGGTCCGCGCGTGATGCGCTGGTGGCTCACGATCGTCGCGCGCCGGCGCAGTGAAGAGCTGTTCATGCTCAACCTGCTGCTCGTCACGCTGGGCTTGGCGTGGCTGACCGAGCTTGCGGGCCTGAGCCTGGCGCTGGGTGCCTTCGTCGCCGGCATGCTGGTGTCGGAAACCGAATTCAAGCACCAGGTCGAAACCGACATCCGTCCCTTTCACGACGTTCTGCTGGGGCTGTTCTTCATCACGATCGGCATGTCGCTCGACTGGCACATCGTGGTGGAGCAATGGGCCCTGATCGCCGGGCTGCTCGTCTTGCCGCTGGCCTTCAAGCTGATTCTGGTCACGTTGCTGGCGCGCGTACTCGGGGCGACGGCCGGCGTGTCGCTGCGAACCGGGCTCTACCTTGCGCAGGCGGGCGAGTTCGGTTTCGTGCTGCTGACGCTGGCGCAGGGTCAGGAGCTCTTGCCGTCGTGGCTCGCGAACCCGGTGCTCGCGTCGATGGTGCTGTCGATGCTCGCAACGCCCTTCATCATCATGTACAGCAATCGCATCGTGCGAAAGCTGGTGGCGAGCGACTGGCTGCAGCAGTCGTTGCAGATGACGACGATCGCGCGCAAGACCATCAACACCGCGAAGCACGTCATCATCTGCGGCTATGGGCGCTGCGGGCAGAACCTGGCGCGCGTACTGGAGCGCGAGGGCATCCCGTACTTGGCGCTGGACCTGGACCCGGATCGCGTGCACCAGGCCGCCGCGGCCGGCGACTCGGTGGTCTTCGGCGACGCGGCGCGGCTGCAGGCGCTGATGGCGGCCGGCCTGGCGCGCGCCAGCGCGGTGGTCGTGACTTATCTCGACGTGCCGGGCGCGCTCAAGGTGCTGGCCAACACGCGCGCGCATGCGCCGCAGGTGCCGGTGATCGTGCGCACGCAGGACGATCGCGAT
This sequence comes from Variovorax sp. CF079, assembly GCF_900101545.1. Taxonomy (GTDB): domain Bacteria; phylum Pseudomonadota; class Gammaproteobacteria; order Burkholderiales; family Burkholderiaceae_C; genus Variovorax. Next base: position 84,869 of record NZ_FMZU01000009.1, on the reverse strand, counting down.
CTCGAAAAGCTGCAGGCCGCTGGCGCGACCGAGGTGGTGCCCGAAGCGATCGAAGGCTCTCTGATGCTGGCAAGCCACGCGCTGGCGCTGGTCGGCGTACCCATGCGGCGCGTGATCCGCGTGGTGCAGGACCAGCGCGACGCGCGCTACAACCTGCTGCGCGGCTACTTCCACGGCGCCGACGACGACAACGCCGACGAGCTCGACCACGAGCGGCTCAACAGTTTCACGCTCACCGCCGGCGCGCGCGCGGTGGGCCAGCCGCTGGATCAGGCAGCACTGCAGGCTGTGGGCGTACGGGTGGCCAGCTTGCGGCGGCGCGACGGCAAGGCCGAGGAGGCGCGCGACGACACGGTGCTGGCGGACGGCGACACGCTGGTGCTCTCTGGCAAGCCGGGCGCGCTCGCCGTGGCGATCGAGATGCTGCAGAAGGGCTGAGAACACTGCCCGCGCAGGCCGGCCTTCAGTTGAGCAGGCTCGGATTGCGCTTCTCTTCGTCGATCCGCTGCTGGCGCCGCACGGCATCGCACTGGGCGCTTGCCCTGTATTCGGCCTTGGCGCACTGCGCGACCATGCAGCGCGCACGGCCGAAGAAGCCCTGGCCTGCGCATGTCGTTTCCGGGCTCGCGGGTGCAGCGGGTTCAACCGGTGCTGCCGCCACGACGGGTGCAGGCGCGACGGCAGCGGGCGGCGGCGCGGCAACCGGTGCAACCGGCGCAGCTTTGCGTGCCCTGGGTGCAGCGGTGACCGTGGGCTTGGCCGGTTCGGCCCGCGGAGATGGCACGGCTTGCTCCACCGGCGGCGCAACGGGAGCGGCCGGCGGTGAGGGCTCGGCCGCCGGCGCCTCGGCGACGGGCGCGGATACAGGCGGGGGCGCAGGCGCAGGCGCGGGCGCAGGCGCGGGCGCGGGCGCGGGGGACGGCACGACGACCGGCGTCGGCGCGGCGGCCTGCTGCGTCGCAGGCGGCGAGCTGGCGCTTCGTTGGCCGTACGCGTACCAGCCGCCTGCCGCAAGCACGGCCACCATCAGCACACCGAAGACACCCATCCAGACGCCATTGGATTTGCGCGCGCCGGGGAGTGCGGCTGCATGCAGCGCCGCCTTCGGCGCGCTTGCCCGCACGGCGGGTGGTGGTCGCGGGATAGGCTTTGGCTTGCGCGCGGCCTTGGGCGCAGGTGGCGGCGGCGAGGAGGCCGCCGTGCCCATCACGACCGTGACTTCATCCGCCGCGGGCGCCGGCGACAGCGGCATGCGCTCGGTGATAGGCCACCCGTCACTGCCGGAGGGACGCTCTTCGGCGGGTGCGGGTGCACCGGGCGCCGGCTGCGAGACCAGCCTGTGGCCGCAACCCTTGCAGAACTTCGCGCCGTCACGGTTTTCCGTATGACAGGAAGCGCACACCACGGCCATCTACAGCGACTCCGATGCGAAAAGCTTCAAGTCACCGCGACGCGCTTGGGCCGGTTGACCATCCGCTTGGCGATGACGGCGCCGAGCGCCAATGCCATTTCCAGCGCGAGGTTGGGCTGGCGATTCGACATTTCCGAGAAGCGGATGGGCGTCATCCGCCAGACGCGGGCGGCGCCCGTAGCCACCACGTTGGCCGAGCGCGGCAGCCGGGAGAAGAAGGCTCCTTCGCCGACCACCGATCCCGGATTGAGGATCGCGAGCCGCATCTGGCCCTTGTCGCCGATCAGGTGCACGCTGAGCGCGCCGCTCTCGATGAAGAAGATCGTGCGATCGTTGGCGCCCTGGTCGATTAGCACCTGGCCGGCGGCCAAGTCGAACGGCTGCAGATAGCTGGCCAGCGTTTCCCACTGCTGCGGGTTGAAAGCCGGCGCAAAAGCGTCGTAACTGGTGTTCTGCGCAATGGCGCGGCAAAGATCCTGAATGCTCGATGACATGTTGCAAACCCTGCTGTGCGTCCTGGAGTATCTGCGATCGCTCTAATTTGTGCTGACAGAAGTCACAAGCACTAACACTTTTCGTCTACTTTCCGATACAAAACCGGGAAAAAATCACGCCCAGCAAGTCATCCGCGCCGAATTCCCCAGTGATTTCGTTGAGCGCATTCTGCGCAAGACGCAGCTCTTCGGCCAGAAGATCCAGCGCCTGCGCACGCGCCGCCAGATGCTCGGCCGCCACGGCGATATGTTCTTCGACCCGCGACAGCGCTTGCACATGGCGTGCCCGAGCGAGGTAGACGCCTTCAGGCACGGCTTGCCAACCCGCGACCTCGAGCAGGCGGCGCCTGAGCGTCTCGATGCCGAACCCTGTCCTGGCAGAAAGGCTGATGCCGGTATGCGCTGCGGCCGAAGGCGCCGCGTCCTGCTTGCTCCATACATCGAGCACCGGCACGCTCGCAGGCAGCTTCTCGCTCAGCAGGCGCATGATCTCGGCGTCCGCCTCCGCGTATTCCGGCCGCTCGGCGCGCGTCAGGTCATGCAGGAAGAGCACGGCATCGGCACCCTCGATCTGCCCCCACGCGCGCGCGACGCCGATCTGCTCGACCTCGTCGGCGCTGTCGCGCAGGCCTGCCGTATCGACCACGTGCAGCGGCACGCCCTGGATCTGGATGGTCTGCGATACCACGTCGCGCGTGGTGCCCGGAATCGAGCTCACGATGGCGAGCTCGGCTCCGGCCAGCGCGTTGAGCAACGAACTCTTGCCCGCGTTAGGCTGACCCGCGATCACGACCTTGATCCCTTCGCGCAGCAGCGCACCCTGGCGCGCACGCTGCTGGACCGCGCTCAGCTGCGTCTGCAGCGACACCAGCTGGCCCTGGGCATCGGCCTTCTGCAGGAAGTCGATTTCTTCCTCGGGAAAATCGAGCGTCGCCTCGACCAGCATGCGCAGGCGGATCAACGCATCGCGCAGCGCATGGATCTCCATCGAGAACGCGCCCGAGAGCGAGCGACCCGCACTGCGCGCCGCCGCCTCGGTGCTCGCATCGATCAGATCGGCGATGGCCTCGGCCTGCGCCAGGTCGATCTTTCCATTGAGGAAGGCGCGCTGGCTGAACTCGCCCGGCTCGGCGACCCGCAGGCCCGCCAGCCGCGGCCGGCCAGTCGCGGGATCGGTTTCGGTGGCGGCTTCCAGGCAGCGCGCGAGCAGCAGTTGCAGCACCACCGGCCCGCCATGTGCCTGCAGTTCGAGCACGTCTTCGCCGGTGAAGGAGTGCGGTGCCGGAAAGTGGATGGCCAGCCCGTGATCGATGGCCGCGCCGCCGGCATCGCGGAAGGGCAGGTAGGTGGCTTCGCGCGGCTTGAGGCTTCTCGCGCAGACGGCCTCGATCAATGGCGCCACCCGTGCGCCGGACACGCGAACGATGCCGACCGCGCCGCGGCCCGAAGCCGTGGCGACGGCGACGATCGGATCGGTGGTGCGCGCAAGCATGGGTGAGGATTCTTTCAGCAAAAAGGGCCGCTTTCGCGGCCCTTGTTCGAAATCGGCGCTCGGCAGCGGCTATTTGCCCAGCACGCCCAGGCGCTTGTTGATGAACCACTGCTGCGCGATCGACAGCACGTTGTTCGTGATCCAGTACAGCACCAGGCCGGCCGGGAAGAAGATGAACATCACGCTGAACGCCAACGGCATGATCCACATCAGCTTGGCCTGCATCGGATCGGGCGGCGTCGGGTTGAGCCAGGTCTGGAACAGCGAGGTCGCGGTCATCACGATCGGCAGGATGAACCAAGGGTCGGGTGCCGACAGGTCGTGGATCCAGCCGATCCACGGCGCGTGGCGCATCTCGACCGAGGACAGCAGCACCCAGTAGAGCGCGATGAACACCGGGATCTGGACCACGATCGGGAAGCAGCCGCCCATCGGGTTGACCTTCTCCTCGCGATAGATGCGCATCATCTCCTGCTGCATCTCCTGCGGCTTGTCCTTGAGCCGCTCGCGCATTTCCATGATCTTGGGATTGATGGCCTTCATCTTCGCCATGCTGGCGTAGGCCTTGGCGTTGAGCCAGTAGAACGCGGCCTTGAGCAGCACCACCAGCGCAACGATCGCCCAGCCCCAGTTGCCGAGCATGCCGTGCAGCTTGTCGAGCAGCCAGTAGAGCGGCTTGGAAATGATCGTGAAGATGCCGTAGTCCTTGACCAGCTCCAGCCCCGGCGCGACGGCCTCGAGCGTCTTCTCGGCCTGCGGACCAACGAAGAAGTCAGCGTCGATCGTCTTGCTGGCGCCCGGCGCGACCGGGCCAGCCGAAGTGATCATGCCGACCGCGTAAAGGTTGGTGTCGACCTTGCGCGCGAACAGGTCGCGCTGGACGCCGTCCTTCAGCAGCCAGGCGCTGGCGAAGTAGTGCTGCACCATCGCCACGTAGCCGTTGGTCGACTCCTTCACGAAGTCGGCCTTGTTGTTCTCGATGTCCTTGAACTCGATCTTCTGGAACTTCTTGGCCTCGGTATAGACGGCCGGACCGGTGAAGGTCGAATAGAAGGACGACTCGCCCGGCGGCTTGTTGCCGTCGCGCACGAGCTGCAGATAGAGCTGCGGCGACACCGGCGCCGTGCCGGTGTTGACGATCTCGTGGCGCACGGTCATGTCGTAGGCGCCGCGCTTGAGCGTCCAGGTCTTGATCAGCTTGACGCCGCCCAGGTCGGGCGATTCGAAGCGCAGCACCAGTTCATTGGCGCCGTCCTTCAGCGCGCGCTCGCCGGTGAAGGTCATCGGCGTCTTGTGCGTGGGGAAGGCGCCGCCGATCAGGCCGGTCTGCGCCACATAGAAGCGGTTCGGACTCTGGTCGAGCAGGACGAAAGGCTTGTCCTTCTCCGTCAGGTCGTCGTGCTGGATGAACTCGCTCTGCGCCAGCGAGCCGCCTTCGGTATCGAAGGTCAGCTTGAGCACGTCGGTGCTGACCACGACTTTCTCGCCCGCCGCAGGCGCCGTCGTCGTGCCGCCCGGAACGGCCGCGGCGCCGGTGCTGTTGCTGCCGGCCGCCGCAACGCTGGCCGGCGGCACCGCACCGGAAGCCGCGCCGGCGGGCGGGGCTGCCGGTGCCGTCGCACTCACGGGAGGCTTGGTCGACGGCAGGAAGGTGGGGTTCTTGCCGTTGTAGACCTGCCATTGGTCCCACAGCAGCACCAGCGAGAAGCCAAAAATCACCCACAGGATGGTGCGGCGGATATCGTTCATGAAGAAGACTTCTTGTCGTCGGAAGAGAGAAAGGAAAACAGCGAGCCCGAAGCCGGGGTCTGGCGCTGCGCCTTGGGGGGAACCGGATCGTGGCCGCCCTGGCACCAGGGCTGGCAGCGGACGAGGCGGCGCAGGGTGAGATAGCTGCCGGCGGCTGCGCCGTGCTGCTCGAGCGCCTCGATGGCGTAGACGGAACAGGTGGGTTCGAAGCGGCAGGATGACCCAAGCCACGGGCTCAGCAACAGGCGATAGGCCTTCACGAGGCCGATCAACAGGCGCCGCATCATGCGCGCGCCGCGGCAGCCCGCTCCAGCAATTGCTGGAGCTCGGCGCGGACGGCGGCCTTGAGCTTGTCGGAGGTCGCGCTCACGAATTCCTTGCGATCGAAAGCAGAACGCAGGCGCACGACATGCGCCGCGGGCGGCAAGAAAGCTTCGGAGGCGGCGCTCACTTGATAGATCTGGCGCTTGATGGCGTTGCGGGTGACCGCACGGCGGGCCCAGCGTTTGGGGACCATTGCGCCGAGCCAGACGTCCTGCGTTTCAAACAGTGGCGCGGCACCCGGCTGCGCATCGAGCGCGCAACGGTGCAATGCGAAGTGGGCGGTGCGCGCCACGGTAGCACCTGCGAGGACGGCCTGGAATTGCGCGCGGGTCTTGAGCCGCTGCATGGGAGCCAAGCGCAAAGCGCCGACGGACGATGACGGCGGCAGCGCTACGACTGGCAACGGTAACTACAGTCGCCGTTAGACGGCGAGGCGCTTGCGGCCCTTGGCGCGGCGCGCGTTGATGACGGCGCGGCCGCCGCGGGTCTTCATGCGGACCAGGAAGCCGTGGGTACGGGCGCGGCGGACTTTGGATGCTTGGTAAGTGCGTTTCATGATGGTTTTCCTGCTTGACCCGGAGGCCGGTTTTCCGACCCAGGGGTCCGGGGTGGTGCTGCAAAGTGCTGCTAGTTGCGCTGATACCCCGAAACACACAAAGAGGTTTTCAGGGAAACCCGCGATTATCGCAAACATTCTGCCGAACAACAATCCGAGGCCGCTATCACGCCGTTTTCGTGCTCGCCGCAACGGTGTGGATAAGGTTTTGACAAGTTAGAATCGACGACCCATCACGGGTGCGACTATCCACAAACACAAAACGAAAAATGGCCGAGGGACACACCACATTTCAGAGCACCCATGCCGAGTGACGGCGTCGGTGACAGCCTCTGGCAGGCCTGCGTCGACCAGCTCGCGCAGGAGCTGTCCGAACAGCAGTTCAATACCTGGATCAAGCCGCTGACCGCGAGGGTCGCGGACGATCTTTCACGGGTCACGGTCTTCGTCGCCAACCGCTTCAAGCTCGACTGGATCCGGGCCCAGTACGCCGGCAAGATCGCCTCCATGGCCGAGAAGCTCTATGGCCAGCCGGTGATCATCGAGTTAGCGCTCGCTCCTCGAGAAATCGTTGCCAGGCCTGTATCGATGGCCATCGTCTCCGAAACGGATGTGCCGCGCGACGTGGCCGGCCCGGGTGAGGACCTGAGCGGCACCGCATTCAAGAACAGGCTGAACTCCGGCCTCACCTTCGACACGCTGGTCGAAGGCACAGCCAACCGGATGGCGCGCGCAGCGGCGATGCACGTCGCCGGCATGCCCGGCCATCTTTACAACCCGCTTTTCATCTACGGCGGGGTCGGCCTGGGCAAGACCCACCTGATGCATGCGGTGGGCAACCGGCTCCTGTCCGACCGGCCGGACGCCAAAGTTCTCTACATCCACGCGGAGCAATTCGTTTCGGATGTGGTCAAAGCCTATCAGCGCAAGACTTTCGACGAGTTCAAGGAGCGCTATCACTCGCTCGACCTGCTCTTGATCGACGACGTCCAGTTCTTCGCCAACAAGGACCGGACGCAGGAGGAATTCTTCAACGCCTTCGAAGCCCTGCTCGCCAAGAAGTCGCACATCGTCATGACGAGCGACACCTATCCCAAGGGCCTGGCGGACATCCATGAGCGGCTGGTCTCGCGTTTCGATTCCGGCCTCACGGTCGCGATCGAGCCGCCCGAGCTCGAGATGCGCGTGGCGATCCTGATCAACAAGGCGCGCGCCGAAAGCGCCGAGATGCCCGAGGAAGTGGCCTTCTTCGTCGCCAAGAACGTCCGCTCCAACGTGCGCGAGCTCGAAGGCGCGCTGCGCAAGATCCTCGCCTACTCGCGCTTCAACCAGAAAGAAATTTCGATCGCGCTCGCGCGCGAAGCATTGCGTGACTTGCTCTCGATCCAGAATCGGCAGATCTCGGTCGAGAACATCCAGAAGACGGTGGCCGACTACTACAAGATCAAGGTCGCCGACATGTATTCGAAGAAGCGCCCGGCATCGATCGCCCGGCCGCGCCAGATCGCCATGTACCTGGCCAAGGAACTGACCCAGAAGAGCCTGCCGGAGATCGGCGAGCTGTTCGGCGGTCGCGATCACACGACGGTGCTGCACGCGGTGCGGAAGATCTCGGGCGAGCGCCAGCAGCTCACCGAACTCAATCAGCAGCTGCACGTGCTGGAGCAAACCCTCAAGGGCTGAGGAATGAGCGTCATCGCAGATTCACGAAAGCCTGTCAAAGGACAACTCTGGGGACAGTTTCGGCACAAGCGGGTGCTTGTCCACAGCCGCGGTGCGCACCACGAAGTTGTCCGCCTTTGCGCGACAGCAGCGAAGCGCGGCTGCACACAGCCAGCCGGCTCACGCAAGTGGCTGTCGCAAAAGCGGAAAATCGCCCTGTCCACAGCTGAGGGCATCCCTTATCTACTACTACTAAGTTGAATTAAAGAAATAAGGAAGAGGTAAGACACATGATCGTATTGAAGGCAACACAAGACAAAGTCCTCGCCGCGCTGCAATCGGTGGCAGGCATCGTGGAGCGACGCCACACGCTGCCGATCCTGGCCAATGTGCTGATCCGCAAGACCGGCGGCGACCTGCAGCTGACCACCAGCGACCTCGAGATCCAGATCCGCACCCATGCCGAGCTCGGCGGGGACGAGGGCAACTTCACCACGACCATCGGCGCACGCAAGCTGATCGACATCCTGCGCACCATGCCGGCCGACCAGACAGTGAGTCTCGAGTCGAGCGCGAGCAAGCTGGTGCTCAAGGGCGGCAAGAGCCGCTTCACGCTGCAATCGCTGCCGGCCGAAGACTTCCCGCTGGTGCAGGAATCGGCCAACTTCGGCCCGGTGTTCAGCGTGCCGCAGAAGACGCTGAAAGACCTGCTGAGCCAGGTTTCGTTTGCGATGGCGGTGCATGACATCCGCTACTACCTCAACGGCATCCTGTTCGTGGCCGAGGGCAAGCAGCTGAGCTTGGTGGCCACCGACGGCCACCGCCTGGCCTTCGCATCGGCCATGCTCGACGTCGAGGTGCCGCGCCAGGAAGTCATCCTGCCGCGCAAGACCGTGCTCGAGATGCAGCGCCTGCTGTCGGACGCCGAAGGCGCGATCGAGATGCAGTTCGCGAACAACCAGGCCAAGTTCAGCTTCGGCGGCATGGAGTTCGTCACCAAGCTGGTCGAAGGCAAGTTCCCCGACTACAACCGCGTGATCCCCAAGACCCACAAGAACACCGTGACTCTGGGCCGCGCGCCGCTCCTGGCCAGCCTGCAGCGCACTGCGATCCTGACCAGCGAGAAGTTCAAGGGCGTGCGGCTCAACATCGAGCCCGGCACCCTGCGCATCGCGTCGAACAACGCCGAGCAGGAAGAAGCGCAGGACGAGCTCGACATCGACTACGGCGGCGACGCCATCGAAATCGGCTTCAACGTGACCTACCTGATCGATGCGCTGGCCAACATGGGCCAGGACATGGTGAAGCTGGACCTCGCCGATTCCAACAGTTCGGTGCTGATGACGATTCCCGACAACGCGTCGTTCAAGTACGTCGTGATGCCGATGAGGATTTAGCGCACCCCCAGGCTTGCCCACTTCGTGTGGCCTCCAACCCCCCTTGCAGGGGGCAATACCAGCGGCCCGGCAAGGCCGGTTCCGCGGTATTCCTGGAATGGCGCAACAAACGCCGAGAGATAGACAGAAGGATCCTGATGAGCGAAGAAAACAAGCCGGAAGTGCCGCACACCGAGCCGGTTTACACCCCCGAGATCGACAGCGCGATCCCGATCGAAGTGACACCGACCGCGGACAACTCCTACGGCGAAGGCTCCATCACGATCCTCGAAGGCCTGGAAGCCGTGCGCAAGCGCCCCGGCATGTACATCGGCGATACCTCCGACGGCACCGGCCTGCACCACCTGGTGTTCGAAGTGGTCGACAACTCGATCGACGAAGCGCTGGCGGGGTACTGCGACGACATCGTCGTGACCATCCATACCGACAACTCGATCTCGGTGGTCGACAACGGCCGCGGCATCCCGACCGGCGTGAAGATGGACGACAAGCACGAGCCCAAGCGCTCGGCGGCGGAGATCGCGCTCACCGAGCTGCACGCCGGCGGCAAGTTCAACCAGAACAGCTACAAGGTCTCGGGCGGCCTGCACGGCGTCGGCGTGAGTTGCGTGAACGCGCTTAGCAAGATGCTGCGCCTCACGGTGCGGCGCGAGGGCAAGGTGCACACGCTGGAGTTCAGCAAAGGCTTCGTGCAAAACCGCATCGTCGAGACGGTGAACGGCGTCGAGGTGTCGCCGATGAAGATCACGGGCGATACCGAGAAGCGCGGCACCGAGGTGCACTTCCTGCCCGACGACGAAATCTTCAAGGAAAACGCCGACTTCCACTACGAGATCCTCAGCAAGCGCCTGCGCGAACTGAGCTTCCTGAACAACGGCGTGCGCATCCGCCTGCTCGACGAGCGCACCGGCAAGGAAGACGATTTCTCCGGTGCCGGTGGCGTCAAGGGCTTCGTCGAATTCATCAACAAGGGCAAGACGGTCCTGCATCCCAACGTGTTCTACGCGATGGGCGAGAAGCCGGCCGACACCTATGGCGGCATTCCGGGCACGCACATCGGCGTCGAGGTCGCGATGCAGTGGAACAGCGGCTACAACGAGCAGGTGCTGTGCTTCACCAACAACATTCCGCAGCGTGACGGCGGCACCCACCTGACCGGCCTGCGCGCCGCGATGACGCGCGTCATCAACAAGTACATCGAAGAGAACGAGTTCGCCAAGAAGGCCAAGGTCGAAGTCACCGGCGACGACATGCGCGAAGGCCTGTGCTGCGTGCTCAGCGTGAAGGTGCCCGAACCGAAGTTCTCGAGCCAGACCAAGGACAAGCTGGTGTCGAGCGAGGTGCGCGCGCCGGTGGAAGACATCGTCGGGCGGCTCCTCACCGACTACCTGCAGGAGCGCCCGAACGACGCCAAGATCATCTGCGGCAAGATCGTCGACGCCGCGCGGGCGCGCGAAGCGGCCCGCAAGGCGCGCGAGATGACGCGGCGCAAGGGCGTGCTCGACGGCATGGGCCTGCCCGGCAAGCTGGCCGACTGCCAGGAAAAGGACCCGGCGCTGTGCGAGGTCTACCTGGTGGAGGGCGACTCCGCCGGCGGCTCCGCCAAGCAGGGCCGAGACCGGAAGTTCCAGGCCATCCTGCCCTTGCGCGGCAAGATCCTGAACGTCGAGAAGGCGCGCTACGAGAAGCTGCTGACCAGCAACGAAATCCTGACCATGATCACCGCGCTCGGCACCGGCATCGGCCGGGCCGGCGCGACGAGTGCGGGCGGCGGCGCCGACGACTTCAACGTCGCGAAGCTGCGCTACCACCGCATCATCATCATGACCGACGCCGACGTCGATGGAGCCCACATTCGCACGCTGCTGTTGACCTTCTTCTACCGGCAGATGCCAGAGCTGGTCGAGCGCGGCCACATCTACATCGCGCAGCCGCCGCTCTACAAAGTGAAGGTCGGCAAGGAAGAGCAGTACCTGAAGGACGGGCCGGCGCTCGATGCCTTCCTGCTCAAGGTCGCACTCAAGGATGCCAGCGTCGAAACCGGTGGCGAGAAGCCGACCACTCTGAGCGGCGACACGCTGGCCGAGCTGGCACGCAAGCACCAGTTGGCCGAAGCGGTCATTGCACGCCTGGGCGTGTTCCTCGATGCGGCGGCCCTGCGTGCCATCGCCGATGGCGTGTCGCTGGATCTCGATACCACGGCCAGTGCCGAGGCTTCAGCCGTGGCGCTGCAGAACAAGCTGCGCGAACTCGACGCCACGGGCGTCCCCGCAGAGGTGGCCAGCGAGTTCGACGTGCGCACCGACAAGCCGCTCCTGCGCATCAGCCGCCGCCATCACGGCAACATCAAGAGCAGCGTGATCACGCAGGATTTCGTGCACGGCGCCGATTACGCGGCGCTGGCCGCTGCCGCCCAGACATTCCGCGGCCTGTTGGGCGAAGGGGCCGTGGTCAAGCGCGGCGAGGGCGACCGGGCCAAGGAAGAAAAGGTCAACGACTTCCGCGAGGCCGTGCGCTGGCTGATCGGCCAGGCCGAAAACGCCACCGCGCGCCAGCGCTACAAGGGCCTGGGCGAGATGAATCCCCAGCAGCTGTGGGAAACCACCATGGACCCGGCCGTGCGCCGGCTGCTGCGCGTGCAGATCGACGACGCGATCGAAGCCGACCGCGTGTTCACGATGCTGATGGGCGACGAGGTCGAGCCGCGCCGCGAGTTCATCGAGCAGAACGCGCTGCGGGCGGCGAACATCGACGTGTAATTGCGAACCCGGCTCAAGCCGGTTCGTGAAATACCGCATGCCGAGCCGCCCGCCGAGGCCGCTGCGCCGCGCCAATCCTCGTAAACGCTATACCTAGCCCGACTCTTGCTAAGCAAAATTCCGGCGGATTGACGCCGTTTTTTGGAGCGAGGACAGCAAGCGATGAAAGCAACCCGGTTTTGGTGGCCCACGGTGGCTCTGGCTTTCTTTGGTGCATGGACTTCGGCGCACGCACTGACGACGAACCCGCCCATCCGCATGGCGCAGGGCATCGAATACATGTGCGGCGGAAAAAGCAGCGCGGAGGCGGCGTTCATGCGCATGGTCTCGCCGCGCTGGGCGGCGACGCTGGAGTTCTCGGTCAACCGTGCCAAAACGGGCGAAGTACCGGCCGACGTGAAGGTGGTGGTGCGCGAACGCTATTCGGGCCGGCCGGTGATGGAGGCCGTTTCGGGCGCTCCCTTCATGCTGGCGCGGCTCGACCCCGGCGCCTACGAGGTCGAGGCCACGCTGGCCGGGATCACGCTGCAGCAGCCGCTGATCGTGTTCAACGGAATGGCGTCCCGCGCTGCCTTCGTCTGGCCATCCAACGTCGATTTCGCCGCCGCGACCGGGCAGCTCATGCCGGAACAACAAGCCGCGGCCCGCACCAGCGACTGAGCGCTCTCGCTGATTCAGCTTCGCCTAAGTCTTGCCGCCCATAGTCCGGGCGTGGAGTGCAGATGCCTGACCTCCACCGATCTCATCAACCCGAGCAAGGACACGGCAATGAAGAACACAACCCGGATCTGGCGGCCCGTGGCCGCCCTGGCAATCGGTGGCGTGTCGCTTTTCGGTGCACTGGTGGCGCAGGCGGCCTACAACCCGCCGATCCGCATGACGAACGGCATCGAGTACATGAGCGGCGGCATCAGCAGCGACGAGGCGGCGCTGATGCAAAGCGTCGCGCCGCGATGGCCGGCGACCTTCGAATTCGCAATCAAGGACGGCACGCGCGCGGATTTCGCGGCCGACGTCTCCGTGTCGGTGCGCGATGCCGCCGGCCGCGACGTGCTGGCGCATGTGACGGCCGAAGGCCCGTTCATGGTGGCGCGCCTCGAGCCCGGCCGCTATGAGGTGGAAGCCACGCTGGCCGGCCGGACGCTGAAGCAGGCGGTCGAGATCCGCGCCGGCAGCCCGACCCGCACCCTCTTCCTGTGGCCCGCAGGCACGGACGTGAGCGCGCATTCGTGATTCCGCGGATCCTCGAGAGCCGGGGCCTTTCGGCGCACATCCTGCCGACCTCGGCCACGATGATTGGCGTGTGCATGACGGTGCTGTCGATCGGCCACCTGCGTCCCGACGGCCACTCGCGCGTGCTGATCGACAAGCTGCTGGCCTTCGACGCGCTGATCTTCCTGGCGAGCGCGGTGCTGTCCTTCGTGTCGATGCGTTCCCGGCGCGAAGGACCGCGCCATGAGCGCCGTGCGGAGCTGCTGTTTCTGGCCGGCCTCGCGATCCTGGCATTGGGCGCGGTCGCGATCGCCTTTGCCATCGACTGAGGCGCCATTTTCTTTGCTGGCACGCGCCTTGAATGTGAAGGCGGCGGCGCCCACATGCGGTGTCCGCACTGTGCGCACTCTTCAAGGCCTCGATGCCGCTGCCGCCCCTGATTCTTCTCACCACGCTGCTGCACGCCTATATCGGCCTGCGGCTGCTGCCGGCGCTCGCCTTGCTCACCGGCGCCTGGCCGGTGCTGCTGGCGGCGCTGGTGCTCTCGGCCGCGACCATGCCACTGCCCTTTGTCGGTGCACGCTCCGCAGGCCGGGCGCCACTGGCCGATGGGTGGAAATGGCTGGGCCTCCTCTGCATGGGATGGTTTTCGTCGATGTTCGTGCTCACGATGGCGCGTGACGCCGGCCTGCTGCTGACCTGGCTCGCCACCGCCCTCGGCGGCTGGGCCATCGATTGGCCGCGCGGGCAGGCCTGGAGCGCGGCGGCGGTGCCGCTGCTGGCGACGCTGATCTCGCTGATCGGCTTCTTCAACGCGCGGCGCACCGCCGGTGTGGTGCGGGTCGATGTGCCGATCCGCAACCTGCCCTCCGGGCTGAACGGCTTCACGATCGCCCAGCTCAGCGACATCCATGTCGGGCCTACCATCCGGCGCGGCTACATCCAGCGCATCGTCGATGCGGTCAATGCGCTGGGCGCGGACATGATCGCGATCACGGGCGACCTGGTCGACGGCACGGTGGCCGAGCTGCGCGAGCATGTCGCGCCGCTCGCCGGCCTGCGCGCGCGGCTCGGCACCTTCGTGGTGACCGGCAACCACGAGTACTACGCGGGCGCACAGGCATGGATCGACGAGCTGCGCCGCCTGGGCCTGCGCGTGCTGCTCAACGAGCACGTGGTGCTGCAGACGCGCAATGTGCGGGGCGCGCAGACCGACGAGGAGGTGCTCGACAGCGCGCTGGTGGTGGCCGGCGTGACCGACTACACCGCCGCGCATTTCGATGCTGCGCACGCGAGCGATCCGCAGCGCGCGCTGCACGATGCGCCGCCGCTGGTGCGCACGCGCCTGCTGCTCGCGCACCAGCCGCGCAGCGCGCCGGCCGCGGCCGAAGCCGGCTACCAGCTGCAGCTTTCGGGCCACACGCACGGCGGCCAGTTCTTTCCGTGGAACCTGTTCGTGCCGCTGCAGCAGCCTTTCACGGCCGGGCTGCACCGGCTGCGCGAGATGTGGGTCTACACCAGCCGCGGCACCGGCTACTGGGGACCGCCCAAGCGCTTCGGCGCGCCTTCCGAAATCACTCTGCTGCGGCTGGTACCGGCGGCTTGATGTTGCGCGCCGTGCCCAGGAGCGTGGCACAGAGGCGTTCCTCCCCGTTCTCGCCAATGGCGTAGATCTCGGCCGCGCACACGGTGAGCAGCTGGCCGGCGCTCACCACGCGGCCGCGTGCGCGCACCGCGCGGCCCACAGCGGGTGCGACGAGCTTCAGCGTGGCGTCGACGGTCGCGTTGCTCCAGCCGTCAGGCAGCACGGAAGCGGCGGCGGACACCGCGGCGAAATCGGCGACCGCGAAGACCGGCGTCGCCTGAAGCTGGCCCGGCCTGAAGGTGAGCGGCTCGGCCATCGGGAGTTCGACTTCGACCTGTCCCGGTGCGAGTTGCGTGAAGCGCAGGCCCAGTGTGCGCGCCATCGGCATCGCGAGCACGGCCTGTTCGATCCGTTGAAGCTGAGGGGTGCGGGTCATCTCTTGTCCTTCGAGGAGGATGTGGTGGAGGTCTTGGGCCAGGGTGCTTTCTTCTTCGCCGCTGCCGGCGGCTTGGGCCGTTGCGCGCGCAGCCAGGCCGCGTGTTCGATCACCTGCGCGCGCAGGGCCTGCAGCTCGGCGATCTGCGCGTCCAGCGCGGCCACGCGTTCCTCCAGCGCATCGGTCATCCGCGTGATGCTGAGGCGGCCCGCACGATAGGCCGGCTGCAGCTCGGCGATCGCCGGAAGCGAGAAGCCGATGCGGCGCGCCATCGCGATGAACACCACTTCGCGTCGCATCGATTCAGGGTAATCGCGATAGCCCGAATCGGTGCGTGCCGGCAGCAGCAGGCCGAGCCGCTCGTAGTGGCGCAGCGCGTGCACCGTGACGCCGGCGCGTTGGGCGAGTTCCGAGATCCGCATCGGCCCAAGGCTAGCAAGCCTCGCGTTGCACGAAGCTTGGCGCGGGCCGATTTTTTTCAGCCGGCGAGCCGTCGCGCGTTCGAGGTGGCCTTGGCGTGGATGGGCTTGAGCCCGCGTTGTGCGATGCGCGCGCCGGCGCTCGACAGCTGGGTCAGCGTGGCGGCGGAGCGTGCAGCGGCGCCGGCGAGCGCCCGGCCGTGCGTCTCGATCTGCGTCGGCGTGGTGCTGGTGCTGAGCGAAAAGAGCGCAACGGCGCCGCCCAGCCAGTGCTTGACAGCGCGGTTGACGAGCGCGAACTGGGTGCTATGCAGCTGGTTCGCCATGGCCGCGCCCGATTCGCTCGCTGCCGCGAGTTTCTCGTGGCCCATGAGCTGCATTTCCGCCAGGTCCTCGGCACTGGGCGAGAGCCCGGCGCGGGCGATGCGTTCGGTGCGCAGCTGGATTACCGAGCCGGAAGACAGCAGCATATCCTGGGTCTTGAAGGCGACGTCGACCCACAGCATGAGCGGATTGAAGAAGCGGGAAGAAGAGAAGCTGGGCGACATGGACGTTCTGCGTGGAAAGGTCCACCGACTATAGGCCTATCGACTGCTGCGTGCTGCACTGCAGCAACCGTTGAGCGAATATTTCCTACCTTTTGTCACGGCGAGCTTCTCTTGTCCGCTGCAGAGCGCGGAGGTCGCTCTCCCTTGCCGCTTTCGCTTCGAAGATCGCAATGCCGGCATCAGGAAGCCGAACCCGGGCGAGAACTTCGCGCGGGTGCGCTATCTGTACCGTTTCTGAGCCCTGTCTCAGGCGAGGTATTCGCCGGCTCGCTCAAGATCGGCCAGCCATTGCGCGTAGGCCGATTCGCGTTCGGCTGGATCGCCGCGCAGCAGTGCCGATGGATGCAGCGTGACCAGCACCGGAAGCTCGCGCAGGCCGGTGTGCCAGCGGCCGCGTTCGCTCATGCGGGCCCTCTTGGGCGCGACGCCCGCAGGCGCTTGGCGTGCAGCTCGGTGACTGCATAGGCCACGGTGGCGATGGCGAGCGGCAGCAGATAGTAGATGGCGCGATAGGCGAGCAGCGCGCCGAGCAGCCGGCTCTGCGGAAACTGGTGCGCGAGCAGCGCGACGAAGACGGCTTCGAGCACGCCCAGGCCGGCCGGCACGTGGGTGATGACGCCCGCCACGGCGCCGACCAGCAGCACGCCGAGCACGTGCGGGTAGGGCAGTTGCCGCTGCAGCAGGAACCAGATCACGCCGCCGATCAGCGACCAGTTGATGCAGGACATCACGAGCTGCAGCAGCGCCATGCCCAGCGCCGGCGTCTCCAGCTCGTGGCCGCGGATGTTCCAGACATGCTCGCGCGCGATCGCGCACAGCGCCAGGTAGGCCGCGGCCAGCAGCAGCAGGGTGGCGCCGAGGATGCGCAGGCCGCCCTCTCCGATCTTCCAGTCGGGCGGCAGCGTCATCGGCCAGAAACAGAAGGCAGCGCCCGCGACCACCAGGTAGCCGAGCCAGTTGGTCAGCATGCTGAACCCGAGTACCCGCGTGATGGTGATGCCGCCCAGGCCCAGGCGCGAATAGAGGCGGTAGCGGAAGGCCACGCCGCCGATCAGCGCGCCGAGGTTGAGGTTGAAGGCATAGCTGATGAAGGTGACGCCCATCACCGAGCCGGTGCCCAGCGTGTGGCCCGTCATGTGGCGCCCCAGCAGGTCGTAGCTGCTGTAGAGCGTGAAGCTGCAGGCGGCGAGGGCGGCCGCGGCGAGCAGCATCGGCAGCGGGATCTGACCGACCGATTCGAAGACCTCGTCCCAGTCGATGGCGCGCGCCTGCCGCAGCAGCAGCCAGGCGACCAGGCCGAGGAAGACCCAGCTGCCGATCCGCTTCGCCCAGACCCACCAGGCGTGGCGTCGCGAGGGGTTCACGCGGTGTCCGTCTGCGTCGCGCCGCCGCCGCGTGGCGCGGGCGCTTCGAGGGGATGGAGTCGCGGCGCGTGGCGCGGCAGCCAGCCGACCCAGGATGGATACCAGCGCAGCAGGTGGAAGAGGAAGAAGCTGCGCACCAGGCGCCAGCCGCTCCATTCGGTGAGATCCGAGGTCTGGATCTGCTGGCAGTGGTCGCGCATCAGGCGATCGAGCCGCTCCGACATGAGCTGGTTGAAAGCCCGGTCGCGCACGACCACGTTCGCTTCCAGGTTCAGCGACAGGCTCAGCGGGTCCAGATTGCTGGATCCGACCGTGCTCCACTGTTCGTCCGCCAGCGCGACCTTGCCGTGCAGCGGGCGCTCGCAGTATTCGTAGATGCGCACGCCGGCGTGCAGCAGGTGGTGATACAGCATGCTGGCTGCCGTCTTGACGATCTGCATGTCGGGCTCGCCTTGCAGAATCAGCCGCACGTCGACGCCGCGCCGCGCCGCGCGCCGCATCTCCTTGATCAGCCGGTAGCCCGGGAAGAAATAGGCATTGGCGATCACGATGCGCTGCCGGGCGCTGCGGATGGCGGCGCGGTAGTGGCGCTCGATGTCGTTGGTGTGGCGGCGGTTGTCGCGGGTGACGAACTGCACCTCGGCATCGCCGGCCGGCGCGTTATCGTGCGGCGCGGCGGCGCGCAGGCGGCGCCTGAACCAGCCATGCCCCTTGCCTCCGATCGCGATCGCGCGCAGCACGAAGCGGTGAATCTCGGTGACGATCGGGCCCGCGAGTTCGACCGCATAGTCCTGCTTCGCCTTCGGGCCGAAGTCCATCACGTGGTCGGCGGAGAAGTTGATGCCGCCGACGAAGGCGCGCGTGCCGTCGACCACCATGATCTTGCGATGCATGCGCCGGAAGACATTGAGCCGCTGGCCGAGGAAGCGCTGGCCCGGATCGAAGACGCGCACCTTGACGCCCGCCGAGGTCAGCCCCTCGATGAATTCGTCGGAAAGATCGGGCGAGCCGAAACCGTCGACCATCAGGTCGACCTTCACGCCGCGTTGCGCCGCCGCCCGCAAGGCGCCATGGAGCTCCTTGCCGACCTTGTCCTCGAACAGGATGAAGGTCTCGATGATCACTTCGCGCTGCGCGTGTCGGATGGCGTCGAACACGCGTGGGAAGAACTGCTCGCCGTTCTCGAGCAGCTCGACGCGATTGCCCCCGACCCAGCGATTGCCCATGGTCACAGCTCGATCTCTGCCACCAGCGGCGCGTGGTCCGACAGGTGCGACCAGGGCTTGCGCGGCAGCACCACCGGTGCGTGCACGCCGGCATTGCGCACGTAGATGCGGTCCAGCGGGAGCAGCGGAAAGCGCGCGGGGAAGGTCTTCGCCGCGCTGCCGTTGGCCTGCACGAACACCTCCCGCAGCGACGCGCCCTGTTCGAGGATCTCGTGCGCGCGGCCGCGCCAGTCGTTGAAGTCGCCGGCCACGATCAGCGGCGCATCGGCCGGCACCTCGTCGCGCACCATATGGCACAGCAGCTCCAGTTGCTGCAGCCGGTGGCCTTCGGCCAGGCCCAGGTGGGCGCAGATCACGTGCACGTCGACCGGCCGGCCGGGCAGGCGCAGCACGCAATGCAGGAGCCCGCGCTTCTCGGGGCCCACGATCGACACGTCGTGGTTCTTGAAATGGATGATCGGAAACTTCGACAGCACGGCATTGCCGTGATGCCCCTTGGGATAGACCGCATTGCGGCCGTAGGCGAACTGCGGCCACATGGTGTCGGCCAGGAATTCGTAGTGCGGTGCCTCCGGCCAGTTGTCGACCTTGCGGGAATGGCGCGAATGGGTCCCCAGCACCTCCTGCAGGAATACCACGTCGGCACCCACCGTGCGCACCGCCTCGCGCAGCTCCGGCAGGATGAACTTGCGGTTGAGCGCCGTGAAGCCTTTGTGGGTGTTCACGGTCATGACTTTGAGGGAGGTGGGCGATGCCGTCACGCCGGCCGAAGGGGAAGAGGGCTTCACATGTGCAGTTGTAAGCCGAGGTACGCATGGCGGCTGTAGGAACTTGCGCCGGCCTGCGCCCAGCGCGGGTCAACTCCTACAGGCAGGCCTGCCGCATCCCCACACGGGGCTGCCTTGGGTGCTCCTACGCTGGATCCGGAGTCTTGATGAAGAAGGGGCTCACATTCATTGAACTCGAGAGACAAGGAGTCATCATGAAGCAAAGTTTCATCGCCACCACGCTTCTCGCCGGCCTGATGGGCTTGGCCGGCGTCGCCGTCGCGCAGAGCACCGCGACCCAGCGGCCCGACGGAAGCGAACCGGCTTCGCGCGAGGCCGTGAGGGCCGAGGCGCGCGCCCACAACCGCAACAACGCCAACAACCCGGTGCCCAAGGGCGAGGCGACCACCACCGTGAACAGCCAGCCCAACGCGATGCCGCAGCCGACCGGCGAGCAAACGCGCATGGACGTGAGTCAGCAGGCGCGCAAGGTCAAGCCGCGCTTTGGGGAGAGGGGTGAGCGGCCTGAAGTTCCGACCAACCCGACCGACAAGACCGGCACGCCGCAGTAAGGTGCGAGTCGCCCAGGAAAAAGCCCGCATCGCTGCGGGCTTTTTTATGGGCCGGTGTCGGGCTCAGCTCTTGGCGGCTTCGCCATGGCCATGGTGGTGATGGCCGTGTCCGCGATGGCCGAAGCGCATGCCTTCCGCATCGAAGGTCTTTTGCTGCTCGGGCGTAAGCGCCGCATAGAAGCTGCGCGTGGCATCGATGTGCTTGGCGAACATCGCGCTGCGTTCGGCGTGGCGCGTCTGCATCAGATCCAGGCGCTGCGGCGTCGTCATCTTGGCCAGCTCGGCGCGATCGGGACGGGCTTGTCCTGCCTTGCGGGCCGGCGGCTGTTGCGCCGTCGCGAAGCTGCTCCAGGCGCCTTCCTGCGCCGGGGTGAGCTGGAGCTTCTGCTTCAGCGCGGCCAGGCGCTCGGCGCGATGGGCTTGCATGCGCTCGAAGCGCTGGGCCCGGTCCATGCGCTTGGCTTGCGCCGGGGCCTTGGAGGCGCCCACCTGTGCCTCAGCAGCCGGCGGCGCCGGCGCCGCGAGGGGCGCCTGGGCGAAAGCGGCGGAGGAGGCGAAAGTGGCCGAGGCAAGCAGGCCGGCCAGGAGAAGGCTTTGGCGAGACGAAATCATGAGAGTGCTTCCTTTCGAAGAAGCCCGCCGCCGATGGGCAGCAGGTGATAGGGAGTGTCGACGCGCTCTGTATCCCGGCAGTGAGCTCAGCGTTGTGCCTGCGTAAAGAAAGATTTCGGCGCGTACCGATGCCAGCGGCGCACTATTTCGGCCGCGCGCGCTCGAGGCCGGCATCGGGCGGATCGAGCCGGCCCGCGCGACGTTGCGCACTTCTTCCTGCACGCAGGTGTCCTCGTCGAGCGCGTCGTGGCTGGTCGCATAGGGCGTGTAGTAGCCGATGTAGCGGTCCAGCCGCGCCTGGGCCCCGGCATCGACGAGGCCCATCCAGTCGAGCCAGTCGCTGAGATTGCGGCGCAGGCTCTCGACGCCGGCGACGTCGCCGTGCACCACGAGGCCGTAGGTGCGACCCGCCAGGTGCTTGGGATAGTCCCAGCCCTTGAGTTCGATCGCCTTGGCCTCGTCCGGCTTCTTGCCGTGGGTGGAGGTGGGGTCGGGATTGCCGCCGTCGGCGCAGACCAGGCGATCGGCCATGAGCTTGAGCGGGCTGCTCGCCTGGTACCAGTGCGTCGGCGTGAAGAGGATCACGCCGTGCGCGGCCATCCAGCGTTCGTAGATCTCGTTCATCCAGTCGCCGGTCTGCCGCAGCGAATGATTGGGGTAGCAGCTGCAGGGCCAGTGGCACAGCGGCATGGCGGTCGAGACGCAGCCTTTGCAGGGATGGATCTGGCGCCCGTACTCGGAAGCGAGCAGGCTCAGGTCGAGCACATCGCATTCGATCTGCTCGCCCTCGAGCACCGGCTTGGCGAGCTGCAGCAGGCGATGCGTCTTCGAGATCTCGCCGGGGCAGGTGCCGTCGTTGCGCGGCGAGCCATTGACGAGCAACACACGCGACTTCGTCTCCGGCCTGCCCCATGCAGCCTGTGCGCGCTCGATGCGCGCCTTGGCCTCGAGCCAGTCGACCGAGAGCTCGTAGTCGGGGTCCGCATAGCCGAGCCCGGCCTTGCGCGTCACTGGCGCCTTGCGGCCTTGCTGGTAGGCCTCCCAGGCGATGACTTCGATGCGGCCGAGCGCTTCGGCCTCGGCCTGGAAGGCCGGGTCCCGGTACGACTGCATGAAGCGTTCGTGGAATTCGGCGCGTTCGAGCATGGGCGGCGCCTGGTCCTTGCGGACTTCGGTCATGCGGCCGAATGTAGGCAGCGCGCCGCGCATCGGTCCCGCGCCGCCACGGCCGAAATACCGTAGGCGCGCGACTACAGTTCAGCTCAGCTTGCCGTTCTGGAAATCGTGCACGGCCTGCATCACCTGTTCGCGCGTGTTCATGACGAAGGGGCCGTACTGCGCGATCGGCTCGTGCAAGGGCTTGCCCGCGATCAGCAGCGCGCGCGCCGGGCTGTGGTTGGAGGCGGGCGCACGCAGCAGCACGCCGTCGCTTTCGGGGTCGTTGGCGAGGATCGCCATGCGCTTGGTAGGGATCTCGCTGCTCCCGATAAAGAGCGATTCGCGAAACACGTGGAGCAACGCATTGCGGTCAGGCGCCAGCGGCTGGGCGAACTCGGTGCCGGGCGGCAGCGTGAGATCGAGGTAGAGCGGCTCGGTGTGCTCGCGCTGCACCGCGCCCTGGATGCCATGGCTTTCGCCCGCGATCACGCGCACGTGCACGCCCGCGGGTGTGGTGAACGCGGGAATCTCGTCGCTCTGAATGTCGCGGTACCAGGGCTTGCGCATCTTGTCCTTGGACGGCAGGTTGAGCCAGAGCTGGAAGCCTTCCATCAGCCCTTCTTCCTGTTCGGGCAGCTCGCTGTGCACCAGGCCGCGGCCGGCCGTCATCCACTGCACGCCGCCGTTTTCCAGCAGGCCTTCATGGCCCTCGCTGTCGCGGTGTCGCATGCGGCCCGCGATCATGTAAGTCACTGTTTCGAAGCCGCGGTGCGGGTGGCTCGGAAAGCCGCCGATGTAGTCGCCCGGGTTGTCGCTGCCGAAGGCGTCGAGCATCAGGTAGGGATCGAGCCGCTGCTGCAGCGTCTGGTTCAGCACGCGCGTGAGCTTGACGCCGTCGCCATCGCTGGTGGAGACGCCGGCGACGATCTGGTCGATGCCGCGCGGGCTGGCCAGCGCGGCAGGTTCGACGGCATGGGTGGTGGTCTTGGAGGTGCTCATGCAACCCATGTTGGCACGGAGCGGAGACCGCGTCAGGGGTGGGGCTGCCGCCCGTTCAGCGCCTCGAGCTCCCAGGACACGCCTTGCCAAGCCACCTCGGGGCCGGCCGCCCGCGGCCCAGCTGCTGCGCGCCCGGCCTCGATCGCCCAGCGCGCGCCTGCGCTCACGCTGTCGATCAAAGGCACTGCAAGCTCGGGCGCGATGGCGGCGGCCATGCCGGCCAGCCCGGCACCGCCCAGGATCACGGCCTGCGCGTCGAAACGCGCTGCCGCCTCGCGGCAGGCTTCGGCGAGCAGCGCGTGGGCGCCTGCCGGGTCGGCGGCGAGCTCGGCGCCGCTCGCAGCCACCGTGTGGATGCCGGCGAGCGAGGGCGCGTGACCGAGCGCCAGGGCCAGGCGCTCGAGCATCGGCCGCCAGCGCTCGCCGCCCGTCACGACGGCGAAGCGCCCGTGCCGGGCCGCGGCCGCGAAGGCCGCTTCCGCGAGGCTGCCAACCGGGACGCTGCAGGCTTCGCGCAGGGCGAACAGGCCCGGATCGCCGAAGCAGCCGATCAGCACCGCGTCGGGCCGCTCGCCGCGCGCCAGCGCTGCGGCCCAGGCATCGAGCACCGCGTGCTGTGCCACCGCGTAGCTGGCCTCGCTGGCGATGTAGGGCGCGCCGAAGCGGGCGGTGACGGTGTGCACCTTCAAGGCCGGGCTCACTTCGTTCTGCACGTGGCGCTGCAGCAGCGCGCTCACCGTCGCCGAGGTGTTGGGATTGATGACGAGCAGGCGGGGCATTAGCGCCGCCGTGTAGCGCGCCGGCGCAGCCAGGCGGCGGAACCGAGCGCAAGCGCCATCACCATGAAGGAGACCACGGTGGTGACCGTGCCGAGCGCGTAGATCGATGGCGTGGTGACGGTCGAGGTCAGGCCCTGGAGTTCGAGCGGCAGCGTGTTGACGTCGCCAATGGCCTGCGAGGTGCGCGCGATCTCGTCCCACGAAAGCGTGAAGCCGAACATGCCGATGCCGACCACGGACGGCCCGATCAGCGGCAGCACCACGTGGCAGAAGCTCTGCCAGGGGGTGGCGCCGAGGTCGCGCGCGGCTTCCTCGAAAGCCGGGTTGAAGCGATTGAAGACCGCGAACATGATCAGCAGGCCGAAGGGCAGCGTCCAGGTCAGGTGGGCGCCGAGCGCCGAGCTGAGCAGGCCCAGCGCGGTACCGTAGTTCTCGAGCATGCCGTCGGCGCCCGCCGCCCCGAGCGCGCCCTTGATGCCGCTGTCGAGCAGCCGGAACTGCAGCCCGATGCCCAGCGACACGATGATCGACGGCATGATCAGGCTCGCGACCGTGACGAAGAACAGCGCGTTGCCGCCCGCGAGCTTCTTGCGGAAGGCGAGGCCCGCGAGCACCGAGAGCACGACGGTGAACAGCATCACCACCGCGCCCAGCATCAGCGAGCGCCGGAAAGCCGCGCCGATGTCGACCGTGCCCAGGCCTTCGGCGAGCTTGTAAAACCAGTGCAGCGAGACGCCGCGCAGCGGAAAGGTCAGGCCGCCTTCGGGGCCCTGGAAGCTCAGCACGAAGATCGTGATCATCGGGCCGTAGAGAAAGAGCACGAAGAGTGCGAAGACGATGGCCAGCGGCCAGAAGCCTGCGCTGCGCTGCTCGCCGATCCTTGCGCTCACGTCAGAGCTCCTTGCGGATATCGACCAGGCGCGTCAGGCCCCAGATGATCATCAGCACCACCGCCAACAGGATCATCGCGTTGGCCGCCGCGAGCGGGAACTGCAGGTAGGAGGTCTGCACCTGGATGATCTTGCCGACGGAGGCGATCTGCTGGCCGCCCATCACGCCGATGGTCACGAAGTCGCCCATCACGATGGTGATGACGAAGATCGAGCCGATCAGGATGCCGGTTCGCGAGAGCGGCACGATCACGTTCCAAAGCGTCTGCCAGCCGGAGGCGCCGGCGTCGCTCGCGGCCTCGAGCAGCGAGCGGTCGATGCGCATCATCGAGTTGAAGATCGGCACGATCATGAACATCGTGTAGAGATGCACGAAGGCCAGCACCACCGAGAAGTTCGAGAACAGCAGCCACTCGACGGGCGCGTCGACCAGGCCCAGCCCCACCAGGCCCTGGTTGACGAGCCCGTTGCGCCCGAGCAGCGGCACCCACGAGATCATGCGGATCACGTTCGAGGTCCAGAAGGGCACGGTGCACAGCACGAAGAGCAGGGTCTGCATGCCCGGCGAGCGCACGTGGAAGGCCAGGAAGTAGGCGACCGCGAAGCCGATGACAAGCGTGATGCCCCAGACCAGGAGACAGAACTTGAGCGTGCTCAGGTAGGTGGAGAGCGTGACGCAGAAGTCGCCGTTGTCCGTGAGGTGCGAGCAGCCTTCGAAGATGCTCGCGTAGTTGCGCAGCGTGATTGCAGGAATCAGCTCGTACTCGTTGAAGTTCCAGAGGCTGACCATCGCGATCAGCGCCAGCGGGATCAGGAAGAAGAGCAGGAAGACCAGCGCGAAGGGCGCAGCCTGCCACCAAGGCTTGATGGCCTGAATGCTCGTTGCAGTTGCCGATGGGTTCATGGTTTTGTTCCCTCTCCCTCTGGGAGAGGGCTAGGGTGAGGGCAGGTGATGGGCGCTGCTGGCCCTCACCCCCGCCCTCTCCCAGAGGGAGAGGGAGTCAAACCCCTCACGCTGCAACGAACTCGTTCCATTTCCTCACCATGTACTCGTTCTCGTCCATCACTGCGTTCCAGCACGCGATGCCGCCCATGCGCTGCTCGTAGCTGCCGCCGTCGCGCACCGAGCCGGTCTTGGCCAGCAGGTCGCCGTTGGGGCTCTTGATGTCCTGCGTGGCGGGCTTGCCTTCCATCCAGTAGGCCCACTCGTAGGACTCCATCTTGGCCTTGGCGGTCTCGAGCACGGCGCTGTAGTAGCCCTGGCGGTTGAGATACGCGCCGGCCCAGCCGTCGAGGAACCAGTTGATGAACTCGTAGGCGCCATCGAGCTTCTTGCCCGAGAGCGTGGCCGGCAGGCCGAAGCCGGCGGCCCAGGCGCGGTAGCCCTCCTTGAGCGGCTGGAAGTTGCAGGCGATGCCCTTGGTGCGCACGGCCGTCACGGCGGGCGACCACATCGACTGGATCACGACCTCGCCCGAGGCCATCAGGTTGACCGACTCGTTGAAGTCCTTCCACAGTGCCCGGAACTGCCCGGCCTTCTTGGCTTCGATCAAGGTCTTGATCGTCAGGTCGATCTCCGCCTTGGTCATGTTGCCCTTGTCGGCGTATTTGTGGATGCCCTTGGACTCCACAACCATTGCCGCGTCCATGATGCCGATGGAGGGGATGTTCAGGATCGCGGCCTTGCCCTTGAACTCGGGGTTCAGCAGCTCGGCCCAGGATTCGATCGGGCGCTTGATCAGGTCGGGGCGGATGCCCAGCGTGTCGGCGTTGTAGACGGTCGGGATCAGCGACATGAACTGGGTCGGCGACTTCGCGAACACCTTGCTCTTCTCGCCCTCGAGAAAGATCACCTTCTTGGGCGCGGTGCCCTGGTCGCCCACTTTCTTGCCGGCCACTTCGCCCTTGGTGAAGAGCGAGGTGATCTTGTCGGCGTTCTTGATCTTCCTGGTGTCGATGCCCTTCAGGTTGCCGGTGGGCACGATCTTCTTGAGCGAGAAGTACTCGGTGTCGATCAGGTCGAAGCTGTTGGGCGCAGTGACGGCGCGCTTGGTGACGTCGTCGGTGGTGACGGCCACGTACTGGATCTCGATGCCGGTGTCTGCCTTGAACTTCTCGGCGATCGCCTTGTCCTGGTTGACGGCGGTGCCGAGGTAGCGCAGCACGATCTTCTCCTGCGCGTGGATGGCGGGGAACACGCCGGCCGCCAGGATGCCCGCGGTGCCCTGGAGCAGGGTGCGGCGCTGTACGCCCTTGTTGGTGGATGAATCGATCGGTTCGGACATGGTTTGGCTCCTGATGGTGCGGTGATGAATCTGGACAAATGAGCGGCGGCGATCAGGCCGCCATCGCCGCGAGTGCGGACAGGGGCGCAGGCCGCGACACCGGCCCGGCGGGCGGTTCGCCCTTGGGGCGGACGGCGCCGGGGCCCAGGGGACGCGCATCGGCCGGCGACCAAGAAAGGCACACGCCGTCGCCGACCGCATAGGGATGCATGCCGAAGGCCTTCTCCGACAACAGCACCGAGACGCCGCTGCGCTCCGGCGCCACGCCCGTGAGCCTGAGGCCCATCAGCACGTAGGTGCCCTGGTATTCGACGTCCGTCACGTGGGCTGCGAGGCCGGCTTCGCCGTTGGCGCCGGCGGGCGCGATCTGCATGTGGTCGTTGCGCACCGCGATCAGTCCCTCGGGGGTGTCCAGCACGTTGTGGCCCCCCATGAAGCGCGCGACGAATTCGCTGGCCGGATGGTTGTAGACCTGGTGCGGCGAGCCGACCTGCTCGATCAGCCCGTGGTTCATCACCACCATGGTGTCGGCCAGCGCCATCGCCTCCTCCTGCGAGTGCGTGACATGGATGAAGGTAAGGCCCAGCTCCTTCTGCCAGCGCCGGAGTTCGGCGCGCATCTGGATGCGAAGAAAAGGGTCGAGTGCCGACAGCGGCTCGTCGAGCAGCAGCACGCGCGGCTCGGTGATGAGCGCCCGCGCCAGCGCCACGCGCTGCTGCTGGCCGCCCGAGAGCTCGCCCGGCTTGCGCTCGGCCAGGTGCCCCATGGCGACGCGCTCGAGCAGGTTCGCCGCCCGCTTGTGGCGCTCGGTCTTGGAGACGCCCTTCATCTTGAGGCTGAAGGCCACGTTGTCGAGCGCCGAGAGGTGCGGGAACAGCGCGAAGCTCTGGAACATCATCGCGGTGCCGCGCGCCGCGGCGGGCAGGTTGGTGATGTTGCGGTTGTCCAGCAGGATGTCGCCGCCGGACACCGACTCGTGCCCAGCGACCATGCGCAGCGTGGTGCTCTTGCCGCAGCCCGAGGGGCCGAGCAGGCAGCAGTAGCTGCCGCTGGCGATGCGCAGATCGATCTGGTCCACCGCCGGCGGTGCGCCGGAGGCATAGCGCTTGGAGAGCGCGACGATTTCAACGGCTGCGGGCGGGAGGGCGGTGACAGCATCCATTGATGCCGACTTCGCAAGACATGTGCCAGCGGCCCCAGGTCTTCGCAGAACGCCCGTGCGCCGACTTGGTGCGCCGGTCATCGCGGCCATTTCGTGGAGAGAAGCGGCTCTTCCTCCCTCGCCGCCCGCCGGCTGGGCGAAGGCGATTCGCGAAGCCTTGGGCATGAGCGGGGCTGCGCTCGCGCGCCGGCTTGGCCTGACCCCTGCGGGTGTGCGCAAGCTCGCGCAGGCACTCGACTGCGAGCTCAAGTACGCGCTGGTCCCCCGGACATCCCTTTCGCAGCAGCTGCAGGACCGTGCACTCGAGGTCGCGCGCGAGCGCATGTACCCGGTCTCGCACTCGATGTCCCTGGAAGACCAGAAAGTAGGGGAAGCGATGAGCGACGTTCAAGGCGACCTTCCGGCCAGGGAACTGCTTCAGGGTTCGCGGCGGGAGCTGTGGTGACGGCGTTCGTGGACGCGGAGGGGGCGACACCCCTGGGTCCAGACGAAGCACGAGGCCTCATTCCCGCACACATCGCCACCCAGGCCGACCTCAACGCATGGGAAGAAGCCAACATCCTGCAGGGTGTGCGCTGGGCGGCACGCCAGCGAATACGCGAACTGCTCGACGAAGGCTTCGTTCGCGATCTGCATCGCAAGATGTTCGACCTGACTTGGGCGTGGGCGGGCACTCTGCGCTCGAGCAACAAGAACATCGGCGTCGATTGGACGCAGGTTTCGATGCGCTTGCGCGACCTGCTCGACAACACGCGCTACCAGGTCGAACACCGAAGCACGGCCGTGAGCTTCCACCACCGGCTGGTATCGATCCATGCCTTCCCCAACGGCAACGGACGCCACGCGCGCCTGACGGCCGATGAGCTGGTGCTGCGGCTTGCCCGTCCGCGCTTCACCTGGGGCAGCAACTCGCTGGTTGGAAGCGGCGACCCGCGCACCCGTTACCTCGACGCGCTGCGGGCCGCCGATGCGGGCGAGGTGGCGCCCTTGCTCCGGTTCGCGCGAAGCTGAGCGTTACAGCGGGTCGCTTCAGGGTGGTGCAAAGCGCGCGTTGGTCACGTTCCGGATCAGCGCCTCGCGCTGGAGCCGCGTGATGCCGCGCAAGCCCTCGGCCACCGACTTGGCGCGTTCGCCGTCGATCCTGCCGTCGCGCTGCCACTTCTCGACCGCCAGGCCCGGGTTGTTCAGCATCGCGGCCAGCCAGACCGCCTGGGCCGGCTCGAGGTTGCGCGCGCTGCGCTTGAAGTAGCGGCGCGCGGCGGCCTCGGCGCCGCAGAGATTGGGGCCCCAGGGCGCGTTGTCGAGGTAGAGCTGCAGGATGCGCGCCTTGCCCAGGGTCTGCTCCATCTCGACCGCATAGAGCAGCTCGCGCAGCTTGCGGTCGGCGCTGCGCTCGCCGCCGGTCGCGACCAGTCGCGCGAGCTGCTGCGTGAGCGTGCTGCCGCCGCGCTCCACCTGGCCGGCCTTCTGGTTGGCTTCGATCGAGGCGGTGAGCTCGGCCAGGTCGTAGCCGGGGTGGGTGAAGAAGCGCTGGTCCTCCGCCGCGATCACGGCGCGCGCGAGCCAGCTGTCGTTGGCCAGCCGCGCGGGCGCGCCGCAGCTGCTGCGGGCGTTGAGCATGGCCTCGGTGCCCAGGCCCTCGACCGTGAACTGCTCGATGCGCGGATGCAGCGAGAAGCTGCCGGCCGGCAGGTCGACCTGCGCGCGCAGGCCCAGCGTGCCGCCGATGCGGGCGCGCTGCAGCTCGGGCAGGCCGGGCGCCAGCACCGTGTACCAGCGCGCGATCGGCGCCTCGGGCGCATCGATGTGGAGCTGCAGGGTCTTCTGCGTGAGCCGGCCGTCCCAGCGAGCGCGCAGCACGTTGTCGCCTGCGACGGTGGACACCGTGGTCGCGGCCGGCGCCGCTTCGAGCATGCCGTTGAGCGAACCGGCATCGCGCCGCGCCGTGATGCGCAGGCTGTCGAGCCGGATCGGCGCGCTGCCGAGCGCCGGCACCGAGGCGCTGCAGGGCTCGCAGCGCAGTTCGAGCGTGGTGGTGGGCTCGTTCCAGCCGAAGCGGATGACGCCATGGCGCGTGTCGAGCGAACGGCCGTCGAGCCAGGGCGCGAACCACGAGGAGGTGGCGAGGCGGATCGCCGTGGGAACGCCGACGTTGAGGCTGAAGGGGCCCGTCTTGACGCGGGTCGGCCACTCGTCGGGGCCGGGCGCCAGCGCCAGTTTCACGACCAGGTAGATGGCCACCGCGGCCGTCAGCACCAGCGCCAGAAACGCAAAAAACAGGTAGAGCAGCGCTTTCTTCAAGAAATGTCTCTCACTCGATCGGTCTTGCCAGGGTCACAGCCTGCCAGGGTCCGTGGGATCGGCCGCTTACTGCGGCCCAGTACCAGGCTGAAGTGTCGGTGAAAGCCGTGCCTTCGGCGTCCACGATGCGCTCGCAAACGCGCAACTTTTGCGCGCCGGGGCCCTCGGTGACGAAACAACGCCACAGTCGGGCCTGGGCATCGCGCGAAAGGAGCGTCTGCTCGATGCGATAGCCGAGCGCGCGGTAGCAGTCGGCGGCCGGGTGCAGCATGCGGGTGGGCGTGTTGACCTCGCGCAGCACCAGCGTCTGTCGGCCGTCGGTCAGGCGTGCGATGGCGCCGGGAAAGCGCTCGGCAAAGCGCTGCTCGACCTCGCTCAGGGCCAGCGGGCGCAGTGCGGCGCCGTCCCATTGGCTGGGCCACTCGTGAAAGGCCGCGGCCATGGCCGGCGCGGCCTGCGGACGCAGCGCGAAGGCGGCCGACCAGAGGAGGCACAGGCCCATGACGAAGGCGAAGACCGCCTTGTGCGCGATGCGGTTGACGAAACGGTTGGCGAAGCAGCGTTCAAGAAAGAGCGGTGTCGACACGGCGACCTCCTGCGGAAGTGATCAGACCGGGGATGGCGGCGGGGACGAAGCGCTCCTGCGGCCGGCGCGCCGGTGCCATCACCCACGCGATGCCGCCGCACACCAGCGCGAGCACGGACAGGCCGAGCGCCTCGTGCAGCCAGGGCGCGAGCGCGAGCCCCGCACCTTCGAAGCCGACCAGCACGCTGTTGCGCAGGATGTTGCCGCCCATCACCAACAGCCCCACGGCCGGCAGCCGGGCCAGGAAGCCGCAGTCGCCGCGGCGCGCCCAGAGGGCCACCGCGCAGGCCGTGAAGTAGCCGAGCCAGACCATCTGCACGCCGGAGCAGGGTGCGTCGACGATCACCAGCCGGCCGTCGACGAGAAGGCTGGTGCCCTCGCGCGCCATGCTGAAACCCGGCGCCAGCAGCCAGCGGCTGGCTTCGGCCGTGATCACGCGCAGCGGGTAGCCGGCATAGAACTGCAGCGATGAGAGCAGCGGCAGTGCGAGCACCGCCAGGCCGACGACCGGCAGGGCTGCGACGCGCTTGGGCAAGAAGGCCAGCAGGCCTGCGGCCAGCGCCAGCACGGCGATCAGGCCGGCGGCGAGCGGCGGCAGCGCCGGCATCACGCCGGGCCCGGTGCGCAGCAAGGTCGCGGCCAGCGTGCCGGCGCTGGCCAGCGCGAGCCAGCCGAGCCGGGGCGCGGCGCGCAGCGAATGCCGAAGCCTCCAGGCCAGCACGGCCAGCGCCGCGAGCGAGAGCAGGCCCAGCGGATCGTCGGAGCCGTCGCGCAGGCGCCGGGCCATCCAGAGCCAGGTCGGCGTCAGCGCGGCGGCCTGCAGCGCCAGCCAGGCGGCGGCCGGTGCGCGGTCGAGTTGGATGCCCCAGTCGAAGACGCGGGGATGCGTTTGGGCGAGCTGAGCGAGGGTCATCGCGCGGTCCTCAAGCTGTGTACCGGCGTGCGTCGTGGCGGCGTGCGCGGCGGCGCAGCATGGCCAGCATGGAGAGCACGACCGCGATCGCGCCCAGGGTTTCGGGTTCGGGCGTGCTCGGCACTGCGGCGCCCAGGCTCTGGCCCTGGCCCAGCGCCAGTTCGCTCACGCCCTTGGGCAACGGCTGCGGCTGGTCGACGCTCGTGGCGTCTTGCGGCGCCATGTTGCGCACCACCTTGTCGACCGCGATGAAGCTGGTGTACTGCGTGAGCAGGCCGTAGCGCAGGCCGAGATCGGTGATGCGCTGCTTGAAGGCGTCGCCGCCTTCCAGCGCTTCCTGGTCGCTCAGGCTCGCGATGCGGTGGCGGGCCCAGAGGCTGCGCAGCGCGGCGGCATCCTGGCGCGTCGCGTCGTCGATGCGCACTTCCTGACGGTAAGGGCCGTCGGCGCTCAGGCCTTCGATGATGACGCGGCCCTTGGCTTCGCCGCGCCACTTGCCGAACACGATCACCGGGCGTTCGCCGAGCACGTCGGGCAGCGCCTGCGGCTCCACGTCGTACACGTCGAGGCCGCCGAAGGTGGCTTTCACATTGGTGAGCACCGGCGACTCGACCATGCGGCGGAAGCGCGCCGCCTGCTCCGGTGCCTGGATCGGGTCGGTGATGATGAAGGGCTCGCCCATGCCGGCGCGGGCCAGGCCTTCCATCAAGTGGCGGTTGACCGAGCTGCCGATGCCGAAGGCGAAGACGTTGGCACGGCCGAGGTTCTTGCGCACCAGTTCGAAGGCTTCGCGCTCGACCGTCACGTAGCCGTCGGTCACGATCACCACGGTGCGCGACACGTTCTCGGCCTTGGGCTCGGCATAGACGCGCTTTAGCGCCGGGATCAGCTCGGTGCTGCCGCTGCCGTTGTAGTTCTTGATGGTGGACAACGCCTGCTCGATGTTGGCACGCGTCGCGGGCACCGATTGCGGCGAGAGCATCCTGTTGCTGCCCGAGAACAGCAGCACGTTGAAGGTGTCGCTGGGACGCAGCCCGCCGATCAGTCTTTCGAGGACGACCTTGGCCGTGTCGAGCGGGAAGCCGTGCATCGAGCCCGAGATGTCGACCACGAAGATGTAGTCGCGCGGCGAGATCGCATTGGCCGCGACCGACTTGGGCGGCTCGACCATCGCGAGGAAGAAGTTCTCCGCGTTCTCGCCTTGGCCCTTGTAGAGCATGAGGCCCGACTCGATCTTCTCGCCGGCGAGCCGGTAGTCGAGCACGAAGTCGCGGTTGTTGGCGGGCTCGCCGCTCTGCGCAAGTGCGACGTCGGCGTGCTGGTCGTCGTTGTTCTTGCGGATGTCGATCGCGTGCGTGGCCGAGCGGATTTCCTTGATGCCGAGCGGCGTGTCGAGCGCGACCTTCAGTTTGAACGCGGTGTTCGGCGCCACGCCTTCGCGCAGCGTCGGCTGCGCCACCCACTTCGCATCCCTGTTCTGCGACTGCGGGCTGTTGTAGCGCGGCCCCACCACCGTCGGAAACACGAACTGGTAGTTGCCCGCCTGCGGCACAAGCAGTTCGGTGTAGCGCAGCTCCACCTTGACGTCGTCGCCCGGCAGGATGTTCGCGACGTTCATCTGGAACACGTTGGGCAGGTGCTGCTCCAGCAGCGCGGCGGTCTTGCCTTCCTTCTTCGCGTTGTCGTAGTCGATGCGCGCCTGCTGCTTCTCGCGGATCTGCGCGGTGATCAGACGGTCGGCGAGCCGCACGTTGAGGCCGCCGACCGCGGCCTTGGTCGAACCCGGGAACACGTACTTCGCCTCGATCGCGCGCGAACCCTCGTTGCGGTAGGTCTGCGTGACGCGGACGTCGGCGATCACGCCCGAGATCTTGACGTCGACCTCGGTGCTCTTGAGCGGCAGGCGGTCGATCGAAGGGTCGTCGCTCTTCACGGAGAAGTAGGGGCTCTCGGTCTTCAGGCGCGGGCCGGTCGCTTCCTGCGCATGCAGCGGCCGGGCGACGAGCAGCAAGAAGCAAGTGCTTGCGAGACCCAGTGTCGCGAGCCAGAGCCAGCGGCCGGGACGGGTTGTGGTGGCTTCCATGGTGGTGATCCGGTGGTCGTGCAACGGTGCACGGCAGCCACTGTCGAGCGCGGACTCGAAGACAGTTGGAAGCCTGTTTGAAGCGAAAAGCGCCGTGTGAAGTCCGTGTGAAGTGCGCGGGAGGCCGCACTTCATATGCGCTTCGGATCGCGGCGCGAGCATCGCCGCATCGTCATCGACGAGGAGAGAACCCTCATGCTTCAGACACTTCGAAATTCCGTGCTGCTCAAGGTCTTCGGCCTCCTGGCCCTGACCCTGCTGTTGTGCATCCCGCTCGGCCAGATCGAATCGCTCAACCGCGAGCGCGGCCACAGCCAGCAGGAGGCAGCGCAGGAGCTCGCCGCCACCTATGCGGGCGCACAAACCGTGATCGGGCCCTTGCTGGTCGTGCCCTACGTGGAGCGCTGGATGGAACCGCTGCGCGACGCGCAGGGGCGGATCGTCGGCCAGGAAGGGCGCAGCAAGGAGCTGGCGCACCTGCTCTTTCCGGACAAGCTGCACATCGAGGGCAGCCTGGCGCCCCAGGAGCGCTATCGCGGGATCTTCAGGATTCCCTTCTACACGCTGAACGCGTCGCTGGCCGGCGCCTTCGCGGCCTTCGATCCGGCCGTGGTGCCGTCGAGCGAGAAGGGTTCGACGATCGAGTTCAAGCCGCCGTACGTGGCCTTCAACGTCAGCGACCTGCGCGGGCTCGACGGTTCGCCCGCGCTGCAGGTCGGCGCCGAGACGCTGCGCTTCCAGCAGCGCCTGCCGGGCCTGGCCGACGAGGCTTGGCTTGCGAGCGGCATTCATGCGCCGCTCGCAGGCAGCGCGCTGGCGGCATGGCAGGCGAAGCAGCCGCTGCCCTTCCAGCTCAAGCTCGGGCTGGTCGGTCAGGAGAAGCTGTTGATGGTGCCGATCGGCGAGGAGACCACGGCGCATCTGACATCGCCCTGGGCGCATCCGAGCTTCGGGGGCCGCTTCCTGGCTTCGGAGCGCACCGTGACGGATCAGGGCTTCGATGCGCGCTGGCGCGTCTCCTCGCTCGTGACTTCGGCGCGCGAGGAAGTGCGCGGCGGCATGAAGAGCGCCAATGCGCCTGCAGCGCTGCAGAGCTTCGACGTCTCGCTCGCGCAGCCGCTCAACGTCTATTCGATGTCCACGCGGGCGGTGAAGTACGGCCTCCTGTTCATCGGCCTGGTGCTGATGGCGGCCTTCATGTTCGAGCTGTTCCGCAAGCTGCGTCTGCATCCGGTGCAGTACGGGCTCGTCGGTCTCTCGATCGCGCTGTTCTTCCTGCTCCTCCTGGCGCTGTCCGAAAAGGTGGCGTTCTGGCTGGCCTACGCCGGCGCGGCGGGTGCCAGCGTGCTGCTGCTGGCGGTGTACTTCAGCGCGGTGCTGGGCGGCTGGCGGCGTGGCGCCTCCTTCGGCGCCTATGTGGCACTGCTCTACGGCGCGCTCTACGGGCTGCTTGCGTCGGAGAGCAACGCGCTGCTGCTCGGCGCCTTGCTGATCTTCGGCATGCTCGCCGTGCTGATGCTGGCGACGCGCAAGGTCGACTGGTATGCCTTGTCGACCGGAGGCGGCAAGACTGTCGCCGCTGCCGGAGCGCAGTCATGAAGCCCGGCTTGCGACGCCTTCTGTTCTGGAGCGCGACCGTGGCGGCGGGCGGCGCGGTCGCGCTGCTGTGCGCTGCCGGCATCGCCGTGGCGGTGATCGATCCGAAGCTGCCGGATGTCTCGGAGCTTTCCGACTACCGGCCCAAGCTGCCGCTTCGGGTCTTCACTTCCGACGGCGTGCTGATCGGCGAGTTCGGCGAAGAGCGGCGCCAGCTCATCCCGATCGCCGACATGCCCCGGTCGCTGAAGGACGCGGTGGTCGCGGTCGAGGATGCGCGCTTCTACGAGCATGGTGGCGTCGATGCCAAGGGCCTGCTGCGCGCGGTGCTCGCGAACCTGCGGCATGGCACGCGCCAGGGCGCGTCCACCATCACGCAGCAGGTGGCACGCAACGTCTACCTGAGCTCGGAGCGCACGCTGACGCGCAAGATCTACGAGGCGCTGCTCGCGTTCCGGCTCGAAGAGCGGCTCAGCAAGGACCAGATCCTCGAGATCTACCTGAACCAGATCTTCCTCGGCCACCGCGCCTATGGCTTCGCCGCGGCTTCGGAGGTTTATTTCGGCAAGCCCTTGAAGGACATCACGCTCGCGGAGGCCGCCATGCTGGCGGGTGTGCCGAAGGCGCCCGATGCCAACAACCCGCTGAAGAATCCGCGTCGCGCGCGGGCCCGCCAGTTGTACGTGCTCGACCGCATGCAGGAAGTCGGTGCGATCACCGCCGCGCAGGCGGTGGAGGCGAAGAAGGAGGTGCTGCATCTGCGCGACCCTTCCGAGCCGAAGCGCCTGCATGCGGAATACGTGGCGGAGACGGTGCGCCAGTTGATGTACGCGCAGTACGGCAGCAGCATCTACACGCGCGGCCTCAAGGTCACGACCTCGCTCGTCGCGGCCGACCAGGCGGCGGCGTACAAGGCATTGCGCCGCGGCATCATGGACTACGAACGGCGCCAGCCCTATCGCGGTCCCGAGCGCTTCGTCGACCTGCCCGCCGATCCCGCCGAGCTCGACGATGCCGTCGATGAGGCCCTGGCCGAGCATCCCGACAACGATGACGTTCTCTCCGCCGTGGTGCTGCAGGCCGACGCGAAGGAGGTCAGCGCGGTGCGCGCCAACGGCGACGAGCTGCGGATCGCGGGCGAGGGCCTGCGCCTCGCGCAGGCCGGCCTGTCGCAGCGCGCGGCCCCGAACGTGCGCGTGCGGCGCGGCGCGGTGATCCGCGTCGCGAAGACGCCCAAGGGCACGTGGGAGATCGTCCAGATGCCGGAAGTCGAAGGCGCCTTCGTTGCGCTCGACCCGCGCGACGGTGCGATCAAGGCGCTGGTGGGCGGCTTCGATTTCGGCAAGAGCAAGTTCAACCACGTGACGCAGGCCTGGCGCCAGCCGGGCTCGAGCTTCAAGCCCTTCATCTATTCGGCCGCGCTCGAGAAAGGCTTCACGCCGGGCACCATCGTCAATGATGCGCCGCTGTTCTTCGACGCCGGCGCGACCGGAAGCCAACCGTGGGAGCCGAAGAACTACGACGGCACTTTCGGAGGGCCGATGTCGCTGCGCCATGCGCTCGAACAATCGAAGAACATGGTCACGATCCGGGTGCTCGAATCGATCGGCCCGCGCTACGCGCAGGACTGGATCGGCAACTTCGGATTCGAGCGTGCCAAGCATCCAGCCTACCTGCCGATGGCGCTCGGCGCAGGCTCGGTCACGCCGATGCAGATGGCGGCCGCGTACGGTGTCTTTGCGAACGGGGGCCATCGCGTCAGCCCCTGGCTCGTGACGCGCATCACCGGCCCCAAGGGCCAGGTGCTGGTCGAGGCCGAGCCGCCGGCGCGCGACGAAAGCGCACGCGCCATCCCGCAGCGCAACGCCTTCGTCATGCGTTCGCTGCTGCAAAGCGTGGTCACGAACGGCACCGGCTTCAAGGCCTATCAGGCGCTCCAGCGCCGCGACCTCTACGGCAAGACCGGCACCACCAACGATTCGATCGACACCTGGTTCGCCGGCTTCCAGCCGAGCCGCGTCGGCATTGCCTGGATCGGCTACGACACGCCGCGCCAGCTGGGCGTTCGCGGCGAGACCGGTGGCAGCCTGAGCCTGCCGATTTGGACCGGCTACATGCAGGCGGCGCTGCAGGGCGTGCCGGTGGCCGAGCTGCCGGCGCCCGACGGCGTGGTGAAGGTGGACGGCGAGTGGTACTACGACGACTACGCGCCGGGCCGCGGCATCACCAGCCTGGGCATCGAGACCGGCCCGACGCCGCCGGCCGAGGCGCTCGCCGCGGTGCCGGTCAGCGCGATGCCGCCGCCGGAGGAACGCAACCGGATCCTCGAGTTTTTCAGATAGAGCCTTAGTGCGACGCCAGCGGCAGCGTGAGCGTCGCGAGCGCGCCACCGCGCGGCGCGTTCGCAAGCTCGATGCGGCCGCGGTGCAGCGCCGCGATCTCTTTCACGAAGGCCAGGCCGAGGCCGGTGCTCTTCTTCTGGCTGTGCGGGCGCGCAAGCGAATAGAACTTCTCGAACACCTTGTCTTTCGCGTAGTCGGGAATGCCGCGGCCGTGGTCGCGCACGGTGATGCGGGCCTCGCGCGCGCCGGCGTGCAGCGCGAGCGCGACCTCGGCGCCCGGCGGCGAGAAGTCGATCGCGTTGTCGAGCAGGTTGCTGACCGCGCGGCGCAAGAGGAAGGGATCGCCCTCGACGCGGACCTCGGTGTCGATCGCGACATGCAGGCGGATCTCACGCGCCGCCGCTGCGCCCTGGGCGCTCGCCGCCACTTGCCGCAGCAGCGGCGCCAGCGCGACCGGCTCGCTGCGCTCCAGCGCGCGCTGGGTTTCGAGCGCCGTCAGCTCCATCATGCGGTCGACGATCTCCTGGATGCGCTCGGTCTCGCTTGCGATGTTGGCGAGGAAGCGCTCGCGCTCGGCCTGGGGCATCGAGGGTTCCTGCAACAGCTCGGCCGCGCCGCGAATCGCCGACAGCGGGCTCTTGATCTCGTGCGTGAAGGTCTGCACGTAGTCGGCCACATAGCTGCGGCCGGTCAGCGCGTCGCGCATCTCGCCGAAGCCGCTGCGCAGCGTATCGACCGCGCGGCGCACCATGCGCGCGAGGCTCCAGCTGCGCTGGCTGCGCAGCCAGCGCAGGTAGTCGGAGATCAGGCCGAAGGGCCGCACCAGCCAGACCGACATGATGAGCGCCAGCAGCAAGAGCGCGAAGGCCGAGCCGACGCCGACCCACAGCGTGCGGGCGCGTGCGTCCTCGACGAACTGGCCGAAGCTTTGCACCGGCTTGCCGACGCTGACCACGCCGACGATCTCGTTGTTCCAGCGTATCGGGGCAGCCGCGTACATCACGGAGGTCATCGGGTCGCCTTCGATGTCGCGCGAAGTGCGCGCGCCGTAGACGCCGGCCAGGGTGCGGCTCACGTCGCTCCACTTCGAGAAGTCGGCGCCGACGCTGCGGCCGAGCGAATCGAAGAGCACGCGGCCGCTGCGGTCGGTGACGTAGATGCGCAGCTCGACGCGGCTCTTGTGCAGGTTGTAGATCTGGGCCGAGAACTGGCGCGCGTAGGCCGAACGGAACACCGGCTCCAGCCGCGCGATGTTGATCGCACCGGCGATCACGTCCTGCTCGATCAGGCTGGCCATCAGCTGCGAGGTCTCGACCAGCGACTCCTCGGCCGACTCGCGGTAGCGCGGGTCGATGTCGGACACCACGCGGTAGAGCAGGAAGGCGATGCCCGCCGTGTAGATCAGCAAGATGCCGATGAAGATGCGGGTTCTGCGACTCAAGGGATGGCCCCCACGCTCGGCACCGCGTGTCCTCGCTGCCCCCCGAGGGGGCCGCAGGCCGCCTTGGGGCGGCCCGGCGCCGGCCTGATGCTCATCTCCGATTCGCCGGCAGCTCTTCGTTGAGCGCATAGCCTGTGCCGCGCAAGGTGCGGATCGGCTCGACCTCCGGCGCGATGGCGCGCAGCTTGGCGCGCAGGGTCTTGACGTGCGCGTCGACCGTGCGGTCGAAGCTGTCGCTGGCATCGTCCCAGACCAGTCGCAGCAACTCGTCGCGTGTGAACACGCGGCCCGGGCGCTGGATCAGCAGGCGCAGCAGCCCGTACTCGTAGCGCGAGAGTTCGAGCAGGCGGCCGTAGTAGCGGATCTGCATGCGCTCGGCGTCGAGCGCGAAGGGCGTGGCGGGTGGAGTGGCCGCCGGTGCAACGGGCGTTGCCGGCATCGAGGCGCCATTGCCGCGCCCGCTGCGCCGCAGGATCGTGCGCACGCGCGCCACCAGTTCGCGCGGCGAGAAGGGCTTGGCGATGTAGTCGTCGGCGCCGAGCTCGAGGCCGACCACGCGGTCGATCTCGTCGCTGCGCGCCGTGAGGAAGAGCATCGGCACCTCGGCGCCGCCGGCTTCGCGGTTCAAGGCCTGCAGGCGCTTGAAGAGCTCGAAGCCGTTCATGTCGGGCAGCCCCACGTCCAGGATCGCAAGCGCGGGCGGATCGGCCGCGAACTGCGCGATGGCCTCCTCGGCCGTGGCGCACCAGACGGGCACGAAGCCGTCGGTCTTGAGCACGTACTGCAGGGTGTCAGCGATGCCCGACTCGTCTTCGGCGATCAGGATCCGGGGGTTGAAGGGCATGGGCCGGATGGTAGCCGGCCGGAACCTTTGCGCCGCAGCTCGAACGAACAGGGTCTTGCATTCTGGAGAACCGCACCGTGACCCCATCCGAAACCCGGGCCATCGTCACCCTCAGCCTGCTGGCAGCCTTTGTCGACGGCGAGAAGCACGAGCGCGAACGCGCCGAGATCAAGCGCATTGCCGAAGGACTCTCTGAGGCCGACGGCGTGCAGCTGCCGATGCTCTACCAGGACGTGCTGATGAAGCGCGTTTCGCTGCCTGCGGTGGCTGCTGAATTGAAGAGTTCCGAATCGAAGCAGCTCGCCTACGAGATGGCGGTCTGCGTCTGCGATGCCGACGGCACGCAGTCGGAGGCCGAGCGCATGTTCCTCGCCGACGTGCGCACTTCGCTCGGGCTTGATGCGCCGGCGGCCAAGCAGTTCGCGAAGGAGGCCGAGGAGATCGCGGCGGTGCCGCTGTCGACGGCCGTTGCCGCTGCTGCGCCGTCCGCCACGGTCGACAACGCCGAGCTCGACCAGGCGATCCTCAACGCCGCGATCCTGAACGGCGCGCTCGAGCTGCTGCCCGAGACGCTCTCGACCATGGCCATCATCCCGCTGCAGATGAAGCTGGTCTATCGCATCGGCCGCGCGCACGGCCACGAGCTCGACAGCGGCCATGTGAAGGACTTCCTCGCCACGGTGGGCGTCGGCCTGACTTCGCAGTACCTCGAACAGGCCGGCCGCAAGCTGCTGGGCGGCCTGCTCGGCAAGGTCGGCGGCGGAATGCTGCGCGGCCTCGGCAAGCAGGCGGTGAGCTCGGGCATGAGCTTCGCGACCACCTATGCGCTGGGCCATGTCGCCAAGCGCTACTACGCAGGCGGCCGCACGCTGTCGATGCAGATGCTGAAGGAAGCGTATGCGAGCGTCACGCAGGAAGCGCAAGGCCTGCAGACGCGCTACCTGCCTGCGATGCAGGAGAAGGCGCGCACGCTCGATGCCGGCAAGATCTTGTCGATGGTGCGCAGCGCCTAGCTGGCCCCCACGCTCCGTCACTTCGTGTACTCGCTGCCCCCCGAGGGGGTGCAGGCCGCCTTGGGGCGGCCCGGCGCCGGCCTAGTGCAAATCGAAGCAGCAGCCCGCGTAGTAGGGCTTGTCGCCGCCGTCGACGAAGGGCACCTCGATCGGCTTGCCCTCGTTGCGCCAGGCGTCGCGTCGCTTGTAGCCGGATTCGGCGAGCTCGGCGAGGAGCTCGTCGTGGTGCTGGATCCGGTAGGGACAGACGGCGAAGCCGATGCTGTTGAGCGTGTAGAGCGTGCGCTCGGGATGCACCGCCGTCGTGTTGAGCACGATGCGCCGTGGCTTCACGGGCAGCGCGGCAATGATCTCGGACATGCGCGTCGGCAGGTACTGCAGGCTGCCCGAGGCGTAGAGCACGTCGCAGCCGCTCGCGTCGCGCCAATCGGTGGTGAAGCCGAGCTGCGCGCTGGCCTCGCGCTGCACCGCGAGCTCCCGGCCGCTCGCCACCACGTTAGGCACGTCGCAGACGGTCCAACGCAGGTCGGCAGGGTAGTTGAGCATGCGGCGGAAGGCGTAGTACTTGATGCCGACATGGCCGCCCAGGTCGAAGATGCTGCGCATGCCGTCGTCGAGCGCGCGGCCGAGCCAGAACAGGCCGGGGTAGTCGTAGAAAGCGACCTGGTGACTGTAGAAGGCGTCCGCCGGGGCGTTGTCGTATCCGATGGCCTTGGAGGGCGGCGCGCCGGCTTCGGCAGCGGCGAAGCTCTCGAAGGAACCCATGAACAGGTTCTCTTCGCGGTTGTCCAGGAACTTGCGCCGGTAGGCAGCTTCGCGGACCGATGAGGGCAGCAGATTCGACAACATGGAAGCCTCTTTGCTCACGGTGGATGCAGCGCATATTTTGCACTTTGAAACAAAAGTATTCAACTGTTTCGTGCGTTCTCGGTGTCGCCGGTCGGCATCCGGGCCGGGCCGGGGTTCACTGCGCCTGGTAGCCGGCGTTCTCGATCGCCACGATGATGTCCTGCCGCGGCTGATGGCTCAACACGTCGACATGGCCGGTTTCGAGATCGACCGTGACCTGCGCCTCGGGGTCCACCGTCTGCACCGCGTTCTGCACGGCGCTCGCGCAATGGGCGCAGCTCATGCCCAAGACCTGGAATTTCTGGCTCATCGTTGCTCCTTTCATGGGGATGATGCGCAAGTGTCAACCTTCTCACGTTGTCAATGTCCAGTACAGGGGCGCTCGTCCCTTGCCGTATCCTCGCCTGCGGCCCGCGGTAAGCCCCGGTAACGAACTCTCTTTTCCCTTTCCATGCGAATCCTGCTGGTCGAAGACGATGCGGTGCTGCGCGGCGTGATGCTGCGCAGCCTGGGCGATGCCGGACACCGCGTCGACGTGGCGGCGAATACCGAGGACGCCGACCACCTGTGGCGCGTGCAGCTGTTCGATGCGGTGCTGCTCGATCTCAGCCTGCCGGCAACGGCCAGCCCGACCAGCGGCCTCGCGAGCGGCCTCACCGTGCTGCGCCACGCACGCGCGCGCGGCGACCGCACGCCGGTGCTGGTACTGACCGCGCGCGATCGCACCGAAGAGCGCATCGCCGGCCTCGATGCGGGCGCCGACGACTACCTCGGCAAGCCCTTCGACCTGGCCGAGGTCGAGGCCCGCCTGCGGGCGCTGGTGCGGCGCGCACAGGGCACCGAGGACATCGCCACGCTGGGCCGGCTGCGGCTCGACCGCAAGGCGCGCCGTTTCTCGGTGGCCGGCGCGCCGCTGGACCTGCCGGCGCGCGAGTTCGAGGTCTTGTGGGAGCTGATGAGTCCGCCGGGCCGCACAGTCAGCAAGCGGGCCATGTCCGACAAGCTGTCGAGCTTCGATGAAGCCCTGGGCGACAACGCGCTGGAGGCCTTCATCTCGCGCCTGCGCAAGAAGCTCGCGGGCAGCGGCGCGGCGATCCGCACGCTGCGCGGCATCGGCTATCTGCTGGAAGCGGCCGAGTGAAGCCGGCGCCGCGCCGGGCGTCGGCGGGCGCGCCTTCGCTCACTTCGCGCGTGCTGCGGCGCGTGCTGCTGCCGCTGGCCCTGACCTGGCTGGTGGGCACCGCGGTCGCGGTGGCGGTGGCCGGCCACTTCACCGAGCAGGCCTTCGACCGCGCCTTGCTCGACGATGCCTATTCGGTGTCGGCCAACGTGGAGGCCGGCGAGCGCGACATCCAGCTGCAGCTGTCGCCGCGCGAGGTCACGAGCGTGCTGTTCGACCAGTCGGAGCAGGTCTACTTCGCGGTGCTGCGGCCCGACGGCTCGCGGCTCGCCGGCCACGCGGGCCTGCAGGCACCGGCGCCGGAGGAGGGCGCGCGCTATCGCTTTTCCGATGTGAACTACGAGGGGCAAGCGCTGCGCGCCGTGGTGTTGAACCATGACGCGCCCAAAGCCTTCCGCGTCGTGATCGCGCAGACCACGCGCGCCCGCGCCGCGCTGGTCGAACGGCTGCTGCTCTATTCGCTGGCGCCGCAAGGTGTGCTGCTGGCGCTTCTGGCCGTGTGGCTGTGGCGCGGCATCGAAGGCGAGCTGCGTCCACTCGGCGAACTGCGCCGGACGCTGGACCAACGCGATGCCCACGACCTGGCACCGGTGCCGGTGGCACGCAGCTCGCGCGAGCTCGAACGCCTGGGCGAGACGCTCAACGCCCTGTTCGAGCGCTTGGGCCACAGCGTGCGTGCGCAGCGCGAGTTCGCGGGCAACGTGGCGCACGAGTTGCGCACGCCGCTGGCCGGCATCCGCGCGCTGGCCGACTACGGTCTCGCGCAGCAGGCCCCGGCCGTGTGGCGCGAACAGCTGCAGCACATCGCCGCCAGCCAGGCGCGCGCCAGCCACCTGGTCGACCAGCTGCTCGCGCTGGCGCTGGCCGACGAGGCCCGCACCGGCCTGCAGCGCGCGCCGCTTCGGCTCGACGAGCTGGTGGAGCAGGCGGTGCTGCGCCATCTCGCGCGCGCCGATGCAGAGGGCGTGGATCTGGGCGCGCTGGGTCTCGACCAGCCGGTGACGGTGCAGGCCAATGCGGCGCTCGTCGAAGGCATCCTCGACAACCTGATCGACAACGCGCTGCGCTACGGCGGCCGCACCATCACCGTCGAGCTGGCGGGCCGCACGCTCGGCGTGGTCGACGACGGCCCCGGCATTGCGCCCGAGGTGCAGCGCGACCTGATGCAGCGCTGGTCGCAAGGACCGGCCGGGCAGAAGCTGGGGCAGGGCGCCGGCCTCGGGCTCGCGATCGTGGCGCGCCATGCCGCGCTGCTGGGCGCCGAGCTGCGCTTCGACAAGGCGTCCGAAGCGGGCGGGCTGCGGGTCAGCGTGGCCTTCGCGCCGAGCCCGCCCGGGGACGATCAGCCCAGCGCCGGATAGTCGATGTAGCCCTTCGCGCCGCCGCCGTAGAAGGTGTTCTTGTCCCAGGGATTGAGCGGCGCGCCCTCGCGCAGGCGGCGCACCAGGTCGGGATTGGAGATGAAGGGCTTGCCGAAGGCCACGAGGTCGTCGCCTTCCTTCAATGCCTCTTCGGCCAGCGGCTTGTCGTAGCCGTTGTTCACCATCCAGGCGCCCTTGCCGCCGGCCCGGCGGTAGGCGGCCTTGAGGGCTTCGTAGTCGAAGGGGCGGTCTTCCAGCTCGCGCGGGCCGCCGGTGGCGCCCTCGACGACGTGGATGTAGGCCAGC
Organism: Variovorax sp. CF079; assembly: GCF_900101545.1. Lineage (GTDB taxonomy): Bacteria > Pseudomonadota > Gammaproteobacteria > Burkholderiales > Burkholderiaceae_C > Variovorax. Next base: position 40,196 of record NZ_FMZU01000009.1, on the reverse strand, counting down.
TTGAGCGTGGCGAGCTGTTTCACGACGTATTCGAAGAGCGGCTGCGGATTCTCGTCGTGCACGTCGTTGGCCGGCGTCACGGGCGAGATGCGGATGCCGGTGCGGCCGCCGCCGACCGCGTCGACCACGGCACGCGTCGCTTCGAGCAGCAGGCGGGCGCGGTTCCCGATGCTGCCGCCGTAGTCGTCGCTGCGCTTGTTGCTGCCGGTCTTGAGGAACTGGTCGAGCAGGTAGCCGTTGGCGGCATGCACCTCGACGCCGTCGAAGCCGGCGGTCTCGACGGCGTTGCGCGCGGCGGCGGCGTAGCCGTGGACGATGCCCGGCAGCTCGCCCGCGTCGAGGGCGCGCGGCTCGGAGGTTTCGACGTAAGTGGGAACGCCGTCCTTGATCAGCACGGTCTTGGTCTTGGCCGTGATGGCCGAGGGCGCGACCGGCTGGCCGCCATCGGGCTGCAGCTCGTTGTGCGAGACCCGGCCCACGTGCCAGAGCTGGACCACGATCTTGCCGCCCTTGGCGTGCACCGCATCGGTCACGCGCTTCCAGGCTTCGAGCTGCTCGCTGCCGTAGAGGCCGGGCACGTCGGCATAGCCCTGGCCCTGCTGGCTGATCGCGGTGGCTTCGGTGATCAGCAGTCCGGCGCTGGCGCGCTGCGCGTAGTAAGTGGCCGCGATATCGCGCGGCACGGCGTTGGGCGAGCGATTGCGCGTGAGCGGCGCCATGACGATGCGGTTGGCCAGCTTCAGGTCGCCGGCCTGGATGGGGTCGAAGAGGGAGGACATCGGTTCTGCTTGTTGGGGTGGATGAACAGCGCGAACGGTAAACCGGCGCGCCCAACCGCGCTGCCACGGGGTTGTCGGTTTGCTGCTAGGGGATGCAGCAGAATGCCCGCACTCCATGACGATGCATTCCGCCACGCTCACGCCCGCGCAGGCCCTGCGCCTCGCGCTTGCGTTGTCGATGGGTGCCGCGGTCTCGCTCGGCATCACGCGCTTTTCTTATGGCTTGCTGCTGCCGCCGATGCGCGCGGATTTGGGCTGGAGCTACACGCTGGCCGGCGCGATGAACACCGCGAATGCGGCCGGCTATTTGCTGGGCGCATTGATGATGCCGGCCTTGATGCGGCGCCTCGGGCCGCTGCGTCTGCTGGTCTGGGGTGCGGTGTGGGCCAGCCTGTTCATGGCGGCCAGCGGCTTCTTCACCTCGGCCTCGGCGCTGCTGTTGCAGCGCTTTCTGGCCGGGCTGGCGAGCGCCTGGGTGTTCGTCGCGGGCGGCCTGCTGGCGGCGCGGCTCGGGACGCTGCAGCCGTCGCGCGCAGGTTTTCTGCTGGGCCTGTACTACGGCGGCACGGGCTTGGGCATCACCTTGTCGGCGCTGCTGGTACCGCCGGTGCTGCACGCTGCCGCGGGCGAAGCGCATGGCTGGGCCTGGGCCTGGTGGGCGCTGGCGCTGGCGAGCTTCGCGGGGACGGCCGTGCTGGGGTACGCGGCGCATGCGATGCCGAGCGAGGCGCGTGCACCCGCTGCGCCGGCGTCAGCGCACGAGGCGGCCGCGCAGCCCGCGCGCGCAGTACGTCGCTTCGGCTGGGCGCTCGCGGGCTATGCGCTCTTCGGCACCGGCTACATCGGCTACATGACCTTCGTGATCGCGCTGCTGCGCGAGCAAGGCGCGAGCCCGGCGAACATCACGATGTTCTATGCGCTGCTTGGCGTCGCCTGCGTGGCTTCGGCGCGGCTCTGGGCCGGCTTGCTGGATCGCTTTCATGGCGGCCAGCCGCAGGCGGTGCTCAATGCCTTGCTGGGCATGGCAACCCTGCTGCCGGTGCTGAGCGCCGCGTGGCCGGTGACGCTGGTCTCGGGGCTGCTGTTCGGCGCGGTGTTCCTGTCGGTGGTGGCCTCCACCACCGCGCTGGTGCGCCACAACCTGCCGGCCGAACAATGGGCCACCGGCATCAGCGCCTTCACGATCATCTTCGCGCTGGGGCAGATCGTGGGGCCCACCGTGACCGGCTGGATCTCCGACGGGCCGGGCGGCCTGGCGCGCGGCCTGGTGGCCTCGGCGATCACGCTGTGGGCCGGGGCTGCGCTCGCCTCGCGGCAGCGGCCGCTGCTGCTTACTTGAGCAGGCCTTCGGTCTTCATGGCTTCCTGCACGGCCGGGCGGGCGCCGATGCGTGCATGCCAGGCCTGCACATTCGCGTAGGGCGAGATGTCGACGCCGGTCGGCTTGGTCCAGTTGGTGACGGTGAACAGGTAGCCGTCGGCCACCGTGAAGTGCTCGCCCATCAGGTAGTCCTTGCCTTCGAGCTCGCCGTTGAGCCACTCGTAGCGCGACTGGAGCTTGGTCCTGAAGATGGCCTTGGCTTCTTCGGGCATGTTGGGGTTGAACATCGGCGAGTAGGTCTTGTGCATTTCGGTGCCGATGAAGGTGAGCCACTCCTGCAGCCGGTAGCGCGAGAGCGTGCCGCTGGCGGGGGCGAGGTTCTTGTTCGGCGCGAGGTCGGCGATGTACTGCACGATGGCCGGACCTTCGCGCAGGCGCGTGCCGTCGTCGAGCTCGAGCATCGGCACGTAGCCGAGCGGGTTGATGCCGTAGTAGTCGGTGCCATCCTGCAGCTTGTGGCTCTTGGTGCTGGCGAGCACGGGTTCGAAGGCGAGGCCGGCTTCGCGCAGCGCGATATGGGGCGAGAGCGAGCAGGCGCCCGGCGAGTAATACAGCTTCATGCGAAAAACTCTCCAATGGATGTTCGGGAAACGTTATTTCTTGCAGACGCGAGGCCGATGCTAGCGGGTTCGCCGCGAGCGCGTTTGTCCTACGGGGCCTTGGGCGCGGCGACTATCGGGCCGGCCGGCGCGCCTTTCTATGCTCCCGGCACCGCGGGCGGATGACCGCACGCAAGGAGCTCGCTCATGTTGAAGTACGCCATCATTTTTGCGGTGATCTCGCTGATCGCCGGCGCCCTCGGCTTCGGCGGCGTGGCGGCCGGCGCGGCCGGCATCGCGAAGGTGCTGTTCGGGCTGTTCCTGATCCTGGCGGTCGTGTTCCTCGTTCTTGCGGCGCTCGGGGTGGGCGCGGTGAAGAAAGCGCTGGATTGACGCACTACTCGAACGTGGAGACGGTGCTCGACTACGAGGTCGAGGCGCCGTCGCATTTGCTGCTCAACATCGAGGCCGCGCGCAGCGGCGCACAGACTGTGATCAGCGAGGATCTGGCGATCGAACCGGCGGTGGAAATGCAGGTTTTCTGCGACGAGGGCAGCGGCAACCGCTTCATTCGTTTCGATGCGCCGCAGGGGCCGCTGAAGATCCGCTACCGCGCCAGCGTCCAGCGCGCGCACGTGGAAGTGCCGCCCGATCTGGCCGAAGTGCCGGTGAACCAGGTGCCCAACGAGATCCTCCACTACATGATGCCGACGCGCTACTGCGAGTCGGACCTGATGTCGCGCTGCGCGCAGCAGCTCTTCGGCGACCTGCCGCCGGGCATCGGACGCGTGCAGGCCATCGCCGACTGGATTCACGACAGCATCACCTACGAACCGGGCAGCAGCGACTCGACCACCACCGCGCGCGAGGTCTTCGTCGAGCGCGCCGGCGTGTGCCGCGATTTCGCGCACCTGGGCATCACTTTCTGCCGCGCGCTCAACATCCCGGCGCGGCTGGTGGTGGGCTATGTGTGGTTCGACGAGCCGCCGCAGGATTTTCATGCGCTGTTCGAGGCCTGGCTGGGCGGGCGGTGGGTCTTGTTCGATGCCACGCGCATGGCGCCGGTCGATCGCCTGGTGCGCGTGGGCACGGGGCGTGATGCGAAGGACGTCGCCTTCTGCACCATCTTCGGGCCGGTGCGCATGACGGGCAAGTCGCTGGTCGTGCGCGAACTGCAGGACGAAAGCCTGACGCCGCCGGCCGAGCCCGAGCCCAGCGGGCAGCTGGTCGGGATCGAGAAGCCGGCGCCGGTGGCCACCGCCGGCGAATCCTTGATTGCTATCAAAATGATAGCAATCGGCCCAGGCAAATAGCCGGGCCCGGCTTGCCCCTCCACGCCGCACGGAGCACGGTGCGCGATTAAAATTAGCGCCCCTTTCCGCGAGCGCACGCGCATGTGCGCCCCCACTCTCCATGCTGTACCCCGAAGAATTCGATGTGATCGTCGTCGGTGGCGGCCATGCCGGCACCGAAGCCGCGCTGGCCTCCGCGCGCATGGGCGCGCGCACGCTGCTGCTCACCCACAACATCGAGACGCTGGGGCAGATGAGCTGCAATCCCTCGATCGGCGGCATCGGCAAGGGGCACCTGGTGAAGGAGGTCGACGCGCTGGGCGGTGCGATGGCGATCGCGACGGACGAGGGCGGTATTCAGTTCCGCATCCTCAATTCGAGCAAGGGGCCGGCGGTGCGGGCGACGCGCGCGCAGGCCGACCGCGTGCTCTACAAGGCCGCGATCCGGCGCCGGCTCGAGAATCAGCCGAACCTGTCGCTGTTCCAGCAGGCAGTCGATGATTTGATGATCGAGGGTGACCGCGTGGTCGGCGCGATCACGCAGGTCGGCATCGCGTTCCGCGCGCGCGCGGTGGTGCTGACGGCAGGCACCTTTCTCGACGGCCGGATCCATGTCGGGCTCGACAACTACCAGGCCGGCCGCGCCGGCGATCCACCGGCGGTCAGCCTGTCGGCGCGCCTCAAGGAACTGAAGTTGCCGCAAGGCCGGCTCAAGACCGGCACCCCGCCGCGGCTGGACGGGCGGAGCATCGACTTCTCGAAGTGCGTCGAACAACCGGGCGACGGCATGCCGGGCGGTGCCGGGCCGATGCCGGTCTTCAGCTTCATGGGCCGGGCCGACATGCACCCGCGGCAGATGCCGTGCTGGATCACGAACACCAACGCGCGCACGCACGAAATCATCCGTTCCGGCTTCGACCGCAGCCCGATGTTCACCGGCAAGATCGACGGCATCGGGCCGCGCTACTGCCCGAGCGTGGAAGACAAGATCAACCGCTTCGCGGACAAGGAAAGCCACCAGATCTTCCTGGAGCCCGAAGGCCTGACGACCAACGAGTACTACCCAAACGGGATCTCGACCAGCCTGCCTTTCGACATCCAGTACCAGTTGGTGCGTTCGATGGCGGGTCTGGAGAACGCCCACATCCTGCGCCCGGGCTACGCGATCGAGTACGACTACTTCGATCCGCGCGAACTCAAGAGCAACTTCGAGACGCGCGCGATCCAGGGGCTCTTCTTTGCGGGGCAGATCAACGGCACCACCGGCTACGAAGAGGCGGCGGCGCAGGGCTTGTTTGCCGGCATCAATGCGGCGCTGCAATGCAGAGAGGGGGCCGCCTGGATGCCCCGCCGCGACGAAGCCTACCTGGGTGTGCTGGTCGACGACCTGATCACCAAGGGCGTGACCGAGCCCTATCGCATGTTCACCAGCCGGGCCGAGTTCCGGTTGCAGCTGCGCGAAGACAACGCCGACATGCGGCTCACCGAGATCGGGCGCAAGCTGGGCTTGGTGGACGATGCGCGCTGGGACGCCTTCTCGCGCAAGCGCGATCTTGTTTCACGTGAAACAGAGAGGCTGCGTTCTATTTGGGTGAATCCGAGGAACCTGCCGGCAGCCGAGTCCGAACGCGTGCTCGGCAAGGCGATCGAGCGTGAGTACAACCTGGGCGACCTGCTGCGCCGGCCCAATGTAAGTTACGCCTCGCTGATGTCGCTGGACGGCGGGAAGTACGGCTCGGACCAGCCCCTGGGCGAATCGGAGATCGAGCAGATCGAGATCGCGGCCAAGTACGCCGGCTACATCGACCGGCAGCATGACGAGGTCGAGCGCGCGGCGCACTTCGAGAATCTCAAGCTGCCGGCCGACCTCGACTACAGCCAGGTCGCGGCGCTGAGTTTCGAGGTGCGGCAGAAGCTGAGCAAGCATCGTCCGGAAACCCTGGGGCTGGCTTCGCGCATCTCCGGTGTGACGCCGGCGGCCATCTCGCTCTTGATGATTCACCTGCGCAAAGGCGGTCATCGCGCGTTCGCTCGAGACGCAGCGGCCGAGCCGCAGCAGATCGACGAATGAGCCAGGATCTGGTGCTGCGCGAGGGCGCAGCCAAACTCGGCCTCGCGCTGAGCGATCGCCAGTGCGAACGGCTACTGGCCTACGGTGCGCTGATCCTCAAGTGGAACAAGGTCTACAACCTGACTGCGCTGCGCGATCCGACGACGGTGCTGACGCATCATCTGCTCGACAGCCTGTCGGTGATCGGGCCGCTGAACCGCGAGTGGCCGGGGAGGGCGAAGCTGCTCGACGTCGGCGCCGGCGCTGGTCTTCCGGGCGTGGTGATTGCGATCCTGCGCGAAGACATCGATGTCAGCTGCCTCGACGCCGTGGCCAAGAAGGCGGCCTTTGTTCAACAGGTCGCGGCCGAGCTGGGGCTGCCCAATCTGCGAGGCGTGCACGCGCGTGTCGAATCGCTGGCCGGAAATTACGAACTCATCAGTTCACGCGCCTTTGCTTCGCTCCCTGATTTCTTCACCGGCTCGATACGCCTGCTGGCGCCCGGCGGGCTTTGGTTGGCCATGAAGGGCAAGGTGCCCAGCGACGAATTGGCAGAGCTGCCGCCGGGAATCGATGTGTTTCACGTGGAACAATTGAGCGTTCCGGGCCTCGATGCCGAACGCTGCATCGTCTGGGCACGAAAAGCTGCCTCTTGACAGGCGCCCGACGCGTCGACCTCGCTTAGACTCGACGCTCTCCCATCCAAGGCAATTTCATGTTCGGCATCGCTGACTACGGCGCGTTCGTCGTCGCCATCATCATATTTCTCGCGATTCCCGGACCCGGGAACCTGGCGATCATCACCTCCACCGGCAAGGGCGCAATCCGTGGCGGACTGGCCGCCGCCCTGGGCTTGATCGCCGGAGACCAGATGCTGATGTGGGCTGCCGTGGCCGGTGTCGCCGCCTTGCTGGGCGCCTATCCGCCCGCGTTCAAGGCCGTCCAATGGCTGGGTGCGGCCTACCTCGCCTGGTTGGGATTCAAGATGCTGACGGCCAAGCCGGGCGCCGCGCCAGTCCTGAACATCCGTCCGCAGCAGTATTTCCGGCAGGCCTTGATGATCACGCTGCTGAATCCGAAGGCGATCGTCTTCTATATGGCCTTCTTCCCGCTCTTCGTCGACCCGGCTCGCCACCAGGGGCTCACGACCTTCGCGGTGATGGCACTGACCATCGCCGTGCTGACCTTCATCTATTGCCTGATCGCGACGCTGCTCACGCATTTCCTCGCGGAGCGCCTGCGCGCCAATCCCCGCATCTCGGCCACGCTCGAAAAGCTCGCCGGCGTCTTCCTCATCGCCTTCGGCCTCAAGCTGGCGGTGTCCAGATAGCATGGCGAAGATCTTCTGCATCGCGAACCAGAAGGGCGGCGTCGGCAAGACCACGACCACCGTCAACCTGGCCGCCGGACTGGCCAAGGTGGGTCAACGGGTCCTGATGATCGATCTGGATCCCCAGGGCAACGCCACCATGGGCTCAGGCATCGACAAGCGGCAGCTGGAAACGACGGTGTACGACGTGCTGCTCGAGTCCGCTTCCGTGGTCGAAGCACGGGTGAAGTCCGAAAAATGCGGCTATGACGTGCTGGGCGCGAACCGCGAGCTGGCCGGCGCCGAGGTGGAAATGGTCGCGCTCGACCGACGCGAAAAGCGCCTGCGTACCGCACTGGCCGCCGTCGGCGCCGAGTACGACTTCATCCTGATCGACTGCCCGCCCAGCCTGAGCCTGCTCACGCTCAACGGTCTGTGCACAGCGCACGGCGTGATCGTGCCGATGCAGTGCGAGTATTTCGCGCTCGAAGGGCTGACCGACCTGGTCAACACCATCAAGCAGGTGCACGCCAATCTCAACAAGAATTTGCAGATCATCGGCCTGCTGCGCGTGATGTTCGATCCGCGCATCACGCTGCAGCAGCAAGTCAGCGAGCAACTCAAGTCCCATTTCGGCGAGAAGGTGTTCGACACCGTGATCCCGCGCAATGTGCGGCTGGCCGAGGCGCCGAGCTACGGTCTACCGGGCGTGGTCTTCGATCCGGCGGCCAGGGGCAGCCAGGCTTACATTGCTTTTGCGCAGGAGCTGGTCGAGAAGATGCCGCCGGCCAGCGCGCTGGCCGGCGCCTCGCCCGTGCCCGCACCGGAGCCGATGGATGCGCCGCCGGTTGCGATCCAGGATCCGAACGGCCTCTGAGGCCCGCCGGATCGATCTCTTTTGCTATCAATTTCGCAGCAGATGACTGCCCCGAAAATCCTGTTGTTGCCCGGCTGGCAAGACAGCGACCCGCCGCACTGGCAGAGTCGCTGGGAGGCGGTTCATGGCGATCATCGAGTCGAGCAGCATGACTGGATGCGCCCCTTGCGTGGTGACTGGTCGGCCCGCCTCGAAGAAGAGATCCTGGCTGCGCCGGGGCAGGTCGCGCTGGTGGCGCACAGCCTGGGCTGCATCCTCGTCGCCGCCTGGGCCGCGCATTCGCGCAACACGCACAAGGTGGCGGCCGCGCTGCTGGTCGCGCCGGGCGATCTGGAGCGCGAGGACCTGCGCGAGCTGATCCCGGGCTGGGCGCCGGTCGTGCGCCAACCCTTGCCATTCCGCGCTCTCATGATCGCGGCCAACGACGACCCCTACTGTGCTGCCGAGCGCTCGCGCGCAATGGCCGGCGACTGGGGAGCCCGCTACATCGACGCAGGTCGAGGCGGCCACCTCAACGGCGAATCCGGCCTGGGCGACTGGCCCCATGGCCGGCAATTGCTGAACGATCTATTGAAAGAAGAATGACCTCGATGGCCACCAAGAAACCCAAGGGCCTCGGCCGCGGACTCGAAGCCTTGCTGGGCCCGACCTTCAACGGTCCGGACAGCTCCGCCAACGACGATGCCGCGCCGCCCAACCCGACCGCGCTGAACCTCGACCAGATGGTGCCCGGCGTCTACCAGCCGCGCACGCGCATGGACGAGGGCGCGCTCTACGAGCTGGCCGAGAGCATCAAGGCGCAGGGGATCATGCAGCCGATCCTGGTTCGCCGCCTCGACGGAGATGCGGCGCGCACCAAGAACGCCGAGTTCGAGATCATCGCGGGCGAGCGCCGCTTCCGCGCGGCCAAGCTGGCCGGCCTCGACAGCGTGCCCGTGCTCGTGCGCGACGTGCCGAACGAAGCCGCCGCTGCCATGTCGCTGATCGAGAATATCCAGCGCGAAGACCTCAACCCGCTGGAAGAGGCCCAAGGCCTGCAACGCCTGGTCGCCGAGTTTGGGCTCACTCACGAATCTGCGGCTCAGGCGGTGGGCCGTTCGCGCAGCGCCGCCAGCAATCTGCTGCGTCTTCTGAACCTGGCCGAACCGGCTCAGGCGATGCTGATGGCGGGTGACATCGACATGGGCCATGCGCGCGCGCTGCTTTCGCTCGACAAGGGCACCCAGATCACCGCGGCCAACCAGATCGCCGCCAAGAAGCTCTCGGTGCGCGAGGCCGAGGCGCTGGTCAAGAAGCTGGCCGCCGAATTCAGCCTCACGCCGTCGCCGCGGCGCGGCGCCGCCGAGAAGTCGCGCGACCTCCAGCGCGTGGAGGAAGAGCTGGCCGATCTGCTGGCGGCCGAAGTCGAAGTGCGCATCAAGAAGCGCAGCAAGCGCAACGGGAAGGTGGAGGAGAGCGGCGAACTCGCGATCCACTTCGGCTCGCTCGAAGCGCTCAACGGTCTGATCGACCGCATCCGCCAAACGGCATAACTCACGACATCTCGGATCCCTTCCTTCCGGGCGATTGATTCGCCGGCTTCTTTGCGCATATGCTCAGGAGTTACTTTTTTTAACTTTAGCCCGAAAGTTCTCGGAGGGGATTCCACCATGCATATCGCTCGACTTCCGCTTGCCGCCGTCGCCGTGGGGGCGCTTCTTTTGACCGGTTGCCAGACCACGGACATGCAGATGGGCAGCCAGAGCGCGAAGACCGTGGCGACCGGCAGCGCAGCCGGCAGTGCATCGGCCAATACCAGCAGCTCGCTCGAGCGCTGCGCCTCGCCACTGGGCACCGTGTCGCTGATCGAGAACCAGTCGGCGGGCTGGTACACCATCCTGCGCAACGAATACAAGCTGCCCCCGACGGCCAACCTGCTGCGTCTGCTGATCCAGCAATCCAACTGCTTCGTCGTGGTCGAGCGCGGCGCGGCCGGCATGAACGCCATGTCGCGCGAGCGCGATCTCATGCAGTCGGGCGAAATGCGCCAGGGCAGCAACTTCGGCCGCGGCCAGATGGTGGCGTCCGACTACGGCATGTCGCCCGAGATCGTGTTCAGCAACAGCAATGCCGGCGGAGTCGGCGGCTCCTTGGGCGGCCTGGTCGGCGGCCGTTACAGCGGCGTGCTGGCAGCGGTCGGCGGCAACCTGCAGACCAAGGAAGCCAGCGCACTCTTGACGCTGATCGACAACCGCTCGGGCGTGCAGGTTGCGGCTTCGGAAGGCAGCGCCTCCAAGACCGACTTCGGCGCCTTCGGCTCCGTCTTCGGCGGCGGCGGTGCCGGCGCTCTCGGTGGCTACACCAACACGGCGCAGGGCAAGGTGATCAGCGCCGCCTTCATGGACGCCTTCAACCAGATGGTCGTTTCGCTGCGCAACTACAAGGCGCAGACGGTGCAAGGGCAGGGCCTGGGCGGCGGCGGCCGGCTGGGTGTCGATGGCGGCGTGGCGCCGTCGCAGACCTCAGCGCCGGCCGAGCGTGCGCCAACTCGGCGCAACAGCAAATAAGACCCGAGGTTCAGGGCGCAAAGCCCGGCGCGGCTCTTCGAGCCCCGGGCTTTTTGCATTCTTCTTCAGAGGCTGAAGATCTTGCCGGGGTTCATGATGTTCTTCGGATCGAGCGCGCGCTTGATCGTGCGCATCATGTCGATCGCGCCGGTGCCGGCTTCGGCGACCAGGAAATCCATCTTGTGCAGGCCCACGCCGTGCTCGCCGGTGCAGGTGCCTTCGAGCGCCAGCGCGCGCGACACCAGCGCGTGGTTGAGCTTCTCGGCCGTCACGCGCTCCTCGGGCGCATTCGGATCCAGCAGATAGCCGAAGTGGAAGTTGCCGTCGCCCACGTGGCCGACCAGGAAGTAGGGGATGCCGCTGGCATCGGCCTCGGCCACCGATTCGAGCAGGCAGTCGGCCAACCGCGAGATCGGCACGCAGGTGTCGGTCGAGATCACGCGGCAGCCGGGGCGCGACTGCACGGCCGCGAAATAACTGTTGTGCCGCGCGGTCCACAGGCGCGTGCGCTCTTCCGGCGTGCTGGCCCATTCGAAGGCCTTGCCGCCATGGCCGCTGGCCAGTTCCTGCACGGTCTCGGCCTGTTCCTTGACGCCGGCCGGCGAGCCGTGGAACTCCATCAGGAGCATCGGTTCCTCGCGCAGGCCGAGCTTGGCGTAGGCGTTCACCATGCGCACGGTGTTGACGTCGATCAGCTCCACGCGCGCGATCGGCACGCCCAGCTGGATGATCTCGATGGTGGTGCGCACGGCCGCCTCGATGCTCGGGAAGGAGCAGATCGCGGCCGACACCGCCTCGGGCAGCGGATAGAGGCGCAGCGTGATCTCGGTCACCACGCCCAGCGTGCCCTCGCTGCCAACCATCAGGCGCGTGAGGTCGTAGCCGGCCGATGACTTCTTCGCGCGCGTGCCCGTGCGGATCACTTCGCCGCTCGCGGTGACCACCTCGAGCGCCAGCACGTTCTCGCGCATGGTGCCGTAGCGCACCGCGTTCGTGCCGCTCGCGCGGGTGGCGGTCATGCCGCCGATCGAAGCGTCGGCGCCGGGGTCGATCGGGAAGAAGAGGCCGGTGCTCTTGATCTCGTCGTTGAGCTGCTTGCGCGTGACGCCGGGCTGCACCGTGACCGTGAGGTCGTCGGCGTTGGTCGAGAGCACGCGGTTCATGCGGCTCACGTCGATGCTGATGCCGCCCTGCACCGCGAGCAGATGCCCTTCGAGCGACGAGCCGACGCCAAAGGGGATCACCGGCACGCGGCAGTCGCTCGCAAGCTTGACCGCATCGGCCACGTCCTGCGTGCTCTCGGCGAAGACCACGGCCGAGGGCGGCGGTGCATCGAAGGAGGACTCGTCGCGCCCGTGCTGCGTGCGCACCGCCATCGCGGTCGAGCAGCGCTCGGCAAAGCGCGCCTTCAAGGCCGCGATCAGCGCATCGGGCACCTCGCGCAGCGCGATCTCGGGCGTGAGATGGGAAAGGGCGGCGGGGGCGTTCATCGGCGGGTCTCCTGAAGGGTCTACCATTCTACGAACCGCATTCGAAAAGGGCCCCGACATGGGCAATCGACTCACTCAGATCGCCACGCGCACCGGCGACGACGGCACCACCGGCCTCGGCGACAACACGCGCGTGCCCAAGGACCACCTGCGCGTGCACGCGATGGGCGACGTGGACGAACTCAACTCGCACATCGGCGTGCTGCTGTGCGAGCCGATGCCGGCGCCCGTGCGCGAGCTGCTGGTCGACGTGCAGCACCAGCTCTTCAACCTCGGCGGCGAGCTCTCGATGCCGGGCTACACGCTGCTCAAGGCCGATGCGCTGCTGCAGCTCGACAACGCGCTGGCCGAGCACAATGCGGCGCTGCCGCGCCTGGCCGAGTTCATCCTGCCGGCCGGCACCCGCGCCGCCTCGCAGGCGCACGTGTGCCGTACGGTCGCGCGGCGCGCCGAGCGTGCGGTCGTCGCGCTCGGCGCCGAGGCCGAACTCAACGATGCGCTGCGCCAGTACCTCAACCGCCTGAGTGATCTACTGTTCGTGCTGGCGCGCGTGCTCAACCGCGTCGACGGCGGCGACGACGTGTACTGGAAGAGCGAGCGCATGGCGCGTGCCGCTGCCAGTGAAGAATGACGACTTGAACCCAGGAACCCGAACCATGCCCATCGAACCCCGTTCTCCCGCATTGATCGCCGCGCTCGCATTCGCGGCCATGCTCGCGCTGCCGGTTGCCGCGTCGGCCCAGAGCGCCGACAACCCACCGAAGGCGCAGCGTGCCAACACCCTGAAAACCCCGCCGCGCGACAACAAGGTCCTCGGCGGCATCGAGCGCGGTTCCGATGCCGCCGGCCGCGGCATCGACCGCGCGGGCAGCGCCACCGAGCGTGGCGTCAACAACGTGTCGGAGCGCGCGAGCCGGCCGGTGCGCAGGGTGGGCGAGGCCTTCGGGCGCAAGCTCGGCGGCGGCCATGCCGCGCCGCCGCCGGTCGGGCCGCAGGGCGGCGCGCCCTAGCTTCACCTTGCTTCACCTCGCGCGTACATGCATGGCGCGCGAGCGACACACGGGCCTTCGAGACTGAACTCCTCATCAACGCGAAGGAGTTCCAAGATGATCAAGCCCAAGAGCATGGCCGTGGCCGCAGCGGCGCTCGCGATGTGCATGGCGGGCAGTGCCTTTGCGCAGGACCGCCGGTTCGACCACGACGATCGCCGGGGCCCGCAGCACTACCAGCAGCAGCAGCAGCAGCGTCATTTCGAACGCCACGGTGCTCACCAGGACTTTCGGGAGGGCCGCCATTTCGACCGCCACGGCTATTCGCATCCGCGTGCCGAATGGCGCCGCGGCGGCTACGTGCCGCGCGAATACCGCGGCCGCAACTACGTGGTCAGCGACTGGCGTGGCCACCGGCTGCATGCGCCCCCGCGTGGCTACCAGTGGGTCGGCGTCGGAGGCGACTATGTGCTGGCCGCCATCGCCACCGGCCTGATCGCGCAGATCATCGCGGGCCAGTAAGGCTTCAGACGGCGGTCGGCGCCATCTGGGCGCACACGTTGCGCCCGGTGATGGTCAGGCGCAGCCCGCCGCCATGCCATTCGAGCCAGTTCAGTTTCACGTAGGCGTCGATGTCCTTGTCGTCGATCCGGTCGGCCTGGCGCTGGGTCAGCAGATCGACCGTGGCAGGCAGCGCCTGCCGCAGCCGCTCCCGGGCCGCGGCTTCATCGGCCGCCGTCGGGGAAGTGCGCGTGGAAGTGGAAGTCGATGCCATGGCTGGTTCTTTTCCGATCGCTGAGGAATGGGGACCAATGTACGCTTCCTGTGTGAAGCGTCACGGACCTTTTTCTCGGATCAGGCCATAAGACATCGGCGAGGCATCATTTGCGCTTCGGCTGCAGCAGCTTGCTGACCTCGTCCACGTTGGACCGGATGCGTTCGCTCACGATGTCAAAAGCCTCGGCCTGCGACTTGGCCGCCAGTTCCGACAGCTCGCGGATGTCGTCGAGTGCCTGCTTGAAGGCGGCCTTGCCCATGGCATCGAGCTTGGCGAGATTCTCCCGCGGGTCGGCGGGCGACATCCCCTTCACCGTGCCCTGCCATTCGACGATCGATGCCTTGAGCATCTCGGTCTGGCGCTGCACCACCGCCTGCAACCCCTGGTAGGACTTCTCGTTGGCCTGCACCAGCGCCTGCAGGTCCTTGCGCCCGCTCTCGACGATGGCGCCTGCGGCGCCCGCCAGCGGAAGGTTCTGCAGGCGTTCGGCCATGCCCTTGAGGGGCTTGATGAAGGCGTCCTGGACATCCTCCGCGGCCGTGGGGCGCGCTTTCTTGGCGGCGGTGGCGCCGCTCGATTTGCTGCTTGTTGCCATGCTTTTCTCCGTTCTGTGGTTGGGGCTGCCACGATACGCCCACACCAGGGCTTCATGGAAGTGGCTTGCAATTTCGCACGTATGTGCTAAATTGGCTCGCATGGACGCCAAGACCCAGAAGAGCGAGATGACCCGCACCGCCATCGTCGGTGCGGCGATGGATCTCGCCTCGGCCGAAGGCCTGGAGGCCATCACGCTGCAAGCGGTGGCCACGCGGCTGGGCTTGTCCAAGAGCGGGGTGTTCTCGCGCGTGGGGTCGCGCGAGGCCTTGCAGAAGGCGGTGATCGAGGAATTCGGCCGCCGCTTCCTGGCCGATGTCTTCGTGCCTGCGATGCAAAAGCCCAAGGGCCTCGCGCGCCTCGACGAGATCGTGTCTCGCTGGATCGTGCGCACGCGCGACGTGGAGATCGAAACCGGCTGCATCTACACCGCTGGAGCCTTCGAGCTCGACGACCGCGAAGGCGAGCTGCGGGACCTGCTGCTGGAAGAAGTCACGCGCTGGCGCGCCGCGCTCCGGCGTACCGTGCTGCAGGCCATCGAGACCGGCGAGCTCAAGGCCGAGACCGACCCCGCGCAGCTCGTCAGCGAAATCAACGGCCTGGTGATGGCCCTGCTGCACGACGCGCGCTTCCTGCGCGACCCGCGTGCCGCTGAGCGCGCCGTGCTGACCTGGCAACGGCTGGTCGCCAGCTACCGGGCCTGAACCCCCATGTCTCTCTGCCTTGCCCGTTCCCTTGTCTGAATTTCGCACAACTGTGCGATAAAAGGAGAAACCTCATGTTGATCGCTTTTCTCTTTCTTGGAGCCTGCCTGGTGGGGCTGGGCATCCGTTCCGTCGTTGATACCGTGCGCAGCCTCCCGCGCAGCAACGAAGACTGGGTCTGGTACTGAGCATGGAATCCACCATCAGCACTGGCGCCAGCGCCGCCGCTTCCAACTACTACGGCGCCAGCCTCGCGATGCGCGCACTGCGCTTCGCGCTGGGCACGGCGCAACGCGCCTGGCCGGCTCTTGGGGTCCGCGCCGCCTATCGGCTCTTCGGCACGCCGCTGCCGCTCAAATGGATCAACCGGCGCCACGGCCCGGGCGCGGGCTGGCGGCGCGAAGCCTGGCCCTTCGAGGACGCGAGCATGGGCCTCTACACGCCCGCCGTGATGGCCGCCGACACGCCGAAGGTCCTGCTGGTGCACGGCTGGGGCGGTCATGCGGGCCAGATGCTGGCGCTCGCGCAGGCCGTGGCGGCCGAGGGTTTCACGCCGGTGCTGCTCGAGATGCCGGCCCATGGCCGCAGCGCGGGCACCGTCAGCAACTTGCCGCAGTTCGCACGTGCCGTCGACTATGTGGCAGCGCGGCTGGTGCAGCAGGGCGCCATTCTGCAGGCCGTGGTCGCGCACTCGCTGGGCGCCAACGCGCTGGCCTACGCCGCGGGCCGCGGCCTGCCCGCGCAAAGCCTGGTGCTGCTGGCGCCGCCCGCGTCGCCGCACGCGTTCACGCGCTATTTCGCGCACGTGTTCGGCCTCAGCGAGCGCACGCGCGCCGCGATGCAGCGGCGGATCGAGGCGCGTGAGGGCATCCTGATGCCGCTCCTGGAGCCGGCCGCCGTCGGCCCGCGCATCGGCCAGCCCACGCTGGTCGTGCACGATCGCGACGACCGTGTCAATCGCTTCGCGGACGGCGTGGCCTACCGCGATGCGATCGCGGGCGCGCGGCTGATCGCGACCGAAGGCCTGGGCCACCGGCGCATCCTCAAGGAGCCCTCGGTGCTGCAGGAAGTGGTCGCGTTCATCGTCCGGCCCTGAGCGCCGGAAGAAGCTTCAGCGCGCCGCGAGCGCGGCCGCTGCCGCGTCGGGCAGCTCGATCTTGACCTCGAGCACCTCGAGGTCGTCCTGCTTCTCCAGGTTGACCTTGATGTCCTCGGCCTTGATCGACACGTACTTGGAGATCACCGCGATCAGCTCGCGCTGCAGTTCCGGCAGGTAGTCGGGCCGCTTCTTGCCGCTCAAGCTGCTGCGCTCGTGCGCGAGGATGATCTGCAGCCGCTCCTTGGCGACGCTCGCAGTCTTCTTCTTTTCGCCCAAGAGGAACGAGAGGAGGGACATGGCTTATCTCCCTCCGAACATGCGCCTGAAGAAGCCCGGCTTCTCGGCATCGATGAAGCGCATCGGCTTGTCTTCGCCGAGGAAGCGCGCCACCACGTCGCTATAAGCCTCGGCCACGTCGCTTTCCTTGTCGTGGATCGCGGGCACGCCCTGGTTGGAAGCCTGGAGCACGCTTTCGGATTCGGGGATCACGCCGATCAGCTTGATGCGCAGGATGTCCTTGATGTCCTCCAGCGAGAGCATCTGGCCGCCGGCCACGCGGTTCGGGTTGTAGCGCGTGATCAGCAGGTGCTCCTTGATCGGGTCGCCGCCGTTCTTCGCGCGCTTCGTCTTGCTGCCGAGCATGCCGAGGATGCGGTCGGAATCGCGCACCGACGAAACTTCCGGATTGGTCACGACCAGGGCCTCGTCGGCGAAGTGCATCGCCATCAGCGCACCGGTCTCGATGCCGGCCGGGGAGTCGCAGACGATGTAGTCGAAGTCCATTCCGCCGAGGTCCGTCAGAACCTTCTCGACGCCGTCCTGCGTGAGCGCGTCTTTGTCGCGCGTCTGCGAAGCGGCCAGCACGAACAGGTTGTCGCACTGCTTGTCCTTGATGAGGGCCTGATTCAGGTTGGCCTCGCCCTGGATCACGTTGATCAGGTCGTACACCACGCGCCGTTCGCAGCCCATGATCAGGTCGAGGTTGCGCAGGCCGACGTCGAAATCGATCACGGCCGTCTTCTTGCCGGCAAGCGCGAGCCCCGACGCAAAGCTCGCGCTCGTGGTCGTCTTGCCGACGCCGCCCTTGCCCGAGGTCACCACCACAATTTTGGCCATTCCATTCCTTCGTTTATTTCGGTTGTCAGGTGTGCGAGGCGCGCCGCTTCATTGAATCGCGCTCATCACGATTTTCTTGCCGTCGAGCGAGATCTGTGCCGGCTTGCCTGCGATGTCTGCCGGCAGAGCGACTTCCGAGGTGCGGTAGATGCCCGCGATCGCCACCAGCTGCGCTTCCATGCAGGTCGTGAAGATGCGCGCCTCGGCATTGCCGCGCGCACCGGCGATCGCCTTGCCGCGCAGCGGTGCATAGACGTGGACGTTGCCGTCGGCGATCACCTCGGCGCCGAAGCTGACCACGGCGGTCACGACCACGTCGCCGCCCCGTGCATACACCTGCTGGCCCGAGCGCAAGGGCTTGTCGATCACCAGCGTGCCATTCGCCGGCACCGGCACTTCGCGCACGATTTGCGGCGCCTCGCTGGGCGCCTCGGCCGGCGGCGCAGGCGCGCGGGGGCTCGGCGTCACCGGCATCGCGGCCAGCGACAGGCCGGCGGCACGGGCCGCGGCACTCTGCGCATCGTTGCCGCCGCGCACGGCGATCGGCTGCGTCTGGTGGCGCGCCAGCAACGCGCGCAGCGCGGCAAAGTCGATATTGGCGCCCGCTTCGTTCTCCTGCAGCTGCGAGAGGTCGATGACCACCGGCTCCTGATCGAAGAAGTCAGGCGAATCGGCCAACTGGACGTCCAGCGCCTCGGCGAGAACGCCGAGCTCGGCCGTCTTGAGGATCACGGCGATCAGCGGCAGCGTCGCGCTCTTGAATTCGAATACCGCCTTGGTGCGCGCGGCGGAAGCATCGGCCATGGAAAACGTTGGTGCGAAAAGCGTTGGAGTCTAACGGGGAGCAGGCCGCACGCCGCTGACAGGCTGGTGAAAGAACACGCGGCACAACATCTCTTGCACCAGGTTGCATTTTTTGCGGTCATGAAGGAGCGCCCGATTCCTACACGGGCCCCGGAAATCTCTTCGCAGACTGGCCCGCTTCAAAAAGGCGCATTTCCTGCCATGCAACCCATCCTCGATATCCGGACCGTCCAGCCCGACCTCTACACCTACAGCCTCGGTGCGGCGGCGCAGGCCGTGCTTCCGCGCGACGATTTCTTCGAAACAGCCGAGCGCTGCCTGCAGGACGCGGGCCAGGGCCTCTTCCTGTACTTCGACCGCGTCCAGATCTGCTTTGCCGGCTTTGCGCTCGGCAGCTATCCGGTGACGCGCATGGTCGAGGATCCGATGGGACTGTTTCGCGAACTCATGGCGCGCATCGAAATCGTCTACCGATCGCGCACCCTCCCGCGCCGGCGCATTCAGGCCTGGCGCGAGCGGCTCAGCAGCGCGTAGAGCAGGATCGCGCCGAAGGTCGCCGTGCCGATGCCGCCGAGCGCGAACTGGCCGAACTTCAGCGTGAAATCGCCGGTGCCGATGATCAGCGTGATCGCAGCCACGATCAGGTTCTTGTTCTGCGAGAAGTCGACCTTGTTGTCGACCCAGATCTTGGCGCCCGCGACCGCGATCAGGCCGAAGACCACGATGCTGACGCCGCCCATCACCGGCAGCGGGATGGCCTGGATCAGCGCGCCGAACTTGGGGCTGAAGCCCAGCAGCAGCGCGATCAGCGCGGCGACCACGAACATCGCCGTGGAATAGATCTTGGTGGCCGCCATCACGCCGATGTTTTCCGCATAGGTCGTGACGCCGGTGCCGCCGGCCGCGCCGCTCACCATGGTCGCGATGCCGTCGCCGATGAAGGCGCGGCCGAGATAGGGGTTGAGGTCGCGCCCCGTCATCGCGCTCACGGCCTTGATGTGGCCCAGGTTCTCGGCCACGAGGATCACCGCCACCGGCGCGATCAGCAGCATCGCGTTGACATCGAACACCGGCACCGCGAACCGCGGCAGGCCGAACCATGGCGCGGTGCCGAGGGCCGTGAAGTCGATCGGCTTGCCCAGCCCGAGGCCGTTGGTCAGCACTGCGTAGATCACGCTCGCGGCGATCAGCCCCATCAGGATCAGCAAGCGCTGCACCATGCCGCGCGTGTAGACCGCGATCAGGCCGACGCAAAGAAAGGTCAGCGCCTGGATCCAGGTGTCGAAGCCGGTCGGCGCCATGTTCTTGATCGGCACGCTCGCCAGGTTGAGCCCGATCACCGCGACCACCGCGCCGGTGACCACCGGCGGCATCAGCCGTTCGATCCAGTGCACCGCAACGTCCTGCTCGATCTCCTCGACCTCCATGCCCCGCAGGGGCGCCGTCTTGTGATGGCGCTCGTTGGTGACGGCCACCAGGATGCCGATCAATGTGTAGACCAGGCCGCAGGCGATGATGCCGCCCAGCGCCACGCCCAGGTTGGCGTTCGGCCCCTGGCCGGCATAGCCCGTGGCCGCGATCACCACGCCGATGAAGGCGAAGCTCGAGCCCAGGTAGCTGGGCACCCGGCCGCCGGTGACGACGAAGAAGATCAGCGTGCCGACGCCGCTCATCAGGATCGCGATGTTGGGATTGAAGCCCATGAGGATCGGCGCCAGCACCGTGGCGCCGAACATCGCGATCACGTGCTGCACGCCCATCGCGGCCGTTTGCGGCCAGGGCAGCCGCTCGTCGGGCGCCACCACGGCGGTGCTGCCGGCTGCGACTTCGCGCCAGCGGGGAAGGTAGGAATCGCTCATTGTTCTTCTCCTCGGTTGTTGTCTTTGTCGGGATCCCGGGCTCCGCCGGTCAGCGCGCCTTCAGCACCGCCATGGTGATGCGGGAGACGCAAGTGAGTTCGCCCGCGTCGTTGGTCATGTCGATCTGCCACACCTGCGTGCTGCGGCCGCGGTGCACCGGCCGCGCGGTGCCGGTGACCCAGCCGGAGGTCGTGGCCTTGATGTGATTGGCATTGATGTCCAGTCCCACGCAGCGCTCGCCTTCGGGCGCCGAGTAGTGGGCGCCGCAGGAGCCCAGCGTCTCGGCCAGCACCACCGACACGCCGCCGTGCAGGATGCCGAAGGGCTGGCGCGTGCGCTCGTTCACCGGCACGCGGGCGCGAATGAAATCGTCACCGATCTCAAGGAACTCGACGCCCAGCGTCTGGACCGCGGTGTCGATGTGGCTGCGAGTCAGTTCTTCGATCGAGATTTCTTTTTTCCAGATGGGCATGCGGCATTCTCCTGTTCGATGTGGCCAAAACTATAGCGACTGGCCCTGATACGACGGGCCTCCCGCCGACACTGCCGCCGGCCTTGTACGGCATAAGCTTTCATCATGACCCGCGCAGGACGATGGATCACCGGCACCGCCGTCGCGGTGCTGCTCTTGCTGGGCGGCCTGGCCCTGTTGGCCTGGCGGCTGTTGCCGAGCGACGAAGCGCTCGCGGCCGAGATCGGCCAGCGCTTCGAGAAGGCCTCCGGCATCGGCCTTCGCATCGGCGGGGCGCACTGGTCGCTGAGGCCGATCCCGGTGGTGGTGCTGAGCGATCTCGCGACCGTGCAGGAGCGCCCGATCACCGTGCGGCGCGTGGTCGTGCGGCCGCAGCTCGCCGCGCTGTGGAATCGCAGGATCGCGATCGATGCCGTCGAAATCGAGGGTGCCGTGCTGCCGCGCACCTCGGTGCGCGCCTTCCGCGGGCGTTGGCAGTGGAGCGATGCGGCCACGGCGTTGGCCGGCGCGTGGAGCCCGGCGGAGGTTGCGCTCGAACACCTGCGGCTGCGCGATGTGACCTGGATCGACCGCCGCGACATCGGATTGGCCTACGACGCCGACCTGCGCTTCGACCGCGGCTGGCGCCCGCGCGAGGCCGAAGTGTCGCGGCGCGGCGCATCGCCCGCCGCGAGGATGCGCGTCGAACGCGAAGGCGAGCAGGACCGCTGGCGCGTGAAGATCGATGTGGGCGGCGGCTCGTGGAACGGCGATGCGGCGCTGCGGGTGCTCGACCAGGGCCGGATGCGCCTCACGGCCCAGCTGTCGCCGAAGGGCGTGGACATCGCCGGGCTGGTCGGCGCCTTTGCGCGGCGCAACGTGGTCGAAGGCAGGATTGACGGCCAGACCGAGCTCGAAACCGAGGGCGACAACCTGGGCGAGATGGTGCGCCGGCTGCACACGCGCACCCGATTCACGGTCAAGCCCGCGACCTTGAAGGGCTTCGATCTCGCGAAGGCAGTCAGCACCGCCGGCGCGGACCGCAGCGGCCAGACCGTGTTCGACGACCTCACGGGCACCCTCGACACCCAGTCCGGCGACGACGGCATCGTGCTTCGCTACACCGGCCTGCAGGCGCGCTCCGGCTTGCTCACCGCGAGCGGCAGCGCCACGGTGCTCAACCGGCGCCTGAGCGGCGAGGCAGCAATCGACCTGGTCGACGGCGTGGTCGGCGTGCCCTTCAAGCTCGCCGGCACGCTCGACGAGCCGCAGCTTTCGCTGACCGGCGGCGCGCTCGCCGGCGCCGCAGTGGGCACGGCCGTGCTGCCGGGTGTCGGCACCGCCATCGGCGCGCGCATCGGGCAGCAGGTGGAAAAGCTGTTCGGCGGCGAGGACGAAGAGAAGGAAAAGAAGCCGCCGCAGAAGCCGCGCTGAGGCTCAGGGCGCCGGGCGGAAACCGGGCAGCGCATGCATGCGCCGCTTGAGCGCTTCGATGAAGGCGGTCACACGCGCGGGTCTATAGATCCCTGGCGGCAACGCGACGTGGATCCCGACCGGCTCCAGCCACCATTGAGGCAGCACCCGCTTGAGCCGGCCGGCCTGCAGGTCGTCCTGGCACATCCACGGCGCCGCCGCCCCGATGCCCGCGCCGTTGAGGATGGCGCGGTAGCTCGACAGCAGGCTGTCGGTGCGGATCGGCGTGTCCAGCGCCACGATGCGCGAGCGGCCGGCCTTGTCGAGCAGGCGCACGCTGCCCATCACGTAGGGCACCAGCCCGACGCAGGGCAGCGAGGGCAGCCGCGCCAGGGTCACCGGCCCCAGGCGCTTGAGCAGCGCCGGTGTGGCGAGCAGCACGCGCTCCATCGAGCCGAGCTGGCGGCAGACCAGCCCCGGGTCGCGCACCTCGCCGACGCAGACCCAGCACTCCGCGCCCGAGGCGGCGAGGTCGATCACGCGATCGGTCAGCGTCAGCTCGATGCGCAGGCCGGGATGGGCGGCGCGCAGATCGGTCACTGCATCGGTCAGGAAGCCGGTGCCGTAGCCGGAGGGGCCGATCACGCGCAGCGTGCCCTCGGGCCGGCTCTGCCCGCCCGAGAGCCGGCTCGACAGGCCCGACCAGCGATCGGTCAGGTCGTGCGCCTCGGCCAGCAGCGAGCGGCCTTCGTCGGTCAGCGAGAAGCTCGCGGTGGTGCGTATCGCGAGCTTGCAGCCGAGCAGGCGTTCGAGCTCCAGCAGCCTGCGGCTCACCGTCGGCTGCGTGGTGCCGAGCAGGCGGGCCGCCTTGCTGAGCGAGCCGGTGTCGCCGATGCGCAGAAAAGTGTCGAGCAGGTCCAGGCGGTCGTGCGTGGTCTTCATGCGCAGCACGTATAGCACTTCATCGTCCCATACGTCTACCGCTGGCGCCGGTCTCTTCGTATCTTCGGCGGCATGAGCCGCAGAGCCGTTACCAAGGCGGATACCGGAGCGCGCAGCGCAGAGGTTACTTAATGAGCACCCAGACCCCCACTGCACGCTTCGTGGGCGACACGCCGCAGGGCGGCACCGTCCTCGGCTTCTATGCGCCCAAGGGCGCGCCGCGCCCGCCCCGCATTGCGCGCGGCGAGGGCATCTTCCTGTGGGACGCCGACGGCAAGCGCTATCTCGACGCCACCGCCGGCGCGGTGGTCGCCAACATCGGCCACGGCAATCCGCGCGTGCTGGCCGCGATGACCGAGCAGGCGGCCAAGGTCAGCTTCGCCTACCCGCGCTTCTTCGAGAGCGAGCACAACATCGCGCTGGCCGACCGCGTCTGCGCGCTCGCGGGCGAGGGCTTCGATCGCGCCTTCTTCGTCTCGGGCGGCTCGGAAGCCAACGAATCGGCGATCAAGCTCGCTCGACAGTACGCGGTGGTCAGGGGCCAGGCGAGCCGCGCCAAGGTGATCTCGTGCAACCCGAGCTACCACGGTTCCACGCTGGGCGCGCTGGCGGTCACGGGCGATGCCAACACGCTCAATCTCTACGGGCCGATGATCCGCGCGATGCCGAAGGTGCCGGCGCCGCTGTCCTACCGCGTGCCGGAAGGGCACACCGTCGAGTCCCATGCGCTGGCGTGCGCCGACGAACTCGAACAGGCCATCCTGCGCGAAGGCCCGGAGACCGTGCTGGCCTTCATCGTCGAACCGATCGGCGGGCTCTCGACCGGCGCGGTGGTGTCCTCGGCGGCCTACTTCGAGCGCGTGCGCAGCATCTGCGACCGCCATGGCGTGCTGGTCATCTACGACGAGATCATGAGCGGCGCCGGCCGCACCGGCGCCTTCCTCGCCGCGCACCACTGGCCGGCCGCGCGCCCCGATCTCGTGACCTTGGCCAAGGGCTTGGCCGCCGGTTACACGCCGCTGGGCTGCCTGCTCGCGCCCGACCGCATCGTCGATGCCGTGGCTGCCAGCGGCGGCTTCGTGCACGGCCATACCTACTTCACCAATCCGCTTTCCTGCGCGGTCGCGCATGCGGTGGTCGACGAGGTGGTCCGGCAGGGCCTTGTCGCGCGCGCCCGCGACAGGGGCGCGTACCTGATGGCGCGCCTCACCGAAGTCGCCGCGCGTTCGCCCATCGTCGGCGACGTGCGCGGCAAGGGTTTACTGACCGCGATCGAGATCGTGGCCGACAAGGCCACACGCCGCCAGCTGCCGGTGGCCTTCAACGCGCCCGCCCGGCTCACCGAGCACGGCTTGAAGCACGGCATCGCGCTCTACAACCGCCGCGCCAACCTCGGCGCCTTCGGCGACTTCCAGATGATCACGCCGCCGCTCACGATCACCGAGCCGGAGATCGACGAGCTCGCCGACCTGCTCGAGAAGTCCCTGCGCGATCTCGCCGACGAGATCGCGCGCAAGGGCCTGGCCGCGTGAACCCTATTCATTTCTGAAAGGTCCCCGATGAAGCTCCCCGTTCTCCTGAAGACCGCGCTCGCCTGCGCGACCCTCGCATTCGCCGCTGCCGCTTCGGCGCAGATCGCCGCCGGCAAGGGCCCCGTGAAACTCATCGTCGGTTACCCGGCCGGCGGCTCGGCCGACGTGCAGGCACGCACGCTGGCCGACAAGCTCGCGGCCGAGCTCGGCACCACGGTGGTCGTCGACAACCGCACCGGCGCCGGCGGGCAGATCGCGGCCGACTATGTGCGCGCCGCGCCGCCCGACGGCCTCACGGTGCTGCTGGCCAACATGCACATGATGGTGATGCTGCCGCTGACCTCGAAGTCGGTGCGCTACGACCCGGTGAAGGACTTTCAGGCCGTGGGCCGCATCGTGAGCTTCTACGAAGGCATTGCCGTGCCCACCGCACTGCCGGCGCAGAACGTGCAGCAGTGGCTGGACCTCGCGCGCGCCGATCCGTCGAAGGCGAGCTACGGCGTTCCCGCGCCCGGCAGCGTCGCGCAGTTCATGGGCTTCCGCCTCGGCAGCGAGGCCAAGGCCAACCTGGTGGCCGCGCCCTACCGCGGCGCGGCGCCGCTGGTGCAGGACCTGCTGGGCAACCAGATCGCGGCCGGCATCATCCCGATCGCCGACCTGGTCGCGCACCAGCAAAGCGGCAAGCTCAAGGTGCTGGCCGTCAACGGCGCGAAGCGCGCGGCGCTCCTGCCCGATGTGCCGACGCTCAAGGAACTGGGCCAGCCGCACTTCGACAACCTCGAATGGACCGGTCTCTTCGTGCCCGCCGGCACGCCGCGGCCCATCGTCGAGCAGCTGCACGCGGCGCTCGGCAAGGCGCTCGCCAACAAGGAAGTGCAGGAGCGCTTGCAGAAGCTCAGCAGCGATCCGAGTCCGAGCACGCCCGAGGAATTGACCAAGCTCATTGCCGACGATCTCAAGCGTTGGGGGCCAGTGGTCAAGGCTTCCGGTTTCACGTCCGAATGACGACGCCACCGATCCCTCCGCACAAGTCCCTGAATCTTCCCGGTGTTCACGGCTACGCCGACCGCAAGAGCGTGGCCGCCGGCGAATGCGTGCGCTTTCACGTCAGCAGCGACCGCGGCTACCAGCTCTCGGTCTGCCAGCTCGGCAGCGATGTGGAAGGGCGCAGCGACGATGTCGTGCTGCACGCCTTTGCGCCGTCGCCCGCGCGCGTGCAGGCCATCCACCCGGGCTCCTATGTCTTCGTCGAGAAGGCGCTGGATGCGGCGCTGCCGCTCTACGGCCTGACGCTGGAATGCTGGGTCAAGCCCTGGAGCATCGCCACGCGCCAGACCCTTATCGGCCAATACGACTTTCCCGCCCACTGCGGCTGGGGCCTGTTCATCGAGGAGGGTGGGGCGCTCGCCTTCTACCTCGGCGATGGCCGGGGCTTCCGCGCCGAGGCGCAGCGGGCGCACGGCCGGCTCGTCGAGCGCCGCTGGCAGCATGTGGCCGCCACGTGGAACGGCCGCGTCGCGGCGCTGTGGATCGATGGTCAACAGGCCGGGCAATGGGATGCGGGGCAGGTAGTCCGGCCCGGTCCGGCGCCGCTGCGAATGGGCGCGAGCGGCGTCGACGGTCTGGCCGACGTCTTCCTCGAAGCCGATCTCGCCATGCCGGTCCTCTACGGCCGCGCGCTGGTACCTGAAGAGATTGTCGAGCGCCACGCGCAGCGCGGCCTCGCGATCGCCTCCGGCCGCTCGGTGCTCGCCTGCTGGCCGCTGCGCGAGGAGCGCGGCGCGCAGGTGGCCGACGCCAGCGGCCATCAGCGCACCGGCCGCATCGTCAACCACGGCACCTGGATGATCGTCGGCCCCGCCTTCGAGCCTGCGAAGGTCGCACCCAGCGAAGACGCCGAATCAGGCTACGACCCCTTCGCCGATCCGACGCGCGGCCACGGCCTGCGCTTCGCGAGCGACGATCTCTACGACTGCCGATGGGAGGCGACGCACGAGTTCCGCATCCCCGAAGATGCGAAGTCCGGCGTCTACGTCGGCCGCATCCGCTTCGAGCAGGGCGGCCGCGAAGCCGACTACGACATCACTTTCATCGTCCGGAAGCCGGCGCATGCAGCGCCGGCGCCGATCCTCGTGCTGTGCGCCGTCAACAGCTGGCTGGCCTATGCGAGCACGCCCTTCGCGAAGAACGTGGTCGACGATCCTGTGTGGCCGCGCCGTGCGGCCGGCCTGGAGAACTGCCATCCGGAAGCGCCGGCCTACAGCAGCTACACCTACCACCGCGCCGGCCAGCCCTGCTACCAGGTCGGCCTGCGCATGCCCTGGCCCAACGCCAGCCCCAGTGCGCTCTACGATCCGGCCGGCAGCGGCTTCAGCCAGTGGACGCGGCTGGAGCGCCGCCTGCACGTCTGGCTCGCGCGCGAGGGCTACGACTTCGACGTGATCGGCGACATCGACCTGCATCGCGATCCCGCGATCCTCTCGCGCTACCAGACCGTGTTCGTCAACGGCCACAGCGAATACTGGTCGCTGCCCGGCGTCGAGGGTCTCGACGACTACCTCCGCCGCGGCGGCAGCGCGATCGTGCTGTCGGGCAACACCATGTACTTGCGCGTGAGTTACGACGAGGACTTCAGCGTGATGGAGCAACGCAAGGTCAACGGCCCCCATCACGACGAAACCGTGCCGCCGGTGGGCCCGCCCGCCGGGCCCTTCGGCGAGCAGTACCACAGCCAGGACTGGGCGCGTGGCGGCCGCCTCAAGGCCTCGGGCCGGCCGGCGGCCGACATCATCGGCCTGGAGACCGCGGGCTGGGCCTTTGCCGACGGCGAGGACTTCGGCGTCTACCACGTGGAACAGCCGGCGCATGCGTTGTTCAACGAGCCGCATCCTCTGGGCTTGGCCAAGGGACAGACCTTCGGCCATGCGCCGGGCGGTGGCCTGCCGCGCGCGATCGGCCATGAGTGGGACCTGACGATCGCCACGCTCGCACGCATGACGAAGCACACGCCGCCGGGTGCTGCGCTGCCGGCGCCGCAGGAAGGCATCGAGGTCATCGCCAACGGCATCCGGCGCGTGCCCGGCAAGCTCGACGCCTACCTCGACTACCACTCGAATCTCACCGAGTCGATCGGCGGACTCTCGGCCGAGATGATCTACTGGGAACGGCCGCAAGGCGGGCGCGTGTTTCACGCCGGCGCGGTCGGCGCGGCCTGGGTGATCGGCAGCGACCCGAACTTCGGCAAGCTGCTCAAGAACGTGCTGTACCGCTTCGGCGTGCAGCCGCGGGCCTGAGGCTCAGCCTGCGAGCAGGGCGCCGAAGCGTTCCACGTCGACATTGCCGCCGCTCACCAGCACGCCGATGCGTTTGCCGCGCAGCTGCGCCTTCATCTCGCGTGCGGCCGCAAAGCCCAGGCAGCCGGTGGGCTCCACCACCAGCTTCATGCGCGAGGCGAAAAAACGCATGGCCTCGACCAGCTGCGCGTCGCTCGTGGTGAGCACGTCGTCGACATCGCGGCGGATGATGGGGAAGGTGTGTTGGCCAAGGTGCTGCGTCTGCGCGCCGTCCGCAATGGTCTTGGGCGTGTCGATGTGGACGATCTCGCCGCTGCGAAACGACTGCTGCCCGTCGTTGCCCGCTTCCGGCTCCACGCCGTAGACCTTGCACTGCGGCGAAAGCGCGCGCGTCGAGAGCGCCGAGCCCGAGATCAGGCCGCCGCCGCCCATGGGAGCGAAGAAGGCATCGAGCGGCCCCACCTCCTCGAACAGTTCTTTCGCCGCCGTGCCCTGGCCCGCGATCACGTCCGGATGGTCGTAGGGCGGGATCAGCGTCAGGCCGTGCTTCTCGGCGAGCTCGCGGCCGATCTGTTCGCGGTCGTCCTTGTAGCGGTCGTAGATCACGACCTGGCCGCCGTAGCCCTTGGTGGCCGCCACCTTGGACGCCGGCGCATCGTGCGGCATCACGATGGTGGCGGGCATGCCGAGGATGCGTGCCGCGAGCGCGATGGCCTGCGCATGGTTGCCCGAAGAGAAGGCCACCACGCCGGCGCGGCGCTGGCGCTCGTCGAACTTCGACAAGGCATTGAAGGCGCCGCGGAACTTGAAGGCGCCCATGCGCTGCAGGTTCTCGCACTTGAAGAACACTTCAGCGCCCAGCTCTTCGTCGGCCGTGCGCGAACGCAGGACCGGTGTGCGATGGGCATGGCCTTCGATGCGCGCGGCAGCGGCGGCGACGTCTTCGAAGGTGGGCAGTTTCAGGGTCTCAGGCATGGCGTTCCTCGGTATGGACAGATTATCTATATCTGGACAAATTATCAAAGTTCCTCGAACCAGCGGTCCGCCCACTGGTTGAGCGGCTTCAGGCGCTTCACGAGTTCGACGCCCGATTCGGTGAGCGCATAGCCGAGCTCGGCCAACTCGACGATGTTCAGCGCGCGCAGTTCCTTGATGCGGTCGTTGAGGACCGAGGGCGACATCTCGCCCGCATTCGTCTGCAGCAGCCTGAAGCTCTGCGGCGCGCCGTCGCGCAGCTCCCACAGGATGCGCAATGTGCCCTTGCGGCCGAGCTGCTCGAGCAGGGCCATGATCGGTCGCCGCGCCGTGACGGGGAGGGCATCGGAAGTCTTGGCGTTCATGCCGCAAAGGTGATTGCGCTACGGAATCCGTAGCGATAGACTGCATTTTGCTGCTACGAATTCCGTAGCGAAATGCAGCCATTCTAGCCAGAGGAATTGCCGATGACGACCCCGTCCGAACCACGGATCGCACCGCTTGCGCCGCCCTATCCGGAAGAGCTCGGTGCGCTGCTGAAAAAGATGACGCCGCCCGATGCGCCAGAGATCCTGGCGCTCTTCCGGGTACTGGCGATCAATCCGGCGCTGGCCGATCGATCGATGCCATGGGGCGGCTACCTGCTGGGCCGCAAGGCAAGCCTTCCGCTGCGCGATCGGGAGATCGTCATCCTGCGCGTGTGTACGCGCTGCGGCGCGGAGTACGAGTGGGGCGTGCATTGGGCGGCGTTCGCCCAGGCTGCGGGACTGGGCGAACGTGAGCGCGAGGCCATCGTCTCGGCCGTCGCCGACCTCGAAGTGCTTGCACCGCGTGATCGGCTGCTGTTGCAGATGGTGGACGCGCTGCACGACAAGGCCGATGTCGACGACGCGCTCTGGCAATCGTTGTCGGCGCACTGGACGCCGCCGCAGCTGATCGAGCTGCTGATGCTCGCCGGCTGGTACCACGCGATCAGCTATGTCTGCAACGCGGCGCGGGTGCCGCTGGAGACATGGGCGGCGCGGTGGGGTCAAGCCCGTTGACGCGGTGCATCTGGGGTGATCCCAACGCTTGCGCAGCAGGGGGTCAGGTGCCGACGTAGGCCGCGAGGTGCTCGCCGGTGAGGGTGGAGCGGGCGGCGACGAGGTCGGCGGGTGTGCCCTCGAAGACGATCCGGCCGCCGTCGTGGCCGGCGCCGGGGCCGAGGTCGACGATCCAGTCGGCGTGCGCCATGACCGCCTGGTGGTGCTCGATGACGATGACCGACTTGCCGGCGTCGACGAGCCGGTCGAGCAGGCCGAGCAGCTGCTCGACGTCGGCGAGATGGAGGCCGCTGGTCGGCTCGTCGAGGACGTAGACGCCGCCCTTCTCGGCCATGTGGGTGGCCAGCTTGAGCCGCTGCCGCTCGCCGCCGGACAGCGTGGTGAGCGGCTGGCCGAGGCTGAGGTAGCTCAAGCCCACATCGGCGAGCCGCTCGAGGATGGCGTGTGCGGCCGGCGTGTGCGCCTCGCCGGCGCCGAAGAACTCCTCGGCCTCGGACACCGACATCGCGAGCACCTCGCTGATGTCGCGGCCGCCGAAGCGGTACTCCAGGACCGACGCCTGGAATCGCTTGCCCTCGCAGTCCTCGCAGGTCGTGGCGACGCCGGCCATCGTCGCCAGGTCGGTGTAGATGACGCCGGCGCCGTTGCAAGTGGGGCAGGCGCCCTCGGAGTTGGCGCTGAACAGCGCGGGCTTCACGCCGTTGGCCTTTGCGAACGCCTTGCGGATCGGCTCGAGCAGATCGGTGTAGGTCGCCGGGTTGCTCCGTCGCGAGCCGCGGATCGCGCCCTGGTCGACCGACACCACACCCTCGCCGGCGCGGATCGATCCGTGCACGAGCGAGCTCTTGCCGGAGCCCGCCACGCCGGTGATCACGCAAAGCACGCCGAGCGGGATGTCGACGTCGACGTCCTTCAGGTTGTGAGTGCTCGCGCCGCGGATCGGAAGCTGGCCCGTCGGCGTTCGTACCGTCTCCTTGAGGGCGGCCCGGTCGTCGAAGTGGCGCCCGGTGAGGGTGCCGCTGGCCCGCAGCCCCTCGACGGTTCCCTCGTAGCAGACGGTGCCGCCCGACGTACCGGCGCCCGGGCCCAGGTCGACGACGTGGTCGGCGATCGCGATCGCCTCCGGCTTGTGCTCGACGACGAGCACCGTGTTGCCCTTGTCCCGCAGCTGCAGCAACAGCTCGTTCATCCGCTGGATGTCGTGGGGGTGCAGACCGATGGTGGGCTCGTCGAAGACGTAGGTGACGTCGGTGAGCGAGGAGCCGAGGTGGCGGATCATCTTGGTGCGCTGTGCCTCGCCGCCCGACAGCGTGCCCGACGGCCGGTCGAGCGAGAGGTAGCCCAGCCCGATCTCCACGAACGAGTCGAGGGTATGCAGCAGCTTGGCGAGCAACGGCGCGACCGACGGCTCTTCGAGGCCACGGACAAAATCGGCCAGGTCGCTGATCTGCATCGCGCAGGCGTCGGCGATGTTGATCTTCCTGATCCTGGAGGACCGGGCGGCCTCGCTGAGCCGGGTGCCGCCGCAGTCGGGGCAGGTGTCGAACGTCATCGCCCGATCCACGAAGGCGCGGATATGCGGCTGCAGCGCGTCGAGGTCCTTGGACAGAAACGATTTCTGGATCTGCGGGATCAGCCCCGCGTACGTCAGGTTGATGCCATCGACCTTGATCTTGGTCGGCTCCTTGTACAGGAGATCGTGCAGCTCCCTCTTGGTGAACTTGCGGATCGGCTTGTCCGGGTCGAAGAAGCCGCAGCCGCGGAAGATGCGGCCATACCAGCCGTCCATGCTGTAGCCGGGAATCGTGATCGCGCCCGCGTTGAGCGACTTGGCCTCGTCGTACAGCTGGGTGAGGTCGATATCGGAGACCTTGCCCATGCCCTCGCAGCGCGGGCACATACCGCCCGTGCGGCTGAAGCTCTGTTTCACCGTCTTGCTGGCACCGCGCTCGACGGTGATCACACCGGTCGCCCGGACCGAGGCGACGTTGAAGGAGAACGCGTTGGGTGAGCCGATGTGCGGCTTGCCGAGCCGGCTGAAGAGGATGCGCAGCATCGCGTTGGCGTCGGTGGCGGTGCCGACGGTAGAGCGGGCGTTGGCGCCCATCCGCTCCTGGTCGACGATGATCGCGGTCGTCAGGCCGTCGAGTACGTCGACCTCAGGCCGCGCCATCGTCGGCATGAAACCCTGCACGAAGGCGCTGTAGGTCTCGTTGATCAGCCGCTGCGATTCCGCGGCGATCGTGCCGAACACCAGCGAACTCTTGCCGGAGCCGGAGACGCCGGTGAACACCGTCAGCCGGCGCTTAGGGAGCTCGACGCTGATGTCCTTGAGGTTGTTCACGCGCGCGCCCTGCACGCGGATCAGACCGTGGCGGTCGGCAACGTGCAGCGCAGGCGACTGCGTGTCCTTCCTCGTCGCCTTGCTCATCGTGTCTCCATCTGTTGGGCGGGGCCGCATTGCCGGACCGCTCAGCGCACTTCGTTGATCCGGATGTGGTTGCCTGCGGGATCGCGGAAGGCGCAGTCGCGCACGCCGTACGGCTGCTCGGTGGGCTCCTGGATGAGCTCGGCGCCGCTCGCCTGCAGGCGAGCGAAGGTGCCGTCGAGGTCGGCGGTGGCCAGGATGATGATGGCGTAGGTCCCCTTGGCCATCATCTCGGCGATGGTGCGGCGCTCGTCGTCGGTGACGCCGGGGGTGGCGGCCGGCGGGTGCAGGACGATGGACGTGCCAGGCTGGTCGGCGGGGCCGACCGTGATCCAGCGCATCCCGTTGTATCCGACGTCGTTGCGGACCTCGAAGCCGAGGATGTCGCGGTAGAAGGCCAGGGAGGCGTCCGGGTCGTTGTGCGGGAGGAAGCTCGAGTGAATGGTGATGTCCATGGCGGTCAGTCTGGTTGCGGTGGCGGCCAGTCTAGTTGCGGCTCGGTGATCGGCGCTTCTCGATTCCTGATCGGTCTGGTGACTTGTTTCGCCACGCACGACGGGATCCCCGCGGTCGCGCGCGCTCCCTGGCGCCGATAGGTGCTGGGCGGCATGCCGACCAGCTCGGTGAAGCGAGTGCTGAAGGTGCCCAGCGACGAGCAGCCGACCTCGAAACAGACCTCTGTGACGCTGAGATCGCCACGACGCAGCAGCGCCATCGCGCGCTCGATGCGCCGCGTCATCAGATAGGCGTACGGCGACTCGCCATAGGCGAGCCGGAACTGGCGGCTGAGGTGCCCGGCCGACATGTTCACGCCACGGGCGAGCGCCTCGACGTCCAGCGGCTGCGCGTACTCCCGGTCGATCCGGTCGCGAACGCGGCGTAGCCTCGCGAGGTCGCGCAGGTGCTGCGCTGCGGCGGGTCTGCTGGTCATCTGCGCGATCGTGTCACGCCGCACCGGCGTGCTCAAGCCCGTTGACGTGGTGTATCCGAGGTGGGCGACGAGGTCGCGGAAGGTGAGGGGGTTGCCTGTGTCGTCTAGAATGAGACTAAAATTCGTCTTCATATAGACATACCGAGGCCAGCCATGTTGTCGTCACAGACCAGAACCGGTTCCGCCCCCAAGCCGCGTCGCGGCACCCAGGCCGTCATCGTCTATCAGCGGAACAAAGGTGTCGACGCCTACGTGCGCGCGGTGTCCGGCGCCACGCCGATGGAAATCGTGGCGATCGAACGCCAGGGTGTGCAGGGAATCTTCATCAAGGATCTGTCCAAGAGGATGGACCTTGCGACTTCGCGCTTCTTCGCCATCCTCGGCGTGCCGAAGGCCACGGCCGAGAAGAAGGCTGCTGCGGGCGAGCTGGTCTCCGGCAGCGGCGGCCAAGCCGCGATCGGCATGATCAAGCTCCTCGGAATCGCACAGGACATCGTCGAGAACAGCAAGGCGCCCGAGGCGAAGGGCTTCGATGCCGCGAAATGGCTCGGCCAATGGATCGAGCGGCCCCAGCCCTCTCTCGGCGGCCGCAAACCCGCGGATCTGATCGACACGCCGACGGGCGTGGAGGTCGTCGCCCGTCTGCTGGGCTCCATCGAGAGCGGCGCCTACCAGTGAAGCTGTGGCGAATCGCGGCCGATACTCGAAAGTACCGCGCCGATGATCTCAGCGGCGGCGGCGCGGCCAAGCATCCCGGCCGATGGAACGACACTGGCGAGCCGGTCGTCTACGCGGCGCCGTCCGTCTCCATCGCGGTGCTCGAGACCGCTGCGCACATCGACAACACCGGCCTTCCGCTGAACCGATATCTGCTCGAGCTGGATGTACCGGATGACATGTGGGAGTCGCGCGAAGAACTCGACGTGGCGTCCCTGCCTGCGACCTGGTCGGCGATCCCCGCGGGTCATGCCAGCGTGAGGATCGGCTCCGCGTGGCTTGCCTCGCTGCGAACGCCGATTCTGCTGGTGCCTTCGGTGGTGGTTCCAGAGGAACGAGCGGCCCTGATCAATCCTCTCCATCCGCAGTCGAAGCGGATCGCGCCGCGAATCGTTCGCCTGTTCGAATACGACCGGCTCTTCAGGTCATGAGCTTGGCGCGATTCGCTTGGCGGATTCGGGCATGAAGCTGGAGTGAGCGCTACCCGCACACCACGCTCGCATTTTTTCTTGGCGTCGCCCTGTTCGCCGGCCCCGGGTCTGCCGATATACCGGCATGACCCCATCGAAGACGCCGGCCGCGGGCGAGCCGAACTACAAGATCCAGCAGCGCGAAGGCTGCAGGATCGTGTACGGCCACATGCCGCTGCGCGACTGGCTGCTTCTCTTGAAGGAGGCGAGCGACATCGACGTGCTGCATGCCGACGTCGCGCGCATGCTGGGCGCCACTGCCGTCCTCGGGCCGCCGCAAGGGCTGGCGCGCATCCGCGAGCAGGAAGCGCCCGCCGCCATGGGACGCGTGCGCGCGCAGCTGGGCCGTGCTGCGCGCCGGCTCGAGCCGGATGCCGTGCGCTGGCTCGCGGCCGGTGAACAGGGGCTTTCGAGCCTGGCGCTCTTCGCGCTCTTGACCGGCGTTCGCCCGCCGCACTACGGCGGCGCAGCGCTCGACCTGCCGCGCAGCGCGAGCGAGTTCCGCCGCTGCCGGCTGCTGGTGGAGCAGACCCCCTCGCTGCGGCGCGCGCTCCTGCTGCTGGCGGGCCGCGTCAGCGAACCTGCGGTCGTGCCCTGGGCCGCGCTGGCCGAGGCCTGGAACGATCTCTGCGTCCAGATGGACCACGAGCTGCCGCACTGGCGCGACGGCACCGGCCGCGCGCCGGGCGTCAATGCGATGCTGGCCTGCTTCCTCGAAGTCGAGACCGACCTGGCCGTGCTTCAGTCCAGCCGGACGACCACCGCATCGCTGGCGTTGCAGGACAGCTTTTCGAGTCCCGCCGCGCGCCGCGCCGGCAGCGCGCGCTGGTTGATGTAGCCTTGTCGCCGGCAGCCATGGCGGCTGCGATGAGGTGGACCACGGTGAGCCGGCCGAAGCATCTTTTGATTGTTGCTGCACTCGCACTTTCGATGAACCTGGCGGCGCACGCCGGGGCGTGGGGCGACGGCGCTTTCGACAACGACGCCGCGCAGGACTGGCTGGCCGAATGCGAGCGCAGGGCGGATCCGGCCTTTGTGTCCCAGGCTCTCGACATGGCGCAGATGGCAAGCCACATCGATGCGGACGACGGGGCCGCCGCGGTCGCTGCCGCCGAACTGATCGCCGGCGCCATCGGCAAGGGCGCCGCGGCATCGAAAACGCGAGCGGTGGAGTGCCTGGCCGGCAGACGAACAGAAGAACTGCATGCGCTCGCGACGCGCGCCAGGCTGGCCCTGGCCCGCGTCGCGGACCGCAATGTCTCCGAGCTCGCCCAACAATGGGAAGAAGAAAAGCCGAACCGGTGGGCTTCCAACCTGACACGGCTTGCGGCGCGTCTGCAGCGCTAGGGCCTGTTAGCAGGCCCTGGGCGTCTTAACGCCCGGTTACCACCGGGACAAGCACATCAGGCGATGTCCGACAGAAAAATGCGCAAGCTCGGATGTGATGCCGTCTCATGGCTTTTGGTGCTGGAAGGAACTGATGTCAGAGGGTTTCAATTCAAGGTCTGCGCGGACGACGGAGGTGTCGATCGGCGCCCAGTTGGACGCCACCCGCAACGCGGCGAGCGCAAGAGAAGAGGCGCAGGCCGCCATCGTTCGCTCGTTCGGAAGCTTCATCCGGGGCGGCCCGGGTCCTACGGAAGAGCAGCTCAGGCAGTTCGCGAGATTGGCGGCCGACGAAGCGCGACGGCGCCGCCGGCTCGCCGACCGCCTGGCGGCGCGGCCGGCCGACAACGAACCGAAGACGCCGTCGCCCGTCGTGGTGGCGCGGCCATTGCGCGCCGTTGCCTTGCTGGCCATGTGGACCGTGGCGATCCCGCTCATCGTCGTCGCGGCCTTCGGCCCTCGCGACGGGTCCTTCTCTTCGGCAAGCGAAAAAATGCCGATGCATGCATCGCCGGATGCGCCGGCCGTCGCGCTGGCGCAAGCGCCGAAGGCGGACACCGAACCCCTTGCCGTCGTTGCGGAGCGCTCCCGTGCGGCGCCAGGCAAAACCCCGCGTAGGTCTTCATCGGCCCACGCCAGTGCAGCACCGCTGCTGGCCCGCGCCGGCGCCCGGGGTCCGTCGGCCAAGTGTACGGGCTTGAGTTTCGTGTTCCGCGCGGTCTGCATGAACTACGCGTGCGCGCAGCCATCCGCCCGCCGCAGCCTGCAGTGCGTCGAACCCCTACGCCAGCGCCGGCTCGACGAAGCGCGTCGCAATCCGTTGCTGCTGGGCTGAGCCTGCATCAGTCGTTCAGCTGCGCTTCGCTGCGAGAGTCGGATCACCAAGCGTTCGATTGAGGGCGACCGCCTTTCGCGTCAGGAGGCGCACTGTGGCGGGGTCGACGGTCATTCCCTCTCGCAGTTCCAGCGTGGCCATTTCGTACTTCCCTCCAGGCTTGAGCCCGGGTTCGATGGCGCGCAGCTGCTGCCCTCGCCAGAAGCCGAACAGTACCCGGGCTTCCTCCGCGCGAATGAGGAGCACGGGCCCGTTCGCGAGATAGACGAGGTGGCGCCATTTCACGACCTCCTCCATCGCCGACGCGGCGCGAACCTCCGCACGCAATTCCCCGACGCACGCCCGACGCCAGCCATCGAGGGCGGCCACATAGGCGTCGGGACTAGAAGCAGGCGTCGTCTTTTGCATTCCGGACAGGCTTGATCGGCGAAGCTTAAACGGGACCGGGGCGCCAAGCCGTCGTTCGACAAGCTTCGGCGATCGCTGGTGTTCTCAACCTGGCAGGCTGCGCGGGCGCGGCCCATGCACCGCCTCCGACGGCCTGCGGCGCCGATCCCGCAGGGCAGGCCTGCGAGGTCGAGCGCTACATGAACGCTCCGTAGCCGCTTCTCGAGCTCAATCGTCCAGGCGCACCACTTCCGGGTCGGCTGCGCTGCCATGCAGCCGCTCGACCTCGGCCGCGCGCCGCGTCAGCACCGCGCGCTGGTTGATGTAGCCCTTGTCGGTGATCTCGCCGGCATCGATATCGGGCGGGGTAGCGAGCACCAGTGCGCGCACCGGGCGTTGCGAGGAGCCTGCACCGGCGTCGCGCATGGCTGCCATCGTGCGGCGCAGCGCGGCCGCCAGCTCCTCGCGCGGCAGCGCGGCGCCCTGCGGGCTGGCGAACACCAGCATGCCAACCGCCTCGCGGTCGTGGCCGGTGATCACGACGTCCTGCACCAGCGGCGCAAGCCGCGAGACCAGCTCCACGCGCAGCGTGCCCACCGACACCCAGGTGGCGCTGGTGAGCTTGAAGTCCTCGGCCACGCGGCCGTTGAACATCACGCCGCACTCGGGCCGTGCTTTATCGACCAGGTAGCCCGCGTCGCCGATGCGGTAGTAGCCCTCCTCGTCGAAGGCCTGCGCGGTCTCGCGCGGCGCACCGCGATAGCCGGGAAACACCGAAACGCCCTTGACCCGCATCTCCAGCTTGTCGCCGTTGGGGACGAACTTCAGCTCCAGCCCCGGCAGCGGCGCGCCGATGCAGCCTGCGCCGTCGAGCTTCCAGTGCGCCGAGGTGATCGCGGGCGAGGTCTCGGTCGCGCCCCAGGAAGTGGTGAGCCACAGCGGCTGCGCGGGCCGTGCGCGCCGCGCCACCGCTTCGAGCCGCTGCCAGGTCGAGGGCGCGAGCGCCGCGGCGGCATAGAAGCACAGGCGCAGGCGCGAGAAGGCCTCGGCCGCGAGCGTGTCGTCCGCCTCGAGGAAGGGCAGCAGCATGTCGTAGCCGCGCGGCACGTTGAAGAGCAGCGTGGGCCGCACCTCGCGCAGGTTGCGCACCGTCTTCTCGATCAGCCCCGGCGCCGGCCGGCCCTCGTCGATGTAGAGCGCGCCGCCGTGGCTGAGGACGATGTTGAAGTTGTGGTTGGCGCCGAAGGTGTGGCTCCAGGGCAGCCAGTCCACCAGCACCGGCGGCTCCTGGTCGAGGAAGCGCCAAGTCTGCGCAATCATCTGCTGGTTGGCGCACAGCATGCGGTGCGTGTTGATTACCACCTTGGGCCGGCCGGTCGAGCCCGAAGTCAGCAGGTACTTGGCGTGGGTGTCGGGCAGGATGGCCTCGAAGGCCTGCATGACGGCCGGCGTTTCCTCGGTTTCGAGCAGCTGCGCGAAGCTGAGCGCGCCCGGGTGGGCGTCGGCGTTGCGGCTGAACACCGCCGGCGCATCGATGCGCGAGCCCGCCAGTGCGCTGCCGTAGACCTTGGCATCCGAGGCATAGATCAGCGCCGGCTCGAGCGCGCGCAGCATGCTGTGCAGCCGCGTCGGGTCCTTCGCCATGCGCGAATAGGCGCTGGAGAGCGAGCAGGCGGTGCGGCCGATGTGCATGGCGGCGAGCATCAGCACCGCATGGTCGATCGCGTTGTCGGAGAGGATCACCACCGGCTTGTCTGCGGGCACGCCCAGGTCCAGCAGGCCTTGCGCCACGGCGCCGACGGCGCGGCGCAGCGCACGGTAGTCGAGCCGGCGCCAGCCTTCGCCGCTTTCGTCGCGCTCGGCCAGCGCCAGCGCATCGGGCGTCTCGCGCGCCCAGCGCTCCAGCCACTCGCCGATGCAGCGCGCATAGGGCCTGAGCGCCACCGGCGAGCGCAGCGCGAAGGAGCCGTCGTCGAAGTCGATGCGCAGGGTGCGCGGCGGGGCGAGGTGGCGCTCGTCGTCGAAGAAGCCGGGGGCGGTCATCGCTTGTCTCCTGGAGGCGCTTGGTTATTCGAGTGTGCCGGACGCCGCTTTTGCGCGAATCAGGTTCAACAGCAGGATGTCGCGCGCGGCTTCGAGCTCACTGGTGTGGCGTTGGCCCAGCTCCGCGGCCACGCCTTCGGCCACCTGCTGCTTGAGCTCGGGTGTCATCGTGGGTGCACCCAGATCCTTCCACCAGTCCTCGATCGGCCCACCCAGGTGCGCGAGCACATGCGCGATGCCGCCGGCGCCACCGGAGAGATGCAGGTTCATGAACGGGCCCATCACGGCCCAGCGCAAACCGGGCCCGTGCGCGATGGCCGCATCGATGTCGGCCACCGAGGCTACGCCCTGGTCGACTAGGTGAAAGGCCTCGCGCCACAGCGCGGCCTGCAGCCGGTTCGCGATATGGCCCTTGACCTCGCGCTTCACGTGGATCGGGCGCTTGCCGATCGCGGCATAGAAGGCCATCGTGCGTTCGATGGTCGCGGGCGATGTGGCCGTGCCGCCGATCACCTCGACCAGCGGAATCAGGTGCGGCGGATTGAAGGGGTGGCCCAGCACCACGCGCGCGGGATGCGCGCAGCCGGATTGCACGCCGCTGATCGCGAGCCCCGAAGAGCTCGAAGCGAGGATCGCGTGCGGCTGCGCGGCCACGTCCATGCGGCGGAACAGATCGATCTTGAAGTCCAGGCGCTCGGGGCCGTTCTCCTGCACGAAGTCGGCGTCGCGCACCGCGTCTTCCAGCGTTGCATGGAAGCGCAGCCGCTCCATCGACGCACCTTCGGCCAGCCCGAAGCGCTGCAAGGTCGGCCAGTGCTGCGCCACGGCTTCGAATAGGCGCGCCTCGGCGCCCGGCGAAGGATCGGTGGCATCGACGTCGAGCCCGTGGGCGAGGAAGTAGGCCGTCCAGCTGGCGCCGATCACACCGGTGCCGACGACCGCGACGCGTGTGATGGCCGTGTCCATGTGCGCCATCGTCAGGATTCGGCCGTGAAGCCGACCTTCTTGACCAATGGGCCCCAGCGCTCGAACTCGATGTTCTGCGAGCGGGCCATCTCCTCGACGGTGGAGCCCTGGGCGATCAGGCCGACCACCGCCAGGCTGTCGATGACGGACTTGTCCTTGATCGCGGCGTTGATGGACGC
>NZ_FMZU01000045.1 GCF_900101545.1 Variovorax sp. CF079 | reverse complement strand
GCCAGCACGCTGCTGCGCCGGGTGTGCTTTCACTACACGCCCAAGCACGCAAGTTGGCTCAACATGGCAGAGATCGAGATCGGCATCCTCACGCGCCAATGCCTGAACCGCCGCCTCC
Organism: Variovorax sp. CF079; assembly: GCF_900101545.1. GTDB lineage: Bacteria > Pseudomonadota > Gammaproteobacteria > Burkholderiales > Burkholderiaceae_C > Variovorax. The sequence continues at coordinate 12,285 of NZ_FMZU01000045.1, read as the reverse complement.
CAAGTCAGCAACTTCTGCGACGCGAAGTCGATGCTTGGCAAACAGATCGAAACGCGCTGCGCCGAACCATCGAGTGGAAGTTCACTCGACAGGATGCAGATCACAAGCTCGGGCGTCATTACGTTTCGAAACTTACGTGTTGATGTACTAGTCACGCCATATCGAGCTGAACGACCGTGCGACCCGGTCGACTTTCGAGCACGAGCCGGACTCCCATCGCCTGGGCGCGCTCGCGGAGCGACCGCGGCGCGCGCGAGGCGTCGTAGCCGCGGCCGTCGTCGATCACGCTGAGCCGGACCGCCGTGCCCACCATCGCTGCCTCGATGCGCAGCACCGTCGCCTGCGCATGCTGCAGCACGTTGGAGATCGCCTCGAACAGCAGGAACTGCAGGTGGCGCATGGCCTGGGCGTCGAGGCGCTCGACCGGCACCAGTTCGTCGACCGCCCACTCCAGGGCGATGCCCGAGGCGTCGAAGCGCGGCGCCAGGCGGTAGCGCAGGGCCGCCAGCAGCGCGCCCACGTCGCCGTCGGGCAGGTGAATCGAATCGATGGTGAGCTTGAGTTGGTCCAGGGAATCGCGCAGCGTGCGCAGCAGCTCCGGCTGGCTGCCCTCCCCCGCCTGCAGCTGGCGAATGGCCGCGCTGATGTGCGAGCCGACGCCGTCGTGCATGTCGCGCAGGATGCGTTCGCGCTCGTGCGTGCGGGCCTGCTCGCGCGCCGCCTGCTCGAGCCGGCCATAGGTGCTGGCCAGTTCCTGCTCGCGCTGTGCCACTCGGGCGGCGAGCGTGCCCAGCAACTCGCGCGCCTGGCCGCTGGCCTCGCGGAAGCGCAGCAGCACGATGTAGAGCAGTGCCAGGCCGAACACCACCGAGACGTAGCGGTTCCAGGTGATGACGCCGAAACTGTCGCTGAGGCGAATCATCACCCAGTCGCGCACGCCCACCGCCACGTTGAGCATGCCGGCGCCCGCCACCAGCCAGCGGGCCGTGGTCGGATGGCGCAGCGTGGCCACGAAATAGAAGCAGGCGTAAAGCGCCGAACTCAAACTCGCGAAGCCGAGCCAGGCGGTGAGGAACACAGGCTGGTGCTGCGCGAACGACAGCCAGGAAGCCAGCACCCCACTGGCGAACAACGCCGCCGTCGCGACCTGCATCCATCGCATCGAGCGGTGCGCACGCCACCCCGCAACGTGGTGGCAGAACAGCAGCACGCCGCAGATCCAGCCCGCGTAGGACGCCGTCAGCACCACGCCCCACAGCGGCCAGGCCAGCGGCGGCTCTTGGATCACCGCGTCGCCCACACGCAGCGTCCAGCACAGCTCGGCCACGCCGGCCCAGAAGTAGACGCTGTCGCGGTGCAGCCGGCCGTCGGGCGCGAGCTGGCGCTGCGTCGCCCAGCAGGTGAACGCGATGAAGGCGACCAGGAGGCTGAACATGCCCAGCAGCAGCGAGCCGGTCACCCGCCACGCGTAGGCGTGGGAAAAAACGTTGTCGCGCATTTCATGGGAAGGCCCGAGACGGATGGCCGACAGGCCGCCGCGCCGCCCGCCGTCGGCCCGGATGTGCACCCGCAGCAGGTTCTCTTTCTGCAGCATCGCCGGCGGCACCGCCACGTAGCGCGGCGCCTTGGCGTAGTCGTCGCGGTTCGGCGTTGCGACGTCGCCGAAGCGCGCCAGCAACTTGTCGTTGAGCCAGATCTCGGCCGCATTGCCCACGACCGGGAAGAACAGGCCGTAGGGCTCGGAGGGCGCGTCGGCGAAGGTGAACGGAATCTCGAAGCTCGCGTGCCCGGGCACGTTGCGGTGCACGCGGTCCCAGTGATAGGGCAGCACCGTGTCGCGCCAACCCGGTGGTTCGTCGGGCTGCATCACATTGACGCGCGCCTGGCGCAGTTCGAGCACTTCGGCCCGCGCGCCGGGCGCCGCCGCCCAGGCGGCCAGCGCCAGCAGCAGCAGCGCCATCAGCCGGCGCGCAGTGCCGGTCATGGCAAGAGGCCGAGCCGCGTCGCCTCGAACACCGCCTCGTTCTTGGAGTGCACCGCCAGCTTGCCGTAGAGGTTCTTGATGTGCGTTTGTACCGTGTGCACGCTCAGCGTCTTGAGTCGCGCGATCTCGGCGTAGGAAAAGCCGCGCGCGATCAGCGCCAGCACCTCCTGCTCGCGCACCGAGAGCAGCGACGGCGCTTCCGGAGCCACTGCAGGTGCGGGCCCGCGCTCGAGCCGCATACTGCGGTACTTGGCGAGCACGCGACGCGCGATCATCGGCGAGATCGGCGAGGCGCCCGCCTTCATCTCCAGGATGGTGTGGGCGATGTCCTCGGGCGCGGCATCTTTATGGATGTAGCCCACGGCCCCGGCCTCGATGCTGGCGAGCACGTTGTCCTCGTCGCCGAACACGGAAATCACCAGCGGCTCGCATTCCGGAAAGCGCGCCACCGCAGCGCGGATCACATCCAGCCCGCTGCCGTCGGGCAGGCCCAGGTCGGCCAGCAGCACGTCGGGAATCTCGTCGGCGTCGGCCAGCCAGGCCAGCGCTTCGCGCACCGTGCCCAGGCCGTCCAGCCAGCGCAGCTGGGGGCTGCGCCGCACGCTGGCCTCGAAGAACGCGCGCGCATTGCGATCGTCCTCGACCACCAGCACGTTCCAACGGCTCGGCGTCTCCGCCTCGGATCCCTCTGTTTGCATGGCGGTGAGCATAAAGCCACAGAACCCGCCGCAGGCCGCCCTCGCCTCACTCGTTCATGGGATGCGCTCTCGCCGACCCTGCCTCGACACTCGCGTCGCTTCTTTTCATGCAACCACCTGTCAACAACCCAAAACCACGAGGAGTTCTTTTCATGACATCCATTTCCCCCAAGATCCGTGCCGGCTGGGCCGCGGCACTGGTGCTCTCCCTGGCCGCCTGCGGAGGCGGCGGAGGAGGCGGAGGTGGATTCCCGACCGCCGCCGGCAGTACGGGCAGCACCGACACCGGCGGCACCACGACGGCCGCCAAGCTCAGCGGCGTGGCCGCCACCGGCGCGGCGTTCAGCGGCGCCACGATCACCGTGGTCGACCAGACCGGCAGCACGGTCTGCACGACCCAGACCGACAGCGCCGGCGCCTACGCCTGCACCTTGCCGGCCAGCACCAAGGCGCCGCTGGTCATCAAGGCCGTGCGCGATGACCAGACCTTCTACAGCACCACGGCCAGCGCGGCCGGGGGCACTGCCAACGTGACGCCGCTGACCACCATCATCGTGGCCGAGCTCTCGCCCGACGGCAACCCGGCCAGCCTGGCCGGCGCGATCCAGACCAATCCCGGCGCCGTGACAGCCGACACCATCAAGAAGCAGACCGACGAGCTGGTGGCGGCCATCACCCCGCTGTTGTCGGCTCTGGGCCTGGCGGCGATCGACCCGATCTCGGGCAGCTTCGCGGCCGACGGCACCGGCCAGGACAAGGTGCTCGATTCGATCTCGGTCAGCGTGCTGCCCGACGGCACCGCCGCCAACATCGAAATCACCGTCAAGGCCACGCCCGCGGACGACGGCAGCGCGCCGCTGTCCATCAGCTACAGCACCAGCAGCGCCATCACGCCCGTGCTGCCCACCGTCACGGCCAGCGCGCTGACCAACACGCCCTCGCCGGCGACGGTCGCGGACCTCTTCACGCGCCTCACGGCTTGCTATGCGCTGCCGCTGTCGCAGCGGGTCAACGCGCCGAACGACACGGCCGCCGTCACGGGCGGTCCGGCCGACGTGATTGCGCCGGCCTGCCGCACGCTGTTTGTCGGCGACGATCCGTCCACCTACTACAACAACGGCAACACCGTGGGCCGCACTGCCAGCAACCGGGGCGCATTCAACAGCCTGTTCCGGCCCGGCCCCACCGGCCTGGTGTGGGACCGCGGCAACTTCGAGTTCGTGCGCGCCAACGGCGACCTGGTGCTCAGCTACCGCTGGACCGACACGGCCGGCAACGCCGACAACGACACCATCGTTGCGCGCAATGTCGGCGGCACGCTCAAGCTCGCGGGCAACGGCAACGACCACAGCGCCAGCGTGCGCCCCTTCTCGGAGCACCGCGACCTGATCAACACGCCGAACTTCAACTCCTACACCACCGGCTACAACATCAACATCGACAACAAGACCGACGGCAGCGGCAACCCGATCTTCAGCAAGGTGCTGGTGACCGCGCCTGACGGCGTGGTGCGCACCTTCGTGCCGCAGTCGGGCTTGTCGTACCTGGTGGTGATGAAGGACGACGGCGTGACGCCGAGCGGCAGCCCGATCGTTCGGCTCGCCGGCGCCTACCAGAACACGGCCACCGCCGGCAACCCGGCCGACAAGGAGCTCGGCCTCTATTTCGTGGGCACGCAGTACACCGACGCGCAAATCGCGGCGCTGCAAAACCAGAGCGTGTGGACGCTGGAGTTCTTCGACACCAGCAACGCCAGCGTCGCAACGCAGAAGTACCGCACCCTGGCCCGCGCGCAGTCGGTCGCCGAAATCCGGCAGCTCGCCTTTGTGAACATCACCGCGACGATGCGTGCCGGGTTGCTCGCTGAAACCGACATCGCGACCGACGGCGCCAGCATCTACGGCGCGCCCAGCCAGAACGATCCGAACAACGTCGACTTCAGCGCCGACGGCCAGCTGGACGCCTGGACCGTGCCGCAGGGCGCGCTGGCGCCGACCTCGTTGGCCGTGTACGGTCGTGCGCCCTTCGGCAGCACCACTGCCGGCCAGCCGGGCGCGCGCTTCAACGACAGCACCGGCGTAGCGAGTTCGGCGCGCAAGGCGATGGTGTTCTGCTCGACCCAAGGCAGCAGCGACAAGCATTGCGACAACACCTTCGGCCAGCAGTACGCCGAGGGCACATCGATCAACACTGTCGAACTCTGGGCCCGCAACGCGCGCCAGGTGGAGATCAGCAAGAAGATCGGGTTCTACAAGCTCCAGTAGCAAGCCTGCGGCGGCTTCGCAATCCAGCCCCGCTTGCGGGGCTTTTTTTCTTTGAACGCACCTGCGAGCAGGTGCAGAATGCGCCCCAAAACAACTGGAGGACCCATGCTGATCTTCACGAATCGCTTGTTGACCACTGGCACGGACGAAGCTGTTTTCAGCACCAGCTTCATCGAGCAGTCGGATCGCCTCGGGTTGGCTACGGTCAAGAAGACCAGCAAAGGCTGGAGCGTCTCCGGCGTGGACAACGATGTCGACAACCAGGACTCCATGGGCGCCCTTCGGCCATTGTTCGAGGGAAGTCGCCCCGTTCTGGTCTATCTCCATGGCAACAACAACACGCCAGCCAAGTGCTTCGCGCGATGCGCAACGCTGGAGGCAATGTACAACGTCGAAGTCGTCGGCTTTTCCTGGCCGTCGGAGGGCTACCTCTCCAACGGCGACAAGCTCCCGGAGGTCGAGCCCGACACGGAAGACGGCGATGAGGACGACCTTTCCGGCGTGGCCGTCGGCAAGCAGAAGCCGTCACGGATCAAGTCGAAGATCCTGCGGTACCAGAGGGCCAAGACCAACGCCATCAATTCCGGGGAAGCTCTCGCGCGATTCTTCCGCATGGTCGCCGCAGCCAGGCTGTTCATCAATCGTCAGCCGTTCACCATCGCTGCACACAGCCTCGGCGCGCACTTCCTTCAGTACTCGCTCGACGTCGCGGGCGCCACGGAATCCGTGGCGGCCGCGCAGAACGTCGCACTCTTGGCGCCTTGCGTTCGCTCGAGCGGGCATCGCGACTGGCTTGCGAACGTGCGGCCCAAGGGGCAGGTCTTTGTCACCTTCAACAAGAACGACACCGTGTTGGCCGGAGCCTTCATTGCCGACAAGAGTCAGTTCAAGCTCGGCGCCGCTCCAGGGAGCGAACTGCTTCGAGCTCCACACATGCGGTACGTCAACTTCACAAACGGCGAAGTTGGAAAGGGGGGCCATGGCTACTTCGTGAACGACGGCATGCCCAAGAAGATGAAGCTTCTGTTCGAACGGGTGTTCTCGTCTGAACGGGATCTGCAAGGGGACGAGGCCCCCAAGAAGGTGTATCTGGTCGGCTGCGACGCCGATGGCCTCACCTGCTACATGGGTGCGCCGGGAATTCCGGGGATCGCAGGGCAGCCTTAACCGAACTGCAGGCAGCGCATGCTCAAGGTCCCCGACTGGAACCCTTCATAGATGGTCTGCGCGCGCTCGTTGGCGCTGGCAGCGCCCAGCGCGTACAGGAAGGGGTAGTAGTGGTCAGGCGTGGCGACGGCAATGGACGCGCCTTCCAGTTTCTCGTAATTGAGGAGGGCCTGGTCGTCGCGGCCCAGGAGGGCCGCCTTCACTGCATCGTCGAACGACTGCGCCCAGGGCCGGCTTGCCCTGAGGCCATCGGGCGTGCCGCGGTCGGTCGCGCGCAGGTTGTGCACGACGTTGCCGCTTCCCAGCACCAAGACGCCCTTGTCGCGGAGGGCGGCCAGGTCGCGACCCACCGCATAGTGGAAGGCCGCCGGCTTGTCATAGTCGATGGACATCTGGAAGACCGGCACGTCAGCCTTCGGGTACAGGTATTTCAGGACGGTCCAGCTGCCGTGGTCGAGGCCCCACTGCTGCGTGGGGATGACCTTGGCCTGCTTCACGAGGCTCGCCGCCTCCTGGGCAATGGCCGGATGGCCCGGCGCCGGGTACTCGATGTCGAAGAGCGCTTGAGGAAAACCGCCGAAGTCGTGAATCGTCTTTGGCTTCTCCTGGATGCCAACGCCCGTCGCCCCCGAGCTGAGCCAGTGCGCGGAGATGCTCAGGATCGCGGTCGGTCGCGGCAGCGCCCTGCCCCAGTCGATCAGGCGGCGGGTGAACGCGTTCTCGCGGATGGCGTTCATGGGACTGCCATGGCCAATGAAGATGACCGGCATGCGGCTCGAGGGTTTGCCGGCCTTGGCGGCCGCGGCGTGAGCGTACGACGACAGGGAGGCGAGCGCGGACGTGGCGCCGAGCGCCGTGGTGTTCAGAAGGAAGCCGCGGCGGCGCAGGTCAGCAGAAAACATGATTTCAAGTGAGTGGCTCGGTGCACGGCTTGGAGGCTCGCCGAACAATCTGCGTGCGTGGACCCAAGGTCTTCACAATGCAGTCGTTCGTGCCTTGCCGCCGCCGGATCATAGCGACGGATGCATGGATTCGGCCTCGACAGTTGTGGTGCGAAGACCCGCCACCCGGTAACCATGGCTTGCAACTTGCTTTGGATTGTTCGTATGCAGGTCGCAGCATGACTTCAACATTCATCAAGGCCGCAGAAGTCTGGTTGCCGAGCGACGACGGCTCCCTGCTCGAGTTCGGAAGCGGCGCATTCGGTGCCGCCAGGCGATTCGCGGCCATCAGCCGGGAGATGTGCTTCGGCCCAGGGGAAGGTTTGCCGGGTCGCGCCTGGGACGAAGGCAGACCGATCCTTCTGCGTCAGTTCGAAGGCTCGAACTTCCGCCGCATTTCGGCCGCCCGCGACGCCGGCCTGGACTGCGCCATCGCGCTGCCGCTTTTTGTGCATGACCGCCTCACTTCGGTGCTCGTGATCTTCTGCGGACACGAGGCCGCCGCAGCCAGCTGTTTGGAACTCTGGCATCACGACGCACGCATCACCAGCGACATGAGACTTGTCGATGGTGCCTTTGGCGCGAACGCTCAAGCCTTCGAATCAGCCTCGCTCGAGACCTACCTGCCGCGCGGCGTGGGCCTGCCGGGGCTGGCCTGGCAACGCGGCGAAGCGGTGTTCATGGAAAACCTGCCTACCACCGGACGGTTCCTGCGCGCGCATGAGGCGGCCGATGCAGGCCTTCTGCGGGGTCTGGCAATCCCAGTTGGTTCGCGGCTCGATGACAGCCATGTCGTGACCTTCCTTGCCGGTGCGACGTTGCCGCTGGCGCGCCGCATCGAGCGCTGGGTTCCCGCTGCGCCAGGCGGCTTGCTGCAGCGCGTCTACGCCTTCAGTGAACTCCATGGTGGTGCCTCGCTGATCGAAGCGACGCTGCCCTTGTCAGCGCCGATGGGATCGATCGCCAGGGCCTGGCTCAGCGGAGTGCCGGCGATCAATGACTGGCCGGCCTCCGAACCAGGCGCTCCCGCTGCTGCCGCGACGGCGATCGGGTCCTGGGCGCTGTTGGCAATACCTGTGGTGTGGGAGAGCGAAGTGGTCGAGGTGGTAGCGCTGTACCTCTAACTGCCCGCCGCGGCCCCGAAAATTGAGACAGCCGCCGGCATCGAGGATGCCGCCCAATTCGGGCGGGCGCCGAAGCCACCTCTACCAGCACCAGCGCCGGACGACTGTCAGTCTGAAGCATGACGCATCAGTACTACGCCGGGATTAAGTGACGGCTGTCGGTTTTCAACTTAGCTTGAATTTTTTGCAGCTTTTGGTTTGAACTCCTCCTGCCCCCATGGGACGGTCGGCGGAGGAGGGCCGCGCCGATCGCTGCTGCTGCGCTCCGCGGCGCGCCGCCCGCAGCAGGGCCCGCCACCAAGCGAACTGGCGACGTCGAGCGTAGCTGCCGTGGCGCAACGAGATCTCGCGGATACACCTGCAGAGCAGCGCTTTGCAAGAGAACAAACGATCAACGCATAAATGATTTATATCTAAACTATCTAGATCTAAAGTTAATTACCGTTGAGAGATTGAAGTGCGACTTTCAAAGGCGTCCATCCAAACGCACCCGAGTGGTCAAGCGCGCCTGCGTGCGCCATCTAGGAGTTCTCAAATGTCCATGCTCAAGTTCTCCAAGTTCTTCGCCATTGCTTTCAGCGCTGCCCTGCTCGCAGCAAGCGGGGCCTCGGCCGCTCCTGCAGCGGCTGCGGCAAAGCCCAGCATCGTTCTCGTTCACGGTGGCTTCGTGGATGGATCGGGCTGGGAAGGCGTCCACAAGATCCTGAAGAAGGACGGCTACAACGTGACGATCGTGCAGAACCCGACGACCTCGCTGGCCGATGACGTGGCAGTCACCAAGCGCGTCATCGCAGCCCAGCCGGGGCCGGTGGTGCTTGTAGGCCATTCCTATGGCGGTGTCGTCATTACCGAGGCAGGCAACGACGAAAAGGTCGCAAGCCTGGTCTACATAGCTGCTTTCGCGCCGGACAAGGGAGAGTCGGTCAATTCGCTCATCAAGGATCCGCAGCCGGGCGCGCCCGTACCTCCGATCCTGCCGCCGCAAGATGGCTTCCTGCTGCTCGACAAGACGAAGTTCGCCGCTTCGTTCGCAGCCGACCTGAAGGGGGAAACGGCCGCCTTCATGGCCGACTCGCAGGTGCCCTGGGGCGTGGGTGCTCTGGGCGGCGCGGTGACCGAGCCGGCCTGGAAAGCCAAGCCGAGCTGGTACTTGGTGGCGAAGGACGACAAGATGATTCCGCCGCCGGCGCAGCGACTCATGTCCAAGCGCGCGGGCGCCACTGTCGTGGAGACCCCTGGCAGCCATGCGGTTTACGTGTCAAGGCCGCAAGCTGTGGCCGACCTCATCAAGCAAGCCGCCAACAAGGTGACTGTCGCTGCCAAGTAAACGTCCGAGTTGTGCGCCGCCCGCCAGAGGTGTCTGGGCGGGCGGCGCAAAAGAATGAAAACGGCACGGGTTTGTCAGAAGCCACTCGACCCTGCGCCCGAACCGATCCACCTCGATGCGCGGCGCATCCTCTTCTTCGAACCACAGCAGCGCCAGCGTGGCGTCTGATGAAGGATGGTGCCTACTACTAAGAAGCGCTACCCCGTATGAGCCAGCACAGGAACATCGCAGCCGAGGTCTTGAAGTCGTTTCATGAGGCGACGGATGGTTTTGGTGCGATCTTGGCGGTCGAAGTGTTCGCTGCCCAAGTCGTTGTACTCGGTGCCGTCGCGAAGCATGTGGTACGCGGCGGTGAGCATCGAGGCGGCCACAGCGAGGATGGCCTTCTTGGCTCCGCGGCGTGCCTTGATACGCGGGAACTGCGCTCGCAGGTAGCTGGTCTTCACGCGCACCGCGGCCCAGGCGGCGGTCACCAGGGTGGTCTTGATCCAGGTGCCGCTCTTGCGCACGCGGGTGGAGCGACGCTTGCCGGCGTGTCTGTCTGCTTGGTACCGGCGCACCAGTCCTTGAATAAGGCCATGCCACCTCCCCCTTCTCACTTCACCGCCTGTGCCGGCAGTTCAATTTCATAAGCTTGGGCGATCCGTCCGACCAGTTCGGCGACGGTGACAGCGCCGAGTTGCAGCGCCTTCGGATCGATGGTGGTGTCGGCGGCCACCGCGGTCAGGAACCGCGCCATGTCCTCGCCGACCTTCCTGTCGAGCGCAATGCGTGTGGCGGGCGCCAGCAGTTGCGAGAGGCGCAGCACATCGTTGAGGTGCTTGCGCACATCCTTGGCGTCCACCTTGGCGCCCTGGTCCTTGCGCGCGCTCAGTTCCAGCCACGCGATGGCCTTGAGGGGAATCAGGCGGTCCTCGCCGACCCATGGCAGGCCATCTTCTTCGCGACGGCCCGCCATGATGAATGCGTAGTAGACCTCGTCCAACAGGATGGCGGACAGGCTGGAGACGGCTTCGTCCAGGGGTATCGGGGTGAGTTGGCTGCCCTCCGCCAGCTGCAGTCCGTTGGGCGCTCTCGCAAAGAGCTCGACCATTGCCGGGAATCGTTCGTCGCCGGGCTTCTGAAAGCGGTAGAAGATCGGCTTGCCCGTGTCGCTGGCTTGGCGGATTTCGTAGCGGCCCGCGTCGACGAATTTCCAGAAGGCCTCCCCGAAGGCCGGCGTCAGCGCTTCCACATGTAGGGCGATGTCGAGGTCCTTGGTGGCGCGAAATGCCAGCCCGGCGCCTTCCATCGTCAAGGTGGCGGCCGTGCCGCCAATCAGAACGTACTGGTCGGCGTAGGCCGCGAACCATTCCTTGAAAACGTCTAGCCCTCTCACCATGGTAGGTGTCCTTTCAGTTCGTCCAGCGCAAGCTGGATCCGGTCATCGGTGTTGTCCCGCAGGCTGAGCGTCAGGGAAAGCGGGTCTACCGTGGCGGCGTTCGGCAGCAACGCCGGGCTGTAGCTCCACAACTGCCATTCCTGCGCGCCGGCGACGGGTTCAGGCAGCTCCCGAATGCCTGCCTCCGTGGTTGCCTTCCAATCGGAGCCCGTCATCGCATACACCGGCCATTGGGGCTCGGCCAGCATCGAGTACCGTGCGAGCGCGCTCAACCCGGCCAAACGGCCATGCACGTTGGCAAGGACGCTTTCGGGGGCAACCCACACCGTTTGCCTGACGGGTGTTCGCAGTACAGGTTTCGCCCGCTCCCAGACCTGCTCTGGAGGGCCTTCCATGCGCAGCAGGCGCACGCGGCCCACAGCGTGCACGCTCGCGAGCCCGGCCGCGGTCAGCTCCTTCACCACGCGCGACAGCGTCATGGGCGTGTAGCCCAAGGCTATTGCCACCTTGGAAGGTTGCCACTCGGGTTCCCACGGCTGGTGAAGCAGTGCCGTGATCAGCATGGCCTGTGCGGAAGGACTCAGCGCTTCCGCAGCTGGAGCGCGCCGGCGAAAGTATTCACGCAGGTCGAGACCAAGGTCTGGCAGGTAGAGCTGATTGCCCGGAACGATGAACGGCACCTTCTGCTCGATCAAACGTCGCCGTTCGTAGGAGGCCAGGGCATCGGTGACGTAGACCGCCGGCTGGCCAGCCAGCGCCCTGACCTTGGCCAGCCAGGTTCGGACGTCGCTGAGGGAATACTTGCGCCCAGCGCGTCCCACTGCCAGCACAATAGGCTGCCCCAGCAGTTCCAGCTCACTGAACTGAAACGCGTCCCGCAGGAAATACGGCAGTTCGTCGGCGCGCGCCCACGGCTTGACGCCGGGCGCAGCAATGCCCAAGACCTCATGGAGGTAGTGTCGAACGGCGGTTGTGAGGGCCGGCACGGCTGATTCCTATGTAACATCGGTTCCGCACGATAACACAAGCGCTGTTATCGTGCGAATTTGTGTTAATCAAGGTTGAATCGGCTCTCCCCCTGGATCGGGCCCCCAAAGCCTGTGCGTCCCTCAGCACGCCCCTCCGCGACCGCACGCGCCCACGTTCGGCGTTGGAACGGGCCAATCAGCCATCTCCGTCTCGCGCGGCGCCATCGAATCGCCCTGGAGCGCAAATCCCCGCTCCCCACGACTAGGCGACAATGGAGGCAAGGATCCAATGCCCCAAACATTCCCAAGCCGATGGACATCATGACCTTGCCCCCGAAAAACGTATCCCTTGCTGAGTGTTTCAATGCAAGCAAGGAGAACGCAAATGACGAAGACGACGAGAGCGCGCTACACGCTGGAGTTCAAGCAAG
>NZ_FMZU01000066.1 GCF_900101545.1 Variovorax sp. CF079 | reverse complement strand
TAGGGAAATGCTGATTAAAAGGTCGCGGCGGGCACGGCCCGTGCATGCGTGAAGACACCGCAAATCACAGCAGCACCGAGATGAACCAACGCAGCTTTGCCAGTGCCGAGTACGCGATGAAGAAGAAGCGCACGCGGCGCGAGAAGTTCTTGGCCGACATGGAGCGCGTCGTGCCGTGGTCTCGTTTGATCGCTGTGATCGAGCCGCTGTACCCCACGAGCGGGCGCGTCGGCCGCCAGCCGATCGGCGTTCCCCGGATGCTGCGCATGTACTGCCTCCAGCAGTGGTACGGCCTGGCCGATGAGGCGCTGGAGGACGCGCTGTACGACAGCCAGGCGCTGCGCGACTTCGTGGGCATCGACCTGTCGCGCGAGTCGGTGCCCGATGCCACCACCCTGTTGAAGTTCAGACGACTGCTGCTGGACAACGACCTCACCAAGGCCCTGTTCGAGGAGATCAACGCCCATCTTGCCGAGCAAGGCCTTCTGATGCGCGCGGGCACCATCGTGGACGCGACCATCATCGCCGCGCCCAGCTCGACCAAGAATGCGGGCAACACGCGCGATCCCGAGATGCACCAGACCAAGAAGGGCAACGCATGGCACTTTGGCATGAAGGCCCACATCGGCGTGGATGCTCAATCGGGTCTCGTGCACACGGTGGTCGCCACGGCGGCCAACGTCCATGACGTGACCCAGGCCGGCGCGCTGCTTCACGGCGAGGAGACGGTGGCCTTCGGCGATGCCGGCTACCGGGGCGTCGACAAACGCGAAGAAGCGCAGGGCCCGCAGTGGCATGTGGCGATGCAGCCGGGCAAGCGCCGGCAACTGGACCCGAAGCGCAAGTGGGCGCGGCTGCTCGAGAAGGCCGAGCAGCTGAAGGCGAGCATCCGAGCCAAGGTCGAGCACCCGTTTCACGTGATCAAGAACCTGTTCCGTCACAAGAAGACCCGCTACAAGGGCCTTGCGAAGAACGAGGCGCAGCTGTTCAGCCTGTTCGGGCTGGCCAATCTGGTCATCGCCAAGAGGTCGTTGCTGGCCGCTCATGCCCGAGGTGCGTCTTGAACACCGAAAGTGGCCTCGCAAGAGGCGCAAAACGCCCAGTGGGCAGACCTCACGGCGCGAAGTCGATCGGAATTGCGACCGCATCGCGTCGTGATGTCCTCAGATGCGACGGCGTCGTTCATTAATCAGCATCTCC
>NZ_FMZU01000008.1 GCF_900101545.1 Variovorax sp. CF079 | reverse complement strand
GATGATAGTGCGGGTTCCCGTGTGAAAGTAGGTCATCGTCAGGCTCTTACAGCCCCAAAAAGCCCAACCAGAAATGGTTGGGCTTTTTGCTTTGGGGCGCCTCGCACGGCCTTCTGCGCGCGCCTGGACTCCAACCAGTGCCGATGCAGGAAAGCCAGCAGCCGCGCCTCAGCGGAGTGAAGCCGGCGCACACTTTTAGTTCTGCCGGCGATCTCCTGCCAGATGTCGTTCATGGCGCCCGCATCGCCTGCCAGTTTCGAGCCGAGTGCCAGAACGGCCGGATGCACATAGGCTTTCTTGCAGACTGCCGGCGTATTACCGAGTTGCTTGGCCACGACGCCCAGGATCTCCTTGGCGCTGTAGCGCATGGCGGGTGACGCGTCCGCCGGATCGACGTCTGAACAAGCCAGCCGTGTCAGTTCGAGCGCCTGCACGGTGCCGTGCCAGGTCCGGAAATCCTTCGCTGTGAAATTGTCGCTGGCGGCCTCGCGCAAGTAGTCGTTGACGTCGGTCGACGAAAGGATGCGCGGCATGCCGTCCTCGTCCTGGTACTGGAACAGCTCCTGCCCCGGCAGCTGCTGGCAGCGACGGAACACCCGGGCCACCCGCGGATCGTCGAGCCTCGCCTCGTGCAGCACGCCGCTTTTTCCCCGGAAGCGCAGCTTGAGCGAGGCGCCGCGGATTTCGGCGTGCTTGTTGCGCAAGGTGGTGAGGCCATAGGAGCTGTTGCTGCTCGCATATTCCTCGTTGCCCACGCGCAGGAAGGTGGTGTCGAGCAGCCGCACCAGCGTGGCCAGCATCAGCTCGCGGTCCAGCGTCGTCCTTTTGCTGCCTGGCTGCAGGTCGTGCGCGACGCGGGCGCTTGCTGGTGCCCGTTCGGCAGCGGGCAGATCCAGACATCCGTGTATGCGGGCGGAATGGACAGCTGCCGGATGCGCGAGAGCTCGTCGACGTCGCGCAGCCACTGGCCCTTGGCGTTGCGGTAGCGAAAGCTGTTGCCGCGCTTCACCCGGCTCAGACCGAGCATCTCGGGGTTGATGTAGACCAGACCGTTGGCGCGCGCCGTGCGCGACTGTGGGACGCCGCAGGTGCCGAGGGTGCGATGCGCGCCCGCCACCGCGATCACGCTCGCGATCAAGCGCAGCCTCGCGAACTGACCTCCAGTGGCAGGGCGGCGTGCCAGTGCGTTGAAGACGCCTAGAACAGCGAGGCGGTAGCCGCCGCCGCATCGGCCAGGCCGCGCGACCGGTTCGCCGCCCTTGGAAGCGCGTCGGCCGCAGAAGCCTCGGGACTGTTCGCCTTCACCAGCGCGCCCACGCGCACACCCAGCAGCCGCAGCGGCCGATCGAGCGGCACGCGCTTGAGGCACAGTCCGGCGGTCCGCCGGATGGTCTTCGCGTCGGCGGTGAAGTGGTCGATGGTCTGGTCGCGCGTGGCGATCTTGAAGTCGTCGTAGCGCAGCTTGATGCCGATGGTCTTGCCGACGTAGCCCTTGCGCTGCAGGTCCTCCGCGACCTTCTCGCACAGGTGTGTGAAGATCGCGCCCAGTTCGGCGCGGTCGCGCACCGCCTGCAGGTCGCGGTCGAAGGTGGTCTCGCGGCTCATCGACACCGGCTCGCTCTCGGTCACCACGGGCCGCTCGTCGCGGCCCCAGGCCACCTCGTGCATCCAAGCGCCGGTGGCCTTGCCGAAGTTCTCGACGAGCCAGTCGCGCTCCCGAGCCGCGAGTTCGCCGATGGTAAGGATGCCGAAGCGCTGGAGTTTCTCGTCGGCCTTGGGCCCGATGCCGTTGACCTTGCGGCAAGGCAGCGGCCAGATGCGCGTCTGCAGATCGCTCTCGAACACGACGGAGATGCCGTTGGGCTTGTCGAATTCGCTCGCCATCTTGGCCAGGAGCTTGTTGGGCGCGATGCCGATCGAGCAGGTGAGGCCGGTGGCATCGAAGATCGAGCGCTGGATCAGCCGCGCCAGCACGCGGCCGCCCTCGCGCTGGCCGCCCGGCACCTCCGTGAAGTCGATGTAGACCTCGTCGACGCCGCGGTCCTCCATGACCGGCGCGATCTCGGCGATCACCTGCTTGAACCTGCGCGAATACTTGCGGTACTCGTCGAAGTCGACCGGCAGGATCAGTGCCTGCGGACACAGTTTCGCCGCCTTCATGAGTCCCATTGCCGAGCCGACGCCGAACTGGCGCGCCGGGTAGGTCGCGGTCGTGATCACGCCGCGGCCGGCATAGTCCTTGAGCAGCGGAAAGGCCTCGACCGGAATGTCGGCCAGCGTGCCGCCCTCGGGCAGATTGCGGATCGCTTCGTCGACCTTGCGCCGCCCGCCGCCGATCACCACCGGCAATCCCTTGAGTTGCGGATAGCGCAGCAATTCCACTGAGGCGTAGAACGCATCCATGTCGAGGTGGGCAATGCGGCGGATCGGGGCGGCTGTCACGGTACCGATTTTGAACGCTTCGGCGCGGGTGCTGGTGCGCGAGGGGCATCGATGACATCATCATGGCCATGCAAATCGTTGCCACCATGTTCTGGCGCCGGCTCGACCTGCCCGGCCATGACGCCTGCCGTCTCGAAAAGCACGGCAACGGGTGGCAGCTCGACGGCGCCGCGGTGTTCCGCAACGAGGACGGCCGGCCCGTGCGGCTGGACTATCGCTTGCATTGCGACAACGCGTGGCATGCGCAATGGGGCCGCGTGCGCGGCTGGATCGGTTCTGCGGCCGTCGACTTCGCGATCGCGCGTGGCAGCAACGGCGAATGGTCTTTCAACGACCAGGTGGTGCCTGGTCTGGCCCATTGCACGGACCTGGATTTCGGCTTCACGCCTGCCACCAACCTCGTGCAGTTGCGACGCCTCAACCTCAAGCTCGGCGAGAGCGCCCAGGCGCCGGCGGCCTGGCTCGACCTCGATGACGACAGCCTCGGCCCGCTGATGCAGACCTACGAGCGGCGCGCAGACAGCGAATACTGGTACCAGGCGCCGCGCTTCGACTACGAGAGCATGCTGGTGGTCACGCCGGAGGGCTTCGTTTCGCAATACCCGACGCTCTGGGCCGCCGAGGACTGAAGCCTTATTCGAACAAGGCCGCGTGGCCGGCCACCAGTGCCTGGTTGCGTTGCCGGTCGAGCGCGATCTCGCGCGCGAAGGCGTCGACGCTGCCGATGGCCGGCAGGTTGTGCGCTTCTCGAAGCCGCTCGCGCAGCACGCTGCCCTCCAGCGCACGATTGATCTCGGCATTGAGCCGCCGTACCACCGCGTCCGGCGTGCGTGCCGGCGCGAAGATGCCGAACAGCGACGCCAGGTTGGCCTGTGCGAAGCCGAGCTCCGCCAGCGTCGGCACCTGCGGCAGCGCATCGAGCCGCGCCGGCGCGCCCACCGCCAGCGCCTGCAGGCGGCCGGCCTGGATGTACTGCAATTGCTGCGCGGCCACGTTGGTCGAAAGCACCTCGAACTGTCCGCTCAGCGCGTCGTTGAGCTGAGGCCCGCCGCCCTGGTAGGGGATGTGCGTGATCGTGGCGCCGCTCCTGATGCGCACCTGCACCAGCACCATGTGGCCGATGGTCGCCACGCCCGAGCTGGCCCAGCGCACGGCCCCCGGCCGCGCTCGCGCGAGCGCGATCATCTCGTCGAAGTCGCGGCCGCCGAAGGCCGGTGTGCCCACCACCAGCACCGGCGTGCGCATCACGCTGGCCACCGGCGTGAACGCGCGCAGCGGGTCGTAGCGCACGCGCGCGAGCAGCGGCTGCAGGGTCAGCGGGCTGATGGCCGAGAAGGCGAGCGTGTGGCCGTCCGGCGCCGCGCGCGTCAATGCATCCATGCCGACGCTGCCGCCCGCGCCCGCGCGATGCTCGACCAGCACCGGCACGCCCAGCGACTGCGCGAGCGGCTCGGCCAGTGCGCGCGCCATGCTGTCGCTGACCCCGCCGGGCGGGTAGACGACCAGCAGGCGAACCGGCCGATCCGGCCAGGATGCGGTTGCCGCCCGTGCAGCGAAGGGCGCTGCCAGCGTGGCGAGCCCCCACCGTCCCAGCGTGCGGCGCTGCAGGTGCGTCATGCCGCGGCCAGCTCGCGCAGCAGCGCGGCGAAATGCAGGGCCGGCAGGTTGTCCTCGTCCTCGCGCGACACCAGCGTGAGCGGCGCATCGAGCCGCTCGCTGCCGGCCAACGGGCCGTAGCGGATCGCGTGCGGATGCACGCCGCCCATCGACGCCGGCACCACCGACAGCCCGACCCCGGCGGCGACCAGGTTCAGGTTGGTCATCATGCGGTCCACCTCGGCCACCACGCGCGGGCTGAGACCCTGCGCGTTGCAAAGCGCCAGCAGGTCCGCGTACAGCCCCGGCGCACCGGGGCGCCGCACGAGGATCATGTCTTCCTCGCACAGCTGCGCGAGAGACAGGGGCGCGCCCGCCTCGCCGGCACCGGCGAAGCGATGGTCGCGCGGCATCGCCACCAGCACCGGCTCGCGCAGCAGCATCTCGAACCGGAGCCCCTTGGGCCGCGCCACCGGCACGCGCAGCAGGCCGCAATGCAATCGGCCGGCGGCCAGCGCCTCGGTCAGTTCGGCGGCATTGTTCTCGCGCAGCCGAAGCTCCACGCCGGGGTGGCTGCGGCGAAAGGCGCGCAGCGCATCGGGCATGAAGCGGTGCGCCGCCGCCGAGCTGGTGAAGCCGAACGAGAGCACGCCTTCCTGCCCCTTCGCGACGCGTGCCATGCGCTGCTTCACCGTCTCCATGTCCTGCAGCATGCGCAGGGCTTCGGCCTGGAACTGGCGGCCCGCATCGGTCAGCGCCATGCCGCGCGGATGGCGCCGGAACAGCGCCACGCCGAGCTCGCGCTCGAGCCCTTTGATCTGCTGGCTGAGCGGTGGCTGCTGGATGCCCAACTGCTCGGCCGCGCGCGTCATGTGGCCGGTCTCGGCCACGGCCGCGAAGTAGCGAAGTGCTCTTATCTCCATATTTTTTTCGTATTGAACAAGGCTTGTTATTTTATTTGACGCTAGGTCAGGCGTCGCGCATCTTCGGTGCCCCAGCCAAGAGGCCCCCATGAGGCCTCATTCCGGAGACATACCCATGCGCCTCTCGCGCTTTCGCACCTTCATCGCTTTCGGCCTCGCCTTGCTTCTTTCCGCCTGCGGCGGAGGCGGCGGCGGCAACGCCGGTTTCGCCGGCTTCTCGAATCCGCCGGCCAGCTCGCCCGGCAGCTCGGACGCCGACACCGATCCGCCCGTCACGCCGCCCGGCCCGATCACGCCGCGCGTGGCCTGCGCCTCACTGGCCGGCATGAGCCTGGCCGCGGCGCAGATCGGCCTGGCGACAGGCGATGCGACCGTGAATTCCGCCGTCGAGGTGGCGGCCAACGAACCCGGCAATGTGCTCGGCGCGCACTGCCGCGTGCGCGGCAGCATCCAGCCGGTCGACCCGAACGCGCCGGCGATCAACTTCGCCGTCAACCTGCCGCAGCAGTGGAACCAGAAGGTGATTCACTTCGGCGGCGGCGGCTTCAACGGCCGCCTGATCGACGGCACCGAAACCATCCGCTTCGGCCCGCCGGGCAAGCCCGCGCCGCTGGCGCTCGGTTACGCGACCTTCGGCGACGACTCCGGCCACCAGAGCAGCAGCATCACCGACGGCCGCTTCGCCGCCAACGATGAGGCGCTGGCCAACTACGGCGGCCAGTCGCTCAAGAAGACGCATGACGTCGCGCTGCTGCTGGCGCGCGCGCACTACGGCAGCGAGCCGAAGAAGGCCTACTTCCTCGGCACCTCCACCGGCGGGCGCGACGCGCTGGCTTACATCCAGCGCTGGCCCGGCGACTATGACGGTGTGATCGCCAACGAGCCGGCGCTCAACTACAGCGGCACGCGCCTGTCGAACGTGGCGGTGGGCCGCGCGCTCTATGCCAATGGCGGCGCGGGCTGGGTCAACGTCGCCAAGACCCTGCTGGTGCAGCGCACCGTGCTGCAGGCCTGCGACCGGCTCGACGGCGCGAGCGACGGCATCGTGAGCAACGTCGAGAGCTGCCGCCAGCTCAACACGCAGATCCTGGCCTCGCTGCGCTGCAGCGGCGGCACCGACAACGGCGATGGCTGCCTCTCCGACCCGCAGCTCGCGAGCATCCGCGCGATCGAGTCGCCGCTGGTCTTCACCAGCTATGCGCTCGCCAACGGCGTGCGCCGCGCCGGCGGCTACAACATCCTCGAAGGCGCGCTCGTGGCCGGGCCCTACACCACGCGCGACCTCGGATCGCGGCCCGTGCCTGCCAACCCCGCGACCTCGGCCGACGCCAACATGTACGTCACCGGCGACCAGTGGGTGAAGTTCTTCGTCACGCGCATCGAGGCTTTCGACTCGCTCGGCTTCGATCCGCTCGACCCCGGCCCCTATGCGGCGCGCGTGACCGAGGTGTCGGCGATCACCGACGCCACCAACCCGCAGCTCGGACCCTTCCTCTCGCGCGGCGGACGGCTGATCCTGCTGCACGGGCTGGCCGACGAAGTGATCAGTCCCAATTCCACCATCGACTACTACCAGCAGCTGATCGCCACCGTCGGCCAGGACGCGGTGGACCGCGGCGTGCGCTTCTACACAGTGCCCGGCATGGGTCACGGCACCGGCGTCTTCATCCCGGCCTGGGACTCGCTCGCGGCGCTCGAAGGCTGGGTCGAAGGCGGCCTGGCGCCGGCCACCGGCGTGGCGATGGACAGCGTGGCCGGCAGCTTCGGCCGCACGCGGCCGCTGTGCCAGTTCCCGGCCTGGCCCAAGTACCGCGGCAGCGGCAGCCTCGATGCGGCGATTAACTACAGCTGCGTGCAGGAAGCGGGCGACCCGCTCGCCTGTCCGAATCTGCCGGCCGCGGCCACGCACTACAAGGGCGGCAACAGTTCGGGCGAGGAGCTCGACGTGCTCGTCGATCCGTCGATGATGGCCTACACGGTCACCATCGATGCCAGCCTGCAGCGCGCGGCCGGCACGCAGCGCAGCGGCACGCTGATCGCGCAGGGCAACTGCAGCTACGGCAGCACCGAGAACGGCGCGGTCTTCAGCTTCGCCGCCGGCGGCGTCCTGCAGGGGGGCGTGGCGGCGCCCGCGGGCAGCAGCTTCCTGCCGCTCGTCGCTTTCCGCAACACCTTCGAGAACGCCGCCACGCCGACCGTGTTCAACCCGGTCGCGAACATCTTCAACGCGGTCGGCGTGCAGCAGGGCACGGGCGGCACCGCGGCCCATGCCGCGGCCGTGCGGCTGCGCAATGCGGGTACCTTCCAGTACTGCCGCGACCCGGTGACCGGCCGCTTCATGATCTACGACCCCAACTGCACCCAGACCGAGAAGGGCTACATCAGCTGGACCGCCGCGCGCGGCGCCTTCGACGTCTACACCACCTCGCCGACCGGCGGCGCCACCACCACCGGCGGCACGCTCAGCGGCTCGATGGTGATCGGCCTGGTCAACGGCGCTGCGGTGCCGCTGCACCTGGTGCGCGAGTCGACGGCCAACCAGGGCATGCGCCTGCTGGCGATCCAGCAGAGCCTGGCCCCCGGTGCGGCCGACGGCGTCTACGCCGTTGCCAGCGTGCAGGGCGAAACCCGCGAGGCCACCGTCGCAGGCAGCAGCTTCAACCTGGGCGGCGCGGCCGCCGTGCTCGGCTACGACACGCCCGTGGTCGGCGTCGTGCAGGCCGATGCCGGACGCCCCGGCAATTTCATCTTCAACCAGGGCGTCCTCGGCTTCGTGTCCACCTCGGGTTCGAACGCGGCGCTGGAACTCGGAGTGCGGCATTGATGAAGAAAAAGGAAGCGATCCTCGTCCTGCTCGTCGGCCTCGCGGCTGCATGGGCCACCCACGCGGCATCGCCGGCGCCGGCGAGCTGCCCGGCCCCGGTGCCGAGCACCGCGCGCTGCTACACCGGCCAGGACGGCGCCGGCGCCTTCTACTGGATCGCGATCCCGCGCGACTGGAACAAGGTGCTGGTCATGCATGCGCACGGCGGCCCTGAGACCGGCCCGCCGGCGCTCGAGCGCAGCCGGAAGGACCTGGAGCGCTGGGCCGTCACGGTGAATGCCGGCTATGCCTGGGCCGGCTCGACCTACCGGCGCGGCGGCTACGGCGTGACGATGGCGGCCGAGGACACCGAGCGCCTGCGCGGGCTCTTCGTTGCGCACTTCGGCGCACCGCGCCGCACGCTGCTGCACGGCCAGAGCTACGGCGGCGCCGTGGCTTCGAAGGCGGCCGAGCTCTATGCGCAGGTCGACGGCAAGCCGGGTCCCTACGACGGCGTGCTGCTGACCAACGGCGTGCTCGGCGGCGGCAACAGCGCCTATGAGTTCCGGCTCGACCTGCGCGTGGTCTACCAGTACGTCTGCCGCAACCATCCGAAACCCGAGGAGCCGCAGTACCCGCTGTGGATGGGCCTGCCGAAGGATTCGAAGCTCACGCGCGCCGAACTCGCGGAGCGCGTGAAGGCCTGCACCGGCGTGGGCATGCCGGCCGCGCGGCGCTCGCCCGAGCAGGCGGCGCGGCTGAAGACCATCCTCTCGGTGGTGAAGATTCCCGAGCGCACGCTGGTCGGCCATCTCAACTGGGCGACCTGGCTGTTCCAGGACCTGGCGCAAGATCGCCTGGGCGGCCGCAATCCCTTCGGCAATGTCGGCGTCGTCTACCAGGGCTCGGTCGACGATGCGGCGCTCAATGCCGGCGTGCTGCGCTATGCGGCCGATCCGCAGGCGCAGGGCGCGCTCGCGAGCGACAGCCGGCCCACCGGCCGCACCACCCTCCCCACGCTCACGCTGCACGCGATCCACGACCCGACCGCTTTCGTCGAACTGGAGAGTGCCTACCGCGCGATCCGCGAAAGCGCCGGCACCGACGACCGCCTGGTTCAAAGCTTCAGCGATGAATCCGAGCACAGCTATCTGAGCGAGCCCGAATACCCTGCGCTGTTCGCGGCGCTCGTGGACTGGATCGACAAGGGCGACAAGCCCACGCCGGCTTCGCTGGCGACGCGTTGCGCCGCCTTCGAGCCCACCTTCAACGACGGCGGCAAGGACCGCTGCCGCTTCAAGCCCGACTACCGCAGCCCGCCGCTCGAATCGCGCGTGCCGGTGCGCTAGGGCCTGTTAACAGGCCCTAGAACGTGCCCGGCAGCAGGATGCTCGAATCCACCTCGTCGATTTGCGTGCGGCCGCAAAACGCCATCGTGAGATCGAGCTCGCGCTGGATGATTTGCAGCGCGCGCGTCACGCCGGGCTGGCCGAAGGCACCCAGGCCGTAGAGGAAGCTGCGCCCGATCAGCGTGCCGCGGGCGCCCAGCGCGCGCGCCTTCAGCACGTCCTGGCCGCTGCGGATGCCGCCGTCCATCCAGACCTCGATCTCGGTGCCCACCGCCTCGGCGATCGCCGGCAGCGCCTCGATGGAGGAGGGCGCGCCGTCGAGCTGGCGCCCGCCGTGGTTCGAGACGATCAGCGCATCGGCGCCGCTGGAGGCCGCGAGGCGCGCATCTTCCACATCCATGACGCCCTTCAGGATCAGCTTGCCGCCCCAGAGCTTCTTGATCCACTCGACGTCGGCCCAGCTCAGCGTCGGGTCGAACTGCTCGGCCGTCCAGGACGAGAGCGACGACAGATCCTTCACACCCTTCGCATGGCCCGCGATGTTGCCGAAGGTGCGGCGCTTGGTGCCCAGCATGCCCATGCACCAGCGCGGCTTGGTCGCCAGGTCCATCAGGTTGGCGAGCGTGGGCTTGGGCGGCGCAGTGAGGCCGTTCTTGATGTCCTTGTGCCGCTGGCCGAGGATCTGCAGGTCCAGCGTGAGCTGCAGCGCCGAGACGTTGGCGGCGCGCGCGCGCTCGATCAGCCGCTCGATGAAGTCGCGGTCGCGCATCACGTAGAGCTGGAACCAGAAGGGATGCCGGTCGGTGTGCTCGGCGATGTCTTCCAGCGAGCAGATGCTCATGGTCGAGAGCGTGAACGGAATGCCGAAGGCCTTGGCCGCGCGCGCGCCGAGGATCTCGCCGTCCGCGTGCTGCATGCCGGTCAGCCCCGTGGGCGCGATGGCCACCGGCATCGCGACCTCCTGGCCGATCATGGTGCTCGTCGTCGAGCGGCCTTCCATGTTGACGGCCACGCGCTGGCGCAGCTTGATCTTCTGGAAGTCGCTTTCGTTCGCGCGGTAGGTGCCCTCGGTCCAGGAGCCGGAGTCGGCATAGTCGTAGAACATGCGCGGCACGCGCTCTTTGGCGATCACTCGCAGGTCTTCGATGCAGGTGATCCGGGAAAGGTCGGGCACGCGAGGTCTCCTTGGTCGTGAATGGCGTTGGGTGTCGATTATCGGGGTGCACCAACCCGGCACGCCTGTTGCTTGCATCTGGTGCATGGAGACACCCGTCCTGCCGACACCGGCCAGCCACCCGCTCTGGCAGCACCAGCTCGGGCTCCTGCTGGAGTCCACCGGCGAGGGCATCTTCGGCATCGACCTCGACGGCCACTGCATGTTCATCAACCGTGCCGGCGCGCAGATGCTCGGTCACGCGCAGGCCGAGGTGCTGGGCCGCAACATGCACGAGCTCACCCACCACTCGCACCCGGACGGCTCGCACTACGCCGACACCGACTGCCCGATCTTCAACGCCTTCCGCCGCGGCCTGCCCTGCCGCATCGACACCGAGGTGTTCTGGCGCGCCGACGGCAGCGCTTTCGCGGTCGAGTATTCGAGCCACCCCATCGTGGACGGCGCCCAGGTGCGCGGCGCCGTCATCACCTTCGTCGACATCACCGAGCGCCGCCGCGCGGCCGAGGCGCTGCAGCAGGCCAAGGACGAGCTGGGCCTGCGCGTCGACGAGCGCACGCGCGAGTTGAGCGACGCGCTGGCCAAGCTGCGCGAGCTCTCGGCCTGGCTCGACAAGGTGCGCGAGGACGAGCGCACGCGCATCGCGCGCGAGGTGCACGACGAACTCGGCAGCCTGCTGGTGGCGCTCAAGATGGACGTCAACTGGATCGGCAAGCGTCTCGGCGAACAGCAGGAGCGCAGCCCGGCAGCCGCCGAAGACATGCGCACGCTCATGCGCGGCAAGTGCCAGAACATGAGCGGGCTGATCGAGCGCGCGGTCGACAACGTCGGCCGCATCATCACCGACTTGAGGCCCAGCATCCTCGATCACCAAGGCCTGTGGGCCGCGCTCGAATGGCAGGCGCACGAGTTCGTGCAGTCGGCCGAGCTCGAATTGGCCTGGCACATGGAGGTGCAGCCCGGCATCGAGCTGCCCGAACCGGCGGCGATCGCGGTGTTCCGCATCTTCCAGGAGATGCTCAGCAACGTCGGCCGCCATGCGAAAGCCTCGCGGCTCGACATCCGCATCGAGGCCGATGCGTCGTTGCTGCGCATCGCCGTGCGCGACAACGGCATCGGCGCTCCGGCCCATGTCTTCGAAGCTGCCACCGCCTACGGCGTGCTCGGCATGCGCGAGCGCGCACGCCACTTCGGCGGGCGCATCGAGATCGAGAGCGAGCCCGGCGCCGGCAGCGTGTTCCAGCTGGAGATGCCGCTGTGACGAAGCCAAAAGACATCCGCGTGCTGATCGGCGACGACCACCGCATCGTGCGCGAAGGCCTGAAGCAGGTGCTGGGCGACCTGTCGAACGGCGTGCCCGAGATGCTGGTCGTGGCCGAGGCGCAGACCGGCCCCGAGGTGCTGGAGAGCGTGGCCGCGCTCGGCGGCACGCAGGGCCTGGACGTGGTGCTGCTCGACATCGCGCTGCCGGCGCGCGACGGCCTCGACGTGCTGCAGGCGCTGCGCAAACAGTGGCCCGCGCTGCCGGTGCTGATGCTCAGCACCTACCCCGAGAAGCAGTACGCCGTGCGCTGCATCAAGCTGGGCGCGGCCGGCTACCTCAACAAGAGCGCCGATCCGGACGACATGGTCGGCGCGGTGCGCAAGGTGGCGGCCGGCGGCAGGTATGTGTCAGCCGCCACGGCCGAGGCGCTGGCGGCCGCCGTCGGCAATGCATCGGCGCTGGGCGCCGAGGCACTCTCGCACCGCGAGCACCAGGTGTTCCGCCTGCTCACGGCCGGGCAGACCGTGAGCGAAATCGGTGCGCAGCTCGGCCTGGCGCCCAACACGGTCAGCACCTACCGTGCGCGCATCCTCGAAAAGACCGGTACCAAGAACGACGTCGAGCTCGCCTTATATGCCGAACGGCACGCCAAGCCGACATCCATGTAGTGCTGGCCCTACACGGCGTCGACCGGCCTCCCGCGATTTCGCGTGAAGAGGCGTGAAGAGGCCGCGCAGGTGCGCAACCGGCCCGGCCCTTGCATCGCTGCTGCATCTTTTCAACGAGGTGCACCATGTCCCTACTGCCTGACGCCAATGCCTGCGACCCCTACGACGCCGACCGGCCTTTGGTGATGCGCTGCGCGTGCGGGCGCGACCATGCGCCCGGCGAGCACGTGGGCGCCATCGAAGACTCGAACGCCAAGCTCGAGGCCAGCCTCATGAAGGCGTTGTTCCCGGTCGACAGCGTGCGCCGCAACTTCCTGCGCGCGGTGGGCGCCAGCACCGCGCGCGCCGCGATCATGTCGGTGCTGCCGCTGGGCGCGCTGCAGGCCATGGCGCAGGAGAAAGGCCCGCTCGAGAAGAAGGATCTGAAGATCGGCTTCATCCCGATCACCTGTGCCACGCCGCTGATCATGGCGCACCCGCTGGGCTTCTATCAGAAGCAGGGACTCAACGTCGAAGTGGTCAAGACGGCGGGCTGGGCGCTGATCCGCGACAAGATGCTCAACAAGGAATACGACGCCACGCACTTCCTGTCGCCGATGCCTCTCGCGATCTCGATGGGCGCCGGCTCCAACGCGGTGCCGATGAACGTGGCGACGATCCAGAACACCAACGGCCAAGCCATCACGCTGGCCAACAAGCACAAGGACAAGCGCGACCCGAAGATGTGGAAGGGCTTCAAGTTCGCGGTGCCCTTCGAGTACAGCATGCACAACTTCCTGCTGCGCTACTACGTGGCGGATGCGGGCCTCAACCCCGACACCGACATCCAGATCCGCGTGGTGCCGCCGCCCGAGATGGTGGCCAACCTGCGCGCCGGCAACATCGACGGCTATCTCGGCCCCGACCCCTTCAACCAGCGCGCCGTGTTCGAGGAAATCGGCTTCCTGCACATCCTCACCAAGGACCTGTGGGCCGGCCATCCTTGCTGCGCCTTCGGCAGCTCGACCGAGTTCATCCAGAAGAACCCCAACACCTTCGCCGCGCTCTACCGCTCGGTGCTCACGGCTTCGGCGATGGCACGCGATCCGAAGAACCGCGAACTCATCGCCAAGGTGATCGCGCCGGCGCAGTACCTCAACCAGCCCGAGACCGTGCTCACGCAGGTGCTCACCGGCCGCTTCGCCGACGGCCTGGGCAACATCAGGACAGTGCCCGATCGCGCTGACTTCGATCCGATCCCGTGGCAGTCGATGGCGGTGTGGATGCTCACGCAGATGAAGCGCTGGGGCTATGTGAAGGGCGAGGTCAACTACAGGCAGATCGCCGAGAAGGTGTTCCTGCTGACGGATGCCAAGAAGCACATGAAGGAACTGGGCCAGACGCCGCCCGAAGGCGCTTATCCCAAGTTCACGATCATGGGCAAGGTGTTCGACCCCGCGAAGCCGGAGGACTACGTCAAGAGCTTCGCGATCAGCAAGATGGCCTGACGCCATGCACAAGGTCATGAACCTCAAGGCGGCGCTGCTCTCGGTCTTGCTCTTCGCCGCGTTCCTCTCGGTATGGCAGGTGGCGACGATGTCCGCAGGCGGCGCTGCCTCGCAGGCCGGCATGTCGGCCGAGCAGATCGAGTACCAGAAGATGCTCGGCAAGGATCCGGGCCAGGTGAAGTCGGCGGGCTTCCCGACGCCGGGCGAGATGGGTGCCACCGCGTGGAAGCACCTGTCGAATCCCTTCTACGACAACGGCCCCAATGACAAGGGCATCGCGATCCAGCTCGCCTGGTCGCTGGGCCGCGTGGGGCTGGGCTTTCTGCTGGCTTGCCTGGTCGCGGTGCCGCTGGGCTTCGTGATCGGCATGTCGCCCTTGCTGCAGAAGGCCTTCGATCCCTTCATCCAGGTGCTGAAGCCGATCTCGCCGCTCGCATGGATGCCGCTCGCGCTCTACACCATCAAGGACTCGTCGGTGAGCGGCATCTTCGTGATCTTCATCTGCTCGGTCTGGCCGATGCTGCTCAACACCGCCTTCGGCGTGGCCTCGGTCAAGCGCGAGTGGCTCAACGTCGCGAGCACGCTGGAAGTGAAGCCGCTGCGCCGCGCCTTCCGCGTGATCCTGCCCGCGGCCGCGCCGACCATCCTCACCGGCATGCGCATCAGCATGGGCATCGCCTGGCTGGTGATCGTGGCGGCCGAGATGCTGGTCGGCGGCACCGGCATCGGCTACTTCGTGTGGAACGAGTGGAACAACCTCTCGCTCACCAACGTGATCTTCGCGATCCTGGTGATCGGTGTCGTCGGCATGCTGCTGGACCTGGCGTTCGCCGGCCTGCAGAAGAAAGTCACTTATGTGGAGTGATCGCTCTTTCCAGGCCCTCGCCATGACAACCAACGCTGCTGCGGCTCGCCCCGGCGCCGGCTTTCTGCGCATCGAATCGCTTTCGAAGTCCTTCGTGCCCGGCAAGCCGGTGTTCGCCGACGTGTCCTTCACGCTCGACCGCGGCGAGTTCGTCTGCATCATCGGCCACTCGGGCTGCGGCAAGACCACCATCCTCAACGTGCTCGCGGGCCTCGACACTGCGTCGGGCGGCCACGTGTTCATGGACGGCCGCGAGGTGGCCGGGCCGAGCCTGGAGCGCGGCGTGGTGTTCCAGAGCCATGCGCTGATGCCCTGGCTCACGGTGCGCAAGAACATCGCCTTCGCAGTGCAGTCGCGCTGGCCCGACTGGTCGGCCGCGCAGGTCGACGAGCAGGTGCGCAAGTTCGTCGCGCTGGTCGGCCTCGACGGCGCGATCGACAAGAAACCCTCGCAGCTCTCGGGCGGCATGAAGCAGCGCGTGGGCATCGCACGCGCCTTCTCGATCCAGCCCAAGATGCTGCTGCTCGACGAACCCTTCGGCGCGCTCGACGCGTTGACGCGCGGCTCGATCCAGGACGAGCTGATGAGCATCGTGCGGCAGACGCAGCAGACCGTCTTCATGATCACGCACGACGTCGACGAGGCCATTCTTCTCGCCGACCGCATCCTGCTGATGAGCAACGGCACGGAAACGGCCGGTGGCTATAGACCCGGCAACATCGCCGAGACCGTGGTCAACCCGCTGCCGCGCGAGCGCACGCGCGCGGGGCTGCATCACCTTGACGGCTACTACGCGCTGCGCAACCACATCGTCGACTTTCTCGTCACGCGGGCCAAGGCCTCGTGAGCCCTTTACCCATTTCAATCAGGAGCATCCGCATGAACCGCAACGACATCACCGAAAAGATCATCACCGTCAAGGTGGCCAAAGGCATCCAGTGGGCCGACGTGGCCAAGAAGGTCGGCCTCTCGAAGGAATGGACGACGGCCGCCTGCCTGGGACAGATGACGCTCGACGACAAGCAGGCCAAGATCGTCGGCAAGATCTTCGGCCTCACGCCCGAGGAGCAGAAGTGGCTGCAGGTCGTGCCCTACAAGGGCTCGCTGCCGACGCCGGTGCCCGCCGATCCGCTGATCTACCGCTGGTACGAAGTCGTGAGCGTGTACGGCAGCACGATCAAGGAACTGATCCACGAAGAGTTCGGCGACGGCATCATGAGCGCGATCGACTTCAGCATGGACATCCAGCGCCAGGCCGATCCGAAGGGGGATCGGGTGAATGTGGTGTTGTCGGGGAAGTTCCTGCCGTACAAGACCTACTGACGATCGGCGTCGAAGCGCAAGGCGTCAGGGCTTGTCGAGCAGGCGTCCGAGCAGACTTTCCAGTTGCCGAACGTCTATGGGTTTGGTGAGGTGGGCATAGAAGCCGGCGTCGAAACTGGTATCCCGGTCCGACGCTTGTCCATACCCGGTGACCGCGATCAAGGCCGGAGGATTGGCGACCTCGCGGCGAACCCTTTGGGCCACCTCCACGCCGCTGAGGCCCGGCAAGCCGATGTCCATCAGCACCAGGTCGGGTTGCTCGTTCTTGATCGCCTCCAGCGCCGCATACCCGTCGAAGGCGGTGCTGGTGACGTAGCCCAGGTTGTCGACCAGGACGGACATCGTCTCCGCCGCATCCATGTTGTCGTCGACGATGAGAACCCGCTTGCCGGCTTCCGGCCCATCGGCCCTGCGCATCTCCAGAGGCGCCGCGATGGTCGGCAGATGGATGACGAATTCGCTTCCCTGGCCCGGCACACCCTTGCTGAAAGCGCTGATCTCGCCGCCATGGAGCGTCACGAGCTGCTGCACGAGCGTGAGCCCCAGGCCCAGCCCTCCCTGCGAGCGGGAAACGTCCTGATCGCCCTGGGCGAACATCATGAAGATTCGAGGCAGATGCTGGGGCGGAATGCCGGGCCCGTCGTCGCTCACGCTGATCTCCGCATCGCTGCCCGCCGCTTGCAGGCGGACCTTGATGTGCCCGCCGCCCGGCGTGAACTTGACGGCGTTGTTCAGCAGATTGCAGACCACCTGGATCATGCGGGCACGGTCGCCGCTGATCCATAGGTCCTTGGCGGGCGTGTCGAGCGCAAGCGTATGCCGTTTGGTGTCGGCCATCGGCTTCACGGTCTCGACGGCTTCCGCGATCACCTCGGAGAGCTTCACCGGCTTGGCTTCGAGGTGAATCTTGCCGCTCGTGATCCGGCCGACATCGAGCAGGTCGTCGACGAGCCGCGTGATTTGCTTGAGTTGACGCGAGATGATGCCGGACATTCTCTTCAGCGTCCCGCCCTCCGCGTTCGGATGTTCGACGATCGCCAGCGCGTTGGCGATCGGTGCGAGCGGGTTGCGCAGTTCATGCCCCAGCATCGCCAGGAAGGTCGTGATCCGCCGTCCTTCGTCCTCGAGAATGGACGCACGCCGGCGCTCGGTCAAGTCGCGCGTGACCTTGGCGAATCCCCGGTGGCGACCGGTCGCGTCGAAGAGCGCGGTGATCACGACGCTGGCCCAGAACCGGCTGCCGTCCTTTCTCACTCGCCAACCCTCGTCCTCGTATCGTCCGACCTCGCGCGCTATTTCGAGCTCCTTGTCGGGGAAGCCCGTCGCGGCCACCTCGGGCGGATAGAAGACCGAGAAATGCCGGCCGATGATTTCCCCGGCTTCGTATCCCTTGTTGGCCTTCGCCCCGGTGTTCCAGCTGACGACATAGCCGCCGGGATCGAGCATGAAGATCGCGTAGTCCTTGACGCCGTCCACCATCAGCCGGAAGCGCTCTTCACTGGTGCGAAGCAGGTCATGCTGTCTTTGGCGTTCTGTCAGATCCCGGGTGATCTTCGAAAAACCGCGCAGCGACCCGTCCGGTCCGGTCAGCCGGGTGATGACGATGCTGGCCCAGAAGCGCGTCCCGTCCTTGCGCAGCCGCCAGCCCTCGTCCTCGAACGTCCCCACCTCGGCCGCGACCTTGAGCTCGTGCTGGGGCCACTCCTTCTCCAGCAGCTCCGGGGGATAGAACATCGAGAAATGGCGCCCGATCACCTCTTCGGCCTGGTAGCCCTTGAGCTGCTTCGCCCCGGTGTTCCAGCTGAGAACGATGCCGCCGGGGTCGAGAAAGAAGATCGCGTAGTCCGCGATCGTATCCACCATGAGGCGGTAGTCAGCGTCCGTGACGACGCCCAGGTCGAGGGGTCTGCTGACGTCAGCCATTGTTCTGGTCTCGATTGAAGGCGACAAGGCAGGCATATGGCCGTTTTCGGCGGGAGAAAGTCGTGTCGGCGCGACTTTCGTATGGATCGTCCGACGCCAGGGTGCGCAAATGCCCCAAGCCGGCGTAGGACACGCGGTTCAGGGTTTTGGCGCACACCGGTGTCCTGAGCGCCCTCAGGATCAGCTTGCCGCCCTAGCGCTTGGCGTTGGCCACGACGCCGGCGCCGCGCACCTCGAGCTTGACCTGGTCGAGCACCTGGCCGCGCGCATCCACAAGCTCCACCACGTGCCGGCCCGGCCAGGGCAGCCACTGTGCGCTGCTGCCGCGCGCGAAGAGCTTGCCGTCGATGCGCCACTGCAGGCCACGGCCTTCGGCTTCGAAGCGCACGCGCTGGTGACGCGGCGGGATGTCGGGGTCGAGCGCGATGATGGTGCCGTCCGAAGGCGCGGTGATGCGCGGCGCCGACTCGGCCGCGGCGCCGGGGATGGCGAACAGCGGCTGCTCGGTGCCCGCAATGAACCATTCGTCGCGCGCCGCTTCGAGCTCGTCGCCGAAGCGCACGCGCGAGCGCACCAGGCCGGGCGGCGGCGCGGGCGTGCGGCTGGCTTCGTTGCGATGCAGAAAGCCCATCAGCTCGGCCCACACGGGCGCCGCGCCGCTGGTGCCGCTCACATCCCACATCGGCGCGCCGCTCGCATTGCCGACCCACACGCCGACCGTGTAGCGCTCGGACCAGCCGATGGCCCAGTTGTCGCGCATGTCCTTGCTGGTGCCGGTCTTCACCGCGCTCCAGAAGCGCGTGCCGAGCACGCTGTCGAGGCCGAAGGTGCGGGCGCGCGCATTGGCGTCGCTGAGGATGTCGCCCACGATGAACGCAGCACGCGGATCGATCGCAGGGCTGTCGCTCCTTCCCCCTCTGGGGGAAGGCGGGGATGGGGGCACGCGCGCCATCAAGAACCGCGTCTCCCCAACCCTCCCTCCATTCGCCAGCGTCCGATACGCATTCGTCAACCCCAGCAGCGACACCTCCGCACTCCCCAGCGCCAGGCTGTAGCCGTAGTAGTCCCCGTTCTGCGCCAGCGGCAAGCCCACCGCGCGCAGCTGGCGCGCAAAGGAGGCCGGCGACACCATCACCAGCGTGCGCACGGCCGGCACGTTGAGCGAGGCCGCCAGCGCGGTGCGCACCGACACATGGCCCTTGAACTGGCGGTCGTAGTTCTGCGGGATATACAGCCCGCTCGCGGTGCTGATCTGCGCCGAGGAGTCGTCGAGCAGCGAGGCCGCCGTGAGCCGCCGTTCGGCAATGGCCTGCGCATAGAGCAGCGGCTTGAGCGTGGAGCCCGGCTGGCGCTGCGCGAGCACGCCGTCGACTTCGGCCGCGCGGCTCAGCTCGCCCGAGGAGCCGACCCAGGCCAGCACCTCGCCGCTCGCGTTGTCGAGCACCACCAGCGCGCCGTCCTCGACATTGCGGCCGCGCAGCTCGCGCAGGTGGCGTTGCAGCGTGGTAAGTGCAAAGCGCTGCAAGGGCGCGCGCAGCGTCGTGCGGATCCCGTCTTGCTCCCTCTCCCTCTGGGAGAGGGTTGGGGTGAGGGCGCGGCGCGCCAGATGCGGTGCGATTCCTTCGCTCGCCTCGAAGGCCTTGCGCTGCAAAGCCGCACTCGCAAACATATCCAGCGCCTCGCAATCCACCTTGGTGCCCGCTTCCATCGCCCGCAACACCTCGCAGGCGCGCTGCGCCACCAGCGCCGGCTTCGCATTGGGTGCGCGCACCAGCGCCGCCGCCACCGCCGCCTCGCGCGCGTCGAGCCCGTGCGGCGCCTTGCCGAACAGCGTGCGCGAGAGGGCATCGATGCCGACGATCTCGCCGCGGAAGGGCACGCTGTTGAGGTAGGCCTCGAGGATCTGGTCCTTGCGCCAGTTGCGCTCCAGCTGCTGCGCCGCCACGGTCTGCCCGAGCTTCTGCGTGAGATTGCGCCCGCCGCTGCCGCGCCGCAGATCGTCGTCGAGCAGGCCCGCGAGCTGCATCGTGATGGTCGATGCGCCACGCGTGCGCGTGTTCCACGCATTGCCCCAGGCCGCGGCCGAGATCGCGCGCCAGTCGACGCCGCTGTGCGCGTAGAAGCGCTTGTCCTCGCTCAGCACCATGGCCGTGCGCAGGGCCGGCGACACCTCGGCCAGCGCGATCCACTGGCCGTGGCGCACCTGCGGGTCGGTGCGCACGCGCTGCAGCAGCTCGCCGTTGCGGTCGAGCACCCGCGTGTCCGAGGGGCGGAACTCGCGCCGCACTTCGTCGAAGCTGGCAAATGCCTGCGCCTCGCCGGCGAGGACGGCAAGCAGTGTTGTCAGCGCCAGCAGGGCGGCTCGAGTGCGTGGCATGGGGCCGCTAGCTTGCCACAGCCAGCCACCGCGTCCTAGCCGGCGGCCACCTGCTGCACGTGCGTGCAGATCGCGCCTGGCGTGGTGAACCAGACCTCGCCCCGGTCGCGCATGCGCGCCAGGTGCGACAGCGCGCGGCGCAGGTGCCGCAGCCGGTAGGGCTGCCCGACGATGTAGGGGTGCAGCGCGACGCCCATCACCAGCGGCTGGCGGCGCGACTGTTCGAGCATCTCGTCGGCGTTGTCGATGATCATCTGCGCGAAGTCCTTGGCGTCCATCTGGCGCGCGACGATCATCGGGATGTCGTTGAGCTCCTGCGGGTAGGGCACCGACCACAGCGTGCGGCCGCTGCGCGTGCGCATGGGCACCGGCTGGTCGTCGTGGCACCAGTTGAGCGTGTAGCCGTAGCCGGCCTCGGCGAGCAGGTCGGGCGTGAGTCGGCTTTCCGAAATCCACGGCGAAAGCCAGCCCACCGGCGCCCGGTCGCTTTCCTCGCGCATGCGTGCGCGGCACTGCGCGAGCAGGGCGGCTTCGGCGCTTTCATCCATGTCAGCCTGGCGCTCGGAATTGGTATGACCGTGGCCGATGAGCTCGTCGCCGCGCGCGACCGAGGCCGCCACGAGTTCGGGACAGTGGTCATAGAGAGCGGTGTTCAGCAGCGTGCTCGATGCGAGGCCCAGGCTGTCGAAGAGTTCGAGGCAGCGCCACGCGCCCACGCGGTTGCCGTATTCGCGCCACGCGTAGTTGAGCACGTCGGGATGCGGCGCCGCAGGACCGATGCAGGCCCCCATGCCTTCGCCGAAGGCGAAGTGCTCGAGGTTGAAGCCGATATAGACCGCGAGCCGCGCGCCATTCGGCCACGCATGATCGACACGGCGCGTGATGGGCTGGTAGTCGAAGCGGCCGTGCGCGGGCAGCGGGCCGGGGTAGCGGGTGTTCATCGATGCCTCCGGGTTGCTTTTCGAAGCGCCGCAAGTTGCATGCCGATGCATGAAAGCGGTCTGGGCCTACTCGCGAACAGGTGCCCGCGCCGGTTGCGGCAGCGCGGCGTACTGAGCATCTTGGATGGGCACATCCGGTAACCAGCTTCACGCAAAGGCGAAGGGCGGATACCGGCCGGACACCGGCGCAGCCGATGATGGCTTCGTCGGGGCTACCCGATTGACCGAAACTCAAGGAGAACCAAATGAAAACACTGCTCGCACTGCTCGTTGCATCCGCCACCCTGGCCGGCTGCGTGGCCGTCCCCTACGACAGCGGCCGCCCGCCGCCGCGCTATCACGGCGCGCCGGGACAGGGCTACGGCGACAGGGACCGCGACGGCATACCCAACCGCTACGACCGCGATCGCGATGGAGACGGTGTGCCGAATCGCTACGACAGCCGGCCGTGGAATCCGTACCGCTATTGATCGATCGTCGATCAAGACCTCAGCAGGCTGTGAAGCTCCTGGATTGAACGCTTGGGGTGAATTCCAGGCGGCAGGTGAGGGGCGACTTGCTTAGCGAAGAACTGATCCGCCTCGGCTTTCGATTGCCACACTTCAATGATGCGCCAGCCCCCTTCGATGGGATGCGCGGTGTGAAGCACGAACCCCGGCGCCTGCTTGAGACCGTCGGAGAGTGCGCTGAACATGCCTTCGTAACCCTGCCGGGTTTGGCCTTGGACTTCTGCGGTAACCAGGACTGTCATGATTGCTCTCCTTCTTGACGCAGGGATACTGCCTACTCCGTGGGCGGAAACTCCGGGTAGCGGGGCAGGGGGTCGGCGAAGTGCACCCAGGGCAGGCGCTTCGACTCCCAGTAGTGGAGCGTGGGCGGCACCCGGCCGGGGTCGTCCAGGCTCCCGATCGTGATGTCCATGAGCCCCGGAATGTAGTCCGCGGTGAAGCTGATCTGCGTGCCGCAGCGCGCGCAGAAACCGCGGCGCGCACCCGGCGACGACTCGTAGAGGGCCGGCCCGTTGTCGGGAAAAACCACCTGCGATTCCTGGTACATCGCCCAGGCCACGGCCGGCGCCGCGTTCGCGCGCCGGCACATCGAGCAATGGCACAGCGCCGCCATCACCGGATCGCCCGTGATGCGGTAGCGAACCGAGCCGCATTGGCAGCCGCCTTCGAGAACAGAGGGGTTTGGCACGAAGTCTCCTTTTCTTGCAGATGTCAGTCTCGGTAGGGTTCGCTGCTACGGGGCGCTTGCGGAAGCTGTTTGTCCAGCGATTCGCGGTAGCGCAGGCAGCCCCGGAGGAACTGTGGCCAGTCGGGCACGACAGGGACCGGATCCGAGCGCTCGGGCAGCAGCGCCCACAAGGCCGGGTGATGCCAGCACAGCTCGTGGCCCGTGCTGTCGCGATGTTCGCGGATGCCATGGCGCAACTTCTTCACTTCGGCGACCAGCTGGTCGCGCGACATGTTGTCCAGATCGGTGTCCATGCCGCCTCCTTCACAACACCACTTCGTAGTGGCGAGCGCTTCGGTCGTACTCCACCATCATGTCCTGTACTTTCCGGGGAACGACAGCCGTCTCCGCATCCTCGCCCGCGAAACCGTGGATCGCCTCGAGAGATGCCCACTGGGTGACGACCAGGAACTCCACACCCAGCGCCTGGGAGCGACGCAATATCGATGCGCTGATGAATCCGGGCATCGTGTTCAGCGCCGGAAAGGTCTCGATGCGCAGATGCTCGACATAGGCATCTGCCTGGGCCGGCTTCGCCAAGCCTCGCCAGTGACGCGAAATCATGAGTGGACCTCCATGGTGCGCGCCTCAACCTGAGGTGCACGAGTGAGCCAGCTCCCTGAGTGTTTGAACCTGCCAAGTGTGCTCGGCTTCGAAGGCCGTCGGGTCGTTGACCGCATAGCCGCCATAGGCATAGACCGAGGCATAGGCAGCATAGCCCGCCGCTTCGAGAGCCTGTCCGGCAAGTGCCTTGGCCACGGCGTAGGTCGCGGAGACTGCCGCATGGGCCGAGCCGTCGATCGAGTTGGAGCCGCGATGGCTGTTGGCCACGGCCGCGCTCTCCTGCGCGGCCTGGAGCAGCGCGGCCCGATCCGACCGGCCTTCGACAAAGGCCGCCAGAACCGAGACGCCGTCGATCGCTCTGGGGTCTTCGAGCAGGTGCTGTACGCGGCGAACACAGGCAAGACCGAAGGCGAGGCGAAGCGGCTCGTGCTGCTGCGCATCGATGCCGAGTTCGGCCGCGAGTCGTGAGAGTTCCTGGTTCATGGCAGTCTCAAAGGACTTTCCACTTGAGGAGCACGGCGGCGACCGCCGGCAGGGCGAAGATCAGCAGAAAGATCGGCAGCTCCTCGGCCACCGAGTAGCCGGCCTTCGCCACCCCGATCCACATGTTGACCGCGGCGATCACGAACCAGAGCGCCACGAAGGCAATGGTCGCCGTGCGCATGGCATCCGCGAGGCCGTTGGACAGGAGCTTGGCCACACCCAGGCATGCCGCAAGAAGCACGAACCCTCCGACGATGAAGATCAGCGTGCGCATCAAGGTCCTTTCTGGTTCAACGGAAAAGCGTAGAGGACGAAGGGCTCCGGATCTTCGATGGCGCCCGCCGCCGCGTACAGGCCGCGAGCCGCCTCGTTATCCGGCTCCGTGGCAACCCAGGCTTCGGTGCAGCCCAGCGCCCTGGCGCGCGAAAGCAATGCCGCGACCAGCCGGCGGCCGATGCCCCGGCGCTGGTGGCTGGGCGCGACGCCGACCTCGTTGATGAAGAGCTGCGCACGCTGGTCGGGGTGGATGTAGTGGACGCCGGAAGCCATGCCCACGACCTGCTCGCCATCCAGCGCGACCGCCAGATGGTGCCGCGGATCGTTCAGAAACTCCTCGGCAAGCTTCGACTGCACATCGAAGTCGAACACGTCCGGCGCTACGTTCGCAAGCACCTCGGCCTCTTCGGGACCGAGCAATCTCACGACGACGGATGCGCCTTTCATGAAGCTCTGCCGCTAGGCATCCATGACCAGCTGCGTCTGCGTGACGACGGCGCACAGCTTGCCTTCGGCGGAGCGGATCGTCGTCTGCCACACCATGGTGGTCCGCCCGCGGTGCAGGGCGAGGCATTCGCCCGTGATCGTCGTGTTCGCGCGCGCGCCGCCGATGAACTTGGTGCTTGAGTCCGTGGTCGTCGTTCGCTTGCCCTGCGGCATGTTGATGAAGGTACCGACCGCGCCGAGCGTGTCGGCGAAGGCCATGTAGGCCCCGCCATGCAGGATGGCGCCGGTGGTGCAGAGATCGGGCCGCACGGCGAGCTCGGCCACCACGCGCTCCGCTTCGAGCGCGACGATGCGCACGCCCATCAGGCCAGGGAACAGCGGGTTCAGGATATGCTGGACGGCTTCGACGGAGGGGAGCGGCTGGGCTGTCATGGGGCGGCTCTCGTGTTCTTGATGTAGGCCGGTGCCTGCGCATGATTCTCGTAGCCGCCGTACCTGGTGGAAGAGGGGTAATACTCCGCGCCGAACTGCACCTTGCCGGCAGCCTGTTCACCGGCTTCGCTGGCAATGAAGGCGAGCATCAGATCGGTACCGGCGGAAACGCCCGCCGACGTCCAGACCTTGCCGTCCTGCACGTAGCGCTGCTCAAGCACCTCGACATCGCCGAGCGCGCGCAGGCGCTCCAGCGAGCCCCAGTGCGTCGTTGCCTTCCTGCCCGAGAGCAGGCCGGCCGCGTGCAGCACGAAGGCGCCGGTGCAGACCGACATCACCGCTCTGCAGTTCTTTGCCTGGTGGGCGACGAAGTCGACGAACACGGGGTTGTTGACTTCCCGGCGCGTGCCTTGACCCCCTGGAACGAGCAGGTAGTCCAGCGCGGGGCAATCGGTGAAGGACACATGCGGGGTGATCGACAAGCCCTTCGCGCAAGTGACGGGCCCGGGCGATTGGCTCACGATGAGGCAGTTCTGCGGGCCGTCGGCGTGCCGGCTCCACATGGTGAGCATTTCCCACGGACCCACGAAGTCGAGCTCCTCGACTTGCTCGAAGACCAGGATGCCGAAGTTCATGAAGCTTCCTTCAAGGGCCGGTATAGCTGCGCCCCGAATCGGTTCGCCGACCTGGCGCGCGCCCGTTCGGCCTCGATCTCGCGGTCGCGCGGATCGGCGGTGGTGACCAGCGACTCGATCAGGACGCGGGCCGCGGTCGCGACGTCTTCCACCGCGCGGTCGAAAGCCTCCTGATTGAGCCTGGACGGGCTGTTGAAGCCGCTGAGCTTGCGCACGAACTGCAGGGACGCAGCCCGTATTTCATCTTCCGTCGCGGGAGGTTCGAAGTTGAACAGCGTCTTGATGTTTCTGCACATGGTCGCTCCATGAGTTCGGTCTTCAAGTCTAGAAGGATACGCAGGCCATTGCTTTGACGCGCAGCACGGCCTCCTGCTGGAACTGCGCCTTGTACGCCGCGACGAGTTCCTGCACGGCGCTCTCGCTGGCCGTGTCGTCGGGATGAATGAGCTGGAGCACCTGCGACGCCTCTTGAACGATCGCGCCATCGGCGCCGCGCCACTGCCCTGACGCGGGCGACACGGTCAGGCCCTGCGGAAAGCGCGGTGTGACGGTGCCTTTCAGGAACTCGGCCCATTCCGCGGGCGTCACCACGCCGCCGCGGGGTTTGCCGGTACCGAAGAACAGCGAATCGTGGACGAGCGCCTGCTCTCCGCTTGCGCAGCCGGTGCCGTGCATCGGCGCACATGCGGTGAGCATGGCCGCCAGTACAGTGATAAGCGCGAAGCGGTCGAGGGACATCACGCCCCGCGTTTTAGCGCGTCTCTTTTCGTTTGCGCAAGCCGTAGGCCAAAAAGCCAAGCCCCAGAGCTGCGATGGGAAGCAGGTACAGCAGCACGCCGAGCCGGGGTTTGCTTCTGTCGATCACGGCCTGCGTGGGATCGGCCTTGTCCACATACACATGCACCGAGCTTCCCACCGGGAAGCGCGCCACGACCGCCTCCACCGAAGCGGCATCGCGCCATCCGTCGCCGGCAAAGAAGTAGCGATCGCTCTGGTACGCCTTACCGCCCATGTTGTAGCGGTAGACGATGCGCGGCGAGAAGGATTCGCCATGCGTGGCCGCCGTGCTGCCGCTGGATCGAACCGAGGCCTCGACGACCGTTGCGCCGACGGGGATGAAGGAGGAATGCGCTTGCGACTGCCGCACGTAGGAACCGAGCGCGGCGTAGATGAAATAGAAGGCCGCGATCAGGATGACGAGACCACCCACGGCGATGTCATAGCGGCGTGTCGGCACCGGGTATTTCCTCGAGCGCGTAGTACACGGCCTTTCCGTGCTGCCTGGCGAGGGCCACCATCTCGTCGGCGCCCGCAGACGCACCGCCGATGCGCAGGCAGCCATCGCACTGGGCGACCAGCCTGCGCGAGATGGGGTGGAAGATCTCGTTGAACACGGCATCTCCAATGCGCTTGGAGCCCGCGTGCTCGATGAGCGGAAGCGCGAACCACTCGCCCATGACGGGCAGGTGGCCGGCGCGGAACAACTGGAGCGAGGCTTCGGTCATCGCCGCGACGTTCCGGGCGATGAGCAAAGGGTCGTCGTTCGTGCCGGAACGGTAGGGGCCGGCGACCAGGATCATCTGGGGGTTCACTCTTCACTCCTGTTGGGCAGGCGGTTCTGCTCGGTGGCTTTGGTTCCGATCACGAGGGGCTGATAAAAAGCCCCATCGACACGCTTGACGTCCTGAAAGCCGGCTTCGTGCATCAGCTCGCAGAGCTTGTCGATGGAAACGGCGTAGTACTTCGACCGCATGGCGTGTGTTTCGACTTCCAGAGTGGAGAGATCTTCCTCGATGAAGAAGAAGCTCAGGTCGTAGTGCTCGCCCACGAAGTCCCAGACCTGGAACAGCAGATAGCGCTTGCCGTTCTCGGTGCGAACGCCATAGGGCTTGACGAGATTCTTGCCTCGCGCTTCCAGCGCGTAGTCTCTGACGGAAATGATGCATCCACCACCCGTGCGCAGGCAAGCGAACATCTGCCGGAACGCAAGCAGAAGATCATCGTCGGTGAGCAGGTGCGGCACGGAGTTGTCGCACGAGATGACCAGGTCGAAGCGCGAGCCGTGAAGAGCGTGCGCCTCGCGCATGTCGCCCACCGAGAAATCGATATCGATCTTCCTGGCGCGCGCTTCATGTCCTGCTCGCTCGATCTCCTTGGCGGACAGGTCCGAGCCGGTCACCGAATAGCCACGCTCTGCGAGCGCGATGGCTTGCGTCCCGATTCCGCAGGACACGTCCAGCACGCTCCTGTGGCCTGGCCATTCGGACTCGATGAGCTTGGAGAGCTGCTCGCCTTGCCGGCGAACGCTGGCATCCCAGTCCTGGTAGATCAGGTGATAGAAGGGAGCGAGTTCGTCGTAGAAGTCCGTCATGTGCGGGCTACCCCTCACTCGGTTCGCGAAAGAGCCGGCCACCCGGCACGAGCGGCTCTGCGCATGATGGACTGAACCACCAATCGATGGAAGGGTGCGATGAGCCGGATGTACGTGCGCCCCAGGAGGTTGTGGCAATGCACGACGGTGGACACGACCAGGTAGGGCGCGCTTTCCGTGGCGACGGTCCGCGTCTGGTGCAACACCGACACCCGGAAGTCCAGGTGCTTGTCGTCTTCGCCCAGCAGGATTTCGTGCGTGCCCTTCTCATAGATCTTGAAGATCGAGATGCGCTTGTCGTTGCGCGAACCGGCAGAAGGGCCTTTCAGCTGGCCTGATGTCTTGAGGCCGAAGCCGGCAACGAGCGCATCACGGATTCGCATCAGACCTGCGATCCACGGCGCTTGCTGGGAGAAGAGAAAACGCGCAAGCAGCTCGGGATCGGTGATCGCATCATTCGGCAGGCGGACCGCGTAGGCGTCGGCCAGGTCCGTCGTCGCGTACGCGCGAGCGACGCGTGATTCGCCGGGAAGCGCCACGCAGGCTACAGACCAATCTTCGTCATGCATGGGGAGTGATTCGGTTGCTCACACGGGACGCAACTGCTCGCTCAGCGAGCGGGTCTTCTCGGTCACGACATCGCCCGTATGCAGCGTCGACTTGCGCTCGATCAGCATGAGATGGCATTCCTCTTCGGCCACCGGGTTGTGGCGTACGCCCTTGGGAACGACGAACATCTCGCCTTCGCCGAGCTCGACCGGGCCGCTTTCCATTTCGATGCGCAAGTGACCCTTGAGCACGAGGAAGAGCTCGTCCTCGTTCTCATGGCTGTGCCAGGCCAGCGAGCCGTGAACCTTGGCGACCTTGATGTAGGCGTCGTCGACCTCCGCGACGACGCGCGGCGACCAGAACTCGGTGAGCGAAGCAGCGATTTGCTTGGGGGAGGCGATATTCGACATGGATTCTTTCGGTGGGTGAGCGTCAACTGGCGTGAACACGCGAGGCTTCGATCTTTCCAAGCAGCCATTGCAGGCCCGCCAGATGCTGCTGGTCATGGCTGCAAAGATAGTGCACCAGGCTGCGCAGCGACAGCGGGCCGTAGCCTTCGAACATTGCAGTGCGATCGAACTGTTCGTCGGTCAGACCGGTGATGAGCGCGAGGGTCTTCGTGCGTGCCTCCCTGAAAGAGGCGAAGACGGCGGCCGTATCGGCCGTGGCGTAGGAGCGCGACTTGGCAAGCTCTTCGCTTTCGATGGATGCGAGCAAGGGGTTGGACTCATTCAGCGTGCGCTGGAAGCGCACGTGATAGCCCTCGATCTCGATGTCGCGCACATGGCAGACCTGCTCGATGGCGGTAAATGCTTCGCTGGGCACGCCATCCCAGGACGGCGGTGCCCAGTGCTTGAACGCCGCCGGAATGGCGGCGTAGTGCGCCTCCAGTTGTTGTGGGAAGCTTTCGAGTGCGTGGAGCGTGATGGGGTTCATGAGAATTGCGTGAGCTGCGACTGCCGGCCTCAGGCTTGTGAACGCTTCCGGGCCGTGACTTCGATCTCGATCTTCATGCGCGGGTCCGCCAGCCCGGCAGAGATCATCATCGC
Source organism: Variovorax sp. CF079 (assembly GCF_900101545.1). GTDB lineage: Bacteria > Pseudomonadota > Gammaproteobacteria > Burkholderiales > Burkholderiaceae_C > Variovorax. Next base: position 241,870 of record NZ_FMZU01000008.1, on the reverse strand, counting down.
CGCCGGGCGCACCTCGCCGAAGTACTTGCGCAGCACCGGCCAGCATGATTCGAACTCGGCGCCGTTCGGCAGCACGTAGGTGACACGCACCACGTCCTTCATGTTCGCAGCGGCCCGCTGCAGCGCGGACTCGATGTTCTTCAGGCACTGCTCGGCCTGCTCGACCACGCTGTCCGAGATGGTCATCGTTGCGTAGTCGAAGCCCGTGGTGCCTGAAACAAACACCCAGTCGCCATCGACGACGGCGCGCGAGTAGCCGATCTGCTCTTCGAAGGTGGAACCGGAGCTGATGAGTTTTCGGGTCATGGGGTATCCATCGAGGTGAAGTGGAGGAAAGATCGAAGGCAGGCGTTCTTATCGAAAGAAGTTCAGGCATCTTGTGGCTCGAAACCTGACTCTCCTCCGAACTGAGGCAAGGCATCGTTGATGGTGTGCCATGCTGCCTTGTGGCTGACGAAGTAGTGAGCGGAGGGTTTGGCCGGTAGCTCGCCCTCGATAGCGCCCGCGGGAACGCCAACTACATTGGAGAAGCGAGCGTCGCTGGTGTAGACGTGCGAGCCGCAGACCTTGCAAAAGTGGCGCGTGACATTCTCGGTGGCCTGGAAGACTGAAAGAGAAGCCTGCCCTGAGAGGCTGAGTGCTTCCTTGGCGAAACTCACCCAGGTGGTGAACGCGGCGCCGCTCAAACGACGGCACTGCCCACAATGGCATTGGACGACGCTTCGTGGTGTGCCCCCACAGCGGAACCGGACTGCTCCGCAGAAGCAGCCGCCGGTTGCGACGATGGGTGCGGGTGCTTTCATGAGGGGTGTGAAGAAAGCGCCTAAGGGTTGACGCAAGCGGCGCCGCTGGGCGTTTGCTTGATTGATAGGACGGGTGGTGCCTGTTGCATTCCGCAGCCGTTCGATTTCCCCCGCAGCGATGTCTCGGTGAAATGCTGACTCCTCGAGGGTGATGTACTCCTGGAAGGTTTCGACAGCGCTCTCGAGATCTCCGGCGAGCTCATACTCCGATGCCTGGAACATGTACCGCGTCAGCAGGCGGTTCGACTCAGAGTGTTCGCTGGGTTGTTTGAGGTACTCCGGCATGAGCTCCGGCGCGACTTCGTAGACCCGTTGTCGTAGCTCGCTGATCTCCGCCAAGGCCTCGCCAACCCGTTCGATGTTCTCTCGCACCGGTGCGAGTTTTGCGTCGCGAATCTCGCTCGCCGCATGATCGAGCAAGGTGGCAGCCACCGACAACAGACGATGAATGGATTCAGGCGTTGCCACGATTGATGCACCTAGCGATCGAGGAGAGCGGCCCGACCCGGATCGCCGAGACAGGTCCGCCTGTTGGAAGGGTTAGACCGCATACTGCCACCGCAGACCATGCGGGAGTGAACGCGGGCCGAAGACGAAGTGTAGGACGCGACGGCGGCTCTTGCCTGCGGCCTTGGACGACGCGTGCAACAGCAGGGGGCGCATGACGAGGGCCGCTCCTTGCTCGGCTTGGCACCTCATCTCTGTGGCTGGGTTGCGGGTGAGAACGGCAACGTTGGGCTCAATGCGGCCGTGAAGATGCGAACCAGGGACAACACGAAGAGGGCCGTCATCCGCTGTACAGGCGTCAAGATGGACGCGCACGGCGACCAATTGCTCCAGGAGGTCGACAGGCGCTTGAACGAAGAGCGATCCCTCCTTTTCCGACCAGCCGCGAAGGCTTGGTTCGTCGACCCGATCAGCGACGGGAATGCTGAGATCCTGGTGTATGGGCACCAGCCAGTTGTGTGCGAGGGACTTCTCGAAGTACGTGCATTGGACGGCAACATGCTCCGTCGGAACCAGCAAGGATGGGGCCATGTGCTGGCGAAGGCGCCGCGCCAGCGAGGTGCACCACGATTGCGGCAGCAGGCAACGCGTGCCGCCTGAGGGTGTGCTGAGTTGCAAGTGGGCAGAGATGGATTCGCATTCTTCTGCCCGCAGCACGTCCGGGACGAGCGAGAAGCCTTCAGCCGCGAACGAATCGGCCTGCGAACGGAAACCGATCGGACGAGGTGATTCGCTGAAACGACAGGTTGGCCGGGTCACATGCGGCCCTGGCATCAAGACGGTTGCGGACCGTCGTAGCCCTCGATGATGACCAGGTCGATGGTGGAAACAGGCACACGCAACTTGAGCGCTTCCTGATACTCGGCCGACTTCCAGCAGTCGAGGGCAGCCTGGTACGACGGGAACTCGATCACGACGTTGCGCGTGCGGCTGGTGCCCTCGGGATTCTCGAAGCGGCCGGCGCGCACGAGGAAGTGCGCCCCGAACATCTTGAAAGGCTTTGCATTGGCTTCGACGTAAGCCTTGTAGGCCTCCGTGTCGGCGACGTCGACCCGGGCGATCCAGTATCCCTTTGGCATTTGCGTTCTCCTTCGATCGCAGGAATTCTTGCTCAATTGCCGGGAGGCCGGCAACTCAACGCGGAAACTTGAGGCACCTGAGACGTTGACGGCTCAAGTGGGCTTGAGGCGCACGACGGGCCGCTGCGGCTTGCGACGCGCAACTTCCTTGAAGCCCACGCGGTCGTACATCGACTTGGCACCGAACCACATCTGATCGTCATTGGCCCGGCCGGGTTTGTCCACGGGGTAGGCCTCGAGCAGCTTGGCGCCCTGTTTCCTGGCGTAGGCAATGGCTCCGTCGAGGAGCGCCTGCGCCACGCCCTGGCCGCGATGCTCGGATGGCACAACGAAACAGATGATCGACCAGACGGGCCGGTCGTCGACCGCCTTCATCACGGGTGAGCGCTTGAGCCTGGCATATTCCTCGCGTGGGCCGAGCGATACCCAGCCGACCGGGACTTTGCCGCGATAGCCGATGAGGCCTGGTGGCGTGCCGGCGTCCACGAGTTCTTTCAGGTCCGCGCGATCGGCCTGAGCACGCGTTGTCCCTGAGGGCAAGGCTCCTTGAGCGCCGCTTCGGCGGTAGTGCATGCACCAGCACCCACGAGCCACCGAGCACCCCTTGGCATTGAGCAGCGCTTCGAGGTCAGGCCAGCGCTCGGGCGTGAGGGGCAGGACTGTGAGCTTCATGGGGCTTGCTCAGGGCGCCATGTCGGCATGCGCGGGCCACTCTTCACTTCGCCGCCTCCACCTTCACCCGCCCATTCGGCACCTCCCCGAACATCTCCGGCGCATACAAGGCCTCGACCCGGCTCGGCGGCAGCGCAAAGTCCCCGACGTTGTTCAGGCGAACCGTGTACTCCATCTTCACCACCCCCTTCGGCAGGTGCTGGTAGTAGCTGCGGAAGGCCTCGAAGCTGCGTTCCTCGAAAGCCGGCCAGCCGGCGCCGGAGCGCTTCTCGCCCTGCGTCGCGATCTGCGAATCGCGGCTCAGGCCGCCGCCGAGGATGGTGGCGCCGCCGGGGATCGGGTCGGTGATCGCGACCCAGGTCATGTCGGCGCTGGCGTTGACTTCCAGGCTCACGCGCAGCACGTCGCCGCGCGTGTAGATGCCCTGCACGGCCTGCTCGACCGGGGTGATGGTCTTCTTGATCGCATAGCCGGCCGCGAAAGGCGCCTTGAGCTGCACGGCAGCGATGGACTGCAGCGTGAGCCAGGGCTTGCCGCTGCCGGACTGCGTGACCAGCAAAGTGTCGCGCGCCGCGTTCGATGCCGGCCAGGGCAGGAACATGGCGTTGTTGCGCAGGTTGCCCGGCGAGGCGGGGGCGCCGAAGGCCGTGGTCTGGTTCGGCGCGCCGCCGGCGTCGCTGGTCTTGATGCGCTCGACCTTGCGCCAGTCCACCTGGGCCTTGATGGCGCCGAGGTTGGCCGCGGTGATGCCCGCGACCGGCGCGCTTTCGAACTGCTTCGAGAATTTTTCCAGCGCCAGCCCGCCCCACAGGTTGGCGGTGGTGGTGTGCCACGCGCCGTTCTGCTGGCGGCCGATGAAGCCGGTGGCGAGCTTGCCGATGTCGTCCTTCCAGGCCGGATCGTCCAGCACGGTGAGCAGCAGGCGTGCGGTGTTGACGTCGCCGTTGGTCATCAGCCACCACCAGTAGTCCTCGCGCTCGGTGCTGAAGACCAGCTTGGTCCCTTGATAAGACAGGCGCGCCTTGAGCACGTTGTCCGCCTCGGCCATGCGCTGCTGGCGCTGCGGCACGTCTTGCACGCGCTTGAGGATGTTGAGCCAGTCGATGACGGCGCTGGTCGGCCACTGGTTGGGCGCGATGGTGATGCTGCCGGCCATGCGGCCCTGCGCCTTGCCGTAGCGCGAGAGCGCTTCCAGTGCGGCGAGCTTGCGCACGTCGAGATCCTTCTGCGGGCTCCAGAACTCGCGCTGGATCCTGCCTTCGACGAAGGCGATCAGGCCCTGCTCCATGGGCGCGCGCGCCGCATCGGGCAGCGCGAAGGCCGGATCGAGCGCCGCCGCTTCGTGCGTGGCCGCGAGGAGGTAGGCCGTCAGGATGTCGCTGCCGCGGTTGGCTTCACCGTCGCGCGGCGGGAAGTAGTTGGCCAGGCCGTCGCTGTCGAGGTAGCTCGGCAGCTGCGCCACCACCGTCTGCCAGGCCTTGCCGTCGCGCAGGCCGATGGACTTGCTGGCCTTCTGCTCCAGGCAGGCATAGGGGTAGGCGGCGAACCAGTCGCGCACGCCCGTCAGGCCTTCGGCCAGCCGGGGCTGCAGGGAAAGCTTCAAGCCGCCGCGGCCGGGCAGGGCGTCGGCGGGCGGCGCCACGTCGAGCGTGAAGGGCCCGTCGAGCTGCACCAGCGTGGCCTGCTGCACCGTCAGCGGCACGCCCGGCACGATGCGCTGGCGCAGCTTGAGCGCATCGCGCGCGCCGCCGATCGTGTCCTTGGCCTCGATCTCCCACAGCAGCGCCTCGGCGCGCGTCTGCGCGAGCTGCGCGGGCGCGGTCACGCTCCATGCGAGCTCGCGCGCCTCGCCGGGCGGGATATCGACCGTCTGCGCCTCCAGCTTGAGGAGCGTGGCACGCGGCGTGGCTTCGACCTTCATCGCCTTCTGCGTCGTATTGCGCAGCGTGATCTGGGCGCGGAACTGGTCGTCCTCGCGCACCAGCGGCGGCAGGCCGCTGACGATCTGCAGGTCCTGCGTGGCCTGGATCGAGGTCTGGCCGGTGCCGAACAGGCCGGTGCCCGCGTCGGCCACCGCGACGATCCTGAAGGTGGTCAGCGCGTCGTTGAGCGGCACCGTCACCGTGGCCTGTCCGTTGGCGTCGAGCACCACCGCCGGGTTCCACAAGAGCAGGGTGTCGAGCAGCTCGCGCGTCTGGCCCTTGCCGCCGCCGCCGCCCGCGGGCACGGCCTTGCGGCCGTAGTGCCGACGGCCGACGATTTCCATCTGCGCCGTCGAGGTGCTCACGCCCCAGCTGCGCCGCTGCAGCATGGCTTCGAGCAGCTTCCAGCTGTCGTTGGGCATCAGTTCCAGCAGCGCCTGGTCGACCGCGGCCAGCGCCACCTCGGCGCCGGCGGCTGGCTTGCCGTCGGGCAGCTTGGCCGAGATGGTGACCAGCGCCTTGCCGCGCACCGGATAGCTGGGCTTGTCGCTCGACACCTTGACCTCGATCTGATGCGCCTGCGTGCCGACGCGGATCTCGGCCAGGCCCAGCCGGTAGGCCGGCTTGCTCAGGTCGACCAGCGCGGTCGGCGCCACGTACTCCTTGCCCTCGTACCAGAAGGCGGTCCACCATTCGCGCGGCGCCTTGAAGCCCCAGGTGAAGAAGCTGTACCACGGCACTTCGCGCAGCCGGCCGCGCAGCGCGAGCACGCTCACGTAGGCGTTGGGCCCCCACTCGGGCTTGACCCGCAGGCTCACCGTCGGATCCTGGCCGTTGAGCTGCACCACCTGCGTCTCGATCACGCCCTCGCGCTCCACCGACACCAGCGCAGTCGCAAAGCGAAAGGGGCTGCGCACCTGGAACTTGGCCGTCTCGCCGGGCTGGTAGCTCTTCTTCTCGGGCAGCACGTCGATGCGGTCGTGGTCCTCGCCGCCGAACCAGAGCTCGCCCTGCTTCGTGACGTAGACCGAGCTCGCGGCGCGGCTGTCGCGGCCGTCTTTGTCGGTGGCGCTGGCGATCAGTTCGACCTGGCCGGCTTCCTTGAGCTCGGCCTCGCACAGCAGCAGGCCGCGCGCATCGCTCTTGCCGCTGCACACGGTGCCGATCTCCTTGACCTCGGTCTTGTTGTCATAGGTGTAGAAGCCGCCCACCATGCGCTTGCGGCTGGTGGTGGTGATGCGCGCGATGGCACGCACGTTGAGCGTCACGCCTTCCTGCGGCTTTCCGCTCAGTCCAAGCGCCAGCGCCTGGAACTTGAGCTTCTGGCTGGTCGAGACCCAGCCCTCGGTCTTGATGCCGGCGATCACGGCCGCGGGCCACAGCGTCTGCACGCTGCGCAAGGTCTGCACCTCGCCGTTGGGGTCGGAGTAGGTGGCTTCGAGCAGCAGCTCGCGCGGCGTGGCCTTGGCAACGGGAATCTTCTCGATCGTGAGCTTGCCGGCGCCGTCCTTGCTGAGCGTGAGCGGCAGCTTGTCGGCGATCACCCGCAGGTCCTGGGCGGCCGAATCGGATTCGTCGGCGTCGACCGCGATGAGGCCATCCTTGCGCGGCGGCGAGAAGCTGAAGGCGTCGAAGTCGGCGAACGAGAGGCTTTTGGCTCGCACCGCCGCCGACACGCGCACCGGCAGGTTGGCCGCGGCGCCGCCGGCCACGTAGTTGATCTGCACCTCGGTGGGCAGCGAAGTCGCGGCCACCAGCGGTTTCTTCTCGCTGGGCGCGATGCGGCCTTCGAGCACCGGCAGGCGGAACTCCTCGACGCGGAACTGGCCGGTGCTGGAGCTGCGCATGCCGCCTTGGTCGCCGTCCGTGCCTTCCTTGCCGCTCTTGAGCTCGACCTGGTAGACGCCGAGCTTGGCCGCGGACGGAATCGCGAAAGTATTCTCGCCGCTCTGCCCGCCGGTCGCGGTCTTGCGCCACTTGAGCGGCTGGGTGTACTGCTGGCCGCTGCCCACATGCGTCACGACCAGCGTGTCCGGCAGGGTCTGCGGCAGCCCGAAGCCCTTGCTGGTCTGGGTGCGGATCAGGTGCTTCATCGACACGGTTTCGCCGGCGCGCAGCAGCGTGCGGTCGAACACCGTGTGGGCGACGCGGTCGGCCTGCGGCTCCAAGCTGGTCGGCACGTTGAAACGCCAGGGCTCGATGCCGCGCTGCCAGTCGCTCCAGGTGAAGGCGAGGTCTTCCACGCCCTTGTCGTCCTTGGCGCGGGCGCTCACGAAGTAAGCGTCGCCGCTGTAGTCGTCTTCGGTGGAGCAGCTCGGCGCGTTCGGCGCGATGCCGGCGAGCTGCACCAGCCCGCGCGCATCGGTGCTGCCCGCGGCCACCTCGCGGCCGTTGCAGTCCGAGACGCGCACGGCGGCGTTGGCCACCACCTTGCCCTTGTCCAGCGTCGTGACCCAGGCCACCGCGTTCTCGCGCCCCAGCTTGAAGTGCACCGCGAGGTTGGTGGCCAGCGCCGTGGTGCGCACGTACATCGTGCGGCCGGTGCCGTAGCGCTCGTCGAGCAGCGCGTCGCCGAGTTTTTGCGATGCGATCTCGAGCACGTGGAAGCCGGGCGCGAGCGGGATGCCGATCACCTCGAAGGGCCGCGGATCGCCGCCCTCGGCCTTGGGCATGTCCAGCGTCTTCACGTTGGCCTGGCCGCCGAGCAACGAGACCATGCGGGTCTGGATGCGCTCGCGCTCGTCCTTGTCGATCACCTTGGGCAACGCACCCTTCACGTCGCGCGCGGCCTCCTTGCGGTCGATCGTGTAATTGCTGTCATAGCGCCGGACCTTGCGGAACCACGCGATGATCTCGGCGTCGGTTTTCGGGTTCATGTCGCTGACCTTGCCCGGGGTGAGCGCCTGCACCTGCAGCGCGGGCTCGACGCGCCGCACCGTCACCGGCATCAGCGCCGCGCCGCCGGGCTCGGCCAGGCGCTCGACCACGCCGAAAGGCGAGGCGGCGAACTTGGCCAGCGGCGGCATGGCGCCGGTCGCGACCTTGAGCGGAAAGCTGTCGGGCGAGGCCAGCGCGCGGCCCGAGGCATCCACGAACTTCGCCGGCAGCTCGATCGTGAAGGGCGTCTGCTCGGCGAAAGGCGGTGGGAAGCTCACCGAGTCGACCACCGCATCCTCGGCGGCGTTCTCGTCGTCGAACTTCGGCTTGATCGTCTTGCCGCCGCCTTTGAGCGTGATCTGCGCCGCCAGCTTGCGCGACACCGGCGCATTGAACTGCAGCACCATCGGCTTGAGCGGCAGGCAGGCCGACTGCGCGCTCTCGCGCTCGCAGCTGAAGGACACGGCGAAGGGCTCGCGCACCTGGAAGCTGAGCCGCCGCTCGATGTTGTTGAGCACGCCCGAGGGCGTGGCGACGCCCTTGCCGTAGACCAGCTGCACGCGGCCGCCCGGCGTCAGCGTGCGATTGCACTGCAGCGTGACGAAGCGCAGCGGCGCCTTCTCGGCTTCCTTGTCGCGGCTGAAGGCCTTGAGCAGGGCAGTGCGCTGCTCGCCCTCGACGAGCTTGACCGGAATGCGCTCGCCGACGCCGTCGGCCTGGCACCAGACGTTCTCGCGCACGCTCTCGAGCGTGGCCGGCCCGTTGAGTTCGAGCATGAACTGCTGCTCTTCGTCGATCTTGCCGTAGCTCGGCTGGTGGTTGCGCACGAAGGGACCGCCGCTGTTGAACTGGTAGCGCTCCGGGCCGGTGAGGTCGGCGCCGGAAGCCGACTTGAACGAACTCACCCGTGTCACCGTGCAGCGCACGCCGGGCGGCAGGTCGTTCTCGAAGTCGTACACCCACTGCTTCTCGCCGGTCCAGCGACCGGTGCCCTTGGCCGCCTGCGCGTCGGTGCAGCTCACGGCCAGCGGAGCGGGTGCCTTGGGGTCGCCGAAGTTGACGGCCGCCTGGTCGAACTTGGCCACCACCTGCCGGATGCGCGCCACCTCGCCCTGCGGCGTGAGGCTGGTGATCTGCAGCGCATGGGCGCCGAGAGAGATATAGGCCAGTGCGGCGGCCGCGAGGGCACGCGTTGTCGTTCTCGTTTTCAACAGACTTCTCCTTCGGGGCGCGAGCGTAGCGCAACTCGGCGCGTTCGCCCCTGGCACGCCATAGGCCTCCACTATGATCGATCGATATGAAACTGTTGTTGAGCCACCCTGCAGGCAACCAGAATGTGCGCGCAATGCTCGATGGCTTGGAAACAGCCGGCATGCTGGCCCGCTTCTCGACCACGCTCGCCGTATCGCCGGACAGCTTTGCACTGAAGCTGGTGCCCGAGGGGCTGAGCCGCGACCTGCTGCGGCGGCGCTTCAAGGTGCCGCGCGAGAAAATCCTCCAGCACCCCTGGCGCGAGGTAGCGCGGGCCGTGTGCAACAAGGTCGGCTGGAGCTATCCGCTGCGCCACGAAAATGGCTTTGCCTCGATCGACGGCGTGCTGCAGGATTTCGATCGCTTCACCGCCGGGGTCTTGCCGGGGGTGCACCGGCAGTACGGCCTGGGCGCCGTCTACACCTACGAGGACTCCGCCCTCGACACTTTCAAGGCCGCGAAAGCGCTGGACCTGAAATGCGTCTACGACCTGCCCATTTCCTTCTGGGAAGTAGGTCGCCGGCTGATGGAGGATGAACTGCAGCGCCTGCCGGCCTGGGCCGGCGCCATGGGCGGCGGCATGTCCGACTCGCCGGCCAAGCTGGAGCGCAAGGCGCAGGAGCTGGCGTTGGCCGACCTGGTGGTGGTGCCCAGCCGCTTCGTGGCCGACTCGCTGCCCTCCTGGGCCGCGCAGAAGGCCAAGGTGCTGTCGCCCTTCGGCTCGCCGGCAACGACCGGCACGCCCTCGCGCGAGGCGCCCGATCCGTCGCGGCCGCTGCGCGTGCTCTTCGTGGGCTCCATGGGCCAGCGCAAGGGCCTGGCCGACCTGTTCCAGGCCATGCAGCTGCTCAAGGGCGAGAACATCGAGCTCGTCGTCATGGGCTCCCTGCTCAACGACCTGGCCTTCTACCGCAGCCAGTACCCGGGCTTCACGCACGAGAAGGGCCGCCCGCATGCCGAGGTGCTGAAGCTGATGCGCAGCTGCGACGTCTTCTGCCTGCCCTCGCTCTACGAAGGGCGCGCGCTGGTGATGCAGGAGGCGATGAGCCAGGGCCTGCCGGTCGTCATCACGCCCAACACCGGCGGCGAGGATCTCGTGATCGAGGGCAAGACCGGCTTCCTGGTGCCCATCCGCTCGCCCGAGAAGATCGCCGAGAAGCTCGCCTGGTTCAACCAGAACCGGCAAGAGCTTCCCGCGATGAAAGAGGCGGCGATGCAGCATGCGGCCAGCTACACCTGGCAGAACTACAGCCAGGTCGTGATCGACGCGATCCGCAAGCTGGCGCCGTAGCGAATCCACCTGCCTGACCGCCGAGCAATGACGCCCGGCACCCCTCCGATGAATCGCTACTGGGAAATCGATGCGCTGCGCGGCTTGATGCTCGTGCTGATGACGGTCACCCACCTGCCGACGCGCTTCACCGATCCGCTGGGGCAGCCCTTCGGCTTCGTCTCGGCGGCCGAGGGCTTCGTCCTGCTGTCGGCCTTCGTCGCCGGGCTGGTCTACACGCGCATCGGGCAGCGGCAGGGCGTCGATTCGATGCGCCGCGCCTTCTGGCGGCGCGCGCTCAAGGTCTACATGGCGCAGGCGGCGACGCTGTTGTTCCTCTTCACCATCATCGGCACGGTCGGCACGCGCATCGACCAGCCGGCTGTGAAGAACCTGCTCTCCTACTACCTCGCGGATCCGTCCGAAGCCTTCGTCTTCTCGCTGCTGCTGGTGTACGAGCCGGCCTTGCTCGACATCCTGCCGATGTACATCTTCTTCATGCTGATGAGCCCGTGGGTGCTGGCCTTCGCGCTGCGCCACGGCTGGACCGGCGTGGTGGTCGCCAGCGCGACGCTGTGGGCGCTGGCGCAGTTCGGGCTGAGCGAGCGGCTCTATGAGCTGGCGGTGCGCTATCTCGGCCTGCCCGTGCCCTTCCACGAGATGGGCGCCTTCAATGCCTTCGCCTGGCAGTTCCTGTGGTTCGCGGGGCTGTGGATGGGGGCGAGCCGCAACGCGCCCGATGCGAAGCCGTTCCGGTTCCCGAATTGGCTGGTGGCGCTGGCCGCGGCGGCAGCGTTGTACGGCTTCTGGTGGCGGCACCACGGTATCAATGGCCAGGCGCCCTTCGGCGGCGACGAGCAGATGAACCTGCTGTTCGACAAGTGGCAGCTCGGGCCGCTGCGCATCGTCAACCTCGTGGTGCTCGGCATCCTCGCAGTGCGCTTCGGGCCGGCCTTCATGCGGCGCATCCCGCGAATGCGCCGGCTCGAAGCCATGGGCTCGGCATCGCTGCCGGTGTTCTGCGCGCACCTGGTGGCGGTGCTGCTGGTGCTGGCCTTCTATGGCGACAGTCAGACGGCGCGGCCTTGGTGGGGCGATGTGCTGCTGCTGGTGGCGGTGTTCGGCTGGCTCTACGCAGTTGGACGCACCGCGCTCTGGCTGGGGCGCCGGGCCCGGGCCCGGGACAAGAACGACAACGCTCCCACCGTCTGGCCGGACTGAGCATTAGTTCACGCAAGTCGATGGAAATTTCGGCACGCGCGTGGGACGGGCCGAGCCGTGCGCCGGTTCGCGACAACATCGCGGGGAGGAGAAATATGACCATCGAACTGAACGCAAGACCGCTGCGGGCCGGCGGCTACCTGTTGGCCATGCTCGCGCTCGTGGCCTGTTCGCCGCGCGTGCCCAGCAAGCTCGACGAGCCCATGATCCAAAGCCTCACCAGTGCGGGTGCACGCGCGGCCGCGCAGCGTGATGCCACTGCCTTGTGCAGCCAGCTCACCGACGACGCAAAGATCCGCCTCGTGGAGGTGCGCTTCACGGGTTCGGACATCAAGCGCTTCGATAAGCCGCAGTGGTGCGAGCACCTGAAGCTAGGCTACGCGGCCATGCCTGCCAACGTGGAGGTGAGCACCAGCGTGAACCTGCGCTCCATCGCCATCGCAGCCGACGGCAAGAGCGCAAGCCTGGAGGCGGATGTCATAGAAGAAATCAACCTGGGCGGGCGCGGCCTGCGCATGACCAGCCAGCAGAGCGCTACCGTGGTGCTGGTGGCGGGGCAGGCCAAGTACGCGGAGGTGAGTGCGCGTATCACAGGCGGGCAGTGAGCTGAGGCCATCGCGGCTCGGCACTTCGGCGCTAAGGTGGCGCCGCGACAATTGATCAGATTCCCTCGGGCAGTCCCAACCCAGAATCGCGCCTGTTCCGGCTGCGCTCTTTCAGGGACGGAACAACAATGAACAAGCGATTCCATCGCGTGGTCTTCAATGCCGCGCGCGGGCTGAGGGTGGTCGTGCAGGAGACTGCACGCAGGGCGGGTGGGGCGCAGATCGTGGTGGCGCTGCTCGCGGCGGCGCCTTCATCGGCCCAGATCGTTGGAGCACCCAACGTACCAGGCCACCTGCGGCCCACGGTGCTGGTCGCGCCCAACGGCGTACCCCTGATTAACATCCAGACCCCCTGCGCGGCCGGCGTCTCGCGCAATCTCTTCAACCAGTTCGACGTCCAGCGCGGCGGCGCGATCCTCAACAACAGCCGCACCGATGTGCAGACGCAATTGGGCGGCTTCGTCCAAGGGAATCCCTACCTGGCGACCGGGCCCGCGCACATCATCCTCAACGAAGTCGTCAGCGGCAATACGCAGGGCACCGAGCAGGGCATCGAGGGCCAGAACATCGCCATCAGCACCGGCACGCTGACCAACACCTCGGGCGCCATCCGCGCCGACGTCAACACCACCATCACCAGCGGCGGCACCATTGCTGCCGGCAACACCGTCACCCTGGAATTCATCTGGAGCGGCAATGCTGCATGCGGTCTGGCCGTGACGGATGCCACGGCGCCGGATGCGCCGGTTCCTGTGCTGCCTGCGGAAGTGATCGAGGACTGTCTCGCACCAGGGTGAGCGCCACTTTCCTGCTGGAGCAATCGGACTAGGGCACAACAGCAGAGGCCGCCGCGGGCAGGTGCCCCGCAATCACCGACCGCCACAACCTGTACCCCTCGTCATTGAGATGCAGCATGTCCCCGCGGAACAACTCCGCGCGCGGCCTTCCGTCAGCACCGAGCATCGGCGTATAGATATCGATGTACTCGCTGTTCGGCAGCCGATTCAGGTACGCCCCGATGATGTCGTTGGTCTCGCGCATCTGCGGCAGCAGCTTCTCGCGCGAAGGGCTGGGCTTGATCGAGATGTAGCTGATGCGCGTGTCCGGCAGTTCGGCGCGCACGGCGTTGGCAAAGCGGGCAAAGCTCTCCAGCACCTGCAGCGGCGTGTGGCCTTCGGCCAGGTCGTTGTCGCCGGCGTAGACCAGCACGTGGCGGGGCTTGTGGCGCACCACGAGTTCGCGGGCGAAGTAGCTGCAGTCGGCCATGGTCGAACCGCCGAAGCCGCGGTTGATGACCACCGGTAGTTGCGGGAAGTCTTGCGCGAGCCGGGTCCAGAAGCGGATGGTGGAGCTGCCGACGAAGAGCACGCCGCCTTCGGCGGGCGGGTTCTGCTTGTCGGCACGCGCGAAAGCGGCGAGCTCGCTCTGCCAGCGGCTTTGGGCGGCGAGGTAGGCCGGCGAGGGTGCCGTATCCGTGGCGGCGGGCTGCGCCTGCGATGGGAGCGCCGTCAGCAGCAACAGCAGTGCAAGCGGAAGGAGGAGGGCGAGGCGGGTGGCGGCAACAACAACAAGGTTCATCGTCAAAGCGTCTTCTCGATCAGCGGCCCCTTGAACAGCACAGGTCCGGTTGGCCCGCGCTCGCTGGGCACGCCGCCCTTGGGTTCGAGGCTGATGGCCAGCGCCGGCACGGAGCGCACGTCGGCTTCCCGCGCCGTCAGCTTGAGCGCCGCATCGCGGCCGAGCACGCCGAGCGAGCGCGGCGCGCCGCCGGGGGGCAGGGCCCACAGTTGCAACGACTTGTCCTCGCCTTCGCGATAAGCGCCGACGCGTTGCAAGACCAGCTGGCGGTTCTTGGGGTCGAAGGTCACCAGCATGGAGGGCGCCGCCTGGTCGTCCGACAGCACTGCGACGTACTGCACGGCCGGCGCGTTGCGCAGCTGTTCGCTGAGGTTCACGCCGACCAGGACGGCCATCACGGTGGCGAGTGCGCCGGCCGCCGCCGCGCCGCGCCAGAGCGCCAGGCTGCGCAGCCAGCCGGCCTTGGGCGGCGCCGCTTCGGGCGTGGCCGGCACGGCGCGCTGGCGTGCGATGGCCTGCTGCTCTTGCTCGGCGTCGATCAGGTTGCGGATGCGGGTCCAGACGGCGGCATCGGGCACCACCGGCTTTTGCAGCTCGGCCATGCTGGCGAGCCGGCCTTGCCAGACCAGCGCGGCGGCGCGCACCGGCGCCTGTTCGCGCGCGATGGCTTCGAAGCGCCGGCGGGCGCCGCCGCGCAGGGTGCCGAGCGCATGGCTCGCGGCCAGCAGGTCGAGCAGTTGAGGGTTGGCGGGCAGGTTCATGGTGCTGCGGCTGTCTTCTTCATGCGAACCGGTGCATGCAGGTGCGAAGTTTCTCCAGGCCGCGCCGGATCCAGGTCTTGACGGTGCCCAACGGCAGCTTCAATTGCTCGGCCAGTTCGCCGTGGCTGAGGTCGCGCAGATAGGCCAGGCTCAACACCTCGCGCTGCCGGCCTTCGAGTTGGCTCAGGCACTGGTGCAGCGCCCAGGCCTGCTCGCTGGCGTCCGCGGCGTCCATCGGGTTCGGCGCATCGGACTCGAGGGTGTCGGCCATCAGCTCGTCGAATTCCTGGGTCAGCTGGGCACGGTCGGCGGTGCGGCGGCGCAGCAGGTCGAGCGAGCGGCTGCGCACGATCAGGCCCAGCCAGGCCAGCGGCGGGCTCAGCGAGGCGCGGTAGTCGCCGGCCACGCGCCAGATGGTCAGGAAGGATTCCTGCAGCACGTCCTCGGCCCACTCGCGCTGCCGCACCACGCGCATCGCCAGGCCGAAGAGCTTGGGCGCGGTGCGGTCGTAGAGCAGGCGCAGCGCCGCTTCGTCGCGCCGGCCGATGCGGTCGATCAGTGCCATCAGTTCGGCGTCGGGGCTGGGTGCACTCATGCGCGGATTGTGGAGCATCGGTTCTCATAGGGACGATACGGCGGGCGCAACCCGACGGATTCAGTGCGGGCTGAATCCAGCAGCGCCGATGCCGCGTATGAGCGAATGAGCTTCCCCTCCTTCATCACCCTCAGACCCAAGGAATCGACCATGACCATCCGCAGCCTCTGCGCCCTCGCGGCCGCCGCCAGCCTCGCCGCCTGTTCCGGCATGGGCATGAACAAGCCCATGATGTATTCGCAAACCAGCCTGCCCGACAGCGTCAAGGTGCCGACCGGGCACAAGGTCGCCATGGAAACGGTCGGCGCCGGCGACATCAGCTACGAATGCCGCGTCAAGGCCAACGCGCCCGGCCAGCACGAATGGGTCTTCGTCGGCCCCGATGCCAAGCTGATGGATCGCGGTGGCAAGCAGGTCGGCAAGTACTACGGCCCGCCCGCCACCTGGGAGAGCATGGACGGCTCCAAGCTCACCGGCACGCAAGTCGCCGTCGCGCCCAACGGCACCGGCAACATCCCCTTCCAGCTCGTGAAGGCCAACCCGGCGATGGGCAGCGGCGCGATGCAGGGCGTGAGCTACATCCAACGTGTCGCCACGCAGGGCGGCGTGGCGCCGGCCATGGCCTGCGGCGCTTCGTCGTTGGGCCAGAAGCAGGTGGTGAAGTACCAGGCCGACTACATCTTCTATCGCGCGATGTAGGCCGGCCGCGACAACGTGAAACATATACTGGGCGCTCCCTTGTTGGAGCGCCCATGCAAGAGCAAACAAGCCCTGCGCCTCGCCCGTTCTGGCACCGCCTGAACACTTTTTTCGCCTTTCCCTTCCAGCTCCAGCCACTCGGCTATGCGGCGCTGCTGGCGCTCAGCAGCCTGCTGTTTCACGTGGTGTTCTTCCTGCCGCAGGCGCTGGTCCTGCTGCTGGTGGAGCTCGGCATCGTGCTGGCGGCCAGCCGCTACGGCTTCAAGGTGATGGCGCTCGGCGCGCGCGGCATCGTGCGCGCCAGCGATTTCCCGCGCAATCTCGAGGACGAGTGGACGAACCTGCCCTGGAAGCTGTTCGCGCTGCTGGTGCTGCAGGGTGTCGTGGCCGGCTTCGTCGGCGCCTGGAGCCAGGTGCTGGGCTACGTCGCGCTGTTCGTGCTCTCGTTCACGCTGCCTGCGACCACGATGGTGCTGGTGCAGTCGGGCAGCTTCTGGCAGGCGCTGAATCCGGGTTATGTGTGGGAGACGATGCGCGCGGTCGGCTGGCCTTACGCGCTGCTGTGCGTGTTCCTGTTCCTGCTGAACTCCGGCGCGCAGATCGCGATCGTCATGCTGCTGCCGGTGATGAGCGGCTGGTTCGCGCTGCCGGCCGTCAACTTCGTGATGATCTATTTCAGCTGGGTCATGGCCAGCCTGCTGGGTTACGTGATGTACCAGAACCATGCGGCGCTCGGCATCGACCTGCTGCCCGGTGCCGGCGCCGACGACCGTGCGCTCGACACCCGCACGCCGGCGCAGGTCGCCCAGCAGATCACCGACTCGCTGGTGGCGCAGATGGTGACCGACGGCGACATCGCCGGGGCGCTGGCGCTGGCCTACGAAGAGCAGCGCACGCAGCCGGAGGACCTGGTCGCGCAGCGCCGCTACCACCGCATCCTGCTGCTGGCGCCGGACAAGACGGCGACGCTGCTGGACCATGGGCGGCGGCTGATCGCAATGCTGCTGGCGCGCGATCTCGCCTCGGAGGCGCTCAAGGTCTACAAGGCCTGCCGCCAGAAGGATCCTGGCTTCGTGCTCGAGGACCCGCTGGGCACGATGGCGCTGGCGCGCGCCGAGTGGCGCAACGGCGAGGCGAAGGCATCGCTGGCGCTGCTGTCCGGCTTCGACAAGCGCTTTCGCGGGCATACCGCGATTCCGCAGGCCTACGAGCTGGCCGCGCGCGTGCTGGTGCAGGGGCTCAACCGGCGCGACATGGCGCAGCCGATCCTGACGACGCTGGAAGCGCGCTATCCCGAGAGCGAGCAGACGCAGGAGGTGCGCTGGCTGCTGCGCGAGGTGCCGCAGGGTTGAGAGGTCTTGCGCCCTCTCCCAGAGGGAGAGGGGGAAAAAGTCAGCCCTTCTGCAGCATCCGCGTCACCATGTCCTCGGGCGCCAGCCGCAGCAGGTGTGGCAGCCAGCCGAGCGCCTGCTCGCGCCGCCCGGCCTGCATCAGCCCGTTGGCGCAGAGCGAAAGCGTGTCGGCCAGGTCCGGATGCTCGGGCGCAGTCTTCAGCAGCGCCTGGCACAGCCGCTCGGCATCGGTGAACTGCTGAGCGCGCGTGAAGCGCCGCGCGAGCCGCGCCATGTCGTCGGGCTTGAGGCGCGCGCCAGGTTTGGCGTGGTCGAGGTAGGTCTTGTAGCTCGCATGCTGCAGTTCCAGCGTGGCAGGGTCCTGCGGTTTGAGCCGGAAGATGCGGTGCGCCGCGCGATGGAAGTCGTCGCCGGCGGGCCAGAGCTTCGCGGTGTTGAACCAGGCGCGCAGGGTGTCGGCGTCGTCGGGCTGGAGTTGCGCGGCCGCGCGCCATTCGGCACAGGCCGCTTCGAATTTCATCTCGCCTGCGAGACGGCGTGCCGACGCGACGTGCTGTGCAAAGGCGTCCGGTGTTTTCGAAGCCGGCGCCTCGGGCAGTTGAAGCCGGCGCCAGCGCATCGCCGCGGCCATCAGCAGGGCACCCGTCAGCAGACCGCCCAGGTGCGCCATATAGGCGATGCCCTGGCCGCCGACGAAGTGCTGCAGCAGCTCGTTGGCGATCCATGCGGGTAGCAGGATCAGCGCCGGCGCGGTGACGTAGTTGAAGTAGAAGAAGAGCTGGTAGAAGAAGCGGATGCGCCGCAGCCGGTACATCACCGCGTACATGCCCATCAGCGCCGACACCGCGCCCGATGCGCCGAGGCCATAGCTGCCCTTGCCCGCATAGGCCCAGGCCGCCAGCGCCGACGCGCCGACTGCACCGAGCAGATAGAAGCTCAGGTAGAGGCCGCGGCCCAGCGCGAGTTCGACCGAAAAGCCGAACAGGAACAGGAAGAGCATGTTGCCCAGCAGGTGGCCGGTGCTGCCGTGCAGGAAGGCCGAGGTGATCCAGGTCCAGGGCTCGAACGCGGCATCCTTGTTGTGGTCCTGCGACCAGCGCGTGGTGAAGGGAGCGGGCAGCTGGGCCTCGTACTGCTGCCGGTCGCGCTTCCACTGGGCGTACTGTGGATGGGCGGGCGTGATCACCGCGTCGCCGTGCAGCTTCTTCAGAAAGACTTTTTCCTGCTGCAGGCCTTCGAGCAGGGGCTCGAATTCGCCGCGGGCCAGCAGCCGCCGCGCCGCCGGCGCGTTCGCCGAGCGGGTTTCCTGCAGCCAGGCGACGAAGGGCGGCAGCTCCAGCTTGGGCAGCACGCTTTGTACGTAGAACTGCGCGGCGCGTTGCTCCGCCTTGTCTTCGGCGCGCTGCGGTCCCCAGAACACGAGCATGTTCACGAGGATCAGCAGCACGGTCATCCATGGCGGGTTGCGCCAGGTCGGCCGGCTCTCGAGCGGGATGGCGTAGAACAAGGCGCTAGAGGCTGTTGCGCCCGATGCCCTGGTAGACGACGCCTGCTTCCTTCATCGTGCCGGGCTCGTAGAGATTGCGGCCGTCGAAGATCACCGGCGACTTCATCAGCGCCTTGAGCCGCTCGAGATTCGGACTGCGATAAGCCTTCCACTCGGTGACGATGATCAGCGCATCCGTGCCGGCCAGGGCCTCCATCGGATCCTTGGCCGACGAGAAGCTGATGCGTTCGAGCAGCGCCGGCGCATCGGCGAAGTCGAGCTTCAGCACGCGCCGCGTCTCGTCGACCGCGATCGGGTCGTGCGCCACCACGCGCGCGCCGGCGCGCAGCAGCGCGTCGATCACCACGCGGCTCGGCGCCTCGCGCATGTCGTCGGTGTTGGGCTTGAAGGCCAGGCCCCACAGCGCAAAGGTCCGGTCGCTGAGGTCGGGGCCGAAGCGCTCCAGGACCTTGCGGGTCAGCACGCGCTTCTGCTCGTCGTTGACGGCCTCGACCGACTCGAGCACGCGCAGCGCCTGGCCGTTATCGCGCGCGATGCGCGTCAGCGCCTGGATGTCCTTGGGGAAGCAGCTGCCGCCGTAACCCGTGCCCGCGTACAGAAAGCTGTAGCCGATGCGCGGGTCGGAGCCGATGCCCTGGCGCACCGCCTCGATGTCGGCGCCCACGCGGTCGGCCAGGTTGGCCAGCTCGTTCATGAAGCTGATGCGCGTGGCGAGCATCGCGTTGGCAGCGTACTTGGCGAACTCGGCGGACTTCACGTCCATCACGCGCGTGCGCTCGTGGTTGCGGTTGAAGGGCGCGTAGAGCTTGCGCATCTCGGCCAGCGCTTCGCGGCCGGTCTCGTCGTCGCTGTAGCCGATGACGATGCGGTCGGGCCGCATGAAGTCCTCGACCGCCGCGCCTTCCTTGAGGAACTCGGGGTTGCTCACCACCGAGAAGCGCAGGTCGGAGCGGCCGCGCTTGTCGAGCTCCTCCTGGATCACGGCCGTGACCTTGTCGGCCGTGCCCACCGGCACCGTCGACTTGTCGACCACGACCTTGAAGCCGTTCATGTACTTGCCGATGTTGCGCGCCGCGGCCAGCACGTACTGCAGGTCGGCGCTGCCGTCCTCGTCGGGCGGCGTGCCCACGGCAATGAACTGGATGTCGCCATGCGCCACCGAGGCCTCGATGTCGGTCGAGAAGGCGAGCCGCTTCGCCGCAACGTTCGACTCGACGAGCTCGCCGAGGCCCGGCTCGTAGATCGGAATGCCGCCTTCGTTGAGCGTCGCGATCTTGCGCGGATCGACGTCGAGGCAGAACACGTTGTTGCCGATGTCCGCCAAACAGGCGCCGGTGACGAGACCGACGTAGCCGGTGCCGATGATGGTGATGTTCATGGGGTCAAGCTGCTGTGGATTCCGAGAGGATCTGGTCGAAGTAGGCGATGGTCTTCTTCAAGCCCTCTTCGAGCTGGGTCTTGGGCTCCCAGCCGCCGAGCTCCTTCTGCGCCAGCGAGATGTCGGGGCGGCGCTGCTTCGGGTCGTCGGCCGGCAGCGGCATGCGCACCAGCTTGCTCTTGGAGCCGGTGAGCTCGATCACCTTGTTGGCCAGCTCCAGCATCGAGAACTCGCCGGGGTTGCCGATGTTGATCGGGCCGGGCACCTCGTCGCCGGTGACCATCATCCTGAGCATCGCCTCGACCAGGTCGTCGACGTAGCAGAAGCTGCGCGTCTGCTGGCCGTCGCCGTAGATCGTGATGTCCTCGCCCTTCAACGCCTGCACGATGAAGTTGGACACCACGCGGCCATCGTTCATGTGCATGCGCGGGCCGTAGGTGTTGAAGATGCGCACGACCTTGATGCGCAGCTTGTGCTGGCGGTGGTAGTCGAAGAACAGGGTTTCGGCGCAGCGCTTGCCTTCGTCGTAGCAGCTGCGGATGCCGATCGGGTTCACGCGGCCCCAGTAGGCCTCGACCTGCGGATGGATCTCGGGATCGCCGTAGACCTCGCTGGTGGAGGCTTGCAGGATCTTGGCCCGCACGCGCTTGGCCAGGCCCAGCATGTTGATCGCGCCGTGCACGCTGGTCTTGGTGGTCTGCACCGGATCGTGCTGGTAGTGGATCGGCGAGGCCGGGCAGGCGAGGTTGAAGATCTCGTCCACTTCCACGTAGAGCGGAAAGGTCACGTCATGCCGCATCAGCTCGAAGCGCGGATGGTCGAGCAGATGCTCGATGTTGCGCTTGGTGCCGGTGAAGAAGTTGTCGACGCACAGGACGTCGTGACCCTGCTCGATGAGCCGGTCGCACAAATGGCTGCCCAGGAAACCGGCGCCGCCGGTGACGAGCATCTTCTTGGAAGCGTTGTATTGGCGCATGCTGCGAAATCACTCCGTAAGAAAAATCAGTTGAGCCGCTGGGGTAGCTGGGTACTGCGCTGCTCGTACATCTTCGCGTCGACCAGCATGCGGAACCACAATGCCTGAAAAAAAGCGAAATAGAAGCCCGTGGTGCCGTCCAGAAAGCCAAGCCGGAAGATGTAGCGGTAGACGAAATAGCTCAGCGAGCGCAGGCCGGTCGGCAGCTTGTAGTAGAGCTCCTTGATGAAGCGCGTGCGTTCCCGGGCGTCGCCCATGAGCCGCGGCTGCAGCACGTTGTCGCCGCCCAAGCGGGGGCCGAGCTTTTCCTTGGCCTCGGCATCGCTCCAGCGGTTGTGGCTCGCGATCCAGTCGCTGAGCCTGGCCGAATTCTTGTCGTGCATGAAGCCGCTGATGCGGCCGGGCGTCGCCGAGCTGATGAAGTGCTGGTCGTAGAGCCGCGACTCGCAGCGCCCGGTGCCCGAGCGGAACAGCCGCAGGTGCCAGGGATTGACGCCCGAGAAGCGCAGCATCTTGCCCATGAAGTAGTCGCGCCGGCGCAGCAGGTAGGCGTCGAAGCGCGGAGTGCCCGAGAGCAGGGCCTTGATCTCGTCGACCGCCTGCGCGTCCAGCACCTCGTCGGCGTCAAGGTGCAGTTGCCAGCCGTAGGAGGCCTCGACCTGCGAGATCGCCCAGTTGCGCTGGTCGCTGTAGTTGGAAAAAGGCCTCTGCACCACGGTGCAGCCCAGCTCCTCGAGGATCGCGACGGTGTTGTCCGACGAGTGCGAATCGACCACGTAGACGTGCGGGCTCAGCTTCTTCGCCTGCGACACGGTCTCCCGAATGATCGAGGCGGAATTGAAAGTCAGGATGACGACGACGCAGTTGGGTTTTTCCATGGATTCGGAGACGCTCTCGTGCGATTCGGGGGCCCGCTAGATTGCAGGCGGCTCAGGCGGGATGCAATGCAACTTTAGCACTACATTTTTACAACTGGGCACAAATACCGCACTGCAGCATTCGTGCCTGCTTCCCATGGACGGCTTCAGCCGAGCCGGGCGCGATGCCGGGCGATCTGCTTGCGCACCTGGGCGGGTGCGGTGCCGCCGAGGATGTTGCGCGCATGCAGCGAACCGCGCAGGCTCAGCACGTCGTAGACGTCCTTCTCGATCTGCGGATTGAAGGTCTGCAGCACCGCCAGCGGCAGCTCCGACAGGTCGACCTTGTGCGAGATCGCCGCCTTGACCGCATGGGCCACGGTTTCGTGCGCGTCGCGGAAGGGCAGGCCCTTCTTCACCAGGTAGTCGGCCAGGTCGGTCGCGGTCGCATAGCCGCGCAAGGCCGCGTTCTCCATCGTCTCGGGCTTCACCGTGATGCCGCCCACCATCTCCGCGAAGATGCGCAGCGTGTCCTTGAGCGTGTCGACGGTGTCGAACAGCGGCTCCTTGTCTTCCTGGTTGTCCTTGTTGTAGGCCAGGGGCTGGCCCTTCATGAGCGTGATCAGCCCCATCAGGTGGCCGACCACGCGGCCGGTCTTGCCGCGCGCGAGCTCGGGCACGTCCGGATTCTTCTTCTGCGGCATGATCGAACTGCCGGTGCAGAAGCGGTCGGCGATGTCGATGAAGCCGAAGGCCTGGCTCATCCAGAGCACCAGCTCTTCGCTCAGGCGGCTGATGTGCACCATGGCCAGCGAGGCGGCGGCGGTGAATTCGATCGCGAAGTCGCGGTCGCTCACTGCGTCCAGGCTGTTCTGGCAGACCTCGTCCATGCCGAGCGCGCGGGCCACGGCCTCGCGGTCGAGCGGGTAGCTGGTGCCGGCCAGCGCGGCGGCGCCCAGCGGCAGGCGGTTGACGCGGCGGCGCACGTCGGCCATGCGCTCGGCGTCGCGCGCGAACATTTCCACATAGGCCAGCATGTGGTGGCCGAAGCTCACCGGCTGCGCCACCTGCAGGTGGGTGAAGCCGGGCAGGATCACGTCGGCATTTTTCTCCGCGATGGCGACCAGCGATTTCTGCAACGCGGTCAAGAGCTCCGCAATCAGGTCGATCTCGCCGCGCAGCCAGAGCCGCACGTCGGTGGCGACCTGGTCGTTGCGGCTGCGGCCGGTGTGCAGGCGCTTGCCGGCATCGCCCACCAGCTGCGTGAGCCGCGCCTCGATGTTCAGGTGCACGTCCTCGAGGTCGAGCTTCCAGTCGAAGGTGCCGGATTCGATCTCGGCGCGGATCTGCGCCATCCCGTCCTGGATGGCCGCGTGGTCCTCGGCGCCGATGATGCCCTGCTTGGCCAGCATGCCCGCATGCGCCAGCGAGCCCTCGATGTCGGCCTGCCACAGCCGTTTGTCGAAGAAGACGCTGGCGGTGTAGCGCTTCACCAGGTCGCTCATCGGTTCGGAGAACAGGGCGGACCAGGCTTCGGATTTCTTGTCGAGTTGGTTGGAGGTCATGGGGGTGAATCGGGGTGGGAGGCAATAATGGGTTTGCACCCGAATGTTTCAGCTCTGATGCGCAACCCGACGATTTTATCGGCCACCCCTTCGACGCCGGCTCCTGCCCGCGCTCGCGGGCCTGCGCGTGCGAGGGTTGCGCTGTTCGACGCCTGCCAGATCGGGGTGGTGCTGCGCACCGTGATGTTCGTCGAAGCCGTGGTCGCCGTCGCGACCTTGTTCGTCTCGCCGGCGCCCGCCGAGTGGCTGGTGCTGATGGCCACGGTGACCGGCGGCGCCTTGCCGGCCACGCTCTTGTGGCTGCTCGCGGCCTGCTGGCTCAAGAAGCTGCTCGGCCGCCTGCCGCGCGCGGCACAGTACGTCGCCGGCGCCTTGCTGGGTGCGCTCTCCGCGCTCTACGGCTGTGGCCTGCTGCGGCTGACGGGCGTGCTCGGCAGCGCGCCCTGGCTCGCGAGCGCCCTGGCCGGCGCGATGTTCGCCGCGCTGGTGATGGCCGCGCTGGTGTTGCGCGCGCGCGGCCAGACGCCGGCGGCCATGACGGCGCGGCTCGAAGAACTGCAGTCGCGCATCCGGCCGCATTTTCTTTTCAACACCCTCAACAGCGCCATCGCGCTGGTGCGCGAGGAGCCGGCCAAGGCCGAGACCATGCTGGAAGACCTGAGCGAGCTGTTCCGCCAGGCGCTGGCCGATCCGGGCGAGTCGGTCACGCTGGCCGACGAGATCGCGCTGGCCGAACGCTACCTCGCGATCGAGCAGGTGCGCTTCGGCGAGCGGCTGCGCATCCGCTGGGACATCGACCCGGCGGCCAACACCGCGCGCCTGCCGCCGCTCCTGCTGCAGCCGCTGGTCGAGAACGCGGTCAAGCACGGCGTCGAGCCGAGTCCGGCCGGTGCCAAGATCCGCATCCGCACCGAGCGTCGTGGCGGCATGGCGGTGATCGAAGTGGTCAACAGCCTGCCGCCGCTGCGCTGGGCCGACGAACCCCTGCCGCGCGGGCACGGCATCGCGCTGGCCAACGTGCGCGACCGGCTGCGCCTCCTACACGATATGCAGGCGCAGTTCAGCGCCGGGATGGACCAGAAGAGCTACCGTGTGCGCATTGCCATTCCTGCCGAAGCCTGAAGTCATGAGCGCTCTCCGCACCTTGATCGTCGATGATGAAACCCTCGCCCGGTCGCGGCTGCGCACGCTGCTGGCCGACTGCAAGTCGCCGGCGGCGGAGGTTGTGGCAGAGGCCGCGCACGGCGCCGGCGCGCTGGAACAACTGGCGGACACCCGATTCGATCTCGTGCTGCTCGACATCCACATGCCCGGCATCGACGGCCTCGAGCTCGCACGCAGCCTGAGACAGCGCGCCGGTGCGCCGGCGGTGGTGTTCGTCACGGCCCATGCGGCGCATGCGGTCACCGCCTTCGAGCTGGAAGCGGTCGACTACCTGACCAAGCCGGTGCGCGCTGAACGGCTGCAGCAGGCGCTACAGAAGGCCGAGCGCTACCTGAAGGAGCGGCGCGGCGCGGCCACCGAGGCACCGCAGGAGGTGCTGCTGATCCAGGACCGCGGGCGCACCGAGCGCGTGCCGATGTCCGAGGTGCTCTACCTCAAGTCCGAGTTCAAGTACCTCACGGTGCGCACGCCGACGCGCAGCCACATCTATGACGGCTCGCTGGCCGAATTCGAGGAGCGTTATCCGGCGCGCTTCGTGCGCGTGCACCGCAATGCGCTGGTGGCGCGCGCGGCGATCCGGGCGCTCGAGAAATACGACGACGGTGAAGATGCCGAGGGCTGGGCGCTCCGGCTCGACGGCATTCCGGAGCCGGTGGTGGTGTCGCGGCGCCAGCTGTCGGCGGTGCGCGAGGCGCTCAAGGATCCACGATGAACGACGAAGCCGAACAGAAGAAGGAAGCCGAACAGAAGAAGGAGGCCGAGCCGCCGGCAGAGCCCCCCGCCCCCGAACCGGAGCGCGTGCTGCTGCACATGCCGGTCGACGTGCGCAGCGCCGCGCTGGTGGTGATCGCGGTGCTGGCCGGCGTGTTCACGCTGCACTGGGCCAAGGCCGTGTTCGTTCCGCTGATGCTGAGCCTGCTGCTGACCTACGCGCTGGCGCCGCTGGTCGGCTGGCTCGAACGCTGGAAGATCTCGCGCTGGATCGGCGCGGCCCTGATCCTGCTCGGGCTCGGCGGCGGGGTGGGCTGGACCGGCTATTCGCTCTCCGGCAGCGCCTCCGAGTTGCTCGATACGCTGCCGGTCGCCGCCCAGAAGCTGCGCCTGGCCGTGCGCAGCGGCAGAAGCACCGACCCCAGCGCGCTCGACACGGTGCAGAAGGCCGCGGCGCAGCTCGAACAGGCCGCCGAGGAGAACTCGGCCAAGGTCGCAGCGCGCAAGGGCGTGGCGCGCGTGGTCATCGAGCGGCCGACCTTCAACGTGCGCGACTACCTCTGGAGCGGCACGGTGGGGCTGATCGCCGCCGTCGGGCAGCTCACGCTGGTCGCCTTCCTGACCTTCTTCGCGCTCGGCTCGGGCGACACCTTCCGCCGCAAGCTGGTGAAGATCACCGGGCCCAGCCTGCAGAAGAAAAGAATCACGGTGAACGTGCTCGACGACATCACGCAGCACATCGAGCGCTACCTGCTGGTGCAGATCCTCACCAGCGCCGTGGTCGGCGTCGCCACCGGCCTCGCGTTCTGGGCCCTCGGCGTCGACAACGCCGCGGTGTGGGGCATCGTCGCGGGAGTGACCAATCTCATCCCCTACCTCGGCTCGGTCATCGTGATGGCGGCGGCGGGCCTGGTGGCCTTTCTCCAGTTCAACAGCATCCAGATGGCGCTCGTGGTCGGCGGCGTCTCGCTCCTGATGCACACGCTGGTGGGCAACCTGCTGGTGCCCTGGCTCACCAGCCGCACCAGTCGCATGAACCCGGTGGCTGTGTTCGTCGGCGTGATCTTCTGGGGCTGGCTCTGGGGCATCTGGGGCCTACTGCTCGGTATCCCGATCATGATGGTCGTGAAGGCAATCTGCGACCGGGTGGAAGACCTGCAGCCGATCGGCGAGCTGCTCGGGGATTAGGCGCGGCCGGGCGCGCTTTTTGCGCCGATGCGCGTCTGCAGGAAGTCCAGCAGCGCGCGCAGCGCCGCGCTGTTGTGGCGCCGCTGCAAGTAGGCGGCCGAGAGCCACATGTCGTTGCGCACGAAGTCCTGCAGCACCGGCACCAGTTCGCCGTGGTCGATGTGCGGTTGCACCAGCAGGGCAGGCAAGTAGAGCACGCCGAAACCCAGCAGCGCGACCTGGATCAGCGGCCCGCCCTCGGTCGAATCCATGCGGCTCTTGACCGGCACGTCCAGCGGCCGGCCGTCGACCTCGAAGCGCCACCGCGGATGGGGGCCCAGCTTCGAGTGGGTCAGCGCCTCGTGCTGCGACAGATCGGCCGGCCGGGTCGGCATGCCGTGGTTCTTCCAGTAGCGCGGCGAGGCGCACACCACCAGCTTCACGGGCGTGAGCTTGCGCACGATGAGGTTGTCGTCCGCGATCGGTCCGAAGCGCAGCGCCAGGTCGATCGCCTCCTCGGCCATGTCGACCGTGCGATTGCTCAGGTGCAGGCTGAGGCTCACCTCGGGGTAGTAGCCCATGAACTGGGCCAGCAGCTTGGGCAGGTCGCCCTGTCCCATGCCGTGCGGCGCCGAGATGCGCAAGCGGCCCGTGGGCCGGCTCGCATGCTCCTGCAGCTCGGCCTGGGTGAGCTCCACCATCTCCATCACCGGCTTGCTGCGCTCGAGCAGCAGCGCACCGGCATCGGTCAGGCTCACCGAGCGGGTCGAACGGTTGAGCAGGCGCACGCCGAAGCGGGTTTCGAGTTCGGCCACGTATTTGCTGACCGTCGCCTTGGACATGTCGAGCTTGCTGGCGGCTCGGGAGAAGCTGCCGTGGGCGGCGACTTCGCGAAAGGTCTTGATGAGATCGAGGCTGTCCATGTCAGGCGCCAATTGTGCTGCGCCTTGGTTTTTTCAGCCGACGCGCAGCACGGCCTTGTCGGGCAGCGTGCGCCAGATGGTCCATTCGCCTCGGGCGATGTGGTGCGTGGGCACCGCCGCCGTGGTGGCGTCGCCGTACTGCACGATCAGTTCCCGGCCCTTGAGCCGCAGCGTGATCTCGAAGCCCGGCCAGTGCGCCGGCACGCGCGGCGTGAGCGAGAGCCGGTCGCCGTGCACCGCCAGGCCCAGCAGGGTTTCGACGGCGGCGCGGTGCAGCCATGCGGCCGAGCCGGTGTACCAGCTCCAGCCGCCGCGGCCGACGTAGGGCGCGGCGCCGTAGATGTCGCCGGCCATCACGTAGGGCTCGAGCTCGTAGGCGGGGCCGCGCTCGGGATGGCGCGCGCGGTGCGCCGGGCTCAGGCCCTCGAAGCTGTGCCATGCGGCTTCGGTGTCGCCGGTGAGCGCCTGTGCCATCAGCGCCCACACCGCGGCATGCGAATACTGGCCGCCGTTCTCGCGCACGCCCGGTGGGTAGGCCTGGATGTAGCCCGGGTTGTTGGGCGAATGCGCCAGCGGCGGATGCAGCAGCTGCAGCAGGCCGGCGGGCTCGTCGTGCAGATGGGCCTTCATCGATGCGAGGGCCTGCGTGGCGTGGTTCGTGTCCGAGGCGCCCGAGAGCACCGACCAGGCCTGCGCGATCAGGTCGATGCGGCACTCCTCGTTAAGCGCCGAGCCGAGCGGCGCGCCGTTGTCGAAGAAGGCGCGCCGGAACCAGGCGCCGTCCCAGCCGGCGCCGTGCAGGGCGGCGATCCAGCCTTTGCGCGCGGCCTGCCAACGCTCCCCGCGTGCCTTCTCGCCGCGCGCCTCGGCAAAAGGCGCGTAGCGCTCGACCACGCTGCACAGGAACCAGGCGAGCCAGACCGATTCGCCGCGGCCTTCGTGGCCGACGCGGTTCATGCCGTCGTTCCAGTCGCCGGTGCCCATCAGCGGCAGGCCGTGGACGCCGGTCGCGAGGCTGCGGTCGATCGCGCGCGCGCCGTGTTCGTAGACGGTGGCCGTGTGGCTGCTGGTCTGCGGTGCGTAGTAGGCGTCCTCGGCGCCGTCGGGGATTCCGGGGCCGTCGATGAAAGGCACGACTTCGTCGAGCACCGAGCGGTCGGCCGTGACTTCGACGTAATGCGAGGCGGCATAGGGCAGCCACAGCAGGTCGTCGGAGAAATGCGTGCGCACGCCGGCGCCGCCGGGCATGTGCCACCAGTGCTGCACGTCGCCCTCGGGAAACTGGCGCGCCGCGTTGACCAGGATCTGCTCGCGCAGGCGCGCCGGATCGGTCAGCGCGAAAGCCATCGCGTCCTGCAGTTGGTCGCGGAAGCCGAAGGCGCCGCCGGCCTGGTAGAAGCCGGCCTTCGACCAGAGTCGGCACACCAGCGTCTGGTAGATGAGCCAGCGGTTGACCAGCGCATCGAACAGCGGATCGGGCGTGCGTACCTGCAGCCGGCCGAGCAGCTCGTCCCAGAAGCCGCGTGCCGCGGCCAGCGCCTCGGGCACGTCGCGCTGTTGCCAGCGGCGCGCCATCTGCATCGCAGCCTCGGGGTTGTCGGCCTGGCCCAGCATGAAGGTGAAGCTCGCACTCGCGCCGGCGGCGAGCGGGAAGTCGCCGGCCACCGCGGCACAGGCATCGAGGCCGCTGCCGGCACGCTGGGCCAGCGTGTCGGGCACTTCGACCGCACCGTGCCCGGCGAAGAATTCGCTGCGCTCGCAGGTCCACTGGGTCGCGCCGTTCAAGCCGGCGAGCGCCACGAAGCCGGTGCTGCCGCCGAAGCCGGTGCTCGACTCGCGCTGCTGGCCGAACACCGCGGGCAGGTCCTCGGGCTTCCAGGTGTGGACGGTGCGGCGCTCGCCGCGCGCCGCGCCCTGCTGCCACTCGACCATCGCAAGCGCGCGCAGGCGGCGCGGGCGGGTGCCCTCGTTGCGCACCTTGACGAGCACCAGCTTCATGCGTTCGTCGCGGTCGGCGAAGAAGGTGGTCTCCAGCGCGACGTCGCGGTGCAGGCATTCGAACACCGTGTAGCCCTGGCCGTGGCGCACGCGGTGCCTGGCGGCAGCGCCGCCGCGGCTGGCCGGCGTGAGCGGCAACAGCTCGCGCGAATCGAGGTCCTGCAGCAGGTAGTGCTCGAAGGCCGGGTCCTGCACCGGGTCGTTCGACCAGGGCGTGAGCTGGTGCAGGCGGCTGTTGACAGCCCAGGTGTAGCCGGTGCCCGATTCGGAAATCTGGAAGCCGAAGGAGGGGTTGGCGATCACGTTGATCCAGGGCCGCGCCGTGCGCCGGTTGGGATCGACCTCGAAACGGAACTCGCCGCTTTCGGCATCGAAGCCGCCCCGCGGCGCCGTCACCGCATCGGCGAGCTCGGCCGCAGGCGGCAGCAGCGAGAGCTGGACGCGCGGGCCGAGATCTTCCGCCGCCGGGCCGGCCGAGGTCGCTTCGCGCAGCGCCGCCACCTGCATCTCGAGCGAGCGGCCGTCGGCGGTGAAGACCGCGCGCGCCAGGCTCGACAGCGCCGCTTTTTCCGAGGGCGCCACTTCGTGGTCGCGCAGCAGGTAGAAGCCGGCCGCGTCGTTGCGCGGAAAGCTGTTCTGCGTCTGCTGCGCGACGCGGCTGCGCAGCGCCTCGATCTCCCGCTGCAGCGGCATCAGGTAGGAATTGGGCTCGCCGTTGAGCACCACCAGGTCGCAGGCCACGCCGCCGAAGCCCCACCAGGGCTGGGCGCGCAGCAGCGTGTCGACCAGGCCCTTGCCGGCGATCGAGTGGATGTAGACCAGCACGATCGGCTTGTCGCCCGAGATGCCGAAGCGCCAGATCTGGCGCAGGTCGATGAGGCCGCGGTCGCGCATCGGGCGCGGCGTGGTGTAGGTCAGGATGGTCGTGAGGTCCTGCAGCGCCTGGTTCTTCGCCGGGTCGATGCTGAGGTCGCGCAGGCGCACCTGCGCCAGCGTGGCGGCCATGCGCGTCGCGCGCTCGACGTGCATCGGCTGCAGGTAGCGGTCGATGCTGGGCATCAGGGCTTCCACGTCCTCGTCGGCCGCGGTGGCGAAGGTCACGCGTGCCGTACCGCCCGGCGGGATCTCGAGGCGCACGCGCAGGCAGGCGATGGGATCCAGCCCGCTGACCGGCGTGCCGTCGGGCGCTGCCGATTGCGGATCGAGGGTCGGCGTCGCGAGCGTGCGGTTGCGCCCGATGAAGGCGCGCCGGTCGGTCATGCAGTCGACCGACAGCACCTGCGCATCGACCGAGGCCACGAAGTGCGCAGCGGCCACCACCGGGTCGCCGTGCAGGCGCGGCTTGCGCGTCAGCAGCAGCGCGCGCCAGCCGGGCTCCCAGCGGCTCTCGACGAAGAGGTTGGCGAAGGACGGGTGCGCCTCGTCGGCCTTGGGGTCGGAGAGCACCGGTTCGAAGTACGAGACGAGCTCCAGCGTGCGCGTCTCGCTGCCGGTGTTGTGCAGCGCGACCGTGCGCAGCTCCGTGTCGTCTTCGGGGCTGATCAGCACCGTGGTGCGCGCCTGCAGGCCGGGCCCGCTGGCATCGAACTGCACCTGGTCGGCCAGGAAGCGCGCGCGGTAGCGCCACTCTTCGCCGGGCGCGGGCAGGGCGGTCAGCGAGGTGAGCGTCGGGCTGCCGATGTCCCGCACATAGAAGAAGGTGCCGTAGCCGTCGCGCAGCGGATCGTCGCGCCAGCGGCTCACGTTGAACGAACGCCAGCGGCTCACGCCCGCGCCGTTGGCGCGCAGCGCCACGGTGTAGTGGCCGTTCGACAGCAGGTGGGTGGGCTGGAAGCCGGGCTCGTGAGGATCGACCACGCGCGGCTGGAAGATCGGCGGCGCCTCGCCGGTGCCCGGCTCGGGCGGCATGCGCGGATCGGCGCTGCCGATGATCTGCCGCGGCGTGCGCTCGTGCAGCAGCGACTCGTGCGCCCGCACAAGCGGCGCGCTGCCGAACCAGCGGCGCGGCGCGCCGTCGCACACGACGTTGCACAGTGCCACCAGCGCCATGCCGTGGTGGTGGGCCATGACGTTGTGCACCACGGTGAAAGGCTGGCCCGCGGGCTGGCGTGAGGCGGTGAAGTCGATCGCGTCGAAGAAGCCGAACTCGCCGCGCCCACCGAGCGATTCGAGCAGCCGCAGGTTGACCACCGCATCGGCCGGCGCGAGCACGGCGGCCATCATGGTGGCGTAGGGCGCGACCACGCGGTCGGTGGGCGGCGTGCGGCGCAGCGCCAGCCGCGGCACGCCGAAGGGCGAGTACTGGAAGGCGAGCGAATGGTCCTGCGCGAAGTAGGCCGACTCCGAGACGCCCCATGGCAGGTTCTGCATGTTGCCGAAGGCCTGCTGCTCGCCGACCGCCGCGAGGTTGGCCACCTGCAGCAGGCCGCCCACCGGCTCTGTCATCACCAGCGTGGGCATCAGGTACTCGAACATCGAGCCCGACCAGGACTTGAGCCCGGGCCGTACGCCGACCGAGAGAAAAGGCCGCCCGAGCGCCATCCAGTGGCGCCGCGGCACGTCGCCCTTGGCGATGGCGAGGAAGCTCAGCAGCCGCGCTTCGGAGGCGAGCAGGTCGTAGTAGCTCGCATCGAGCTCGTTCTCCTCGACCCTGAGGCCAATGTGGAACAGGTGGCGCTTGGCGTCGTAGAGCCCGCGGAAATCCATGCCCGCGCACAAGGCCTCGCAGCGCAGGGCGAGGGCTTCGAGTTGCGCGCCGGCGCCGCTGCCGTCGGCCGCGAAGCTGCGGCAGGCCTGGGCCACGGCCAGCAGGTGGCCTGCAAGGTTGCCGCTGTCGACGCTGGACACGTAGGACGGCAGCAGCAGCTCGAGCGAGCGCGTGTCGTACCAGTTGTAGAGATGGCCCTGGTGCTTGTCCATGCGGTCGATGGTGTCGAAGGTCGCCTGCAGCCGGGCGACGAGCGCCGTGGTGTCGAGCCAGCCGAACTCGCGTGCGCAGCAGCTGGCCAGCAGGTACATGCCGATGTTGGTCGGCGAGGTGCGGTGCGCGATGGTGGGCTCGGGTTCGAACTGCAGGTTGTCAGGCGGCAGGTGATTGTCCTCGGGCCCGACCACCTGCTCGAAGAAGCGCCAGGTGTCGCGCGCCAGCGTTTCGAGGTAGTTGCGGTGCTCGGCGGCCAGCGTGCCTTCGTTGCCCACCGGTACGCGGCTGCCCCACCAGGCCGCGACCGGGGCCAGCGCCCACAGCCCGAACACCAGCATGCCCAGCCACGGATGCGGGCTCCAGAACGCGGCCGCGGCGAGTGCGATGCAGACCAGGCTCGCGATCGCCCCGTTGCGCAGAAAGGGCGCCAACTGGTAGCTGGCCTGCGCCTGGGCCTGGGCCGCAGTGGTCCATTCGAGCAGGTGCCGGCGGCTCACCGCCAGGCGCCATGCGGCGCGCACCATGGCATCGAGCAAGAGGCGGCTCTGCGCGGCCAGCTGGACGAACTGCCAGGCCGCGCCGGCCATGGCGCGCAGCAGCTCGGTGGAACCGACGTCGAAGAAGTGGCGCAGCTCGATCGAGCGCCGCGTCGGCACCAGGCCCGCCAGTGCGCCGAGCATGGGGCCGAGCATCAGCGCCGCCGCGACGGCCGCGAGCGCCCAGGGCAGCGGGACCGCATCGGTGAAGACGACCCACGCGAGCAGCGCGGTCGATGCCGGCACCACCAGCGCACGGCGCAGGTTGTCGCTCATCTTCCAGAGGCCCAGCGCATCGATGCCGAAGCGCGGCGCGCGCAGCATCAGAGGCAGCAGTTGCCAGTCGCCGCGCGTCCAGCGGTGCACGCGCGAGGCCGCCACACCGGTGTGATGCGGATGGTCTTCGATCAGCACCAGGTCGCTCACCACGCCGCAGCGCGCCACCGCGCCTTCGAGCAGGTCGTGGCTCAGTACCGCGCCGTCCGGCAGGCGCCGGTCCAGCGTCGCATGGACGGCGCGCACGTTGAGCAGACCCTTGCCGGTGAAGGAGCCGCTGCCGAACACGTCCTGGTAGAGGTCAGAGGCGCTGCTGCTGTACGGGTCGAGCCCGCACTGGCCGGCGAACATCCAGTGGAAGAAGGAACGTTCGTTGCGCTCCGGGAAGGGCGTGACGATGCGCGGCTGGAAGATGCCGAAGCCCCTCACCACGCGGCGGCTGGCCAGGTCTAGCTGCGGCGCATTGAGCGGATGGGCTGCCACCGCGACCAGCTCGCGCAGCGCGCCGGGCGGCAGGCCGGTGTCGCTGTCGAGCGTCAGCACGTAGGGGATGCGCTCGGCCAGCTGCAGGCCGGGCGCCAGCGGCAGGAAGCCGCTGTCCTCGCCCGTGGCCAGGAGGCGCAGCAGCATCTCGAGCTTGCCGCGCTTGCGCTCCCAGCCCATCCAGCGCCGCTCGGTCTCGCACCAGCTGCGCGCGCGGTGCAGCAGCAGGAAGCGCGGCACCGTCCCTGGCGGCGCGGGATAGCGGTCGTTGAGCGCGGCGATGCGCCGCAGCGCGTCGTCGAGCAGGGTGGCATCACCGGGCAGCGAGGGTTCGACGGCATCGGCCCAGTCCGTCAGCAGCGCGAACTGCGCCTGCGCTTCGCGGTTGGCGAGCCAATGCAATTCGAGCCGGTGCGCGAGCTGGACATTGGCCGCTTCCGAACTCAGCAGCGCCGGAATGGCAACCAGCACCCGGTGCACCTCGGGAATGCCGTGCGCGAAATCGAGCCGCGGCAACGGCTGGACGCGGGTCGATTCGGCCATGATGCGGTGCACCAGCGCGATGACCGCTTCGGACAGGGGCCAGGCGAGCAGCACGAGCGCGACCAGCGCCTGCCAGGGCGCATCGGGCCAGCCGCTGCGGTTCAGGCCCTGGACCGCCGCCGCCAGCAGCAGCGCGGTGCCGGCCAGCACGGCCAGCACGTAGAGCGTCGGGCGCCAGGCGCGCAGCGCGCTCAGGCGCGGCGCGATGCGCGCTGCGCCGGTGCCGTCCGCCGGCGCCAGCGCAAAGCTCAGGGCCGGAAGCCCTTGCCCGAACAGGTAATAGCCGGCGGTGCATTCGGCTTGCGACCAGCGGGTCTCGGCATCCCCATCCTCGGGCGGATCACAGGCCGCGTCGAAGGCCAGGCGCACCACGGCCTGCGCGACCTCGCGCTCAGGCCGGCGGCTGGTGCGTGCCACCTGCTCCATCGCATGGGTGATCTGCTGGCGCGTGAGCTCGCTTTCGCGCGTGAAGCTGGGCAGCTCGCGCAGCACGCGCAGCGAACGGCTCACCGGCTCGATCAGGTCGGCCCACTCGACCTGGCCGATCATGCGCAGCGTGGTGATGATGTTGCCGACCGTGAGGTTGGCGGCGGCCTGCATCGTCTGCGCCTCGCTGACCAATGCCGGGCCGTTCGGGCAATGCTGCTCGGTCCACTTCAGGAGCGCGGGCGCATCCTCGCCATGCTCGACCGGCAACTGCAGCCACAGCTGGGTGAGAAAGCGTTCCTGCATGCCGCGGCTTTGCAGCGCGCGGTAGAGCACGTCCAGGTCCTGCGCGGAGAGCCTGTCGGCGGCGTCCCAGGCCGCATGCGCGACCTCGCGCGCCACCTTGCTTTCGGCAATGCCCTCGGCCACACGCCGCAGGTTCTCGAGCAGGACCACGCGCAGCGTGGTCGGCAGCGCCCACAGTTCGCCGAGCGTGAGCTCGTCGATGTCCTGGTAGGCATTGAGGAAGGCGGTGAACAGCTCCTGGTTCAACACGCTGTCGGTATGCGCCACGTAGGCCCAGGCGATGCCGTAGACGCGCGGCAAGCCCGCGAGCGGCGGCGCCGCGAGCTTGGGCAGGCGCGCGTAGTAGCTGCGCGGCACGCCCTCGCGAATCTGCTGCAGCTGCGCCTCGACCAGGTGGAAGTTGTCGAGCAGCCATTCGGCCGCCGGCGTGACGTAGCGTCCGCTCTGCGAGATCAGGGCGATGTAGTCGAAGGCGCTGCGCAGCGATTCGAGGTTGCGATCGACGCGCGGGAAAAAAGGCGTGGCGTCACCGCGGGAGTCCTCGCTGCGCACGACCTGCGCCCGGGCCAGGCTGTGGCCGTGCTGCTCGAAGCGCTGCGCGCCGAACAACTCGGCGCGGATCGGCGGCTCGACCGCTTCGTAGGGCCCGAGAAGAAGATTGCGCGCGTACTGGCTGAGGGAGTCGAGCCGGTCGACGACCACCGCAGCGCTCAAGCGACCGCGTACAGCCCGATGAGGAGAACCACGGCCAGGCAGGCCATCGTCACGATGCGGCCGGCGGCGGCCGAGCGCATGCGCTGCAATCTGCTCTTCACCGTGAACCATCGCCCCTGTGCGCGCGCGCAATGTCGCATGTGCGATGCCAGCGCGTCGAAGTCGCCGCTCACAAAGTCGACCTTGGCATGGGTGAGGGAGTGCGGGGAAGACATGGCGAAGATTCCTGTGAACGAGCCTTGAGCTGCCGCGCGATTGCGAGAACTTTGAACGTAGGGGACAGGGTACTCTTCCTTCAAAGCCCCTAATTTCTGCTTCGCCGGATGTTCACGTAGGAAGCGGCGTACACGGCGTTCTCGCCGGCTTCTCAGCCGGTGTTTCGCAGGCCCGCCGCCACGCCATTGATCGACATGTGGATGCCGCGCTGCAGGCGCTCATCGTCCTGTCCCGCGCGCCAGCGGCGCATCAGCTCGACCTGCAGATGGTGCAGCGGATCGATGTAGGGGAAGCGGTGGCGAATCGAACGCTGCATGTCGACATTGCCTTCGAGCCGCTGTTTCGCGCCGGTGATCAGCGTCAGTGCGTCGGAAGTGCGGTGCCATTCGGCATCGATCATCGAGAACACCTTCTGGCGCAGCTTGCGGTCGGCCACCAGTTCCGAATAACGCGAGGCCAGGGCCAGGTCGCTCTTGGCGAGCACCATGTCCATGTTCGACAGCAGCGTGCTGAAGAAGGGCCACTGCGCGACCATGCGCTGCAGGAGCGCCTGCCGCTCCTTGCGCGCCGCGGCGCTGCCCGCGGCCGCGAGGAACTGCTCGATCGCCGAACCGAAGCCATACCAGCCCGGCAGCGTGAGCCGGCACTGGCCCCAGCTGAAGCTCCAGGGCACGGCGCGCAGGTCTTCGATTTTTCGGCTGGGGTTGCGCGAAGCGGGGCGCGAGCCGATGTTGAGCTCGGAGATCTCGCGGATCGGCGTGGCGCTGAAGAAGTAGTCGCCGAAGCCGGGTGTCTCGTAGACCAGTTCGCGATACGCCGCCATGCTGGCCGCCGAGAGCTCGCCGGCAGCCGCCAGGAAGCTTGCGGGCGCGGCCTTGGCGGAGGGCAGCAGGGTGGCTTCCAGCGTGGCGGCGACCAGGGTTTCGAGGTTGCGCCGGCCGATCTCGCGGTTGGCGTACTTGGAGCCGATCACCTCGCCCTGTTCGGTCAGGCGGATCTGGCCGCGCACCGTGCCGGGCGGCTGCGCGAGGATGGCCTGGTAGCTCGGTCCGCCGCCGCGTCCCACCGTGCCGCCGCGGCCGTGGAACATGCGCAGGCGGATGGAGGTCTTCGATTTCTTGTTGAGCTCGTCGAACAACGCCACAAGCGCGGTGCCCGCGCGATAAAGCTCCCAGTTGCTGGTGAAGATGCCGCCGTCCTTGTTGCTGTCGCTGTAGCCGAGCATCACGTCCTGTTCGGCGCCCGAGCGCTGCACCAGCGCCTGGATGCCGGGCAAGGCGTAGAAGGCGCGCACGATCGGCGCCGCGTTGCGCAGGTCTTCGATGGTTTCGAACAAGGGCACCACGATCAGGTCGCAGGTGGCGTTCTCTTCCAGCGTGCCGCGCAGCAGGCCCACTTCCTTCTGCAGCAGCAGCGCCTCCAGCAGGTCGCTGACGGTCTCGGTGTGGCTGATGATGTAGTGGCGGATGGCGGCCGCGCCGTAGCGCGCGCGGGCCTTGCGGGCGGCGGCGAAGATTGCGATCTCGCTTTGCGCCAGCGGCGAGTACTCGGCATCGGGCACGCGCAGCGGGCGGGCATCGTCGAGCAGGCGCAGCAGCAGCGTCTGCTTGGCCTCCTCGGCCAGCGCGGCGTAGCCGGGCTCGATGCGCGCGGTGGCGAGCAGTTCGGCCACCACGGCCTCGTGCTTGTCGGAGCTCTGCCGGAGGTCGACCGTCGCGAGATGGAAACCGAACACCTCGACCGCGCGGATCAGCGGGCGCAGGCGCTGCGCGACCAGCACGGAGCCGTGCTTGTCGGTGAGCGAGTCTTCGATGGTGCGCAGGTCGGCCAGGAATTCTTCGGCCTGCGTGTAGGGGTTCTGCGGCGCGACCGCATGGCGCGCGGCCTCGCCGCCGGTGAGTTCGCGCAGCGTGGCCGCCAGCCGCGAATAGACGCCGGTCAGCGCGCGGCGGTAGGGCTCGTCGACGCGGTGCTCGCTCTTGTCGGGCGAGCGCTCGGCCAGCGCCTGCATCTCGACCGACACATCAACCAGCGTGGCCGACAGCGACAGCTCGCCGCCGAGGAAATGCACCTCGGTCAGGTAGTGGCGCAGCGCCAGTTCGGCCTGGCGGCGCAGCGCGTACTCGAGGGTTTCGGCCGTGACGTTGGGATTGCCGTCGCGGTCGCCGCCGATCCACTGGCCCATGCGCAGAAAGGGCGCGATGGCGCCCTGGCCCAGCGCCGCTTCGAGCTCGGCATAGACGCGCGGGATCTCGCGCAGAAAGGTGGCCTCGTAGTAGCTCAGCGCGTTCTCGATCTCGTCGGCCACGGTGAGCTTGGAGAAGCGCAGCAGCCGCGTCTGCCAGAGCTGGGTGACGCGCGTGCGCATCTGGCTTTCGTTCTCGGCGTACTCGCGCGGCGTCAGCGTGTCCTTCTTTCCCGCGAAGGCATGCTGGTGCAGCTTGATCTCGTCTCGTGCCGTGAGCAGCTGCGCGATGGCGCGCTCGGCGTCGAGGATGCTCTTGCGCTGCACCTCGGTCGGATGGGCGGTGAGCACCGGCGACACGTAGCTGTGGGCGAGCGACTCGACCACGGCCTTCGGCGCGATGCCCGCCTTGCGGATGCGTGCCAGCGCGACCTCGAGGCTGCCCTCGGCGTTCTCGCCGGCGCGCTCGGCCTCGGTGCGGCGCCGGATCTGGTGGCGGTCCTCGGCCAGGTTCGCCAAGTGGCTGAAGTAGGTGAAGGCGCGGATCACGCGCACCGTCTCGGCCGCACTCAGGCCCTTGAGCAGGTTCTTGAGCGCGCGGTCGGCCGCATGGTCGGCATCGCGGCGGAAAGACACCGAGAGCGTGCGGATCTTCTCGACCAGCGCATAGCTGTCTTCGCCCTCCTGCTCGCGGATCACGTCGCCGAGGATGCGGCCGAGCAGGCGGATGTCGTCGATCAGCGGCTGTTCGTCGCTGTTGCGGCGCCGGGGTGCGGAAGCGGTGGTGGGGGCTGTTTTCATTCGAAATTTCTCCTCGTCGGACCCGATTGGCGCATGCGTTGTTGCGATGCAACATGCTAGCATTCCACCGATCCCCCACAGCAATGGAAATGGCCTTGAGCAACATCGTGATCGCCACGCGCGAGAGCCGGCTGGCCCTTTGGCAAGCCGAGCACGTGCAGTCCTTGCTCCAGGCCCGAGGCCATACGGTCAGCCTGCTCGGCATGACCACCCGCGGCGACCAGATCCTCGACCGCTCGCTCGCCAAGGTCGGCGGCAAGGGCCTGTTCGTGAAGGAGCTCGAGCTTGCGCTCGAGGAAGGGCGCGCCGACATCGCGGTGCACTCCCTCAAGGACGTGCCGATGGATCTGCCCGAGGGCTTCGCGCTGGCCTGCGTGCTGCCGCGCGAAGATCCGCGCGATGCGCTGGTGTCGCCGCGCTATGCCTCGCTCGATGCGCTGCCCCAGGGCGCGGTCGTCGGCACTTCCAGCCTGCGCCGCGTGGTGCTGCTGCACGCGCTGCGGCCCGACCTGCGCATCGAGCCGCTGCGCGGCAATCTCGACACGCGCCTGCGCAAGCTCGACGAAGGTCA
The DNA here is from genome assembly GCF_900101545.1 of Variovorax sp. CF079. Taxonomy (GTDB): domain Bacteria; phylum Pseudomonadota; class Gammaproteobacteria; order Burkholderiales; family Burkholderiaceae_C; genus Variovorax. Next base: position 202,452 of record NZ_FMZU01000008.1, on the reverse strand, counting down.
ATACGACGCCATCGTGCTCGCCGCGGCCGGACTCAAGCGGCTCGGCCTCGAGGGCCGCATCCGCGCCGTCTTCGAGCCCGATGCGATGCTGCCCGCGGCCGGGCAGGGCGCGCTCGGCATCGAGGTGCGCGCCGATCGCGCCGACTTGATCGCGTTGCTGGCGCCGCTGTCGAAGCAGAGCGACTGGCTCGCCACCACGGCCGAGCGCGCCGTCAGCCGCGCCATGGGCGGGAGTTGCTCGATGCCGCTTGCGGCCCATGCACGCTGGCAGCCCGACGGCAGCCTGCGCATCGACGCGGCCTGGGGCGACCCCGACGCGGCGGCGCCTTTGGTGAAGATTCACGCGCTGGCCGAAGCCTCAGACTTCGCGCAGGCCGATGCGCTGGGCGTGGGTGCCGCGAAGCTGCTGCGCGACGCCGGCGCTCACTGATGAGATGCCGTCCGCCCCAGTGATCGTCACGCGCCCCGCGCGCGAGGCGGCGCGCTGGGTGGGCGAACTGCGCGCCGCGGGATTGGATGCCGTTTCGCTGCCGTTGATCGTGATCGAGCCGCTCGACGATCCGGCGGAACTGCAGGCGGCACGCCAACGCTTGCCTGACTACGACGCGCTGATGTTCGTGAGCGCCGCGGCTGCCGAGCACTTTTTTCGCGCCGGCGGCGCGCTCCCCTCTGTGCTGCGCCAGCGCTTCTGGGCCACCGGGCCCGGCACCTGCGGCGCCCTGCAGGCGGCCGGCGTGCCTGCTTCGTCGATCGATGCGCCGCCCGCCGATGCCGAACAGTTCGATTCCGAAGCCCTGTGGGCGCGCGTGCAGCCGCAGGTGCGTCCGGGTGCGCGCGTGCTGATCGTGCGCGGCGGCGCTGCTTCGGGACAGCCGGCGGGGCGCGACTGGCTGGCGCGCGAGATCGCCGCTGTCGGCGGTGTCTGCGATACGGTGGTGGCCTATCGGCGGCTGGTTCCGTCCTGGGGTGCTGCCGAGCGGCAAGTGGCCGCCGAAGGTGCGGGCGGCCGTGCCATCTGGCTCTTCAGCAGCTCCGAAGCCATCGCCAACCTGTGCCGCGCGCTACCGGCAACGAGCTGGCGCTCGGCACGCGCGATCGCCACCCATGCCCGCATCGCCGAGGCCGCGCGGAATGCGGGTTTCGGCACGGTGCGTGTCTCTTCCCCCGGCCTGGTGACGCTGGTCGCGTCGATAGAATCCTTCGCATGAGCGATGCCTCCGTGTTGAACGATAGCCTGCAGGAACCCGCAGCGCGTGCGCCCCTGCCGGCCACGCTGCAGGTCACGCCCGCGGCGGCATCGGCCGTTCTCTCCAGGGTCGTGGTGGGCTTGCTGGCCGTCGTCGCGGTGGTGGCGCTGGTGATCGCTGTGGCGCTCTGGCAGAAGGTCAGCGGCATGCAGGAGCAGCTCGCGCGCCAGAGCGCCGATGCCTTGGCGCAATCCATGGAGGCCCGCACCCTGGCGCGGCAAGCACAGGAGGTGGTGCGCGACACGGCCGGGCGGCTGGCCCTGACCGAAACCCGTGTCGCCGAAGTCGCACTGCAGCGTTCGCAGCTCGAGGAGCTGATGCAGAGCCTGTCGCGTTCGCGTGACGAGAACCTGGTGGTCGACATCGAGTCGGCCGTGCGCCTGGCGCTGCAGCAGGCGCAGGTCACGGGCAACGTGCAGCCGCTGCTGGCGGCGCTCAAGGCCGGCGACCTGCGCATCGCGCGTGCCGCGCAGCCGCGGCTCGCGCCTCTTCAGCGCGCGATGCAGCGCGATGCCGACCGCCTGCGCACCAGCGCCAGCGCGGACAGCGGCGAAGCGCTGCAGAAGCTCGACGAACTGATGCGCAGCGTCGACGATCTGCCGCCGCTGAATGCGGTCGCCGTGCGCGGTGCGGGCCTCAATTCGTGGCAGGCCGAGCCGGTGCCGGCCGACGCGCCCTGGTGGCAGCGCTTCCTGCTGATCGTGCGCGGCGAGGCGCGCTCGCTGCTGCGCGTGGGGCGCATCGAGCGGCCCGAAGCCGTGCTGCTCTCGCCGGACCAGACCTTCTTCCTGCGCGAGAACCTGAAGCTCCAGCTCCTCAATGCGCGTCTGGCCCTGCTGTCGCGGCAGGTCGACACGGCGCGCAACGAGTTGGCCACCGTGTCGGCTTCGCTCAACCGCTATTTCGATCCGGCCTCGCGCCGCGTCCAGGCCGCCGCCACGCTGGTGCAGCAGCTGCAGGCGCAAGTCAGAACCAGCGAGCCGCCGCGCATCGACGAAACGCTGACCGCGCTCGCGACGGCTGCTGCCGGGCGCTAGGATTAGGGCAGGCCCTAAATGCGCGCGGCACTCTGGTTTCTCGCCCTGTTCGGCATCGCGGCCGCGGTGGCACTGTTCGCCGGCAACAACCAGGGCACGGTCACCGTCTTCTGGCCGCCGTGGCGGGTCGACCTCTCCCTGAATCTCGTGCTGCTGCTCCTGCTGGCGGCCTTCGGCCTGCTTTATGTGGCGCTGCGCGGCCTGTCGGCCCTGTTCTCGCTGCCCAGGCAGGCGCGCCAGTGGCGCCTGCAGCAAAAGGAGCGCGCCCTGTACGCGGCCCTGCTCGACGCGCTGGCGCAATTGCTGGCCGGCCGCTTCTCGCGCGCGCGCAAGGCGGCGCAGGCGGCGCTCACGCAGGAAAGAACGCTGGCCGCGCTCGACGCGCGGCTGCCGCAGGCCCAGCAGGTGCGGGTGCTGTCGCACCTGCTCGCGGCCGAGAGCGCGCAGGCGCTGCAGGATCGCGCGGCGCGCGATGCGCATCTGCAGCAGGCGCTCAACGAGAGCGCCGATCGCGCAGTTCTCGCGAGTCTCGAAACGCGCGAAGGCGTGCAGCTGCGCGCCGCCCGCTGGGCGCTCGACGACCGCGATGCGCCTGCGGCGCTGGCGCGGCTTGCGGAACTGCCGCAGGGCGCGCAGCGGCGCACGCTGGCCTTGCGGCTGCGGCTGAAGGCGGCGCGCCAGGACCGGCGCACCCTCGAGGCGCTCGAAACCGCGCGGCTGCTGGCCAAGCATCGCGCCTTCTCGGATTCGGCCGCGCAGAGCATCGTGCGTGGGCTGGCGACCGAATTGCTCTCGGGCGCGCACGACCCGGCCCAGCTGCTGCGCGCCTGGGGTGAGTTCGAGGCCTGGGAGCGCGAGATGCCGGAGGTCGCGATCCACGCGGCCCAGCGCATGGTGGCGCTGCGTGGCGATCTCACGCTGGCGCGCGCATGGCTGCTGCCGGTCTGGGAGCGCATGGTGGCGCAGCCCCAGAGCCTCGGCGAGTCCTTGCGCGTGAAGCTGGTGCGGGCGCTCGAAGCGGGTCTGGACTCGGTCGATGCCGAATGGCTGGCGCGCATCGAGTCGGCGCAGCGGAACAACCCGCGCGACGCCAACCTGCAGTACCTGGCCGGCATGGCCTGCATGAAGCGTCAGCTCTGGGGCAAGGCGCAACAATTGCTCACGCAAGCTGGCTTGGCGTTACAGGACCCGAACCTGCATCGGCGAAGCTGGCAGGCTCTGGCCCAGCTGGCCGAGGCTCGGGACGACGCCGATCAGGCTTCCGCCGCCTGGAAGCGTGCGGCGCAGACCGAGAACCCCTGAAATTAGGCCTATTCCGAGGCTCGGTTAGCTATCTTATTGATAGCTAACTATCAAATATCCACGGCCAATACGGAAGCTTTCGCTGTCTCGGCGTTTCTGCCTACACGCGCATTTTTTCTCTGCCTAATGATCTACGCCGAGAAAGAATTTGACCTCAGCGCTGACTGATGTACAGTCGTAACTGATTGCAAAAGTATTCATTCTGGTCACGAACGCGGAGTTGGGTTTGAAACGTTTTCTATTACACACCGCTTTGTTTGCCTCGGCCGGCCTGCTGCTGCAGGCGTGCGCGCCATTGGCACCGGGGTTCCGTTCCGCCAGCAACGACGCCGCCCAGGCCGTCTCGCCGTCGGGCTTTTCGACCTCCGAGATCGATCCGCCGCCGCCCGGTGCGATCACCTCGATCACGCCCCAGCTGATCCGGGCGCAGCGCGCTGCGGTCGGGAATTCGGTTCCGCCCGAGGTCAAGGCGCTGGTCGGCACCCCCGAGGTCTACAAGATCGGGCCGGGCGACGTGGTCGGCATCGTGGTCTACGACCACCCGGAGATCGTGTTCAGCGCGATCCCCGCCACCACGGTGGCCGATCCGGCCAGCGTGTCGCCGGCGCCCGGCTTCATCGTGTCGAACACCGGGCAGCTGAGCTTCCCCTACGTCGGTGCGCTGAAGGTTGACGGCATGACCGTCCAGGAACTGGAGAACACGCTCGTGCAGCGGCTGTCGCGGGTCTTCAAGAATCCCCAGCTCAGCGTTCGCGTCCAGGCCTTTCGCAGCAAGCGCGCCTACATCGAAGGTGAGGTCAGGCTTCCCGGCCTGATGGTGTTCACCGACATCCCGATGACGCTCGCCGAGGCGCTCAACCGTGCCGGCGGCCTGGCCCCGACGGGCGACCGTTCCGCCATCAACCTCACGCGCGACGGCAGGACCATTCCCCTCGACCTGATGGCGTTGGCAGAGGCAGGGATCGACCCGAGCCGCATCCCGCTGAAGTCGGGCGACATGGTGATGGTGCGCGGCCGCGACGAGCGCAAGGTCACGGTGATGGGTGAGGTGGGCATCCAGACCGGCGTGATGATGCGCAACGGCAGGCTCAGCCTGAACGATGCGCTGACCGAGGTCGGCGGCGTCAATCTGGGGACTGCGAATCCGCGCCAGATCTACGTGATCCGCAACGAGACCGAAGGCCAGGCGATCTTCCACCTCGATGCGCGCACGCCGACGGCGATTGCGCTTGCAGACGGCTTTGCGCTGCGTCCCAAGGACGTGGTCTATGTCGATCCGGTCCCGCTCGTGCAGTGGAACCGCGTCCTGAGCCTGATCCTTCCGACGGCCACGACCGCGACTTCTTATCGCGATCTGGGCTCGCGCGGCGGCACGACTGGGCGATAGGCAGACCGTGACCATCCGGAACGTCCTCGTCGTGTGCATCGGAAACATCTGCCGCAGCCCGATGGCCGAAGGCCTGGTGGCCGCGGCCTTGCCCGGCGTGCAGATCAGTTCGGCGGGCCTCCAGGCCATGGCCGGCCAGCGCGCGGATCCGATCGCCTGCGAACTGATGGACGCGCGCGGCATCAGCCTCGAAAAACATCGGGCGCGGCAGCTCAATCTCGACATGTGCCAGCGCGCCGATCTGATCCTCGTGATGGATCGCGAGCAGCGCCGCACGGTCCAGGAACGCTACCTCTTCGCCGCCGGCAAGGTGTTTCGCCTCTGCGAGTTCGGCGACCAGGACGTGCCCGATCCGTACCGCGCGGGTCGCAGCGCTTTCGAACGGTCGCTTGCGCTCATTGAAGGCGGTGCGCAGCAGTGGGTCAAACGCATTTCAAGAGTATCCAGTTGATGAATTCCACTCTCACTCCCAAAACAAGCCCCACCTCGCAGATCATGAGCAGCGCGGACGAGGACGACCTGGACATCGGGCGTTACATCGACGTGCTGCTCTCGAACAAGTGGCTGATCGCGGCGATCACCCTCGTCGTGTTCCTGATCGGTGCCACCTACGCGTTCCTGGAGCGGCCGATCTACGAGTCCAACATGGTGGTTCAGGTCGAGGACACGGGCACCGGCGGCAAGGGCATTCTCAGCGAGGCCGGTGGCCTGATCGACGTGAAGACGCCGGCCAATGCCGAGATCGAGATCATCCGCTCGCGCATGATCGCCGGCCAGGCGGTGGAAGCGACCAAGCTCTACATTGCGGCGAGCCCGCGCTATGTGCCCTACGTCGGCGGCTGGCTGGCGCGGCGAGCCACGGGCCTTTCCGAGCCCGGTTTCCTGGGTCTCGATGGCTATGTGTCGGGAACAGAACGCATCCTGGTGTCGAAGTTCGACGTGCCGACCCACATGGAAGGCGGGCTGTTCACGGTGACGGCGAAAGCCGACAAGCAGTACACGCTCGACTATCCCGGCATGCAGCAGCTCACCGGCACCGTCGGCACGCCGCTGAAGGCCGACACCGGCAGCGGGCCGATCGAGTTGACAGTGACCGAACTCGCCGGCAAGCCGGGCGCGTTGTTCAATCTTTACCGCTACGCGATGCTGCCGACCACCATCGCGTTGCAGTCCAGCCTGATACTGACCGAGCGGGGCAAAACCTCCGGCATCATCAACGTGGCCCTGCAGGACACGGACCCCTTCAAGCTGACGCGCGTGCTAAATGCCGTGGGCGATCAGTACGTCAAGCAGAACATCGAGCGCAAGGCCGCCGAGGCGCAGAAGACGCTGGCCTTCCTCGATGTCCAGCTGCCGCAGTTCAAGAAGCAGCTGGAGGCGTCGGAAGAGGTCTACAACCGCTATCGCAACCAGAAGGGCACTGTGGCCTTCAGCGAGGAAGCGGCGCTGGTCCTGGGCCAGGCGGTCGATCGCCAGACCAAGTTGCTGGATGCCCAGCAGCGCCGGCGCGAGCTCGAGGCCCGCTTCACCTCCGCGCATCCGGCCGTGCAGACGCTCGACAGCCAGATCGCGGCGTTGAAGACCGACATGGGCGAGATCCAGGCTCGCATCAAGGGCCTGCCTGCCATCCAGCAGGAGGCGGTGCGCATGGAGCGCGACGTCAAGGTCAACACCGAGCTGTACCAGCAGCTGCTCAACAACGCGCTGCAGCTGCGCCTGGTGAAGGAAGGCAAGATCGGCAACGTCCGCGTGCTCGACGAGGCGGTGGTGCCACAGGTTCCGGTCAAGCCGAACCGCAAGGTCATCGTCGCGGCCGCGCTGGCCCTGGGCTTGTTCCTCGGCATCGTCGCCGCGTTCGTGCGCAGCTCCTTCATCGAGCAGCGCCTGCGAGACCCGCACGAGGTGGAAGCCGATACCGGCCTGCCGGTCTTCTCGACCATTCCGCTCAGTCCTGCGCAAAGTGCGATCGCGAAGCGACGCTTGAGCGGCGCCACCGGCGTCCGCTTGCTGGCGATCGAGAGTCCGGACGATCCGGCCGTGGAAAGCCTGCGCAGCCTGCGCACGGCCATGCAGTTCGCGATGCTGGAGTCGCCGAACAACCGCGTGCTGATCACCGGGCCCACCCCAGGCGTCGGCAAGAGCTTCGTGACGGCGAACTTCGCCGCCCTCATGGCCGCTGCCGGCAAGCGCACGCTCTTGATCGACGCCGACCTGCGGCGCGGCCACACGCACCAGTACTTCGGCTTGCAGCGCCACGGCGGGCTCTCGGAGCTGATCGCAGGCAGCTTGACGGTGCAGCAGACCGTGCACCGCCAGGTGGTTCCCAACCTGGACTTCCTGGCCACGGGCCAACTGCCTCCTAACCCGTCGGAACTGCTGGTGTCGGACTCGTTCAAGACGGCGCTCGAGCGCCTGTCCGAGCAGTACGACCTGGTCGTCATCGACACGCCGCCGGTGCTGGTCGCCGCCGACACCTCCACGGTCGCGACGCATGCAGGCACGGTGTTGCTGGTGGCGCGCGCCGACCAGTCCACCATGGGCGAACTCAAGGAAAGCACGCGCCGTCTGGCGATGGGCGGCAAGGCTGCCACCGGCGTGCTGCTCAATGCGATGGATGTGGGCCGTCGGGCCTATGCCCCGTACAAGTACGGCCGCTACCGCTACACCAACTACAACTACGAGAGCATCCTGCCCGAAGAGCAGTGACGGAAGGCGCCGGGCGGCTGCCCGGCGCAGCAGGGCGGCGTCAGGTGGCCGGACGGTGCGCCATGCGCGCCACGCAGGCCTGCAGATCGCGTTCGAACTGTGCCAGCACGGCATCGCGATCGAATCGCGCTTCGGCATAGGCGCGGGCACGCAGCCCCAGTTCGCTCCGAAGCCCGGGCTGCGAAGCCAGCGAGACCACTGCTGCAGCAAAAGCTTTTGCATCATCGGGCGGCACGGCGACGCCGCATTCGGATGCGACCTTGCCGAGCTCGGTCTCGGCACGTGCGCCGGCCACCACGGGCCTTCCGCTGCTCAGCATGCCGGTGAGCTTGGAGGGCATCACCAGGTCCGCCGCATCCGCGCGCTGGGGCAGCAGATGGATGTCCGCCAGGCCCAGCAGGTCGCCGAGCCGATCGACCGGCTGCAGATCGAGAAAGCGGACGTTGGCGAGCTGCTCGCAGCGCTTCATCAGTTCGGCGCGGCCGGCGCCGTTGCCGCAGAACACAAAGTGGAGGTTGGGCTGGTCCTTCAGCATGAGGGCCATCTCGGCCAGCAGTTCCAGCCCCTGCTTGGCACCCATGTTCCCCGAATAGAGGGCGACCACGGCATCGGACGGGATGCCCAGTTCGGCGCGGTAGGGGCTGTCCGCTTGCAACGGCTGGATGGCCGAGACGTCGGCCCAGTTGGGCAGGGAAATCAGTCGCGCGTCCTCGATGCCCTTGCTGCTCGCGCGCTCGATCATGCGCTGTGAAATGGTGGAGATGCGGTCGAAGCGGCGCATCAGGCCGCGCTCGACCGCGGCAACGAAGGCGCGCAGGCGTGCGCCCTTGAGCAGCCCGAGCTCGAAGGCGGCGTCGACTTCGTAATCCTGGATGTGCAGCCAGGTCTTGGCCGAACGCAGCCGCGCGAAGACCAGCGCCGCCGGCGTGCAGAAGAGCGGTGGCTCCGTCACCCACACGAGGTCGGGCTTCCAGCGCCATTGCGCGAACAGGGCCGGCACGCTGGCCAGCGCGAAGCTCGCCAGGTGCAGAAGACGCTTCGCGCCGCTGACCTTGCGCGGCACCCACAGCGGCGTGCGCAGCACCGTGGCGCCGCGCCAGGTCTCTTGCGTGTAGCGCGAGGCGCGGTAGCCCGGCCAAACCGCCCAGTCGGGGTAGTAGGGCGGCGCGGTCACCACGCGCACCTCGTGTCCTCGCGCGGCCAGCCACGCGACCATTTCTCCGGTGTATTTGCCGATGCCGGTCAGTTCCGGCGCGAAATTGATTCCGTAGACGAGCAGCTTCATGGATCAGGCGGGTTGCGGCGAGTGTTCGCGAATGGTGCGCACCAGCATTTGCGCCACCTGCTCCATCTGGAACCGGCTGTCGAAGCAGCGCAGCGCGGCGACGCGCATCGCCGCGAGTTCGGCGGGGGTCGAGTCCAGCCAGCGTCGCAGCAACGCGATCGTGCCATCCAGCGTGTCGGACTCGACGAAGCCCGCGTGGTCGGCCGCGATCTCGCGCCAGATGTTGACCTTGTCGCTGATCAGCACCGGCCGGCTGCAGGCCAGCGCCTCCGCCACCGCGATGCCGAAGTTCTCTTGGTGCGAGGGCAGGCAGAACACTTCGCACGCGTGGAACGCGCCCCATTTCAAGTCGCCCGACAGCATGCCGGTCCAGCTGACGCGCGAGGCGATGCCGAGGCTGGCCGCCCGGCTTTGCAATTGACGGGTCAAGTCTTCGTCGCCGGGGCCTGCCATCACCAGATGGACATCCGGTGCATCGGCCGCCGTGCGCGCAAAGGCGTCGATCAGCAGGTCGCAGCCTTTCTTCTCGTGGATGCGGCCCAGGAACAGCAGCAGGCGCTTCTGCCTCAGCTCGGGAAAGGACGAAAGAAATGCCTCGGACAAGGCCTTGGCGTCCTGCGGCGGCACGGTGGTGCCATAGGAGCCGACCACCTCTCGGCAGCGATAGAGCCAGAACGACTGCCGTGCGAGCAGGCGTTCTTCCTCGCAGGTGAAGAGCACGGCGGACGCATCGCGCAGCACGCGGTATTCGCCCCAGGGCCAGTAGAGCCACTTCTTGAGGTGCTTGAGCGGGTAGCGGTGCTTGAACCACGGATCGAGCATGCCGTGGCTGTAGACGAAATAGGGCGTGGACGAGCCGTGCAGGGCGCGCCAGGCGGCGAAGCCGACGTACTGCCAGAGCCCGTTGACGATGACGGCGTCATAGTCGCCGGCGTGCGCCTTGAGCCACGGCACCAGGCGCTCGTTGTAGCCATAGCTCGAGATCGAGGGGCCGGTCGCGATCACCTTGCCCGGATAGTCGGCAAGGAAGCCGGCGTCGGGGCTGTCCAGGCTCACGAGGTCGCCTTCGTGCCCCATGCCCGCCAGCGCATCATGGATCCGCCGGACTCCCTCGATGGGGCCTCCGCCCCGGGGATCGACGGATGGAATGAGATGAAGCAGTCTCACGATCGCGAGGCGCGGCTTGGGAAGATTTCGAGCCTCGGATAGCGGAGAACCAAGAGGGCGTAGGCCAGCATGATGCCGAGCAGGGCATTGGCCGTCAGTTGGCCGAGCGCAGGCCAGCTGACCACGGCGAGCGCGGTGGTGAGCCATACCAGCACCGCATAGGGGGAATTCGTCTTGATCGAGGCCCGCAGGCTCGACAGCAGGCCGACGGCCAGCGCCAGGTACTTGAGTGCGATGTAGGCGACTCCCAGCAGGCCGCCCTCCATCAGGATGCGGCCGCCTTCGGCTTCCGCGAGCGCGAAGACATCCGCCGCGCCTGTGCGAACGTAGGTCGCGAGGTTGGATCCGAAGCCCACGCCGTAGCCCAGCCAGCTCATGAGATCGTAGACCCAGGGTTCGCCGAACAGAACGGTAAGAACCCGTTCGCCGAAGTCTTCTGCCTGCGCCGCCTGCTCGAAGCGTGTCTGCGTGACGCCGATGGCATCGCGGAAAACGTAGGCGAAGAGCGCCGTCATCGCGAGCACGACGACGACCGCGACCGCTGCGCCCACCTTGTTGCGCGCCTTCGAGAACAGCAGCCTGCCGAGCAGGTAGGCCATGAGCATCATGCCCGAGGTGATCGCCGCCGTTCTGGAGCCGCTCACCAGCGCGCCGGTGACGAAGGCCACGAAGACGGCCATCGCAAACAGGAACTGCCTGGTGTTTCGCTTCCTGGCGCCCAGAATGCCGAACACCAGCGGCGCCACCATCGTCAAGTAGGTGGCATAGCCGGAGGTGAAGCTGAAGGTCCCGGTGGTGCGGACCACGCCCACCACCGCGACGAAGACGCTTTCCTCGTCGCCGTCCAACTGGGTGTTGATACGCGCGCCGGGAGGCGAGTAGTGCTGCAGCACGGCCAGCGGTGCCAGCAGCAGCATCACGAGGGCTGCCGCAAGGATCGCAGCCCGGTAGTCCGTTTCGTTCATGGCGGCGGCCGCCGCGACGGCGAACCACGTGTACAGGAGCCAGAAACGCAGGCCGATCACAAACACGACCGGCGAGCTTTCGCCGCCGACGAGCTGCAGCAGTCCCCAGCCGAGCACCAGGCAGGACCATGCGAGCATGACGGCCGTGATCTTCTTGTGGCGCCTCAGGTAGCCGTGCCTCAAGGCGTAGACGACCAGCGCGAGGGCCAGCAGGTCGCGCAGAAGGATCAAGGGAAGCGTGGACGCGGAGGACACCCACTTGCGCACCGCGCCTTCGAAAATGACGATCAGGAATACGGCAAGAAAAAGCTGGCCGGCGCGGCTGAGCGACGCGGCCTGGTTCGTCGCGCGAGGGACGCTTGCGGCGATCGCGCTCATGGTCGCGTCCTTCCGGATTGCATGCCGTTGCTGTTGCTCACCTTTGCACCTCGATGGTCATTGTCCGAAGCGCAGCGACATGCGCATCGATGCGATGCGGTTCATACCACTTGTGCGCTTCGTGTCCGATGACGCGCGGATCGACGGCCGACCGGTCGACCGCGTCGAAGCCACGAGCATAGTGCACATTGGGCGTCAGGCCGTCGTGCACGCCATACTCGTCCGACAGCAGAATGGGACAGACGGCGTGTGAACTGTAGGCTGCGAAGATGCTGCTCTTGGACACGTAGTCCGGCGGGTAGGCGAGGGCGCCGTAGTCCGCGCTGGACAGCGCCAGGCTCACCTGTTCGGCCGACAGCTTGCCGTGCGCGATCACGCCCTCCTGCACCAGTCGCTGGGAGAGCGGGCCTCCCGGCATCGCCGGACCGATGTCATGGATCTCGAGGCCGTTGCGCTTGGCGCAGCGGAAGAGTTCGCCGTCCGACCATTCGTAGGACTGGGCGCGGATGCCGGCGCTGCCGAAAACCACCAGCTTGCGCTGCCGTTCGGTCTCGATCGAGGCGGGCTCGCCCACATTCGAGAACACCGGCAGCACCCGGTGCGGCGTGGCCTGGGAACGCTCCAGCAGCCAGCGCGCGGATTCCTCCCGGTTCGTCAGCCAGAAATCGGACAGGAGCAGCAGGTCGCGCGCGATCCGCTGCTGGCAGCCGCTGAGCCAGAACGCCGAGCCCCACGGCGGGCCGGTCGCGAAGAGTTCATGGAAGACGATGCCGAAGGCCTTGAACTGGGTGCGCAAGCCGTCGATCTTCTTGACCAGCCACAGCGGAATGCCGCGCTTCTGGAAACCGTAGCCGCTGAAATGCAGGAGCAGGAACTCTCCCTTCAGCGACGCGGTGTCGGTGTTGCGTGTCAGCTCCATCAGCGGCGCGTGGAGCGGATTGCCCAGCACCGTCGCATAGTCCCGCACGCCGCCCGTGCCGGGCGGAATCAGAGAGATGGAGGTGGCATTCATGCTGGGCATCGACGCAGGGAATTCAGGTCCTCAGGAAGGGATGAGTTCTTCGCTGCAGAAATCCTCGTAAGCGCGCTCCACGCCGGCGCGCAGCGTCATCCTGGGCTTCCAGCCGAGTTGACGAATCCGCGAAATGTCGAGCAGCTTGCGCGGCGCGCCATCGGGCTTGCTCGTGTCGCAGCGGATGGTGCCGCGGTAGCCCACCACCTCGCTCACCAGCTGCGCCAGTTCCGCGATCGACTGGTCTTCGCCGCTGCCGACATTGATGTGGCTGGCCGTGGGCTCCGTATGGGCCGCGTAGATCTCGCGCGGAAGGTCCATCACGTGGACGCAGGCGCTTGCCATGTCGTCGACGTAGAGAAACTCCCGCTTCGGAGTCCCCGTGCCCCAGATCACGACCGAGGGCGCATCTGCGAGCTTGGCTTCGTGGAAGCGGCGGATCATCGCGGGCAGCACGTGGCTGTTCTCGGGATGGTAGTTGTCGCCCGGGCCATAGAGGTTGGTTGGCATCACGCTGCGGAAGTCGCAGCCGTACTGGCGGTTGTAGCTTTCGCAGAGCTTGATGCCGGCGATCTTGGCGACGGCGTAGGGCTCGTTGGTCGGCTCCAGCTTGCCGGTCAGGAGTGCGTCCTCTGCCATCGGCTGTGCCGCGAGCCGCGGATAGATGCAGCTCGAGCCGAGAAAGAGCAGCTTGCTCACGCCGGTGCGCCAGGCCTCGTGGATCAGGTTGGCTTCGACCATCAGGTTCGAATAGATGAACTCCGCCGGATAGCTGTTGTTGGCGTGGATGCCGCCGACCTTGGCCGCCGCTACATAGACCTCCTGCGGCCTTTCCTCGGCGAAGAAGGCCCGGACCTGCGCCTGGTCCGTCAGGTCGAGTTCGGCACGACTCCGGGTGACGAGGTTGGTGTAGCCCTTCTCGACCAGGCATCGCACGATGGCGCTGCCCACCATGCCGCGGTGCCCCGCGACGAAAATCCGCTTCTGAAACTCGCTCATGGAAATAGACCTTGGTACGGGGTGAAGGTTGGGCCCGGTGCTCCCCCGGCCGGAGCGATCAGGCGAGTCGTCTGCGTTGACCGTCGGCACGCTCGGGCAGATCGTCGAAGCGCACGATGTCGTCCTCGCCGAGGTAGCCGCCCGTCTGGACTTCGATCACCTCGAGGATGGTCTTGCCGGCATTTTCCAGCTTGTATCGGGCGCCAACGGGAATGTAGATCGATTCGTTTTCCTTGACCAGGAGCACCTTGTCGTCGCACACCACTCTGGCCGTTCCCTTGACCACGACCCAGTGTTCGGCACGATGGTGGTGCATTCGCAGCGCAAGGTGCGCACCCGGCTTGACCGTCAGGCGCTTGACGGCGAAGCGCTCGCCGTCGTCGATGCTGTCGTAGGCGCCCCATGGTCGCGGAATGCGGCGATGCCGGGTGGCCTGGCTGTGGCCCTGTGTCGTGAGCAAGGCGACCACGTCCTTGACCTGTTCGGCACAGTCGCTGTGCGCAACCAGAAGCGCATCCGGCGTGTCGACCACCAGCAGATCCTTGGTGCCCAGGGCCACGACGGGACGATTGGGCGCATAGATGAAGGTGTTGCGCGCACCCATGGCAAAACCCTGGCCGCTGATCCGGTTGCCGTCGCCGTCCACGTCGTGCAACTCGGCGACCGCGTTCCAGCTGCCGACATCGCTCCAGCGACCCTGGAAGGGAATGACGGCAACCCGGTCGCATTTTTCGAGCACCGCGTAGTCGATGCTCTGGCTGCGGCAGCGGCCGAATGCGGCGCTGTCCATGCGCAGGAAATCGCCGTCCGTTTCGATGGCCGCGGTGGCCAGCCTGCAGCTTTCGAGGATGTCGGGCGCGTGTTGCTCGACTGCGGCGATCAGCACCTTGGCCTGGACCAGCAGGATGCCGGCGTTCCAGAGGTGGCCGCCCGCGAGCAGCAGCTGCTCCGCGTGCGAGGCTGCCGGCTTCTCGACGAATGCGGCCACGGCATGACCCGCCTCTTCGCCCAATGCCTCATCGAGCTTGTTGCCCTGGCGGATGTAGCCGTAGGCGGTACTGGGAAAAGTCGGCTCCACACCGAAAGTCACGAGGTATCCGGCCAGCGCGGCAGGAATCCCCTTCTGAATCGTGGCGACGAAGCGGTCTGCATCCGGGATGTGGTGATCGGCGGGTGCGAACAGCAGCAGTTGTTCCGGGTCGGCCAGAAGGGCAATCGCCGACATGGCGGCCGCCGTGTTGCGTGCCATCGGCTCGAGCAGTTGCTTGCCGCAAACATCCGCTGCTTCGATGCTTTCCTGAACCAGGAAGCGGTGCTCTTCTGCCGCAACGCAAGTCACCTCGGTATTCAACCGACGGAGACGTTCGAGCGTGAGCACCAGCAGGTTCTTGTTGTCGATCAGCGGGACGAATTGCTTGGGCAGGGTCTTGCGCGACAGCGGCCACAGGCGGGTGCCGCTGCCGCCGCAGAGGACGATCGGCTGAATGACGCTCACCTCGAACCCTCTCCGGTGATGACTGCACGCACGGTCTTCAACAGAATCTTGATGTCGAGCCACAACGACCAGTTGCTGACGTACTCCATGTCGAGTTCGACCCGTCTTGCGTAGGACAGGCGGTTGCGGCCGCTGACCTGCCACAGGCCCGTGATCCCGGGGCGCATGGCGCAATAGTGTTCCCAGCCCTTGCCGTAGAGGCTGCGCTGACGCTCCATGCAGGGGCGCGGACCGACCAGGCTCATGTCGCCCTTGAGCACGTTCCAGAACTGGGGCAGTTCGTCGAGGCTCAGCTTGCGGATGAACTGGCCGATGGGCGTGATGCGCGGATCCTTCTCGAGCTTCTGAAAAGTGTCCCACTCGGTGCGGGCCATGTCGTTGCGGCTCAGGAATTCGTCCAGCACCACTTCGGAGTTGTGCACCATCGAGCGGAACTTGTAGAAGCGAAACCTCTGGCCGCTTTCTCCAAGGCGGTTCTGCCAGAAGTGGACCGGACGGCCCATGCTGATGCGCACGCCGAGTGCAACGAGCAGATAGAGGGGCCCGAAGAGAATGAAGAAGGTCAGCGCGCCCACGATGTCGATGGCGCGCTTCGTCGCGCGTTCGAGACGAGTGAGTCTGCGTGGTTGTACGTACGCTGGAGGCGCGGACGATCCGCCGCCATCAGGGGTGAAGCGTCGGACCACGTTGCCGTGTGCGGTCGAGTCGGAACGAAACATTTAAATATCCCCCAGACGGGTGCTGCCTCAACTTCAGAGTCAGAGCGTGGCAGTGTAACGCTTTACTACTATTCGCAAGAATTTGAACACAAGATTCCTTCGTTGTCTTGTGAACAAAAGACGTACACCCTTCGTTGAGCGATGTAAGTTGCGCACTCTGTGAACAAGCCTCTACACTGATTTGGTGCAGTGCAGCATATTCGCCTGAGGTGTAGGTCTTTTGTATGACAACATGTTAACGCTTATTGACGAGTGAGTGTTGTTTGCAAGCGCCGTTCATCGATTTCGTGACTTAGTTCTTGCTTACGGAGTTGCTGCGGCGCAGCAAGCATATGGCGTGCCGCAAGAATCCAAAAGGATTACAAAAAGCTACCGCAGCAGCTTGGTGGGGTATTCGGGGCTGTAAAGAAGTTGCAATGGCGCGCTGGGTAAGCGGCATGGCAAGCGATAGCGATGCGCAGTGGGCGGCGCTGACGCTGGCGCAGGCCCCCAAAATGGTTTGGCAGGAACTGCCGATGTCGAACAAGAGGGAGGCGGGCTGCCTCCCTCTGCACTGTGCTTACTGGCGCACGCCGGCCTCGCGCCCGGCTTCTTCGAATGGCAGCACCATATTGCCGAGGTCGCGACGGGTTTCCACCAGCACCAAGGGGCCTTCGTCGATCACGATGGCGGGCGGACGCTCGCGGGGCACATGGATGGGCTTGGGTTCTGCCGCGATCGCCGCGCGAACCTGCGCCACACGTTCGGCATCCGAATTCACCCAATGCAATCCGGAGCCTTCCGCCACTTGGGCGAGTTCGTCCAGCGGCAGCTCGAAGGGCTGAACCTTCGGCAGAGCGCGCGAAGTCGCGGGCTTGGCCTCGACCACGATGGGCATGGAGGGTGCGACAGCGGGCCGTTCGGTGCGAGGCGCCGACGGCGCCGTATCGATCTCGATGCCGTCGTAGGCGCCGGCGGGTGCTGGAGAGAGCGCAGATGCGGCCGCAATCGCTTCGCCCTCTTCGCGCGGGCTGCGCTCGCGGCGGTCTCGGCCGTAGCGATCGCGCGAGCGGCCCCGGCGCTCGTCGCCGTCACGGCGCGGCGCGGAATCCCCGCTGGCTGCTGCTTCATCGGCGCTACCCATCTCGGTGGGGCCGGCCGCAAGCGACTGAACTTCTGCGGCGGAAGGCGTTTCGACGGGGCGCGGGGCACCCTCATTGCGCCGCTCGCGGCGGCCCTCGTTGCGCTCGCCGCGGGGTGCGCGCTCCTCGCGGCCGCCGCGCGCACCGCGATCGGCTGAAGCGCCGTCCTGTTGTTGCGAGCTGTCGGCGTTCGCAGCGCGGGCGGCGTCGCCCGTGCGTTCACGCGCTGCGTCTGCACTGCGCTCACCGCGTTCCCGACGTTCGCCGCGTCCGCGCGGTGCGCGTTCCGCGGGGGGAGCACCTTCGTCGCCTGCGAACGCATTCGGTGCGATCGCCTGTGCGTCGAGCTGGACGTCGCTTGCTTCGGTCGGCAGTTGGCGCTGGTCGCTGTCGCGACGCTCGCCGCGGCCGCGGCGCTCACCATCGCGCGGCGCACGCGCTTCGCGGGGCTCGCGCGGTTCGCGGACCTGGCTGTCGTTGCGCGCCTCGCCGCGGACTTCGCGTCCTTCGCGGCGCTCGCCTTCGCGGCGTTCGCCGGAGCGGCCGCCGCGGCGTTCGCCGTCGCGTCCACCGCGGCCTTCACCGCGGCCGCCGCGGCGCTGCTCGCCATCGCGCGCGGTGCGTGCCTCGCCGTCGCGGCCGCCGCGAGCATCGCGGCGCGGCTTGGGCGCTTCCACAGGAATCGTGGGCGGGACGGGTGGCGGGACCGGCGCGGCGCCGAACAGGCTCTTGATCCAGCCGAACAGGCCCGACTCGGCGGGTGCGCGCGCGACGGGGGTGGCCGCAGCAGGCGCGGGCGCCGGGGCGACTGCCGGCGGACGCACCGCTTCGGGCTTCGGCATTGCCGCCGGTGCCGGTGCATCGGGCAGCACGCCCTTGATCACCGGCGTCTGCTTGTTGGTGGGCTCCTGCGAGCGTCGCGTGACCGAGGTCGGGTCCTCGATCTCGTCGGCCATCTTGTAGCTGGCTTCGATGTGGTCGAGGCGCGGGTCGTCGTGCTTCAGGCGCTCCAGCTTGTAGTTGGGTGTTTCCAGCGTCTTGTTGGGCACCATCAGCACGGTCACGCGCTGCTTGAGTTCGATCTTGGCGATCTCGGGGCGCTTCTCGTTGAGCAGGAAGGATGCAACTTCGACCGGCACCTGCACGTGCACGGCGGCCGTGTTGTCCTTCATGGACTCTTCCTGAATGATGCGCAGGATCTGCAGCGCGCTCGATTCGGTGTCGCGGATGTGGCCCGAGCCGCCGCAACGGGGGCAGGGGATCGACGAACCTTCGGAGAGCGCCGGCTTCAGGCGCTGGCGGCTCATTTCCATCAGGCCGAACTTGCTGATCGAGCCGAACTGGACGCGTGCACGGTCCTGGCGCAGTGCGTCGCGCAGGCGGCTTTCGACCTCGCGGCGGTTCTTCGACTCGTCCATGTCGATGAAGTCGATGACGATCAGGCCGCCCAGGTCGCGCAGGCGCATCTGGCGGGCCACTTCGTCGGCGGCTTCGAGGTTGGTGCGGGTGGCCGTTTCCTCGATGTCGCCGCCCTTGATGGCACGCGCCGAGTTCACGTCGACCGAGACCAGCGCCTCGGTGTGGTCGATCACGATCGCGCCCCCGCTGGGCAACTGCACCGTGCGCGCATAGGCCGATTCAATTTGATGCTCGATCTGGAAGCGGCTGAACAACGCGGCGTCGTCGCGGTAGCGCTTCACGCGCGCGGCGTGTTCCGGCATCACGTGGGCCATGAACTGCTGCGCCTGGTCGTAGATGTCGTCGGTGTCGATCAGGATGTCGCCGATGTCGTGATTGAAGTAATCGCGGATCGCGCGGATCACCAGCGAGGACTCCTGGTAGATCAGGAAAGCGCCCTTGCCGCCCTTGGCGGCGCCGTCGATGGCGGCCCACAGCTTGAGCAGGTAGTTCAGGTCCCACTGCAGTTCGGGCGCGGAGCGGCCGATGCCGGCGGTGCGCGCGATGATGCTCATGCCCTTGGGGTACTCGAGCTGGTCCATCGCCTCCTTGAGCTCGGCGCGGTCGTCTCCCTCGATGCGCCGGCTGACGCCGCCGCCGCGCGGGTTGTTGGGCATCAGCACGACGTAGCGGCCGGCCAGCGAGATGAAGGTGGTCAGGGCCGCGCCCTTGTTGCCGCGCTCTTCCTTCTCGACCTGGACCACCAGTTCCTGGCCTTCGCGGATCGCGTCCTGGATCCGGGCCTGGCTGGCCGAGACGCCTTCGGCGAAATACTGCTTGGAGATTTCCTTGAACGGCAGGAAGCCGTGGCGGTCTTCGCCGTAGTCGACGAAGCAGGCCTCCAGCGACGGCTCGACGCGCGTCACAACGGCCTTGTAGATGTTGCCCTTGCGCTGCTCGCGCCCTTCGATTTCGATTTCGTAGTCGAGGAGCTTTTGCCCGTCGACGATGGCCAGGCGGCGTTCTTCTGCCTGCGTGGCGTTGATCAGCATCCGCTTCATGATGCGTTTCCTTTGTCTGTTCTATCGTTCTAACCGGTCCATGACGGACCTAACGATGCACGGACGACGCGTCGCGAAACGAAGGAATTGCCGCTGTGCCCCGGCTGCTGCTGGTTGCCGCGCGGACGCGAGCAACCGTATCGAGCGTCAGCTCAATGACAGCCGGGGTGGGGGCGCATGGATGGGCGCGAGCCCGATATGGTGTTGACGCGCTATATTTTCTATAGCAATTGGCGCAATGGTGGCGCGCTCTGCCGACGATTCGATGCCCGAGGCCGCTGGCATCAGCCAGCGCAGGCAAAGTTGAATCAGCAGTATCAACACAAGGTACTCGCTTCGATCCGCCGGCAGCTTTTGGTCTGCCGGCTGGGTATTCCGTATCGGTGTTTCGTGGGCGTCGGCTTGACTTTGATGTAGCGCCCGCCGCCTTGCGCGTTGGCGCGTGGCTTGCGGGCTCAACGCCTAAGCGGCATCGACCTCACAGCGCCTCCGGCAGTGCTCTAAACTTCTGATTAATCAAGCACTTACAAGACCGCGCTGGTGAAAAACATTATAGGTGCGAAGCCAAGCCCCGCGGCAGCAGAAGTTCGCTTTCTGACGGTCGATGGGGAATCTGCGGGCCAAAGACTCGACAATTTCCTGTTCCGGCAGCTCAAGGGGGTGCCCAAAACCCATGTTTACCGGATCATCCGGTCGGGCGAGGTGCGCATCAACAAAGGACGCGTGCAGGCCGAAACCCGCCTGGCGGAAGGCGACGTGTTGCGGCTGCCGCCGGTACGGGTGTCGGCACGGGGGGCAGAGGGCGGCCTGCCGCCCGCACCCGCGCGCGAATTCCCTTTGCTGTATGAGGACGATGCCTTGCTGGCGATCGACAAGCCGGCCGGCGTCGCGGTTCACGGCGGCAGCGGCGTGAGCTTCGGCGTGATCGAGCAGCTGCGCACCGCGCGCCCTGCGGCGCGCTTTCTCGAGCTCGTGCACCGGCTGGACCGCGAGACCTCGGGCATCCTGCTGGTTGCCAAGAAGCGAAGCGCGCTGACGGCGCTGCAAGACCAGTTTCGCGAGCGCGAGACCGGCAAGACCTACCTGGCGCTGGTCGAAGGCAGCTGGCCCGCGAACAAGAAGGTGCTCGATGCGCCGCTCGCCAAGTACCTTTTGCCGGGTCAGGCCGGCTCGGCTGAGCCGGGTGAGCGGCGCGTGCGCGTGGTGGCCAAGGACCATCCCGACGCGATGCGCGCCGTGACGCTGGTGAAAGTCCTGGCTCGCGTCGCCCTCCCGGCG
Source organism: Variovorax sp. CF079 (assembly GCF_900101545.1). Lineage (GTDB taxonomy): Bacteria > Pseudomonadota > Gammaproteobacteria > Burkholderiales > Burkholderiaceae_C > Variovorax. The sequence continues at coordinate 181,895 of NZ_FMZU01000008.1, read as the reverse complement.
GACGCTGCTTCCTTTTCGCTGCTCGCCGTTACGATCAAGACCGGTCGCACGCATCAGATTCGCGTCCACCTCGCCTCAGGCGGCCATGCGATCGCGGGCGACGACAAGTACGGCGACTTCGAGCGCAATCGCGCATTGCAGAAGCTCGGACTCAAACGCATGTTCCTGCACGCCTGGCGACTGCAGTTCACCCACCCCGCGAGCGGAGAGCGCATGGCGCTGCAGGCTGACTTGCCGCCGGAACTGCATGCGCTGATGCCGCAGGCTGCGCTCGATGCGCTCGCTGCCCACCCCTCGACAGCCTCTCACTCATGACTGACATTCGTCCCCGCCGTTTCGACCTGATCGCTTTCGATTGGGATGGCACGCTCTATGACTCGACGCGACTCATCGTGCGCTGCATCCAGGCCGCGGTGGTCGACGTCGGCGGCGCCAAGCCGAACGAGAACGACGCCGCATGGGTGATCGGCCTGGGCCTTGCCGAAGCGCTGGCCCGCGCCGCACCCGATGTACCGAAGGAGAAGTACGCCGAGCTCGGCGCGCGCTACCGCTATCACTACCTGCAGCATCAAGACGACCTGGTGCTCTTCGACGGCGTCCTGCCGATGCTCGATGCGCTCCACGCGCGCGGCCACAAGCTGGCCGTGGCCACGGGCAAATCGCGGCGGGGGTTGAACGAGGCGCTCGCCACCGTCGCGCTGCGGGACCGCTTCGACGCCTCTCGAACGGCCGACGAAACCTTTGGCAAGCCGCATCCGCGCATGCTGCTCGAATTGATGGAAGAGCTGGACGCGCCGGCCGATCGCACCCTGATGATCGGCGACACCACGCATGACCTCCAGCTCGCGCTCAACGCCGGCTGCGCGAGCGTGGGCGTGAGCTATGGCGCGCACGAGCCGGACAGCTTCGACGTGCTGAAGCCGCTGCATGTGGCGCACTCGGTGTCCGGCCTGACGCAATGGCTTCTCGAGAACGCATGAAAATCCGCGCATGAGCGAATGCATCCCGCTGTGCAATGCGGCCGACCTGGTCGAGGGCGGCCGCGCCGTTGCCTTCGATGTGGTGCACGGCGGCCAGACATGCCGGGCCTTTGCCATTCGCTACGAAGGCCAGCCGCACGCGTACCTCAACCGCTGCAGCCACGTCGCGATGGAGCTGGATTTCCAACCGGATCGCTTCTTCGACGACAGCGGTCAATGGCTGCTGTGCGCGACGCACGGCGCCGTCTACAAGCCGGACACCGGCGAGTGCGCCGGCGGTCCTTGTCGCGGCGGCCTGGTGAAGATCGCCTTGAGCGAACGGGACGGAGTGGTGCACTGGCATACTGCCTGGAACCTCCAACCTCTGGTTTTCTGAAATGACCGATTCCAACCGCACGGAACCTGAGGGTTTCGAGCCTTTCGAGCGCGCCGCGCCTCCCCGAAGCATGTCGAAGAACGATCCGACGCAGCAACCCGACTGGGAGCGCGCCACACTCGAAAAACTGGCCTTCGCCTCGCTGCGCGAACAAAGGGCCACGCGTCGTTGGAAGACCTTCATTCGTCTGAGCTGGCTCGTCTTCTTCATTTTTCTGGTGTGGCTGGCCATGTCCCGCGGCACGCCGACGACTGCCAAGACCACGGCCCACACGGCGGTAGTCGAAATCAAGGGCGAAATCGCCAATGGCGGCGACGCGAGTGCGGAGTTCGTGATCGCGGCGATGAAGAGCGCCTTCGAGGACGACGGCGCCAAGGGTGTCGTTCTGCTGATCAATTCGCCGGGCGGAAGCCCCGTGCAGGCCGGCATCATCAACGACGAGATCAAGCGCCTGCGGGCCAAGCACAAAAAGCCGGTCTACGCGGTGGTCGAGGAGACCTGCGCGTCGGCGGCGTACTACATCGCGGCGGCGACCGACAAGGTCTTCGTCGACAAGGCAAGCATCGTCGGAAGCATCGGCGTGCTGATGGACGGTTTCGGATTCACCGGCCTCATGGACAAGGTCGGCGTGGAGCGCAGGCTCTTGACGGCCGGCGAAAACAAGGGCTTCCTGGATCCGTTCAGCCCGATGAGCGATGCGCAGCGGGTGCACGCGCAGAAGATGCTCGAGCAGATCCACGCGCAGTTCATCGATGTGGTCAAGAAGGGCCGCGGCGACCGGTTGAAGGTCGATACGCCCGGCCTGTTCAGCGGCCTGTTCTGGAGCGGCCAGCAGGCCGTGGAGCTCGGCTTGGCCGATCAGCTCGGCAACGTCGATTTCGTTGCGCGCGAAGTGATCAAGGCCGAGGAAGTGATCGACTACACGCGCCGGGAGAACGTGGCCGAGAAGCTCGCCAAGAAATTCGGCGCTGCCCTCGGCGACGCTTCGGTTCGGGCGCTGCGAACCGCGCCGGCGCTGCGCTGAATCAGGCCGGATTCGCGTAGCGCGCCGATGCCGCGAGCGCTGCGGCAAAGGCCACCACGACATAGAGCGCAGCAGTCAACGAGCTGAGTTGGGCCAGAAAGCCGATTACCGGCGGTCCGGCCATGAAGCCCAGGTAGGCCGCTGCCGATACCGCGGCGATGCCACGTGCCGGCTCGACGCCCGGGACGCGCGCTGACGCGGCGAAGAGGATCGGCACCACGTTGGCGAAACCGATGCCCACGCCTGCAAATCCGATCAAGGCCAGCCAGGGTGCGTCGGCCAGCAGGACCAGCGTCATGGAGGCGGCCGCCAGCCAGGCGCTGCCGCGCAGCAGCAGCGCCGGCGAGAAACGCGCCCGCATCGCGTCGCCGGCGAAGCGCGTGGCGGCCATCGCCGCCGAAAAGCTGGCGTAGGCCAGCGCGGCTTGCTGCTGGGGGCTGCCCAGTTCCTGCTTCAGATAGAGCACGCTCCAGTCGTAGATCGCGCCCTCGGCAATCAGCCCCAGCGCGGCTAGCACGCCGAGGATGGCCAGCGCGCCGCGCGGCAGGCGAAAGCCGTCGCCCGTGCTGGTGAACGTGGTCGCCTCCTTCGGCAACATCCATCTGCAGGAGAGGGCGATCGATAGCGCCATTGCCGCGGCGACGAGCGTCAAGTGCGATTGAGGCGCCATCCCAGCGGCGAGCGCTGCGCCGCCGGTCACGGCACCCGCCATGCCGCCCAGGCTGAACATGCCGTGCATGCCGCTCATCAGCGGATGGCCGTCTCGCAGCTCGAGCTGCGCGGCCTCGGTATTGATCGCCACGTCGAAGACGCCGGTGAGGATGCCGAACACGGCGAGCAAGCCCAGCAGCGCGCCATAGCTGGGCATCACCAGCAAGCCGGCCAGCAGCAGCGCATAGATCGCGCCGCACAGGCCGGCGGTGCCGCGGGCGCCATGGCGGCCGATCCAGCGGCTCGCCTGTGTGAGGCCCAGCAAGGCGCCGACGCCGGCGGCGAGCATGGCCAGGCCGAGCGCCGCTTCATCGACGCCGTAGTGGATCTTCACAGTCGGGATATGAACACCCCAGGTCGCGAAGATGAAACCCGAGCCGAAGAATTGCGCGCGCGAAGCCCAGCGCATGCGGGCGGAGGGAGGGCCCGACAAGATCAGCGCCCGATCGCGAACACCGCGGGCGTGCGCTCGTCGGCCGGCAATGGTTTGGCGCGCCAGCTCTTCACCGTATCGCTGCGCACGTTCGCGGCCGCGAGCGTGAGTCCGCGCGCCACCGCGAGCCGCGTGTTGTGCTGCAGCGTCTGCACGAGCGCCTGCAGCAGGGCTGTATTGCGGTAGGGCGTTTCGATGAAAAGCTGCGTCTGGCCGGTCCTCAGTGCGAGTGCCTCGAGCTCGCGGATGCGTTGCGCGCGTGCCTCGGCGTCCTGCGGCAGGTAGCCGACGAAAGCGAAGTTCTGGCCATTGAGACCACTCGCCGCAAGTGCGAGCAGCAGCGACACCGGGCCGGTAAGCGGCACCACGGTGATGCCCAGTTCGTGCGCGGCCCGTGCCACGGAGGATCCCGGGTCGGCGACGGCAGGCATGCCGGCCTCGCTAAGCAGGCCAATGTTCTTGCCTTCGAGCGCGGCGGAAAGGAGTGGTCGGGCATCGAACTGGCCGGCGTGGTCTCCCTTCTTGTGAACCTCGCGCGGCAGTTCCTGGATCTGCTGGGCCTGCAGCGGCGCAGCAAGCGGCGCCACCGCGTCGATGCGCTTGAGATAGGCGCGGGCCGATTTCGCGTTCTCGCAGATCCAGTGCGTGATCCCAGCCGCGATCTGCAGCGTGCCGAGCGGAAGCACGTCCTGCAGCGGCACCTCAGCCTCACAGCCGAAATCCAGCGGTGCAGGCACCAGATAGAGCTTGCCTTTGCTCACAAGAGGTCGACGCCGGCGGCGCGCAGCATGTTGGCTGTACGAATCAGCGGCAGGCCCACCAGGGCCGTCGGATCGTCGCTGTCGATGGCTTCGAGCAGAGCAATGCCAAGGCCCTCGCTCTTTGCGCTTCCCGCGCAGTCGTAGGGCTGTTCCGCGCGCAGATAGGTATCGATCGCCGCATCGCTGAGCTCACGAAACACGACGCGCACGGGCGCCAGATCGCGCTGCACGAAGCTCGTCGCCTGGCACACCACGGCGACGGCCGTCTGGAATATCAGCGTCCGGCCGCGCATGCGCCGCAATTGGGCCCTGGCGCGGGCGTGATCTCCGGGCTTGCCCAATGGCTCGCCAGCCAGGTCGGCCACCTGATCGGAGCCGATCACCACGGCTTCAGGGAATTGGCGGGCCACCGACATCGCTTTTTCGAGCGCCAGCCGTTCCGCCAACGCGCGCGGCGCCTCGCCTGCCATCGGTGTTTCGTCGACGTCGGGTGCTTGGACATCGAAGGCCAGGTGCAGGCGTGCAAGAAGCTCGCGGCGATAGCGCGAGGTGGAGGCAAGAATCACAGTGCGTTGCATGGGCCACGATTGTGCGCGAGCGGTTTAGACTGGTGCCGATGACCAGAGAATTTGCCCCAGGCCGGCTCGACGTGAACGGCTTTGCCGAGGCGGCCGCTACCGTTTCGGGAAACGAGCCCCTTCAGACTTATCAGCGCTTGAGCGCTGAAGTGGCCGCCCCGGCCACCGACGCGAGCGTGCGCTGGCAGGCCGAAGGCGCCCGCCGCGATGGTCCCGATGGAGCGCCAGTCCCCTGGCTGCACCTGGAGGCGCAGACCACGGTGGCCCTGGTCTGCCAGCGCTGCCTCACCCCGGTCGAAGTCGAACTGAAAGTCGATCGCTGGTTTCGTTTCGCGGCAGACGAAGCCATTGCAGCGGCCGAAGACGAGGATTCCGAGGAGGACGTTCTGGTCGCGAGCCGCGATTTCGACCTCCATGCCTTGATCGAGGATGAACTCCTCATGGAAATCCCGGTCACACCGCGGCACGAACGTTGTCCCGAGCCGGTGCGGCTGTCGGCTGCGGATCCCGATTTCGAGGCGGCCGAGGCCGCGCGTCCGAATCCCTTCGCAGTGCTCGGCGCGTTGCGTTCGCGCAAGCCGGAGTAGGCCTCGAAACATCGAGCTGGCGCTCCTTATTCAGCTTGGGCTATAATCATGGGCTTCGCGCGCGCCGCCGTCGACGTTAGAGCGTTCTGCAGGGCCTCACGGCCGCCCCGCGTGCTTACCCACTCACCCGAATACTTTCAGGAGCCAGCATGGCCGTCCAGCAAAACAAGAAGTCGCCGTCCAAGCGCGGCATGCACCGTTCCCACAATGCTTTGGGCGTGCCCGGCATTGCCGTCGAGCCGACCACAGGCGAAACGCATCTGCGCCACCACATTAGCCCGAACGGCTTCTATCGCGGCCGCAAGGTGCTCAAGACCAAGTCTGAAGCCTGATCCCAGTTTCAAGGCCAAAGGCCCGAAGCTACTTTTGTTGTAGCGTCGGGCCTTTGTTTTGATGGTCACGCCTTCCGAATTCGCTCCTGCCCCCTCCGCAATCACGCTTGCCGTCGATTGCATGGGGGGAGACCACGGTCCGCGCGTCACGCTTGCGGCCTGCCGCGCATTTCTCGATCGCCACGCCGAAGCGTCGTTGCTGCTGGTTGGTGCCCCGGCAGCGCTGGCCGGCTTCTCGCATCCGCGTGCCCGAGTCATTCCCGCCAGCGAAGTGGTCGGAATGGACGACCCGATTGAGATCGCGCTGCGCAAGAAAAAAGATTCTTCGATGCGCGTCGCGATTCAGCAAGTGAAGGACGGCGCCGCGCAGGCCGCGATTTCTGCTGGCAACACCGGCGCCTTGATGGCGATCGCTCGTTACTTGCTCAAGACCTTGGATGGTATCGACAGGCCGGCCATCGCTCCTCAGCTTCCGAACAGCAAGGGCGGGGCGACAACGGTGCTCGATCTCGGCGCCAATGTGGATTGTGATGCTGAAGATCTGTTGCAGTTCGCCGTGTTGGGTTCTGCGCTGGTGTCCGCCCTGACAGGCAACGAGTCGCCGTCCGTCGGACTTCTCAATGTCGGGGAAGAGGCGATCAAGGGCAGCGAAACGATCAAAAAAGCAAGTCAATTGCTTCGGAAAGCGGCCAATTCCCAGGATTTGAACTTCTACGGCAACGTCGAGGGTAACGACATTTTCAAAGGGACGACCGACATCGTCGTCTGTGACGGTTTTGTTGGCAATGTCACATTGAAGGCCACCGAGGGCGTGGCTTCGATGATCGTCGACTTCCTTCGCATCGAGTATTCCAGCGGTATTTTCAGCAAATTTGCTGCGATCGTCTCGTATCCGGTTCTAAAGGCCCTCAAGCGCCGCCTCGACCATCGGCGGTACAACGGCGCGGCCTTGCTCGGCCTGCGCGGACTCGTTTTCAAGAGCCATGGCTCGGCTGACGAAGTGGCCTTCGGTCATGCGCTCGATCGCGCTTATGATGCCGCTCGCAACAACCTGCTCGATCGCGTGCGGGCCCGCATCGCCCACGCCGCGCCACTCCTCGCGCGACAAGAACCGGCGACGCCGGTCGACACGGCGGCGCTCCACGTTTGATGACTCCTTTTTCCCGCATCACCGGCACCGGCAGCTACCTGCCCCCGCGCCGAGTGACCAACGACGACCTCGCCCGCGAATTGGCCACGCGTGGCATCGAGACCTCTGATCAATGGATCATCGAGCGCACGGGCATTCGCGCTCGGCACTTCGCCGCACCCGAAGTCACGAGCAGCGAACTGGGGCTGGAGGCCGCAAAGAATGCGCTGGAAGCGGCTGGTCGCAGTGCTGGCGAGGTCGACCTGATCATCGTCGCGACCTCGACCCCTGACATGGTGTTCCCGTCGTCGGCAGCCATTCTTCAAAACAAGTTGGGCATCGCGGGCTGTCCTGCATTCGACGTACAGGCGGTGTGCAGCGGCTTCGTCTATGCGATGACGGTGGCCGACGCCATGATCCGCACCGGAAGCGCCAAGTGCGCGCTGATCGTCGGCGCTGAGGTTTTTTCGCGCATCCTCGACTTCAACGACCGCACCACCTGCGTCCTGTTCGGTGACGGTGCCGGCGCCGTGGTGCTCGAGGCCAGCGACGAGCCCGGGATTCTTGCCAGCGACCTGCATGCCGATGGCAAGCACGTGGGCATCCTCTGCGTGCCGGGCCACGTCTCGGGCGGCAACGTGCTTGGCACGCCGCTGCTTCACATGGACGGGCAGGCTGTTTTCAAGCTGGCCGTGCGCGTGCTGGAAGAGGCCGCACGCGCCACCTTGCAGAAGGCGGGCAAGACCGATGCCGACATCGACTGGCTGATTCCCCATCAGGCCAACATCCGCATCATGGAAGGCACCGCGCGGAAGCTGAAGCTGCCGCTCGAGAAGCTGATCGTGACGGTCAACGAGCATGGCAACACCTCTGCGGCCTCTATCCCCCTGGCATTGGACGAGGCGGTGCGCGCAGGCAAGGTGAAGAAGGGCGATACGGTGATGCTGGAAGGCGTTGGCGGCGGCTTCACTTGGGGCGCAGTCCTGTTGACCATGTAATGCAGCGCGTTGCCCCGAAGAGGGCAGTCGCGCGCGATTGGAGACGCAAAACAATGAAATCCTTCGCTTTCGTATTTCCCGGCCAGGGCTCGCAGGCGGTCGGCATGCTCGACGCATGGGGCGACCATCCGGTCGTGACCGAGACCCTGCAGGAAGCATCCGATGCCTTGGATGAAGATGTTTCGCGCTTGATCCACGAGGGCCCCAAGGAGGCGCTGGCGCTCACTACGAATACGCAGCCCGTGATGCTGGTCGCCGGCATCGCGTCCTGGCGGGCCTGGTTGGCGGAAGGCGGCGCCAAGCCCTCGGTCGTTGCCGGTCATTCGCTGGGCGAATATTCCGCCTTGGTGGCATCCGGCGTCTTGACGCTCGCGCAGGCGGCGCCACTGGTGCGTTTCCGCGCGCGCGCCATGCAGCAGGCCGTGCCCGTGGGGGCGGGTGCCATGGCGGCGGTCCTCGGCATGGATGCCGGCAAGGTGAAAGCAGGTTGTGCCGAAGTGACAGCCTCGTTCGGCACCGGCAGCGCCGAAATCGTCGAAGCGGTGAACTTCAACGATCCGATGCAAACCGTGATCGCGGGCAGCAAGGCCGCGGTCGAAAAGGCCTGCGAAGTGCTCAAGGCCCAGGGCGCCAAGCGGGCACTGCCGTTGCCGGTGTCGGCGCCTTTCCATTCGAGCCTGATGAAGCCGGCCGCCGAAGCGCTGGAAGAGCGGCTGGCATCGCTCAGCCTGGCCGCGCCCCAGATCCCCGTGCTCAACAACATCGACGTGGCGGTCGAAACCGACCCGGCCCGGATTCGCGACGCGTTGGTGCGCCAAGCGGCGGGTCCTGTGCGCTGGGTCGAAAGCGTGCAGGCCTTGCAGGCGCGTGGCGTGGAGGTCGTCGTTGAATGCGGCCCCGGCAGGGTGCTTGCCGGCATGATCAAACGCATTGCGCCCGAGCTCGCCGCGGCCTCGGTGTATGACCCGGCAACGCTCGCAGAAACAAGACAACTGCTCGGCGGCTGAACGCCGGGCTCCAACATTATTCTTTTATGAGCACTCCAAAATTCGAAGGCCAGGTCGCATTGGTCACCGGCGCTTCGCGCGGTATCGGTGCGGCGATCGCGCTCGAACTGGCCCAGCGCGGTCTCATGGTCATCGGGACCGGCACCACCGAAGAAGGCGCGAACAGAATCTCGGCCGCGCTCGCCGCCCATGGCGGGCGGGGGTGTGCGCTCGACGTCAATGATGGGCCGGCGGTCGAAGCGCTGGTCGACGAGATCGTCAAGACCTATGGCGCGATCCACGTGCTGGTCAACAATGCCGGCATCACCCGCGACATGCTCGCCATGCGCCTCAAGGACGAGGATTGGGATGCGGTGCTCGACACCAATCTCAAAGCCGTTTTCCGTCTTTCCCGTGCGGTGATCCGCCCCATGATGAAGCAGCGCTACGGCCGGATCGTCAGCATCACCAGCGTCGTCGGCGCTTCCGGCAACGCCGGCCAGGCCAACTATGCGGCCGCCAAGGCTGGCGTGGCGGGCATGACGCGCGCGTTGGCACGCGAACTCGGAAGCCGCAGCATCACGGTCAACTGCGTGGCGCCGGGCTTTATCGAGACCGACATGACCGCCAGCCTGCCCGAGGCGCAGCAGCAGGCGCTGCTGTCGCAGATTCCGCTCGGCCACCTGGGCAAGCCGGCTGACATCGCGCATGCCGTTGCCTACCTGGCTTCGCCCCAAGCCTCCTATGTGACGGGCCAGGAACTGCACGTCAACGGCGGCATGCACATGTAAGCGCAGTAGCGCAATTCTTTTACCGTACGGCCTTGGGGCGGATGCCACAATGCGGCCGGCTAAAATCCACCGATTACCTACAACCCTCAGAGGGAACCAAATGAGCGATATCGAAGCACGTGTCAAGAAAATCATTGCCGAACAACTCGGCGTTGAAGAGTCCCAGGTCACCAATGAAAAGGCTTTCGTGGCGGACCTCGGTGCTGACTCGCTCGACACGGTCGAACTGGTGATGGCACTCGAAGACGAATTTGGCATCGAGATCCCGGATGAAGACGCCGAGAAGATCACGACTGTCCAGAACGCCGTCGACTACGCCACCAAGAATCAAAAGGCCTGATATCGGCCACGCTGAGTTTCCGTTCCGGCCGGCGGCTTCCAAGCCTGCACGCGCCGCACAACGGCCTCAGTGCTTCCAGAAAGGTTTGCCGGCATGACCAAACGCCGCGTCGTCGTCACTGGGCTTGGTTGCATTGCCCCTGTCGGAAACACTGTCGCCGAGTCCTGGGCCAATCTGCTGGCCGGGAAGTCGGGCGTCGACACCATCACCAAGTTCGATGTGAGCGCCTTTGCCTGCAAGTTCGCAGGCGAGGTCAAGGGCTTCGACATCACGCAATACATTCCCGAGAAGGAAGCGCGCCACATGGATCGCTTCATCCATCTCGGGCTCGCTGCTGCGATCCAGGCGGTGCAGGACAGCGGCTTGCCGACCGGCGAGGCCCTGAGCTATGAAGAAGCCGTTCGCATCGGCTGCAACATCGGCTCAGGGATCGGGGGACTCCCCATGATCGAGGCCACGCACGGCGAACTGACCAACCGCGGCCCGCGCCGCGTGTCGCCGTTCTTCGTGCCGGCATCGATCATCAACATGATCTCCGGCCACGTGTCCATCAAATATGGCTTCAAGGGCCCGAACATCGCGATCGTCACTGCCTGCACGACCGGTTTGCATGCGATTGGTACGTCTGCTCGGATGATCGAGTACGGCGATGCCGATGTGATGATTGCAGGCGGCTCGGAATCCACGGTGTCGCCGCTCGGTATCGGGGGCTTTGCCGCGGCGCGCGCACTGTCCACCCGCAACGAAGATCCGGCCACGGCGTCGCGCCCCTGGGATCGCGACCGCGACGGTTTCGTGCTCGGTGAGGGTGCCGGCGTTCTGGTGCTCGAGGAGTACGAGCACGCCAAGGCGCGCGGCGCCAAGATCTACGCCGAAGTGTCCGGCTTCGGCATGAGCGCCGACGCCTTCCACATGACCGCGCCCGATGTCGACGGACCCCGCCGCTCGATGGACATGGCCTTGAAGAATGCGGGCGTCAACGCCGATCAGGTCCAATACCTGAACGCGCATGGCACCTCGACGCAGATCGGCGACATCAACGAAACCAATGCGATCAAGAATGCTTTTGGCGACCATGCGAAGAAGCTGGTGGTGAACTCGACCAAGTCGATGACCGGCCACTTGCTCGGCGGTGCCGGCGGCATCGAGTCGGTGTTTACCGTGCTGGCTGTGCATCACCAGAAAAGTCCGCCGACGATCAACATCTTCAATCAAGATCCGGAGTGCGATCTCGATTACTGCGCCAATGAGGCGCGCGATCTCAAGATCGACGTCGCGGTCAAGAACAACTTCGGCTTCGGCGGCACCAACGGCACGCTGGTGTTCAAGCGCGCTTGATTTTCCTTGACCCATGCACGACGCCCCATCGGTGAGTTATCCGGTGGGCCGTTCGCGCAACGCTGATCGGTTGCTCTCGATCATCTGGGCCTGCGGCGCGTGCTGCGCGGCCGCAGCGTGCTATCGGCTCGACGACCCGGATTGGCGGATCGGGCTGCTGGCGCTCAGCGTCGTCGGGGCCGGCGCTGCGGCATGGCGGAGCACGCTGCGACGCACCGCGTTCACGGAACTGAGCTTCGACGGCCGGCATTGGTCGCTTGCGGACTCTGCGGGGTTGCGAGCGGGGGTGAAAGTCGCCCTGGATTTCCAATTTTCGCTGCTCCTGTGCCTGACCGAAGCGCGTCGTGTGCGACGCTGGGTCTGGCTCGACCGGAGCACTCTGCCGGAGCGCTGGCAGGATCTGCGCCGTGCGGTATATTCGCGCGCCCCGCTGGCCGGCCCGGTTGCCGAGTCCCGGCAGCCAGCGGCATCCGGCTCGCACCATCCTCTTTCATGACAGCCTCTCCACCGCCCGTGCCGCCCGACACCGGCTTGACCGATGCGCCCCCTGCAGAGGTGAGGCCCGGGGAGGTCGACTTTCAACTGGTCCAGCGCACGATCGCAGGCGATCAGAAGGCTTTCGAACTGCTCGTCATCAAATACCAGCGCCGGATCGAACGGCTCATCGGCCGCATGGTGCGCGACGTGAACCTGGTAGAGGACATCGCGCAGGAGACCTTCATCCGCGCCTACCGCGCCCTGCACCAGTTCAGGGGCGAGGCGCAGTTTTACACCTGGCTCTACCGCATCGCCGTCAATACCGCCAAGAAGGCCCTGGTGGACATGAAACGCGATCCGACCGTTTCTGAGAGCGCATTGCGTTCGTCTTCTGAGGACGAGGATGAAACTTACCGGCCCGGAAACGAACCAATCAGCGACGAGACGCCCGAATCCGTCATGGCCGCCAACGAAATCGCGGCCGCCGTCGAAGCTGCAATGGAAGCACTACCGGCCGAGCTGCGGCAGGCGGTGACCCTGCGCGAGATCGAAGGCATGAGCTACGAAGAGATCGCCGAGGTGATGAATTGTCCGATCGGTACCGTACGCTCGCGGATTTTCCGGGCCCGCGAAGCTATTTCGGCAAGGGTCAAGCCGCTGCTGGACAACCAGTCCGGCAAGCGTTGGTAAGCAGGTGAATGAAATGAAGCACACAAGCACAGTCCATGAACAGATTTCCGCGCTGGCCGACGGCCATCTGCGGGACGACGAGTTCGCACAGGTGATCGAGAAGGTCTGCACGGACGACGATCTGCGCGCGACCTGGCATACCTATCATCTGGTCGGGGAAGTGTTGCGTTCCGGCGTGCACTCCGCCTGCAGCGATACCTCGGTGTTCCTGTCGCGGCTCCAGCAGCGGCTGGCGGCCGAGCCGTCCGCCCCGATGCTGGCGCCCGAGGTGGTAAAGCCCGTCGTGCACCATGTCGAGGCCGCCAACGAACCGGTGTTCCGATGGAAGCTCGTGGCCGGTGCGGCATCGCTGGCGGCTGCAGCGGCCATCGGTTGGAACTGGATTGGGAGCACCGGCCCGCAGCCGGCCGCTGCGCAACTGGCGCAACAGCAAGGCTCGAGTTCGGTGCTCGCTGCGTCGAATTCTTCGCAGCAGACGCCCTCCAACCTCGCGCCGATGCGGGTCATCGTCGGAAATGGCAATCCGCAGGTCATGCTGCGTGATCCGCGGCTGGATCAGTTGCTCGAAGCGCACCAGCAAGCGGGCGGTGCCTCGCAGATGCCTTCCGGCTTCCTGCGCAACGCCACCTTCGATGGGCCATCGCGTTGATCACGCGTCCGCAGCCCTTGCAATGACCGTTCCGATGCTGATTTCCGCGCGTGGTGCTGTGGTTCTCATTGCCGCGCTTTGCGCGGCACAGGCCGTGATGGCTCAGAACCGGACGCCCTTGCCGTCAGTGAAGAGTTCGGTCAGCCCAGCCGGCGGCGAGACGCCGACCTTGGGCGTGGTCGAATGGTTGCAGCGTATGCATGCCGCTTCGCGGCAGCGTTCTTACGTCGGAACTTTCGTTGTATCGGCACCCGCCGGCAGTCTGTCGAGTGCCCGCATCTGGCATGTGTGCGAGGGTGACCTCCAGATGGAGCGCATTGAGGCCTTGTCTGGGCCGCCGCGCTCGACCTTCAGGCGCAACGACCACGTGATGACCTTTCTGCCTGAGACGAAGGTCGTGAAGAGCGAGAAGCGCGAAAACCTCGAGCTGTTCCCGAACCTGCTCGGTACCCCCGACTCCTCCATCGGCGACCTCTACGGTGCACGCGTGCTGGGCAAGGACCGCGTCGCGGGCTTCGATGCCGACGTGGTGCAGTTGGAGCCGCGCGACGGGCTGCGTTTCGGCTACCGCGTCTGGAGCGAGCGCCGATCGGGCTTGGTGGTGAAGCTGCAGACCATCGACGGTGAGAACCGCGTAATCGAACAGTCCGCATTTTCCGAACTTCAGCTCGACCCGCCGGTCAAAGCGCAAGCCCTTGCACAGATGATGGGCAGCACCGCGGGTTATCGCGTAGAGAAATCCGAGCTCGAGCGCACCACGGCCACGAAAGAGGGGTGGTCGCTGCGCGCGCCCATCGCCGGCTTCAAGCCGGTCAGCTGCTATCGGCGTCCCGCGGGGGTTGCAGGAAGCGCTGCGCAGGGGCACACGATGCAGTGGACTTTTTCCGATGGCCTTGCGTCGGTCTCGCTGTTCGTCGAGCCTTACGACGCGCAGCGCCAGCCGCGGGAAGTCCTGCTGGCGCTCGGCGCCACCTACACGCTGACGCGCCGGCTGCCGGGCAAGGATGGCGACTGGTGGCTGACTGCCGTCGGAGAAGTGCCGCCGCAAACGCTCGATGCGTTTGCGCAAAGTCTTGTTCGCGCACGTTGAGTCGCCATATTGATCGTTGTTGTTTACAGGTCTCTCAAACGAAGGAAACCGATGATGTTCAAGTTCGAGAAGAACAAAATCCGTTCATTCCTGATGGCCGGCGTGCTTGCGCTGGCCTCCGGCGCTGCGCTGCTGCCCGTCGCGCCCGCGCATGCGCAAGCCCGTGTTCTCCCGGATTTCACCGATCTGGTCGATCAGGTCGGACCTTCGGTGGTCAATATCCGGACCGTCGAAAAGGTGACGCAGCGCAGCGGCAACGCCGATATGGACGAGGAGATGCAGGAATTCTTCCGCCGCTTCTTCGGCCAGCCGATGCCGAACATTCCGCGCCAGGGGCCGCGTCCGAACCGGCCCCAGCAGCCTCAGGAAGAAGAGCGCCCGCGCGGCGTGGGTTCCGGCTTCATCCTGACGACCGACGGTTTCGTCATGACCAACGCGCACGTCGTTGATGGCGCATCCGAGGTGCTGGTGACGCTTGTCGACAAGCGCGAATTCAAGGCCAGGCTGATCGGCGCGGACAAGCGCACCGACGTTGCGGTCGTGAAGATCGAGGCAACCGGTCTGCCGGCGGTGAAGGTTGGTGACATCTCCAGGCTGCGCGTCGGCGAATGGGTGATGGCCATCGGTTCGCCCTTCGGTCTCGAGAACACCGTGACTGCGGGCATCGTGAGCGCCAAGCAGCGCGACACCGGCGATTATTTGCCTTTCATCCAGACGGACGTCGCCATCAACCCCGGCAACTCGGGCGGCCCGTTGATCAACATGCGCGGTGAAGTGGTCGGGATCAACAGCCAAATCTACTCGCGCTCGGGCGGCTTCATGGGCATCTCGTTCTCGATCCCGATCGACGAAGCGATCCGCGTAAGCGACCAGCTGCGCGCGAACGGCCGCGTTTCGCGCGGACGCATCGGCGTGCAGATCGACCAGGTCACGAAGGACGTGGCCGAATCCATCGGCCTTGGGAAGGCGCAGGGTGCCTTGGTGCGCGGGGTCGAGGCCGGCTCGCCGGGCGAGAAGGCCGGCATCGAGCCGGGCGACATCATCACCAAGTTCGACGGCAAGGCCATCGAGAAGCCCAGCGATCTGCCGCGCCTCGTGGGCAATACCAAGCCCGGCACCAAGAGTTCGCTCACCGTGTTCCGTCGCGGCAATTCGCGCGATCTCGCCGTGACGATCGCGGAGATCGAGCCCGACAAGCCCGTCAAGCGGGCGGCCGAAAAAGAGGAGCCCGCAGCCAAGCCGCAGGCATCTGCCGCCGCCAAGTCCATGGGGCTCGCGGTCAGCGACCTCACCGAGGCGCAGAAGAAGGAGCTCAAACTCAAAGGCGGCGTGAAGATCGACACCGCCACCGACGCGGCCACGCGGGCTGGTCTGCGCGAGGGAGATATCGTGCTGGCCATCAACAACACCGAGGTGGCCAACGCCAAGGAGTTCGAAGCCGCACTGGTGAAGGCAGACAAGACCAAGCCGGTCAGCGTGCTGTTCCGCCGCGGCGACTGGGCGCAATATGCCTTGATCCGGCCTTCACGCTGATCTGGCGCTTGGCGTCAAGTGGCCCCACCCGGCACTCGGGTTTGGGGCTTTTTTTCGGCCGCTTTCGCATTCTGGCAACCGCCGAAACAAAATTTTTTTGGCACCTCGAGGCCCTTAAATTAGTTTGCGTTTACTAACTTATAAGGAGGCTAATGATGATTTTCAGTAGAATACGGCCTCATCGGCCAGAGGTCGACGCATAAGCCGGACAGGCTTCTTCACGATGCGAGATTCCTCTCGGCCGTCCACCGATGCTCCACAGATCGCCCACAAGTTGTTAAGAAATCGATCCACCGATTCTGTGGATAAGTTGTTTATAAGTTCCATGTTGCTGACCTGCAACGACCGTTCCGGGGCCTTGGCCTGTCTGTACGCGCCCCCCTTTTTGCCTACAATGAAGTTCCAACTACTGCAGTTGCCATTGCTTGTTGGTTCAGGGCGCGTCTCTTGCGGACGCGCCCTTTTTTCTTGCCTGTCGCCTTCTGCGCACGAGCCAATTCAAGTACTTAAGCGTTCCCGTTGATGAATCACATCAGAAACTTTTCGATCATTGCGCACATCGATCATGGCAAGTCAACGCTTGCAGACCGCTTGATCCAGCGCTGCGGCGGGCTCGCCGAACGCGAGATGGAGGCGCAAGTGCTCGACTCGATGGACATCGAGAAGGAGCGTGGGATAACCATCAAGGCACAGACCGCCGCATTGCACTACAAGGCGCGCGATGGGCAGGTCTACAACCTCAATCTGATCGACACGCCGGGCCATGTCGACTTCTCTTATGAAGTGAGCCGCTCGCTGTCGGCATGCGAAGGCGCACTGCTCGTCGTCGACGCGAGCCAGGGCGTCGAAGCGCAGACCGTTGCCAACTGCTACACCGCGCTCGATCTCGGCGTCGAGGTGGTGCCGGTGCTCAACAAGATGGATCTGCCACAGGCTGATCCCGACAACGCGAAATCCGAAATCGAAGACGTGATCGGCATCGATGCGACCGATGCGATCCCGTGCTCGGCGAAGACCGGCATGGGCATCGACGAGATTCTCGAAGCCATCGTGGCCAAGGTGCCGGCGCCGCGAGGCAACCCCGACGCAGCATTGCGGGCGATGATCGTCGACAGTTGGTTCGACGCGTATGTGGGCGTCGTGATGCTCGTGCGCGTGGTCGACGGTCGCCTCGCGAAAGGCGAACGCATCAAGATGATGGCGTCGGGTGCGACCTACAACGCCGACAACCTCGGCGTGTTCACTCCGGCGACCGAAGTTCGCCAATCGCTCGAAGCGGGCGAGGTGGGCTTCATCATCGCCGGCATCAAGGAGTTGCAGGCGGCGAAGGTGGGCGACACGGTCACGCTGATCAAGGCCGGGACGGGCGGCGCGGCCGCCACGGCCACCGAGGCCTTGCCCGGCTTCAAGGAAATCCAGCCGCAGGTGTTCGCCGGCCTCTACCCGACGGAAGCCAGCGAGTACGACTCGCTGCGCGACGCGCTCGAGAAGCTCAAGCTCAACGATTCCTCGCTGCACTACGAGCCGGAGGTATCGCAGGCGCTGGGCTTCGGCTTCCGTTGCGGCTTTCTCGGCCTGCTGCACATGGAGATCGTGCAGGAGCGGCTCGAGCGCGAGTTCGACCAGGACCTCATCACGACCGCGCCCAGCGTGGTCTACCAGGTCATGAAGAACGACGGCGAAGTGATCATGGTCGAGAACCCGTCCAAGATGCCCGACGTCGGCAAGATGTCGGAGATCCGCGAGCCGATCGTCACCGTGCATCTGTACATGCCGCAGGAGTACGTCGGCGCCGTGATGACGCTGGCCAACC
Organism: Variovorax sp. CF079; assembly: GCF_900101545.1. GTDB lineage: Bacteria > Pseudomonadota > Gammaproteobacteria > Burkholderiales > Burkholderiaceae_C > Variovorax. Next base: position 164,279 of record NZ_FMZU01000008.1, on the reverse strand, counting down.
AGAAGCGCGGCGTCCAGATGAACATGGCCTACCACGGCCGGCAGGTCATGTTGACCTACGAGATGCCGCTCGGCGAGATCGTGCTGGACTTCTTCGACAAGCTGAAGTCGGTCAGCCGGGGCTACGCGTCGATGGACTACGAGTTCAAGGAATACCGCGCCTCGGATGTCGTGAAGGTCGACATCCTGCTCAACGGCGAGAAGGTCGATGCGCTGTCGATCATCGTGCACCGCAGCCAGAGCCAGTACCGCGGCCGGGCGGTCGTTTCCAAGATGCGCGAGATCATCAGCCGCCAGATGTTCGACGTCGCGATCCAGGCCGCCATCGGGGCCAACATCATCGCGCGTGAGACAATCAAGGCGCTGCGCAAGAACGTGCTTGCCAAGTGCTACGGCGGCGATATCACCCGCAAGAAGAAGCTGCTCGAGAAGCAGAAAGCGGGCAAAAAAAGAATGAAGCAGATCGGCTCGGTCGAGGTCCCGCAAGAGGCCTTCCTCGCCATCCTGCAAGTCGAAGACTAAGAAGAATGGCATTCCTCACCTCCCTGATCCTCGCGGCTTTCGTCGGCTATATCGGTGCCTGGTACTTCGGCGCGGTCGAAGGCAACTTTGCGCTGCTGCTGTTCCTGGCCACCGTCGTCACCGGCCTCTACTGGCTGGCGGAGCGCTTCTATTTCCTGCCGAAGCGCCGGCAGGCAGCCGATGCGCTGGATGCATCGCTGGCCCAGCGCCGCGAAGAGCTGGCTCGCCAGGGCATCACGCAGGTCGACACCGTGGACACCAAGGCACGCGAGCGTCTGGTCATGCAGCCGTGGTGGCTCGACTGGACCGCGGGCCTGTTCCCGGTGATCCTGGCCGTGTTCCTGCTGCGTTCCTTCCTGTTCGAACCCTTCAAGATTCCTTCGGGCTCGATGATGCCGACCCTGCTCACCGGCGACCTGATCCTGGTGAACAAGTTCACCTACGGCCTGCGGCTGCCGGTCATCAACACCAAGATGACCGACGGCACGCCGCCGGCGCGCGGTGACGTGATGGTGTTCCGCTACCCGCCCAAGCCGAGCATGGACTACATCAAGCGCGTGATCGGCGTGCCCGGCGACGAGGTGGCCTACCTCAATAAGAAGCTCACCATCAATGGCCAGCCGGTCAACAAGCAGCCGGTGCCCGACTATTTCGACGAGGAGGCGATGCGCTACCTCAAGCAGTATTCCGAGAACCTGGGCGGCAAGGAGCACAGGCTGCTCAACGACGACACTCGACGCGCGGGACTCTCGGAGGTCGAGATCATGGCGTTCCCGAATCAGGAAAATTGCCGCTACAGTGTCGAGGGCGTGGTGTGCAAGGTGCCCGCGGGCCAGTATTTCATGATGGGCGACAACCGCGACAATTCGCTCGACTCGCGCTATTGGGGTTTCGTTCCGGACAAGAACATCGTGGGCAAGGCCTTCTTCGTCTGGATGAATTTCGGCAATCTCAAGCGCATCGGCGGATTCCAATAATCGAGCTTTTCATTCGAGGGATAGAGGGCATGAGAGCAAGAAGTCAATCCAAACGGGGTCAGCGCGGCATCTCGTTCATCGGGCTGCTGTTCGTCGCGGGCGTGCTGGCCTGCCTGGGCGTGGTTGCCGCGCAGGTGATCCCGACCCTGATCGAATACCAGGCGATCGACAAGGCCGCCAACAAGGCCAAGGAAGGCACGACAGTGCCCGAAGTCCGTGCCATCTTCGATCGTGCGCAGGCCATCGACGACTTCAAATCGGTCACCGGCAAGGACCTCGACGTGCAGAAGGTCGGCGACAAGGTCGTGGTGTCTTATTCCTACGAGCGCGAAATTCATCTGTTTGGCCCGGCTTTCCTGCTGCTGAAATACAAGGGCCAGTCCCGCTAGGATGAAACGCCCCCACGCCCACGCCCACGCCGGCCCGGCGTCGACCGCACTGTGAACGAAGGTGGTCTTGCCGCGTTGCAGGCGCGCCTCCAGCATTCGTTCTCGGACGCGCGGCTGCTCCAGCTTGCGCTGACGCATCGCAGCTTTTCGGCCGACCACAACGAGCGGCTCGAGTTCCTGGGCGATTCGGTGCTGAACCTGGCCGTCGCCCACCTTCTCTACGAGCGCCTGTCGGAATTGCCCGAAGGCGATCTCTCCCGCGTGCGGGCCAACCTGGTCAAGCAGGAGACGCTGCACCAACTGGCGCTCAAGCTCGCGCTGTCCCCCCTGCTGCGGCTCGGCGAGGGCGAGGCGCGCTCGGGTGGCCCGAACCGGCCCTCGATCCTGGCCGACGCGCTCGAGGCCCTGATCGGCGCCGTCTACCTCGACGCCGGCTATGGCCCGGCGCAGGCGCTGGTGCGCCGGCTCTACGAATCGGTGGCGATCACGCCGCGCATGGAGGCGGTGGCCAAGGACCCGAAGACCGAATTGCAGGAATGGCTGCAGGGTCAGAAAATGAAGCTGCCGGTCTATCGCGTGGTCGGCACGCTGGGCGCGGCGCACAAACAGACTTTCGATGTCGAATGCGCGGTGCCCGATCTGGGCCTCAGCGAACGCGGCATCGGCGGCTCGCGCCGCGCCGGTGAGCAGGCCGCCGCGGCGGCCATGTTGATCCGGCTCAAGGCGCGCGGCGCGGCAAAGGCACCCCAATGAACGACCCCATCGATTCCCTCACCATACCCCCCGCGGAGGGCGAGGACGCCGCGGGGCCGAATCCTTCGCAGCGCTGCGGCCTGGTGGCCATCGTCGGCAAGCCCAACGTCGGCAAGTCGACCTTGCTGAACGCGCTGGTTGGCCAGAAGATCAGCATCACCTCGCGCAAGGCGCAGACCACGCGCCACCGCATCACCGGCATGCGCACGCTGGGGTCGACGCAGTTCGTCTTCGTCGATACGCCTGGCTTCCAGACGCTGCACGCCAACGCGCTCAATCGGTCCCTCAACAAGACGGTGGTGGGCGCGGTGTCGGACGTGGACCTGATCCTGTTCGTGGTGGAAGCCGGCAGCTTCACGCCGGCCGACGAACGCGTGCTCAAGCTGCTCGGCGCCGGCATTCCGACGGTGCTGATCGCCAACAAGCTCGACAACGTGCATCGCCGGGGCGACATCGCGCCTTGGTTGCAGACGATGCAGCAGAAACACGCCTTCGCCGAGTTCGTCCCCATGTCGGCCAAGAACCCGAAGGACATCGAGCGCCTGTTCGGCATTTGCGAAAAGTACCTGCCCGAGCAGGCTTGGTGGTATGCCGAAGACGAACTCACCGATCGCAGCGAACGCTTCCTCGCGAGCGAGCTGGTGCGCGAAAAGCTGTTCCGCCTCACCGGCGACGAGCTGCCCTACACCTCGACCGTCGTGATCGACAAGTTCGAGGAAGAGCCGCCTGCGCGCAAGGGCCAGAAGCGCCTGCTGCGGATCGCCGCCACGATCGTCGTCGAGCGCGACGGCCACAAGGCGATGGTGATCGGCGACAAGGGCGAACGCATCAAGCGCATCGGCACCGAGACGCGGCAGGAGCTCGAGAAGCTGGCGGATGCCAAGGTGTTCCTGGAACTCTGGGTCAAGGTGCGTTCCGGGTGGGCGGACGACGAGGCTCGCGTCCGCTCCTTCGGCTACGAGTGAGTCATCCGTTGGCCAGCGTGGGAGGCTGAGATGGCCGCCGCGCACCGCATTTCGCACGAGCCGGCCTACGTGCTCCACCGCTACGACTGGAGCGAGTCCAGCCTGATCCTCGAGGTCTTCACCCGCCATCACGGCCGCATCGCGCTGGTGGCGAAAGGCGCCAAGCGGCCCAGTTCCAACTTTCGCCCGGTGCTGCTGCCGCTGCAGCCGCTGCAGCTTTCCTACGGCGGCGACGCCGAGATCCGCACGCTCAAGGCCGCCGAATGGATGGGCGGCCACGTGATGCCGACCGGCGAGGCCCTGCTGTCGGGCTACTACCTCAACGAGCTCCTGCTGCGCTTGCTGGCCCGGGACGACGCGCACGAGGCGCTGTTCGACGCCTATGCCGGTGCGGTGCAGGTGCTGGCGGGCGACCATGCGGACGCCCAGGCCGCCACCCAGGCGGCGGCGCTGCGCGCCTTCGAGCTTCTGCTGCTGCGCGAGGTCGGACTGCTGCCGGCGCTCGATGCCCAGACCCTCACGCTGGCGCCGCTGCAGGCCGAGATGCGCTACACCCTGGTGCCCGAAGCGGGCCTGCGCCAGGCTGCCGACGACGAAGCCGCGTTGAGCGGCGCCGAATGGCAGGCCTTGGAGCGCGCGCTCGGGGACCGAGCGCCGTTCCCCGCCACGCTGCGCCTGGTCGCCCTGATGAACGCCGGCACCAACAGTGCCTTGCGCAACCAGCTGCGCACGCTGCTCAACTACCATTGCGGCGTGAGCATGCTGCGCACGCGCCAGATGATGAGAGATTTGCAAGCCCTATGAGCACTTCCCTGTCGATCAATCTCAACAAGGTTGCGCTGGTGCGCAACACCCGGCATCTCGGGATCCCGAGCGTGCTCTTCGCCGCTGCGCTGTGCCTGGACGCCGGCGCGCACGGCATCACCGTGCACCCCAGGCCGGACGAACGCCACATCCGCCCGCGGGACGTGCATGACCTCTCGGGGCTGCTGGCCAAGGACTGGCCGCAGGCCGAGTTCAACATCGAGGGCAACCCTTTCCACAACCTGATGGATTTCGTGCGCGAGCTGCGCCCGCACCAGGCCACTTTCGTGCCCGACAGCGAAACCCAGTCGACCAGCGACCACGGCTGGAATTTTCCTTACGACGCCGAGCGACTGCGCCCACTGATCGCCGAAACCAAGGCGCTGGGCGTTCGCGTGAGCCTGTTCATGGATCCGGAGCCCGACATGATGGCGGCGGCCAAGGCGGCCGGCGCCGATCGCATCGAGCTCTACACCGAAGGCTATGCCTCCTCGCGCGGCACTTCCAGGGCGGATGCCGTGCTGCAACTCTACGTGCAGGCGGCGCGCGCCGCGCAGGCCGCCGGTCTCGAAGTCAACGCCGGTCACGACCTGAGCCGGGACAACCTCACGGAATTCCTGCGGGCCGTGCCCAACGTGCGCGAGGTCTCGATTGGCCATGCCTTCGTTTCTGACGCCTTAGAGCTCGGCTACGCCGCGGCCACCAAGGACTATCTGCGCTGCATCCAAGAGGCTACGTAAATGGGCCCCCACGCTCGTCACTTCGTGTACTCGCTGCCCCCCGAGGGGGCGCTCAGCACCCTTCGGGCGGCCGGGCGGGTGCTGAAATGATTTACGGCATCGGCACCGACATCTGCGACATCCGCCGCATCGAGGCGACCTTCGAGCGCCAGGGCGAGCGTTTCGCGCAGCGTGTGCTGAGCGACGCCGAGCTCGAAGTCTGGCGCGCGCGCAGCGCCCGCTGGCCGAAGCGCGGATTGCGCTACCTGGCCACGCGCTTTTCCGCCAAGGAGGCTTTCAGCAAGGCCATCGGCAAGGGCATGCGCATGCCGATGAGCTGGCGGCTGTGCGAGATCGCGAACCAGCGCAGCGGCAAGCCCGTGATCGTGCTCCACGGCGTGCTGAAGGAGTGGTTCGAGGCCGAGCATCTGATGGCGCACGTGACCGTGACCGACGAGACCGACTACGCGGCGAGCTTCGTCGTGGTCGAACGCAAGAAATGACGGCCAACAACGTACTGCATGCCCCGCTGATCATCGACGTCGCGGGCACCGAACTGAACGCGGCCGATCGCCGCCGTCTTGCGCATCCGCTGGTGGGCGGCGTGATCCATTTCGCACGCAACTGGCAGGACCGCGCACAGATGAGCGCCCTCAATGCCGAGATCAAGGCACTCCGGCCCGACATCCTCATTTGCGTCGATCACGAGGGCGGCCGCGTGCAGCGCTTTCGCAGCGACGGCTTCACGCGGCTGCCGTCCATGCGCGTGCTGGGGGAACTTTGGCTGAGCGAACCCTTGCGCGCCGCCCAGGTTGCGGTCGCCTGCGGCCATGTGCTTGCGGGCGAGCTCCGCGCCTGCGGCGTCGACTTCAGTTTCACGCCCGTGCTCGATCTGGATTACGGCGAAAGCAGCGTGATCGGCGATCGCAGCTTCCATCGCGATCCGCGCGTCGTCGCGCTGCTCGCGCGAAGCCTGGCGCATGGACTTTTGCAAGCGGGCATGGCCAATTGCGGCAAGCATTTCCCCGGCCATGGTTTCGTCAAGGCCGACTCGCATGTCGCGATTCCAATAGACCGGCGCAGCCTCAAGGCCATCCTGGCCGACGACGCACGACCCTATGACTGGTTGAACGGCACGCTCGGGGCGGTGATGCCGGCGCACGTGATCTACCCCAAGGTCGATGCCCGGCCCGCAGGTTTTTCGTCGAAATGGCTGCAGCAGATCCTGCGCGCCAAGCTGGGGTTCGATGGCGCCGTGTTCAGCGACGACCTCAGCATGGAGGCCGCACGTCATATCGAGGGCGAGCTGCTGAGCTACACCGAAGCGGCGCTCGCTGCGCTCGAGGCCGGCTGCGACCTCGCGCTGCTGTGCAATCAGAGCGTGGGCGAGAGCACGGTGCTCGACGAAGTGCTCGATGGCTTCGCCGCTGCCCGACGCAGCGGCCGCTGGCAGCCGGATGCGGCCAGCGAGGCGCGCCGGCGCAGCCTCCTGCCACGTGCACCGGCGCTCGATTGGGGCGCGCTCATGCAGTCGCCGGCCTACCGGCGCGCCGCGGCGATGCTTCCGCGTCCCTAGACTTCGGGCGACCAGAGCCGCTGGCCACCGCTTTCGAGGTGCGTCAGATAGAGGCGCAGGTCGAACTCGAGTTGGTGATAGTCCGGCTCCATGTGGGCGCAGAGCTGATAGAAGGCCTTGTCATGCTCGCGCTCCTTCAGGTGTGCCAGCTCGTGCACGACGATCATGCGCAGCCATTCGATCGGCACCTCCTTGAACAGGCTCGCAACCCGGATCTCGCGCTTTGCCTTGAGCTTGCTGCCCTGCACGCGCGAGATGGTCGTGTGGGTGCCGAGCGCGTTGCGGATCACGTGCAGCTTGTTGTCGAAAGCCACCTTGGACAGCGGTTCGGCATTGCGCAGAAACTCGTTCTTGAGGCCGCTCACGTAGTCGTAGAGCGCGCGGTCGGTGCGGATATCGTGCACGCCGCCGTAGCGCTTCAGCAGCAAGTCGCCGAGCCTGCCCTGTGCGATGAGATGCTCGACCTGGGCGCGCAGGTCTGCGGGGTAGGCGGAAAGGTATTTCATGCAGCGGCGTAGGCCAGCCCGGCGGCCACGCCACCGAACAGATCGCCTTCGATGATCTTCGTGCCCGGGAACGCGTGTCGCAGCGCGCTCTGGAACGGGCTCAGCGCCGATGACCCGCCCGTCAGATAGATGGCGTCGAGCGTGTCGCCCGTCGCGCCGCCTTGCTTCACGCATTCGCGCGCGCAGGAAACCACGTTGTCGAGCAGCGCTGCCAGGTGCCCGGCCATGCCGTTCGCCGTGAGGGCAGCGCCCAGATCCACCTCCGCGAAGGACAGATCGATGGCCACGTCGTCGTTCGTCGTGGACGTTCGAATCTTGGCTTCTTCCACCTCGCTGGCGATGCGATGCCCTTGCCGGTCCACCAGCACGCTCATGAGCCGGTCGTGCAGCTGCGTGTCGAGGTAGTTGATGCGCAACTCCTGAACCTGCCGGATCGCCTTCGGCGCATAGAGCCAGTTGATCAGGTGCCAGGAAGACAAGTCGAAGAAGGTCCTGCTCGGCACTTCGCGGCCTTGCGGGCCGATGTGCCGGAAACCGAAATGCGGCATCACGCATTCGACGCTGAGCCGCTGGTCGAAATCGGTGCCGCCGATGTGCACGCCCGTGGTGGCCAGCACGTCGCTGGAGCGATCTGCCTTCGCCATGCGTTCGGGACCGAGACGCACCACCGTGAAGTCGGAGGTGCCACCGCCGATGTCGACGATCAGCACCAGCGATTCACGGGTGACGCGCCGCTCGTAATCGAAAGCGGCCGCGATCGGTTCGTACTGAAATCCGACTTCGCCCAGACCGGCGCTTTGCGCGGCTCGGCGCAGCGTGGCCTCCGCCTCGCGGTCGCGCGCGGCATCGTCGTCGACGAAATGCACCGGCCGACCGATCACGACCCGTGCAGGCTCGACGCCGAGCTGCCGCTGGGCGCGCGTCGCAAGTTCCGACAGGAAGAGCGCGATGATTTCCTCGAAGCTGACCCGCTGGTTGTCGATCTCGGTCTGATCCTGCATCAGGGAGCTGCCGAGCAGGCTCTTCAGCGAGCGCATCAAGCGGCCTTCGGTGCCGGCGAGGTAGAGCGAAATCGCTTCGCGCCCGAAATGCGTGCTGCGGTCTTCGGTATTGAAGAAGACGGCCGTCGGGATCGTCGTCGCCGACCCTTCCACCGGCAGCATGCGGGCAAGTCCGCTTCCCGCCACGCAGGCGACCGCGGAATTGGATGTGCCGAAGTCGATGCCGATGACGGGCGCAGGCGTCTTCAAGATTCCCGGCGCAAGGCAGGAAACAGGATGACGTCGCGGATGCTCGGCGAGTCGGTCAGGAGCATCATCAGGCGGTCGATGCCGATGCCGCAGCCGCCGGTGGGCGGCATGCCGTATTCCAGCGCGCGCACGAAGTCGTGGTCGTAGAACATCGCCTCGTCGTCGCCGCTGTCCTTGGCCGTGACCTGCGCATTGAAGCGAGCGGCCTGGTCTTCTGCGTCGTTGAGCTCGCTGAAGCCGTTGCCGAATTCGCGGCCCGTGATGTAGAGCTCGAAGCGCTCCGTCACCTCGGGGCGCTCGTCGTTGGCGCGCGCCAGTGGCGAGATCTCTGTCGGGTGCTCCATGATGAAGGTCGGCTGCCAGAGCTTTTCTTCCACGGTCTCCTCGAAGTACATCACCTGCAGGCTCGCCAGGCTGCGCTGCGAGAGCTTGTCCTTCTCTTCGGTCAGGCCGAGCTTGCGCAGCGCGTTGACCAGCCAGGCGGCGGCGTCGACGTTCGCGCCCGCCTCCGTGTGCTTCAGGATCGCCTCGCGGATCGTGAGCCGCTCGAAGGGTTGGCTCAGGTCGACCGGCTTGCCCTGGTACTCGAGCTCGAGCTTGCCCACGGTCTTCTGCGCGATCGTGCGGATCAGCGTTTCGGTGAAGTCCATCAGGTCGCGGTAGTTCCAGTAGGCCGCGTAGAACTCCATCATCGTGAACTCGGGGTTGTGCCGCACCGAGATGCCTTCGTTGCGATAGCTCCGGTTGATCTCGAACACGCGCTCGAAGCCGCCGACGATCAGCCGCTTCAGGTAGAGCTCGGGCGCGATGCGCAGGAACATCTCCTGATCGAGCGCGTTGTGGTGCGTCTTGAAGGGCTTGGCGTTGGCGCCGCCCGGGATCGGGTGCAGCATCGGCGTCTCGACCTCGAGGAAGTCGTTGGCCACCATGAATTCGCGCAGCGCGCTCACAGCGCGGCTGCGCGCCGCGAAGCGCTCGCGTGCCGTCTCGTCGGTGATCAGGTCGACGTAGCGCTGGCGGTACTTCTGCTCCTGGTCGGCCATGCCGTGGAACTTGTCGGGCAGCGGCCGCAGGCTCTTGGTCAGCAGGCGCAGCTTCGTGACCTTGACCGAGAGCTCGCCGGTGCGGGTCTTGAAGGCCGAGCCTTCGGCGCCGACGATGTCGCCCAGGTCCCAGTGCTTGAATTCGGCGTAGGCCTCCTCGCCGACGGCGTCGCGCGTGATGTAGAGCTGGATGCGGCCGGTCGCGTCCTGCACGGTCGCGAAGCTGGCCTTGCCCATCACCCGCTTGAGCATCATGCGGCCCGCCACGCTGACAGCGACCGGCGTGGCTTCGAGCACCTCGGCGGCCGTTTCGCCATGCGTTGCAACGAGCGCGGCTGCGCGATCGGCGGGCTTGAAGTCGTTCGGGAACGCGACCCCCCTGCCTTCGGCCTGCGCGGCGCGCAGCGCCTTCAGCTTTTCGCGCCGTTCGGCGATGAGCTGGTTGTCGTCGGTGGCAGGGGCGGGAACGGGGGAGGTCGGAGCGTCGGACATGGAAGAGGAATAGTGGCGCGGGCGGCTGCGCGCGCAACCCGCCATTTTAGCCGGCCGACCCTCGCCCTCGCGCTATGGAATGAAGAGCGGACTACTTGGTGATGCCGGTGCGCGCGAGCAGGTCGCTGACCAGTTCCAGCCGCATGAGCGGGCTGTCGAGCTCCATCAGGCGCTGCTTGAGTTCCGGCTGTACCGGCAGCAGCTCGCACCAGCGGTTGGCCACCCAGCCGCAATCGTCGAAGCGGTAGGGCGGCGTGATCGGCAGCCGGACGTTCTCGTTGCCCTCCATGCGGCGCCGCTCCTCCAGCGTCTGGACCAGGCGGCGCAGCGCTTCGGCCGTCGGCTGCAAGTCCTCGGGGACAGCGAGCGCAACGTCATCGGACACCGCCTCGACATCGGCCGTCCACAGCCCGTGCTTGTGGAGCTCGCTGGAAAGCACGCGAAAGCGGTGCGTGCCCACGCATTCGATCTGCATCAGGCCGGCCTGGGGCGCGTCGAATTCCCGGATGACGGCGAGCGTGCCGAGCGTGGCGAAGCTTTCGGCTTCTGCGCCCGCCCTGCGAACCTCCGAGCCCTGCGTGAGGCTGACCACGCCGAAGGGGGCGCCTGCCTTGTGGCACTTGCCGATCATGTCGAGATAGCGCACCTCGAAGATGCGCAACGGCAAGAGGCCGCCGGGGAACAGCACCGTAGCGAGGGGAAAGAGGGGAAGCGAATGCAGAAGGGGTTGAGTCGTCATCGATGAACCTTGCGTGGCTATCATCGCATTCCGTCCACGACCGCGCGCCATGCTCTACCAGATCCCCTCGTTCCTGCTCGACGTGATCGTCGGCCTCCTCGGCGGCGCCTGCCTGCTGCGTCTCTACATGCAGTACCACCGGGTGCCCTTCGGCAATCCGCTGGGGCGCTTCGTGTTCGCCGTCACCGACTGGATCGTGTTGCCGCTGAGGCGCATCGTGCCTTCGGTCAAGCGCTGGGATCTGGCCAGCGCCGTGGCCGCCTGGCTGCTGGTGATGGCCAAGTTCCTGCTGCTCTGGATGCTGATGGGCAGCCTGGGCCGTTGGGCGATCCTGCCGCTGGTGTCGCTCATCGGCCTGCTGCAACTGGCAGTGTCGGGTCTGACTGCCTTGCTGATCGTCTATGCCGTGCTGTCCTGGGTGCCGAATGCATCGTCGATGCTGCAGGATCTGATCGCGCGGCTGGCCGAACCGCTGGTGCGGCCGCTGCGGCGCTTCATTCCGCTGGTGGGTGGCGTCGACCTGTCGCCGCTCGCCGCCATCGTCCTGTTGCAGGTCGGCGCGATCGTTCTCGGCAGCCTGATGGCCACGGCCTTCGGCCTCGGCCGATAGGCCGGCCGCGCTCAGATCACTGCGTCGGCGGGCTGGCGCAGCAGCATCGCAAGCGTGCTTGCGACGGTCTTGCGCAGCTCGCGGCGGTCGCAAATGAAGTCGATCGCGCCCTTGGTCTGCAGGAACTCGGCGCGCTGGAAGCCTTCAGGCAAGGTCACCCGAACCGTCGACTCGATCACGCGCGGTCCGGCAAAGCCGATCAGCGCCTTGGGCTCGGCGATCACGACGTCGCCCACGAAGGCGAAGCCGGCGCTCACGCCGCCCATCGTCGGATCGGTCAGTACGCTGATGTAGGGCAGGCCTTTCTTGGCCAGGCGCGTGAGCGCGGCGTTGGTCTTGGCCATCTGCATCAGCGAGAGCAGGCCTTCCTGCATGCGCGCACCACCGGTCGCGGTGAAGCAGATGAAGGGAACCTTCTGCTCGATCGCGGTCTCGACGCCGCGCACGAAGCGCTCCCCGACCACGCTGCCCATGCTGCCGCCCATGAAGTCGAACTCGAAGCAGGCGACCACGACGTTGATGCTGTGCACCGAGCCGCCCATGACCACGAGCGCGTCGGTCTCGCCGGTGTTCTCCAGCGCTTCCTTGAGCCGCTCGGGGTACTTGCGGCTGTCCTTGAACTTGAGGGCGTCGACCGGCAGCACTTCCTGGCCGACCTCGTAGCGGCCTTCGGAGTCCAGAAAGGCATCGAGCCGCGCGCGCGCGCCGATGCGGTGATGGTGGCCGCAGCTCGGGCACACGTTCTGGTTGTGCTCGAGGTCCGTCTTGTAGAGAACGGTCTCGCAGCTCGGGCATTTGATCCAGAGCCCTTCGGGCATCTGGCGGCGCTCGCTCGGGTCGGTGGGGGCAATCTTGGGGGGAAGCAGTTTTTCAAGCCAGCTCATGGGGGCTCCTTGTGTTGGCGGGATTATCGGCCAGCCGCGTTCTTGGGCGTGGCGGCCGGCAAGGCGTCGAGCGCCTCGCGGATTTCGGCGAGGAATCTGCGTACCCGCGGCACCACCTGGTCGCGCGGCTGGCCCTCGATCAGCTGGATGATGCGGGTGCCGATCACGACCGCATCGGCCGTGGAGCCGACCGCCTGCGCGCTGCGCGCATCGCGGATGCCGAAGCCCACGCCCACCGGCAGCTTCACGTGCTCGCGGATGCGCGGAATCATCCGTCCGACCGCCTCGGTGTCGAGGTGACCGGCACCGGTCACGCCCTTGAGTGAGACGTAGTAGACATAGCCGGTGGCGATGCGGCCGACCTGTTCCATGCGCTCGCTGGTGCTGGTCGGGGCCAGCAGGAAGATGAGGTCGATGCCGTGCGCCTGAAGCTCGGCGGCGAAGTCTTCGCATTCCTCGGGCGGGTAATCGACCACCAGCAGGCCGTCCACGCCGGCGGCTGCCGCGTCGCGGATGAAGCTGCCCTTGCCGTGCACGCCGTCGTAGCGCTCGACCGGATTGGCGTAGCCCATCAGCACCACCGGCGTGGCGTCGTTTTTCTGCCGGAAAGCGGCCACCATGGCCAGCACCTGCTTCATGCCGATGCCCAGCGCCAGCGCGGCTTCGCCGGCCGCCTGGATCACCGGCCCGTCGGCCATCGGGTCGGAGAAGGGTACGCCGAGCTCGATCACGTCGGCGCCCGCTTCGACCATGCCGTGCATGAGTTCGGGCGTAATGTCGGCAAAGGGAAAACCGGCCGTGACGTAGGGAATCAAAGCTCTGCGGCCGTCTTTTTGAAGGCCTTCGAAGGTGGCGGCGATGCGGCTCATGCCCGGCCTCCCTTCACGCTCAAACCGCGCATCGATGGCCGGTCGTAGAAGTCGACGCCCGAGAGGTCGGCCACCGTGCCGATGTCCTTGTCGCCGCGGCCCGAGAGGTTGACCAGGATCGACTGGTCGGGACGCATGGTCTTCGCGAGCTTCATCGCGTAGGCGAACGCGTGGCTCGATTCGAGCGCGGGAATGATGCCTTCGGTGCGGCACAGGTAGTGGAAGGCCTCGAGGGCCTCGGCATCGGTGATGCCCACGTATTCGGCGCGGCCGATGTCGGCCAGGTAGGCATGCTCGGGACCGACACCGGGGTAGTCGAGGCCTGCGCTGATGCTGTGGGTCTCGGTGACCTGGCCGTCCTCGTTCTGCAGCAGGTAGGTGCGGTTGCCGTGCAGCACGCCGGGGCTGCCGCGCAGGATCGAGGCCGCGTGCTTGCCGCTGTCCAGCCCTTCGCCCGCCGCTTCCACCCCGATGAGGCGCGTGTCCGCGAAGGGAATGTAGGGATGGAAGATGCCGATGGCATTGCTGCCGCCGCCCACGCAGGCGACCACCACGTCGGGCTGCCGGCCTTCGGCCTCGCCGGTGATGCCCTGGGCCGCCAGCATGGCGGGCATCTGTTCGATGCACTCGGTGCCGATGACGCTCTGGAAGTCGCGCACCATGGTGGGGTAGGGATGCGGGCCGGCGACGGTGCCGATGATGTAGAAGGTGTTCTCGACGTTGGTGACCCAGTCGCGCATCGCTTCGTTGAGCGCGTCCTTCAGTGTCTTGCTGCCCGATTCCACGGGGACCACGGTCGCGCCGAGCAGGTTCATGCGGTAGACGTTGGGGCTCTGGCGCTTGACGTCCTGGCTTCCCATGTAGACCACGCATTCGAGCCCGTAGCGCGCGCAGATGGTGGCGGTGGCCACACCGTGCTGGCCGGCGCCGGTTTCGGCGATCACACGCGGCTTGCCCATGCGCTTGGCGAGCATGGCCTGGCCGATGGTGTTGTTGACCTTGTGCGCGCCGGTGTGGTTCAGGTCTTCGCGCTTGAGGTAGATCTGCGCGCCGCCCATTTCGCGGCTGGTGCGCGCGGCGTGGTAGATCGGCGAGGGCCGGCCCACGAAGTGCGCGAGTTCGTGATGGAACTCGGCCTGGAACTGCGGGTCGTCCTTGTACTTCGCGTAGGCGTCGCGCAATTCGTTGATCGCGTGGGTCAGCGTTTCGCTGGCGAAGGTGCCGCCGTAGATGCCGAAATGGCCGCTGGCGTCGGGTTGCTGGTAGGTGTTCATGGTCTCGATCGGTGGGGCTGGCTGCCCCCTTCGATCGAGGTCGGCAGCCAGCTAACTGAGGGCATCGGCCGCACGCACGGCGGCCACGAATTCGCGGATCTTCACGGCGTCCTTGATGCCTTTGGAGGCCTCGACGCCGGAGCTCACGTCAACGGACAGCGACTTGGCTGCCGTGCGCAACTGGCGAATGCCATCGCCCACGTTTGCAGGTGTGAGCCCACCACTCAAGACGAGGTGAGCGTCGACGGCGGGTGGAAGATGTGACCAATCGAATGCCTTGCCGCCACCGCCATAGGCTTCGACATGGGCGTCGAGCAGGATGGCGTGGGCGCGGGAGTAATCGGACGCGTATTTTACGAGGTCGAAGCCCGCTCCGGCCGCGCCCAGCGGAATACGGGCCGCGCGCATGAAGCGGTGGGCGCCGCGGCCGCTGGCTTCCCAGCATTGATCGGGCGTCTCGTCGCCATGGAACTGGGCCATGGAACCCGGGACGCCGGCCAGCGAGGCCGCGGCTTGGGCCACAAGCTCGTTGACGAAAAGCAGCACCGGCGTCATGAAGGGCGGCAGCCGCGAGGCCAGCCGGCTGGCGCGTTCCGCCGTCACCGCGCGGGGGCTGGCCGGATAGAGCACGAAACCCACGGCATCGGCACCGGCATCGACCGCGGCATCCACGTCCTGCTCGCGCGTCAGCCCGCAGATCTTGATTCGCGTGCGCGTGGCGGACGGGGCGGAACTCATGGCGGACCATCATACGCAGCGCCGGTGTTCTGCATCGTCGCCTCCGGCGGAAGCCCCCATCCGGCAGCATAGAGCGGCCCCAGGAAGTAGAGGCCGTTCGGCGAAAAAGTCGGAGCGGCCACTACGCGGCTGCGCGCCTCCAGCACGTCGCGCATCCATTCCGGAGGCGCGTCGCCCCGGCCGATGCGCACCAGGCTGCCCATGATGTTGCGGATCATGTGATGCAGGAAGGCGTCAGCCTCGAACTCGAAGTGCCAGCGGCAGCGATCGGCGTCGCCGTGCCGCGTGATCTCGATGCGCCGCAAATCCTTGACCGGCGAACGCGCCTGGCAGGCCGAGGCGCGAAAGGAGCTGAAATCGTGCCGGCCCACCAGCATCGCAGCCGCGGCACGCATCGCGTCGCCGTCGAGTTCGTACATGGACCAGCCCACGCGGCCCGCATCCAGGCTCGGGCGCACCGGGGATTGCGACAGTACGTACAGGTAGCGTCGGGCGAGCGCGCTGGCGCGGCAGTGGAACTGGTCGGGCACCGGCTGCGCCCATTGCACCGCGATGTCGTCGGGAAGAAAACGGTTGGTGCCCCGCACCCAGGAGAAGGGTGCGCGCTCGACGGAGGTATCGAAGTGCACCACTTGCATCAGGGCATGGACACCAGCATCGGTGCGCCCCGCGCAGAGCGTGGAGATGGGCTGAGCGGCGAAGTGGCCGAGCGCATCTTCCAGCTTGTCCTGAACGGTACGGCGCGATGGCTGGCTCTGCCAGCCGTCGTAGGCTTGACCGTTGTAGCGGATGCCGAGGGCCAGCCTCACCGCGGGATCGGCGGCCGCACGGCCGTTCAGCGCAACTGGCCGAGCAGTTGCTTGGCTTCGGCCTTGACCTCGCCCGAGCCCTCGGAAGCCACTTCCTCGACCAACGAGCGCGCACCTTCGACGTCGCCCAGCGCCTTCAGTTCGCGCGCCAGCGAAAGCTTGATGGCATGCGGGCTTTCGCCGCTGTCCTCGACCGGCTCCAGGCGGCCGCGCTCGGTGTCGGCAGGGCTGCGGCCCGACAGGCCGGCCATCGAACTCATGTCGAATTCGATGAAGCCGGAGTCGCCGGGGAGACCGGCGCGCAGGGTCGCGGGCTGCGTGAACTCCTCCTCCGTGTTCAGCGGCGCGCGTGCCGTGTTCGGCTCCAGCGCGCCGGGCGCGGTGTCGAAGTCGTTGTTGAGATCGATCTTGGCGCTCGAAGCGAGTGGTGCGCTGTACTTGACCAGCGATGGCGCTGCGGCATTCTCAGCCCCGTTGCGCGCGGCCGGAAGGGTGGCGTTGACCGGCGCCGCAGCAGCCGGCGCAGGTGCCGGCGGCTTGCTCAAGTCGAGGTCGAAATCGAGCGGCGCGACGGACGGCACGAAGGCCGGCGGCGGCGCGGCCGCGACAACGGGTTTTGCCACGGGGCTCGTTGCCGGTGCGGGAGCAGGCGGGGTCGCGGTTGCCGCGGCCAGCGTGCCGGCGAAGGCGGCGGTCTCTGCGGCCGAGACGCCGCGACCACCCGATTCGTACAGCGGGTTGCCCGGATCCAGGTCCTTGCCCAGTTCGATCACGCGGTTCCAGTCGGCACCGGTGCCGCCGGTCAGCTTGTGCACGTCGGAGGCCAGCGCTTCGTAGGCGCGCAGGTCGCGCCGCTTGGCGTGGATTTCGAGCAGCTTCAGATGGATGGCAGTGCGCTCCGGGTTGACGCGCAGCGCTTCGCGCAGGATTTCCTCGGCCTGCAGATCGCGTCCATAGGCCAGGTAAACGTCGGCTTCGGCCACCGGATCGACATCACCGGCGTCGAGCTGGCTCGGCGAGTACGACAGCGAGGACACGACCGAGTTGCCGCGGTTCTTGGTGTCCACCGATTCGCCGCCGCTGGCGCCGAAGAAGGAGTCCTTGGGAATGCGGCTCTCGAGGAACACGCTGTCGTTGGCGTCGCGGCGCTTGCGGCCGAGCACGCGGTAGAGCAGGAAGCCGACCAGGAGCGCGATCAGCGCAGCCGCGCCCAGCATGATGGGGTTGTCGAGCAATTCGTCGAAGAAGCTGCGTTCCACCGGCGCAGGTGCAGGCGCGGGCGGCTTGGGCTTGGCGGCGGCCGCTGGGGCAGGCACCGCTGCGGGCGCGGCTGCGGAAGCCGCGGCTTCGGGGGGCGTCGTCGTAGCAGCCGGCGGCGTTGCCGGGGCTTCCGCCGCGGCCGTTGCGGCGGGTGCGACAGCGGCCGGCAGGGCGGGGATGGCCGGGCTGGCTGCAGGCGCGGCAGCAGTGGGAGCGGGGGTCGAGCCCGTCGTGGGCGGGGTCGCGGCCGGCGCAGCCGCCGAAGGTGCAGGCGCAACCGGTGCTGGCGCTGCGGCTGGCGCGGTGCTGCCGGCCGTTGTGGGCGATCCGCTCGCGGCCTGCAGCTTGTTCAGTTCGCTGATGTTCTTGGACAGCTCGGCAACGCGCGTGCTGCTGTCCTGGGCTTGGCGGGCCTTGGCCAGCTGTTCTTCGGTCTGCCGGCCGGCGACTGCGCCGCCTTGGGTGATCTTGAGCTTGTCAGCGGCTGCACTTGCGGCGTTGCGATCCTCGACGTTGGCCTGCAGCTTGCCCGAAGCCTGGCGGTCTGCCTCGGCGACGCGCGAAGCCGGTGCGTTCTCGGCCAGGCGCCGGCGGTACTCGCCGAAATCGCGGCTTTGCGCGGTCACGGTACTCCGGGCTTCGGGGGCCGGCACGCTGCTGGCTTGCGCTGCGCCCGGCACATCGAGCACGGCACCGGCCTTGATGCGGTTGACATTGCCGCCGATGAAAGCGTCGGGATTGGCGCGCAGCAGCGCCACCAGCATCTGGTCGAGCGACACGTCGGCCGATTTGTAAGCGCCAGCGATCTTGCTGGCGGTATCGCCGGGCTGCACGGTCACCTGCTGGTCGCCGCTGCCGGTACGCACCGCGCTGTCGGCTTGCGTCGGGGCTGCCGGGGCCGCAGCGGCGGGCGCGGGGCGTTCGCGGCGGGCCGGGGCCTGCACGACGGCGGGAGCGGTGCGCTGCGAAGGCGCGGTGATCTGCGGTGCAGCTGGGGCGATCGGCGCGGCGGCCGTTGCGGTTCGGCTCTTGGGCGGGTCGAGCAGCACCGTGTAGTCGCGCACGACGCGGCCGGAGTTCCAGGTCGCTTCGAGCAGCAAGTCGATGAAGGGCTCGCTGAGCATGCGATTGCTGCTCAGCCGCACCACATAACGGCCGTCGGCGCGGCGCTGCAGGTTGGTCCGCACATCCGCCAAGGCCGGGTTGTAGGGGACGCCGGCGGCGTTGAATGCGTCCGCCGGGGCAATGCGGACTTTCAGGCCGTCAGCCTCAGCCGCCGTGATTTCGGTGACCTCGATTTCGGCCCTGAGCGGTTCACCCAAGGCCGATTGCACATTGAGCCGCCCGAGCGCCAGGGCGGCCGCGTCGGTGCTGATCGCGCCCAGGGCCAAGGCGACCGCGGCGCTGAGAAGTGAGAGCTGGCACCGACCTGAAATCGTCGGAGTCGGGCAAGTGGCCGGGAGGCGGGCCGCAGGCAACGGGTGTCGTGTCATGCTGGTAGGGGGCAGCTCGGCCCAAAAGTGTAAGAGGACGTTAACATCATCACCCCGCACTGACAAGGCGACAGGCCTTATCTACCCAGTGCGCACCAACTTCGGAGCGCTTTCTGCGTTGCGGCACCGCAACGTCGGGCGTCCGGAAGGGCGCCCGACATCGCTTCAAGCCTCGAGCAGGATGCGCAGCATGCGGCGCAGCGGCTCCGCCGCACCCCACAGCAACTGGTCGCCGATGGTAAATGCGCCGACGTATTCGGGGCCCATCGCGAGCTTGCGCACGCGGCCGACCGGGATGCTCATGGTGCCAGTCACTGCGACCGGCGTCAGGTCCTTGAGCGTGGCTTCGCGGTTGTTCGGCACCACCTTGACCCAGTCGTTGTCGGCCGCGATCAGCGCTTCGATGTCGGCGACCGGCACATCCTTTTTG
This sequence comes from Variovorax sp. CF079, assembly GCF_900101545.1. Taxonomy (GTDB): domain Bacteria; phylum Pseudomonadota; class Gammaproteobacteria; order Burkholderiales; family Burkholderiaceae_C; genus Variovorax. Next base: position 145,178 of record NZ_FMZU01000008.1, on the reverse strand, counting down.
AGCTTGAATGTCAGCGCCTGGCTGTGGCAGCGCATCGCGCCGATGCGCACGCAGAAGCCGTCGACCGGCGTCGCAGCCGTTCCGAAGCCTGCGCCCTGACCGAGGATCTTGTTGGTTTCGGCGCCGGCCTTCCACTCTTCCTTGCTGATGCCGTCGCCGAGATCCTTGTCGATCCAAGGAATCAGGCTGCCGCCGAGTGGTGCGCCGAAGTTGGCCGTCTCGGCCGCGCTCAGCGACTGCTGCTTGGCCAGCACCTTGCGGTCGATCTCGAGGATGGCCGACTTCGGATCGTCCAGGAGCGCGCGCACTTCGCCGTTGATCGAGCCGAACTGCGTGAGCAGCTCGCGCATGTGCTGCGCGCCGCCGCCGGAAGCGGCCTGGTAGGTCATGCTGGTCATCCACTCGACCAGGCCGGCCTTGTAGAGAGCACCCACGCCCATCAGCATGCAGCTCACGGTGCAGTTGCCGCCGATCCAGTTCTTGCCGCCCTTGGCGAGCGCCTTCTGGATCACCGGCAGGTTGACCGGATCGAGCACGATGATCGCGTCATCGTTCATGCGCAGGGTGGAGGCGGCGTCGATCCAGTGGCCGTTCCAGCCCGCGGCGCGCAGCTTGGGAAAGACCGCGCTGGTGTAGTCGCCGCCCTGGGCGGTGATGACGATGTCGCACTTCCGGAGCGCCTCGATGTCGTGCGCGTCCTTCAGCGTGGTCTCGTTCTTGGCCAGCGCCGGGGCCTTGCCGCCGGCATTGGAGGTCGAGAAGAAAAGCGGCTCGATCAGTCCGAAGTCGCCTTCGGCCTGCATGCGGTCCATGAGGACCGAGCCGACCATGCCGCGCCAGCCTACGAGACCGACCAGAGGTTGAGTTGCGTTCGCCATTTTCAGTTTGCCCTTGTGAAAAAAAGAAAGTTGTCTTTTCTTTGCGCCCGGCTCGTCAGAGCCGGGGGGAGGGCATGACGAAGCGGGCTGCGGTTAGCCGGTAATCGTCTTTTTGGTGATGGCTGCCACCACGGCGTCGCCCATCTCGCGGGTGCCCACCTTGGTCGTGCCCGCGGACCAGATGTCTGCCGTACGCAAACCCTGGGCAAGCACGTGCTTGACCGCCGACTCGATACGGTCGGCAGCCTCGGGCTGGTTCAGGGAAAAGCGGAGCATCATGGCAGCGGACAGGATTGTAGCCAAAGGATTGGCAACCCCTTTGCCGGCAATGTCGGGCGCGCTGCCGTGGCTGGGTTCGTAGAGGCCCTGGTTGCCGGCGTTGAGCGAGGCCGAGGGCAGCATGCCGATCGAGCCCGTCAGCATGGCGGCCTCATCGGACAGGATGTCGCCGAACATGTTGCCGGTGACCACCACGTCGAATTTCTTGGGTGCCTTGACCAGCTGCATCGCGGCGTTGTCGACGTACATGTGGTCGAGTTCGACGTCGGGGTATTCCTTGCCCACCTCGGTCACGATGTCCTTCCAGAACTGGAAGGTTTCGAGCACGTTGGCCTTGTCGACGCTGGTCACGCGCTTGCTGCGCTTGCGCGCGGCCTGGAAGGCGACGTGGGCGATGCGCTCGACCTCGGGGCGCGAATAGCGCATGGTGTCGAAGGCCTCCTCGGCGCCGGGGAAGTGGCCGTCGACAGCGGTGCGGCGGCCGCGCGGCTGGCCGAAATAGATGTCGCCGGTGAGCTCGCGGATGATCAGGATGTCGAGACCCGCGATCAGCTCGGGCTTCAGGCTCGAGGCGCCGACCAGCTGCTCGTAGCAGATCGCCGGACGGAAGTTGGCGAACAGGCCGAGGTTCTTGCGCAGGCCCAGGATGGCCTGCTCGGGGCGCAGCGAGCGTTCCAGCTTGTCGTATTTCCAGTCGCCGACGGCGCCGAACAGCACGGCATCCGCTTCCTTGGCCAGCTTGAGCGTGGCCTCGGGCAGCGGGTGGCCGTGGGCCTCGTAGGCCGCGCCGCCGACCAGGGCCGATTCCATTTCGAAGGAGAGGTCGAGCGTGTCGAGCACGCGGATGGCCTCGGCGACGATTTCGGTGCCGATGCCGTCACCGGGAAGAACTGCGATTTTCATGAAGTTGTTCTGAAGAAGTGGAAGGGGTCAGGCGATCAGCTGGTGGCTGAGCCAGGGCTTCTGCGCCAGGCGCTCGGCCTCGAAGGCCTTGATCTTGTCTTTGTGGCGCAGCGTCAGGCCGATGTCGTCCAGGCCGTTGATCAGGCAGTACTTGCGGAAGGCCTGGACCTCGAAGGCCAGTTCGCTGCCGTCGGGCTTGACGATCACCTGCCGCTCGAGATCGATGGTGAGGCTGTAGCCCGGGAAGGCGAAGGTCTCGTCGAAGAGCTGGGCGACCTGCGACTCGCTCAGCACGATCGGCAGCAGGCCGTTCTTGAAGCTGTTGTTGAAGAAGATGTCCGCGTAGCTCGGCGCGATGATGGCGCGAAAGCCGTACTGGTCGAGCGCCCACGGTGCATGCTCGCGCGACGAGCCGCAGCCGAAGTTCTGGCGTGCGAGCAGGATCGAGGCGCCCGCATAGCGCGGCTGGTTCAGCACGAAGTCGGGGTTCGGCTTGCGCGACTTCGGATCCTGGCCCGGCTCGCCCGGATCGAGGTAGCGCCAGGCGTCGAACAGGTTGGGGCCGAAACCGGTCTTCCTGATCGACTTCAGGAACTGCTTGGGAATGATCGCGTCGGTGTCGACGTTCTCGCGGTCCATCGGCGCCACGAGGCCCTTGTGCACGGTGAATTTCTGCATGGTGTCTGGCTCCTCAGGCGAATTGGCGGACGTCGACGAAATGGCCGTGCACCGCGGCGGCGGCGGCCATGGCCGGGCTCACCAGGTGGGTACGGCCGCCGGCACCCTGCCGGCCTTCGAAGTTGCGGTTGCTGGTGGAGGCGCAGCGCTCGCCGGGCTCCAGCCGGTCGGCGTTCATCGCCAGGCACATCGAGCAGCCCGGCTCGCGCCATTCGAAGCCCGCGGCCTTGAAGATCTGGTCCAACCCTTCGCGCTCGGCCTGTTCCTTCACGAGGCCGGAGCCCGGAACGACCATCGCGAGCTTGACGTTCTTGGCGACCTTCTGGCCCAACTTCTTGACCATCGCCGCGGCTTCGCGCATGTCCTCGATGCGGCTGTTGGTGCAGGAGCCGATGAACACCTTGTCGATGAGGATGTCGTTCATCGGCTTGTTCGGCTCCAGACCCATGTAGGTCAGCGCGCGCTCGATGGCGCCGCGCTTGTTGGCGTCCTTTTCCTTGTCCGGATCGGGCACGCGGCCGTCCACCGGCACCACCATCTCGGGTGAGGTGCCCCAGGTGACTTGCGGCTTGATCTGCGCGGCGTCGAGTTCGACCACGGCATCGAAGTGCGCATCGGCGTCAGATTGCAGCGTCTTCCAGTAGGCGACGGCCTGGTCCCATTCGACGCCCGTGGGTGCGAGCGGGCGACCCTTGACGTAGGCGATGGTCTTCTCGTCCACCGCCACCAGCCCGGCGCGCGCACCGGCCTCGATCGCCATGTTGCACACCGTCATGCGGCCTTCCATGCTCAGATCGCGGATCGCCGAGCCGGCGAATTCGATCGTGTAGCCGGTACCGCCGGCGGTGCCGATCTTGCCGATGATGGCCAGCACGATGTCCTTGGCGGTGCAGCCCAGCGCCAGCTTGCCATCCACCTTGACGAGCAGGTTCTTCGCCTTCTTGGCCAGCAGCGTCTGGGTGGCCATCACGTGCTCGACCTCGCTGGTGCCGATGCCGTGCGCGAGCGCGCCGAAGGCGCCGTGCGTGGAGGTGTGCGAATCGCCGCACACCACCGTCATGCCCGGCAGCGTCGCGCCCGACTCGGGGCCGATCACGTGCACGATGCCCTGGCGCTTGCTCAGGAAGGGGAAGAATGCAGCGGCGCCGAACTCCGAGATGTTGCTGTCCAGCGTGGTGATCTGCTCGCGGCTGACGGGATCGGCGATGCCGTCATAGCCGCGCTCCCAGTGCGTGGTCGGCGTGTTGTGGTCGGCCGTGGCCACCACCGAGCTGATGCGCCACAGCTTGCGGCCGGCTTCGCGCAGCCCCTCGAAGGCCTGCGGGCTGGTCACTTCGTGGACCAGGTGGCGGTCGATGTAGAGGATCGAAGTGCCGTCTTCCTCGGTGTGGACGACGTGTTCGTCCCAGAGCTTGTCGTAGAGCGTGCGTGCCATGGTGATGGTCTCTTTCGTGGGGAGGGTGATTGTCTTATGCGGCCAGCTGGTCGGGCGCCGCGGCCGGCGCCTGCAGGTGCTTGACGAGCATGCGCGCCGCGACCGGCAGCGTCGAGAAATCGCGTGCGACCAGGCGGATCTCACGCGCCGCCCAGGCGTCGTTCAGCGCCACGCTCGTCAAGCCGCGGCCGATGCCGCCTTGCATCAGCTCGAAGGCGCGCAGCGGCATCACGCCGATGCCGAGGCCGTTCTCGATCATTCGGCACATGGCGTCGAGGCCGGTCACGTGAATGCGCAGCTTGATCGTGCGATTGGCGGCCAGTGCGGCCTGGTGCATCGCGACGTAGATCGAGCTGTTGGTGTGCAGGCCGACGTGGTCGACATCGAGCGAGTCCGCGAAATCGATCGCGCGCTGCGCCGCCAGCGGATGGCCGGCGGGCACGATCAGCACCAGCGAATCGTGGCGGTACAGCAGGCTCTGCAGTTCGCTCGTGCCTTCGGGCACGTGGCAGATGCCGAGGTCCGCAGCACCCTCGTGGACCGCACGCACCACCTCGCTGCTGAGGTGCTCTTCCAGGTCGATCTTGATCGCGTCGTGCTCGCGCGTGAAAGCGCCGAGGTCCTCGGGCAGGAACTGCACGATGGCCGAGATGTTGGCGTGCACGCGCACATGGCCGCGCACGCCGTCGGCGTATTCGCTCAGTTCGCCCTGCATCTTCTCGAGGCTGTAGAGCACCGAGCGCGCGTGGTGAAGAAGGCTCTCACCGGCGGGCGTCAGGTCGACGCCGCGCGCATGGCGATAGAGCAGGGGGGTGCCGAGGGTGGCTTCGAGATCCGAGAGCCGCTTGCTGATGGCCGAAGCCGCGATGAATTCGCGCTCCGCCGCGCGTCCGATGCTGCCGAGCTCGCAGACGGCCACGAACAACTGCAGCGACGTAAGGTCGATGCGGCGGGCGAAGCTGCGTTCTGAGGAGGTCATACGGGGCTTGGCATCTCGTATGGAGATGGAGTCCCGTATTTTCCTTCGGTTTCTAAGGAGGAGCCATCGCGATGCGCGATGACATTACTGTCGGCGTGCGATGGGCGAGTGCGTCGTCATTGCTTCTTCTTGCCCGCGTCCTCCATCTTTTCCCCGGCCTTCTGCACGTCTTGGCCGGCACCTCTCCAGGTGTTGCAGCCAGCCAGCGGCACGGAGAGAGTGAATGCAATGGCGACCAATGCGGCAAGTTTCTTCATGGCGGAACTCCTTCGTTGAGGTGCCTTGCAGCCTATTCCCCCCTTGCCGGCGCCGCGTGTCAGCCAAGACGCAAAAAAGCTGCCCGAGGGCAGCTTTCCGAGTTGAGCGCGAACGCGAGGCTCAGCGCTGGGCGATGGGTTGCACGTCGCGCTTGGGCGAGCCTTCGAAGAGCTGGCGCGGACGGCCGATCTTGTACTCCGGGTCGCCGATCATCTCGTTGAGCTGGGCGATCCAGCCGACGGTGCGTGCGAGCGCGAAGATGGCGGTGAAGAGCGGCACCGGAATGCCGATCGCGCGCTGCACGATGCCCGAGTAGAAGTCGACGTTCGGGTAGAGCTTGCGCGAGACGAAGTATTCGTCTTCGAGCGCGATCTTCTCGAGCGCCATCGCGAGCTTGAACAGCGGGTCGTTCTCGAGGCCCAATTCGCTCAGCACTTCCCTGCAGGTTTCCTGCATCAGCTTGGCGCGCGGATCGTAGTTCTTGTAGACGCGGTGCCCGAAGCCCATCAGCTTGACGTTCGAGTTCTTGTCCTTGACCTGCTTGATGAACTCGCCGATCTTGTCGACGCCGCCGGCCTTCTGGATGTCGTGGAGCATGTTGAGCGCCGCCTCGTTGGCGCCGCCGTGGGCCGGGCCCCAGAGGCAGGCCACGCCCGCCGCGATCGCCGCGAAGGGGTTGGTGCCCGACGAGCCGCACAGGCGCACGGTCGAGGTCGAGGCGTTCTGCTCGTGGTCGGCATGCAGGATGAAGATCCGGTCGAGCGCGCGCTCGAGCACCGGGCTCACCTTGTATTCCTCGCAGGGCGTCGCGAACATCATGTGCAGGAAGTTGCCCGCATAGCTGAGGTCGTTCTTCGGGTACATGTAGGGCTGGCCGATCGTGTACTTGTAGGCCATGGCCACGAGCGTCGGCATCTTCGCGATCAGGCGGATCGCGGCGATCTCGCGGTGCTTCGGATTGGTGATGTCCGTGCTGTCGTGATAGAAGGCCGACAGCGCGCCGACCAGGCCGGTCATGATGGCCATCGGGTGCGCATCGCGGCGGAAACCGCGCAGGAAGAACTGCATTTGCTCGTTGACCATCGTGTGGTTGGTCACGAGCTTGGTGAAGCCGGCCTTCTGCGTCGCGTTCGGCAGATCGCCGTACAGCAGCAGATGACAAGTCTCGAGGAAGTCGCAGTTGGTGGCGAGCTGCTCGATCGGGTAGCCGCGGTACAGCAGCTCGCCCTTGTCGCCGTCGATGTAGGTGATGGCCGACTCGCACGACGCCGTCGACATGAAGCCCGGGTCGTAGGTGAACATCCCTGTCTGGGCATAGAGCTTGCGGATGTCGATCACGTCGGGGCCCATGGTGCCCTTGTAGATCGGCAGCTCGACGTTCTGTCCGCCGTTGCTGAACGACAGGGTGGCCTTGGTCTCGGATGCTTTCATTGCGAGTGTCTTTCAAAGAATGTTCAGGAGGGTTGGGATTGCGCGCCGTCGGTGCGCATCAACTGCAGGAGTTCGATCACGTCGGCCCCGGCCCATTCGGGCTCGGGTTCCTTTCTTCGAAGCAGCAGGTCGAGCAGATCGTTGTCCGACAGGTCCATCAATGTCTCCAATGCCTGCGCCTGCCCGCAGGTCAGACCTTCTTCATGCCGCTCGAAGAAGCGCGCGATGAAGAGGTCGTTTTCGAGCAAGCCGCGCCGGCAGCGCCATCGCAGCTTGCTCAGCGCACGTTCGCTGATCGGCTGCCGGAGGTCGGTGGCGGATTGCATGGTCTTGAAAAGTTCAGATGGCGCGGCGCACCATCAGTTCCTTGATCTTGCCGATCGCCTTGGTCGGGTTCAGGTTCTTCGGGCACACGTCGACGCAGTTCATGATCGTGTGGCAGCGGAACAGGCGGTACGGGTCTTCGAGGTTGTCCAGGCGCTCGGCGGTGGCCTCGTCGCGGCTGTCGGCGATGAAGCGGTAGGCCTGCAGCAGGCCGGCCGGGCCGACGAACTTGTCGGGGTTCCACCAGAAGCTCGGGCAGCTGGTCGAACAGCTCGCGCACAGGATGCATTCGTACAGGCCGTTCAGCTCATCGCGCTCTTCGGGCGACTGCAGGCGCTCCTTTTCGGGCGGCACGCTGTCGTTCTGCAGGTAGGGCTTGATCGAGTTGTACTGTTTGAAGAACTGCGTCATGTCCACGATCAGGTCGCGGATCACCGGCAGCCCGGGCAGCGGCTTCAGCACGATCGTGCCCTTGAGCGTGAGCATGTTGGTCAGGCAGGCGAGGCCGTTCTTGCCGTTGATGTTCATCGCGTCCGAGCCGCAGACGCCTTCGCGGCAGGAGCGGCGGAACGACAGCGTCGGATCCTGCGCCTTCAGCTTCATCAGGGCGTCGAGCAGCATGCGCTCGTGGCCGTCGAGCTCGATCTCGACGGTCTGCATGTAGGGCTTGGCGTCCTTGTCCGGGTCGTAGCGGTAGATCTGGAATGTGCGCTTCATCGTGAAAACCTTGAGATATGTTCTTAGAAGGTACGGACCTTGGGAGGCACGGACTCGACCGTCAGCGGTTTCAGCTTGACGGGCTTGTAGGACAGGCGGTTGTCCTGGCTGTACCAGAGCGTGTGCTTCATCCAGTTGGCGTCGTCGCGGCCCAGCGGCGCGACGGGATCGTCGGACGGGCGCTCGTAGTCTTCGACCGTGTGGGCGCCGCGGCACTCCTTGCGCGCGGCGGCCGAGACCATGGTGGCCTGCGCCACCTCGATCAGGTTGTCGACTTCCAGTGCCTCGATGCGCGCGGTGTTGAAGACGCGCGACTTGTCTTTCAGCGTGACCTTGGCCACGCGCTCGCGCACGGCGGCGATCTTCTTGACGCCCTCGTCCATGGAAGCCTGCTTGCGGAACACGGCGGCGTGCTGCTGCATCACGGAGCGGATCTCGCCGGCCACGTCTTGCGCATACTCGCCCGAAGTCGACGACTCAAGCTGGTTCAGGCGTTCCAGCGTGCGATCGGCGGCATCGGCGGGCAGCGGCTTGTGTTCCTTCAGCTTGTCGTTGAATTCGACGATGTGGTTTCCGGCCGCGCGGCCGAACACCAGCAGGTCGAGCAGCGAATTGGTGCCCAGGCGGTTGGCGCCGTGCACGCTCACGCAGGAGCATTCGCCCACCGCGTACAGGCCGTTGACCACGGCGCTGTTTTCCTCGCCCTTCTGGATCACGACCTGGCCGTTGATATTGGTCGGAATGCCGCCCATCTGGTAGTGGATGGTCGGCACCACCGGGATCGGCTCCTTCGTGATATCGACGTTGGCGAAGTTGACGCCGATCTCGTACACCGAAGGCAGGCGCTTGTGGATGGTCTCGGCACCGAGGTGGTCGAGCTTCAGCAGCACGTAGTCCTTGTTCGGGCCGCAGCCGCGGCCTTCCTTGATTTCCTGGTCCATCGAGCGCGAGACGAAATCGCGCGGCGCCAGGTCCTTGAGCGTGGGCGCGTAGCGCTCCATGAATCGTTCGCCGTTGCTGTTGAGCAGGATCGCGCCTTCGCCGCGGCAGCCTTCGGTCAGCAAGACGCCGGCGCCGGCCACGCCGGTCGGGTGGAACTGCCAGAACTCCATGTCCTGCAGCGGAATGCCCGAGCGCGCCGCCATGCCGAGGCCGTCGCCGGTGTTGATGAAGGCGTTGGTCGAGGCCGCGAAGATACGGCCCGCGCCGCCGGTGGCCAGCAGCACGGTCTTGGCCTGCAGGATGTGCAGATCTCCGGTTTCCATCTCGAGCGCGGTCACGCCGACCACATCGCCCTCGGCGTCGCGGATCAGGTCGAGCGCCATCCACTCGACGAAGAATTGCGTGCGTGCCTCGACGTTCTTCTGATAGAGCGTGTGCAGCATCGCGTGGCCGGTGCGGTCGGCCGCTGCGCAGGCGCGCTGCACGGGCTTCTCGCCGTAGTTGGCGGTGTGGCCGCCGAAGGGGCGCTGGTAGATGGTGCCGTCCGGATTGCGGTCGAAGGGCATGCCGAAATGCTCGAGCTCGTACACCACCTTCGGCGCTTCGCGGCACATGAACTCGATCGCGTCCTGGTCGCCGAGCCAGTCGGAGCCCTTGATCGTGTCGTAGAAGTGGTAGTGCCAGTTGTCCTCGCTCATGTTGCCGAGCGAGGCACCGACGCCGCCTTGCGCCGCGACGGTGTGCGAACGGGTCGGGAACACCTTGGACAGCACGGCCACGTTGAGGCCGGCGCGCGCCAGTTGCAGCGAGGCGCGCATGCCGGAGCCGCCGGCGCCGACGATGACGACGTCGAACTTGCGCTTGGTGATTTGTTCTTTGGTATAGGACATGGGGTCAGACTCTCCAGAGCACTTGAATGGCCCAACCCGCGCACGCTACAAGCCAGACGATCGTGAAAACCTGCAAAACGAGACGGATGCCGACCGGCTGGACGTAGTCCATCCAGATGTCGCGCATGCCGACCCAGACGTGATAAAGCAACGAAGCGATCACGACGAAGGTCAGAACCTTCATCCACTGCGAAGCGAAGATGCCGGCCCACGCGTCGTAGCCGATCGGCCCGCGCGTGAAGATCACCTGCACGAGCAGGATGACGGTGAAGAGCGCCATCAGGGCACCCGTGATGCGTTGGCTGAGCCAGTCGCGCAGACCGTAATGCGCGCCGACGACGATGCGCTTGGAGCCGTAGTTCACAGACATCTCGTGCTCCTTAGTAGAGGCCGAACAGCTTGGCGCCGAGGACCAGGGTCAAGAGGATGCTGATCGCCAGCGTGGCGATGGCCGAGCTGTGGCCGAATTCCTTGCTCGCCGCGGCATGGCTCACGTCCATCCACAGATGGCGCAGGCCGGCGACGAAGTGGTGCAGGTAGGCCCAGATCAGCGCCAGCACCACCAGCTTCAGAAACCATCCCGGAACGAAACCAAGGCCGCTGTTGAAGGCGGCCTTGAAGCGGGCGTAGGAGTACTCGGAAGACACGGAGGTGTCGAACATCCAGAGGATGAAGGGAAGCAGCAGGAATATCAGCGCACCGCTCACGCGGTGAAGAATCGACACGACGGCGGCCGGCGGAAGCCGGTAGGTGGTCACATCGGTGAAGACATTGATGTTGCGGAACTCGCGTCGCGGGGGGCGGGGTGGTGTGGCCAGCTCTGTCATGGGGGCTTTCGGTATATTTTTCGAGGGGCGGCTTGGTCTTTGGCGGAAATGCAAACAACGCAAAATTCTATTGCAACGCACCATCGCGCTTCGTGCGCCGCGAAGTCGTCGCACTGCCTCGCTCGGATGCTACTGATTCGATAGCGGTGGTGCGGAAGGCTCAGCCAAGTTCATTGCGATAGTGGTGCGTGTCGGTGCGATAGAGGCCGCGGCGCAGTTCCATCGGCGTGTCGTGATAGGTGTGGGCCACGCGCTCCACGCTCAGAAGCGGCGTGGCGGTGGACACGGCGAGCAGCGCGGCCTGCGCCGCGTCCGGCAGCACGGCGCGAATCTTTTCTTCGGCGCGCACCATGCGCACGCCGAACTCGGTTTCGAACATCGCGTACATCGGGCCGCGCCAGGCGTTCAGCCGCTCCGCCGTCAAACCCTTGAAGGGCGCGCCCGGCAGCCAGAGGTCTTCGAGGATGGTCGGCGTTCCGCGGTACGCCAGCACGCGCCGGACCTGCAAGACGGCATCGCCGGTGCGAAGCGCCAGCAGGCGCGCGATGTCGGCGCTCGCGCGCAGCCGTTTGCAGTCGACGATCTCGCGCTCGGCCGGGCCCTCGCTGTCGACGTCGCCGCTGTCCGGCACCAGCTTCAGGAAGCGGTACTGGACGTGCTGCTCGGCGTGCGTCGCGACGAAGGTGCCCTTGCCCTGGCGGCGCACGACCAGGTTCTCGGCCGCGAGCTCGTCGATGGCCTTGCGCACCGTGCCCTGGCTCACGCGAAAGCGCGCCGCGAGTTCGATCTCGCTCGGGATCGGCTCGCCCGGCTTCCATTCGCCGGCATGCAGGCTCTGCAGGATCAAGGACTTGATCTGCTGGTAGAGCGGGCTGAACGAGGGCGTCAGCTCGGCAAGCGCGGTGGGGGAGGTGCTCATGTCGGCCGACATCTTATATAAGACACAAGACTGGCGCCATCGAAAGCGCAAATCGGCATAAAATCTTCGACGGCCTTTGCGCCCGGGCGGATCGCCCGGCCCGACCTCCGCGGCCGCACCCGCGACCGCGCACCGTTTCATCACATCCTGGAGTTTTCCCATGAGCAAAAAGCCTGTTCGCGTTGCCGTCACTGGTGCCGCCGGTCAGATCGGTTATGCCCTGTTGTTCCGCATCGCCTCCGGCGAAATGCTCGGCAAGGACCAGCCGGTCATCCTGCAACTGCTCGAGATCCCGGACGAGAAAGCCCAGAAGGCGCTCAAGGGCGTGATCATGGAGCTCGAAGACTGCGCCTTCCCGCTGCTCGCCGGCGTGATCCCCACCGGCGATCCGCTGGTCGCCTTCAAGGATGCCGACTACGCGCTGCTGGTCGGCGCCCGCCCGCGCGGCCCCGGCATGGAGCGCGCCGACCTGCTGGCCGCCAACGCTCAGATCTTCACGGCTCAGGGCAAGGCCCTCGACCAGGTCGCGAGCCGCAACGTCAAGGTGCTGGTGGTCGGCAACCCCGCCAACACCAATGCCTACATCGCGATGAAGAGCGCGCCCAGCCTGCCGCGCAAGAACTTCACCGCCATGCTGCGCCTGGACCACAACCGTGCCGCCAGCCAGATCGCCGCCAAGACCGGCACCGCCGTCGGCGACATCGAAAAGCTCACCGTCTGGGGCAACCACTCGCCCACGATGTACGCCGACTACCGCGTCGCCACGGTCGGCGGCAAGAGCGTCAAGGACCTGATCAACGACCAGGTCTGGAATGCCGACGTCTTCCTGCCCACCGTGGGCAAGCGCGGCGCCGCGATCATCGAAGCGCGCGGCCTGTCCTCGGCCGCTTCGGCTGCCAACGCCGCCATCGACCACATGCGCGACTGGGCCCTGGGCTCCAAGGGCAAGTGGGTCACCATGGGCATCCCGTCGGACGGCCAGTACGGCATTCCGAAGGATGTGATCTTCGGCTTCCCGGTCACCACCGAGAACGGCGAGTACAAGCTGGTCGAAGGCCTCGAGATCGACGCCTTCAGCCAGGAGCGCATCGACAAGACGCTGAAGGAACTGCTGGACGAACAGGCCGGCGTGGCTCACCTGCTCTAAGCGCAGTCAGTCACCGGCATGCTCGACTGGAATCCCGCGCTCTACCGTCGCTACGAGGACGAGCGCACGCGCCCGGCACAGGAGCTGCTGGCGCGCGTGCCCTTGACCGGGGCGGCCCGCGTGGTCGACCTCGGCTGCGGGCCGGGCAATTCCACCGAGCTGCTGGTGCAGCGATTTCCCGCTGCCGAGGTGCTCGGCACCGACAACTCCGAAGCCATGCTGGTCAGCGCGCGCGAGCGCCTGCCCCAGGCCCGCTTCGAACTCAGCGACATCGCGCGCTGGCAGCCCGAGCTGCCGCCCGATCTGATCTACGCCAATGCCTCCTTGCAGTGGGTGCCCGATCACGAGACGCTGATCCCGCGCCTGTTCGCTGCATTGGCGCCCGGCGGCGTGCTCGCCATCCAGATGCCGGACAACCGCGAGGAGCCCACGCACCGGCTCATGCGTGAAGTCGCGGCCGAGGCGCCGTGGACTCTAGCGATCGGCGATGCGGACAAGCTGCGCACGCAACTGCTGCCGATCGACGGCTACTACGACCTGCTGGCGGCCGATGCGGCACAGGTCGACGTCTGGCGCACCGCCTACCAGCATCCGATGGTTTCTGCCGCCGCGATCGTCGAGTGGGTGCGCGGCACCGGGCTCAAGCCCTTCGTCGACCGGCTGCCGGCCGATCTGCAGGCCAGCTACCTGGCCGAGTACCAGCGCCGCGTCGACGGCGCTTATCCCGTGCGCACCGACGGCAAGCGCCTGCTGGCCTTCCCGCGCATGTTCATCGCGGCGCAGCGCAAGGCATGAGCCGCCGGGCCGTTCCCAAGGCGAATACCGCAGCGCGCAGCGCGGGAGGTTACGCAATGAGCACTTCCGCGCATCCACGGGACGTGCTGCTCGGCGCGCAAGCCGGTGCCGTCGTGTTGCCCGTGTGCGACCACTACAGCGGCGTCGAATCGCGCATGCGCAAGAGCCTGGCGCTGCAGGCCGAGATGGCCCAGGAGTTCGGCGCCTGCGTGTTCGATGTCACGCTCGACTGCGAAGACGGCGCCCCCGTGGGCGGCGAAGCCGAGCATGCCGCGCTGGTCACCGAGTTGGCGCTGGCTGCCGCACCCGGCATGCGCGTGGGCGCACGGGTGCATCCGGTCGACCACCCGGCCTTTGCCGGCGACGTGATCACCATCGCGGGGCGTGCCGGCCATCGCCTGAGCCACCTGATGGTGCCCAAGGTCGAATCGGCCGAGGACGTGCGCGAGGCCGTCGAGGCCCTCAACGCGGCCGGCGCCGAAGCGGTGCCGCTGCACGTGCTGATCGAATCGCCGTTGGCCGTGCACCATGCCTTCGACATCGCCGCCCATCCGCGCGTCCAGTCGCTGAGCTTCGGCCTGATGGATTTCGTCTCGGCGCACGGCGGCGCGATCCCGGCCGAGGGCATGGGCGCGGCCGGGCAGTTCACGCATCCGCTGGTGGTGCGCGCCAAGCTCGAAATCGCTTCGGCCGCGCACGCGCACGGCAAGGTGCCGTCGCATTGCGTGGTTACAGAATTCAACGACATCGATGCGATGCGCGCCGCGGCGAAAAAAGCAGCGGGTGAGTTCGGCTACACGCGCATGTGGAGCATCCACCCGAACCAGATCCGCCCCATCCTCGAGGCCTTCGCGCCCGATGAGCGGCAGATTCAAATGGCTACAAAAATCATAGCGGCTGCCACTGCCGCCGATTGGGCGCCGGTCAGTTTTGATGGCACATTGCACGACCGCGCAAGCTACCGTCATTTCTGGCAGGTACTTTCGCGTGCGCACGCCACCGGCCGTGCGCTGCCGTCCGAGGCGCAAGCTTGGTTTGCTGCACCGGCGTCCTCCTGAAAACCGAACCTCCTCCAAAGGAAAGACACCCATGAAGAAGATCGCACTGATCGCCGCCGTCGCCCTCGCGCTGCCGGCCCTTGCCCAGAACGCAGCGGATTCCGCCGCCAAGCCGCCCCTCAAGGAACGGGCCAAGAGTACGGCCAAGAACGTGACGCAGAAGGTCGTGCCCAAGCGCGTCATCAAGAAGGTCGAGGAAACCAAGCCCATCAGCGAAGAGACCGACGTCGTGCTCACGCCCGAAGACCTGGCCGTCGCGCAGCGCGTGCTCACCGGCACCATCAAGTGCGAACTGGGCGCGAGCGTGAAGATCGATGCCAGCGAGAAGAAGCAAGGCTTCTTCATCGTCACGCACGGCACCACGCGCTATTTCATGCACCCGGTCAACAGCCGCACTGGCGCAATCCGCCTCGAAGACCCGCGTGCCGAAGCCATGTGGCTTCAGCTGGGCAACAAGTCGATGCTGATGAGCCAGAAGCAGGGCCTGCGCCTGGCCGACGAATGCCAGGCAACCGAGCAGGCGCTGATGGCCGAAGACATGAAGAAGAACCCGCCCAAGAGCCTGTTCGAGGGCGCGGACGCACCCAAGAGGTAAATCAAGGCGCCGGCGGCCCGCCTTTTGCTAGGCCGCCACTGGTTTCAGATCCCGGAGAAAAAGATGTTGAAAGCCTACGTTGACCATGTCGCCGAGCGCGCCGCGCTCGGCATCCCGCCGCTGCCGCTGTCGGCCCAGCAGACCAGCGAGCTCATTGAGCTGCTGAAGAACGCCACCGCCAAGGACGGCGAATTCCTGCTGAACCTGCTCACGCACCGTGTGCCTGCCGGCGTGGACGACGCGGCCAAGGTCAAGGCGAGCTACCTGGCGGCCGTGGCCCACGGCAGCGAGAAGAGCACGCTCATCTCGCGCGCCCATGCCACGGAACTGCTGGGCACCATGCTCGGCGGCTACAACATCAGCCCGCTGATCGACCTGCTCGACGACGCCGAAGTGGGCGCCGTCGCAGCCGAGGGTCTGAAGAAGACCCTGCTGATGTTCGACCAGTTCCACGACGTCAAGGAAAAGGCCGACAAGGGCAACGCCAATGCCAATGCGGTGCTGCAGAGCTGGGCCGATGCCGAGTGGTTCACCAGCCGGCCCGAAGTGCCGCAAAGCCTCACGATCACCGTGCTCAAGGTGAGCGGCGAGACCAACACCGACGACCTGTCGCCCGCGCCCGACGCCACCACGCGCCCCGACATCCCGATGCATGCGCTGGCCATGCTGAAGAACGCGCGCCCCGGCATCACGCCGGAAGAAGACGGCAAGCGCGGCCCGGTCAAGTTCATCGAGTCGCTGAAGGACAAGGGCCACCTGGTCGCCTACGTGGGCGATGTGGTCGGCACCGGTTCGTCGCGCAAGAGCGCCACCAACTCGGTGCTCTGGTTCACCGGCCAGGACATTCCCTTCATCCCCAACAAGCGCTTCGGCGGCGTGTGCCTGGGCAACAAGATCGCGCCGATCTTCTACAACACGATGGAAGACGCGGGCGCGCTGCCGATCGAGCTCGACGTGAGCCAGATGGAGATGGGCGACGTGGTCGAGCTGCGCCCCTATGAAGGCAAGGCGCTGAAGGACGGCAAGCTCATCGCCGAGTTCAAGCTCAAGAGCGATGTGCTGTTCGACGAAGTGCGTGCCGGCGGCCGCATCCCGCTGATCATCGGCCGCGGCCTCACGGCCAAGGCACGCGAGGCGCTGGGCCTGCCGGCTTCGACGCTGTTTCGCCTGCCGGTCAGCCCGGCCGATTCGAAGAAGGGCTATTCGCTGGCCCAGAAGATGGTCGGCCGCGCCTGTGGCCTGCCGGAAGGCATGGGCGTGCGCCCGGGCACCTACTGCGAGCCGAAGATGACCAGCGTCGGTTCGCAGGACACCACCGGCCCGATGACGCGCGACGAGCTGAAGGACCTGGCCTGCCTGGGCTTCAGCGCCGACCTGGTGATGCAGTCCTTCTGCCACACGGCGGCCTACCCGAAGAAGGTCGACGTCAAGATGCACCACGAGTTGCCCGACTTCATGAGCAACCGCGGCGGCGTCTCGCTGCGCCCGGGCGACGGCGTGATCCACTCGTGGCTGAACCGCCTCTTGACGCCCGACACCGTCGGCACCGGCGGCGACAGCCACACGCGCTTCCCGATCGGCATCAGCTTCCCGGCCGGTTCGGGCCTGGTGGCCTTCGCGGCTGCGACCGGCGTGATGCCGCTGGACATGCCCGAGTCGGTGCTGGTGCGCTTCAGGGGCACGATGCAGCCAGGCGTCACGCTGCGCGACTTGGTCAATGCGATTCCGCTCTATGCGATCAAGTCGGGCCTGCTCACGGTCGAGAAGAAGGGCAAGAAGAACATCTTCTCGGGCCGCATCCTCGAGATCGAAGGCCTGCCGGAGCTCAAGGTCGAACAGGCCTTCGAACTGAGCGACGCCTCGGCCGAGCGTTCGGCCGCGGGGTGCACGGTGCACCTGAACAAGGAACCGATCATCGAGTACATCAACAGCAACATCACGCTGATGAAGTGGATGATCGCCGAAGGCTATGCCGATGCGCGCACCCTGCAGCGCCGTATCGCCGCGCAGGAAGCCTGGCTCAAGGATCCGCAGCTGCTCAAGGGCGACGCCGATGCCGAATACGCCGCCGTGATCGAGATCGACCTGGCCGACATCCACGAGCCCATCGTGGCCTGCCCGAACGACCCCGACGACGTGAAGACGCTGTCGGACGTGGCCGGCGCCAAGATCGACGAAGTGTTCATCGGTTCGTGCATGACCAACATCGGCCACTTCCGCGCGGCGTCCAAGCTGCTCGAAGGCAAGCGCGACATCCCGGTCAAGCTGTGGATCGCGCCGCCGACCAAGATGGATGCGCAGCAGCTCACCGAAGAAGGCCACTACGGCGTGTTCGGCAACGCGGGTGCGCGCACCGAGATGCCGGGCTGCTCGCTGTGCATGGGCAACCAGGCGCAGGTGCGCGAAGGCGCGACCGTGATGTCGACCAGCACGCGCAACTTCCCCAACCGCCTGGGCAAGAACACCAACGTGTACCTGGGCAGCGCCGAGCTGGCCGCGATCTGCTCGCGCCTGGGCCGCATTCCGACCAAGGAAGAGTACATGGCCAGCGTCGGCGTGCTCGATGCGTCGAGCGCGCAGATCTACCAGTACCTGAACTTCGACAAGATCGAGGATTACAAGGGCGTGGCGGATTCGGTCGCGGCCTGACCGTTGCTCGCCGCCAGGCGCCTCAGTAAAAAGCCCGCCTCTAGGCGGGCTTTTTTTCTCCTTCGTGGAGCGCTGCCAGTGCTGCGGCCGTCTGCGCATCCGCCGGAAAGAAGGACTCCACCGCCAGTTCCTGCAGCGTCACATCCACCGGCGTGCCGAAGATGGTGGTGGTGCTGATGAAGCACAGCACGCCCTGCGGCGTCACGAACTGGAAGGGCACCACCACGCCGTTGAGCTCGCCGCCCGCGGCGGGCGTGTCGTGGCTGACGTTCGGTGCCGGATAGGCCGCCAGTTCATCGTGCAGTGCAGAGAGCGCCGCGTCGCCCGTGGCCGCGATCTGTTGCTGCAGCCGTTCGAGCAGATGCGCGCGCCACTGGGCCAGGTTCGCGATGCGCGAGGCCAGGCCATCGGGGTGCAGGCTGAGCCGCAGCACGTTGACCGGCGGCTTCAGCAGCTCTGGCGCCGCGCCCGCCATTAGCAGCGGCACGAGCGCGTTGTACGCCACCAGGTTCCAGTGGCGATCGACCGCCAGCGCCGGAAAGGGCTCGTGCCCCTTGAGCACCAGGTCGACCGCCCGGCGCGCCGAGGCGAGGGCGGGATCGTCCAGCGAGCGCTGCCGGTACATCGGCGCGTAGCCGGCCGCCACCAGCAGCGTGTTGCGTTCGCGCAGCGGCACTTCGAGCCGCTCGGCAAGGCGCAGCACCATCTCGCGGCTGGGCTCGGCGCGGCCGGTTTCGACGTAGCTCAGGTGGCGCGTCGAGACCTGGGCCTCGTGCGCCAGGTCGAGCTGGCTCAGGCGGCGGTGCTGGCGCCAGTGGCGCAAGTGGATGCCGAAGGGGTCGGCCGCGGTAGGAGGTGTGCTGTGGGAGCTCATGGCCGCCATCCTAGTGAAGCGGCGCGCCGCGGCCATGACCTCCCAGGTCATCGACCGTCCGCCGTGTCGCCGGAATGATGGACCCCAACGCGGCAGGAAGGGCCTGCGGCGTGCCACACAAGGAGTCCGTCATGTCCGTCTTCGCTTCTTCCCGCTTTCTGCCCCGCATGATGTGGGCCGATGCCGCTTCGTGCGCCGCGACCGGCCTGCTGCAGGTGGCCTTCACCGGCGTGCTGGCCCGCCTGACCGGTCTGCCCGCGCCCCTGCTCCTGGGCACCGGCGTCTTCCTGCTGGCCTATGCCGCCGCCGCGGCATGGATGGCCAGCCGCGGCGTCCCGCCGCGCCGGCTGATCGGGCTGGTGGTCGTCGGCAACTTCGGCTGGGCCGCGGCCTGCGTTGCCCTGCTGGCCATCGGCGGGGCCGCGATCGCGCCGCTCGGGTGGGCCTGGGTGATTGCGCAAGCCCTGACCGTTGTCGTGCTGGCCGAACTGCAATGGATGGGCCTGCGCCACAGCCGGCCGGCGGCCCGCGGCGCGATCGCGGCATGAGCCTACGGAGCGCTGGGGTGCGCTCCCCGACTACAGCCGTTGTCATCGATCCCTGCTATCTTTAAGGAGCTTCCACGAATCACAGGAGTTCCTCATGGCCAAAGAACCGGCACACGCTTTTGCCCCCATGCTCAAGACCTTCAAGACCGCATCGGGCAAAGCCGGCAAATACTGGTCACTCAAGGAACTCGCGAAGCAATACCCCAACGTCGACAAGCTGCCGGTGTCGATCCGCATCGTGCTCGAATCGGTGCTGCGCAACTGCGACGGCCAGAAGGTCACGGCCGAGCATGTCGAGCAACTCGCCAACTGGGCGCCCAATGCGGAGCGCACCGACGAGATCCCCTTCGTCGTGACCCGCGTGGTGCTGCAGGACTTCACCGGCGTGCCGCTGCTCGCAGACCTTGCCGCCATGCGCAGTGTCGCGAAGTCGCTGGGCAAGTCGCCCAAGACCATCGAGCCGCTGGTGCCGGTGGACCTGGTGGTCGACCACTCGGTGATGGTGGACTACTATGGCACGCCCAAGGCACTCGACCTCAACATGAAGCTCGAGTTCCAGCGCAACAACGAGCGCTACCAGTTCATGAAGTGGGGCATGCAGGCCTTTGACACCTTCGGCGTGGTGCCGCCCGGCTTCGGCATCGTGCACCAGGTCAACCTCGAATACTTCGCGCGCGGCGTCTACAAGAGCCCGAACGACGACGGCGACCCGCCGGTCTACTACCCCGACTCGCTGGTCGGCACCGACAGCCACACCACCATGATCAACGGCATCGGCGTGGTGGGCTGGGGCGTGGGCGGCATCGAGGCCGAGGCCGCGATGCTGGGCCAACCGGTCTACATGCTCACGCCCGACGTGGTGGGCTTCGAGCTCAGCGGCAAGCTGCGCGAAGGCGTCACGGCCACCGACTTGGTGCTCTATGTCACGGCCATCCTGCGCGGCGAGAAGGTGGTGGGCAAGTTCGTCGAGTTCTTCGGCCCCGGCGCGGCCTCGATCGCGGTGCCCGACCGCGCGACCATCGGCAACATGGCGCCCGAGTACGGCGCGACCATGGGCTTCTTCCCGGTCGACGAGATGACGGTGGCCTACTTCAAGGGCACCGGCCGCACCGACAAGGAAATCGAGCGCTTCGAGGCGTACTACAAGGCGCAGGGGTTGTTCGGCATGCCGGCGCCCGGCGAGCTGAACTACACCAAGGTCGTCAAGCTCGACCTCGGCACCGTGACGCCGAGCCTCGCGGGCCCCAAGCGCCCGCAGGACCGCATCGATCTCGGCCATCTCGCGACCAAATTCTCCGAGCTCTACAGCAAGCCCAACGAGGCCAACGGCTTCAACCAGCCGGCCGACAAGCTCAAGCTGCGCTATCCGCTGCCGCACAACGGCGAGTCGGCGGAGCAGGAGCCGGACGACCCGAAGCCGGGCGCGCCGCGCCCGGTGGTCGAAATGGCCGACAACAAGCCGACGTCGGAATCAGCGCACGTCGGCGACACGGCAGCCCATGTGAAAGCCAGCGGCGTGACCATCGGCAACGGCGACGTGCTGATCGCCGCCATCACCTCCTGCACCAACACCTCGAATCCCAGCGTGCTGCTGGCTGCCGGCCTGCTGGCCAAGAAGGCGGTGGAGGCGGGGCTCACGGTCAAGCCGCACATCAAGACCTCGCTGGCGCCGGGCTCGCGCATCGTGACCGAGTACCTCGAGAAGGCGGGCCTCCTGCAGTACCTCGAAAAGCTCGGCTTCTATCTCGCGGGCTACGGCTGCACCACCTGCATCGGCAATGCCGGCGACCTGGCGCCCGAGATCAACGAGGCGATCACCAAGAACAACCTCGTGGGCGCGGCCGTGCTTTCGGGCAACCGCAACTTCGAAGCGCGCATCCATCCGAACATCAAGGCCAACTTCCTGGCCTCGCCGCCGCTGGTGGTGGCCTATGCCATCGCGGGCAACGTGATGGTCGATCTCATGACCCAGCCGGTGGGCAAGGGCAAGAAGGGCAAGGACGTCTACCTCGGCGACATCTGGCCCAGCATGAAGGAGATCGACGAGAACCTGCACTATGCGATGAATGCGAAGGCCTTCCGCAAGAACTACGAGCAGATCAAGGACAACCCCGGCAAGCTGTGGAGCAGCATCAAGGGCACGACCGGGCAGGTGTACGACTGGCCCAAGTCCACCTACATCGCCGAGCCGCCCTTCTTCGAGGGCTTCAAGATGGAGCCGCACGCATCGGACGCCGGCTTCACCGGGGCGCGCATCATGGCGCTGTTCGGCGACTCGATCACCACCGACCACATCTCGCCGGCCGGCTCGATCAAGGAAAGCTCGCCGGCGGGCATCTGGCTCAAGGCGCATGGCGTGCAGAAGGCCGACTTCAACAGCTACGGCTCGCGCCGCGGCAACCATGACGTGATGATGCGCGGGACCTTCGCCAACGTGCGCATCAAGAACCTCATGCTTCCGCCGGGCCCGGACGGCTCGCGCGAGGAGGGCGGACTGACGCAGTTCCAGCCGGGCAACGAGAAGATGTTCATCTACGACGCCGCGATGAAGTACATCGAGCAGGGCGTGCCCACCGTCATCTTCGGCGGCGAGGAGTACGGCACCGGGTCGTCGCGCGACTGGGCGGCCAAGGGCACGCAGCTCTTGGGCATCAAGGCGGTGGTGGCGCGCAGTTTCGAGCGCATCCACCGCGCCAACCTGGTCGGCATGGGCGTGCTGCCGCTACAGTTCCGCGGTGCCGATTCGTGGGAAAGCCTGGAGCTCACCGGCGGCGAGAAGATCGACGTCGTGATCGGCGGGGAACTCAAGCCGCAGATGGACGTCAAGATCGTGGTGCACCGTCCCGACGGCAGCCACCAGGAAGTGACGGTGCGCCTGCGCATCGACACGCCGATCGAGGTCGACTACTACAAACACGGCGGGATCCTGCCTTTTGTGCTCAGGCAGCTCCTCGCTGCCTGAGCACACAGGCAGAGCCTGCCTCTGTGACCGGCACGCGGCCGCGTGCCGGGGTGCTGCGGCAGCTGCTCGCTGCCTGAGCTCAGTTGCTGTCGAGCCGCTTCGCCAGGCGCTCGAGCACCGGGCGGATACCTTCGCCCACCTGGATCTGCGGGTTCGAGAAGCCGTCGTCCTTGCCGGCGTCGATTTCGCGCTGGCGAATCACCGGCACGCCCGCCGCGAAGGCTGCTTCGAAGGAGTGGCTCTTGCGCAGTTCCTCGTTGAATACCGCGCGGCCGAAGAAGGTGAGTTCGGACAGCCTGCCGCAGCCGTAAGAGGTGTGCTCGGCATCGGCGGCGGTCATGATGAGGCTGTCCTCGGTGGCGAGGGGTTCGATCCAGCCGCCCGAATAGCAGGCCGAGATGGCGATCACGCGGTGCCGGATGCCGGCCGCGTCGAGCGCTTCGCGCACTTCCTGCGGCGTCAGCCACGGCACGGTCAGCGGCCAGTGCGTGGCGGCGAGCTTGAAATCCCGCGCGCCGTGCGAGGTCATGTAGAGCACCAGCACGTCGCGCTCGCGGTCCATGCGTGCGGCCAGCGCCTCCACGGCACGCCGCAGGTTCAGCGGCGTCGCCCAGGGGAGCTCCTGCGTGGTGGTCGCGTGGTTGACCAGGCGCAGCACGCGCCCCTTGGCGTCGAATCGCTCTTCGAGCAGGGTGGCCACCATGGCGCTTTCGCGCAGGAAGACATCTTCTGAGGCATAGGGCGCGAACACCAGTCCGTAGACATGGGATTCGCCGTCCGGCCGCGGCGCCAGGCCGGCGACGGCGCGCTGCCATACGGCCTGCTGTTCCTCGAAGGTCTCCTGCGTCAGCTGCAGCCGGGGCCGCTCCGGCGCCGCCGAGGCGCTGTAGTCCTGCTGCCAGACCCGCTCGCGGTCTTGCTGCGTGTCTTGCCAGATGCCGATGGCGGTGATGGCCAGCATGCCGGGGACGAAGAGGGCAAGGCGCATGCGCGAAGGCGTGCAGCGTGCCATGAGGCATATCGAGCTCAGCAGCCAGCACGCGATCAGGCTGCCGTAGACAGCCCAGAAGCCCGAGGTGGTGGTGAGCGGTTGAGGCAACCAGCCCCGGAAGTAGGCGAGGGCGAAGCCCGCCATGAGCAGGTTCCAGGGCACGGCGGCCCAGGTGCTCAACGCAAACCAGCGGCTCACGCTCGCGGCGGGCGACAGCGCCGCCCAGCCGACCCACAGCGTGAGTGCGGTGGCCCACCAGGCATTCAGCTCCGCGGCCGGGTGGAAGGTGGCCGGGCCGTCGACCTGGAGCCGTTCGATGCCCAGCACCAGCAGGAGCGGGATCAGCACGATGAGCATCAACTGCCAGGGGCTGGGCGAGGCCGCGATGCGAGGGGCCAGCAGCACCGAGGCGCGCAGGCCTTCGACGATCCAATGCCAGAAGCTGGGACGGCGTTGCACGTCGTGTGCGGGCAGGTCGGGATGCTCGTCTGTCATGCCCGGATGATGCCTTGCACGCAGGGATTCTTCGGCCCCGGTTCGCCAAACGTCAGCGTTTTCGAGAATAATTCTCATTTTGACAATTGGATTCCGCGGGTGACCACCACGAACGGCGCGGCCTTGGCCGCCATCAGCCTCGATCAGCTTCCCAGCAACCAGTGGGCGACCGTGCTCGATGTGCTTCGGCCCGATGAAGCGGAAGGCCGGGACCTGGTGCTGCGCCTGACCGAGATCGGCTTCGTGCCCGGCGAGGCGGTGCGCATCGTTGCCAATGGCGTGCCGGGCCGCGAGCCGCTGGCCGTGCGCCTGGGCCACACCACCTTCGCGCTGCGCCGCCACGAGGCCTCGTTCATCCGCGTGATGCCGGGAGCCGCGCAGCATGGTTGAAGCGACGCTGAACTTCCAGCCCGGCGCCGCTGTCTCGTCGGCGCCGCCGGGCCGCGTCGCGCTCCTGGGCAATCCCAACTGCGGCAAGACGGCGCTGTTCAATCTGCTGACGGGCAGCCGCCAGAAAGTGGCCAATTACGCCGGCGTGACGGTCGAGCGCAAGGAAGGCCTGCTGCGCACCGCCGCCGGCCGGCGCGTGTTCGTGCTCGACCTGCCGGGCGCCTACAGCCTCAATGCGCTGTCGGCGGACGAGGCGGTGACGCGCGACGTGGTCACCGGCAGGAGCCAGGAGGCGCTGCCCGATCTGCTGGTGTGCGTGACCGACGCCACCAACCTGCGGCTCAACCTGCGGCTGGTGCTCGAGGCCAAGCGCCTGGGCCTGCCGATGGTGGTGGCGCTGAACATGACCGACATGGCGAAGAAGCAGGGCATCGTGGTCGATGTCGCGCTGCTTTCGCGCGAGCTCGGCGTGCCGGTGATCGAGACCGTCGGCGTGCATGCCGGCGGCGCCAAGGGCCTGCTCGAGGCGCTCGATGCGCCGGTGGCGGTCGCGGCGCCCCAGCCCTGGCAGGCGCCGGGGCTCGACGACGTGCTCGCCACGCAGCGCGAGGTGCGCCGCATCCTCGGCGTGGCGGTGCGCGAGCCGGTCGGCAGCCTGGCCGCCAGCGACCGCATCGACCGCGTGGTGATGCATCCGGTGTGGGGCATGCTGGTGCTCGCCGTCACGCTGTTCCTGATGTTCCAGGCCGTGTTCAGTTGGGCCAACGTGCCGATGGACGCGATCAAGGACGCAACCGCCGCCTTCGGCGAACTCATCAAGCGCTTCGTGCCCGAGGGCATGCTGCAGAGCCTGCTGGTCGACGGCATCATCGCCGGCGTGGGCGGCGTGATCGTATTCCTGCCGCAGATCCTGATCCTGTTCCTGTTCATCCTCGCCCTGGAAGACTCCGGCTACCTGCCGCGCGCGGCCTTCCTGCTCGACCGCGTGATGGGCACCGTGGGCCTGTCGGGCCGCTCCTTCATTCCGCTGCTGTCGAGCTTCGCCTGCGCCATTCCGGGGGTGATGGCCACGCGCACCATCAGCAACTGGCGCGACCGGCTCACCACGATCATGATCGCGCCGCTGATGACCTGCTCGGCGCGGCTGCCGGTCTATGCGCTCCTGATCGCGGCCTTCATCCCGGCGCGCACCGTGGGCGGCGTGTTCAACCTGCAAGGCGTGGTGTTGTTCGCGCTTTACGTGTTCGGCATCGTCTCGGCGATGGCGGTGGCTTGGGTCATGAAGCGCTTCCGCGACAGCAAGCAGCATTCGCCGCTGATGATGGAACTGCCGGCCTACCGCTGGCCCAACCTGCGCAACCTGGCGCTGGGCCTTTATGAACGGGCGTGGATCTTCATCCAGCGCGTGGGCACGATCATCCTCACGCTCACGATCCTGCTGTGGTTCCTCTCGACCTTCCCGTCGCCGCCCGAGGGCGCGACCGGCCCGGCGATCCAGTACAGCCTGGCCGGCATGATCGGCCGCGGGCTGGAGCACATCTTCGCGCCCATCGGCTTCAACTGGCAGATCTCGATCGCGCTGGTGCCGGGCATGGCGGCGCGCGAGGTGGCGGTGGGCGCGCTCGGCACGGTGTATGCGCTGTCGGCCACCGGCGACGACGTCGCGGGCCAGCTCGAGCCGCTGATCGCCGGCAGCTGGTCGCTCGCCACGGCGCTGTCGCTCCTGGTCTGGTACGTGTTCGCGCCGCAGTGCATCTCGACGCTGGCCGCGGTCAAGCGCGAGACCGGTTCGTGGCGCTACGTGTGGATCATGGCCGGCTATTTGTTCGCGCTCGCCTACATTGCGTGCTGGATAACCTATAGGGTTGCTCTGGCACTCACAGGAGGATGAGATGACACAACAGATCATCGTCGGGCTGATCGTCGCGCTGGCCGCGATCTATGCGGTCTGGCGCTGGATGCCCGCCGGCTGGCGCCGCGCCGCGGCGGCGAGGCTCGCGTCGGGCACGCAGCGCGCGGGCCTGGTCGATGCGGAGCAGGCACGGCAGTTGGCCGAGTCGCTGGCCAAGAGCTCGGGCTGCGGCTCGTGCGACAGCTGCGGCAATTGCGGCACCACCAAGAGCAGTCCTTCGGCAGCGCCGGATCGCGCAAAGCCAGCGACGCGCGCGCATTGAGCGGGGCATGCCGGCCGCTCACATCCTGATCGCAGGCGGGGGCATTGCGGGTCTGGCGAGCGCGCTCGCGCTGGCTCGCCGCCGCCACCGCATCGACCTGTTCGAACAGGCCGTGGCTTTCGGCGAGGTCGGTGCCGGCATCCAGCTAGGCCCCAACGTCACGCGCCGGCTGCAGTCGCTGGGCGTGTGGGAGCCGCTTGTGCGCATCGCGGCGCGGCCCGAGGCGCTGGTGGTGCGCAGCGCGACCAGCGGCCTGGAGATCGCCCGCCTGCCGCTCGGCAATGCGATGCTGCGAAGCTATGACTCCCCTTATCTTTGCGTGCACCGCGCCGACCTGCATGCGCTGCTGCTGGCTGCCGTGCGCGGGAGCGGCGCCGTCACGCTCAACACCGGCACGCGCGTCGACCAGGCGGTGGCGCGTGCCGGCGCGGTCTGCGTGTCGAGTGCGGATGCGCGGGCCTGGGAGGGCGATGCGCTGATCGGCGCCGACGGCCTCTGGAGCGCGGTGCGTTCGCGCGTGGTGGAGGATTCGCCGCCGCCGCGCGCGACCGGCCACACGGCCTGGCGTGCGCTCATCGAGCAATCGGCGCTGCCTGCGGCGCTGCGCAGCACGCAGATCGGCGTCTGGCTCGGGCCGCGGCTGCATGCGGTGGCTTACCCGGTGCGCCGCGGCGATGCGCTCAATGTCGTGGTGCTGGCCGAGGCCGCGCCGGCCGGCGATGCGCGCGATTGGGACCAGGCGAGCAGCCTGGCTGCGCTGCAGGCGGCTACCGGCCGAACCTGCGCCGGCCTCCAGGCGCTGCTGGAAGCGATGCCTTCATGGGGCGCATGGACGCTCAGCGACCGGCCGCCGCTCACCGGACCCGAGCAGATGGCCGGCGAACGCGTGGCCCTGGCCGGCGACGCGGCGCATCCGATGCTGCCCTACCTGGCGCAGGGCGCCGGCATGGCGATCGAGGACGCGGTGGCGCTGGCTGGTGCACTCGATGGAGGCGATTCGGCGGCAGTGCCGGCCGCGCTGGCGCGCTACGCGGCCGCGCGCTGGGAGCGCAACGCCCAGGTCCAGGCGCGGGCGCGGCGCAACGGCGAGATCTTTCATGCCACCGGCCTGGTGCGCGTGGGGCGCGATGCGGCCCTGCGACTGCTCGGCGCGCGGCTGCTCGACGTGCCCTGGCTCTACCGGGCTTGAATCAGAGCGCGAAGCTTTGCAAATGGTCGACACGCTCGGCCAGACCGTGCGCGCCCAGATAGTGGCTGACCTTGCCGGTGCGCACCTCGGCCAGCGAGGTCTCGAGCTCGGCGAGCATCCCGTTCCTGACCGATTCGAAAGCCGCGGGCAGGTCATCGTGGGCCTGGCCGTAGGCAGCGGCGATGAGCCGTGCGGCGGCCGGCGCGCCGCAAGCCACGCACTCTGCGATCGCGGTGGCGCTCGGTTGGGCGCCGTGATCGAGCAGCAGGGTGACGAGTTCGGGCGAGACCGCGCTGTCGATGTAGTCGAGCGCGTCCGGCGCCACCGGCGCACCGGCGCGCACCAGCGCGGCCGCTGCAGCATGGGCACCGTGGCTCAGCGCCAGGTCGGTGGCGATCGCGCTGCCCTGCAGCGGGCCGTCGAGCGCCACGCCGGCCGCCGCCAGCCGTTCGACCAGCGCGGCATCGTCGGTGGCGACCGCATGGCGCAATGCGATGCGCGAGAGCGGGCCGTCCTGGCCCAGCGTGCCATCGGCCAGCGGTGTCTTCCAGTCGACCGTGGCGCGGCGGTAGAACGCGACCAGCTTGTCCATCAGCTCCAGGGACAGGCCGTGCGCTTCGTGACGCTCGTCGAGGTATTCGAGCAGTGCTTGCCCGGTGAAGTAGTCGCCGGCCGGTTCGAGCGGGTCTTCGTCCAGGTGCAGCATGGCAAAGGCTGCGTACAGATCGTGCCCGACGGTCGTCAATCCATCCTCGTGCAGCGCGTGCGCCCAGGCCTCGGGGAGGCCCTGCTTCCACGCCAGGATATGGCCGTAGTCCGCGCCGGGCTCGACCACGGCGTAGATGCGGTCGCTGTATTCGAAGCCGCCGAAGGGCAGGGCGGTGAGCTTGCCGTCCCAGGCTTGGTCGCCCGCCTTGGCGGCTTCCTCCGCCACTTGCCGTTCGTGATCGATCCAGCCCTGCAGGTCGTGGTAGCCGTCGCTGCCGTTCCAGAACAGCTCGCTCCAGCTGACGGCCTCTTCGTTGCCGTTCATGCGCAGGTGGAGGTCGTAGTCGATGCGCCCGCCCGCCGTTTGCTGCCAGAGCGCGACGAGTTCGGGCGGGATCGGCCCGGCGCACAGGGCCTGTACCGTGGCGATCTGCTCGAAGGGAATCGGCGGCCGGGCATCGAAGATCACGCGTTCGGCAAAGAGCACGATGCCGTGCTCGCGCAGCTGGCTCAACTCGTCGTCGGCAAAGAAATCGCTGCTCATCGTCGTCTCCTTGATCGTTGTCGAGCTCGGCGGCGGCGCTACAGGTCGGTACGCAATTTCCAGATCTCCGGGAACAGCACCACATCGAGCATCTTGCGCAGGTAGCTTACCCCGCCAGTGCCGCCCGTGCCACGTTTGAAGCCGATCACGCGCTCGACCGTGGTCACGTGGCGGAAGCGCCAGAGGCGGAAGGCGTCTTCGAGGTCGGTCAGTTCCTCTCCGAGCTGGTAAATGTCCCAGTGAGCCTTCGGGTTGCGGTAGGCCACGAGCCAGGCTTGCTCGACGCCGTCGCTGAGTTCATAAGGCTTGGTCCAGTCGCGCTCGAGGTGGTCGGCCGGAATGTCCAGCCCGCGGCGTGCCAGCAAGCGCAGCGCCTCGTCGTAGAGCGAGGGTGCGCGCCACGCCGCCTCGACCTCGGCCAGCAGCTCGGGGCGGTGCGCATGGGGCTTGAGCATGGCGGCGTTCTTGTTGCCGAGCGCGAACTCGATGCAGCGGTACTGCCAGCTCTGGAAGCCGCTGGAGCTGCCCAGGTAGGGCCGCATCGCGCTGTACTCGGGCGGCGTCATGGTGGCCAGCACGTCCCAGGCGTGTACCAGCTGCTCCATGATGCGCGAGACGCGCGCCAGCATCTTGAAGGCGCTGGACAGGTCGTCCTCTGCGACGCAGCGGATCGCGGCGCGCAGCTCGTGCAGCATGAGCTTCATCCACAGCTCGCTGGTCTGGTGCTGCACGATGAAGAGCAGCTCGTCGTGCGCCGGCGAGCGCGGATGCTGGGCGTTGAGGATGCTGTCGAGGCTCAGGTAGTCGCTGTAGCTCATCGAGGCGCTGAAGTCCAGCTGCGCCTTTTCGTCGTGGACGATCTTTTCGGTGCTCATGTGCGTCCCTCTCTAGGTCACCGCGAGTTTCTGGTTGAACTCAGGGCGCTTCCATTCCTCGCGCTCCAGGACCTGCGCCAGGTGCTCGACGGCATTCCACACGTCTTCGAAGCCGAGGTACAGGGGCGTGAAGCCAAAGCGCAGGATGTCCCTGTCCTCCGATTGCCCTGAGCTCGTCGAATGGGCGGCGCGGAAGTCGCCGATCACGCCGCGCGCGATCAGCGCCTGCACGATGGCGTAGGCACCGGGCTCGTTGTCGCTGAGTGCGAGGCACACCTGCGAACCGCGCTGCGCATGCGCGCGCGGCGTGACCAGCGTGAAGCGGCCTGGGCAGCGTTCTTCCACCAGGGCGATGAAGGCGTCGGTCAACGCCAGCGACTTGGTGCGCAGCGCCGCCATGCTGCCCTGATCGCCGTCGAAAGGCTCGGCGGCCAGTACCGTGTCGAGCCCGCATTCGAGTGCGGACAGGGCGATGATGGGCTGGGTACCGCACAGATAGCGCGTCACGCCCGGCGCCGGCCGGTAGTGCGGCGTGAATTCGAAGGGCGCCGCATGGCCGAACCAGCCCGACAGAGGCTGCTCGAAGCGGCTCGCATGCCGCGCATGCACCCAGACGAAGGCCGGTGCGCCCGGGCCGCCGTTCAAGTACTTGTAGCCGCAGCCGATCGCGAAATCGGCCTCGCTGTCGTTGAGCGCCACCGGCACCGCGCCCGCGCTGTGCGCGAGGTCCCACACCGTGAGCGCGCCGGCCGCGTGGGCCGCGGCCGTGAGCGCCTTCATGTCGTGCATCGCGCCGGTGCGGTAGTTCACGTGCGTGAGCATCAGCACCGCCACTTCGGCGGTCAGTGCCGCGGGCAGCTCGCCGGCCTCGATCAGCTTCAAGGTGAAGCCGCGCTCGCGGCACAGCGACTCGGCGATGTAGAGGTCGGTCGGGAAATTGCTGCGTTCGCTGATCACGACCTGGCGGCCGCTGGCCTTCATCTGCGACAGCGCCGCGAACAGCACCTTGTAGAGATTGACCGAGGTGCCATCGGTGCACACCACCTCGCCGGGCGCCGCGCCGATCAGGCGCGCCAGCTTGTCGCCGAGGCGCTGCGGCAGGTCGATCCAGCTGGCGCTGTTCCAGGAGCGGATCAGGCCTTCGCCCCATTCCTTGGCGACGACCTCGGCGACGCGCGCCGGCGCGGCCTTGGGCAGCACGCCCAGCGAGTTGCCGTCGAGGTAGATCACGTCCTCGGGCAGGATGAACAGGTCGCGCAGGGCGGCGAGGGGGTCTTGCGCGTCGAGGCGCTGGCAATCGTCGAGGGTCATGGTTGGGTAGGTGTGAGTTCGCGCAGCACGGCGCGGACAGGGGAGGCATCGGCCGTCACGAGCTTGAGCGGCAGCGCGATGAGTTCGTAGTCGCCTTCGGGCACGGCGTCGAGCACGAGGTTCTCGAGCACGCGCAGGCCGAGGCGGCGGATGACCTGGTGGCTGGCTAGCGTCTTGCTCTCGGCCGGATCGATGCTGGCGGTGTCGATGCCGATCAGCTTCACGCCCAGCGCGGCCAGGCGCTCGATGGTGGCGGGCGCGTAGGCGGCGAGCGCGCCGTCCCAGCGGTCGATGGGTGCGTGCCGGTAGGTGCGCACCAGCACGCGCGGCGGCAGGTTGTCGGCGGCGTGAGCGAGGTGCTCCCACTCGATCAGGGGCCCGCACTCGATCGCATGGATCACGCGGCAGGGGCCGAGGTAAGGGGAGAGATCGACGTCGCCGATGGTCGCGCCCGCCGGGTCGTAATGCAGCGGTGCGTCGGCATGCGCGCCGACGTGCGGCGACAGCGTGATTTCGCTGACGTTGACCGGGCAGCCCGGCCCGATGGTGGCCGCCCAGCGCTGGCGGTAAGGCGTGTCGCCGGGAAACACCGGCGCGCCTTCATGCACCGGTGGCGAGATATCCCAGATGCGTTGGTTCATGGCGCAAAGTTAGCGCCGCGAACGGGGTCGTGGTGTCGGTTATTTCCAACAGAATGAAAACACCGGCGCGGGAGTCAGTTCGTCTGCCGCCCCAGCAGCAGGAACTCCATCAGCGCCTTCTGCGCATGCAGCCGGTTCTCAGCTTCGTCCCACACCACCGATTGCGGGCCGTCGATCACTTCGGCCTGGACTTCCTCGCCGCGGTGCGCTGGCAGGCAGTGCATGAAGAGGGCGTCGGGATGGGCGACGCGCATCATCTCTTCGTCGACGCACCATTCGGCAAAGGCCGCGCGGCGCGCTTCGTTCTCGGCCTCGTACCCCATGCTGGTCCAGACGTCGGTGGTCACCAGGTCGGCACCGCGGCAGGCTTCCATCGGGTCCTTGAACACCTTGTAGCTGTCGGCCGAGCGGATGCCGGCGATCGACTGGTCGACCTCGTAGCCGCTGGGCGTGCTCACATGCACCTTGAAGCCGAGAATCTCGCTGGCTTGCAGCCAGGTGTTGGCCATGTTGTTGCCGTCGCCGACCCAGGCCACCGTCTTGCCGGCGATCGAGCCACGGTGCTCGATGAAGGTGAAGATGTCGGCCAGGATCTGGCAGGGATGGAATTCGTTGGTGAGGCCGTTGATCACCGGCACGCGCGAATGCGCCGCGAAGGCCTCGATCTTGGTCTGCTCGTAGGTGCGGATCATCACCAGGTCGACCATGCGGCTGATGACCTTGGCGCTGTCCTCGATCGGCTCGGCACGGCCGAGCTGGCTGTCGCCGGTGGTCAGGTGCACCACGCTGCCGCCCAACTGGTACATGCCGGCCTCGAAGCTCACGCGGGTGCGGGTCGAGGCCTTCTCGAAGATCATGGCCAGCGTGCGATCGACCAGCGGCTGGTGCTTCTCGTAGGCCTTGAACTTCTTCTTGATCAGCGCGGCACGCGCGAAGACGTGCGCGTACTCGTCGGCCGTGAAGTCGGAAAACTGCAGGTAGTGCCGGATGGCGGGTGTCTTGTCGCTCATGGCCGAGGCTCCGCGAGGAAGGCTTTCACGATCGGCGCCAGGATCGCGACGATCTCGTCCGCTTCGGCGATGCTGAGGATCAGCGGCGGCACCAGGCGGATCACGCTGTCGGCCGTCACGCTGAGCAGCAGGCCGGCATCGCAGGCGCGGTTGAGGATCACGCCGCAGGGCCGGTCGAGCTCGATGCCGAGCATCAGGCCCTGGCCGCGGATTTCCGTCACGCCCGCCAGGCCGCCCAGCTCGCGCTCCAGCGCGGCCTTGAGATGCGCGCCGACATTGGCTGCGTTCTCGAGCAGCTTGTGCTCTTCCATGATCCGGATGGTCTCGATGCCGGCGCGCATCGCGAGCGGATTGCCGCCGAAGGTCGTGCCGTGGTTGCCCGGGCCGAACAGGTTGGCGGCGCGCGGACCTGCGACGACGGCGCCGATCGGCACGCCCGAGCCGAGGCCCTTGGCCAGCGGCATCACGTCCGGCAAGATGTCCGCCCACTGGTGCGCGAACCACTTGCCGGTGCGGCCCATGCCGCACTGAACCTCGTCGATCATCATGAGCCAGTCGCGCTCGTCGCACAGCGCGCGCACCTGGCGCAGGTACTCCCAGCGCATCGGATGGATGCCGCCTTCGCCCTGGATGGTTTCGAAGAACACGGCCACCACGTTCGGATTGCCTTCGGTCGCCTTCTTGAGCGCTTCGATGTCGTTGAGCGGCACGCGGATGAAACCTTCGACCAGCGGGCCGAAGCCCTTCTGCACCTTGGGATTGCCGGTGGCCGACAGCGTGGCGATGCTGCGGCCGTGGAAGGCGGCCTCGTAGACCACGATCTCGGGGCGCTCGATCCCCTTGTCATGGCCGAACTTGCGCGCCAGCTTGAGCGCGGCCTCGTTGGCCTCCAGCCCGGTGGAGCAGAAGAAGGCGTTGGTGAGGCCCGAGAGCTCGGTCAGCTTGGTCGCCAGCTGTTCCTGGCCGGGCACGTGGTAGTAGTTGGAGCTGTGGATCAGCTTGGCGATCTGGTCCTGCAGCGCGGGCACCAGCTCGGGGTGGTTGTGGCCCAGCGTGTTGACGGCAATCCCGCCCAGGCCGTCGAGGTAGGCGCGGCCTTCGGTGTCCCACACTCGGCAGCCCTGGCCGTGCGACAGCGCGATCGGCAGGCGGCCGTAGGTGTTCATGACGTGGGGCGACGAGGGGGCGGCAGTGGCGCTCATACGATCTCCGGAAAAGGGAACGCGGATTCTAGGCGTGCCCTTTGACAGCATCGTTGAGGATTGAGCATCACAGCAATGTCCTCGCAGGTGTCGCTCGCGGGACCGCCGGATAGAATCGTTGTGCAGCGCAGCACAAGTGCGCGTTTCCCTCTCGCCGACCGATGGTTTCCCCCTCCGCCAAAGAAGTTTTCATCCAGGGCATCACCCAAGATGGCCGGACATTTCGCCCGAGCGACTGGGCGGAGCGACTGGCGGGCGTGATGTGTTCGTTCCGCCCGGGCGGGCCCCAGCCCGGGAGTCATCTGAACTACTCGCCCTGGTGCGTGCCCACGGTCATCAATGGCATCAAGTGCGTGGTGGTCAGCAGCGAATTGCGCGAGGCCGAGGTGATGGCCTGGGACTTCGTGATGAATTTCGCCAGGGACAACGGGCTGCAAGTGGTGGAGGCTTGCCTGGTGCCGGATGCCAAAACCGGTCGCCCATGAAGAACCGCCCGAAGGCGGGCGGACATGAAAAAACCGCCCGAAGGCGGTTTTGTCACTTTGCTGCAGCGCACCCCGATCAAACGGCGGACTGGCTGAAAACCGGTCCGGGCTTAATGCCTGATGACGTCAGGCGGCGGCCTTTTCAGGGGCGAGGGCCAGGGTCTTGACCTTGGCCGCGAGGCGGCTCTTGTCGCGAGCGGCCTTGTTCTTGTGGAAGATGCCCTTGTCGGCGACGGTGTCGACGATGCTCTGGGCCTTCGCGAAGAGTTCTGCCGCCTTGGTCTTGTCGCCGGCGAGCACCGCCTTTTCGACATTCTTCACGGCGGTGCGGTATTTGGAGCGCAGCGAGGTGTTCGCGGCGTTGAGCTTGACGTCCTGGCGGACGCGTTTACGGCCCGACGCGAGGCGCGGGTTCTTTTTCTTGGGCTTGGCGGATGCCATGGATGTGTTCCTTAGGTGTCTGAGGATGATGCAGCAAAGCCCTCCATTATAGGCGAGGAGCCCGAGGCCGTCCTGCAGGCCCGGAAGAGCACGCGCGGCCACATACACTTCCGCCCGTGTCCCTGTTCAAATCCGCCTCCACCGTCTCCCTGCTGACGCTCGCCTCCCGGGTCACGGGGCTCGTCCGCGACGTGCTCATGACCTCGGTGTTCGGCGTCAGCGCGATGACCGACGCCTTCTACGTCGCCTTTCGCATCCCCAACCTGTTCCGGCGCGTGTTCGGCGAAGGCGCCTTCAGCCAGGCTTTCGTGCCGGTGCTGGCCGCCAGCAAGACGGAGCGCGGCGAGGAGGGCGCCAAGGAACTGGTGGATCACGTGGCGACGCTCCTGACCTGGACTTTGGTCGTCGTCTGCGCGGCCGGGGTGATTGCAGCGCCGCTGATGGTCTGGGCCATGGCCAGCGGCCTCAAACAGAATCCGCAGGGCTTCGATGCCGCGGTCATCATGACGCGCTGGATGTTTCCCTACATCGGTTTCATGTCGCTGGTCGCGCTGGCCGGCGGCATTCTCAACACCTGGCGCAAGTTCGTGGTGCCGGCGGCGTCGCCGGTGTTGCTGAACGTGGCGCTGATCCTCTCGATCGTGCTCGGCGCGCCGTGGTTCCGGCGGCTCGGCATCGAGCCGATCTATGCCCAGTGCGTGGGCGTGATGGTGGGCGGGGTGCTGCAACTGGCGCTGCAGATACCGGCCCTGCGCGGGCTCGGCATGATGCCGCGCATCGGTGCCAGCATCGCGGCGATCCGTGCGGCCTGGGCCGATCCGACGACGCGCAAGATCACCAAGCTGATGCTGCCGGCGTTGGTCGGCGTCAGCGTGGCGCAGATCTCGCTGCTCATCAACACACAGATCGCGTCTCATCTGGCGACCGGCAGTGTCAGCTGGGTCACCAACGCCGATCGCCTGATGGAATTCCCGACCGCCATGCTGGGCGTGGCGCTGGGCGTGGTGCTGATGCCGCAGCTCGCAGGCGCGCGTGCCGCCAAGGATGACGTGCGCTATTCGTCGATGCTCGACTGGGGCCTGCGCCTCGTGGTACTGCTCTCGGTGCCCTGCGCGTTGGCCCTGCTTGTTTTCTCCAAGCCTCTGGTCGCCGTGCTGTTCCACAACGGCGCCTTCAACGAGTTGCACGTGCAGCGAACCAGCATGGCGCTCATGGGCTACGGGGTCGGCCTGGTCGGCCTGGTGGCGATCAAGGTGCTGGCGCCGGGCTACTACGCCAAACACGACACGCGCACGCCGATGCTGATCGCCGTGGTGGTGCTGGTGCTCACGCAACTGCTCAACATCGCCCTCGTGCCGGTGCTGCAGCATGCGGCGCTGACACTGACGATCGGCATCGGGGCGCTGATCAACGCGAGCTGGCTGCTGGTCGGCCTGATCCGGCGCGGCAGCTACCAGCCCGAGCCGGGCTGGGGCAAGTTCGTGCTGCAGGTGATGGCCGGCGCCCTGGTGCTGGGTGCGCTGCTGGTCTGGGGCGCCCAGCACTTCGACTGGATCGGTTTGCAGGCCGAGCGCCTGCGCCGCATCGGCCTGCTGGCGGCGCTGATCGTGGGCGCCGCGCTGCTCTATTTCGCGGTGCTTGCGCTCGTCGGTGTCAAGTTGCGCAGTTTTGTGCGCCGTTGAAACGCGACGCATGCAGCCGCCTTGACGCTCTCCGCGCGCTCCTCTACAAAGACACATGACGTTCAGCTTCTCGGCGCCCACTGCTCTGGAGTACTTCGACTCGCTTGTCAAGAGCGACGATCACTTTCCCCTGCTCGAAGCGGCCGCCAGCCTGGCGCAGGACGAATATCCCGAACTCGACGTGCAACAGGTGCTGGGCGACGTCGACCAGCTGCTCGCGCGGCTCAGGCGCCGCCTGCCCGCCGACGCGGCGCCGCTGCAGCGCCTGCGGGCGCTCAACCAGTTCTTCTTTCATGACCTGAGCTTCGGCGGCAACGTCAACGACTACTACGATCCCGACAACAGCTACCTCAATGCCGTGCTGCGCACGCGCCGCGGCATCCCGATCTCGCTGGCCGTGCTGTGGATGGAGCTTGCGCAGGGCCTGGGCCTGCAGGCGCGGGGCGTGGGTTTTCCGGGCCACTTCATGCTCAAGGTCACGCTGCCGAAGGGACAGGTGGTGATCGACCCCTTCACCGGCAAGTCGCTCTCGCGCGAAGAGCTCAGCGAGCGGCTCGAGCCCTACAAGCGCAGCAACGGCCTGGTCGGCGACTTCGACGTGCCGCTGGGCCTGTACCTGCAGCCGGCCTCGCCGCGCGAAATCATCGGCCGGATGCTGCGCAACCTGAAAGAAATCCATCGCGCGCAGGAAGACTGGCAGCGCGCGATCGCGGTGCAGGACCGGCTGGTGGCGCTGTTTCCCGAAGCCTGGGGCGAGTACCGCGACCGCGGCCTGGCGCATGCCGAGCAGGGCAACAGCGCGCTGGCGGTGCGCGACCTCGAAACCTATTTGATGCACGCCGAAGACGCGCTCGACATCGATGCGATCGCCGAACGCGTCGCTGCGCTGCGCCGGACGGAGAACTGATGGACCAGGCCAAGGCCACGGGGGTCGACCTCGGCACGCGGCACGAGTTCCACGGCATCCAGCCGGTGCTGCCGGTGGCCGACGCGTCACGCGCCGCGCGCTACTTCTGCGACGTGCTGGGCTTCGAGCTCGACTTCATCGCCGGCGAGCCGCCGAGCTATGCGCGCGTGAAGAAAGGCGATCGCAGCTACGGCGACCCGGTCTACATCCGCCTTTGGCAATGCGGCCGGCGCGAAGCCGATCCCTGGCGCGGCGAGATCGTGATCCATGTCGGCCAGGATGTCGACGGACTGCATGCCGCCTACCTGAAGCGCGGCGTCAACGTGATCGAACCGGTGGCGTCGCAGCCCTGGGGCCTGCGGGAGTTCGCGATCCGCGAGCCCGACGGGCACGTGCTGCGCTTCTGCGGCTACCTGCCTTAGCTGCCCGTGCCGTGGCACGCATCATGCGTGACCACGGCAATGATTTCACTTGCAGGCTACACCTTTCGCCAGCGGCTTCGCGCATTCGCAGGCCGGGCGCAGCCGCTGCGGGTGCTGCTCACGTTGGGCAGCCTGGTGGCGCTGTGCGAGTTCACCGGGCATCCCGAGGCGTTGATCCCGCTGTTTCTGGGCGCCATCGCGAGCGCGCTGGCCGAAACCGATGACAGCTGGCGCGGCCGATTTCGCGCCCAGGTCGTGACGCTGGTCTGCTTTGCAGCGGCGGCGTTCGCGATCGAGGCCTTGATTGGCGAGCCCCTGCTGTTCATCACCGCTCTGGCGCTGGCGGCGTTCTGCCTGACGATGCTGGGCGCGGTCGAGGCGCGCTACAAGGCGATCGGCTTCGCGACGCTCATCCTGGCGGTGTACGCCATGCTCGGCATCGACAACCGGCCCGCGAGCGACGCCGCAGACTGGGTCGAGGCGGTGCTGCTGTTGGCCGGCGCGGCCTGGTACGGAGTGTTTTCGGTGCTCTGGTGCGCGGCCTTTCCGGCCCAGCCGGTGCAGGAGCGCCTGATCAGACTGTTCTCGGTGCTCGGCGACTACGTGCGCTTCAAGGCCTCGCTGTTCGAGCCGCTGCGCGGGATCGACATCGAGCGCAAGCGGCTCTCGCTCGCGCAGCTCAACGCCGAGGTGGTGGCCGAGCTGAATGCCGCCAAGGAAAGCATCTTCAGGCGGATCGGCGCTCGGGCACCGACGGGTCGCATCGCGCGTTATCGCGGGCTCTACCTGATCGCGCAGGACGTGCATGAGCGCGCGAGCTCGTCGCACGACGACTACAACGCGCTGGCCGATGCCTTCTTCCACAGTGACCTGCTGTACCGCTGCCAGCGCGTGCTCGGCCTGCAGGGACAGGCTTGCCAGCGCCTCGCCCGTTCGATCACCCGGCGCGAGCCCTTCGTCGCCGACGCCGGGACGGTGCAGGCGCTGGCGGAGCTGCGCAGTGCGATCGAGCAAGAGCGCGAGCGCGCGACCACGCCGGAACGACTGGCGCTGCTGGCCTCGATCGAGGCGCTTGCACGGAACCTCTTGCAGCTCGACGGGCAGCTTGCGGGTGCGAGTCAGCCGGCCGCCCAGGCGGGGCGCACCGACATGGGCTTGTTCGACCGCTCGCCGCGCTCTTGGCGCGAGGTGATGGAGCGCGTGCGGCGCCAACTCACGCCGCGCTCGGCGCTGTTCCGTCACGCGTTGCGGCTGGCGATCGCGCTTGCCGCCGGCTACGGCGTGATGCAGCTGGTTCATCCGGCGCAGGGCTACTGGATCCTCCTGACCACGCTGTTCGTCTGCCAGCAGACCTACAGCGAGACCGTGGCGCGCATGGGCCAGCGCATCGCAGGCACCGCGCTCGGGGTGGTGGTCGGTTGGGCGCTGCTGCAGCTGTTTCCCCAGCCGCTGCTGCAGTCGCTGCTGGCCGTGGTGGCCGGCGTGCTGTTTTTTGCCACGCGCACCACCCGCTACCTGCTGGCCACGGCGGCCATCACGCTGCTGGTGCTGATGTGCTTCAACCAGGTGGGCGATGGCGATGGACTGATCGCGCCGCGGTTGGTCGACACGGCCATCGGCAGCGCCATTGCGGGGCTCGCCGTGCTGCTGGTGCTGCCGCACTGGCAGGCGCGGCGCATCGACGAGCTGGCCGCGACCGCGATGCGCAACCATGCCGGCTACCTGCGACAGATCGTCCAGCAGTACCGCTCGGGCGCGCGCGACGACCTGGCCTACCGGCTCGCGCGGCGCAACGCCCACAACGCCGACGCGGCGCTCTCGACTGCGGTGGCCGACATGTTCCGCGAGCCCGGCTACGTACGGCCGCGCGCAGGCGTGGCGCTGCGATTCCTGATCCGGTCGCACACGCTGTTGAGCTATCTCTCGGCGCTCGGCGCGCACCGCGTTGCGCTGCCCGATGCGGAACGTGCAGCGGTGCTGCGGGAAGCGGCCGAAGGCGCAGCAGCGGCGCTCGATGTCCTGTCTGCCGGGCTGGAGAGGGGGGAGCCCGATGCGGCGGGCGCAGGTCTGGAGGAGTCCTGCGTCCGTGCGGCGCTCGCGACGGCGATCGACCCCAGCGACGGGGCAGACCAGGCCGCCCGCCTCGTTCGCACGGAGCTCACGCTGATCTGGCTGCAGATCGACGCGTTGCGCGACCATGCGCGCGAATGGCTGCAGCCTGAGGGCAAGGTGCCGGCAGAAGCGTCAAGGGCGGCCGAAACCCCGCAGGATGAGTGCACGCCGCTATCGTCTTGATAGCAGATGTGCTTCCGACGGCGAGCCCACCAGACCGAACTGGCGCCAGGCCCGGCGCAGTTGCGTGTCGGAGCCGAAGCCCGAGAGTTCGGCCGCGCGCGTGACGTTGGCGCCCGACTGCAGCGCGAGCTGCGCCGTCGCGAGTCGCAGGCGGCGCAGATAGGCCAGCGGCGCCACGCCCGCGTGCTCCACGAACAGGCGCGTGAGATGGCGCGCCGAAGTGTGAGCCACGTCGGCCATGCGCGGCACGCTCCAATCTGCCTGCGGCTCCTCGCTCACCGCATCCTGCACGCGATGCAGCGCGGGATGCAGATGGTTGCGGTAGGCCAGGAAGGGCGAGAGCTCGGGATCGTGCGGGCCGCGCCGCAGCGCCACCACCATGGTCTGCGCGACCTGCGCCGCGAGCGCTTCGCCGCAGCTTTCGGCGATCCGGTGCAGCATCAGGTCGATGCCGGTCGTCACGCCGGCGCTGCTGTAGAGCGGCGGGTCGATCACGAACACGCGGTTGGCAACCACCTCGCAGCGCGGCTCCACCTGGCGCAATTCGTCCAGATGGTGATGGTGGGTGGTGGCGCGCCGGCCCGCGAGCGCACCCGCGTGGGCCGCGAGCAGGGCACCGGCGCAGATCGTGACGAGCTCGAGCCGGCCGCGCTCGAAGCGCAGGCCGCGCAACCACTGCAGCAAGGCCTGCGCCTGCGGGCCCGCCGTCGAGATCGTGTTGCCCGGCAGTCCCACGAGCACGATCCACGCCGGGCCGTCCCACTGCGCCGGCAGCGGCGACAGGCCGGCGAGGGTCACGCCGACCGAGCCGATCGCCGCCGGGTCCGGAGAGGCGAATTCGATCTTGAAGCGCTCCGGCTGGCCGCTGGCGCGCAATTGCTGGTTGGCGATGCGCAAGGCCTCGGCCGGGCCGGCCCAGTCCAGCACGAGGCTGTGGGGCAGCAGCACGAAGACAACCCGGATCGAGGGCAAGCTCATCGTGCGCGCGGCCTCAGGCCACGGCCAGGGCGCCCGCGCGCTCCAGCGCCTGTTCGACGCTGCAGATCTTGGCAAAACGGCCTTCGAGCACGGTCGCCGTGCGTGCCTTGATGTCGGCTGCGGACAGCGGACGGCCGTCGGGCTGGGCCATGTCGAAAGTCAGCGTGGCATCGAGCACGTAGTCGACCGACCAGCCCAGGTCGGAGGCGTGGCGCGTCGTGGTCTCGCAGCATTGTTCGGTGCGGATGCCGCTCACGATCAGCCGGCCTATGCCGTTCTCGGTGAGCCAGACGTCGAGCCCGCTGTTGACCAGGGCGCTGTGGCGGTGCTTGGTGAAGGTCGCCGCGGCATCGAAGCCGGCCAGTTCCGTGAGCGGCCGCACATGGCCCGATTCGACCGCGAAGGGGTTGCCTGCGCTGGCCGGGCCGTCGACGTGGAAGATGCGAACGATCGGGATGCCGGCCGCCGTGCAGCCTTCGATCAACGCGTTCTGCGCCGCGACGTAGGGGACATAGTCGCGTTGCGCGAAGTAAGGGCGATGGCGAAACGATTCCTGGGCATCGATCACTATCAGACAACTTTTCATGGCGGCAATCTCCTGGAGACGGGTGGATGATGCGCCTTATTCTTCTCCGTTGCCGACATTCCGTCCGCGCTGCGCCAGACAAGAATCGATCAAATCAGGACATGCGACTCAGACGAGCCGGGCGGCCTGCAATTCCTTCTTGAGGTAGGCATAGAACAGCGGCGCCGCCACCAGTCCGGCCGGGCCGAACACCGCCTCGGCCGCGAACATCACGGCCAGCAGTTCCCACACGCCCATCTGCGTGCGGGCGCCCACCACCTTGGCATTGATGAAGTACTCGGCCTTGTGGATCAGGATCAGGAAGGCCAGGCAGGCCAGTGCGGTGATCGGCGATACCGACAGACCGACCACGGTGATCACCGCGTTGCACAGCAGGTTGCCCACGATCGGCACCAGGCCGGCGACGAAGGTCAGCGTGATCAAGGCCGGCGTGTACGGCAGGCGCAGGTCCCATGTCGGCAGCACGAACAGCAGGAAGAGGGCGGTCAGGAAGGTGTTGAAGGCCGCGATCCAGAACTGCGCGGCCACGATCTGGCCGAAGGCCTCGCCGAAAAGAGTGATGCGCTGCCTCAACTGCTCGGCCAGCGGGCGCCGCGTGGGCGGATGGGCGGCAACGGCAGCCAGCGCGCCGACGATCAGGCCGACGTAGGCGAAGAGCAGCCCGCCCAGCCAGGCGCGGCCGGTCAGCGCGAGCGCGCCGGCCTGCGCGCGCAGGTAGCCGGCGACGACGCGCTGCACCTCCGCCGCGCCTTCCGGCAGGTAGGCGCCGATGTCGGGCGGCAGCTTGAGGCGCAGCTCCAGCACCGTGCGCGCGATGTAGTCGAGCAGTTCCTGGTACTGCTCCGGCGCGTTGAGGACAAAGTCGCGCGCCTCGGAGAAAGCCACGCTCAGCAGGCCGATCGGCGCCAGCATCACCAGCGTGGCGGCGATGACGCGCGACCACGAGGGAACGGCGGATGCCAGGCCCTGCGGCCGCAGGGGCACGAAGCGTCGCCGGCCGGCATCCAGCACGCGAGCGATCCAGCGCGTGCCCAGAAAACCGATGCACACGCACAGCAGGCCGGGCAGCAGGCCCTGCCACATAATCAGCAGCAATGCGCCCGCGATCAGCAGGTAGCTCGCCGTCAGCAGCGCGCGCGATGACGGCGTGGAGGGAATATCGCTCACGCGGTGCAGGCCGCTCAGGCCACGACCACGGCCGCGCCGGTACCACGCTCGGCAATGACG
This sequence comes from Variovorax sp. CF079, assembly GCF_900101545.1. Lineage (GTDB taxonomy): Bacteria > Pseudomonadota > Gammaproteobacteria > Burkholderiales > Burkholderiaceae_C > Variovorax. The sequence continues at coordinate 102,537 of NZ_FMZU01000008.1, read as the reverse complement.
CCGATCTCGTGCACCGTCTCGCCCGCGGCGCGCAGCGTCGCCGCGCAGGCGGAGGCCTCGGCCGCATCGATCACGACCACCATGCCGATGCCGTTGTTGAAGGTGCGGTTCATCTCGATGTCGTCGATGCCGGCCACCTTCTGCAGCCAGGCGAAGAGCTCGGTCTGCGGCCAGCTGCCTTTCCTGAGGTGGGCCGCCGTGCCATCGGGCAGCACGCGCGGGATGTTCTCGAGCAGGCCGCCGCCGGTGATATGGGCCAGCGCTTTGATGCCCTGTGCTGAGCCTGTCGAAGCGGGATGCTTGGCCAGTGCCGCCAGCACCGGCTTCACGTACAGCCGCGTCGGCGCCATCACGGCTTCGCGGAAGGGCTGGCCGTCGAGCGTTGCGGGCAGATCGGTGCCTGCGCGCTCGATCACCTTGCGCACCAGGCTGAAGCCGTTGGAGTGCACGCCTGCCGACGCCAGGCCCAGCACCACGTCGCCGGGTTTCACGTTCTGGCCGGTGAGGATCAACGATTTCTCGACCGCCCCGACCGCGAAGCCTGCGAGATCGTATTCGCCGGCCGGGTACATGCCGGGCATCTCGGCGGTCTCGCCGCCGATCAGCGCGCAGCCGCTCAGTTCGCATCCGCGGGCGATGCCGCCCACCACGGCGGCCGCGGTGTCGACGTCGAGCTTGCCGCAGGCGAAGTAGTCGAGGAAGAAGAGCGGCTCGGCACCCTGGACGAGCACGTCATTGACGCTCATGGCCACCAGGTCGATGCCGACGGTGTCGTGCATGTTCCATTCGAAGGCGAGCTTGAGCTTGGTGCCCACGCCGTCGGTGCCGCTCACCAGCACCGGCTCCTTGTAGCGCTTGGGCACCTCGAACAGCGCGCCGAAACCGCCGATGCCGGCCAGCACGCCCTCGCGCATCGTCTTTTTGGCCAGCGGCTTGATGCGGTCGACCAGCGCGTCGCCGGCATCGATGTCGACGCCGGCATCCTTGTAACTGAGCGGGGTGGGCGGGGTGGAGTTCATGGGCTGGCCGGACGAAGGAAGGGAGGGGCGAAAGGAAGGAGGACAATGACGCCGGCAACCGAAGCAGTCGGGCCGATAGAATTCGCCACGATTTTAAGGGCCGCCATGCCCTGTCCCATGAACCCTTCTTTCGCGTCATCCGCGCCACCCCAGCCGCTCTCGGCGGCCATGGCATGAAGCAGCTCGCGCTCGACATCGGCATTGCGACCGGTCCGACGCTCGCGGGCTTCTTCGCCGGGCCGAACGAGCCGGCGCTGCGGCACCTTGCGCTGTGGGTCGGCGACGCGCGCTCGACCACGCTGCATTCTCCGGTGCCGACCTACCTGTGGGGCGAGGGCGGCTGCGGCAAGACGCATCTGCTCGAAGCCGTGCGCGGCGCCTTGCGCGAGCAGGGTGCGAGCGTGGGCTGGCTGCATCCGGGGCTGCTGGACCCGCCCGAGTTCGACGAACGCTGGGGTGCCGTGCTGTTCGACGACGTGCATCTCTACACTGCGGTCCAGCAGCACGCCGCCTTCAACTGGTTCGTCAATGCGCAGAGCCTGCAGCGGGGCGTGGTGGCGGCGGGCACCGTGCCGCCGGCCGATCTGCCGCTGCGCGAGGACCTCCGCACGCGCCTGGGTTGGGGCCATGTGTTCCACTTGCAGGTGCTCGGCGAGTCGGAGCGGCGCGCCGTGCTGCGCCAGGCCGCGGACAGCCGCGGCGTGATGCTGTCGGACGAAGTGCTCGACTACATGCTGCATCGTTTCAGCCGCGATCTCGGCAGCCTGATGGAACTGCTCGCGCAGCTCGACGGCTATGCCTTGCAGACCCAGCGCGCGATCACGATCCCGCTGATCCGGTCGATGCTCGAAAATGAATGAGGGCGCCAGAGGCGCCGAAGCTTTCCAATGATCAAGAAATTCATCGACAAACTCCTCGGCAAATCCGGCGATGCCGCACAGGGCGGTAAGGCCCGTTTCGGCAAGCGCCAGGAGGTGCCCGCCTCGGTGCACGGCATCGACCCGGCGCTGGTCGACGAGCGCGCCAAGAACGTCGTCACCACGCTGCAGGATGCCGGCTATGAGGCCTACGTCGTCGGCGGCGCGGTGCGCGACCTGCTGCTCGGCCTGCGTCCCAAGGACTTCGACGTCGCGACCAACGCGACGCCCGAGCAGGTGAAAAGCCTGTTTCGCCGCGCCTTCATCATCGGCCGGCGCTTTCGCATCGTGCACGTGGTGTACGGCCGCGGGCGCGAGCACGAGGTGATCGAGGTCTCGACCTTTCGTGCCTACATGGACAGCAACGGTGCCGAGCAGGTGGCTGGCAACGAACGCACCAGCAAGGGCGAGCTCGCGGGCATGAAGCACGCGGTCGATGCCAGCGGCCGCGTGCTGCGCGACAACGTCTGGGGCCCGCAGGAAGAAGACGCCGCGCGGCGCGACTTCACGGTCAATGCGATGTACTACGACCCGGCGAGCGAGATCGTGGTCGACTATCACAACGGCATCAAGGACTCGAAGAAGCTCACGCTGCGCATGATCGGCGACCCGATCACGCGCTACCGCGAAGACCCGGTGCGCATCATTCGCGCGATCCGCTTCTCGGCCAAGCTGGCTGCACTCGGCTTCAAGCTCGAGCCCAAGACGGCAGCGCCGCTGGTCGAATCCAGCAAGCTCCTGGCCGACGTGCCGCAAAGCCGCCTGTTCGACGAGATGCTCAAGCTGCTGCAGACCGGCCATGCCGTCGCCACCGTCGCGCAGTTGCGCAAGCTCGAGCTGACGACCGGCATCTACCCCTTGCTCGACGTCGTGGTCGAGCGTGCCGATCTGCCCTTCGTGAAGGCCGCCCTGCAGGACACCGACCGCCGCGTCGGCGAAGGCAAGCCGGTGGCGCCGAGCTTCCTCTTGGCCTGCGTGCTGTGGGCCGATGTGCGCGACGGCTGGGCCCAGCGCGTCGAGGGCCGCCACGGCCAGCGCGCGCAAGCCGCGTTCCCGGCGCTGCAGGATGCGATCGACGACGTGTTCAATGCGCGCATCGGCGACGTCTCGGGCCGCGGCAAGCTGGCCGCCGACATGCGCGAAATCTGGATGATGCAGCCGCGCTTCGACAAGCGCACGGGCGCCACGCCCTACAGCCTGGTCGAGCAGGCGCGCTTTCGTGCGGCCTTCGACTTCATGCGCTTGCGCGCCGACGTCGGCGAGGTCAGCGAAGCGATCGCCGAGTGGTGGCAGGAGTTCAGCACGGCCGACGAGGTGCGCCGCCAAGACCTCTTGGACCAGGTGCGCGACGAGCAGCACAAGAGACCCCGCCAGCGCGTGCCTGCCGCGCGTGCGCCGGCGGCCGCCGCCGACGAGGCTCAGCTTCCGCCCGACGGTGAAGTCGCTGCCGCCGCGCCGCGCAAGCGCCGCCGCAGGCGCAAGCCGCGCAGCGGCGGCGAAGCCGGCAGCAGCGTCGCGGCCGAATGACGGCGAGCCGGGCCTACGTCGCAATCGGCGCCAACCTGGGCGACGCGCGCGCGACGGTGAGGCAGGCGATGGACGATCTAGCGGCGCTGCCCGGCACGCGCGTCGGGGCACGCTCTTCGCTCTATCGCAGCGCGCCTGTCGATGCCCTGGGGCCCGATTTCATCAATGCGGTGGTCGAACTCGAGACCGAACTGGATCCGACGGCGCTGCTGGTCGAGCTCCAGCGCCTCGAGAGCGGCGCGGGCCGCGAGCGTCCCTACCGCAATGCGCCGCGCACCCTTGATCTCGATCTGCTGCGCCATGGCGAGGTGGTGATGGACACGGCGGTGCTGACGCTGCCGCATCCGCGCATGGGCGAGCGCGCCTTCGTGCTCGTGCCGCTGGCGGAGATCGCGCCGGAGCAGGTTACGCCGGCCCAGCTCGCCCAGGTGGCCGACCAGCGCATCGAGCGCCTCTGAACCTCGTCTGCGCGCCCGACCAGTACACTTGCGCGGTTTTTTCACGATGGCGTCACATGAGTGTGGTGGCCGAGATCCAGGAGAGCGCCATGTTCGGCAAGCTGCTGCCCCGCGAGGGGAATTTTTTCGAGATGTTCAATCAGCACGCCGACCGCATCGTCGAAGCCGCGCGCGCCTTCGAGCAACTCGTCGCCAACTACAACGACCTGCATCTGCGCGAGCAGTACAACCGCGATGTCGACAATGCCGAGCGCGCTGCCGACCGCGTGACGCATGACGTCAACCGGTTGATCCACAAGACCTTCATCACGCCGATCGACCGCGAGCAGATCCACAAGCTGATCAACACGATGGACGACGTGGCCGACCTGATCCAGGACTCGGCCGAGACCATGGCGCTCTACGACGTGCGCCACATGACGGAGGAGATCACGCGCCTGACCACGCTCAGCGTGAAGTGCTGCGAGCGAGTGAAGGACGCGGTCAAGTTCCTCGGCAAGATCACCGACCCGGCCACCGCCGAGGCCACGCTCAAGACCTGCGAGGAAATCGACCGGCTCGAGTCCGACGCCGACCGCGTGATGCGCAGCGCGATGAGCAAGCTGTTCCGCGAAGAGCCGGACGTGCGCGAAGTCATCAAGCTCAAGGCCATCTACGAGCTGCTGGAGACGATTACCGACAAATGCGAAGACGTCGCCAACGTGATCGAGGGCATCGTCCTCGAGAACTCCTGAGCGCGGGCTCCGAATGACAACGGTGCAGGTCGCCCTGTGGGTGGTGGTGGTGCTGGTCGCGCTGGCCATCGCATTCGACTTCATGAACGGCTTTCACGACGCGGCGAACTCGATCGCCACGGTGGTGTCGACCGGCGTGCTCAAGCCCGGCCACGCCGTGGTGTTCGCGGCCTTCTTCAACCTGATCGCGATCTTCGTCTTCCACCTGAGCGTGGCGGCGACCATCGGCAAGGGCATCGTGCAGCCGGGCATCGTCGATGTGCACGTGGTGTTCGGCGCCCTCGTCGGCGCCATCAGCTGGAACTTCCTCACCTGGTACTACGGCATTCCCAGCAGCTCATCGCACGCGTTGATCGGCGGCATCGTGGGCGCGGTGATCGCCAAGGCCGGCTCGGGCGCCTTGATCGCTGCCGGGATCTGGAAGACTGTGGCCTTCATCTTCGTTTCGCCGTTCCTGGGTTTTCTGCTCGGCTCGCTGATGATGATCGTGGTCGCCTGGGCGTTCCGGCGTTCGACGCCGTCGCGCGTGGACCGGTGGTTCCGCACGCTGCAGCTGGTTTCGGCCGGCGCCTACAGCCTGGGCCACGGCGGCAACGATGCGCAGAAGACCATCGGCATCATCTGGATGCTGTTGATCGCGACCGGCTATTCGGCTGGCAACGCGGAGGCGCCGCCGGCCTGGACCGTCGGCAGCTGCTATGCGGCGATCGCGCTCGGCACCATGTTCGGCGGCTGGCGCATCGTCAAGACCATGGGCCAGAAGATCACCAAGCTCAAACCGGTCGGCGGCTTCTGCGCCGAGACGGGCGGGGCGCTGACCCTGTTCCTCGCGACCGCGCTGGGCATTCCGGTCTCGACCACGCACACCATCACGGGTGCGATCGTCGGCGTGGGTTCGGCACAGCGCGCGAGCGCCGTGCGCTGGGGCGTGGCCGGCAACATCGTGTGGGCCTGGATCTTCACGATCCCGGCCTCGGCCTTCGTGGCCGCGATCGCCTACTGGATCGGCCTCCAGGTCTTTTAGCTCGCCCCCAGGCAGCGCGCACTTCGTGTCGCTTCGCCAACCCCCTACCGGGGGCGGCCCGGCCGCTTCGGGCGGCCGGGCGCGGCGACCCTCTGAAATGGCAGGCCTCGCCCCTGTCCGCTCGGGCTGAGCTTGTCGAAGCCTTGCGCAGCGGCGATTACTGAGAAATCTTCCGGCCTTCTTCGATCTGGTGCTCGAAGAAGCGCTGGAAGCTGAAGGCGATGCTGGCCATGAGGATCGTGCTGCCGAAGAACAGGGCCAGCACGACAGCGCCGATGGTGAGCCAGTTGGTGCGCCCGGCGGGAGCCTCGGGCGCGGCGCCGGCGTTGTAGCGGGCGTTCCATTTCTCCGGCGTCATCAGGCCATAGACGATAGCGGTGAGCGCGCAGCCCGCAATCGTGAAGCCGAGCAGCGGGAGCAGCAGCCAGCTCCAGCCGTCGTCCACGCCATAGAGGCGCAGGCGTTCGATGCCGTACAGGCCGAGCGCCGTCGGGATCGGCAGCAGCCAGCCCAGCGTGCTGCCGAAGCCGCGCAGATAGAAGCAGTGCAGCCCCAGAGGCCCGCCGAGGAAGGCGAGCCAGGCGGCCACGGTCTTGTTCTTCATTCGGGGCTCGTCGAGCTGCCTTCGCCCAGCACCTTTTCCATCAAGACCACGTCGCGCCACTGGCCGAACTTCCAGCCGCAGTCCTTGAGCACGCCCACATGGGCGAAGCCCTGGCCGCGGTGCACGCCGATCGATCCGGCGTTGGCCGAGTCACCGATCACCGCGATCAGCTTTCGCACGCCGACGGATTCGGCGGCCTGCGTCAGCGCGGCCAGCAGTCGTGCACCCAGGCCCTGGCCCCGCGCGGCGTCGGCCAGGTAGATGGAATCCTCGGCCGAAAAGCGGTAGGCGGGACGGGGCTTGAACCAGCTGCAGTACGCAAAGCCGAGCAGTTCGCCGTCCTGCTCGGCCACCAGATAGGGCAGGTTCTTCGACAGCACGTCGGCGCGTCGGGCAGCCATGTCGGCGGATGAGGGCGGCTCGGTCTCGAAGGTGCCTGTGCCGTGCAGCACGTGATGGGCATAAATGGCGGTGATTGCCGCGATGTCCTCGTCGCGGCTGGGGCGGATGGTGGTCATTCTGAGACGATTGGCAATGCCAAGGGTGTTGAAAAAGTCGCTCGGGCTATAATCGTGGGCTTTTCAGCGTGTCGCTGGCCGGGTGGCCATGTCGCGTGTCTCGACGCTGGAAGAACACCGTGGGCGAACCTATTCGGGTTTGCTGCACCACCCGAAGGATAAATCATGGTCGTCATTCGACTCTCCCGCGGCGGCGCCAAAGGCCGTCCGTTTTTCAACATCGTCGTGTCGGACAAGCGCGTTCGCCGCGATGGCCGTTTCATCGAGCGCCTGGGTTTCTATAACCCGACCGCCAAGGAAAACGAAGAAAGCATCCGCATCGCGCAGGATCGCCTGGCCTATTGGAAGAGCGTCGGCGCGCAAGCCTCGCCCACGGTCCATCGCCTGATCAAGCAAGCCGCCGCCGCGGCTCCGAAGGCCGCTGCTTAAGCGGCCGGCAAGGCGATGCTGCCCACACTCGAAGCCGCCGAACTGCCGGCGGACGCGATCGAGGTGGCGCGCATCGCCGACGCCTGGGGCATCAAGGGCTGGTTCAAGGTCCTGCCCCACAGCGCCCAGCCCGAGGCGCTTTTTTCATCCAAGCGCTGGTTTCTGCAGCCGCCCGGCGCAAAGACCGCCGGCGCTTTCCGGCTCGCGATCCGCGAAGCCAAGGAACACTCCGACTGCATCGTCGCCTCGTCCGAGGACGTGCCTGACCGCAACGCGGCCGAAGCCTTGCGCGGTGCGCGCGTGTTCGTGCCGCGTTCGAGCTTTCCGACCGCCGGCGACGACGAGTACTACTGGGTCGATCTGATCGGGCTTGCCGTCGTGAACCGCGAAGGCGTCGCGCTCGGCACGGTGCGCGAACTTCTCGCCAGCGGGCCGCAGACCACGCTGGTGTTGGACGCCCAGGAGGGCGGCAAGCCGATCGAGCGCATGGTTCCCTTCGTCTCGGCCTTCGTCGACAAAGTGGATCTGCCGGGCCGGCTGATCACGGTCGACTGGCAGCCTGATTACTGAGCCGCCCGGGCTCCGGCGCCGCCATGCGCTTCGACGTCATCACCCTCTTTCCCGAGCTGTTCGCGCCCTTTCTCGCGAGCGGCGTGACGCGCCGTGCCTACGAGTCGAAGCAGGTCGAGGTCGTGCTGTGGAACCCGCGCGATTTCGCCGACGGCAACTACCGGCGCGTCGACGACCGGCCTTTCGGCGGCGGCCCAGGTATGGTCATGATGGCCGAGCCGTTGTCGGCCTGCCTCGATGCGGCGCTGGCGGCCCGGGGCGCGGCGGCGCCGGTGCTTCTCTTCTCGCCGATCGGCGAGACCTTGAGGCACGCGGTGGTGGAGCAATGGTCCGCCACCGAAGGCGCAGTGCTGGTGTGCGGGCGCTATGAAGGCATCGACCAGCGCTTCATCGATGCGAGGGTCACGCACCAGCTGAGCATCGGCGATTTCGTGCTTTCGGGCGGCGAGATTCCCGCCATGGCCTTGCTCGACGCCGTCGCGCGGCTCCAGCCCGGCGTGCTGGGCGATGAGGACAGCCATGTGCAGGACAGCTTCAATCCGGCGCTCGACGGCCTGCTCGACTGCCCCCACTACACCCGGCCGGAGCAATGGAAGGGCGAGGGCGTGCCTCCCGTCCTGCTCTCGGGGCATCACGTGCAGATCGAGCGCTGGCGACGCGATCAGCGGCTCGCGATCACCCTGCAAAAACGGCCGGAGCTGATCGAGGCGGCACGCGCAGCCGGACGGCTCAGCCCGGTGGACGAGAAAGTGCTCCAAAAAAAGCTATAATCTTTGGCTCCCCGATCCTCTGCCGGCCGCGTCGCCTTGGCCTTCAGGCCTCAAGACGCCTTTTGTGTAGCGCGAGCACGATCGAATCCAGGAAACAAATGAACCTCATCCAGACCCTCGAGCAGGAAGAAATCGCCCGGCTCGGCAAGAAGATCCCCGATTTCATGCCCGGTGACACGGTCATCGTCAGCGTGAACGTCGTCGAAGGCAACCGCAAGCGCGTGCAGGCCTACGAAGGCGTCGTGATCGCCAAGCGCAATCGCGGCCTCAACAGCGGCTTCACGGTGCGCAAGATCTCCAGCGGCGAAGGCGTGGAACGTACGTTCCAGACCTACAGCCCGTTGATCGCCGGCATCGAAGTCAAGCGTCGCGGCGATGTGCGCCGCGCCAAGCTCTACTATCTGCGCGAACGCAGCGGCCGTTCGGCACGCATCAAGGAAAAGCTGCCGGGCAAGTCGTCGGCAGCGGCTGCTCAATAAAGAGGGCCTCCCGTCGTGCAAAAAGCCGCCGATCAAGGCGGCTTTTTGCATTTGTGCTTCGATGCATCCAGCGTTCGTGATTTTTGTTGTTGTGCCACGTGTCACGCTGGCTCAGTTTTTGCGTTTTACTCAGCAAGTCCTTTCTTGACCACACCACCACCGTCCACCATGCGCGCTGCTTCCGTCGAATCCGTCAACGCCGTCCTGCCGTCGGCGCTGCGGTCCTTGGACCCGCGCCAGGTGCCGGTGGTCGGTATCGACGTCGGGTTGCCCGCGGTGGCGCCCTCCCGCTTCGATGCGCGCGCCTTGCGCGCACGCTTCGCCACGCCGCCGGCCTGGGTGCCCGAGTTGCGGCGCGAGCCGCGGCTGACGGATCGCGTACCCGCCCAGGCGGCGGTGCTGGTGCCGATCGTGATGAGGGACGAACCCACGGTGCTGCTGACCGAGCGGACGACGCATCTGTCGACCCACTCGGGCCAGGTCGCCTTTCCGGGCGGCCGGGTCGACCCCGAAGACGCCAATATTGCAGCGGCCGCCCTGCGCGAAGCGTGGGAAGAGGTCGGCTTGTCCGCGGCGTACATCGAGGTGCTGGGCTGCCTGCCGACCTACACCACCGTCACGTCCTTCATCGTGACGCCGGTGGTCGCGCTGGTGCGCCCGGACTTCGAGCTGAACATCAATCCTTATGAGGTGGCGGCGGCTTTCGAAGTGCCGCTCGCTTACCTGATGAATCCGGCGAACCACCGGCGGCACGCGTTCGTCGGCGAAGACCTCAAGTCGCGCGAGTGGTTTTCGATGCCCTACCAGGACGGTCCTGACGAGCGTTACGTATGGGGTGCGACGGCGGGCATGCTGCGCAACCTCTACCGCTTCCTCTCGGCCTGAACCACGCCGCGTCCCGTCCGGGTGCCATGGAGGCACTCGCTATCATCGACGGATGAGCTTCTTTGCGATCCTGTGCGCGTTGCTGATCGAGCAGGTGCGGCCGCTTGCGTACCACAACCCCGTGTACGGCAGCGTGCTCGCATGGACGCGTTGGACCAGCCGCAATTTCGACGCCGGCAAGCCGCACCATGGCTGGGTGGCCTGGGGGCTTGCGGTGCTCGTGCCGACGGTGCTCGCATTGGGCGTGCACTGGCTGCTGGTGCTCACGCTCGGGCTGCCCTTCGCGGTGCTGTGGAGCGTCGCGGTGCTCTACGTCACGCTGGGCTTTCGGCAGTTCAGCCACCATTTCACCGGCATCCGCGATGCGCTCGACGAGGGCGACGAAGCGCTCGCGCGCTCGCTGCTCGCGCATTGGCAGCGCGTCGATGCGGCCGACCTGCCGCGCAGCGAGATCGTGCGGCACGTGATCGAGCACTCGGTGATCGCGGCGCATCGGCACGTGTTCGGTGTGCTCGCCTGGTTCTCCATCCTCGCCGCCGCCGGATTGGGGCCTGCCGGCGCGGTGTTCTATCGGATGAGCGAATTCGTCTCGCGCTATTGGGCGCACAAGAACGGCGCTTCGATCCAGCCGTCCAGCACGTGGGTCCAGCATGCGGCCGATCGGGCCTGGGGCCTGATCGACTGGCTGCCGGCGCGCATCACGGCGCTCGGTTTCGCGGTGGTCGGCAGTTTCGAAGAAGCGATCGACTGCTGGCGCAACGACGCCCGGCGCTTTCCCAACGAGAACGACGGCGTGATCCTGGCCGCGACCTCGGGTGCCGTCAACGTGCGGCTCGGTGGCGGCACCCTGAGTCCGGTCCCGCTGACCGATCCGTTGTCGAGGGCGCAGGCGGGCGATCCGCTCGCCGGCGGGCGTGGCCCCGACAGCGGCAGCACCCCGGGGCGCGAACCTGAACCAGCGCACCTGCGCAGCGTTGTCGGCCTGGTCTGGCGTTCGGTCGTGATGTGGATGGTGCTGCTCGCGCTGCTCACGCTGGCGCGCCTGCTGGGCTGAGCCGGGTGTATCGGCCTTGAGCACCGCTCCAAGCTTCTGGAGTCCGCGCATTGCGGCGCTGGAGCCCTATGTGCCGGGCGAGCAGCCGCGCATCGCGAATCTGGTCAAGCTCAATACCAACGAGAACCCCTATCCGCCCTCGCCGCGAGTGCTCGATGCCATTCAGGAGGCGGCAGAGAAGGGACTCGAACGCTACCCCGATCCCGAATCGATCGCGCTGCGCGAAGCGATCGCTGTGCGCCACGGCCTGCACAGCGCGCAGGTGTTTGCGGGCAATGGCTCCGACGAAGTGCTGGCCCACGCCTTCTTCGCCTTTTTCCAGCAAGCCGAGCCTTTGCTGATTCCGGACGTCACCTACAGCTTCTACCGCGTCTACGCGCAGCTCTATGCGATCGCATGCGAGCTGCAGCCGGTGGACGAGGGACTTCGCATCGATGCCGATGCGCTGGCGGCGCGTGCCGCGGCCGGCTGCGGCGGCATCGTGATCGCGAATCCCAATGCGCCGACCGGTATCGGGATGCCGCTCGCATGCATCGAGCGTCTGCTCCAGGCCTGCCCGCAGCGCGTGGTGCTGGTGGACGAGGCCTATGTGGATTTCGGCGGCGAAAGCGCGCTGCCCCTGATCGCGCGCTATCCGAACCTGCTGGTCGTGCAGACGCTGTCGAAATCGCGTTCGCTCGCCGGCTTGCGCGTGGGCTTTGCCTGCGGGCAGGCGCGGCTGATCGATGCGCTGCAACGGGTCAAGAACAGCTTCAACTCCTATCCGCTCGACCGCTTGGCGACGGCGGGCGCCATTGCCGCGCTCGCTGACGAGGCCTGGTTCTCGAAGACGCGCGACGCCGTCGTCGACACCCGCGAGGGACTGACGCTGCAGTTGGAGGATCTGGGCTTCGAGGTATTGCCCTCGCAGGCCAACTTCGTATTCGTGCGCCATCCCGCGCACGATGCCGCCGCACTGGCGGCGGCGCTGCGGGCGCGCGCGGTGCTGGTGCGGCACTTCGGACAGCCGCGCATCGCGCAGTACCTGCGCATCAGCATCGGCACGCGGGAGCAGTGCAGTGCGCTGGTCGATGCGCTGGCGCAGGTCCTCGATTGAATCGCCTCAGGCGCGGCCCGTCACTTCCTTGAGCAGGCCAATGTACTGATCGACGAAGCGCGCGGGCATGAAGGCTTGCGCGCGTTCGCGGGCCTTTGCCGTCTGCGCGGCCCGGAGGACCGGATCGCCCAGCACCCGCTGCATCTGCGCGGCCAGCGCTTCATCGTCGCCGTTCGGGAAGACGAGACCGGCATCGCCGACGCACTCCGAAAGTCCGCCCTTGGCCGAGACGATGAGGCTCTTGCCTGCTGCCAGGAGCTCGACCGCGACCCCGCCCATCGGCTCGTACCACGCGGATGGGATCACGCCGATCATGCCCTTCGAGACCCATTCGACGAGCGCAGGGCCCGATTGCGAGCCGGCGAAGACGACGGAAGCCGAGAGGCCGGATGCGGCCACCAGCCGCTCGATCTCCGGCCGTGCGCTCCCATCCCCGATGAGCAGCAGCCGCGGCGCTTCCCGACTGCGTTGGACGACCTTCGCGAAGGCGCGGATCAAGGTGTCGACGCCCTTCTCCTGCACGATCCTTCCCATGTAGAAGAACTCGTACTCGGGCTCGCCGCGGTCCGCTGCCTGGAAGCGCTCGATCGGAAAGGGGTTGTAGATCTGCACCTGCCGCGGCAGCGGCAGCGTCTTGTTCATCCACTGGGTGATGGCGACATTCCGGGTAACGGCGAACTTGGCGATACCGCGCCGCAGCAGCAGTTTCACGCCATCCTTCAAGCCGCGTACGTAGCCGCTTCTGCGCGCATGAAAGAGAAAAGACGCCACGGGCTCGAGCGGCGCCGGGGCGTTGTCGACCCAGCCGGCGCCGTCGATGCATGAGGCCTGGTAGCCCACATGCACCCAGACGAAGGGCTTGCGATAGGCCAGAACCCAGGGCTGAAGCGCCAGGCTCGCGCCATTGAAGAGGACCACGTCCGCCCAGCGCAGAAGCTCGCGCACGCGCGCGCTAGCCGGTTGGCGGATCACCTCGAAGGGGAACTGCGTGCCGTCCCCCTCGGGCGTCTGGGTCACCACCTTGCAGTCGATGCCTTTCGCCACGAAGCCCTCGACGAGTGCGCGCGATACGGTCTCGACGCCGCCCACCGACGGATGGAACACATGGGAATACAGCAGCACCTTCATTTGTAGCGGGATTGGCTCAGTTCGGCGAACAGCTCGCCATAGATCCGATAGCGCGAGGGGCTGATCGCACCCGGATGGCCGGGCGACTCCACCTGCGCGATCACACCGCAGCCCGGCTCGTGCAGATGCGTGCAGTTGTAGAACTTGCATGCCGCGGCGTGTTCGGCGATGTCGGTCATCAGGTGCGCGAGTTGCATCGCTTCGATGTGATTCAGTCCGAATTCCTGGAAGCCCGGCGAATCGATCAGCGCCGTGGTCCGCGCGTCGTCCACCCAGTACCAGGTGGTGCTGGTCGTGGTGTGCTTGCCCGAATTGAGCGCCTGCGAAATCTCTGCCGTCGAGGCCAGCGCGGCCGGCACCAGCAGGTTGGTGAGCGTGCTCTTGCCGGCGCCCGACGGACCGAGCACCAGGGTGGTCTTGCCCGCCAGCAGCTTCATCAAGGTTGCGCGATCGGCCTCCGGCGAGGCCTTGAGCGACAGCGGCAACACGCCATGGTGCATCCGGCGGTAGGGCGCCAGCCTGGCCCAGGCCCGTTCGAAGGGGGCGACGACATCGCTCTTGTTGAGCGCGATGATCGGCGCGATGCGTTCGGCCGCGGCCGCGATCAGCGCACGCGCCAATTGGGTTTCGGAGAACTCGGGCTCGGCCGCGATCAGGATGAGTACCTGGTCGAGATTGGCCGCGAAGGACTTGGTGCGAATCTCGTCCTGCCGGTAGAACAGGTTCTTCCTCTGCTGTACCTGCTCGATGGTGCCCTCGTCCTCGCTGGCCTGCCAGCGTACCCGGTCGCCCACCACGGCCTGGCTCTTCTTGCCGCGCGGATGGCAAATCAGTCGTTCGCCCTCGGGTGTTTCGACGAGGCAGTGGCGGCCATGGCTGGCAATGACGAGTCCGTCGCGCAATGCGGCACCCTCGGCGCCGCTGCGTTGCTTAGCCAAGGGCGCGTTCCATCGGGCTCAGGCCGTTGCCAGCAGGGCATCCGCCTGCGTCGCGCACTCGAAATCCGTGGCCGAGATGCCGCCCACGTCGTGCGTGTTGAAGCGTACGACGCAGCGGTTGTAGTGCACCGAAAGGTCGGGGTGGTGGTCTTGCGTGTGCGCAATGAAGGCCAGTGCGTTCACGAAGGCGATGGTCTCGAAGTAGTTCGCGAAGCTGAAAGTCTTCTCGATCGCGACATCGGCGCCGTCGCCGGTCAGCTTCCAGCCGTCGAGCCGCGCCAGGCCGGCGACGATCTCGGTGGCGCTCAGTGCGCGGCGTGCGTGCTGCTTCCAGTCCTTGGGTTTGAACATGCTGCTCATGGTCGGCTTTCTCAGGTTCAACCCGCGACCATGCGCGCAAGGCGCTCGGATGCGGGCGGGTGCGAGTAGTAGAACTTGACGAACACCGGGTCGGGTGTCAGCGTCGAGGCGTTGTCCTGGTAGAGCTTGAGCAGCGCCGCCGAGAGGTCGGCGCCGCTGGTTTGCGCGATCGCATAGGCGTCGGCCTCGAACTCGTGCTTGCGGGAAATGCGCACCGGCAGCGGCGCGACGAAGAAGCCGAAGACCGGCACCGCGAGCATGAAGAGCAGGATGGCGAGTGCATCGTTGGGCGCTGCCATGTTGGGCTGTACGCCGAGGCCGACATAGAACCACGAATGGACCGACAGCCAGCCCAGCAGCGCGAAGCCGGCCAGGCTCAGCGCGAACATCGCGGCCATGCGCTTCACGACGTGCCGGTGCTTGAAGTGGCCCAGTTCGTGCGCGAGCACGGCCTCCACTTCGCCGGCGCTGAGCTGGCGCAGCAGCGTGTCGTAGAAGACGACGCGCTTGCTGGCGCCGAAGCCGGTGAAATAGGCGTTGGCATGCGCGCTGCGCTTGCTGCCGTCCATCACGAACAGGCCCTTGGCGGCAAAGCCGCAGCGCTTCATCAGGGCGTTGACGCGCGCCTTGAGCGTGGCGTCGTCCAGCGGCTGGAACTTGTTGAAGAGCGGCGCAATGAAGGTCGGATAGACCAGCATCAGCAGCAGATTGAATGCCATCCAGGCGCCCCAGGCCCACAGCCACCACAGGTTGCCGGCCGCGCCCATGAGCCAGAGCATCAACGCCGCGATGGGCAGGCCGATGAGCGCGCCCAGCAGCAGCGACTTGGCGCCGTCGAGGAGCCACAGCCGCCAGGTCATCTTGTTGAAGCCGAAGCGTTCCTCGAGCCTGAAGGTCTGCCAGAGCGTGAATGGGAGGTCGAGCAGGCCGCTGATCAGCGCGAAGGCAGAGAGCAGCGCGAGCTGCTGCAGCATGCCGCCGCCCATCCAGTTCATCAGCAATTTGTTGAGGAGGTCGAGCCCGCCCAGCAGGGTCCAGCCCAAAAGCAGCGCCGTGCCCCAAGCCATTTCGAGCAGGCCGAATCGGGTCTTGGCCACCGTGTAGTCGGCGGCCTTCTGGTGCGCTGCGAGCGCGATGGCCTGCGCGAAGGCCGCAGGCACTGCATCGCGATGGCGCGCCACATGACGCACCTGCCGCGTGGCGAGCCAGAGTTTGACGACGAGGCCTGCAGCCAGCGCGAGGGCGAACGCAAAAGTGAAGAGGAGGGCGGCGGACATGGCGAGGCGAGTTTAGCCCGCACGCCAGCCGCTCGCGCACAGGGTCATCGACGACAATCACCCGATGTCAGAATCCACCGCCCCGACCGCGCCCGTGCCCGCCACCACCCTCAAGAAGAGCGACCAGAACCTCGTCTGGCTGGACTGCGAGATGAGCGGCCTCGACCCCGAAAAAGAGCGCCTGCTCGAGATCGCCGTCGTCGTGACCGGCCCCGATCTGGTGCCGCGCATCGACGGCCCCGTGCTCGTCATCCACCAGAGCGACGAGGTGCTCGACGGCATGGATTCCTGGAACAAGGGAACGCATGGCCGCAGCGGGCTGATCGACAAGGTCAAGGCCTCCACGTTGGACGAGGCCGCGGCCGAGCAGCAACTGCTCGAGTTCGTCGCGCGCTACATCCCGAAGAACGGCTCGCCGATGTGCGGCAACACCATAGGCCAGGACCGGCGCTTCCTGGTCAAGTACATGCCGAAGCTGGAAGCCTATTTCCATTACCGCAACCTCGACGTCAGCACGCTCAAGGAACTGGCCAAGCGCTGGAAGCCGGCCGCCTACAACGCCTTCAAGAAGCAGCAGGCGCATACCGCGCTGGCCGATGTCCACGAGTCGATCGAGGAGCTCGCGCACTACCGCGATACCTTCTTGCGCATTGCGGATTAGGTAAAAACCCGAAGCCATGCGATAATCATCGGCTTCGCTGCCGGGGACCCTTCAGGCAGCGTTTTCTTGCATCTCCCTATCTTGCACACCGCGCCCCGTTGAATGGGCCGCAGCAAAGACGAAAGTCCTTGCTGAATGTCGTTGGATGGTTGATGTTTTTCACCACCCAACGGAGCGCCGCCCACGGCAGCGCTCGCGTATGAGATTTCTGAATGACCGACGCTTTTGAAGCGCAGGGCGACTTTGCGCCTGTGCAATCCGATGAAACGACTTCCTTCGAGGCGCTCGACGCCGTCGAAGCCACCGAGCCGAAGCTGCCCAACGGCTTCATCAAGCTCGGCCTCGCGCCCGAGCTGATCGCCGCGGTCGAAGACCTGGGCTTCACCCAGCCGACCACCGTGCAGGAACAAGTGATTCCGCGCGCCATGACCGCCAGCGGCCAGGCCGACGGCGCCACGCGCTTCGTCGACCTGATGGTGTCGAGCCAGACCGGTAGCGGCAAGACCGCCGCCTTCCTGCTGCCCGTGCTGCACACCCTGCTGCAGCGCCAGGCCGAAGCCGAGGCTGCGGCCAAGGCCGAATTCCAGCGCCTGGCCGCCGAAGCCGCCGCGCGCGGCGAAGCTCTGCCGAAGAAGCCCAAGCGCAAGGACCCGACCAACGCGCGCCATTTCAAGGCGGCCACGCCCGGCGCTCTGATCCTGTGCCCCACGCGCGAACTCGCCCAACAGGTGGCGCATGACGCGATCGACCTGGTCCGCCATTGCCGCGGCCTGCGCATCGCCAACGTGGTGGGCGGCATGCCCTACCAGTTGCAGATCGCCCGGCTGCAGAACGCAGACCTCGTGGTCGCCACGCCCGGCCGTCTGCTCGACCTGCAGCGCTCGATGCAGATCAAGCTCGACCAGGTCAAGTTCCTGGTCGTCGACGAGGCCGATCGCATGCTCGACCTCGGCTTTGCGGACGACCTCGCCGAAGTCAACCAGCTGACCATCGAGCGCCAGCAGACCATGATGTTCAGCGCCACCTTCGCGCCGCGCATCCAGCAGCTGGCGCAGCGCGTGATGCGCGAGCCGCAGCGCGTGACCATCGACAGCCCGCAGGAGAAGCACGCCAACATCAAGCAGGTACTGTTCTGGGCCGACCACTCCCAGCACAAGCGCAAGCTGCTCGACCACTGGCTGCGCGACACCACCATCAACCAAGCCATCGTGTTCGCGAGCACGCAGGTCGAATGCGACGGCCTCGCCAACGACCTGCAGCAGGACGGCTTCAGTGCCGTGGCGCTGCACGGCGCGCTGAGCCAAGGCCTGCGCAATCGCCGGCTGATGGCGCTGCGCCAGGGCCAGGTGCAGATCCTCGTGGCCACCGACGTGGCCGCCCGCGGCATCGACGTGCCGACCATCACGCACGTCTTCAACTTCGGCCTGCCGATGAAGGCCGAGGACTACACCCACCGCATCGGCCGCACCGGCCGGGCAGGGCGCGACGGCCTGGCCGTGACCTTCGCCGAGTTCCGCGATCGCCGCAAGATCTTCGACATCGAGTCGTACAGCCGCCAGCAGTTCAAGGCCGAGGTGGTCCCCGGTCTCGAGCCGCAGCAGCGCTCGCCGCAGTCGCGCCCGGGAGGCGACTTCGGTGGCCGTGGCCGCGACAGCCGTGACAACCACTCGCGCGATCGCAAGTTCGGCGGCGGCGGCGGTCATCGTGGCGGCCCCGCAGGCGGCTATGCGGGCGCCAGCGGTTTCAATGATCGCGGTCCTGCACGCGGCCCGGGTGCACCGGCACCGCGTGGCTTCCAGCACAAGGGCAATGCGGGCTTCGGCGGCGGTCGCGACGACGCTGCCGGCTATGGCCGCAAGCCCGGCTGGGGCGATAGCGCACCCCGCGGCGGCGCAGCCGGCGCAGGCCGCGGCGATGGTTTCGCACCGCGCGGCAACAACGGCGGCGGCAAGGTGTTCGTGCCTCGCGACGCCCAACGGCGCGCCTTCAAGCCCACGCGCTGAGCGCCTGCTGCGCACATGACAAAGCCCGCCTTCGGCGGGCTTTTCCTTTGGGGCGCGATCAGGCCAGCGGCACGCTCGCTTCCTTGAGCACGCGCAGCACGAAGTGCGACTGGCTGTGGCGGATGCCCGGAATCTTGTAGAGCTTCTCGCGCAGCAGCCGCTCGTAGTCGCGCGTGTCGCGCACCGCGATGCGGATGTAGTAGTCGTAGTCGCCTGAGACCAGGTAGGCCTCCTGGACTTCGGGAATGGTGGCGAGCACGCGGCCGAACTCGTAGAGCGTCTCGTCGCTGTGGCTTTCCAGCGTGAGTTGCACGATCACGGAGTCGTGGTAGCCGAGCTTGGCGGCATCGAGGTCGACCGTGTAGCGCTTGATCACTTCCTGCGCTTCGAGCTTCTTGATGCGGCTCCAGCAGCTCGTCGGCGACAGCCCGACCTCGGCGCCGATTTCCTGCAGCGTCTTGCGCGAGTCGTGCAGAAGCGCACGCAGGATCGCCATATCGAATCTGTCGAATGATTCTTCGTTTGTTTTCTTGTTTTGGCGATTGATCTTCATGAAATCAGCAGAATTGCTTGAAAGAATGAAGCAAATTCTGCATCGAAACCGGAAGAATCGGTGCATGCACGCCACCATCGCCTCCTCCGTCCCGACTGTCACGCTGCGCAACGGCGCCGAAGCCCTGCTCGACACCCTGATCGAATGCGGCATCGACACCATCTTCGGCTATCCCGGCGGCGCCGCGCTGCCGCTCTACGACGCACTGCACGGCGAGCCTCGGCTGCGGCATGTGCTGGTGCGGCACGAGCAGGCGGCGGTCCATGCGGCCGAAGGCTACGCGCGCAGCACCGGCCGCGTGGGCGTGGTGCTCGTGACCTCGGGGCCGGGTGTCGGCAACACCATCACCGGCCTGCTCGATGCGATCAGCGACTCGGTGCCCGTGCTGTGCATCAGCGGCCAGGTTGCAACCGGCGTGATCGGCACCAACGCGTTTCAGGAAAGCGATGCACTCGGCATGTCGCGGCCGGTGACGAAGTGGAATCACCAGACCCGCATCGCCGACGAGATCCCGGCCGTGGTGCGGCGTGCGCTGCGCATCGCCGCCTCCGGGCGCCCGGGGCCGGTGCTGCTCGACGTGCCGAAGGATGTTCAGCTCGCGCCGCTGACCGGCCAGCCGGCCTCGACGCCGCGGCGGCCCGGCCCCGATGCACGACTGCCGCCGTACGCCAGCCTGCAGCGCGCGGCGGATCTTCTCTCGACCGCCCGCCGGCCCGTCCTCTACGGTGGCGGTGGGCTCGTCAACGCCGGTCCCGGCGCATGCGAAGCCTTCACGCGCCTCGTGCATCGCCTCGACGCACCCTGCACGCTGACCTTGATGGGACTCGGCGCCTTCCCGGCCTCCGACCCGCGCTTTCTCGGCATGCTGGGCATGCACGGCACGCTGGAGGCCAACCTTGCGATGCACGAGGCCGATCTCGTGGTCTGCGTCGGCGCGCGTTTCGATGACCGAGTGACGGGCAAGCTCGACGAGTTCTGTCCGCATGCGCGCAAGATTCACATCGACATCGATCCCAGCAGCATCAACAAGGTGGTGCGGGTTGACGCTCCATTGGTCGGCGATTGCGGCGCGGTGCTGGATGCACTGCTTGCGCTGCCCGCGCTCGACGGCCTCACGCCGGAGCGGCTCGCGCCCTGGTGGCAGCGCATCGAGCGCTGGCGCGCGCAACGCTGCCTGGACTTCGCTGCGCGCAGCGACGCCATCCTGCCGCAGCAGCTGATGCGCTCGCTGCAGCAGGCCATAGAAGGCCGCGACGCCATCGTCTCCACCGATGTCGGCCAGCACCAGATGTGGGCCGCACAGTACCTGCGCTTCGAGCGCCCGCGCTGCTGGCTGACATCGGGCGGGGCCGGCACCATGGGCTATGGCCTGCCGGCGGCCATCGGCGCGCAGATCGCGCACCCCGAGGAGCTCGTCGTCTGCGTGAGCGGCGACGCCTCGGTACTCATGAATATCCAGGAGCTTTCCACGGCCATGCAGCACCGAACGCCCGTGAAGCTCGTGTTGTGCAACAACGGCTACATGGGCATGGTGCGCCAGTGGCAGGAACTGAATCACGGCAACCGGCTGAGCCACAGCTGGAACGAGGCGCTGCCCGATTTCGTGGCGCTGGCCAGGGCTTTCGGCTGGGGTGCGCGGCGCGTGTCGGACCCTGCCGAACTGCAGGCCGCGCTGGCCGAGTGCATAGGGTACGAGGGCCCCTTCTTCCTCGACGCACAAGTGGCCCCGCAGGAGAACTGCTTTCCGATGATGCCGGCCGGCCAGGGCCACCATCGCGTGATGCTCACCAAGGACCGGTGGTACGTGGAAGACTGACTGCGAGGGCCGGAAAACCGTCAGGGGTGACAATGGCGGCTGGCCGCGCGATCGGATCGCGCACCAGCATCAATACTCGGAAAGAACCCCAAGGACCGACATGAGCACAGCAAGCTACACCGACACCCGACTGCTGATCGAGAATGAATGGTGCGACGCCGCGAGCGGCAAGACCCTGGACGTGATCAACCCTGCCACGGGCAAGCCCATCGGCAAGGTCGCCCACGCCGGCATTCCCGACCTGGACCGGGCACTGGCCGCCGCGCAGCGCGGCTTCGAAGCCTGGCGCAAGATCCCGGCCAACGAACGCGCAGCGACGATGCGCAAGGCCGCAGGCCTGGTGCGCGAACGCGCCGCCGACATCGCCCGCCTGCTCACGCAGGAGCAGGGCAAGCCCTTCGTCGAAGCGCGTGGCGAGGTACTCGCCGGCGCCGACATCATCGAATGGTTCGCCGACGAAGGCCGGCGCGTCTATGGCCGCATCGTGCCGTCGCGCAACCTCGCGGCGCAGCAGCTGGTGATCAAGGAGCCGCTCGGCCCCGTGGCCGCGTTCACGCCGTGGAACTTCCCGATCAACCAGATCGTGCGCAAGCTCGGCGCTGCGCTCGCGAGCGGTTGCTCCTTCCTCGTCAAGGCGCCGGAAGAAACGCCGGCCTCTCCGGCGGCGCTGCTGCAGGCCTTCGTGGATGCGGGCGTGCCCGCGGGCACGGTCGGCCTGGTGTTCGGCGATCCGGCCGAGATCTCGAGCTACCTGATTCCGCACCCCATCATCCGCAAGGTCACTTTCACCGGCTCGACGCCGGTGGGCAAGCAGCTCGCGGCCCTGGCCGGCGCGCACATGAAGCGCGCCACCATGGAGCTGGGCGGTCACGCCCCCGTGATCGTGGCCGAGGACGCCGACGTCGCGCTGGCCGTGAAGGCCTCGGGCGGTGCCAAGTTCCGCAACGCGGGGCAGGTGTGCATCTCGCCGACGCGCTTCCTCGTGCACAACAGCATCAAGCAAGCCTTCGCCGAAGCGATGGTGAAGCATGCCGAGAGCCTCAAGCTCGGCGACGGCCTGGCCGAAGGCACGACTCTTGGGCCGCTCGCGAACGCGCGCCGGCTCACTGCGATGGCGAAGGTGCTCGACGACGCGCGCGCCACGGGCGCCAAGGTCGCCACCGGCGGCGAACGCGTGGGCTCCTCCGGCAACTTCTTCGCGCCCACCGTGCTGACGGACGTCTCGCTCGAAGCCGACGTGTTCAACAACGAACCTTTCGGCCCGATCGCCGCCATCCGCGGTTTCGACACGCTCGAAGAAGCGATCGCCGAAGCCAACCGCCTGCCTTTCGGCCTTGCGGGCTACGCGTTCACGAAGTCGATCAAGAACGCGCACCTGCTGTCGCAGCAGATGGAAGTCGGCATGCTGTGGATCAACCAGCCGGCCGCGCCCACGCCGGAGATGCCCTTCGGCGGCATCAAGGACTCGGGCTACGGCTCCGAGGGTGGTCCGGAGGCGATGGAGGCGTACTTGAACACCAAGGCCGTCTCGATCATGGCGGTGTAGCCGTTCTCAGGCGCCGGCGGATTCCGCGAGCTGCTGGAGCCGGGGTCCGCCCTGGCGCTCGAGCATCCAGCCCGGATATTCGGCCGGCAGCGCGCTGACCTTGTCGAGCGCGGCGAGTTCCTCGTCGCTCAAGGCGATGGCGGTCGCCGCGATGTTGTCGTCGAGCTGCTCTGCGCGCTTGGCGCCGATGATCACGCTCGTCACCGCCGCCTGGTGCAGCAGCCAGGCCAGGGCGATCTGCGCCACGGAAACGTCCTTCGCCTGCGCGATGCCACGCATCACGTCGATGCAGTCGTAGGCGCGCTCGACGTTCACCGGCGGAAAGTCGAAGGTGGTGCGTCGGCTGCCTGCCTCCGCCTTGACGTCGCGGCCGTACTTGCCGCTCAGCAGGCCGCCGGCGAGCGGGCTCCAGACCATCAGCCCGACGCTTTCGCTCTTGAGCAGCGGAACCAGTTCGCGCTCGAGATCGCGGCCGGCGATCGTGTAGTACGCCTGCAGCGATTCGAAGCGCGCCAGCCCCAGCCGTTCGGAGATGCCGAGTGCCTTCATGATCTGCCAGGCGGCCCAGTTCGACACGCCGACATAGCGCACGTGGCCGTGCTGAACGAGGTTGTCGAGTGCGCGCACGGTCTCCTCGATCGGCGTTGCCGGATCGAAGCCATGGATCTGGTACAGGTCGATATGGTCCAGCTGCAGGCGCTTCAGGCTCGCCTTCACACCGTCCATGATGTGATGGCGCGACATGCCGCGCGAATTGATGCTTTTCGTGCCGGCCTCGCCGAACACCTTGGTGGCGACAACCACGTTCTCGCGCGGCACCTGCAGGTTTCGCAGCGCCTGCCCGGTGATGATTTCCGAGCGGCCGTCGGAGTAGACGTCGGCCGTGTCGATGAAGTTGATCCCGGCATCGAGCGAGCGGCCGATCAGGCGCTCGGCCTCGGCCTGCTGCAGGTCGCCGATCTGCCCCCAGATGCCGCCTCCGCCGCCGAAAGTCATCGTGCCGAGACAGAGCTCGGAAATGAACAAGCCGGTACGGCCGAATCTTCTGTAGCGCATATGAGGAACTCCTTGGGTTGCGTGCTGCGAGCGTGCAGTTTTGCGAGTGTCCTTCCGGCAGGAAGGTTCGCGATAGCCCAATCCTGTTTCTCTCTTGCCCGATCCTGCTGGTGCAGGCATGAAAAAAGCCCGCCATCGATCTGATGGCGGGCTTTTATATGGTTTGGTGGGCCCTGAGTGACTCGAACACTCGACCTACGGATTAAGAGTCCGCTGCTCTACCAACTGAGCTAAGAGCCCCTGATCGACATTGCTGTCATTCAGGCAATCCCACGATTATAGCCATATCGCGAGGCGGCCTCGCTCAAGCGCGCTCGAAAATGCACGCGATGCCCTGGCCGCCGCCGATGCACATCGTCACCAATGCGTAGCGGCCCTGGATGCGTTCGAGCTCGTACAGCGCCTTCACGGTGATCAGTGCGCCGGTGGCGCCGATCGGGTGGCCAAGCGAGATGCCCGAGCCGTTCGGGTTCACCTTGGCGGCATCCAGCCCGAGATCCTTGCTCACCGCGCAGGCCTGCGCCGCGAAGGCTTCGTTGGCCTCGACCACATCCATGTCCGATGCCTTGAGGCCCGCTTTCTCCAGTGCCTTGCGCGAGGCCGGCACCGGGCCGATGCCCATGTAGGCCGGGTCGACGCCGGCGAAGGCATAGGCCACGACGCGCGCCATCGGCTTGAGGCCGCGGCGCGCCGCCTCTTCTTTCTCCATTAGCACCACCGCCGCTGCCGCGTCGTTGATGCCCGAGGCATTGCCGGCGGTCACCGTGCCGTTTTCCTTCAGGAAGGCGGGCTTGAGCTTCGCCATGTCCTCGATCTTGGCGTCGAAGCGCACGTGCTCGTCGGTATCGAACAGCGTCGTGCCTTTGCGGCTCTCCAGCGGCACCGGGACGATCTGCGTCTTGAAGTAGCCGTTCTCGATGGCCTTCTGCGCGCGCTGGTGGCTGGCGAGCGCGGTCTGGTCCTGCGTTTCGCGGCTGATGCCCCATTTTTTCGCGACGTTCTCCGCCGTCACGCCCATGTGGATGTTCTCGAACGGGTCGTGCAGCGCGCCGATCATCATGTCGACCAGCTTGGCATCGCCCATGCGCACGCCCCAGCGCGCGGTGAGCGAAGAGAGCGGGGCGCGGCTCATGCTTTCCGCGCCGCCGCCGACGGCCACCTTGGCGTCGCCGAGCTGGATGCTTTGCGCCGCGCTCACGATCGCCTGCAGGCCCGATCCGCACAGCCGGTTCACGGTGAGGGCAGGGGTCTCCTGGGCGCAGCCGCCCTCGATGGCGGCCACGCGCGCCATGTACATGTCGCGCGGCTCGGTGTTGACCACGTGGCCGAACACCACGTGCTCCACGTCCTTGCCGTCGACCTTGGCGCGCGCGAGCGCCTCCCTGGTCACCAGCGCCGCCAGCCGCGTGGGCGGCACATCCTTGAGGCTTCCGCCGAAAGTACCGATTGCGGTGCGTACACCGCTCACGACAACCACTTCTTTCATGACGATTCTCCGGTGCAAAAAGGAAGGGTCAATGATGCCAGCCGAGCGCTTCCCGTACTGACGCCGGCGTTACCATGCCTGCCCGAACAAGGAGCCGCCAAATGATCGAAGCCAACACCATCCGCCACATCGTGGTGACCGGCGCCGCCGGCGCGCTCGGCCGCGCCGTCGTGCAGCATTTTCTCGACCAGGGCGCCCGCGTGGCGCTGCTCGACCACCGCATGGAGCATCTGACCGACGCGTTTCCGGGGCTCGACAACTCGCAACACCTGTTGCTGCAGGCTGACGTGACTTCGGCGTCGGCCATGGCCGACGCCGCGACGCAGATCCTCGCGGCCTTCAAGCAGGTCGACGCGCTGGTCCACATCGCCGGCGGCTTCGAGATGGGCGAGCCGGTGCATGCGCTGAGCCGCGCGGCCTGGGACCGGATGATGAACCTGAACGCTTGGTCCTTCGTGGCCGTCTCGCAGGCGCTGGTGCCCTCGATGATCGAGCGCAAGGCCGGCAGCGTGATCGCCGTCAGCGCCAAGACCGCGGCGCGCGGCGCGGCCGGGATGGCGGCCTACATCGCGTCGAAGAGTGCGCTGCAACGCTTGGTCGAGGCGGCGGCGGCCGAGCTGGCGCCGCACGGTATCCAGGTCAACAGCATCGCGCCCAGCGTGCTCGACACGCCGGCCAATCGCCAGGCCATGCCCGACGCCAAGCCCGACAACTGGGTGTCGACCGCGGTGGCCGCGCAGACCATCGGCTTCCTGGCCTCGCCGGCGGCCGCCGCGCTGCACGGCCAGCACCTGACATTGGACGCCTGAAAACAAAAAGGCCCCAGCGATGCGCCGAGGCCTTCGAGAGATGTTGGTGGAGAGGAGGAGGATCGAACTCCCGACCTCCGCATTGCGAACGCGGCGCTCTCCCAGCTGAGCTACCCCCCCAACGCAAAGCGAATTTTAACCAGAACCGACGCCCCAACGCACAAGGAGCACGAATCGCATGGCCTTCGACGACCCCGCCTGGCTGGAGGGCATGTACAACAACCTGGCGCGGGTGAAGGACCATCCCACGTACCTCGAGCGCTGGGCCCGCGATTCCGCCGCCGCGCGCGACACCTTGCCCGGCCGGCTCGACTTGTCCTATGGCCAGGGGCCCAACGAAATGCTCGACGTTTTTCCCGCTCCGGTGCCCGATGCGCCCGTGCTGGTGTTCATCCACGGCGGCTACTGGCGCGCGCTCGACAAGAGCGACCATTCCTTCGTCGCGCCCGCGTTCAACGACCGCGGCGTGTGCGTGGTCGTGCCGAACTATGCGCTGTGCCCCGGGCCGGCCAATCGGCCCGTGACCGTGCCGGATATCCTGCTGCAGATGGTGCGCGCGCTCGAATGGACCTGGCGCCACATCGCGGCCTACGGCGGCGACCCTGAGCGCATCACCGTCGCCGGCCATTCGGCAGGCGGCCACATGGCGGCGGCGCTGCTGGCCTGCGACTGGAAGGCGGTCGCGCCCGATCTGCCGGCGCAGCTGGTGCGCAACGCGCTCTCGATCTCGGGCCTCTACGACCTGCGGCCGCTGCAGCGCACGCCCTTCCTGGAACACGTGCTGCGCTTGAGCGATGCGGATGTGCTGCGCGCCAGCCCCGTGCTGTGGCCGGCACCCGCGCGCGGCCAGCTCTATGCGGTCGCGGGCGGCGACGAGAGCGAGGAGTTCATCCGCCACAACGCGGCGATTCGCGCGGCCTGGGGCCGCAACACGGTGCCCGTTTGCGAGGTGCTGCCAGGCCTGCACCACTTCAGCATTGTCGATGCCTTCGCCGATCCGGCGCACAGGCTGCACCGGCATGCGGCACAGCTGCTCGAGGCCTGATCGCAGGCCCCGAAGGGCGGCCTACATCAGCAGGTGTTCGCCCGCGTTGTCGCCGCCGAGCATGACGTAGTTGACCTTGCGGATGTCCATGAGCTTGCGCCCGCCCGCATAGCTGATGGAGCTCTGGATGTCCTGCTCCATTTCGACCAGCGTGTCGGCCAGCTTGCCCTTGATCGGCTCGAGGATGCGCTTGCCCTCGACGTGCTTGTACTCGCCCTTGTTGAAGTCGCTGGCCGAGCCGTAGTACTCCTTGAAGAGCACGCCGTCGACTTCCACCGTCTGGCCCGGCGAGTCCTCGTGGCCGGCGAAGAGCGAGCCGATCATCACCATCGAGGCGCCGAAGCGGATGCTCTTGGCGATGTCGCCATGGTCGCGGATGCCCCCGTCGGCAATGATCGGCTTGGTGGCGACGCGTGCGCACCACTTGAGCGCCGACAGTTGCCAGCCGCCGGTGCCGAAACCGGTCTTGAGCTTGGTGATGCACACCTTGCCCGGACCGACGCCGACCTTGGTTGCATCCGCACCCCAGTTCTCCAGGTCGATCACGGCCTCGGGCGTGCCGACGTTGCCTGCGATCACGAAGGCCTTCGGCAGCTTCTTCTTGAGGTACGCGATCATGTTCTTCACGCTGTCGGCATGGCCGTGCGCGATGTCGATCGTGATGTATTCGGGTGTGAGGCCGGCGGCGGCCAGCTGGTCCACCGTCTGGTAGTCCGGCTTCTTCACGCCCAGCGAGATGGATGCGAACACGCCCTTGGCATGCATGTCCTTCACGAACTGCAGGTTGTCGAGGTCGAAGCGGTGCATCACGTAGAAGTAGCCGTTCTGCGCCAGCCAGGTGCAGATGGTCTCGTCGACCACCGTCTTCATGTTTGCGGGCACCGTCGGGATGCGGAAGCTGCGGCCGCCGAGGGTGACGCTGGCGTCGCATTCGGATCTGCTCTCGACCACGCATTTGCGGGGCAGCAAGAGGATGTTGTCGTAGTCGAAAATCTGCATAAAACCAAGCTCCTGTGAAATGACTGCCCCCCGGCTCGCCACTTCGTGTGCTTCGCCACCCCCCGAGGGGGAGGCTCGGCCGCCTTGGGGCGGCCCGGCGGCGTCCGGGAATTGAGCGCTTGGTCCGGCCGGCTTTCGCAAACGAAAAACCGGGCGCAAGAAACTTGGGCCCGGTAACTGATTTTACGCGCCCGATCGGAAACGCGTGCTCAGGGACTTCGTATAACCCGCATACGCCGTGCTTTCTACAATCGACGGATGTTCACCGACCTCGCGGCCACCGCAGATTCGCCCCTGCTGCACAACCTCAACGCCGAGCAGCGGGCCGCGGTCGCCTTGCCGGCCGGCAACGCGCTGATCCTCGCCGGCGCCGGCTCGGGCAAGACGCGGGTGCTCACCACCCGCATCGCCTGGCTGCTGCAGACCGGCCAGGTGTCGCCCGGCGGCATCCTGGCCGTGACCTTCACCAACAAGGCGGCGAAGGAAATGATGACGCGGCTGACCGCGATGCTGCCGGTCAACGTGCGCGGCATGTGGATCGGCACCTTCCACGGCCTTTGCAACCGATTCCTGCGCGCGCACTGGAAGCTCGCCGACCTGCCGTCCACCTTCCAGATCCTCGACACGCAGGACCAGCTCTCGGCCATCAAGCGCCTGATGAAGCAATACAACGTCGACGACGAGCGCTTCCCGGCCAAGCAGACCCAGTGGTTCATCGCCGGCGCCAAAGAAGACGGCCTGCGCCCGCGCGATGTGGAGATCCGCAGCGAGGACGACCGCAAGAAGGTCGAGCTCTACCAGCTCTACGAAGAGCAGTGCCAGCGCGAAGGCGTGGTCGATTTCGGCGAGCTCATGCTGCGCAGCTACGAACTGCTGCGCGACAACGACCCGGTGCGCGAGCACTACCAGCGGCGCTTCCGCCACATCCTGATCGACGAATTCCAGGACACCAATCGTCTGCAGTACGCATGGATCAAGATGCTTTCTGGCAGCACCGTCGAAGGCCGTTTCGTGCCCGGCGACAACAGCGTGATCGCGGTCGGCGACGACGACCAGAGCATCTACGCCTTCCGCGGCGCGCGGGTGGGCAACATGGCCGATTTCGTGCGCGAGTTCGACGTCTCGCACCAGATCAAGCTCGAACAGAACTACCGCAGCTTCAGCAACATCCTCGATTCGGCCAACGAGCTGATCAGCCACAACAAGAAGCGGCTGGGCAAGAACCTGCGCACCGACCAAGGCCCGGGCGAGCCGGTGCGCGTCTACGAATCGACCAGCGACTTCGCCGAGGCGCAATGGATGGTCGAGGAGATGCGCCAGCTGGTGCGCGACGGCATCGAACGCAAGGAAATGGCGGTGCTCTACCGCAGCAATGCGCAAAGCCGGGTGATCGAAACGGCGCTCTTCAACGCGGCCGTGCCGTACCGCGTCTACGGCGGCCTGCGCTTCTTCGAACGCGCCGAGATCAAGCATGCGCTGGCCTACCTGCGCCTGCTTGAGAACAAGGACGACGACACCAGTTTCCTGCGCATTGTCAACTTCCCGCCGCGCGGCATCGGCGCGCGCAGCATCGAGCAGCTGCAGGACGCGGCCCGCGCGGCCGGCCGCTCGCTGCACGACGCGGTCAACGCGGTGGGCGGCAAGGCCGGCTCCAACCTGTCGGCTTTCGTCGCCAAGATCGACGTGCTGCGCGAGCAGACGCAAGGCATGTCGTTGCGCGAGATCATCGAGCTGGTGCTCGACCACAGCGGCCTGATCGAGCACTACAAGGCCGACCGCGAAGGCGCCGACCGCATCGAGAACCTGGAAGAACTGGTCAATGCGGCCGAGAGCTTCGTCACGCAGGAAGGCTTCGGCCGCGACGCGGTGGCGATGCCGGTCGACGAGCTGCGGCAGTCGCCGGCCAGCCAGGGCCTCGACCCGAACCGCCCCGTCATCGACGAGCCGCTGGCGCCGGATGCCGAAACCGGCGAAACCATGAGCCCGCTGGCGGCTTTCCTGACCCATGCCGCGCTGGAGTCGGGCGACAACCAGGCGCAAGCCGGCCAGGATGCGGTGCAGCTGATGACCGTGCATGCGGCCAAGGGCCTCGAATTCGACTGCGTGTTCATCACCGGCATGGAAGAGGGCCTGTTCCCGCACGAGAACTCGATGAGCGACTACGAGAGCCTCGAGGAGGAGCGCCGGCTGATGTACGTGGCCATCACCCGCGCGCGCCGGCGCCTGTATCTCAGCCATTCTCAGACGCGCATGCTGCACGGCCAGACGCGCTACAACGTGAAGAGCCGCTTCTTCGACGAGCTGCCCGAAGGCGCACTCAAGTGGCTGACGCCCAAGAACCAGGGCTTTGCACCCTCGGCCTTCGGCTACGGCGGCGGGTACGCGACCACGCGCGGCGGGGCCGGCGGATACGGCAAGGACACATTCGCCAGCCCGCCGGTGCCGCCGCAGAAGAGCGCGCCTTCGCACGGCCTGCGCTCCGGAATGCAGGTGTTCCACAACAAGTTCGGCGAAGGCACGGTGCTGGCACTGGAAGGCAGCGGCGACGATGCGCGTGCGCAGATCAACTTTCCCCGCCACGGGGTCAAGTGGCTGGCGCTGTCGGTCGCCAAGTTGACGCCCGTATAAAGACTGCTAATCAGCCCGAAAGCTGTCCCGGAAGGTGAACCAGGTCGAGCTCAGCGACATCGCCGCCAGAACCAGCGCGCTGCCGATCATCAGCGCGCCGCCGATGGCCGAGGCGCCGTCGCCCATGCCGATCGCGCCGACGCCCACCAGCACCGTGGCCACGAGGCCGATGCCGATGCCCGCAGCGAGGAACACGCCGAACCACGACAGGCAGAACATCGCATAGGCGCCGAAGTTGCGGAACAGCGCGACCAGGCTGAAGAACAGACTCTTCACCGGCTCGACCTGGTGCCAATGCACGAGTGCCGGCGCGTGCCACATCGCGAGCGACAGCGGCAGATTGAGGACCATGACGAACAGGCGCGCGGTCTGGAAGTCACTGCTTGCGATCACCTCGGGCGTGAGCGTTTCGTCCAGCAGGTAGGCGCGCGCCAGCTGGCCGCCGTCGATCAGGGCCGAAACCCCCACGGCGGCGACGAAATAGACCGCCGAAATGATGCCCAGCACGACCATTCGCCGCCATTCGGCACGCACGGCGCCCACTGCGGCGATGAACATGGCCGGGGCGGCCGGCTTCTGGGTGTCGTTGGCATACGCGACCGAGGTGGCGACCATCAGTCCGAGCGTCATGAAGGGCAGCAGGATCGGTGCCAGCACGCTGCCGAGGAAGGGCAGTTGCGAAGCGATCGAGATCGCCGCCATGAACAGGAAGAACAGCGAGATGAAGGCGAGCGGCTGCCGCCAGAAGGTCTTGAGTCCGAGGCGGACCCATTCGGCGCCGGTGCGCGCCGGCACGAGATTCAGTTTCATGGGATTAGGGCCCGTACACAGGCCCCTCAGGCGGCCAGCGGCTCGGCAGTCGGACGCGTGCCTTCGAAAGAGGAGAACAGTGCCGCCGGCGCACGGACGCGTTCGCGCAGCACACGCTCGAAATGGGTCGGGTCATGGGCCTTGAGCATGCTCGCTTCCCGTGGCAGGTGGAAGTCCCACAGCCGCGAAATCCAGAAGCGCAGCGCCGCGGCGCGCAGCATGGCGGGCAGCAGGGCGCGCTCGGCTCCGGTCAGCGGCCGCACGCTGCCGTAGGCAGCCAGCAGGGCGTCGGCATGGGCCGCATCGTGGCGGCCGCTCTGCAGGTCGATGGCCCAGTCGTTCAGGCACACGGCGAGGTCGAACAGCCAGCTGTCGGTGCCGGCGAAATAGAAGTCGAACACGCCGGTCAGGCGCGGCGTCTCGCTTTCGGTGTCGAACATCGCGTTGTCGCGGAACAGGTCGGCATGCACCGGCCCGCGCGGCAGGGCCGCGTAGGCCGAGGATTGGGCGACGTGGTTCTGGTACGCGAGTTCGCTTTGCAGCAACGCGGCTTGCGGAGCGTCGAGGTAGGGCAGGACCACCGGCGCGGTGTCGTTCCACCAGGGCAGGCCGCGCAGGTTGGGCTGCATGCGCGGAAAGTCGCGACCCGCAAAATGCATGCGCGCCAGCAGGCGGCCCAGCTCGGCGCAATGCGCGGCCGTCGGTGCCAGTTCGCTCTTTCCCTGCAGCCGCTGCACCAGAGCCGCCGGCTTGCCGGCCACTTTGTGCAGGAACTCGCAGGGCGCATTGGCGGGGATGGAAAGCGCGTGGCCGTCGGGCGGCGCCACGGCCGGGTCGGCCACCGGCTCCGGCACCGGAATGCCGCGCGCCGCCAGATGCTTCATCAGGCAGAGGTAGTAAGGCAGTTGTTCGGCGCCCAGGCGCTCGAACAGCGTCAGGACGAACTCGCCCGACGCGGTGCTCGCGAAGTAATTGGTGTTCTCGATGCCGCCCTCGATGCCTCTGAGCGAGGCGAGCGGGCCCAGGCCGAGGCGCTGCACCAGCGCATCGGCTTCGTCGAACCCGACTTCAGTGAAGACCGCCACCGCCCGGGCTCAGAACTTGAGCACGTTCCAGACCCGCGGGCCGTTGCCGCCGGTGCCGGTTTCGGACTGGCCCTGGCGGTCGCGCCCGCCGTAGTTCGGCAACACCTCGTAGGAGGGCACGTTGGCCTTCGGCGTCACCGTGATGCTCTGGGTCTGTCCGCCGTAGCGCACTTCGTCGACCGCGGCGCCGCTGTCTTCGACGTGGATGTGCTCGATCTTCTGGTTCTGGCGCGGCGATGCTGCCTGTTCCTGGCCCTGCGGGGCGCCGGGCGGCGGCGCGCTTTGGGCGTGAACGGCGGCCAGCGGTGCGGCGCAGGCCAGGGCGGCCGTCAGGGCGCCGCGAACGAGCAGAAGGGTTGGGGAGGACATGACGAGGATTGTAGGCGCCGGCCTCGCGGCAGGTGTCAGCCGGCGGCGATCTTCGCCGTCGTGCGGAAGCCCGAGCGCGGCACGGCAAAATGCTCCGATGACCGACAAGAAAACGTTGCTGCTCGTCGATGGTTCGAGCTACCTCTACCGCGCCTTCCACGCGATGCCCGATTTGCGCGCCGTGCCGGGCGATGCCGGCAGCCCGGCCACGGGCGCCATCCGCGGAATGATCAACATGATGCAGGCGCTGCGCCGCGAGGTGCGGGCCGACTACGCAGCGTGCGTGTTCGACGCGCCGGGAAAGACCTTTCGCGACGACTGGTATCCGCAATACAAGGCCAACCGCTCGCCGATGCCCGACGACCTGCGCAGTCAGGTCGAGCCGATCCACCAGGTGGTCAAGCTGCTCGGCTGGCCGGTGCTGTGCGTGCCCGACATCGAGGCCGACGACGTGATCGGCACCCTGGCCCGCACCGCGGCCAACCAGGGCATCGAGGTGATCGTCTCCAGCGGCGACAAGGACCTGAGCCAGCTGGTCGACGAGCACGTCACCATCATCGACACCATGAACGGCAAGAAGCGCGACGTGGCGGGCGTGACGGCCGAATTCGGCGTGCCGCCGACCCTGATGATCGACTACCAGACCCTGGTGGGCGACAGCGTCGACAACGTGCCCGGCGTGGAGAAGGTCGGCCCGAAGACTGCCGCCAAATGGCTGCTCGAATACGGCTCGCTCGATGCGCTGATCGCCCGCGCCGGCGAGGTGAAGGGCCAGGCCGGCGAGAACCTGCGCAAGGCGCTCGACTGGCTTCCGCAAGGCAAGCGCCTCGTGACCATCCGTACCGACTGCGAGCTCGATGGCCACGTGAGCGGCCTGCCTTCGCTGGCCGGCATCGCCATCGGCCCCCAGCAGATCGACGAGCTGAAGGGCTTCTACGAGAAGTACGGTTTCAAGAGCCTGGTGAAGACGCTGGAAGCGCACGAGGTCTCGCCCGAGCTGATCGAGGAGAACAAGAAGAAAAAAGGCCCCGAAGGCGGCACCGGCCTGTTCGACGAACCGGGCTTCGAGGCCGCGGCGAAGGCCACCAACCTGGCCTACGACACGGTCATGAACTGGGAGGCCTTCGACGCCTGGCTCGCGAAGCTCCAGGCGGCCGAGTTGGTCGCGATCGACACTGAAACCAACTCGCTCGACGAGATGCGCGCCGAGATCGTCGGCATCAGCTTCAGCGTGAAGCCCGGCGAGGCGGCCTATATTCCGGTGGCCCACAACTACCCCGATGCGCCGGCTCAGCTGCCGCGCGACGAGGTGCTCGCGAAGCTCAAGCCCTGGCTCGAGGACGGCACGAAGAAGAAGCTCGGGCAGCACATCAAGTACGACCGCCACGTGTTCGCCAACCACGGCATCGAGGTGCAGGGCTACGCGCACGACACCATGCTGCAGAGCTACGTGCTCGAAGTGCACAAGCCGCACGGCCTGGCCAGCCTGGCCGAGCGGCACCTGGGCCGCACTGGCATCGACTACGAAGACCTCTGCGGCAAGGGCGCGCACCAGATCCCGTTCAGCCAGGTTTCGATCGAGAAGGCCGCCGAGTACTCGTGCGAAGACTCCGATCAGACGCTGGACGTGCACCTCGCGCTGTGGCCCAAGCTCGAGGCCGACGAGAAGCTGCGCTACATCTACGAGCTGGAGATGGCGTCCAGCGAAGCGCTCTACCGCGTCGAGCGCAACGGCGTGCTGATCGACGCACCCACGCTGGCCGCGCAGAGCAACGAGCTCGGCAAGCGGATCATGGCGCTGGAGCAGGAGGCCTACGAGCTTGCGGGCCAGCCCTTCAACCTCGGTTCGCCCAAGCAGATCGGCGAGGTCTTCTTCACCAAGCTGGGTCTGCCGGTGGTCAAGAAGACGCCGAGCGGCGCACCGAGCACCGACGAAGAGGTGCTCGAAAAACTGGCCGAAGACTTCCCGCTGCCGGCCAAGATCCTGGAGCACCGCGGCCTCTCGAAGCTCAAGGGCACCTATACCGACAAGCTCGGGCAACTGGCGAACCCGCGCTCGGGCCGCGTCCACACGCACTATGCGCAGGCGGTCGCGGTGACCGGGCGGCTGTCGAGCAACGACCCCAACCTGCAGAACATCCCGATCCGCACCGCCGAGGGCCGCCGCGTGCGCGAGGCCTTCGTGGCGCCTGCCGGCAGCGTGATCGCGAGCTCCGACTATTCGCAGATCGAGCTGCGCATCATGGCTCACATCAGTGGCGACGAGTCGCTCTTGCGCGCCTTCACCGAAGGCATCGACGTGCACCGCGCGACCGCGGCCGAAGTCTTCGGCGTGGCGGTGGAGCAGGTTTCGAGCGAGCAGCGCCGCTATGCGAAGGTCATCAACTTCGGGCTGATCTACGGCATGAGCAGCTTCGGCCTCGCGCGCAATCTGGGCATCGAGACCAAGGCCGCGGCCTCCTACATCGACCGCTATTTCGCGCGTTATCCCGGCGTGAAGATCTACATGGACGAGACCAAGGCGCTGGCCAAGCAGAAGGGCTATGTCGAGACTGTGTTCGGCCGCCGCCTTTATCTGCCCGAGATCAATTCGCCCAACGGCCCGCGGCGCGGCGGGGCGGAGCGCGCGGCGATCAACGCGCCGATGCAGGGCACCGCGGCCGACCTGATCAAGCTCAGCATGGTGAAGGTGCAGGAGGTGCTCGATGCCGAAAAGCGCCGCACGAAGATGATCATGCAGGTGCACGACGAACTGGTGTTCGAAGTGCCCGAAGACGAAGTCGAGTGGGTCCGCACCGAGATCCCGCGACTCATGGCCGGCGTGGCGGAGCTCAAGGTCCCGTTGCTGGCCGAAATCGGCTTTGGTCCCAACTGGGACAAGGCGCATTGACGAACGACAACTCAAGGAAAGAAGAATGAAACTCCCGCGTCATCTGCATGCCTTCGTCATCGGCACCGTCTGTGCCGCTTGGTTCGGTGTCGCCTCGGCCGCACCCGACGAGCGCATCGCCGCGCTGGCGGCCAAGGAAAAACCCGCTCTGCTCGAAACGCTGAAGCAGTTGGTCTCGATCGAGTCCGGCAGCCGCGACCTCGAAGGCCTGGACAAGATCGCCAACCTGATCGCCGACAAGTTCAAGGCGCTCGGCGGCCAGGTCGAGCTGATCGACCCGACGGCCGATGCCTACCGCATGGAAGACACGCCCGAGAAGATCGGCAAGGTCGTGCGCGCCACCTGGAAGGGCACCGGCAGCAAGAAGATCATGCTGATCGCGCACATGGACACGGTCTACCAGATCGGCATGCTCGCCAAGCAGCCCTTCCGCATCGAAGGCGACAAGGCCTACGGCCTCGGCATTGCCGACGACAAGCAGGGCGTGGCAGTCATCACGCACACCGTCGCCCTGCTCAAGGCGCTGGACTTCAAGGAGTACGGCACGCTCACCGTGCTGATCAATGGCGACGAGGAGATCAGCTCGCCCGGTTCGCGCAACCTCATCACCCGATTGGGCGGCGAGCACGACGTGGTGATGTCCTACGAAGGCGCCTCCGTCAAGGAAGACAAGCTCTCGCTCGCCACCGCGGGCATCGCCTCGGTCTCGCTCAACGTCACGGGCAAGGCTTCGCACGCGGGCTCGGCGCCCGAGCTCGGCGTGAACGCGCTCTACGAGCTCTCGCACCAGATCCTGCAGATGCGTGACCTGTCCGACCCGGCCACCGGCCTCAAGATGAATTGGACCATCTCCAAGTCGGGCAGCAACCGCAACGTGATCCCGGCCGCGGCCAGCGCCGGTGCCGACGTGCGCGTGCTGAAGGTCGGCGACTACGACCGCATCGAAAAGCAGGTGCAGGAGCGCGTGAAGAAGCAGCTCATTCCCGAAGCCAAGGTCGAGATGAAGTTCGAGCGCCGCCGCCCGCCGCTGGAGGCCACCGACGCCTCGCGTGCGCTGGCCAGCCATGCGCAGCAGGTCTACAAGGAGTTCGGCCGCGAGCTGGGCGCCGACGACAAGGTGGCCGGCGGCGGCACCGATGCCGCCTTCGCCGCGCTGAAGACGAAGGCGCCGGTGGTCGAGCGCTTCGGCCTGCAGGGCTTCGGCGCGCACTCGGCCGATGCCGAATACGTGCTGATCGATTCGATCGAGCCGCGGCTCTACCTCGCGGCACGCATGGTCATGGACATCTCGCGCGGCAAGGTCGACCACTAACGGCCGGCTATTGCGTCCCGCGATGCGCCTGCGCCATATCGAAGTCTTCAACGCCATCATGCTCACCGGCAGCGTGAGCGCGGCGGCGCGGCTCATCAACATCACGCAGCCGGCGGTCAGCCGCACGCTGCAGCATGCCGAGATCCAGCTCGGCTTCTCGCTGTTCCAGCGCGCCAAGGGGCGGCTCACGCCGACCACCGAGGCGCTGGCGCTCTATCCGCACATCGAGCGCCTGTTCGCGCAGCTCGACGAGGTACAGCGGCTGGCCGCCAACCTGCGCAGCGCCAGCGACGTGGGCGAGCTGCGCATCCTCACCGTGCTCGCGCTCAGCTACGAGGTGCTGCCGCGCGCGCTCAAGAGCTTCCGCCAGAAGCACCCGGGCATCGCCGTCACGGTGGAGTCGCTGCATTCGCCGCAGATCATGTCGGCCCTGCTGCTGCAGGAGGCCGACGTGGGCTTCGCCTTCAGTCCCGCGGTCCATCCCTCGCTCACGCAGGAGACGCTGGCGGACAGCCGCATGGTGTGCATCGCGCCCAAGGGCATGCTGCCGCGCGCGCTGGTGCGCAACGGCTCGGCGGCGCTGCACGACCTGGTGAACCTGCCGGTGGTCGGGCTGGACAGCCGCGATCCCGTCGGCACCAGCCTGAGCCAGGCCTGCCGGCAGGCCGGCGTGGGCTTCCAGCAGGCGGTGGTCACGGTGCAGACCTACCACGCGGCGCTGGCGATGGCGCACCACGGGCTCGGGGTCGCGCTGGTCGACGGCTGCACGGCGAACTCGGCCGATCGCACCAAGGTCGACGTGCTGACGCTGGAGCCGCACATCCCGGTGCCGATTCGCGCGCTGCGCTTTGCCGGCAAGCCCGACTCGGTGGCGGTGCGCGGCATCACGCGCTGCATGCGCGAGGCGATCGAAGGAATGGCTTAGACGAGGCTTTGCGCGACGCGCTGCGCCGAACCGAAAGCCAGCGTGAAGCCCAGCGCCCCGTGCCCGGTGTTGAACAGCATGTTGGACGGGGCGCCCGCCAGGCGGCCGATGATCGGCACGCCGGTCGGCGTGGCCGGGCGCATGCCGGTCCAGGGATGCAGTACCTCGAAGCGGCTCGCCTGCGGGAACACGGCGCGCGTCGCCTCGGCCAGCGTCTCGATGCGCGTGGCGGGGATGCTCGCATCGTGCCCCACGAGCTCGGCCATGCCCGCCACCCGCAAGCGCGACCCGATGCGCGCGAACACCACCTTGCGTGCGCTGTCGGTCACGCTCACCCGCGGCGCGGCGCCGGGCGCCGGATCGACGTCGACCGTGATGCTGTAGCCCTTGAGCGGATAGACCGGTAGGTAGGCGCCCAACTGGCGCCCAAGCCGGTGCGATGCCGCGCCCAGTGCCATGACGAAGGCATCGGCTTCCACGTCGCCGGCGCCGGTCTGCACCGCG
Organism: Variovorax sp. CF079; assembly: GCF_900101545.1. Classification (GTDB taxonomy): domain Bacteria; phylum Pseudomonadota; class Gammaproteobacteria; order Burkholderiales; family Burkholderiaceae_C; genus Variovorax. Next base: position 64,253 of record NZ_FMZU01000008.1, on the reverse strand, counting down.
GTCACGCGGTCGTTGCGGACATCGAAGCCGCGCACTTCGCAATCGAGCACGAAGCGCACGCCGCGCGCGCGCAGCGCGCGCTCGAGTGCGATGCAGACCTTGAGGCAGTCCGCGGCGCACTCGCTCGGCGTGTGGATGGCGCCGGCCATCCGGGCGCGGTAGCCGGCCAGCGCGGGCTCGATCGCGATGCACTCCTCGGGCGTGACGAGGCGCTGTTCGCTGCCCATCGCCTGCTGCAGTTCGAGTTGCCGGCGCGCGCCTTCGAGCGCGCCGGCGCTCGCGTAGAGCACCAGCTTGCCGGTGGCGGAGAAGTCGCAGTCGGGCGCCACGTCGGCCAGCATCTGCTCGAAGGCGCGGCGGCTCTCCGCGGCGAGCGCGAGCAGGCGCATCGTCGTGCCGCGCGAGGTCCGGGCGTTGCAGGCCGCCAGGAAGGCCAGGCCCCAGCGCCACTGCAGGGGGTCGAGCTGCGGCCGCAGCTTGAGCGGGGAGGAGGGCGAGAGCAGGAGCTTGGGCAGCTGCTTCCAGATCGAGGGGTCGGCCAGCGGCTGCACATACGAATAGCTCAGCTGGGCGCCGTTGCCGCCGCTCGCACCGGCGCCCGGCGCGGCGCGATCGATCACGCTCACCTCGAAGCCCTGCCGGTTCAATTGCCAGGCCGTGGCCAGGCCCACGATGCCGGCACCCAGCACGCACACATGCATGACGCTCCTTCCTGTCGCTGCTTGTTGTTGGATGCGAAAGACTCTAGGGCCGCATCGCTCGAGCGTGAAATGCCAAAACCGCCGCGGGCCATAGCCAAAGCTCATGCCCTCCGGTGGCTGCCCATAACTTTTGGTCATGGCCATGGGCGCAAAAGGAATTGTGACCGGCGCATGAATCGTTCCTACACTCCGCAACACATTCCATATCCACCGAAAGGGCTCGCATGAAACTTTCCGCATTGATGGCCGCCGTTCTGCTCACCGTTGCCGCGACGGGCGCGCAAGCCGCCGACACCCTGGCCAAGATCGCCGAGTCCGGCAAGATCACGCTGGCCTACCGCGAGTCTTCGGTGCCCTTCAGCTATCTCGACGGCCCGAACAAGCCGATCGGCTTCTCGGTCGAGCTGTCCAACGCGGTGGTCGAGGCGGTGAAGAAGAAGCTCAACAAGCCGAACCTGCAGGTGGCGCTGATGCCGGTGACCTCGCAGAACCGGATCCCGCTGATCCAGAACGGCACCATCGACCTGGAGTGCGGCTCGACCACCAACAACAGCGCGCGCGGCAAGGACGTGTCCTTCGCCATCAACCACTTCTACACCGGCACGCGCCTGCTGACGAAGAAGTCGTCCAAGATCAAGAACTACGCCGACCTCGCGAAGAAGACGGTGGCCAGCACCACCGGCACCACCAACGCGCTGGTCATGCGCAAGTACAACACCGAGAAGAGTCTCGACATGGACATCGTGCTCGGCAAGGATCATGCCGACGCTTTCCTGCTGGTCGAGAGCGACCGCGCGGTGGCTTTCGCGATGGACGACATCTTGCTCTTCGGCCTGATCGCCAACGCCAAGAACCCGGCCGAATTCGAAGTGGTCGGCGATGCGCTGCAGGTCGAGCCCTACGCCTGCATGCTGCCCAAGGACGACGCGGCCTTCAAGAAGGTGGTGGACGACACCATCGTCGGCCTCATGAAGAGCGGCGAGTTCGAGAAGATGTACAACAAGTGGTTCATGTCGCCGATCGCGCCGAAGAACGCGCCGCTCAACCTGCCGATGAGCCCGCAGCTGCGCGACAACATCAAAACTCCGAGCGACAAGCCAGCGACCTGACGGGTTGAGGCGCGCCTCCGGCGGAGCACGCAACCTCGCGGGCGCATTCTCCGCCCTGATCGCCTACATTGCGGCGTGCGCTTCGCAGCTGCGCCTTCTTTGTCCGTCGATCAACTGGAGTAATACGACATGCCTCAATTCGATACGGGTTCCGAGCTGAAAGCCGAATTCGATTCGCTTCGCCCCGGCGAAAGCACGGAACAGGGCGCCACGCGCCGCACTGCGCTGAAAGCTGCGATCGGCGTCGGCTACGCGGCCGCCACGCTGCCCATCGCTGCGCAGACCGCGATCAAGACTCCGGCCGACGGCCTCAAGGCCGGCCCCATCAAGTACAACGTCAACGGCTTCGACGTACCGGGCTATGCGGCTGCACCGGCCGGCAAGACCGGTCTGCCGGTGGTGCTCGTGATCCAGGAGATCTTCGGCGTGCACGAGTACATCGCCGACACCTGCCGGCGCTTCGCCAAGGCCGGCTACCTGGCGATCGCGCCCGAGCTTTATGCGCGGCAGGGCGACCCGAGGACCTACACCGACATTCCGAAGTTGCAGGCCGAGGTGGTCAGCAAGGTGCCCGATGCCCAGGTCATGGCCGACCTCGACGGCGCGCTGAAATACGCGGCCGCCAACGGCGGCGACGTGGATGAGGCTGCGATCACCGGCTTTTGCTGGGGAGGCCGCATCGTCTGGCTCTATGCAGCCACCGGCAAGGTCAAGGCCGGCGCGGCCTGGTACGGCCGCCTGGTCGGCCAGCCCAGCGAACTCACGCCCAGGCATCCGATCGACATCGCCGCCACCCTCAAGGCGCCGGTGCTCGGCCTCTATGGCGGCAAGGACCAGGGCATCCCCCTTGACACGGTTGATAAGATGAAAGCGGCTCTGGCAACCGGCACTCCGGCGGCCAAGGCCTCCCAGTTCGTCGTGTACCCCGAAGCGGGCCATGCCTTCCATGCCGACTACCGGCCGAGCTACGTTGCCGGCCCTGCCGAAGACGGCTGGAAGCGCACCCTGGCCTGGTTCCAAGCCAACGGTGTCGCCTAGAGAGCGGCATTCGCCAGCCGCTTTCCACCGAAAGCCGTCCGATGGGCGGCTTTTATTTTTTATGAAGCAGTCATGAACCTGTTAGCCATCATCGCCGCGACCCTGGTCGCCGGCATCGGAAGTGTCTGGATCGCCGCGCTGCTGCTGCGCGTGGGCGTGAAGAGCGGCGGCGGCGTGAATCCGCAGCATCTGCTGAGCCTGGCCGCCGGCGCGCTGCTGGCCACCGCTTTCATGCATCTCCTGCCCGAGGCTTTCGAGAGCCGCATCGAGCCCGGCCTGCTGTTCGGCGTGCTGCTGTTCGGCCTGGTCTTCTTCTTCCTGCTCGACAAGGCCGAGCTGTGGCACCACGGCCACGAGCATCACCACGATGGCGAGGCCCGCGAAGCGCACGGGCATGACCACCACGATCGGCACGACCATGCGCACGCCCATTCGGATCCTCATGGCCACACTTCCAAGGGTGGCGGCTGGGCCGTGCTCACCGGCGACAGCGTGCACTGCTTCGGTGATGGCATCCTGATCGCGTCGGCCTTCATCGCCGACCTGCGCCTGGGCCTGGTGGCGGCGCTCGCGGTGCTGGCGCACGAGGTGCCGCACCACATCGGCGATTTGGTCGTGCTGCGCCAGAGTTCGCCCAATCCGCGCGCCGCGCTGATCAAGGTCTCGCTCGCCGGCACCATGACCGCGCTGGGCGGGCTGGCCGGCTGGTGGCTGGTCGATCGGCTGCACGGCTGGCTGCCGTACTTCCTGGTGCTGGCCTCCAGCAGCTTCGTCTACGTCGCGCTGGCCGACCTGATCCCGCAACTGCAGAAGCGCCTGGCCGCGCGCCAGACCGCCTTGCAGATCGCCTGGCTCGCGGTCGGCATCCTGCTGGTCATGGGGGTGAGCCGGCTGGCCCACGGCGACCACGAACACACCGATCCGGCGCCTGCGCACGAAGAGCACGGCCACAAGCACTGAAGGCGCAGATGGGGCGCTCTCCGACACACCGGCCTGCGCCGTAGGTCCACACTCGGGGCTGTTCAACGCGACCGAGGAGGCTCACACTTGGGGGCTGCCCAACGCGATCCATCAGTCAAGGAGCCGATCATGACCAGCGCCGATCCCCCGCTGCGTTCCGCTGTTACAAGCGACAACCCGACGGACGACGAACTCGACGACGAGCTGCCCGAAGACGAGGCCGAGGCCGAGGAAGAAGAAGAGGCCGAAGCTGCTGACGAGTTGTCGGAGGAGACCGGCATCGATCTGACCGACGCCAGCGAACTCGATGCCGACAACGTGCCGGCCGACGAGGAGTTCGACCGCGTGATGCAAGCGCCGGATTGAAACTCCAGGTCGAGGTCGGCGCATGGACGGTGAATTGGCCGAGCTGTTCGCCTTCCACATACCGGTGTGGGAGATCATCCTGCGCGGCAGCGCGATCTACTGGTTCCTGCTGCTGCTGTTCCGCTTCATCCTGCGGCGCGATGCCGGATCGCTGGGCATCGCCGATCTGCTGTTCGTCGTGCTCATCGCCGACGCATCGAGCAACGCGATGCAGGGCGAATACCGCTCGATCGCCGAGGGCTTCGTGCTGCTCGCCACGCTGGCGGCCTGGAACTACATGCTCGACTGGGCCAGCTACCGCAGCAAAGCGATCAAGCGCCTGATGGAGCCGCCGCCCGAACCACTGATCCGCGACGGCAAGATGGTCTGGAAGGCGCTCAAGCGCAACCTGATCACCGAGGACGAACTGAAGTCCAAGCTGCGCGAGAAGGGGATCGAAGCGATGGACGCCATCCGGCTCGCCTACCTCGAAAGCGACGGCCAGATCAGCGTGCTCGAGCGCGCCGGGCCTCAGAGCGGCGCTGGCAAGCAGCACGACCAGCCTGCGCCGCGGCGTCCGGGCGCAGGCTGAGCCGCGCGCGGGCTTTCAGTCTTCGAGCGTGAAGCCCACCTTCAGCGTCACCTGCCAGTGCGCCACCTTGCCGTCCTGCACATGGCCGCGGGTCTCGGTGACCTCGAACCACTGGATGTTGCGCACCGACTCGCTGGCCTTCGAGATCGCGCGCAGCACGGCGTCGTCGCTGCTCGTGGGCGAGGAGCCGGTGAGTTCGAGGAGTTTGTAGACGTGGTTGGACATGGAGCGCTCCTTGACGATGGAACAGGGGGCGATGCCGCGGATGGCACCGGCCTGTCCATCATAGGCTTCAGGCCATCGCTTCCTGGTGCTGCATCAGCTCCTCCTTGCGCGCCGCCAGCTGCTCCTTCAGCGCGACCAGATCCATCTTGGACTTGCGCGCCTTGTCGAAGATCTGTTCGCGCTCTTCCTTCACATGGTGATCGATGTATTCGCCGAGCACGATCACCTTGGCATCGAACAGCGCCTCCTCGGGGCCCATGGATTCGATCTGCGCGATCAGTTCCTTGGCCGTCGAATGCTCCACGGTGGCTTCGTCGAGCAGCGCATCGTCGTGGATGGCGGCGCGCGCCGCCGGATAGAAGATCTCTTCCTCGATCTGCGCATGCACGCTCAGCTCGCGGCAGATCTGGTCGGCCAAGGCCTCGCGCTGATCGGCGGGCGCCTTGGCTTCGGCCAGCTTGCTGAATTCCTGGAACAGTTTTTTCACGGCGATGTGGTCCGCGTCCAGTAGATCGACGGCGTCGTTCTTCTTGGGAGGTGCTTTGCTCATGATGCTGATTCCTTTGGTGGGATGTCGTGGGTGGATTTCGTGGGCGGCGCAGCCGCGTGCCTGCGCCAGGGGCCACACTAGAAATCGCACCGTGCCGACCCTGTGAGGGTCTGCATGACATGCGCGTAGGACGAACGCGATCCCCGCGCGACAGCGCTGGCAGCTACTTGGCGCCGCCCGTGTACTTGGTCACGCTCTCGGCCGTGACGTGATAGCCGCTCACGCCCATCATCGAGTCGTTGCGCAGGGTCTGCAGCTTGCCGGTGACCCACACCGTGTCCATGGCGCGGAACTTCGCACCCTGGCGCGGGCGCACGTGCAGGATCTGATTGGCCGGCGGCGGCGGCGTGTGGATGCAGGCGCCGAAGTAGGGCACCAGCAGGAACTCGGTGACCTCACCCTTGTTCTCCTCGAGCGGCACGATGAAGCCCGGGATCTTCACCTCGACGCCGTTCATCGCCGGATTGGTCGGCGCGTTGTTCGAGACCTCCTGCATCTTCAGCAGCAGGTCGTTGGCGCGCGGATCGCCGTCTTCGAGCTTGCTCAGGTCCATGCCCTTGAATTCCTTCATCGGGTCCCAGTCCTTGGGCACCAGCTCTTCCCACGAGATGAGCCGGGGCTGGCCCGCCGCGGGCTTGGCGGCAGCGGCCTTGCCGCCGATCGGATTGGTCGGCGAGGTCGCCTGCGGCGCGGGGTCGGCCGCGAAGGCCGCGGTTGCAGCGGCGGTGCACAGGGTCATGAGCAGGGGGCGCAGCATCGTCTTCTTCATCTTCAAATCCTCGGGGAGAGTCCATCGGCCAGCGAGAGTCTGTAGGCGCGCACGCCCGGCAGCAGGCTGGCCAGCCAGCCGGCTGCGAGCAGGCTGGCGAGCAGTATCCATTCGTTCAGTGTAGGTTCGCTGAGGCGAAGCGCGAGGCCGAACTGGGCCTGCAGCCATGGCGCGAGCAGGGCGATGCCGAGCACCGCCAAGACCACGCCGATCGCCACGCCCAGCAGCGTGACCAGTGCGCCTTCGAGCGCCAGCAGCGCCAGCACGTGGCGCAGGCTGGCACCTACCGCGCGCAGCACCGCGAGCTCGCGGCGGCGTTCGTTGAGGCCGGCCATCACCACCGACACCAGGCCGGCGAGGCTGACCAGCGCGACCAGCGCCGACATCAGCAGGAGTGCGTTCTCGCCGATGCCGACCACGCTCCAGAGCTCGTCGAGCGCCACGCCCGGCAGGATGGCCATCAGCGCTTCGGTGGGGTAGGTCGAGACCCAGCGCTGCACGCCGAACACCGCCGCGCGGTTCTTGAGGCCGACCAGCACTGCGGTCACGTTCTTGGGCGTGAGATCGAACTTGCGCACCTGCTCGGCCGGAATCCGAACGCCCGGCAGCGGCGCGCCGCCGGCCCATTCGAGATGGATGGCTTCCATCGCCGGCAGGCCGATGTGCACCGTGCGGTCGACCGGCGTGCCGGTGCGCGCCAGCACGCCCACCACCGTGAAGGGCTTGTCCGCGTGCTCGGCCACGTTGAGCTCGCCGCTGCCGTGCGCGAGCGTGATCTTCTGGCCCACGTGGTAGCCCAGCCGGTCGGCCACCTCGGCGCCGACGACCGCATCGAAGAGCTCGGCTAGGGCCGTGCCTTCGCGCAGCTGCAGCGGCTGGCGCTCGCCGTAGCGGAAGTGCTGGAAGTACTCGGGCGTGGTCGCGAGCACCGCAAAGCCGCGGTGCGAATCCCCGAGCGAGAGCGGCAGGACCCAGTCCACGCCCGGGTGCTGGGCCAGCGCCTGCACGCTCTTCCACTGCATGTTGTTGGTGGCGGCGCCGATGCGGAACACCGAGTAGAGCAGGAGCTGCGAAGAGCCCGTGCGCGCGCCCACGATCAGGTCGGTGCCCGAGACGGAGGACGAGAAGTTCTCGCGCAGCTCGGTGCGGATGCGTTCGACGCCGAGCAGCAGGAAGGTCGACAGCGCGATCGACAGCACCGTGAGCGCGAGCGTGAAGCGGCGGTTCCAGGCGCTCTTCCAGGCGATGCCGAACAAGGCTTTCATGCAGCGGCTCCCACGGCCGCGGCGCGATTGATATCGGGCAAGAGGATGTGGCGGCCGAAGCGCGCCGCGATGCGCTGGTCATGGCTCACGAACACCAATGCGCTGTGACTGGCCTGGCAGGCCGCGACCAGCACGTCGAGAAAAGCCTCGCGCCGGTCTTCGTCGAGCGCCGAGGTCGGCTCGTCGGCGATCACGACCTCCGGCTGGCCGATCAGCGCGCGCGCCGCCGCCACGCGCTGCTGCTGGCCCACCGAGAGCAGCATGGCCTGGCGCTGCCACAGGCTGGCGTCCAGACCCATCCGTTCCAGAAGCTGCTGTGCCTGCACCCGCGCCGAACCCGCGCGCGAGGCCTGCGCCATGCGGCGGGCCGAGAAGCGGCAAGGCAGGAGCACGTTGTCGAGCACGCTGAGGTAGGGCAGCAGGTTGAACTGCTGGAAGATGTAGCCCACATGCGCAACCCGGTTGCGGTCGCGCGCGCTGCCCGAGAGCGCGGCCCAGTCGCGGCCCAGCAGCGTGACGCGGCCTGCACCGGCCACCAGCACGCCGGCCAGCAACGACAGCAGCGTGCTCTTGCCGCACCCGCTGGGACCGTGCAGGAACACGGCCTCGCCGGCCGCGATCTCGAGCCGCTCGATGTCGACGCAGGGTGCGCCGGCGCCGGGCCAGGCGAAGCGCAGCGACTCGACGCTGAGAACCGGAGTCACTTGCCCCAGGCCAGCCGTGAATTCGGTCGTTTCAGCGTGCGCTTGAACTGGCCTTCGCGTGAAACGATCTGGGCATCGATCTGGCGCATGCCCTTGAAGGCGGTGAACAGGCCGATGTCGATGAATTTCGCCGCTGCCGCATTGGTGCAGTTGAAGGCAAAGGTGCCGTCCAGGTCGGCATGGCCTTCGGCGGCGCCGGTGCCGGCCTCGGTCTTGCCCAGGCCCAGCGCCGTCGATTGCAGTGCGATCGGGCCGAGCTTGCAGTTGGCTGCCGGATCGATCTTGAACAGTTGGTCGGCCGCGCGCAACTGGGCGACCGCAGCCTCCGCGGTCTTCTTCTCGGCATCGGTCTTCGGCGCATGCTCGAAGCCGACGAAATTCTCGAGCGGCGACTCCATCGCAATCACGATCGCCGGCCCGTCGATCGCGACGTCGAGCTTGACCTGGCCGTGCACATGCGCGCGTTGCTGTGTCTGCGCCATGGTGGCCCAGGGCGCCGCCGCGAGCAGGGACGCCAGCGCGAGACCGGAAAAAGCGCGTTGGAAATTCATGCTTTCGCACCTTGCCGGGTCGGCAGCCCCGCCGTGTTGCTCCACTCGCTCCAGCTGCCGGCATAGAGCGCGGTCGGCCCCAGCCCGGCGATCTGCATCGCGAGCAGGTTGGGCACGGCGCTCACGCCGCTGCCGCAGTGATGGACGACCGTTGCGGGATCCCGCCCCGCCAGCAGCGCTTCGAACTCGGCGCGCAACTGGGCGGCCGGCTTGAACTTGCCGTCGGGACCGAGGTTTTCGGTGAAGGGCCGGTTCAGGGCCCCGGGGATGTGACCCGCGATCGGGTCCAGAGGTTCCACCTCGCCGCGATAACGTGCTGCGGCGCGCGCATCGATCAGCGTCTGGTCAGCTTTCTCGAGCCGCGAGGCGACGGTCTGCGTGTCGGCGAGCGCGAGCAAGGGCGTGCCGGCGACGAAGTTCGACTGGAAGCGCGCGGGCTCTTCGCGGGCGGTCACTGCGCCGCCCGCCGCCTGCCAGGCCTGCAGCCCGCCGTCGAGCACGGCCACGGCCTCGTGCCCCATCCACTTGAGCATCCACCAGAGCCGGCCGCAGTAGTTGGCGCCGTTGCGGTCGTAGACCACGGCCTGCATGTTGTTGCCAAAGCCGACGCTGGACAGCCAGGCCGCGAACTTCTCGCGGCTGGGCAGCGGGTGGCGCCCGCCCGAGGCCGGCGGGCCCTCGTCCGTCGTCACGATTACCACCTCGCCGCGCGCGCCGGGCAGGCCGTGCTTCGCGCTCAGGTCGGTGTCGAGATTGGCGTAGACCGCGCCGGGAATGTGGGCCGCGCGGTACTGCTCGCCGCCGGCTTCGGGCTTCATCAGGTCGAAGCTGCAGTCGAACACCATCAGCGGAGCGCCGCTGTCCTGCAGCGCCATGAGCTGGTCGACGGAAATCAGGGTCGTGTACATATGAGCTCCTTCAATGCTCTTCCGCAGGCGCCTTGGGCAGCGAGCGCTGGCGCAACACGGTGGCGGCGATGCCGCTCACGACAATCAATGCCATGCCGGCCCAGCCGGCCGCGTCGATGCGGTCGCCGAACAGCAGCACGCTGTAGATCGCCGCGAAGACGATGCCCGAATACTGCAGGTTCGCGACCACCAGCGTACCGCTTTCGGTCTTGGCACTGGAATAGGCGCGCGTCATGCAAAGCTGTCCCAGCGCCGCCAACACGCCCACCGGCACCAGCCACAGCGCATGGCGCCAGGTCCATTCGGCCCAGGGTGTGAAGCCGCCCAGCAGGGCGGCCAGCCCGCCCGCCACCGCGGAGCCGAGCGCGAAGTAGAACACCGTGCGCGCCTCGGGCTCGCCGGCCCGCGAGAGCGCCACCACCTGCATGTAGGCGAAGGCGGCGGTCAGCCCGGACAAGAGCCCTATGAGCCCCGCAAAACCCTGGTTGTCGCCCACCGTGGGCTTGAGCATCAGCACCACGCCGCCGAAGCCCGCGAGCACGGTGAGCACCAGCGGGCCCTGCAGCGGCGGCCGCGGTATGCGTCCGTCGCGGCCCGGTACCGGCACCCAGGCGAGCAGGGCGCCCCCGACCAGGAAGGCGGCGATCCAGACGCTGCTCATGTAGTTGAGCGTCATCGCGGTGGCGAGCGGCATGTGCGCGATCGCGTAGAACCAGGCGCCGAGCGAGAACACGCCGATCAAACTGCGCCATGCGTGCATGCCGGGGTAGCGCGTGGCCAGCGTGACGCCGCGGCTTCTCGCCAGCACCCAGAGGAAGACGATGCCGATCAGCCCGCGGTAAAGCACCAGCTCGGCGCTCGTGAACCAGGCCGAGGCGATCTTCACGCACACGCCCATGGTGGCGAAGATCAGTGCGCCCAGCACCATCCAGAGCGCCTGCATCGCGGGGTCTTAAGCCTTCATCTCGTGGCGGTACCACTCATGGAACTGCAGCATGCCGTCTTCCATCGGGCTCTGGTAGGGACCGCTCTCGTCGTCGCCGCGCTGCATCAGCGCGCGGCGGCCGGCGTCCATGCGCTCCGCGATCTCGTCGTCTTCCACGCAGGTCTCCATGTAGGCGGCCTGCTGCGCCTCGACGAACTCGCGCTCGAAGGCGACGATCTCCTCGGGATAGAAGAACTCGACCATGTTGAGCGTCTTCTGCGGGCTCACCGGATGCAGGGTCGAGACCGTGAGCACGTGCGGGTACCACTCGATCATCACGTGCGGGTAGTAGGTGAGCCAGATCGCGCCGTACTTGGGCGGCTTGCCCTCGCGGTACTTGAGCAGCTGCTCCTGCCACTTCTGATAGACCGGGCTGCCGGCGCGGCCGAGCCGGTTGGCGACGCCGACCGTCTGCACCGAGTAGTAGCGATTGAATTCCCAGCGCAGGTCGTCGCAGGTGACGAAGCTGCCGAGGCCCGGATGAAAGGGGCCGACATGGTAGTCCTCGAGGTAGACCTCGATGAAGGTCTTCCAGTTGTAGTTGCACTCGTGCAGCTCGACGCGGTCGAGCGCATAGCCCTCGAAATCGAGGTCGGCGCGCGGGCCGAGGCTCGCGAGTTCGGCCGCGATGTCGCGCTTCCTGCCCGTGCCGTTCTTCTCGAACAGGAGGCCGTTCCACTCGGTCAGCGGGTAGTTGTGCAGGTTGAGGCAGGGGTCCTGCTCGAAATGCGGTGCGCCGATCAGCTGGCCGGTGGTGCGCGGGTCGGCCGCCGCATAGGTCCAGCGGTGCAGCGGACAGACGATGTTGCCGCCGGTCTGGGCATCGAGCTCGCCGCGGCCCTGCAGAATCAGCGCCTGGCGGTGGCGGCACACGTTGGAAACCAGCTCCACGCCCTTGGGCGTGTGCACCAGCGCGCGGCCCTGCTGCTCCTGCGGCAGGGTGTGGTAGTTGCCCGGCTCGGGCACGGCGAGCCGGTGGCCGACGTAGCGCGGGCCGGCGGCGAAAAGCGTTTGCAGCTCGCGGGCATAGAGCGCCTCGTCGAAGTACGCGGAAACCGGGAGTTGGCTCGAAGCCTGCTGCAGTTGAAGACTTAAATCAGACATGGGTGACCTGACCAAGCTCCCCACAGGGAGAGAAAGAAAACGGAAGGCTGCCGTCGAAGAGGGGTGCGACGGCTCGGTGAAAAATGCCGGCGGGTGCCGGCTTGGGAGACCTGGGATTGTACCCGTGGGCATAGGTTCACGCCCCCCGCCCTAAAATGCCCGGTTTCATCCCCGATCGCCGCATGCCCAAGGTGCCTCCCATTTCTCCGCCGGCCCCGCCTGCCTCGCCCGACACCGGTGCACTGCCCGCAAGCTACGAAGCTGGGCTCCAGGAACTCGAACAACTGGTGACCGAACTCGAATCGGGCCAGTTGCCGCTCGACCAGCTGCTCGGCAGCTACCAGCGCGGTGCGGTGCTGCTCGCGTTCTGCCGCGACAAGCTGCAGGCGGTCGAAGACCAGATCAAGGTGCTCGACGCGGGCGGCCTCAAGGTCTGGACCGGCGAATGACGGTCGCGGATGCCTTGCGCTGGGATGCCCGACGCCTTGCCGCGTGGAGCGATCCGCAGCTGGCGCGCGTCGAGGCCGCGCTGTCGCAATGGGTCGGCATCGACGCGCCGGTGCTGCTCGGCGACGCGATGCGCTATGCCGTGCTCGACGGCGGCAAGCGGCTGCGTCCCTTGCTGGTGTTCGCGGCCAGCGAGGCCGTCGGCGGCCAGGCCGAGGCCGCGCTGCGCGCTGCCTGCGCGGTCGAGCTGATCCATGCCTATTCGCTGGTGCACGACGACCTGCCGTGCATGGACAACGACGTGCTGCGCCGCGGCAAGCCGACCGTGCACGTGAAGTTCGGCGAAGCCGATGCACTCCTGGCTGGCGATGCCTTGCAGGCGCTGGCCTTCGAATTGCTCACGCCCGATGGCGACGGCATCGCGCCCGTGGTGCAGGCGACCCTGTGCCGCCTGTTGGCCCGTGCGGCCGGCAGCCAGGGCATGGCCGGCGGCCAAGCCATCGATCTCGCGAGCGTCGGCGTGGCGCTCGACGAGGCGCAGCTGCGCGAGATGCATCGGCTCAAGACCGGCGCCCTGCTGCAGGGCAGCGTCGAGATGGGCGCGGCTTGCGGCGGCACCATCGCGGCCGATGCGCTCGCGGCGCTGCGCGACTACGGTGCGGCCATCGGCCTCGCCTTCCAGGTGGTGGATGACATCCTCGACGTCGTCGCCGATTCGCAGACCCTGGGCAAGACCGCCGGCAAGGACGCCGCGAGCGACAAGCCCACCTACGTGTCCCTGCTCGGCCTCGACGGCGCGCGGGCCCAGGCCCGCGAACTGCTGGCCCAGGCGCTGGCCGCGCTCGATCGCAGCACGCTGGCCGATACCGGCGCGCTGCGCGCGCTGGCCCACATGGTCGTGGACCGCGACCGATAACAAAAAAGTCTCCCCATGGCTCCGTTGCTCCCCACGATCCACGATCCTTCCGTCCTGCGGCAGTTCGACCGCGCGCAGCTCAAGCAGCTGGCCGACGAAGTGCGCAGCTGCGTGCTCGACAACGTGTCGCGCACCGGCGGGCACCTGAGCTCCAACCTCGGCACGGTCGAGCTCACGGTCGCGCTGCACCATGTGTTCAACACGCCGCACGACCGGCTGGTGTGGGACGTGGGCCACCAGACCTATCCGCACAAGATCCTGACCGGCCGGCGCGAGCGCATGCCCACGCTGCGCCAGATCGGCGGCATCTCTGGCTTTCCGCAACGCACCGAGAGCGAGTACGACACCTTCGGCACCGCGCATTCGTCGACCAGCATCTCGGCCGCGCTCGGCATGGCGATGGCGGCCAAGCAGAAGGGCGAGGACCGCCACGCGGTCGCGATCATCGGCGACGGCGCGCTGACCGCCGGCATGGCCTTCGAGGCGCTCAACAACGCGGGGGTCTGCCACTGCAAGCTGCTGGTGATCCTGAACGACAACGACATGTCGATCAGCCCGCCGGTCGGCGCGCTCAACCGCTACCTCGCGCAGCTCATGAGCGGCAACTTCTACGCCGCGGCCAAGAACGTCGGCAAGACCGTGCTGCGCGCCGCGCCGCCGCTGTTCGAGCTGGCCAAGCGCTTCGAGCAGCATGCCAAGGGCATGGTGGTGCCGGCCACGCTGTTCGAGCAATTCGGCTTCAACTACGTCGGCCCGATCGACGGCCACGACATCGATTCGCTGGTGCCGACGCTCGAGAATCTCAAGCATCTCGAAGGCCCGCAGTTCCTGCACGTGGTCACCAAGAAGGGCCAGGGCTACAAGCTGGCCGAGGCCGATCCGGTGGCCTACCACGGGCCTTCCAAGTTCGATCCGGCGGTCGGCCTCGTCAAGCCCGCCACTGCGCCCAAGCAGACCTTCACGCAGGTCTTCGGCAGCTGGCTGTGCGACATGGCCGCGCAGGACGGCCGGCTGGTCGGCATCACGCCCGCGATGCGCGAGGGCTCGGGGCTGGTCGAGTTCGAGCAGCGCTTTCCCGAGCGCTACTACGACGTCGGCATCGCCGAGCAGCATGCGGTCACCTTCGCGGCCGGCCTGGCCTGCGAAGGGCTCAAGCCGGTGGTCGCGATCTATTCGACCTTCCTGCAGCGCGCCTACGACCAGCTGATCCACGACGTTGCGATCCAGAACCTGCCGGTGGTGTTCGCGCTCGACCGCGCCGGCCTGGTGGGTGCCGACGGCGCCACGCATGCGGGCGCCTACGACATCGCCTTCATCCGCTGCATTCCCAACATGAGCCTGGCCTGCCCGGCGGACGAGGCCGAGTGCCGGCAGCTGCTCTCCAGCGCCTTCGCGCAGAGCCATCCGGTGGCGGTGCGCTATCCGCGCGGCGCGGGCGCCGGCGTCACGCCCGGTCTCACGCTCGACGCGCTGCCCTTCGGCAAGGGCGAAGTCCGCCGCGAAGGCCGGCGCATCGCCATCCTCGCTTTCGGCACCTTGCTCTATCCGGCGCTGAAGGCCGCAGAGGCGCTCGATGCCACGGTGCTCAACATGCGCTGGGCCAAGCCGCTCGACGTCGAGCTGCTGCTGCAGGTGGCCGGCACGCACGATGCCATCGTGACGATCGAGGAGGGTGCCGTCATGGGCGGCGCGGGCAGCGCCGTGCTGGAAGCCTTGCAGGCCGCGCAGGTGGACAAGCCCGTGCTGCAACTCGGCCTGCCCGATCGCTTCATCGAGCATGGCGACCCGGCCAAGCTGCTGGCCAGCATCGGCCTCGATGCGGCGGGCATCGAGCAATCGATCCGGCAGCGCTTCGGCGATGCGTCTGCCGCAGGGAAAACCCCCCCCGGCACGGTGTAAGCACTTTTTACAATCGCGCTCGACTCAACAAGTCAGCAACGCGGCCACAAGCCGCGTTCTCGTTTTTCAATGCACTCGGAGTGAATTCAATGGATCGTCGTTCCCTCATCAAAAACGCAGGCATCGCCGGCGTCCTCGCTGCCGGCATCGCGCCGGCAGTCCATGCGCAGGCCGCGGTTCGCTGGCGTCTGGCATCCAGCTTCCCGAAGTCGCTGGACACCATCTTCGGAACGGCCGAGACGTTCTCGAAAAAGGTGAGCGACATTACGGGCGGCAAGTTCCAGATCTCGGTGCATGCCAGTGGTGAGCTGATGCCGGCCTTGGGTGTGCTCGACGGCGTGCAGAACGCTTCGGTCGAGATGGCGCACACCGCGCCGTACTACTTCTACGGCAAGGACCCGACCTTCGCGTTGGGCTGTGCGGTGCCCTTCGGCATGAACACGCGCCAGATGAACGCATGGATGTACGAAGGCAACGGCCTGAAGCTGATGCGCGAGTTCTACGCCAAGTACAACGTCTTCAGTCTGCCGGGCGGCAATACGGGCGCGCAGATGGGCGGCTGGTTCCGCAAGGAAATCAAGTCGGTCGCCGACCTGAAGGGCTTGAAGTTCCGCACCAACCCGATCGCGGGCAAGGTGCTCGAGCCCTTCGGCATGATCCCGCAATCGATCCCGGGCGCCGACCTGTATCCCGCGCTCGAGAAGGGCACGATCGACGCGCTCGAGTGGGTCGGCCCGTACGACGATCAGAAGCTCGGCTTCAACAAGGTCGCGCCGTTCTACTACTACCCCGGCTGGTGGGAAGGCGGCCCGCAGCTGGACTTCTATATCAATAGCAAGGCATGGGAAGGCCTGTCGGCCGAATACAAGGCGGTGGTCGAGGTGGCTGCTGCGCATGCCCACGTCACGATGACGGCCAAGTACGATGCCAAGAACCCGATCGCGCTCAAGCAGCTGGTCGGTTCC
Source organism: Variovorax sp. CF079 (assembly GCF_900101545.1). Lineage (GTDB taxonomy): Bacteria > Pseudomonadota > Gammaproteobacteria > Burkholderiales > Burkholderiaceae_C > Variovorax. The sequence continues at coordinate 48,220 of NZ_FMZU01000008.1, read as the reverse complement.
GGCACCAAGCTGCGCCCCTTCACGCAGGACGTGATGAACGCAGCCTTCAAGTCGGCCCAGCAGATCTACGCGGACCTGAACAACAGCAACCCGGAGTGGAAGAAGGTCTACACCGACTACGCCAAGTTCCTGGCCGACCAGAATGCCTGGTTCCGCTTCACCGAAGGCACCTACGATCGCTTCATGCAGCAGCAGAAGCTCTGAGCGTGCTTCGCTTCAAGACAAAAAACCCCGCCGGTTACGGCGGGGTTTTTTTCATGGCGATGCGCTCGGCGACGCGTTCGGCAAAGCCCGTGAGCAGCCGCGCGTCGGCCGAATGGAACCAGGTGACGGCGCCATTGCGGCGGCGCACCAGCAGGCGCGGCGCAATGACACGCTCGAGCCAGCGCCAGTGCACGAGCTTGAGTTGCGCCACGTCGGCCGCATGCTCGCGCTTGGTCCAGAGCCAGGTCTGCGTGAGCACATCGCCTTCGAGGCGCGTGCGGCTGTAGACGATCCAGTAGCCGACCCAGAGGATGCACATGGCCGCCACTCCAAAAACCAGGAGGCTGGGCGTGGACCAGTCGACGCTCCGCAGCGACGGCAGGCTCCAGAGGCCGAAGCCGATCAGGTCGATCACCAGAACGACCGCCAGCGTTCGCACGAAAGGCGGGTAGGCCGGGCTCTCCAGCGCGACAGGGGCGTCGACTGCGTCGCTCACTGCTTCTTGTCGGCGCTAGGGCTCGGGGGCTCGGGCTCCGGCATCGGTAGGGCGTCGGGCTCGGCCGGCTTCTGGGTGCCGAACGGATCTTCCATGTTGATGCTGCTGCCCGGCCCCTGCGAGTCGGCCGGCATCTCGAGCTGCACCTTGTCGACGTCGACCTCGATCTTCTTGTCGAGGAACACGGTAACGGCCTGCGGGAAGAAGATCACGATCGCCACAAGCAGCAGCTGCAGCCCGACCCACGGGATCGCGCCCAGGTAGATGTCGCGCGAATCGATCTTGCGCGGCAGCGCGTTGTTCTTGAACAGCGTGTCGGCGATGCCGCGCAGGTAGAACAGCGCGAAGCCGAAGGGCGGATGCATGAAGGAGGTCTGCATGTTCACGCACAAGAGCACGCCGAACCACACCATGTCGATGCCGAGCTTGGCCGCGACCGGCCCGAGCATCGGCAAGATGATGAAGGCGATCTCGAAGAAGTCGAGGAAGAAGGCCAGGAAGAAGACGAAGATGTTGACGACGATCAGGAAGCCGATCTGTCCGCCGGGCAGGCCCGAGAGCATGTGCTCGATCCACTTCGCGCCGTCCACGCCCTGGAACACGAGCGAGAACACGCGCGAGCCGATCAGGATGAAGATCACCATGGCGGTGAGGCGCATGGTGCCGTTCATCGCTTCCTTGAGCATCGGCCAGTTGAGCCGCCGGTGGAGCGCGGCCAGCAGCAGCGAGCCGACGGCGCCCATCGCGCCGGCCTCGGTCGGCGTCGCGATCGCATGCTCCATGAAGGGCAGGCCGCCCATCGAGCCGAGCACGGCGAAGATCAGGATGGCCGAAGGGATGATGCCGCGCAGGCATTTGCCCCACAGCGCCCAGCCGACGAGCGTGCGTGCGGTGACCGGCACGCCGGGCACGTAGCTCGGGCGGATGCGCGAAACCAGGAAGGTGTAGAGCGCGAAGATCAGCACCTGCAGGATCGAGGGCCCCCACGCGCCCTTGTACATCTGGCCGACGTCGGTGCCGAGCTGGTCGGCCATGACGATCAGCACGAGGGAAGGCGGCACCAGCTGCGTGATGGTGCCCGAGGCCGCCAGCACGCCGGTGGAGTAGCGCATGTTGTAGCCGTAGCGCATCATCACCGGCAGCGAGATCATCGCCATCGCGATCACCTGGCCGGCCACGGTGCCGGTGATGGCGCCGAGGATGAAGCCGACGATGATCACCGAGTAGCCGAGGCCGCCGCGCACCGGGCCGAAGAGCTGGCCCATCGAGTCGAGCATGTCCTCGGCCAGGCCGCACTTCTCGAGCACGGAGCCCATCAGCGTGAAGAAGGGGATTGCCAGCAACGTCTCGTTGGACAGGATGCCGAACACGTTGAGCGGCAGGTTGGCCATGAAGCCGGCCGGGAACCAGCCCATCTCGATCGCGATGAAGCCGCTGAGCAGGCCCAGCGCCGAGAGCGAAAACGCGACCGGAAAACCGATCAGCATGATCACGATCAGCCCCGCGAACATGATTGGGGCGAAATTTTCCATCTGCATTTCTTATCCTGCGAAGCGGTGCGTGGGACAGCGGGGACTCGTGGCGGCGGTGCTCACTGCACCGGCTTCTCGTAGTGCGTGTCCATCTCGATCAGGCCGCGCAGGTAGGCGACGCGCTTGATGATTTCCGCCACGCCCTGCAGGAACATGGCGCCGAAGCCCAGCGGCATCATCAAGGCCGCGGGCCAGCGGATGAGGCCGCCGATGTTGCCCGACATCTCACCGCTCCTGAGCATGCCGAGGAAGAAGGGGAGGGTCAGCCAGAAGAGCAGGCCCATCACCGGCAGCAGGAAGAAGACCAGGCCGAAGAGGTCGACATACACCGGGCCGTTGCGCCTGAGCTTGCCGTAGATGATGTCCACGCGCACGTGTTCGTTGAGCTTGAGCACGAGCGGCGCGCCGAGCATCACGGTGGCGGCGAACAGGTACCACTGGATCTCGAGCCACGCATTGGAGCTGAAGTCCAGGCCGTAGCGCACGAAGGCGTTGCCGGCGGAGATCACCGAGGCGGCGAGGACGGCCCACGCCGCCACCTTGCCGAACTGGGCACTGATCCAGTCCATGGCCAGCGCGAATTTGAGGAATGCGGACAAGGCTTGTCTCCCTGCGGGAAAAATTCTGGCGCCAGTCGGGGAGGTCGGCGCAAAGCCCGCAATGGTAACGCCGTGCTGCAAGGCCTCGACAGGGCGCGAGCGACGGGTTTACCCGTGGAGTTCCATGGCCGTAGCGAGCCGCAAGGCAGGTGGCCATAATGGCCCATGCCTTCGAGCCCGCCGTCCAGCACGCCCTTCGGCACCCCCAGCCTGCCTTTTTCGATCGACTCGCCCGACATGCGTCGTGCGGGCCGCGAACTGCTCTCGCTGGCGCTGATCGATGCGCGCAATCACACGCTGCATCTGCTTTCGCTTTACGAACAGGCGCTGGGTTCTGCTGCGTTGGCCGTTCCCCGCCAGGACGGGGTCGAGCCGCCGGTGTGGTTGGCCGGCCACATCGGCTGGTTCGCGGAATGGTGGATCGGGCGCAATACCCAGCGCGCCTTCGGCGTCGACTGCCCGGTGCGTCCGACGCGGCTGGCTGCGATCGAACCGCAGGCCGACGCGTGCTGGAATCCGGCGCAGATCGCCTGGGTGGACCGCTGGTCGCCCCAGCTGCCCGATCTCGCGCAGACCAAGGCCTATCTGCTCGACACGCTGGAAAGCACGCTCGAACTGCTCGAACATGCAGTCGAGACCGATACCGGTCTTTACTTCTACCGGCTCGCGCTGTTCCACGAAGACTTGCGCGGTGAGCAACTGGTGGTGATGGCCCAGACGCTGGGTTTGCCGCTGGGCATCGAGCAGGAGCCGGCCGCGGTCGAGCGCGAGCCGCTCCTCATGCCGGCCACCGCCTGGGAGCTGGGCGTGGCCGATGCCGGCTTCGCGTTCGCGCAGGAGCGAGGCGTGCTCCAGGTCGAAGTGCCGGAGTTCGAGATCGACGCCCAGCCCGTCACCTGGAGCCAGTACGTGGAATTCGTCGACGACGGCGGCTACGACCGCGAGGACTTGTGGCATCCCGAAGGACTCCTGTGGCTCGAGCGGCAGGCCGAAGGGCGGCGCGGCCCGCGCCATGTGGCCCAGATCGGCGCCGCGCGCCATGGCGCCGGCGGTTCCGTGCTGCAGCAGCGTTTCGGCCGCACGGTGCGCGCGGCGGGCAACCAGAGCGCGGTGCACGTGGCCTGGTGGGAGGCCGATGCCTGGGCGCGCTGGGCCGGGCGCCGTCTTGCGACCGAGGTGGAGTGGGAAATCGCGGCCCACACCGCCGCGCGCCGCGGCTTCCGCTGGGCCGACGTCCATGAATGGACCGCGGGCACGCTGAAGCCCTGGCCGGGCTTCCGTGCCGATCCCTGGAGCGGCGGCACCGAGTTCGATCCGCAGCCGGTCTTCGGCCAGGCCCACGTGCTGCGCGGCGCATCGCTCGCCACGCGCGCGCGCCTGCGCTCGCCGAAGCGCCGCGGCTTTGCGATGCCGCAGCGCGACGACGGTTTCTTCGGGTTCCGCACTTGCGCATATTGACAACAACATCAACGGAAAGGGCGCTGCCGAATGGCTCGCGTGCGTGACCCGGCCGGCTACGACGGCCAGCGAGAAATGATTCTTTCCAATGCGGCGCAGCTGTTCGCGCAGCGCGGCTTTGCGGGTACTTCGATGAACGAGGTGGCCGCAGCCTGCGGCGTGTCGAAGGCCACGCTCTATCACTACGTGCGCGACAAGCACGACCTGGCGGTGCGCATCGCCGAGGAGCACGTGCAGAGGCTCGAGTCGGTGGTGCAGGAGGTGCTGCGCGAGCACCAGGCGCCCGAGGCCCGGCTCGCCGAACTCATCCGGCGCTTCGTTGCGGAGTACGCGATTGCCCAGAACGCCCAGCGCGTGCTGACCGAAGACGTGCGCTTCCTGCGCGAAGAGGACCAGGAGCGCATCTTGAACGTGGAGCGGCGCGTGGTCGCGGCCTTCGCGCGCACCATCGCCGAGGTGCGCGGCGAGGATCCGCAAAGCAAGCTCGGCAAGCCGATGGCGATGCTGCTGTTCGGCATGATCAACTGGATGTTCACTTGGCTCAAGCCGGGGCGCGAACTCGATCACGACGCGATCGGCGCGATGGTGTCCGAACTCTTCTTCGGCGGCGTTCGGGCCGTGACGCTTCCGGAGGCGCTCGCGGCCGATCAGCGGCATGCCACAATCCGCGGCACCCCCGCAGCGTAGACCTCACATGAGCATCAAGAGCGACAAATGGATCCGGCGCATGGCCGAGAAGAACGGCATGATCGAGCCCTTCGAACCAGGCCAGATCCGCGAGCAGGACGGCCATCGCATCATCAGCTACGGCACCTCGAGCTACGGCTACGACATCCGCTGCGCGCCCGAGTTCAAGGTCTTCACCAACATCCACAGCACGGTGGTCGATCCGAAGAACTTCGACGAGAAGAGCTTCGTCGATTTCCATGGCGACAGCTGCATCATCCCGCCCAACAGCTTCGCGCTGGCACGCACGATGGAGTACTTCCGCATCCCGCGCAACGTGCTGACCATCTGCCTGGGCAAGAGCACCTATGCGCGCTGCGGCATCATCGTCAACGTCACGCCCTTCGAGCCCGAATGGGAAGGCTACGTGACGCTGGAATTCAGCAACACCACGCCGCTGCCGGCCAAGATCTATGCCGGCGAGGGTTGCGCGCAGGTGCTGTTCTTCGAGAGTGACGAGGTCTGCGAAACGAGCTACAAAGACCGCGGCGGCAAGTACCAGGGCCAGCGGGGTGTGACACTGCCGAAGGCCTGAGCAGGAGAGCGTCATGAAGTGGGAAGGCAACCGCGAATCCGACAACGTGGAAGACCGCCGGGACGAAGGCGGCGGGGGCTTCGGCGGCTTGCCGATCGGCGGGCGGAGTGTCGGCATCGGCACCATCGTCGTGGCACTGCTTGCGGGCTGGATCTTCGGCATCAATCCGCTCACGCTGCTCAGCATGTTCGCCGGCGGCGGCGAAGCGCCGATCGTCCAGCAGCAGCAGCAGCAGCAGCGGGCTCCGGCGCCGCCGGCCAACGACGAGGCGGCACGCTTCGTCTCGGTCGTGCTGGCCGACACCGAGGACGTCTGGACCCCGATCTTCCAGCAGGCCGGTTCGACCTACCGCCAGCCCAGGCTGGTGTTGTTCCGCGGCGCCACGCCCACGGCCTGCGGCACCGGCCAGAGCGCCATGGGTCCCTTCTACTGTCCGGGTGACCAGAAGGTCTACATCGATCTCGGCTTCTTCGACACCCTGAAGCGCGAACTCGGCGCCCCGGGCGAGTTCGCGCAGGCCTACGTGATCGCGCATGAGGTCGGCCACCATGTGCAGAACCAGCTCGGCATCACGGGCAAGGTCGATTCGATGCGCGGCCGCATCAGCCAGGCCGACAGCAATGCGCTGAGCGTGCGCGTCGAACTGCAAGCCGACTGTTTCGCCGGCGTCTGGGCCAACAAGGCGCAGAACGCGCGCCAGATCCTCGAGCAGGGCGACGTGGAGTCGGCGATGAACGCCGCCGCGAAGATCGGCGACGACGCGCTGCAGCGTTCGGCCGGCCGGGCGGTGGTGCCCGACAGCTTCACCCACGGCACCAGCGCCCAGCGCCAGCGCTGGTTCACGACCGGGCTGAAGAGTGGTTCGATGAAGGCCTGCGACACTTTCAATACCCGCAATCTTTGAGGCGCAGGGCCTCGATGGCCCGTTTTTACTGCGATGCCTGCTATCGAAAAGATAGCAGGCATCGCAGTCACCGCACTGTCATCGCCGTCTTTTGCCGCAGTGCGACAATACCCGGCTTCATGACAAGCTCCTTCTCCAATCTTTCCCTGGCCGAACCGCTGGCGCGCGCCGTGGCCGAAATGGGCTACGAAACCATGACGCCGATCCAGGAGCAGGCCATTCCGGTGGTCCTCGCGGGCCAGGACGTGATGGGCGCGGCGCAGACCGGCACCGGGAAAACCGCTGCCTTCTCGCTGCCGCTTTTGCAGCGCATGCTCAAGCACGAGAACAGCTCGACCTCGCCGGCGCGCCATCCGGTGCGTGCCCTGGTGCTCCTGCCCACGCGCGAGCTGGCGGACCAGGTGGCGCAGCAGGTCAAGCTCTACGCCAAGCACACCCAGTTGCGCAGCGCGGTGGTGTTCGGCGGCATCGACATGAAGCCGCAGACGCTGGAACTCAAGAAGGGCGTCGAGGTGCTGGTCGCCACGCCGGGCCGGCTGCTGGACCATATCGAAGCCAAGAACGCGGTGCTCAACCAGGTCGAATACGTGGTGCTCGACGAGGCCGACCGCATGCTCGACATCGGCTTCCTGCCCGACCTGCAGCGCATCCTCTCGTTCCTGCCCAAGCAGCGCACCACTTTGCTGTTCTCGGCCACCTTCTCGCCCGAGATCAAGCGTCTCGCGGGCAGCTACCTGCAGAACCCGGTCACCATCGAGGTGGCGCGGCCGAACGAAACCGCTTCCACCGTCGAACAGCATTTCTACAGCGTGAGCGACGACGACAAGCGCCGCGCGCTCAAGCAGATCCTGAAGCAGCGCGGCCTCAAGCAAGCCTTCGTCTTTGTCAACAGCAAGCTGGGCTGCGCGCGGCTTGCGCGTTCGCTCGAACGCGAAGGCTTGAATACCACCGCCCTGCACGGCGACAAGAGCCAGGACGAGCGCCTGAAGGCGCTCGCGGCCTTCAAGGCCGGCGAGGTCGACCTGCTGGTGGCCACCGACGTCGCGGCGCGCGGCCTCGACATCAAGGACGTGCCGGCGGTCTTCAACTTCGACATTCCGTTCAACGCCGAAGACTACGTGCACCGCATCGGCCGCACCGGCCGCGCCGGCGCCTCCGGCCTGGCGGTGAGCTTCGCGAGCGGCGGCAACGACGTGCGCCTGGTGGCCGACATCGAGAAGCTGATCAAGAAGAAGATCGAGCTGGAACCGATCGAGTTCGAGGAAGACCGCCCGCGCGGCCGCATCAACGACGGCCGCCGCCACTGGCGCGACGAAGGCGAGGCCGGCGATGCGCGCGACGTGCTCGACCAGCCGCGCGAACGCAGCGAAGCCCGTCCTGTGCGCAGTGGCCGGCCGCACCGCGCACCCGCGACACCGCGCGATCCCTTCTTCGAGCAGCCCTACGAAACGCCGGAGCGCGAAGCCGCGCCGGCCTGGGAAGCGGCCGCCAAGACCACGCCTTCGCGCGGCATCTCGAGCAACATCAAGAGCAAGCGCAAGGTCGCGGCGCTGTTCAAGACCGCAGCACAGCCGAATTAGGGGCTCAGCCCGGCTTCTGCGCTGCCGGGCAGCGGGCCTGGATCAGTTCGCGCTCCTCGAGCGTCGCGCCCATGCGCACCGCGCTCAGGCAGCCGCCCCAGACGCAACCGGTATCGGTCGACAACAGGTCGGGCCGAGAGAGCCAGCCCAGCGTCGACCAGTGCCCGCAGGCGATGGTGGCGGCTTGCGTCCTGCGGCCAGGCACGTCGAACCACGGCATGAAACCCGCGGGCGCGGACGCGGTCCCGTCCTTGGTTTCGAATTCCATCAGGCCATCCGTCGTACAGAAACGCAGCCGCGTGAGCGCATTGACGATCGCGCGCAGCCGCGCATGGCCACTGAGCGTGTCGCTCCACTGCGCGGGCTCGTTGCCGTACATCTCGTGCAGGAATTCGCCGGATGCGGAACCGCGCAGCACCGACTCGACCTCGGCCGCGTAGACCAGCGTGTCGGCCACGCTCCACTGCGGCAGCACGCCCGCATGCACCATCAGCAGGTCGCCGCCGCCCACCGAGCGGTGCAGCGCCATGGGCTGCTGGCGCAGCCAGTCGAGCAGGGCCTCGCGGTCGGGCGCTTCGAGCACGCCGTGCAGCGTGTCCTTGCGCCCGAGCTTGCGCGCGCCCTGTGCGACGCCGAGCAGGTGCAAGTCGTGGTTGCCGAGCACGGTCTTCGCCGCGCCGCCGTAGCGCTGCACGCGCCGCAGCACCTCGGCCGACGCGGGGCCGCGGTTGACCAGGTCGCCCAGGAGCACCAGGGTGTCGCGGCTGGGAGAGAAAGCGATGTCGTCGAGCAGGCGCTGCAGGGGCTCGTCGCAGCCCTGCACATCGCCGATCAGGTAGAGTGCCATCTCCCCATTCTCTCCCGCATACATGGATGTTTTTCTGCTGGCCTTGCTGACCACGCTCAACGCGTTGTTCGCAATGTCCGAAATGGCCCTTTCCACCAGTCGTCGAGCGCGGCTCGCGGCGCTGGCCGAAGCGGGGGATACGGGGGCGGAGGCTGCGCTCAAGCTGATGGAGGATCCGACGCAGTTTCTCTCCAGCGTGCAGATCGGCATCACCTCGATCGGCATGTTGAGCGGCATCGTCGGCGAGGCGGCCTTCGCGGCGCCGCTCGCGTACTGGATGGAAGGGCTGGGTCTGGGTGCGGGCGGTGCGAGCTTCGTGTCGACGGCCATCGTGGTGACCTGCATCACCTTCTTCACGATCGTCTTCGGCGAGCTGGTGCCCAAGCGCATCGGCCAGCTCTACCCCGAGCCGGTGGCGCGCTACGTGGCGCGGCCGATGCGCGCGCTGGCCACCGCCGCCAAGCCCTTCGTGCTCTTGCTGTCGGGTGCCACGGCCGCCATGCTCAAGTTGCTGCGCATCGATTCGAGCGCAGCCCGCATGATGACCGAGGAGGAGATCTCCGCCAGCCTCGAGGAAGGCGTCGATGCCGGCGTGATCGAAATGCACGAGCACCAGATGGTGCGCAATGTGTTCCATCTCGATGATCGCCGGCTGAGCTCGCTGATGGTGCCGCGTGCCGATATCGAATGGCTGGAGGCCTCTTTCACCGTCGCGCAGAGCCTGCAGAAGGTGTCTGCTGCGAGCGCGCTCAACCTGGTCCACTCCTGGTACCCGGTGTGCCGCACCTCGCTGGACGATGTGGTGGGCGTGATCAGCGTGGCGCACCTGTTGACGTTGAGTCCGACGCACGAGGGCACCATCGAGTCGGTGGCGCAGCCCGCGGTGTTCGTGCCCGAGACGCTCACCGGCATGGAACTGCTGGAGCAGTTCCGCACGCGCGCCGGCCGGCTGGTGTTCGTGGTCGACGAATACGGCGTGGTGCAGGGCCTCATGACGCCGCGCGACTTGCTGGAAGCGATCACCGGCGAGCTGCAGACCGCCACCCAGGGCGATGCCTGGGCCCACGAACGGCCCGACGGCGTGTGGGAGCTCGACGGCCTGATGCCGGTGTCCGAACTGCGCGCGCGGCTCGGCATCCGCGAGCTGCCCGAGGAGGAGCGCGGGCGCTACAACACCGTGGCGGGTTTGCTGATCTTCGTCTCCGGCCATCTGCCCGAGCTCGGCGAGCGCATCGATTGCGAGGACTGGAACTTCGAGATCACTGCGATCGACGGCAGGCGCATCGACCGCGTGCTGGCGCGTCCGCTCGGCGTGGCCGCGCACGCCGCGAGCTGATCGCCGGCGGCGTCGAGCAAAAGCCTATCCGCCGAGCCGCATTTCACCGGGGTACGGATGCGCCGGCCGCCATTTCCAGGGGCGGTACGGGGTCGCGTTGTGAGAATCAGCCTTGCACGCCGGTCGGCCTGTGGCCTCAAAGCCCCGAATGACGAGGTTTGCATGCGAATTCCTCAAAAGTCGCTTTGGAAAGTAACTATTTGTGTGATTCAATCGACCCCCGGAGTGAGGACCAGTCGAGGGATTTCATGAAGAAACTGCTGAGCATCGTGTGCGCGACAGCCTTGGTCTGTGGATGCGCAACCCGGCCCCAGGAGGGCCCCGGTTCGGGTTCCGGCGCGGACTACGTGCCCATGGTGGCGCCGTCGGCGGTCGAAAGCTCGGTCTACGAGCAGGACGTGGCCAAGTGCCGCGCGAACGCGAAGAACGTGCCTTTCAACGCCAGCCAGCACGACGATGCGCTGGTCGTGGTCGACGGGGGCGTGATCGGCGTCGGCATCCTGCAAGGATGGCCGACGCTCGTCGGCGGCGTGGTGATCGGCGGGCTGGTCGGCTTCAATCACTGGGTCTACACGCCCGAGCGGCGCGCCTGGAAGACCAAGCAGGAAACCGTGATGGCCAACTGCATGGCGCAAAAGGGCTACATCAACACCGACCCTAGCGTGCGCGTCACCTGGGTGCCGCCTGCACTGCGGGCGGTGGAAAGCATCCGGCCCACGGGCCGGGACACCTACAACGTGGAGCAGCTCGCCAAGGCGCAGCGTTGCAATGCCACGCCGCAGGCGACGCTGGTGGAGAAGGGGCCGGGCTTCGAGCGCCACACCGTGGCCTGCACCAACGGCCAGGTCATGGCGGTGCGCTGCGAGTTCGGCCAATGCCGGGTGAGCCAGATGACGGCGCTGCGCAGCTAGTCGCCAGCAGCCAATACCGCTTGTAGAGCGGGCCCCCTAGTCGATCTTCAGCACGCGGCTGGAGCTCCCCTGCCGCTTGGGCAGCGTGAGGCGCAGCACGCCGTCCTCCAGCTTGGCGACGGCGGTCTTTTCGTCCACGTCGCTGCCGAGCGTGAAGCCGCGCGACACGCTGCCGTGATAGGTTTCTTTCGTCAGCGTGCGGCCGTGCTTTTCTTCCAGCTCCTTCTTGATCTCGGCGGCGATGGAGACGTAGTTGCCGTCGATCGAGACGCGGATGTCCTCCTTCTTCGCGCCCGGGATCTCCGCGCTGACCAGGTATTCCTTGTCGTTCTCGCTGATGTCGACGCGAATGTCGGACGGCACGTCCACCTCATCCAGCATCTGCAGCGGCCGCGCCCAGCGGCGCATCATTTCGGGGAACAGGTTGTCGATGCGCTCGAGACGGTTAAAGGCATTCATGGTGAATGGCTCCAGGTAGGTTGAACAACACGTCGCTCCGTTCCATGATTCATGAACGGCGACACCCAAGGAATATGGTCGACCCTTGCCAAGCCCCTGGCGTGCCCGCGGAATTCGGCTAGCGGAAGAGAGATGGCCCAACGATTCGATATCTGCAACGGCGATGCCGACGGCCTGTGCGCTGCCGTGCAATGGCGGCTGCACGAGCCCGCGCCCGCGGCGCTGCTGACAGGCCTGAAGCGCGAGATCGCGCTCGTCGGGCGCGTGCCCGCGAAGGCCGGCGACGAGCTCAATGTCTTCGACCTGTCGATGCGGCCCAACCGGGGGGCCTTGCAGCGCCTGCTCGACGCCGGCGTGCGCGTGCGCTATTTCGACCATCACGTGGTGGAGGACATGCCCGCGCACCCGCTGCTCGAGTCGCACGTCGACACCGCCACTGACGTCTGCACCAGCCTGCTCGTCGACCGCCATCTCGGCGGCACCTTTCGCGCCTGGGCGCTGGTGGGCATCTACGGCGACAACCTGGCCGCGGTCGCCGACCGGCTGGCGCTCGATTCGAACGTCGACGCCGGCGACTGCGCGCTGCTGCGGCGGCTCGGGGAAGCGATCAACTACAACGCCTACGGCGACGAGGAGCGCGACGTGCACATCGCGCCGCGCGACTTGCACGCCATCATGCTGCGCTACCGCGACCCGCGCGACATGCTGGCCTACGAGCCCGTGGTCGACGAGATCGATGCGCAGCGCCACAGCGATCTGCAGCAGGCGCTTGCCGTTGCCCCGCTCTGGCAGGATGCGGGCGCCAGCGTGCGCGTGCTGCCGGATGCGCCATGGAGCCGCCGCGTGCTCGGTTGCATCGCCAACGAGCTCGCGAACGCCGAGCCGCAACGCGCCCATGCGGTGCTCAAGCAGCAGGGCAAGGGCTATGCCGTCAGCGTGCGCGCGCCGCTGGCGTCGCCGTCGGGCGCCCACGCGCTGTGCAGCCGCTTCGGCGGCGGCGGGCGGGCTCGGGCCGCCGGCATCGACGGGCTTGCGCAGGATGAGCTGGAGAGCTTTATCTGCGCCTTCGCGAACGCACGCTGGGGCGAGCCGCCCGGCCCCTGACGCACATCGGTCGCCTCGACGAAGATGCAGGACGCATCAGGAGCGAAACCATGGATCCTCAGGCCAACTCGACGAGTTCGATCAGTGCGCCCGCGCTGCCGCTGCAGCCGATCAGCGAGGAAGTGCTGCTCGAGAAGTACGCCAAGGGCAATGAACGCAGCATCGACGACGTTCGCCGCCGTGTCGCGCGGGCATTGGCGCAGGCCGAGCCGCCCGAGGCACGTGCGCAGTGGGAAGCGCGCTTCCTGCAGGCCTTGCAGGACGGCTTCCTGCCCGCGGGGCGCATCAATTCGGCGGCCGGCACGGCGTTGTCCGCCACGCTGATCAACTGCTTCGTGCAGCCGGTCGGCGACTCGATCGCGCAGGAGGAAGAAGGCCATCCGGGCATCTACACCGCGCTCACCGAGGCCGCCGAGACCATGCGCCGCGGCGGTGGCGTGGGCTACGACTTCTCGCGCATCCGGCCGCGCGGCGCCTGGGTCGGCAGCACCCAGTCGAGCGCCTCGGGACCGGTGTCGTACATGCGGGTGTTCGACCGCTCCTGCGAGACGGTGGAATCGGCCGGCGCGCGCCGCGGCGCGCAGATGGGTGTGCTGCGCTGCGATCATCCGGACATCGACGAGTTCGTGCATGCCAAGGACCAGGGCGACCTGGCCAACTTCAACATCTCGGTGGGACTGACCGACGCCTTCATGCAGGCCGTGCAGGAGGACCGGCCGGTCGATCTGGTGCACCGCGCGGCGCCGGGCCCGCGGCAGAAGGCCGGCGGCGCCTACCAGCGCGACGACGGCCTGTGGGTCTATCGCACGCTGCCGGCGCGCGCGCTGTGGGAGCAGATCATGCGTTCGACCTACGACCATGCCGAGCCCGGCGTGCTGTTCCTCGACCGCATCAACGCCGACAACAACCTCTCGTACTGCGAGACCATCGCCGCTACCAACCCCTGCGGCGAGCAGCCTTTGCCGCCCTACGGTTGCTGCTGCCTCGGCTCGATCGACCTGACGCGCTTCGTGCGCGATCCCTTCGAGCCGGCCGCGCGCTTCGACGAGGAGGCCTTCGCGCGCCTGGCCCGCATGGCCGTGCGCATGCTCGACAACGTGCTCGACATCAGCGTCTGGCCGCTGGAGCGCCAGCGCGAAGACGCGCGCAACAAGCGCCGCATCGGCCTCGGCTTCACCGGCCTGGGCGATGCGCTCGTCATGCTGAACCTGCGCTACGACAGCGCCGCCGCGCGCGCCGCGGCGCGCTGCATTGCCGAAGTGCTGCGCGATGCGGCCTACGGTGCGTCCGCGGACCTGGCGGCCGAGCGCGGCGCCTTCCCGCTCTTCAACGCCGACCTCTACTTGCGCCGCGGCACCTTCGCTTCGCGCCTGCCAGCGCCGTTGAAGGAGCGCATCCGCGCTGTAGGCCTGCGCAATTCGCACCTGCTTTCCATCGCGCCGACCGGCACCATCAGCCTGGCCTTTGCCGACAACGCGAGCAACGGCGTCGAGCCGGCGTTCTCGTGGACCTACACGCGCCGCAAGCGCAGCGCCGAGGGCACTTTCGAAGAACACGTGGTCGAAGACCATGCCTGGCGGCTTTACCGGCATCTGAAGGGCGAGCAGGCGCCGCTCACCGGGGCCTTCGTCACCGCGCTGCAGATGAGCGCGCAGGCGCACGAGGAGATGGTCGCGGCGGTGGCGCCTTACGTCGATACCGGCATCTCGAAGACCGTCAACGTGCCGGCCGACTACCCGTATGCGGATTTCCAGGATCTGTACCTGCGGGCATGGAAGTCCGGCCTGAAGGGACTCGCGACCTACCGGCCCAACACGGTGCTCGGCGCGGTGCTCAGCGTCGATGCAGCCGCCGCGGCGAAGGCGCAGGCGCCGGCAACGCTCGACGCCCCGCACCTGAACCAGCGCCTCGCGCTCGAACGCATGCCGCGGCCGGTGCTGGCCTCGCTGCGCTGGCCCGGGCGCCCGGAGCTGCCCGGCGGCAACGCGGCCTGGACCTACATGGTCCGGCATCCCTTCGGCGAATTCGCGCTCTTCATCGGCGAGCTGCCCGAGGACGGCAAGCCCGCGCCCTTCGAGGTGTGGATCAACGGTGCCGAACAGCCGCGCGGGCTCGGCGCGCTGGCCAAGACCTTGTCGATGGACCTGCGCGCCAAGGACGCGGCCTGGGTGCGCCTGAAGCTCGATGCGCTGGCCACCGTGCAGGAGGAGCGCGCGTTCGAGATGCCCTTTCCGCCCCATGGGGAGATGCGCCGTTTTCCCGGCGTGGTGGCCGCCACGGCCGCCGTGATCCGCTGGCGTTGCGAGCAGTTGGGGCTGTGGGCGGAGGGCGAATCCGCGCCCACGCCGGTGATCGACGCGATGTTCAGCCGCGAGGAGCCGCAGACCGGCCCGAACGGAACGCTCGCCTGGTCGGTGGACGTGCACAACCCGGCCAGCGACGAGGCCTTCGCGCTGACGCTCAAGGAGGTGCTGGTGCCGGACGGGCAGGGCGGCACGGTCACCCGGCCTTGCGCGCTGGGGCTTTCGGGCAACTGCCCGCGCGCGATGGACGGGCTCGCGCGCGTGCTCTCGCTCGACATGCGCGTGCTCGACCCGGCATGGATCGGCATGAAGCTGCGCAAGCTCTTGAACTACGCCGAGCCGCTCGGTCACTTCATGGCTTTCGTGCCGGGCTTGCCGCACGGCCAGCAGCGGCAGCAGACCTGGCCCTCGACGGTGGCGTACCTGGCGCGCCTGATCATCCACCGCTACGCGATGCTCGGCGTGCTGGACGAAGAGGGCTACCCGCTGCAGGAGATGGGCATCCTGCAGCTGCCGGCATCCACGCCCATGCAGGCGGAGCCGATGGCCGGCGCGCGCTGCCCGGAGTGCGGCAACGCGACGATGATCCAGAAGGACGGCTGCGACTTCTGCACCGCCTGCGGACATATCGGCAGTTGCGGCTAGCGGGGTTCAGACCCGCTGGGGAATGCCCAGGCCTCGCGCGACGGCCGGACGCGCGAGAAACATCTCCAGCACCCGCGTGACCTGCGGGAAGTTCCGGATCTCGACCAGGTCCGCCGCTTCGTAGAAACCGATCAAATTGCGCACCCAGGGAAAGGTGGCGATGTCGGCGATGCTGTAGGCATCGCCCATGATCCAGCTGCGGCCCGCGAGCCGCCCTTCGAGCACGCCGAGCAGGCGCTTGGCCTCCTCGACGTAGCGGTCGCGCGGGCGCTTGTCTTCGTAGTCCTTGCCGGCGAACTTGTTGAAGAAGCCGAGCTGGCCGAACATCGGACCGATGCCGCCCATCTGGAACATCAGCCACTGGATGGTTTCCCAGCGGCCGGCCGCGTCCTTCGGCATGAGCTGGCCGGTCTTGTCTGCGAGGTAGAGAAGGATCGCGCCCGATTCGAACAAGGGCAGCGGCTTGCCGCCCGGACCGTCGGGATCGAGGATGGCCGGGATCTTGTTGTTGGGATTGAGCGAGAGGAACTCGGGCGACATCTGGTCGTTCGTCGAGAAGCTGACCAGATGCGGCTCGTAGGGCAGGCCGGTCTCTTCGAGCATGATCGAGACCTTGACACCGTTGGGCGTCGGCAGGGAATAGAGCTGCAGCCGATCGGGATGCCGGGCGGGCCATTTCTTGGTGATTGGAAAAGCCGGTAGATCGTTCATGGTGTTGCGTGTCCTTGACGCCGCGGAAACGGCTGAAGGCGGGGATTCTGCCTTCGGCCGGCGGTTCAGGAGAAGGTTGAAGCCCAGCGCTCGGCCATCGCCGGGGAGTTGAAGCAGGTGGTGTCCCGCGTCGTGCTGCATACGGCGCGTTCGAGCAGCTGGATGTCGGCCTCGTGCTGGCGCGCGACATGCGGGTCCTCGAAGAAGATGGCTTTCTGGCAGCGGCGGTCGAGCACCAGCTCGGCGATCTGCGCATCGCCGCCCAGCGGGCCGCTGAGATAGCGCTGGACCCAGGGCTGGTCCTTGGGCCAGCCGCGCGACCAGGCCATGTCGTTGAGCCGGCCGCCCGTCGTGCCCGTGCCGACGCGCGCCTTGAACCTCGACAGTAGGTCGAAGTGGGTCGCCGCGAACTCGACCATGCGGTCCTTCAAGGCGTCGTGCGCGATCAGGGCGACCGTCTGCGAGTCGATCGCCGAGAGCCGGGTTTTCTCTTCCGACGCCAGGCCCGCATGCGCGAGCTCTACCGCCACCCATTCGGCGGCACCTGCGACCGTGGAGACGAAGGGCTTGCCGTGGACCACGCACTGGCGCTTGAGCGCCAGCGCCTCCGGATACAGCGAGGACGGATCCACAGGATCGATCAGGTAGATCACGCCATCGAGTTCATTGGCGGTGGCAAGACCGCCTGCGATGTGCGACACCAGCCGCATCACGCCGCCGTCCCTGCCGTCGGGATAGCGCACCAGGCGGTCGTAGCCCGCGAGCAGGCCTTGCCGCATCAGCGCATCGTAGGTGCCGCCGACCGCGTGAAGCTCGAGTTGCAGCGCGCGGATGCCGTCGTCGCAAACAGCGGCCCAGTGGGCCAGCCCACCGCTCGCGTCCTGGCGATGCAGCCTGCTGGCGATCAGTCCGAAACGCATGGCAGTCACTCCTGTTTGATCAAGCCGGTTTGACGGCCGTGTACTCGGAGAAGATGCCGAGTTCGACATGGCGATGCGTGTCCTCGAAGCCGGCGGCGCGCAGCGCGGCCAGCACCGATTCCGGGGGAATGCAGGCCTCGATCGTGTCCCAGTAGTAACGCCAAAGCTCGGCGGTGTCGCGCCGGCGCGCCACGATCCGCGCGATCACCGGCACGACAGTGCGCATGTAGGTCTTCAGCAAGGCCGTGCCGATCGGTCCCGCAGGCTTGGTGATCTCGAGCACGAGCAGCCGGCCGCCCGGGCGCAGCACCCGGAAGAATTCGGCAAAGGCCGCATTCACGTCGGCGATGTGGCGCAGCGCATAGCCCATGCTGAGGAAGTCGCTGCCGGCCTCCGGCAGCGGCAGCGCTTCGGCCCGGCCGCGGATCAGCTCGACCCCAGGCAGTGCCACCTCGCGCATCATGCCCGGACTGGGGTCGATGCCCACCAGCCGGCCGTGCGGGCCGATCAGGGCGAGCGCCTCGCGCGCGACCAGGCCGGTGCCGATGCCGACGTCGAGCACCTGCGCGCCGGCTGCGAGCCCGGCTCGCAGCAGCGCGGCGCGCCGGTAGCGCGGCCCCGAGCCGAGCGCGAGCAGCCGCTCGATGCGCTCGTAGTCGGGCGCGGTGTCGTCGAAGATGCGGCGCAGGAACCGGTCGTGCTCGACCTCGTCGCCGTAGTAGGCTGGCAGCGGTGCGTGCGGCGGCAAAACTTCGATGGGAGCGATCGACGGGCTTGGTTTCTGCATCGAAGTCATTATCGTGAGCTCCACCTCGTCATCCTCGCCGACACCGCCATGCTCTTTTCGACGGACCGCCATGAACCACTGAGCCCGGTCGCCTGGGATGAAGCGCTTGCCCGCGAGACGATCGAGCGGATCGTGCGGCAGACGGAAGCGCGCTTCTCTCCCGAGCTGCTGTGGCCGACGCATCCCAACGACAGCGCCGATCCCGCGCCTTCCTGCATGCTCTATTGGGGCGCCTGCGGCGTGTTCTGGGCGCTGCGCTACCTGGAGGCACGCGGCGCGTGCCGGCTGCAGTGTGACTACGCCCCCTTCGTTCATTCACTGCTGAAGCCGAACCGGAAGGCGATGGGGCACCGCGGCCCATCGGCCTTCGGCAGCTATCTGATGGGCGACAGCGGCATTCAGCTCCTGCGCCATTGGAACGATCCTTCGGAAGAAACGGCGGCCGAGTTGGCCGTGCTCGTCGAGGCGACGATGGACCATCCCGCGCGTGAACTCATGTGGGGTTCGCCGGGCACGCTGCTCGCCGCTCTTTTTCTTCAGGAGCGGACGGGCGACCCGCGGTGGGCCCGGCTTTATCAGGCGACCGCACGCAAGCTCTGGTCGCAGCTCGAATGGTCGTCGGTGTTTGCGTGCAGCTACTGGACTCAGGACCTGTACGGGAACACACACACCTTCCTGGATGCGGTGCATGGCTTCGTGGCGACCGCGGCGGTGCTTATCCGGGGGAGGCATCTGCTGGACGGCGCCGAATGGGCCGCGTGGCAGCAGTGCATCGCCGACACCGTTCGGCAGTCCGCGGAATGGGACGGCCAGCATGTCAACTGGCGGCCGAAGCTGGACTCCACGCCGGTCAGGGACTCGGCGACCAAGCTCGTCCAGTTCTGCCACGGTGCGCCCGGCTTCGTCATCTGCCTCGCGGACTTCCCCAATGCCTCGTTGGACGACCTGCTCGTGGCCGGCGGCGAAACGACATGGACCGCGGGTCCGCTGCGCAAGGGCTCCAATCTTTGCCATGGAACAGGCGGCAACGGCTATGCCTTTCTCAAGCTCCATCGCCGCTTCGGCGATGCGCGATGGCTGGAGCGCGCACGCGCATTCGCCATGCACGGCATCCGGCAGACCGACGACGACCTCGCAAAGTTCGGCGACCTGCGCTACTCGCTCTGGACCGGCGACCTGGGCTTCGCGATCTACCTGTGGGATTGCATCCACGGGACCGATCGCTTCCCCACCTTGGACGTGTTCTTCGCGGGCGCGTGAGCGGTCATGTGGCATCCGAGATCAGCGCATCGAGCCTGGTCAAGGTGAATGTGCGCGGCGAGGTGGTCGATGGTTCGGGCGCCCGCGTCAACCCGAGCGGCTTCGCGATCCACGGCGCGGTGCATGCGGCGCGGCCCGAGGTCGAATGCGTGATTCACCTGCACAAGCCCTGGGGCGTGGCCTTGTCGATGCTGCCGAACGGCCCCCCGGATGGGGCTGCACCGCGAGCGAGATCCAGCTCGCTAAGATCGCGCCGTACCACGCCGCCACGCCCAACAAGGAGCCCCAGTGACCATCAACCTGCAAACGCTCAAGTGCGGGGAATGCGGCAGCGGCGTGCTCGAGCGCTCCGGGCTCAACCAGTACACCTGCGCGCATTGCGGCTCGGTCTCGATCGTCGAAGACGACGTGTCCGAGCGGCTGAGCCGGGTGCTCGACCAGGTCAAGGACGAAGCCGCGCGCCGGCTGGCGGCGGAACAATCGGCGCGCGGCCGGCAGGTCGGCAAATCGATGGTCATCGCCGCGGTGGCCGGCGTGGTGCTGATCATCGGCGTCTTCGTGGTCACGGCCTTCATCGTGGACCGCAAGGAGCCGTTCGGCGCGGGCAGGCCGGTGGTGGCCTCGATGGCGCCGCGCACGATCCCGATCGACGGGCTCAAGCTCGATCCGCCGCGCCAGGTGCTGGTGGGCGCCGGCAACTCGGCTCGGCCCAGGCTGCTGGTGATGGCGCGCAATGAAACCGGCACGCCGCTCGAGCGGCCAAGCGTCAAGGCCATCTTCTACGACGGCGAAAACCGGATAGGCGAGCGCAGCGAATCGGTGCCGATCGGCACGCTGATGCCGGGCGAATCGGCGCCGCTCCTGATCGACCTGCCGAGCGAGAAGACCGTCACGCGCCAGGAGCTTCAGGTGGCCTCGCTGTCGGCGCCGTACCGGACCGTGGAAGGGCCGCGGCTGCAGTTCACGCGCGTGCGCCTGGTTCAGCAGGAGGGCGAGGTGCGGCTGGTCGGGCGCATCGTCAACGCGCGCAAGGATGCCGTGGCGCTGACCGCCGTGGAAGTGCTGGTCACGCTCTACGACGACGCCGGCGCGGTCATCGGCTTCGGCCGCGGCTTCTCGCAGGCCAACGAGATCAAGCCGAGCGAGCGCAGCGCGGCGGAGGTGCGCATCGAGCGCTTCGCCAGCCGCCAGGTGCCGATCGCGGCATGGGACTACCGTATCGACTACAACCTGAGCGAAGGGGAGCAGCAGGGCCGCACGCGCGTGCTGAGCAGCAACCGCGTGATCCGCACGGCCGGGGCGCCGGAGGCCTTCCATCCATCGCTGCGCCTCGGCAGCGAGGACCTGCTGGCCGACGAGGCCGAGCGCTTCGATCTCGCGCAGATCGAACTGCTGCCGCTGGTGCCCGCGCACAACATCACGCAGCGGCCGGTCTACCTGGCCGAGGTGGTCAACCGCAGCAGCGAGGCCATCGCCCTGGCGCCGGGCGCGGTGATCTCGCGCTACGACGGCAACCGGCTCGACGGCACCACGGCCGTCGCCGGCCCGGCCTACCTCTACCCGGGCGAGCGCTTTCCCGTCCTGCTGGAGCCGCGCGACGCCGACCGCATCTCGGCCACCCGCGTGGAATGGAAGCCGATGCGCCGCGCCGCCATGCCCGGGCCTCGCATGCCACTGCAGGTGCGCGTCGAAGACACCCGCGCGGCGACGAGCAGCGTGCTGGTCAACTTCAGCCGGCGCTACACCTACAAGTACGTCGACGTCAGCGGCACGGTGACCAATCCGGGCCAGGCCATCGTTCGCAAGTCGCGGCTGTGGGTGAGCCTGCGCGACGGCGAAGGCAAGCTGGCCGGCTTCACGCTGCTCGACAACCTGCCTGCCATCGCGCCCGGCGAAAGCGTGCCCTTCCAGGCCAAGGTCAATCAGTTCGGTCGCGACTTCGCCAGCGTGGAGACGCTGTACCAGAGCGAGTAGCTGGGGCGGGGTCGAGGCAGGTTCGCCGCCGTCAGGCCCCACTGTGCAAAGCTTCTCGAAATGCACGGCTTTGTAGGTAGAAAGGCCCAGACTTCGACCAAAGTCGTAGCCGCTTCGACCCGGCACTCGGCACACTCGCGCCCTTGTCTCTCGGACAGCCACTCCAAATCGACAGAGGGAACGCGATGGAACCGATGCACTGGGAATACATAGGCGCCTTGGGCGGGGTGATCGGCATCGGCTGGCTGGTGGTGGTGCCGATGTACCGCGGCTGGAAACCGTTGAACAAGAGGATGAGCGATCGGGTCAGGGAAACCACGACGCTGCTGGCGGCGCTGGAGTGCGATCACGCGCGCCGGTCGCCGCCATCGCGCTGCTGCTCGACGAGCATCCGCTGAGGGGCGCTTCTTCCGTTTTCGTGTCAGTGGCTCACTGACTCGGAGAACATCGGAGAACACGCGATCGGCCTGCAGATCCGCTGGTAAGTCGCAGCCCGCCGTCCTCGAACACATTCGCCACTGGCCGACCGCGGCCGCTCTGAATCCTTGAGCGGCTGCTGGTCGGCTTAGTCACGTCTGGAAGTCCGTGTCGACTTCGGAAATGAGTACTTTGGTAGGCGTTTTGTCATGCCGAGAGCTCCTTCAAAAGAGGCGGTCTGTCCCGCTCAAATGAGGGCGCAACGCTCATGTATCCATTTGTTTGCATCTCTACATTAGATCCAAGCCAAACGCTTGACCGGTAATTCCGATCAATTCCTCCAACGAAAAAGCAATGCGGAGAAGTGCATGCGATTTGCGAGGCATCTGTCGCATACGTTCGCCGATCTATTGAAGGAAGAGGCGGGCGCCTCGCTCATGGAATATGCACTCGTGGGTTCGCTGATTCTGGTCGTTTGCATGCTTTTATTGCTCGCCTGGCACAAACAGAACTGAAGGAAATTGAACATGCAAGAATTTCACGCGCTACTCGAACTTCTGGCCATGCTGGCAACCGACCCGCGCATCGTGGTGTTGTTCGTGCTGCTCGTCGTCGCCTCCGTCAGCGATTACCGCACCTACAGGATTCCCAATTGGCTGACATTCGGCGGCGCCGCTTTCGCGCTGGTCTACAAGACCGTCATCGCCGCGTCGCCGCCAACGGCTTTTTTGCAGGCGTTCGGGGGACTCTTCCTCGGCTTTCTGATCATGCTGCCGGCCTATGCGCTGGGTGTCATGGGCGCAGGTGATGTGAAGCTGATGGCGATGGTCGGTGCGTTCCTCGGGGTCCACGAAACGCTCCAGGCCGTTCTATTCGCATTCATCGTGGGCGGAATAGCCGCGCTCGGATTTGCATTTCTCAAGGGAAAACTGAGGCGCATGCTGCACAACGCAAAAGCGGCAGTTTTCGGCATGCTGGCATCGACGTTCGCAGGCTTCAGGCCCGATGGTCGAATTGAGGCGAGCCAATCGATCGGAAAACTCCCATATGGCATCTGCATCAGCATCGGGACGATGGGTTACGTACTAGGTCGGCAATTGGGCTATGCATAGCCGGCGCAGATCGCAAACATCAATTAGTGGAGCACTAAATGAGAAATATCAAGGCAATGGGTCTTCTAATTCTGGCATTGATGATCGGCCTGGCTGCTGCCGTCTATGCGTCAGGCTGGGTATCGCGGCAAGGAAGCATTGCTTCCAACAAAGTGGTGGTTGCCGTGGTCGATATTGAACTCGGCAGCAAGATCAATGCGCAAATGCTGTCCACCGTCGATTGGCCGAGCGGGTCGGTGCCGGCGGGTGCTTTCAATGAGCTCAAGGACGTGCAGGACCGCGTCGCCAAAATCAGCGTGCTGCGTGGCGAGGCAATCCTGGAAGGAAAGTTGGCGCCGGTGGGAACGCAGGGTGGCCTTTCCGCGGTCATCGCCCCCGGCAAGCGGGCCATGACGGTGCGCGTCAATGACGTCGTCGGCGTCGCCGGCTTCGCACTGCCTGGCAACTACGTCGATGTCATGGTGAACGCCCAGCAGGACAAGGCCAAGGGCGAAGAAGGAAAGCAGATCAGCAAGACGGTGCTCGAGCATGTGCTGGTGCTGGCCGTTGCACAGGAAGCCGGTCGCGACGACACCAAGCCCAAGGTGGTCAGCGCCGTGACGCTCGAGCTGTCGCTGGAGGATTCCGAAAAGCTCGATCTCGCCCGCAGCGTCGGCACGCTGTCCCTGGTGCTGCGCAACCAGGTGGACAAGGACAAGGTAGTGACCGCCGGCGTCACCAAGACGCAGCTGTTCGGCGAGAAGGCCATCGTGCCCGTGTCGACAGCAGCGGCCCCGGCGCCGGCGCCGGCCAAGCCCCGCTCGCCGGTCGTGCGGCCCGCCGTGGCGGCAATCAAGGAGTGCGTCGAGGTCATCCAGAGCTCGGCACGCGCACTCAGCTGCTTCTAGGAACCAGGAACTCAAGGAGATTCCAAGTGCACAAGAAAGCTTATTTCGCCAGCCTGCTTGCAGCGTTCGCCGTCGCGGGCCCGGGCTTCGCAGCCGACAACCCGCCCGTCGCTCCCGTCGCTGCCGCGGCACCCGCGAATGCGCCGGCCCCTGCGGCCCCTGCAGCGAGGCGCTGCACTTCCATCGTCTCCGACGATCAGCCCACCTATGTGACGCTGGGCAAGTCGGCCGTCATTCCGCTGAAGTCGCGTGTGACCCGCATCCTGGTCGGCGGCAGTGGCAAAGCGGCGGCAGGGGGCGGCGCGCCCCAGGCGGCAGGCGGCGGCAGCGACGGCGTCGCCGACCTGGAGGTCTCGCTGCTGAGCCCCACCGACCTCTTCTTCAAGGGCCGCACCGCCGGCTCGATGAACGTGGTGCTGCAGAACGCCGAAGGCACCTGCTTCATCAAGGACATCGTGGTCACCGTCGATTCCTCGGCGCTGCAGGCCAAGCTCGCCGAGCTGATGCCGGAGGAGCGGGGCATCAAGGTGCGCGGCGCGGAGCGCAGCATCGTGCTCACCGGCGAGGTCAGCGACCCGATGAAGCTGGACAACGTGATGCACCTGGCCGCCTCGTACGGCGGCGATGGCAAGAAGGTGGTGAACCTGCTGCGCGTGATGACGCCGCAGCAGGTGATGCTCGAGGTCAAGATCGCCGAGGTCAGCAAGACGCTGCTGGACCGCCTGGGCTCGCAGATCGCGCTGCGCCGGATCACCAACGGCGGCGCCAACCAGTATTCGCTGATCTCCAGCTTCCTGAGCAACGGCGGCGGGCTGGTCGAGGCGCTGCGCGTCGGCCGCACGGCGGTCAACCTCGACGGCCAGAAGGACGACGGCCTGGTGCGGGTGCTCGCCGAGCCGAACATCATGGCCATCAGCGGCCAGCAGGCCAGCTTCCTGTCGGGCGGGAAGATCTTCATCCCGGTCTCGCAGACCCAGAGCGGCGGCCTTCCGACCATCACGCTGGAGGAGAAGGAATTCGGCATCGGCGTGAAGTTCACGCCCACGGTGCTGGACGGCAGCCGGGTGCACCTCAAGATGGTGTCGGAGGTGTCGGACCTGTCGCAGACCGGCTCGCCCTTCACCACCGTCGGCGGCGTTACCGCGGTGCTGCCTTCGCTGACCGTTCGCCGCGCCGACACCACGGTGCAGCTCCACGACGGCCAGAGCCTGGTCATCGCGGGCCTGATCAAGAACAACGTCACCGAGACCATCAAACGCTTCCCCGGCCTTGGCGAGGTGCCGGTGGTGGGCGCACTCGCGCGCAGCTCCGAGTTCCAGAACGATCAGACCGAGCTGCTCTTCGTGATCACGCCGCGGATGGTCAAGCCACTGACGGAATCGCCGCGGCTGCCCACCGACAACCACGTGGTGCCCAGCCGCGCCGAGGTCATCTTCAACGGCGCGCTCGAGAGCTCGACGCCGGCGCCGGTCGCCCCGCTTTCAGAGACCAAGTAAGAGGACGCCATGACCACCAAGCTTCTTGTAATTGCAGCGCTCGCCGGCCTGTTGGCGGGATGCGCATCGACCACGCCGAACTACGACGCGCGCTTCGGCGACGCGGTGCGCGACGCCAAGCGAAAGATGACCATCAACCCCGATGCCGGGAGGAACACCGACCAGGCGCTCGGCATGGACGGCAGGGCGTCGAGGGAATCGCTGCTGCGCTACCACGACAGCTACAAGACGCCACCGCCGGCGGTCAACGTCATCAACATCGGCGGCGCCATCGGGGGCAAATAGAAAAGCACTCATCAACCTCATTGGAAAGAAAGGAGTCGCGGCAACGGGATATCGACACCTTCACCTCAGCAACCACTTTTCATTTTTTCAATCTTCAACTTAACGGGTATACACATGAACAAGTTTCTCAACGCCATCAGCAACTCCGTCGGCTCTTTCATCAAGGAAGAAGAAGGCGCCCAGGTCGTCGAGTACGCCCTGATCATCGCGGTCGTCTCGATCGCCCTGGTCATCGCACTGTCGGCCCTGACTGCCAACAACGGAAGCTTCAACACCTTCATCGGCCGCGTCGTCAACTGCCTGACGACCGCCGGGGGCTGCGCCTGAGCGTTGCCTGGGTCGAGGGCCGGCAATGGCGTGCCAATCCCCTGGGGCCGAACGCCGCCCATTGCCTGCCCTCCCTCCGGCCGCTGCCGAATTTTCGGTATCGGAGTCATCAAAGGACATCCCCATGCTTGCCACGCTGCTCAAGGCTGAAGACGGTTCTCAGGTCGTGGAATACGCGCTGATCATCGCCATCGTTTCCATTGTGCTGGTCGTGGCCCTCCAGCCCTTGATCCTCGCGGCCGGCATTGGCAGCTTCATCAACAACCTGGCCTCCTGCCTGACGACGGGGACATGTCCCTAGTCGCGGGCGATCTGCAAGGAAGAGGAAACCCCATGCGCAACGCGATTCCCCGTCGTCGCCAAGGTGGGGCCGTGATCATCACGACGGCCCTCGTGCTGCTGTTCCTGCTCGGCTTCATGGGCATCGCCCTGGACTTCGGGCACATGTTCGTCGTCAAGACGGAGCTGCAGACGGCCATGGACAGCTGCGCCCTGGCCGCCGCGCGCGAACTCGATCACCATCCGACGACGGCCATCGATCGCGCCCGCAGTGCCGGCATGACCGCGGGAAACCTCAACCGCGTCAACATGCAATCGCCCACCTGGAGCGGACAGGGCCAGATCTCCGCGGTGGACATCACATTCAGGGACGCGGCCTACGCACCGACGACCAACCCGGCGCTGGCCGACTATGCGCAGTGCCAGCACACCCAGCCCGGCGTGGGCATGCTGTTGATGCAGGCCATCGGCGCCTTCTCCGGCGATACGGCCGGCAACCCGCCGTCCCGCAGCGTCGGGGCGACTGCGGTGGCGAGACGCAGCCACGCGCAGAGCACCTGCCCCATTCCCGTCGCGCTCAAGCCCAGTGCCGGCGGGAGCGCGCCCGACTACGGATTCACGGTCGGCCAATGGGTGACGCTCATCAACGAACAGGGCGCGTCCCAGGGCGGCGAGATCGGCTGGGCCAACCTGGACGGCAGCAACAACGCGGCCGAAACCGAGGCCGAGCTGAATGGCAGTTGCGGAACGAGAATGGGCGACACCCTCGGCACACCCGGCGTCCAGACCTCGGTGGCTGATGCATGGAACGCGCGCTTCGGCATCTACAAGGCCAGCAGCGGCCCCGATCAGAAGAACCCTGATTTCACCGGCTACGCCTACACCGCGCTCAACTGGCCGGCCGCCTTCAATGCCTACGATGGCACGCCGGGCGCAGGTGCCCCGGCGAGCGCGCAGAACTTCGTCGCCAAGCGCGGCACCTACGCCTCGTGCGCCGACACCGGCACGAAGGTCAAAGGCGCGAACAGCTGCGAGTCGATCACCGGCCTGTCCCTGAACAGCTTCCAGAAGCTCGCGGTGCCGGGGAACGTCGCGGGCGGGCACATGCAGTACGGGAGAGACCGCCGGATCGTCACCGTGCCGGTCATCAACAGCGCCTCCCATGTGATCGACTTCGCATGCATGCTGATGCTGCAGCCGCTGTCCATCCCCATGACGAACGTCCAGCTCGAGTACCGTGGAAATGCAGGGGCCACGGGCAGCCCATGCACCTCGAGCGGACTGCCTGGCGGCATGGCGGGTCCGCTGGTCCCGGTACTGGTCAGGTGAAGCCCATGAAAACGAGACAACGCGGGGTGGCGCTGGTGGAACTGGCCCTGATCATCCCCTTGCTGCTGCTGCTGAGCTTCATCACCACCGAGTTCGGGCGGGCGATATACGAGTACAACGCCGTCACCAAGTCGACGCGCGATGCGGTGCGCTACCTCTCGTTCCAGACGCCCGGCACCCACATAGACGAGGCACGCAATCTCATCGTCTACGGCAACCTGGCGGGCACCGGCACGCCGCTGGCACGCGGCCTCAGCCTGGCCAACGTGCCAGCGGCGAGCTGCTGCACCTGGCAGACCACCGGCAGCAATCCGGTGTTGACGGCGGTGACGGTGCGGGTCAGCAACTACACCTTCCACTCCCTGTTTCCGAGCGTGATGGGGCTGGCCTTCGGCGACGCCAACGGCGACATCACCTTCAGCGACATCACGGCGACCATGAGGGGATCAGCATGAACAGACAACAGTCCGGCGCGACTACCGTCGAATTCGCCTTGGCGCTGATCGTGTTTCTTACCTTTCTGCTGGGCATCACGGATTTCGCCCGCATGCTCTTCACCTGGAGCGCCGCACAGGAGGCTACGCGGGCAGGGGCGCGCTACGCGGTCGTCTGCGACGACACCGCCCAGCAGGCCCAGGTGCTGGCGAAGATGCAGAACCTGCTGCCGCAGATCAGTGCCATCAACCTGGCCTGGATTCCCGGCGGCTGCAACGCCGCGACCTGCGAGGGCGTGACAGTGACGATCACCGGCATGAACTACCAGTGGATCTCGCCGATCGCCGGCGCACTCTCCATGGCGCCGATTCCGATGCCGACGTTCTCGACCTTCCTGCCCAGGGAAATCATGCGGCAGGACCCGAACAGCGCATCGATTTGTTCCTAGACCTTCACCCACGGATTGCACGATGAAAATCGCCATCATCTCGCCCAACAGACATCATCTCCAGGAGATGAGCCAGGTACTCGAAGCGCGTTCGCACACCGTCGTCCTGTTCGACGGCGGCAAGAGCAGGATGCGTCAGGTCGCCGAACAGGAGCAGCCGGAGCTGATGCTGGTCGAGGGCATGTGCTGCGACCCCAACGAGCTCGCGCTGGTCGAGTACGTCACGACCCATCATCCGAAGTGCGCGGTCATCCTGCTGTGTGCGACGCAGAGCCCGGAGTTCCTGATCAACTCCATGCGCGCCGGCGTGCGCGAGGTGCTGCCTTCGCCGCCGACGGCGCCCGCGCTCGAAGCCGCGGTGGACCGCATCGCGGCCAAGCTCGCAGGCCAGCAGGCGCGCGCCGGCGGCAAGGTGCTGGCCTTCATGTCCTGCAAGGGCGGCAGCGGCACCACCTTCCTCGCGACCAACCTGGGCTGGCAGCTGGCCGAGTCCAGCAACGTGCTGCTGATCGACCTGGATCTGCAGTTCGGCAGCGCGCTGGCCTATGTGCACGACGGCCGCCCGAACTCGACGATCGCCGACGTCGCGCACGACATCAGCAGGCTGGATGCCTCCTTCCTGGCCGCCAGCACGGTCAAGGTCACGCCCAGCTTCAGCATCCTGGCCGCGCCGGAGGACCTCACGAAGGCCATGGAGGTCAAGCCGGAGCATGTCGACGCCATCCTCGGCGTCGCGGCGGCACACTACGACTTCGTCCTGCTCGATGTCGGCCGGACGCTCAACACCCTCGCGATCCGTGCGCTCGACCGCGCACAGCGGATCTATCCGGTGTTGGAGGCCGGGCTGCCTCATATCCGGAACGCGAACAAGCTGATGGCGGTCTTCAAGTCGCTGGGCTATCCCGCGAACAAGATCGAGCTCATCGTCAACCGCTTCGACAAGAGCGGCGAGATCGGCATCGCCGACATCCGGCGCACGCTGGGTTCCGTCGCCCTGCTCACCGTGCCGGACGTCAAGGAGGTCACGACCTCGATCAACCGCGGCATTCCGCTGGCGGAACTCTCGCGCTCGAATCCGGTGAGCCGCAACCTGGCCGAGCTCGCGCTCTCGCTGAACCCGCGGCAGGCAGAACCCTCCAGTCTTTTTGGCCGGCTGTTCCGGCGAGCCTGACCGGGAATCCCGCAACCGCACCCCGCCAACGAGAGGATCAACATCATGTCATTCCGGGACCTGCTAGACGCCGCCGCGATCGAGCCCATCGCGCGCTCCCAAGAAGAAGCCGCCGCCGACCTGGGCAAGTCGGTCGCCAGCGACGGCTACAAGCTGCTGAAGAGCAAGATGCATCTGACGCTGCTCGAAAAGTTCGACCTCGCTGCGCTCGAGACGCTGCCGCCCGAGGTGCTGCGGCAGGAGATCTCGACCATGGTCATGCGCCTGGTGCAGGAAGAGCAGACCGCGATCAACGAGGTGGAGCGCCGCACGCTGATCCGCGACATCCAGCACGAGATGCTGGGCTTCGGCCCGATCGAGCTGCTGATGGCGGACCCGACGGTGTCCGACATCCTGGTCAACTCGTACCAGCAGATCTACGTCGAGCGCAAGGGGAGGCTGGAGCTCACCAACGTGAGCTTCACCGACGAGAAGCACCTGCTGCGCATCATCGACAAGATCGTGTCGCTGGTCGGCCGGCGCGTCGACGAGTCGAGCCCGATGGTGGATGCCCGGCTGCCCGACGGTTCGCGCGTCAACGCGGTGATTCCGCCGGTGGCGCTGGACGGCCCGATGATGTCGATCCGGCGCTTTGCCCACATTCCGCTGCGGATGAGCAACCTCGTCGACGAGCTCAGGAGCCTGACGCCGCAAATGGCCCTGATGCTCGAGGGCCTGAGCAAATCGAAGGTCAACATCCTGATCTCGGGCGGCACGGGGGCCGGCAAGACCACGCTGCTGAACATCATGTCCGGCAACATCCCGGAGAACGAGCGGATCGTGACGATCGAGGACGCGGCCGAGCTCCAGCTGCAGCAGCCTCACGTGATCCGCATGGAGACACGGCCCGCCAACATCGAGGGCAAGGGCGAGATCACGCAGCGGGCGCTGGTGCGCAATGCCCTGCGGATGCGTCCCGACCGGATCGTGATCGGCGAAGTGCGGGGCGCCGAGGCCTTCGACATGCTGCAGGCCATGAACACCGGCCATGAGGGCTCGCTCACCACCATCCATGCCAACACGCCGCGCGATGCGCTGGCTCGGCTGGAGAACATGATCGGCATGGCCAACCTGAACCTGCCGCACAAGGCGGCGAGATCGCAGATCGCCTCGGCCATCACGGTGGTGATCCAGGCCCTGCGCCTGATCGACGGAAGGCGAAAGATCACCAGCATCCAGGAGATCACCGGCATGGAGGGCGAGATCATCACCATGCAGGAGATCTTCGCCTTCAAGCAGACGGGGGTAGGCCCCGACGGTCAGGTGCAGGGCTACTTCCATGCGACCGGGGTGCGGCCGAAGTTCGCCGAGCGCCTGCGTGCCTTCGGCGTCGTCCTGCCCGACGCCATGTTCGACTCGTCCAAGCACTACGAATAGAAGGAGCTGCGGCCATGTTGAAAAACATCGAAGGCAATGCGTTCCTGATCGTCGCGGTGCTCGTGTTCGTGGCGGTGCTTCTGCTGCTCGAGGGCCTGTACCTGCTCTGGCGCAACTACAAGGGACCCGAAGCCAAGAAGATCGAGAAGAGGCTGCGCACGCTGTCCGCATCCGTCGACACGAGCGCGCAGGCGCAACTGCTGAAGCAGCGCATGCTCAGCGATGTGCCCTTTCTCGAACGGCTGCTGCTGAACATCCCGCGGGCGCACAGCCTGGACCGGCTCATCCTCCAGGCCGGGCTGGAATGGACCGTCTCCACGCTGCTGCTGTGCGGCGCGGGATTCGGATTGGCCGGCTTCCTGTTGATCGTCGGGTTCTTGCACGAGACGCCGTTGCTGGGCATGGGCGTGGCCGGCTTGTTCGCCTGCGTGCCGCTGCTGTACGTGCTCTTCCAGCGCAGTCGCCGCCTGGCCCGCCTGGAGCAACAGCTGCCCGAGGCGCTCGACCTGGTGGTCCGGGCATTGCGCGCCGGACATTCCTTCCCCACGGGGCTGCAGATGATCGGCGACGAAATGGCAGAGCCCATCGCCAACGAGTTTCGCATCGTCGCCGACGAGGTGAACTTCGGCGTGTCGCTGCAGCAGGCGCTGACCAACCTGAGCGAACGCATCCCGCTCACCGACCTGCGCTACTTCGTGGTGGCCGTGCTGATCCAGCGCGACTCGGGCGGCAACCTCACCGAGGTGCTGAGCAATCTGAGCCGGCTGATCCGCGAGCGTCTGAAGCTGCTCATGAAGGTCAGGGTCCTCTCCTCGGAGGGGCGCCTTTCCGCCTGGATCCTCGTTGCCATGCCCTTCGGGCTGGCCGCCCTCATGAATGTCTTCAATCCGCAGTTCATGTCCTTGCTGTGGAAGGACCCGATCGGCATCACCATCATCAAGTACATGCTCAGCCTCATGGCCGTCGGGGTCCTGATCATGAGGAAGATCGTCCGCATTCGCGTTTAAGAGGGAGAGTGACATGCTGCTGTTTTCCTTGCTCGTCTTTGCTTCCGTGAGCCTGGGGCTCATGGGCCTGTTCTTCTGGATGGCGCCCGACCGGGCGAGGCAGCGCCTGCAGGCCATGTCCGAGCCGGCCGCCAAGCCTTCGCAGTGGACGGAGACCGTGGTGAAGATCGTCGGGCCCTTCGCCCAGTTGTCATCGCCGACAGGCGAGGGCGACGCCTCGCCGTTGCGGCTCAAGTTCATGAACGCGGGCATCCGGCACGAGGACGCGCAGCTGGTCTATTTCGGCCTCAAGACGCTGCTGCCGCTGCTGTTCGCGGGCGCTGCCGCCCTGGCGCTGCGCACCGGTGGCAGCGCCGTCGACATGAAGTTCGCGTTCTATCTGATCGTGGGGGCGCTGCTCGGCTGCTACCTGCCCAACATCCTGCTTCAGTGGCGGATCAGGAACCGCCAGCGCGAGATCTTCGAGAACTTCCCCGACGCGGCCGACCTGATGCTGGTGTGCGTCGAAGCCGGGCTGGGGCTGGATGCCGGCCTGGTCAAGGTCACGGACGAGATCCGGATGAAGAGCGAGGCGCTCGCGCAGGAGCTGCACTGGACCAATCTCGAGATGCGGGCCGGAGGGGCGCGGGAGAAGTGCCTGCGCAACCTCGCGCTGCGTACCGGCGTCGAGGAGATCGGTACCTTCGCCACCATGCTGACGCAGGCCGACAAGTTCGGGACCAGCATCGGCGATTCGCTGCGGGTGTTTTCCGACGATCTGCGGCACAAGCGGCAGATGCGTGCGGAGGGCCTGGCCGCGAAGGTGCCCACCAAGATGCTGTTCCCGCTGGTGGTCTGCATCTTTCCCTGCATCTCTATGGTGATCCTGGGGCCCGCTGTCATCCAGATCATCCGCACCCTGCTGCCGATGCTGACTGGCAATCGCTAGTGCGCTGCCTCGAGGCGATAAACCAACTTCGAGAAAGGTCGGCAGTATGGAATCAACGATCGACGCCCGCGCGGCAGCGCCCGCTGTGCGAACCTGGGGCATTTCGTGGCCTCTTGCCGTTGGCGCATCCGCGATCGTGGGGTCGACTGCGTACGGGCCGGGCGTGATGCTGCGAGATGCGGACACCTACTGGCACCTCGCAGCCGCCCGCTGGATGGTGGAGCACGGGAGCGTACCGACCGTCGACACCTTCTCGCATTCGATGCACGGCGCGCCTTGGACGGCCTTCGAGTGGCTGTCCGAACTCGTGATGCTGGGCGCCCATCAACTGGGCGGCTGGGCCGGACTGGTCGCTCTGTCAGCCTCCTGCTTCGGCCTCGTGCTTGCGCTGCTGATGCGATTCCTGCTGGCCCGCATGGAGCCGGTCCATGCGCTGCTCTTCACCGGGCTTGCCGCCGGCATGATGTTGACGCATCTGCTTGCGCGGCCCCACGTGATGGCCTGGGTGCTGCTGGCGCTATGGATATCGGCACTGGTGAATGCAGCGGAGGCGCGCCGCAGGCCGCCATGGTGGCTGCTCGGCGTGATGGTGCTTTGGGCCAATATGCACGGCAGCTTTCTGCTCGGCCTGATGCTCGGCTTCGGCATGGCGCTGGAGGCGGTGCTCGCGCATCCCCGCGGCACGCGCATGGCGGCGGCCAAGCCGTGGATGCTGTTCGTCGCGCTCTCCATGGGCGCGGCGTTGCTGACGCCCAGCGGCTGGGGGGTGCTCGGGCATGCGATCCACATCGTGCGGATGAAGACCGCGCTCGCCGTCATCGGCGAGTGGGTGTCGCCGAATTTCCAACAGGGGAGTCCTCTGGAGCTGTGGCTGCTCCTGGTATTGGCGCTCGCGCTCAGCGGCCGGGTGCGCTTGCCGTGGCTGCGCTTGGTCCTGGTGCTCGGACTCGTGCACCTGGCGCTGAAGCACCAGCGAAACATCGCGGTGCTGGGACTCGTTTCACCGTTCCTGGTCGCGGCCCCGTTCGCACGGCAGTGGTATGCATCGGGGAACCCGAACCGCGACGCGCAAGCGCTCGACCGCTGGTTCCTCGCCCTGGCCGCGCCGGCACGGCCGGCGGCCATTGCCGTGTGCGTGGCTGCCACGGCATTGTTCGCTGCAGCATCGATGCATCTGCGCCCGCCGGCACCGGCGCCGATGATCACGCCCAAGGCCGCGATCGATGCCGCGGTGGCCGCTGGCGCCAAGGGGCCGGTTCTGAACGATTACGTGTTCGGCGGCTTTCTGATTCACGAAGGCGTCCCGGTGTTCATCGACGGGCGCGCGGACATGTATGGCGACGCGTTCCTCGAGAAGCTGGTGGATGCTCTCAGGCTTAAGGATCGCAAGCTGTTCGTCGAATTCCTGAACGAGTACAGGTTCGGGTGGACCTTGCTCACTCCCGGAACACTCGCGAACTCTGTGCTCGACGACCTGCCAGGCTGGCGCAGGGTCTATGCAGACGATACGGCTGTCGTGCATGTGCGTGTCGACACGGTACCGGCGCGCTAGACCGAACTTTGAGCACATGAAGTAGCTGGAACCCAAGCATGGCGCGGGTTTCAGCTATTTTTTGTTCCATTTGTGTAGCCTACAACATCACCCACACGAGCCTGAACCCAAACGCCAAGATCGTCATCACCACGCGGCCCACCCCGCTGCAGGACAAGGCCTTCAAGCTGCTCGCAGCCAACCCCGCTTGCATCTAGCAAACCCCCACCGCCTTGCTCAACAAACGCAGCAGGATCAAGATGCGCTCACTCGGTGCTCAAAGTTCGGGCTAGATGAGTGGGGAGCGCTGAGCGCTGTTTCGCACGCCGGTTTCACACTGCCGGCGACGTTGGGCGGGCATGGATGGCGAAACGGCTTGCCTGGCCTGCCGGCCTCAGCACAAGGCCTTGGCCAGCTGATGCTTCACCGCATACACATACAGCTCCAGCCGATTGCTCACCCCCAGCTTCTGGTAGATCGAAGTCAGGTGGTTGCGCAGGGTGTGCTCGGTGATGAAGAGCCGTTCGGCCAGCGCCTTGTTCGATGCGCCGTTTCCGTCGACCACGGTATGGATGATCTTGCGTTCCTTGCAGGTCAGGGCCGCCTGCTTCTCAGCCTCCGGATCGACCTTGTGCGTGCGCTTCGCGTCGACGAACTCCGCGAACACGCGGCTCATCGTTTCGTTGTCCAGGCACAGCTCGCCGTGGTGCATTCTTTCGATGGTCTGGAGCACCTGCTCTGCGGCCGCATCCTTGCGCAACACGCCTCGGGCACCGCCGAAGACCGCCAGGTCGAGGGTTTTTTGCTGGCGCTCGCCGGTCAGGATCAATACGCGGGAGACCGAGTTGGACAGCAGGCCCGGGAGAATGTCCAGCGCGGATTTGCCGCCCAGATCGAGATCCAGCAGGATGACGTCGGGAATCACCTGGTCGACCTGCTCGAGCGCTTCTTCGCAGTTTCTCGCCGTCCCGACCACCTGCATTCGCGGCTTCTCGCCATCGATCAATCTGGACAATCCCCACAGCATCGTCTGGTGATCATCGACAAGCATGACACCGATGGGTTTTTCAACTGGCTGCATGTTCCACCTCCTAGATGGGTATCTCGACGTGCACGGAAGTGCCGCCGCTCGTTCCCCGCACCACTTGCGCGTTGCCGCCGAGCGCGGTCGCGCGTTCCGTGATCGACCTCGGCTGGAATGCGACCGACTGTGTTCCGTCGCATTCGTTCTCGATCTGGATCCTGAGCAAGCCGTCCACGCATTCCAGCTTGACGGCGCCGTGGTGCGCGAAGGTGTGCTTGCAGATGTTGCTCAAGCCCTCGCGCACGATCTGCAATATCTCCGCGGTCAGGCGGTCGCTCACGTTGAGCTCGCCCTGCACGCAGACCGAGATGTCGATCCCGTAGAAATCTCTGGCCTGCGCTGCCTGCTGGCGCAAGACCATGAGGAAGACTTGTTCCGTCTTGCCAAGGCCATTCTTGACCGTGCCGGCATAGCGGCGCAGATCGCCGATCACCTTGGCGGCCATGTCCGCCAGCTTGTCGAGATCCTCGATCAGCGGGTTGTCATCGGCCGCCTTGTTGCGCAGGGCACTGAGGCCCATCTTCAGTCCGATGTAGGGCTGGATGGCCGTGTCGTGAAGATCCAGCGCGATCTTCTGGCGTTCCTGCGAAGCCGCATCCGAGGCCATCCGGTCCAGCAGTTCGATGTTTTCGATCACGGGGAAGGCCTGGGCAGCGATATGGCTCAGGAAGAGCGCATCGGCCTTTCTGAACCCGGCCTGGCGGGAGAAAAGGTAGATGCGGCCTTCGCTCTTTCGGAGCGACACCGGCGCGCTGATGAACGCACCGGCGTCCAGCAGCTCGGCCAGGCTGCTGCAGGCTGCTTCCTCGTGCCTGTTCCATCTTCCCTTGGCGCTGTCGTATGCCGCGGCACCGGTGAACGAGAACAGGGCCGGCCAGATCGGGCGGTTGTAGGCCACGATGCGCTCCTGCGGGAGCGCCACGAGAGGCGCCGCCGCGTCCACGCTGATCCGTTCGGCATTGATCGAACGCTTCGCGTCGCCCTCCCTGATGGTGCGCAGGAAGTAGGCGCCCGACTCCTTGTCCCGGACGATCAGCAAGCAGCAGCTTCCCTGGAAGAACACCTGTGTCTTCTCCAGAATGCTGGTGACGGTGTGATCGACGCCGAAGCGCGGATTCGATACGCGGCTGACGTCGCGAAGCAGCGCGAGCCGCCGTTTCAGTTCGACCTTCGAGCCGCCCCAATGGATGCTCATATAGCCGAATGCAAGCAGGAAGGTGGCACGCAGCAGCAGGCGGGGGAGGTCCTGCTCGGTCGTCGATCCCAGGCCGCAGGCGGCGAACAAGGCCACCGAAGCGAGGGTGACGCGCGCGCCCTCGTTGAAGCCCCATCGGAAGGACGAGGTGAGGATGGCGAAGAAGAAGAACAGGAAGAAGAAGCTGTGGATGCCGTCCGTGAAAAGAACGATCAGCCCATACCAGAAGACATCCAGCCAGTGAATCAGCTTGCTCTGCGAGAACGGCGCATCGAGCTGCGTATAGAGATAAACGGCCAAACTGTGCAGGATGTAGCCGAAGAACAGCAGCCAGGTGAAGCCCCCGATGCCCCGCAAGCCCGCAGGATCGACAAAAATCGCGAGCAGGGCGGAGACGGACAGCACGAGCCGCATCCTGGCCACCATCCGCGCATCGGCGGCGTCGGCGGCAAGGCTCGCATCGAACTCGTTTTTCCTGTCCAGCCTGTGCACCAGCATCGGGCGTCTCCTCCTCCCACGATGGGAAATCGTGGGCTTTCTGCAGCCAATTTCTGCGCGTGGGAACCGTATGTGAAGAAGTCACATATTACTACTTAGGTAAACAGAAGTAAGATTCTTGAAAGAATTTGCCAGTCGTTCTGCGCAAGAAGTCACGCGCCACCGGGGAGGCGCACCGGCGCCGAGCCTTCCTATACTGGCCGGCCCCAACCCTGGAGACACGCCATGCCCGCCGAGATACCCCGCACCACCCTGCAACTCCGCTCCCTGATCAAGCGCAGCGGCGAGCTCGAACTCTCGCTGGCCGAAGAACCGGTTCCCGAGCCCAAGCCCGACGAAGTCATCGTGCGCGTCGAGGCGGCGCCCATGAACCCTTCGGACCTCGGCCTCCTGTTCGGCGCTGCCGACATGGCCACGGCCAAGGCCTTGGGCACGCCGTCGCGGCCGGTGGTGACGGCCAGCGTCCCCGAGGCCGCGATGAAGAGCATGGCCGCGCGCCTGGATGCGTCGATGCCCGTGGGCAACGAAGGCGCGGGGGTGGTCGTGGCGGCGGGCTCCTCGCCCGCGGCGCAGGCGCTTCTGGGCAAGACGGTCGCGCTGATCGGCGGCGCGATGTACACCCAGTACCGCTGCATCCCGGTCGCCCAATGCATGCTGCTGCCCGAGGGCACGACGCCGGCCGAGGGCGCATCGTCCTTCGTCAATCCGCTCACCGCGCTCGGCATGGTCGAGACCATGCGGCGCGAGGGCCACAAGGCGCTGGTGCACACGGCCGCGGCCTCCAACCTCGGCCAGATGCTCAACCGCATCTGCATCCAGGACGGCATCGGCCTGGTGAACATCGTGCGCAAGAAGGAGCAGGAAGAGATCTTGCGCGCGATCGGCGCCAGGTACGTGTGCAATGCGAGTGCGCCCACCTTCATGCAGGACCTGACCGACGCGCTGGTCGCCACCGGCGCCACGCTGGCCTTCGACGCCATCGGCGGCGGCATGCTGGCCGGTCAGATCCTGAGCTGCATGGAAGCGGCCTTGAACAAGAGCGCCACCGAATACAGCCGCTACGGCTCCACCACCCACAAGCAGGTCTACATCTACGGCGGCCTCGACCGCGGCCCCACCGAGTTCGTGCGAAATTTCGGCATGGCCTGGGGCATGGGCGGCTGGCTGCTCTTTCCCTTCCTGCAGAAGATCGGCCCGGAGGGCGCGAAGAAGCTCAAGGAGCGCGTGGCGGCCGAATTGAAGACCACGTTTGCGAGCCACTACACCAAGGAGGTGTCGATGTCGGAGGCGCTGCGGCTAGAGGAGATCGCGGTCTATGCGAAGCACGCGACCGGGGAGAAGTATTTGCTCAATCCAAGCAAGGGTTGAGCGCCGGCACCCACTGAATAGAGAAAAGCAAGCTGGCGCGCAACAACGCGGGAGGCTTGAGA
Source organism: Variovorax sp. CF079 (assembly GCF_900101545.1). GTDB lineage: Bacteria > Pseudomonadota > Gammaproteobacteria > Burkholderiales > Burkholderiaceae_C > Variovorax. The sequence continues at coordinate 9,654 of NZ_FMZU01000008.1, read as the reverse complement.
GGTCCGTCAGGTTGAATCCGACGCCTGCATCCACGCCGGGATATCGCGTTGGCCATGCAGCACGCGCCAGACATCGATGTGATCGGCATGCTCGATGTAGAACACGAGATAGGGATAGCGCGTCAGCGGCCAGGAACGAAGGCCCGGCAGGTTCAGCTCATGGGCGTAGCGTGGCGAACCGGTGGACGGATGACGGCCAATGTGGGCATAGGCCTGCTCCAAGGCATCAACGAATCCGAGTGCGGCGTGTTCGGCGTCTTCCGCCAGGTAGTGCGAGATTGCATCTTCGACGTCCCGGTTCGCCTGTTCGCGCGGAACAACGCGCCTAAGCTTCACCTGCGAGCACCAGTCCTGGCTGCCTTTCGCGTCCGGTTACGCAGGCTCTCGAAATAGCCGGCATCAGCCGGCGCCCCGGGTGCGGACTCAGCGCCTGCCATTAACAGCTCCCGCAGATGCAAACGCTCCTGGTCTTTGCGGATCAGTTCTCGTACGTATTCGCTGCTGGTGCCGTAGCCGCGTTGATTGACCTGCTTGTCGACGAATGCCTTGAGGGTGTCGGGCAGAGAGATGTTCATCGTGCTCATGGCCCAAGGCTAGATCGAATGGCAAAATTTGGCAAGGTTCAGGCCCCTTGCGGCAGAACCTACCCCAGCGCCAGCCGCGTCCCCGAAGCGCCCGCCGCCTTGCGGATCCCGTCCGGCCCGTAGAAGGGCTGCTTGCTCGCCTGCAGATAGTCGAGCGCGTTCTGGGTGAAGTCCAGATGGCCGTAGACCATCGATCCGATGTGGCGGCTGTCGGCCTTGGCGCGGTCCGCAAGTTCCAGCAGCGCCGTCCAGGCCTCTTGCGATGCTTCGCCGGCGGCGGCTGCCGCTTCATCGGCACCGGCACGGCCGGGTTCGAAGCCCAGCGCCACCTGGGCCGATTCGCGCGCCTGGTCGAGCGCGGCCAGGCGGTCGAGCAGGGCGGCCTTCTGTTCGGTGAGCGGGCCGAGGTCGGCGAAGAGATTGTTCTTCATGGCCTGCGCCTCCAGGTCCAGAACCGCAAGGAATTCTTCGACGCAGGACTTCTCGGCCAGCAAATGGGGCAGCAGGATCACGTTCACAGGTCTTTCTTGGCGCCGAGCAGGTCGCGCACGCTGGCCAGGAGGCCCTTGGCGATCCGCTCGGGATGGATTTCGTAGCGGCCGGCGCGGATGTCCTCGCGGATCGAGGCGACGCGCGCGGCATCGAAGTCGGTGTTGGGCGAGCTGGGCAGCGAATGAACCTGGCCCGTGGAAACCTGCACCGATTCCTTGGCGCCTTCGGCGGCATCGGCGCCGGTGGCCGGCAGGGCCTTGCCGCCCTTGGCGGTGCGGGAGAGCGGTGTGGCCGACGGGGCGGATTGATCGATTTTCAAGATGGTTCCTCAGGGGCTGACCCGTTTATCGGCAGTTTAGGGCGGAACTTTAGGGTCACCTATTGCGAGAGTCGGATCTGGCCGCCTTCGTCCGCCACGCCGCTGACCAGGCGGCCGTCGCGCGTCTTGGCCTGCACGGTCGCGCCGATCTCGGCGCGGGTCATGGCCCGGGCCTCGGTGCTGACGGTGAAGCCCGGCCCAACGGCCACCACCTGCACCGTCTGGCCCTGCTGGATCACGACCACGCCGCGCACCAGTTCGCGCCGCACGGGCGCGCCGGCGGCGATGCGGTTGACGGCCACCACGCCCCTGAGTTCGGCGGCATCGGTCACGACCGAGCGCGGCAGCGCGCTGAGATCGCCCGTGCGTTCGGCCAGGTCGCCGGCGCCCAGGGCCTGGCCGGCATCGATGGCGCGCGCGGCCACGAAGTAACGGCCCTCGATGGCGACGCGCGCCTGCACGAAACGCGTCCAGGGCTTGTCGCCGGCGCAGCGCAGGCCCACCGATACCCGGCCCGAGGGTGCGGCGCCCCTGGGCAGGAAAACCTGGAGCGATTCGCAGGGAGGCAGCGCGCCCGAAGCCGGCATGCTCACGTCGATGCGCACCTTGCCCGGGAGGCCGGCGGTCTGCGCTTGCAGAAACTGTTCGATGACGGCGCGCGCATCCCCTGGCGCGGCCGCGGCCGGCGCTGCGGCCAGCACCGCGAGCAGCAGCAGGAGGAGACGGCGAAAGGAGCGGGTTGTTTCCATCATCGGTCCAGCGATTCTAGGAATGCGTGGCTCCGCCTGAAGGTGCGAAGTGCACCCCAAATGCCCCTTTGTTCGGCCCATTGCAAACACGACCCGTGCATAGACTCGCTTTCCATCAGTCGCCATGCCCACCTGGGACGCGACACCTCCAACTGATGGAACAACATGATCGACAAGCTGGATGCGGCGCTTCGCTTCAACCGCGAAGCACTCAATCTCCGGGCGCAGCGCCAGGAGGTGCTGGCGGCCAACATCGCCCATGCCGACACGCCCAACTACAAGGCGCGTGACTTCGATTTCGCGAGCCGGCTCTCGCAGGCCGTGGAGCAGGGCCGCGCCGCGCAGTCGGTGACGCTTTCCACCACCTCCGCGCGCCACCTGCAGGCCGAAGCATCGGCAATGCCCGATGCCGACCTGCTCTATCGCGTGCCAAGCCAATCCAGCATCGACGGCAACACCGTCGAGATGGATGCCGAGCGCATCAACTTCGCCGACAACGCGCTGCGCTACGAGGCCAACCTCACGGTGCTCAGCGCCAGGATCAAGTCGCTGCTGTCGGCAGTGCAGTAGGAACCACCATGCCCTTGCCCAGCGCTTCCATGAACATCTTCAATGTGGCGGGCTCCGCCATGGCCGCGCAGTCGCAGCGCATGAATGTGACCGCGAGCAACCTGGCCAATGCCGAGAGCGTGGCCGGTCCGGACGGCCAGCCCTACCGCGCCAAGCAGGTCGTCTTCGAGGTCGCGGCCTCGGGGCAGCAGGACATCGGCGGCGTCAAGGTCGCGGGCATGGTGGAAGACCAGTCGCCCATGAAGATGGTCTACGACCCGAAGAACCCCCATGCCAATCCCGCGGGCTACGTGACCATGTCCAACGTCAACGTGGTCGAAGAGATGACCAACATGATTTCCGCCTCGCGCAGCTACCAGGCCAACGTCGAGGTGCTCAACACCGCCAAGACGCTGATGGTCAAGACGCTGACGATCGGCCAGTAAATCCCAACCACAAGAAGTGAACCCATGGCCATCGACGACTCCCTCGCCATCACCGGCACGAACACCACCAGCTCGGCGCAGAGCAACAACAGTGTGAGCGGCGCCGACAGCGAGCAGCGCTTTCTCAAGCTGCTGGTGACGCAGCTCAACAACCAGGATCCGCTCAACCCGATGCAGAACGCCGAGCTCACCTCGCAGCTCGCGCAGATGAGCACTGTGAGCGGCATCGAGAAGCTCAATGGCACGCTCTCCGGCCTGGTGAACCAGACCGGCACCAACCAGGTCCTGCAGGCGGCATCGCTGATCGGCTACAACGTGCTGTCGCCCGGCAACGAGATCGCCACCAAGGCGCCGGAAGTGGGCAAGGACCCGGCGGTCGTGCCCTTCGCGGTGCAGCTGCCGGGCTCGGCCGGCGACGTCGAGGTGAAGATCGTCGACGCCGCGGGCAAGACGGTGCGCACCCTCAACCTCGGCTCGTTGCCCGAAGGCGTCAACGCCGTCACCTGGGACGGCAAGGCCGACGACGGCACCGTCGCACCGGCCGGCAGTTACACCTTCACGGTGGCCGCCGACAACAACGGCACCACGGTCGAGGCGACCGCGCTCACCTTCTCGCAGGTGGCCGCCGTCAAGCAGGGCACGAGCGGCGTCACGCTCGAGCTGGCTTCGGGGCGCAGCATCGGCCTGTCCGACGTTCGCATGTTCCTCTGAGTCCTTCGCATGCCTTTCCCCTCGGCGGCCGCCGCCCGGCTGCAAGCCGTTTTTTCATCGCCTCGAAACAAGGATCGATCATGAGTTTTTCCCAGGGCATCAGCGGCCTGTCTGTCGCCGCCGCCAACCTCGACGTCATCGGCAACAACATCGCCAACTCGGGCACCGTGGGCTTCAAGTCGGCCGCCGCGACCTTCCAGGACGTGTATGCCGGATCGCGCATCGGCCTCGGCGCCTCGGTGGCCGGCGTGACGCAGAACTTCACGCAGGGCGTGACCCAGACCAGCAGCCGCCCGCTGGACGTGGCCATCCTCAACGGCGACGGCTTCTTCCGCCTCTCGAGCCCGAGCGGCGAGATCATGTACTCGCGCAATGGCCAGTTCACCAAGGACCAGGACGGCTACATCGTCAACGCCGCCGGCCTGCGGCTGACCGGCTTCGGCGTCTCGGCCACCGGCGGCATCGAAGGCGGCACGCCCTCGGCGATCCGCATCCCGACCACCGCCATGGACCCGAAGGCCACCACCGGCGTGCAGGCCGAGTTCAACCTCGACTCGCGCAGCGTGACGCCCACCAAGACGCCCTTCAACGTGGCCGACTCGGACACCTACAACTACTCCAACGCGCTCGGGCCGGTCTACGACTCGCTGGGCAATCCGCACGAGCTGGGCGTCTTCTTCGTGAAGACCGGCGCCAATGCCTGGAGCGTCTACGGCGCGGCCGACGGTGCCGCGCTCAACGCCGGCGCGCCGATCTCCACCATGACCTTCGACGCCAACGGCAAGCTGCTGACGCCCGCCGGCGGCACCATCACCCTGCCGGCGATGACCTTCCCCAACGGTTCGGCGGCGATGAACGTCACGGTCGACCTCTCGGGCACCACGCAGTTCGGCAATGCCAACGCCATCAACAAGCTCAACCAGGACGGCTACACCTCGGGCTCGCTGACCGCCTACTCGATCAACCCCGACGGCACCATCACCGGCAAGTTCTCCAACGAGCAGACCCAGCTGCTGGGCCAGGTGGTGCTGTCGAGCTTCGCCAACCCCAACGGCCTTGAGCCCAAGGGCAACAACGTCTGGGCCGAGACCCAGGCTTCGGGCCAGGCGCTCACCGGCACGCCGGGCGCGGGCACCAAGCAGGGCTCGCTCGCCTCGGGCGCGCTGGAGGCCTCCAACGTCGACCTCACTTCCGAGCTCGTCAACCTGATCGTGGCCCAGCGCAGCTACCAGGCCAACGCGCAGACGGTGAAGACGCAGGATCAGGTCGTGCAGACGCTGATCAACATCCGCTGAGATCCCGATGGACCGCATGCTGTATGTCGCCATGAGCGGCGCCAAGCAGGCCATGGAGCAGCAGGCCTCGGTCGCCAACAACATGGCGAACGTCTCGACGCCGGGCTTTCGTGCGCAGGTCAACAGCTTTCGCGCGGTGCCGGTGGTCGGCGAAGAAGCGCAGACGCGCGCCTTCGTCGCCGCCATCACGCCGGGCGCCGACTTCAGCCACGGTCCGCTGACCGAGACCGGCCGCGCCCTCGACGTCGCGGTTCACGGCGATGGCTGGCTCGTGGTGCAGACGCCCGACGGCGGCGAGGCCTACACGCGTGTGGGCAACCTGCAGGTCGGCGCCGACGGCCAACTGCTGACCATGGGCGCGCGCCCGGTGGTCGGCGAGGGCGGCGCGCTGGTGGTGCCGCCGGGCTCCACGGTGCAGATCGCGCCCAACGGCGCCGTCACGGCCCGCGGCGCCGGCGATGCGCTGGTCGGCGTGGCCGAAGTGGGGCGCCTGAAGCTGGTCAATCCGCCGACCGCCGACCTGGTGCGCGGCGACGACGGGCTCTTTCGCATGCGCGAGGGCCTGCCGCCGGCCGAGGCCGACGCGGCCGTGACCGTCGCCAGCGGCGTGGTCGAGGGCAGCAACGTCAACGCGGTCGAAGCCATGGTTTCGATGATTGCCCAGGCCCGCAGCTTCGAGATGCAGATGAAGTCGATGCAGACCGCGGACACCAACGCGCAGTCGGCCAACAAGTTGCTGGCGTACGGCTAGCCCACCAACCCCTGAAGGAATTTCTCCCATGATGCGCTCGCTCTACATCGCCAAGACCGGCCTCGACGCCCAGCAAACCCAGCTCGACGTGGTGTCGAACAACCTCGCCAACGTCGGCACCACCGGCTTCAAGCGCAGCCGCGCCGTGTTCGAGGACCTGATGTACCAGAACCTGCGCCAGGTCGGCGGCCAGACCTCGGACCAGACGCGGCTGCCTTCGGGCCTGCAGGTCGGCACCGGCGTGCACGTGGTCGCCACCGAGCGCATCCATGCGCAGGGCAACATGACCAAGACCGACAACCCGAAGGATGTCGCGATCAACGGCGCCGGCTTCTTCCAGGTGCTGATGCCCGACGGCACCACCTCGTACACGCGCGACGGCTCCTTCCAGACCGACCGCGACGGCCAGCTCGTCACCGCCAGCGGCTTCCCGGTGCAGCCGGCCATCACCATTCCGCAGAACGCCACCAGCATGACCATCGGCCGCGACGGCATGGTCTCGGTCACGCAGGCCGGCAGCACCGCCACGGTGCAGGTCGGCCAACTGCAGCTGGCCACCTTCCTGAATCCGGCCGGCTTGCAGAGCATGGGCGAGAACCTCTATGCGGAGACCGATTCCTCGGGCGCGCCCAACCAGCTGAACCCGGGCCTCGAAGGTGCCGGCATCCTGAGCCAGGGCTACGTCGAGGCATCGAACGTCAACGTGGTGGAGGAGCTCGTCAACATGATCGCGACCCAGCGCGCTTACGAAATCAACAGCAAGGCCGTGCAAACCTCCGACCAGATGCTGCAGCGCCTCGCGCAACTGTGATGCAGAGCGCGCGTCTTCATCGTCTTGCCGTCTGCACGCTGGTGCTCGCCACCGGCTGCGCGCAGATCCCGCGCGAGCCGCTGGTGCACCAGCCGATGACGGCGCGCGCCAACACCTACGCGGCGCTGCCGGCGCCGCGCGCCAACGGCGCGATCTTCCGCGACGGGCCCGGCGCCAATGCGCTGTTCGAGGACCGCCGTCCGCGCAATGTCGGCGACATCCTGACCATCGTGATCAGCGAGAAGGTCAACGCGAGCAAGAACTCGGGCGCCAATGCCAGCCGCAGCGGCAGCCTGACGGCTGCCTTCCCGACCATCCCGAAGCTGCTGGGCGGTCTGCTGGACGAGCAGGACGCGAAGCTCTCCGGCAACAACATCCTCAATGCCAAGGGCGGCGCCAACGCCAACAACACCTTCAACGGCGTGATCACCGTGACCGTGGTCGACGTCATGGGGAACGGCAACCTGCTGGTTTCCGGCGAGAAGCAGATGGGCATCAATCAAGGCACCGAATACATCCGCTTCTCGGGCGTGGTGAACCCGCGCACCGTCTCCGGCAGCAACACCGTGCCCTCGACCCTGGTGGCCGATGCGCGCATCGAATACACGGCCAAGGGCTACATCGACGAGGCCCAGCACATGGGCTGGATGCAGCGCTTCTTCCTCAATGTGATGCCGTTCTGATCATGAACTTCAAATTTCTCCGGCGCTGCATCTTCTCGGCCTTGTGCGCCGTCGCGTTGTCGTCTCCGGCACAGGCCGAGCGGCTCAAGGAACTGGCCAGCATCCAGGGCGTGCGCGACAACCCGCTGATCGGCTACGGCCTGATGGTGGGCCTCGACGGCACCGGCGACCAGACCATGCAGACGCCGTTCACCACGCAGAGCCTGAACAACATGCTGCAGCAGCTCGGCATCACCATTCCGGCCGGCGTCAACATGCAGCTCAAGAACGTGGCGGCCGTGATGGTCACGGCCACGCTGCCTTCGTTCGCGCGGCCCGGCCAGAACATCGACGTGACGGTGTCCTCGATGGGCAATGCCAAGAGCCTGCGCGGCGGCACCTTGCTGATGACGCCGCTCAAGGGCGTCGACGGCGCGACCTACGCCATCGCGCAGGGCAACATGGTGGTGGGCGGCGCGGGCGCCTCGGCCAGCGGCAGCAAGGTGCAGATCAACCAGCTCGGCTCGGGCCGCATTCCCGGCGGCGCGCTGGTCGAGCGCAGCGTCGAGGCGCCGGTCGGCGGCGAAGGCATGTTCACGCTGGAGCTCAACCGCTCCGACTTCGGCACCGCGCAGCGTGCGGTCGAGGCCATCAATCGCCAGTTCGGCCCCGGCACCGCCGACGCGATGGACGCGCGCGTGATCCGCGTGCGCGCCCCCGAGCCGCAGGAGCGCGTCGGCTTCCTCGCGCGCCTCGAAGGGCTCGAAGTCACGCCGACCCAGGCGGTGGCGCGCGTGGTGATCAATGCGCGCACCGGCTCGGTGGTCATGAACCAGGCGGTGCGCGTCAACGACTGCGCGGTGGCGCACGGCAATCTCTCAGTGGTCATCAACACGGAGCCGGTGATCAGCCAGCCCGGCCCCTTCTCGGGCGGCAGCACGGTGGCCACGCAGACCTCGCAGATCTCGATCGCGCAGGGCGGCGGCGCGCTGCAGATGGTGCGCGGCGGGGCATCGCTCTCGGATGTGATCAAGGGACTCAACAGCCTGGGCGCCAATCCGCAGGACCTGGTGTCAATCCTGCAGGCCATGAAGACCGCCGGCGCCTTGCGCGCCGAGCTCGAGATCATCTGACATGGCGATCCTGGAAAACCGAAGCGGCGCGCTGGACCAGCGCTTTGCGTTGGACGTGCAGGGCGTCGATGCGCTGCGGCGCACCGTGCGTACCTCGCCCGAAGAGGGCTTGAAGCAGGTGTCGCGGCAGTTCGAAGCCCTGTTCATGAACATGGTGCTGAAGAGCATGCGCGAGGCCACGCCCTCCAGCGGCCTGCTCGAGAGCCGGAACGAGAAGGTCTACATGTCCATGCTCGACCAGCAGCTCTCGCAGAACCTCTCGGGGCGCGGCGTGGGGCTGGCCGAAGCGATGCTGGCGCAGCTGAGCCGCAGCGCGGCCTCGGGCGCGGCCGACGGCGAAGCCGGGGCCATGTCGCTCGACGGGCCGTCGGGCTTCCCGTTGAAGCCGCAGGCCGGCATTCCGCTCGGCTCCTCGCCGCCGGAGGGCGCACCGGCCACCCGGCGCTCGATGCCGGTGGACCTGAGCGTCTACCAGAACAACGGCGAGCGTCCTTCGCCGGCCGCGGTGGCTTCGCTGCAAGGCCACGTCGACAGCTTCGTGAAGAGCATGGGCGGCTCCGCCCAGGCCGCGAGCGAGGCCAGCGGCGTGCCCGCGCCCCTGATCCTGGCGCAGGCCGCGCTCGAATCGGGCTGGGGCAAGCGCGAGATCCGCGCCGACGACGGCACGCAGAGCTTCAACCTGTTCGGCATCAAGGCCGACCGTGGCTGGAAGGGCCCGGTGGTGGAAACCACCACCACCGAATACGTCGACGGCGAGCCGCAGAAAGTGCGCGCCAGGTTCAGGGCCTACGGTTCCTACGACGAAGCCTTCACCGACTACGCGAAGTTCATCACCCGCAATCCGCGCTACGCCAACGTGCTGGCCACCGACGACCCGGCCGAGGCCGCGCACGGCCTGCAGAAGGCGGGCTACGCGACCGATCCGCAGTACGGGCAGAAGCTCGTTCGGATCATGCAGAAATTCACATAGGACCCACGACCATGGCAGAGATCACCAGCCTTCATCAGCACGCGAGCGCCCCCGTTCTCGCCAACGCCAAACGCCTCGAGGTGGTCACCTTCACGCTGGGCGAGGAGGAATACGGCATCGACATCCAGAAGGTGCAGGAGCTGCGCGGCTACGACGCGGTGACGCGCATTGCGAACGCGCCG
>NZ_FMZU01000014.1 GCF_900101545.1 Variovorax sp. CF079 | reverse complement strand
GCCAGCACGCTGCTGCGCCGGGTGTGCTTTCACTACACGCCCAAGCACGCAAGTTGGCTCAACATGGCAGAGATCGAGATCGGCATCCTCACGCGTCAATGCCTGAACCGTCGCCTCCCCAGCCAGCAACTTTTGCGACGCGAAGTCGATGCTTGGCAAGCAGATCGAAACGCGCTGCGCCGAACCATCGAGTGGAAGTTCACTCGACAGGACGCAGATCACAAGCTCGGGCGTCACTACGTTTCGGAACTTACGTGTTGATGTACTAGTTCGGAGAAGCAGATGCGGCAAGCGATCGCCGCGCTGGGGTCTGATGCGCGCGCTGCGCTCGCCAAACGACCGCTTCCAAAGTGGATTTGTCCTCGATCAGAAAATTGCCACGGACCGCTTTATGCGACCGGCGTCTCGGTGGCCCAGAGCCAAACGGCAGCAGCCAGTCTAGAGCGCTCGTTGAAGCTGGCTCGACGGCCCAACAAGCCCAGATCGCCGAAGTTCACCGAGGCCCACGGCCCTTGAGATAACCACCGACATCCGCGAAGCAACTGGCTGTCATATCGACGTGGCCATCATCACTCACGAGCACCAGGACCGTGTCAACGCGGCCGAAAGGCGGAGGCGGGCCACTCAGCGGGAACGACTGCCGCGTAGCGCCAGGAGGCCGCCGGCACTGATCAGCACGATGCCGATGCCCGACGCCGCATCGGGCGTCTCGTCCCACCCGAGGTACCCCATCAGAAGCGCCCAGAGCAGGATGCTGTAGCGAAATGGCGCGACGACCGAGAGATCGACGTCGCGGCAGGCGGCGATCAGCGCGTAGTTACCCAGCGCCGCGCACAGGGCGGCCAGCGCGAGACCCAGCGTTTGCGCGGGCTGCAGCGGTTGCCAGGTCTCCCGCAGGCCGAGCGCGAAACCGCCAGCGCACGAGGCCACCGTCGCCGCGAGGGTGATGAGGACCGAAGGAACACCCGGGGGCATGGCGCGCGTGGCCAGGTCCCTTGCCGCCAGGCCGGCAGCGCAGGCGAGAGAGAACACGATGCCCCAGTTCGCCACGCTCGCCTGCGAGAAGGGTCTGGCGATCAGCAGCACGCCGGCCAAACCGGTCACTGTCGCGAAGATGCGACCGGCTTGCGGCGCCTCCCATCCGAGCGCCATCGCGCACACGGCAATCAGCAAGGGCGACACCATCATGATGGCCGTGACGATGGATAGCGGAGTCAGCGAGAGAGCGGCGACGGAGGCCATGGCGGTCGCCACCTCCAGCACCGATCGGACGGCGACCATCGGCTGCAGCAGTTGCCGCCATCGCGGCAGCATGCCGGCGCGACGGGCGAGCACCAGGACCATCGCCGTGGCAAACAGGCCGCGGACGGCCAGCACCTGCCCATGCGGGTGGTGCGCCAGCGTGAATTTCAGGCAGGCGTCGTTGAGCACGTAGCACGCCATCGCCCCGAGCATCAGGAAGACGCCGCGGCGATTGGCGGAAGGGTCAGCCATCGCTGTCGTGCGGCGTTGGATCCCCGGCACTGCGAGAAGCGCGCGTGCCCGGCGCGCCGGCCTCTTGCAGCACATCCTGCTGGGCCCGCGCCTTCAGGACGATCTCCTCGACTTCGGCGTCCGGATCGGACATTGCGATGATGGCGCCGCCGGAGCCGATCGAGACGCGGCCGTTCGCACTCACGATGGTGCGGATCACGATGTTGAGCTTCGCGCTGCCGTTGAGCGACAGAAAGCCGATGCTGCCGGAATAGATGCCCCGTGGCGACCCTTCGATCTCGTCGAGGATCCTCATCGTCCGGATCTTGGGCGCCCCGGTCATGGAGCCGCCGGGGAAGGCGGCGTGGACGCAGTCGATCGCACTCACGTCGTACCGCAACTGGCCCCGGATGGTGCTGACCAGCTGGTGGACCGTCGCGAAGGTCTCGATCTGGAACAGGCGCGGCACGTGCACGCTGCCAACCTTGCAGACCCGGTTGAGATCATTGCGCAGGAGGTCGACGATCATGAGGTTCTCGGCGCGGCTTTTTTCGTCGTTGGCGAGGGTTGCCGCGATGGCGGCGTCCTCCTGCGGCGTCGCGCCGCGGCGCGCGGTGCCTTTGATCGGCCTGGACTCGACCGTGCCGTCCGGCTCGATGTTCAGGAACAGTTCGGGCGAGGCGCACAGGACCGCCAGGCCGGGCGTTTTCAGGAAGGCGGCGTAAGGCGCAGGATTGCGCTTGCGCAGCGTGCAATAGACGTCCAGGGCGTCGATCTGGCCGGCGCCCTCCAGCTGGTTGGTCAGGCAGACTTCGTAGGTCTCGCCATCGAGGATGTTCTCCTGGCATCTCGCGATGCGGCGTCGGTAGTCGGGCAGATCGATGCGCCATGCGAGCGCGTCCGCAATTCGGGCAGCGCCGTCAGATGGTGCAGCGTCCGATGGCACCGGATTGGAGAGGGTCCTTTGCATTTCATTCATCCAGGCCTCGCTGGCCAGGGAATGCGGTTCGCGATCGATGCAGACGATCCAGGTCTGTTGCTCGCCGTGATCGATAGCGACAAAGCGACGAACCCGCATCCACATCGCGTCCGGCGTGGACGCGTCGTGGGCGTGGTTGCCGCCCAGTTCGCCCTTGAGCTCGTAGCCGAAATAGCCCACGTAGCCGCCGGCAAAGTCGAAGGGCAATGACGCTCCGCCAGGCGGCACAACGTTGGTTTCCTGCTTGAGGAAATCGAAGATGCTCTGGATGCGCGTTTCGATGTGCGCTTCGTGGTGGATATCGATCTGCCTGTCACGCGACCGGTAGGTGATCACCTGCGCGTCCGGTCCGCCCGCATCGCCCATGTACGAATAGCGCGCGTTCTGGCCGTCCGCGTCGCTGCTGTCCAGCCAGAAGGCGGCCGCGTTGCCGGCGAAGCGGTGGCGGAAAAGCGCTTCGGCGTCTGGATAGCTTTCAAGGCATCGCGCGCGAATGATCAGCGTGTCGTTCTGCTGCAGCGGCATGCCGTGTCCAAGTTGCGGCCACCTGGGCGATGCCGAGGGGCCGTGGACGGCAACTGCGCGGGCTTGCCACTGCTCGGTGAGCTCCCTGAAGTTGCGCAGCAGGCGCGCCCCGTACTCGGTGCAGATCGATTCCGGATGGAACTGCACGCCCCACCAGGGTTTCGACGTGTGCCGCAGGGCCATCAGGGTGCCGTCGAAGGTCCACGCCAGCGGCTCGAGCTGCTCGGGCAGCCCGGTCACTGCCAGCGAGTGGTATCGGACTGCATCGAACTGTTCCGGGATTCCCCGGAACAAGCCGCTTCCGGAGTGGCGGACGCGGTCGAGGCGTCCATGCATCGGCCGTACGGCGCGGGCCACGTTCGCACCGCAGAAGTGGGCCATGGCCTGGTGCCCGAGGCAGACACCCAGTACCGGTACCCTGGCGTGCCGGAGCACGTCGGCCGAGACCCCCAGGTCCGAAGGGCGTTGCGGTCTTCCGGGCCCCGGCGAGATGACGATGTTGTCGAACTCGAGTTCGGCGATCTGGGGCCACGACATTTCATCGTTCGTGATGACGCGCGGCGGCTGCGCGTTGGTCGCGGCGAGGTACTGGTAGAGGTTGTGGGTGAACGAATCGTAGTTGTCGATCAGCAGTGTGCGCATCGTGGATCCCTTTGCACTTTAGGCGTGCGGATCCATCGTTGACGACGCGCAGAGTTGTGCCAACTACCAGAACAGGTAGGCATGCTTGAAGGTTGAGCACCTGGTACCACTTGGGCGCGCAGATCGCTCCTGCTCATAGGATTACAGACCCGAAACGGGTTGGTTAGCGGGGCCGAGGTGTTTGTGGAGGGCCGGTTGCGATCAACACGCTGGACCGGGCGCGATGGCAGCCAGCGACGCGGCTTTGAAATTCTGGTGGACGAGTTGAAGGTGATCAGTGGTGCGCCGCGAAGAGATCGCGTGGTACTGGCAGCGAAGGGCTTGTCGTCGATTGAGAAGCTGCTCAGGGATCGCGCCAGCGGCAGGAGGCGCGATGTGTCCCTCGCCGACTTGTCGGGGATGCTCGGAAGTGTGCGCGAGTCTCTTGAGCAAGAGGCAGCGGGCGAGCGTTTGTGACCGACACGCTTGGCCTGCCCCAGGCGTCTAAAGTCATACCGAGCGTGGACAGCGCATCATGACCTGGATGGGTATTCCGGCGCATCGTGACCGCCCGTTCCGGGCCATCGTGACAGGGCATTCCGGTCGAACGCGCAGCTACATGCCGCCGCCGTCGGCGTAACGCTCGCCGATCGTGGCACCCTTGTGCTTCAGCTGCCTCACGAACGTGTCTGTCAGCATCGCTGCTCCTTGGCTTGTCGGTACGGCGTGTCGGTACCTGATGTCGGGACCAGCGCAGGTACCTGCAAAAGTACCGACAAAGTACCAACATGGCCTGCTATGCCGTGGATTGGCTTGAGGCAAAGAAAAACCCGCTTTCCCTTGAAGAGATGCGGGTTCGGAGACTGATTGAAGCCTGATGAAACTGGCTGATGGCCTGCCCGGAGGGGATCGAACCCCCGACAACCTGCTTAGAAGGCAGGTGCTCTATCCAACTGAGCTACGGGCAGATGGGGGCCGATTTTACGGTGGCGTCCCCGGCGTCGGCGCCGGACGACAAGGGCTCTGGCCTTTGCCTGAGGCCGGGGCGTGTCGCGAAGAGCGAATGTGGAAGCTCCTCATGGAGTTCAATATGAGCAACGACGCCACCCAACCCGCTTCGTCACGCCACCCGACCCTCGACGAGGAACCCGAGATCGGCTTCGAAGAATCGATCCCTTCGGACGGCAAGGACCCGGTGGGCGAAAAGATGATCGATGAGCTCGATCAGGCCAAACCCGATCGGACCGAGCCCAAGAAGGAACCGCCGCCCGAACCGATGCCGGAGCAGTTGCCTGTGAGCTGAGGCGGAAGAAAGATAGTTGGTCGGGGCGAAAGGATTCGAACCTTCGACCCTCTGGTCCCAAACCAGATGCGCTACCAGGCTGCGCTACGCCCCGACGAAGCCTGCGATTCTAGCCTGTGCGAAGCAGGCCTTTCTCAGCGCTTCGCGTATTGCGTCTTGCCAAAGAGGATTTCGCGCTCCTTGTCGCCGGTGATCGGCGTGCGCAGCTCGGCCAGCACCTTGACGCCGCGCTGCACCGCGGGCCGGGCAGCGATGCCCTCGAACCACTTCTTCAGGTGTGGGAACTCGGTGAGCACGATGCCCTGGTTCTCCCAGCTGCGCAGCCACGGGAAGATGGCGATGTCGGCGATCGAGTAGGTTTCGCCGGCGACGAACCGGTGGCTGGCCAGCTGCTTGTCGATCACGCCGTAGAGGCGCCGCGCCTCGTTGCTGTAGCGGTCGATGGCGTAGGCGATCTTCTCGGGCGCGTACATGCGGAAGTGATGCGCCTGGCCCAGCATCGGGCCGACGCCGCCCATCTGGAACATGAGCCACTGCAGCACCTCGTAGCGTGCGCGCTCGCCTTCGGGAAGAAACTGGCCGGTCTTGCCGGCCAGGTAGACCAGGATCGCGCCGGATTCGAACAGTGAGATCGGCTTGCCGTCCGGGCCCTCGGGATCGGTGATGGCCGGGATCTTGTTGTTGGGGCTGATCTTGAGAAAGCCGGCTTCGAACTGGTCGCCCTTGCCGATGTTGACCGGGTGCGCGCGGTAGGGGAGGCCGCACTCCTCCAGCATGATGTGAATCTTGTGGCCATTGGGCGTGGGCCAGGAATAAATGTCGATGGGAGCTTGAGACATGGACTGCGTTCCAGAGGAAAGAGACAGGGCCGGCCAGCATAGCGGCCGGTGGCTTTTCCTGCAGAACGCGGCCTGTTCCGGCCTCAGGCGGCCACGGCGCTCGGTGCCAGGTGCTTGTGGATCAGCGCGACCACGGCGGCGCCTTCGCCGATCGCGCCGCCCACGCGCTTGACCGAACCGGAGCGCACGTCCCCCACGGCGAACACGCCGGCGACGCTGGTTTCCAGCGCAGCCGCGGGCCTGGCAGGAAATCCCCCGCGCGCCGCTTCCCCGGTCAACACGAAGCCATGCTTGTCGACCGAGACGCCGCAGCCCTCGAGCCAGTCCGTTTCCGGCACCGCGCCTATGAAGAGGAAGATATTGCGCGTCGGGCACTGCTCTTCGTCGCCGGTGCGACGGCAGCGCCAGGTGGCCCCGTTCAATCCCGAGGCCGGGTCGCCGTGCAGGCTCACCAGCTCGGTATGCGGATGCAGCTCGATGTTGGGCGTGGCCTCGATGCGGTCGATCAGGTAGCGCGACATGGTGGCTGCGAGCGAAGGGCCGCGCACCAGCACATTGACCTTGGCGGCATGCTGCGACAGGAACACCGCGGCCTGGCCGGCCGAATTGCCGCCGCCGACCAGTGCCACCTCCTGCTGTGCGCACAGCTTGGCCTCCAGCGCCGAGGCCCAGAACCAGATGCCGCGGCCTTCGAATTCGGCCAGGCGCGGCACCTCGGGGCGGCGGTAGCGCGCGCCGCTGGCGATCACGACGGTTCGGGAACGCAGGCGCCGGCCATCGGTGAGCTGGACCGTGAGCTCTCCCTTGGTATCGGCTTCGCTGCAGTCCATGGAGGCGACCTCGGCCGGGATCAGCATCTCGACGCCGAATTTCTGCGCCTGAACGAAGGCGCGGCCGGCGAGCGCGCCGCCGGAGATGCCGGTCGGAAAGCCCAGGTAGTTCTCGATGCGCGCGCTCGCGCCCGCCTGGCCGCCGAAGGAACGGCAATCGACCACGATCACGCGCAAGCCTTCGGATGCGGCGTAGACGGCGGTCGCGAGGCCGGCGGGGCCGGCGCCGACCACCACCACGTCGAAAAGCTCGTCGTGGTCGATGGTGTCGACCATGCCGAGGCAGCGCGCGAGTGCGTTGTCGGTCGGATTGACCACGACGGCACCGTCGGGACAGACCACGAGCAGTTCCGCCTCGCCGTACTGTTCGAGCAGTGCCGCCGCATCCGCGTCCTGCGTCGCGTCGACCACGTTGTAGGGATGGCCGTTGCGGCGCAGGAAGTTCTGCAGCCGCAGCAGCGCGGCCGACTGCGGCGGTCCGATCAGCACCGGCCCGCTGCTGCCCGATTCGATCAGGGCCACCCGGCGCAGGATCATCGCGCGGACCAGCCGTTCCCCGAGGTCGGCCTCGGCGATGATCAGCGCGCGCAGCTGCTCGGGCGGCACCAGCAGAGTCTCTACATCGTCCTCGGCGTGGCCGTCAACCAGGGCAGGGCGGCCGGAGAGTTGGGCGATCTCCGCCAGAAACTGACCCGGGCCCTGGCGTTCGATGGGCACCACGCGCCCGAGCCCGTCGCGCTGGGTGATCGCCACGATGCCGCGCAGTACGACGAACATCCCCGGGCCGGGCTCGCCGGCCCGGAAGAGGCAGTCCCCGCGCGCGTAGTGCCGCACGCTGCCGAAGCGCCTGATGCGCTCGATGCAGGCGGCGCCCAGCACGGGAAACATCTGATGACGGCGGGTCTCGACCTCGACCCTGACTTGGACTTCGGCGGCCATGAAAGAACTCCAGTTGGCGAAACGTCGGGATTAGACGCCGAAAGCAGGCGCCAATGGTTGCAAGTCACGCAACTGCCATCGGATTGACACGCGTGTTTCACCGCTGTCTCACAGACTCCGTGCGCAGAAAGGGTCTCGCATGAAAGAACTGCCCACGCCGACGTTTCCGTTCTCGCAGCTGGGACTGCGCGCCGCCCTGTGGCCGGCGCCGAACCCGGCCCGCGCACCGGCTTCGATTCCTGCAGTACCGGCTGCGGCAACCCCTGCCGCCGCCACCGAAGCCGGCGGCATCAGCGTGACCTGGGCACGGCACCAGGACGACGTCCGCGCGGCCCAGCGCCTGCGCTACGAGGTGTTTGCGGGCGAGATGGGTGCCCGCCTCACGACCCCGCTGGAAGGCCACGACATCGACCTGTTCGACGACTTCTGCGAGCACCTGCTGGTGCGCGAGCTGGCGACGAACCAGGTGATCGGCACCTACCGCGTGCTGACGCCGGCCCAGGCCCGGCGCATCGGCAGCACCTACAGCGACACCGAATTCGATCTGACGCGGCTGCGCGACTTGCGCGAACGCATGGTCGAGCTGGGCCGCAGCTGCGTCCATGCGGACCATCGCCAGGGCGGCGTGATCCTCGCTCTCTGGGGTGCGCTGGCCGGTTTCATGAACCGCAACAAGCTCGACACCATGATCGGCTGCGCCAGCATCCCGATGTGGCACAACGGCGTGACCAGCGGCGATGCGGCGGCCAGCATCTGGCGCCAGCTCTCGGCCACCCATATGGCACCGATCCAGTACCACGTGCAGCCGCGGCTGCCGTTGCCGGTGCATCGGCTCGACGGCGAACTCCAGATCGAGCCGCCTGCGCTGATCAAGGGCTATCTGCGGCTCGGCGCCAAGGTTCTGGGCCCGCCGGCCTGGGATCCGGACTTCAATACCGCCGACCTTCCGATGCTGATGCGCATCGAGGACCTGCCGGCGCGCTATCGAAAACACTTCCTGGGCAATTAAGACAGCACGGGAATGTCGTCATACAGTTGTCATGCAACTGTCACAACGGCGGTTGACACTGTCATGATTCCGTCTGCATACACTCCCGTGCCGGTTTCTCCAGAATCATTTTCCTTGTCGCCAGTCCTTTCCGACAGCGTGCCTGTCGCCGCTGAGCCGTCGTTGGCGCTGCTCGATCGCGACCACAGCATCCTGGCCTTCAACGAGCGGGTGCTCGACTGGGCCTACCGCCCCGAAGTGCCGCTGATCGAGCGCCTGCGCTACCTGTGCATCGTGTCGTCCAACCTCGACGAATTCTTCGAGGTCCGGACGGCGCCGCACCTGATCGCCAATGCCGCGGGCGACCACAAGGGCAACTACACCGTGGAGTCCTTCGAGCGCCTGGCCGAGGTGGCGCATGCGCTGGTGGGGCGGCAGTACGCGCTCTACAACGACGAGCTGATGCCGACCTTCGCGAGCCAGGGCATCCACATCATCTCGCACGGCGAGCGCAACCCGGCGCAGCGCAAATGGGTGCACGACTACTATGAGCGCGAGGTCCAGCCGCTCTTGATTCCGGTGGGGCTGGATCCAGCGCATCCCTTTCCCCAGGTCGCTAACAAGTCGCTCAACTTCATCGTTCGCCTCTCCGGCAAGGACGCTTTCGGGCGCGAAAATCCGATCGCCATCGTCAAGGTGCCGCGCGTGCTGCCGCGCCTGATCCGCATGCCGGCCAAGGTGTCGGGCGGCAAGACGCTGTTCGTCGCGCTGTCGAGCATCGTGCGGGCCCACCTGTCCAGCATGTTTCCGGGGCGCGAAGTCGGCGAATTCTCCCAGTTCCGCGTGACGCGCCACTCCGACCTGGCGGTGGACGAGGAAGACGTCAAGAACCTGCGCACGGCACTGCGCCAGGGCCTGCAGCATCGCCACTACGGCCAGGCCGTCCGGCTCGAGGTCTCGGCCAGTTGCGCCGAGTCGCTGGCGAGCTTCCTTCTGGCGCAATTCAACCTGCCGCCGCAGGCGCTGTACCGCGTGCACGGTCCGGTCAACCTGGCCCGGCTGACGCAGCTGATCGACCTGCTGGAGGAGCCGCAGCTGCGCTTTCCGCCTTACCAGGCGTCCTACCCGGTGATGCTGACGCCGGGGCAGTCCTTCTTCGAGCGGCTGCAGCAGGGCGATGCCCTGATCCACCAGCCTTTCGAGAGCTTCGACGGCGTGTTGGCCTTCCTGCGCGAAGCGGTGCAGGACCCGCAGGTGCTCGCCATCAAGCAGACCATCTACCGCACCGGCACCGATTCCGAGCTCATGGACCTGCTGCGCGAGGCGGTTCGCCGCGGCAAGGAAGTCACGGTGGTGGTGGAGCTCAAGGCGCGTTTCGACGAGGAGGCCAACATCAACTGGGCCGAGATGCTCGAATCGATCGGCGTCCAGGTCGTCTACGGCGTGGTCGGCCTGAAGACGCACGCCAAGATGCTGCTGGTGACGCGCCGCGAGGGCAAGCAGATGCGCCGCTACGGCCATCTGTCGACCGGCAACTACAACCCCCGCACGGCCAAGCTCTACACCGACATCAGCCACCTGACCGCCGACCCCTTGCTGACCGCCGACATGGAGGCGGTGTTCGTGCACATGGCCAGCCAGAGCCGGCTGCCCAAGCTCCATCGCATGTGGATGGCACCCTTCGACCTGCACCGCAACATGATCGCCCAGGTCGATGCGCTCGCTGCCGCGGCGGCCGCCGGCGAGCCTGCACGCATCGTTGCCAAGATGAACGCGCTGACCGACGAGGCCCTGATCGCCGCGCTGGTGAACGCCGGCCAAAAGGGCGTGAAGATCGACCTGATCGTGCGCGGCGGCTGCACCTTGCCGGCGTGCGTGCCGGGCTTGACCGACAACATCCGCGTGCGCTCGGTGATCGGACGCTTCCTCGAGCATTCGCGCGTCTTCTATTTCCGCCGGGGCGACGACGAATCCCTGTACCTGTCGAGCGCCGACTGGATGAACCGCAACATGCTGCGCCGCATCGAGCTGGCCTGGCCGGTGACCGATCCGGCGCTGCGCCAGCGGCTCATCGACGAATGCCTGGTGGCTTACCTGCACGACGGGCGGGATGCCTGGGATCTCGGCGCCGACGGTGCCTATCGCCGCGTCGATCTGCAGCCGGGCGCGGATGGCGCCGTCGTTCGCACCGTCGAGGCCCATGGCGCGCAGACCGCGCTGATGGTCCGCTACGCATCGCGAGGTCGCAGCCGCGCTGCCTCTCGGGAATGACGCAACAAGCCATGGATCTGATTTTTTGGCGCCATGCCGAGGCCGAGGACTGGACCGAGGGCGGCGACGACCTGCAGCGCTCGCTGACCCAGCGCGGCGAGAAACAGGCCAAGCGCATGGCGGCCTGGCTCGATCGGCAACTACCCGAGGGCACGCGCATCGTCTGCAGCCCGGCACGCCGCTGCGAGCAGACCGCGCTCGCACTAGGACGCAAGTACAAGCTGCGCAGCGAACTCGCGCCCGACACCACGGCGGATGCACTGCTGGCCGCGGCCGGATGGCCCAACGGCAAATCCGTGGTGCTGCTGATCGGGCATCAGCCCTCGCTCGGCGAAGCCATTTCGCTGCTGCTCGGCCTCAAGCACGACAGCTGCCCGGTGCGCAAGGGGGCCGTCTGGTGGATCCGCACCCGCGAGCGCGACGGCGACGTGCAGACCGTGGTGGTCACGGTGCAGTCGCCCGAACTGCTCTAGGCGTCAGCAGCCCTTCAGCTCGAGCCGCCAGGCGGCCTTCTGCCAGGCCAGCACTTCCTCGCGCAGCAGGTGCGCGGATTGGGGGTAGGTCTCGGACCAGCCCGCACGGCACGCGATGGCGAAAAGCTGGCTGTTCGCTCGCCCCAGGCGCAGCCCCTCCAGATCCGGATCGCGTCGCGCATGGCACAGGATCACGGCCAGGCGCAGCGCCAGCAGTTGCGCGACGAAGGTCTCGTCGTTCAGAGAGGCCTCGATCTTGCGCAGCTTGCCGCGATGACCGAGCACCAACTGGCTCAACCAGTGCATCTCGTTCACCGCGAAGCCCGGCGCGTCGGCGTTGTCCAGGATGTAGGCGCCGTGCTTGTGGTACTCGCTGTGCGAAATCTGGGCGCCGATCTCGTGCAGCTGGGCGGCCCAGCCGATCTTGCGCAGTGCTCGTCCGGCGCGGCTGGTGGTGCTGCCGCCGCGCGCGGCCGGCTCGAGCTGCAGGAACAGCGCAGCGGCGGTCTCGCTGACGCGCCGGACCTGCGCGGCATCGACCGCGAACCGGTTGGCCAGGCGCGCCACGGTGCTGGCGCGCAGATCGGCGACGCTCTCGTCGCGCTCGAGCAGCTCGTAGAGCACGCCATGGCGCAAGGCGCCCTGGGCCACCTTCATTTCCTCGATCTCGAGCAGGTCGAACACGGCGCGCAGCACGCTGACGCCGCCGCCGATCACGGCCTTGCGGTCCTCCCGCATGCCTTCGATGCGCAGGCGATCGGCGTTGCCGGCCTTGAGCAACCGGTCGACCAGCCAATCGAGCCCGTCGCGCGTGATCAGCCCCGGCTCGCCGCCGGCGGCCGCGAGCACATCGCCCACCGCGCCGATGGTGCCCGAGGCGCCGTAGGCCACGTCCCAGCGGTCCGGCACGTAGGTGGCGAGCGCGTCGTCCAGCACCGCCTTGGCGGCGATCTCGGCCGCCTTGAAGGCTGCGGTCGTGAACTGGCCTTCGGGGAAATGCTTCATCGACCATGCGACGCTGCCGACCCGGTACGACTCCATCACCTCGGCCTTCAGGCCTTGGCCGATGATCATCTCGGTGGAGCGGCCGCCGATGTCCACCACCAGGCGGCGCTCCCGGTTCGAGGCGTCGGTGTGGGGCACCAGGTGCGCCACGCCTTGATAGATCAGGCGGGCCTCTTCGCGGCCCGTGATGACATCGATGCCGAAGCCCAGAATGGTGCGCGCCCGCAGCAGGAATTCTTCGCGGTTGCGGGCTTCGCGCAGGGTCTGGGTGGCCACCGCGCGAACTTGCGAGCGCTTGAAGCCCGCCAGCCGCTCGCCGAAGCGGGCCAGCGCGTCCCAGCCGCGCTGCATCGCCTCCGGCGTGAGGTTGCGGGCGCTGTCGAGGCCGTTGCCTTGGCGAACGGTTTCCTTCAGGTACTCGGCGCGGTGGATCTGGCCGTGGTCGACCTGGCCGATCTCGAGCCTGAAGCTGTTCGACCCGAGATCGACCGCAGCGAGGCGGGTTCCGTTTTGCATGGTGAGGAGGAGATGGCGGGCCCCGATCGTAGCGTTTCGGCCGGCGCTGCCGCGCCAAGAGGGTGCCGCAACGAGCGCTCAAGGCTAGGCGTGGCGCATGACGATTGTGTGACAGCGTCACAGAGCGCAGGCCCCTGCGATGGGCGATTTCCCTCTGGAAAAGGGTGTCACACCGGTGTCACACAAGCTTCCTAGAGTCCCTGCCAAGCCCCCTGGAAGGGGTCCTCTGCACATCCAAAAGGAAGCTTCATGAAGATGACGTTCAAGTTTGCTGCCGCCGGCTTCGTCGCCGCGGCCCTGGCGCATGCTCCCGCTTTTGCACAAGAAGCCACCGGCGCCGGCGCAAGCTTCCCGGCCCCGCTGTATTCGAAGTGGGCCTCGGATTTCAACAAGGCCACCGGTGCCAAGATCAACTACCAGTCGGTCGGTTCCGGCGCCGGCATCAAGCAGATCGATGCCAAGACAGTCGATTTCGGCGCTTCCGACATGCCGCTGACCGACGACGACCTGAAGGCCAAGGGCCTGGTGCAGTTCCCCACCGTGATCGGTGGCGTGATTCCGGTGGTCAACATCCAGGGCATCAAGCCCGGCGAGCTCAAGCTCAACGGCCAGGTTCTCGGCGACATCTACCTCGGCAAGATCACCAAGTGGAACGATCCCGCGATCAAGGCGCTGAACGGCTCGCTGGCGCTGCCCGATGCGGCCATCGCACCGGTGCGCCGCGCCGACGGCTCGGGCACCACCTTCTTGTTCACCAACTACCTGAGCAAGGCCAACCCCGACTGGAAGGCCAAGGTCGGCGACGGCACGGCCGTCAACTGGCCCATCGGCGCGGGCGGCAAGGGCAACGAGGGCGTTGCGCAGTTCGTCAGCAAGCTGCCCAACTCGATCGGCTACGTCGAGTACGCCTACGTCAAGCAGAACAAGATGAAGTACGCCCAGATGCAGAATGCCTCCGGCAGCCTTGTTTCGCCGGACGATGACGCCTTCAAGGCCGCCGCTGCCGGCGCTGACTGGTCCAAGACCTTCTACCAGGTGCTGACCAACCAGCCCGGCAAGGACGCTTGGCCGATCACCGGCGCGACCTTCATCCTGATGCACAAGTCGCAGGACAAGCCGGCGCAGGCCACGACCACGCTCAAGTTCTTCGACTGGGCCTACAAGAACGGCGACAAGACCGCCGGCGACCTCGACTACGTGCCGATGCCTGACAAGGTGAAGGGCGTGATCGCGAACGCCTGGGGCGAGATCAAGGACGCGTCGGGCAAGCCCGTCGCCTTCAAGTAAAGCGGACCGGCGCGTATGAGCACTCCGCTCGAGCACGCGCCGCTTTCGGAGCGACCTGTGTCATCCACTTTTCCCGCTGCTTCCACCTCGCTCGAGCTTCCGGCCGAGCGTGACCGTGCGACCTCGAGCCCGCCGCCGGCCAAGAGGCCGCGCACCGGTGCCGCCACCGACCGCCTGTTCGGCTGGGCCGCCAAGGGCGCCGCGCTGCTGACCCTGGCGATGCTGATCGGCATCCTGCTGTCGCTGCTGGCCGGCGCCTGGCCCGCCATCTCGAAGTTCGGCTTGGGTTTCCTCACCAGCAGCGTGTGGGACCCGGTGCAGAACGAGTACGGCGGGCTGGTGATGATCTACGGGACGCTGGCCACCTCGCTGATCGCACTCGTGATCGCGGTGCCGGTGAGCTTCGGCATCGCGCTCTTCCTGACCGAGATGTCGCCGGCCTGGCTGAAGCGGCCGCTCGGCACAGCCATCGAGCTGCTGGCAGCCGTGCCCTCGATCGTCTACGGCATGTGGGGCTTGCTGGTGTTCGGGCCGATCCTGTCGACCTTCGTGCAGCAGCCGCTGCAGAAACTGTTCGACGGGGTTCCTTACCTCGGCGCGCTGGTGTCCGGCCCGCCTGTGGGCATCGGTATTCTGTCGGCCGGCATCATCCTCGCGATCATGATCATCCCGTTCATCGCCTCGGTGATGCGCGACGTGTTCGAAGTGACGCCGCCGCTGCTCAAGGAGTCGGCCTATGGCCTCGGCTCCACGACCTGGGAGGTGGTCTCCAAGGTGGTGCTGCCCTACACCAAGGCCGGCGTCATCGGCGGCATCATGCTCGGCCTCGGCCGGGCGCTGGGCGAAACGATGGCCGTTACCTTCGTGATCGGCAATACGAACCAGCTCAACTCGCTCTCGGTCTTCGAAGCCGCCAACAGCATCACTTCGGTGCTGGCCAACGAATTCGCCGAAGCCGGCGAGGGCCTGCACCAGGCTTCTCTGATGTACCTGGGCCTGGTGCTGTTCTTCATCACCTTCGTGGTGCTGTCGCTGTCCAAGATCCTGCTGCAGCAGATGAAGAAGAGCGAAGGAACCAAGTCATGAGCACCGCCGAACGCCTGCTGAGCGCCAAGGCGCTCGACGAAACGCGGGCGGCGAAGTTCGCCAGCCGCAAGCGCGTCAACTTCATCGCGCTCACGCTGTCACTCGCCGCGATGGCCTTCGGCGTGTTCTGGCTGATCTGGATCCTCTGGGAAACGCTGCGCCTGGGTGTGGGCGGCCTGGCGCTGGCCACCTTCACCGAAATGACGCCGCCGCCGAATGAATCGGGCGGCATTGCCAACGCGATCTTCGGCTCGCTCGTGATGGTGGCCCTCGCCACCTTCGTGGGCACGCCGATCGGCATCATGGCCGGCATCCACCTGGCCGAGTACAACCCCAAGAGCTGGCTCTCGAACGTCGTCCGCTTCGTCAACGACATCTTGCTGTCGGCGCCGTCGATCGTGATCGGCCTGTTCGTCTATGCGGTGGTGGTGGCGCGCTTCAAGTCCTTCTCGGGCCTGGCCGGCGCGCTGTCGCTGGCGCTGATCGTGATTCCGGTCGTGATCCGCACCACCGAGAACATGCTGCAGCTGATCCCGGCCGGCCTGCGCGAAGCGGCCTATGCGCTGGGCACGCCGAAATGGAAGGTCATCCTGAGCATCACGCTGCGCGCCGCGCGCGCCGGGGTGGTCACGGGCGTCCTGCTGGCGGTGGCGCGCATCGCGGGCGAAACCGCGCCGCTCCTGTTCACCGCGCTCAGCAACCAGTTCTGGACCTCGGACGTGACGCAGCCGATGGCCAGCCTGCCGGTGACCATCTTCAAGTTCGCGATGAGCCCGTACGAGAACTGGCAGCAACTCGCCTGGGCCGGCGTGTTCCTGATCACCGTTGCAGTGCTCGGCCTAAATATCCTCGCGCGGATCCTGACGCGCAACAAACTCTGAACATCATGCCAACCACCATCGCTGCACAGCCGTCGCGCGCCAAGATCTCGGTCAAGGATCTGAACTTCTATTACGGCAAGTTCCATGCGCTCAAGAGCATCAACCTCGAGATTCCCGAGAACAAGGTGACGGCCTTCATCGGGCCGTCGGGCTGCGGCAAGTCGACCTTGCTGCGCACCTTCAACCGTATGTTCGAGCTCTATCCGGAGCAGCGCGCCGAGGGTGTCATCGCGCTGGACGGGGAAAACCTGCTGACCTCCAAGCAGGACGTGGCGCTGATCCGCGCCAAGGTCGGCATGGTTTTCCAGAAGCCGACGCCGTTTCCGATGTCGATCTACGACAACATCGCCTTCGGCGTGAAGCTGTTCGAGAACCTGAGCGCCTCCGAGATGGACGACCGCGTCGAATGGGCGCTCAAGAAGGCCGCGCTCTGGACCGAGGTGCGCGACAAGCTGCAGCAAAGCGGCTCGGGCCTCTCCGGCGGCCAGCAGCAGCGCCTGTGCATTGCGCGCGGCATCGCGATCAAGCCCGAGGTGCTGCTGCTCGACGAGCCGTGCTCGGCGCTCGATCCGATCTCCACGGCGAAAATCGAGGAGTTGATCGCCGAGCTGAAAAGCGAGTACACCGTCGTTATCGTGACCCACAACATGCAACAGGCGGCGCGCTGCAGCGACTACACCGCCTACATGTACCTCGGCGACCTGATCGAATTCGGCGCGACGGAAGAGCTGTTCTTCAAGCCGAAGCGCAAGGAAACCGAGGACTACATCACCGGCCGTTTCGGTTAAACGTTACGGATAAAGGAAGCACCATGACGGAAAAACATCTCTCCAGCCAGTTCGACAGCGAACTCAACGCCGTCTCCTCGCGCGTGATGGAGCTCGGCGGCATGGTCGAGTCCCAGATCCATCAGGCCGTCTATTCGCTGTCGCAGTTCGATTCCGAGGCGGCCGACCGCGTGATGGAAACCGAGCACCGCGTCAACGCGATGGAAATCGAGATCGACCGCGAGCTGTCCTCGATCATCGCGCGGCGCCAGCCGACGGCGCGCGATCTGCGCCTCTTGATCGCGATCTCGAAGACCACCGCCAACCTGGAGCGCGTGGGCGACGAGGCCAACAAGATCGCGCGCATGGTCAAGTCGATCATCGAAAGCGGTTCGGCGCGCGCCCTGCCTTCCACCGAGCTGCGCATCGCAGCCGATCTGGCCTCGGGCCTGCTGCGCAAGGCGCTCGACGCCTTCGCGCGCCTGGACACGGCCGCGGCGCTGTCGATCCTGAAGGACGACGACCTGATCGACAAGGAATTCGACGGCTTCGTGCGCAAGCTGGTCACCTACATGATGGAAGACCCGCGCACCATCTCGGCGAGCCTCGACCTGCTGTTCCTGGCCAAGGCGATCGAGCGCATTGGCGATCATGCGAAGAACATCGCCGAGTTCATCATCTACATCGTCAAGGGCGCCGACGTGCGGCACACTTCGATGCAGGAAATCGAAAGCGCACTTCAATAGATGAAGAAGCCACGCGTCCTGATCGTCGAAGACGAGTCCTCGATCGCCGAGCTGATCGCCGTCAACCTGCGCCACAACGGCTTCGAGCCGATCTGGGCCGAGGATGGCGCGGCAGCGCAGCGCGAGCTCGATGCCTTCCTGCCCGACCTGGTGCTGCTCGACTGGATGCTGCCGGGCCAGAGCGGCCTGCAGCTGGCGCGCCAGTGGCGCAAGGACCCGCGCACCAAGTCGATGCCGATCCTCATGCTGACCGCGCGCGGCGACGAGCCCGACAAGGTGGCCGGGCTGGACGCGGGCGCCGACGACTACATCACCAAGCCCTTCTCGACGCAGGAGATGCTGGCCCGCATTCGTGCCGTGCTGCGCCGCCGTGCGCCCGAGGCCGTCACCGAGCGCGTCGAGATCGGCGAACTCGTGCTCGACACCGCGACGCACCGCGTGACATGGCAGGGCACGCTGCTGAAGGTGGGCCCGACCGAGTTCAAGCTGCTCGGCTACCTGATGCAGCATGCCGAGCGCGTGCACAGCCGCGCGCAGCTGCTGGACAAGGTGTGGGGCGATCATGTCTACATCGAAGAGCGGACGGTCGACGTGCACGTGAAGCGTCTGCGCGAATCGCTCGGCCTGGCGGCGCCGATGGTCGAGACCGTGCGCGGCGCGGGCTATCGCCTGACGGCCCAAGCGACGGTTTGAGGGCGCGCTGGGCCAGGGCCCGGCGGGATAATGGGCCGGAATGCCGTTTCGTATCGCAACTTTTCTGATGGCCTCCTTGATCGGGGGCACTGCTGCCGCGGTGCCTTTCGGCTGGCGCTTTTTGTGGTTGGGCGCATGGCTCGGGGCGGTGCTGTGGCTGGTGCTCGACGCCTGGCGCGCGCAGCAGCTGTTGCATGTGTTGCGCAACGACGCGACGGGCCTGCCGTCGCGCGGCCCCGGCGTCTGGGGCGAACTGGCCGAACGCATCCGCAAGCTGCTGCGCACGCGGGAGCAGCAGGCCCGGCAGGCCGAAGACCGTCTGCAGGAGTTTCTGGCCGCGATCCAGGCTTCTCCCAACGGCGTGGTGCTGCTCGACGAACAGGGGCGCATCGAATGGTGCAACCAGACGGCCGC
Organism: Variovorax sp. CF079; assembly: GCF_900101545.1. GTDB lineage: Bacteria > Pseudomonadota > Gammaproteobacteria > Burkholderiales > Burkholderiaceae_C > Variovorax. The sequence continues at coordinate 188,756 of NZ_FMZU01000014.1, read as the reverse complement.
CGGGCAGTTCGGCATCGACGCCGATCGCGACCTGCTGCAGCACCTCGCGAACCTGGTGCGCGATCCGGCGTTCGTGGCCTATCTCGCCTCCTGGAACTACAGCCGCGACGTGGTGATCGACGCGCCGTCGCAAGTCGGAATGCATCGCGGCCATCCGGTCCGACTGTCGGTGCAGGTCCATCCCTATGCCGGCAATCGCCGCATGCTGCTCACGCGCGACATCACCTCGCTGGAGCAGGCTGAGGCCATGCGGCGCGATTTCGTCGCCAACGTCTCGCACGAGATCCGCACGCCGCTCACCGTGCTCGCCGGGTTCGTCGAGACCTTGCAGAACCTGCCGCTCGATGCCGAGGAGCGCGCCCGCTATCTGGCGCTCATGGGCCAGCAGTCGCACCGCATGGAGACACTGGTCAACGACCTGCTGACCCTGTCGCGCCTCGAAGGCAGCGCGGCGCCGCCGGCCACCCGCTGGACCCGCGTGCGGGCGCTGATGGCGCAGTGCGAGGACGAGGGCCGGGGCCTGTCGAGCCGGCTGGCATCGCAGGGCCATCGCCTGTCCTTCTCGGTGGAGGTCGATTCCGAGATCGCCGGCGCCCCGACCGAGCTGCAGAGCGCGATGTCGAACCTGCTGAGCAATGCCATCCGCTACACGCCCGGCGGCGGCGAGGTGGCGGTGAGCTGGCGCCTCCTGCCCGACGGCCGGGGCGAATACGCGGTGCGCGACAGCGGGCCGGGGATCGCGGCCGAGCACATTCCGCGGCTGACCGAGCGCTTCTACCGCATCGATCGCAGCCGCTCGCGCGAAACCGGCGGCACCGGGCTCGGCCTGGCGATCGTGAAGCACGTCGCGCAGCGCCATGGTGCCGAGCTGCGCATCGAGAGCGCGGTGGGCAAGGGCTCGCGCTTCGCGCTCGTGTTCCCGGTCACGCGCCTGCGGCAGACGGCCGCGCTCAGCGCCGTCGCCTGAGTGTCGACCCGAGCAGCGCGAGAAACAGCGCCGCGGTGAGCGCCAGGGCCAGCGCGCTCATGAGCCAGAACGCCAGCGGCGACTGCATGGCGGGCCAGGGCCCGATGCCGCGATAGGCCAGCAGATAACTGCCGCCGAGCCCCACGCCCCAGAGCAGCGCGCAGTAGAGGACCAGCGGCATCACCGTGACCCGGTAACAGCGCAGCACGAAGACGCACAGCGTCTGCAGCGCATCCACGAAATGGTAGGCCGCCGTGGCCAGCAACAGCGTGGCGCCGAGCGCCACCACGGCGGGATTGCCGGAATAGACCTCGGACAATTGCCATCGCAGCGTTGCCATGGCCATTGCGAACAGCAGCGCGCAGACAACTGTCAGCTCGAAGCCTTTGACGCATGCGCGGCGCGCCAGCGCGGCGTCGCCGGCGCCGAGCCAAAAGCTCACGCGTGCGCTGGTGGCGATGGCGAGCGACAGGGGCACCATGTAGGCGACGGCCGTGAGATTCGACGCAATCTGGTGGGCCGCCGATGCGGCCGTGCCCAGGCGCGCGATGAACAGCGCCATCAGCGTGAAGGAGGTCACCTCGACCAGCACCGCCAGTCCAGCCGGGATGCCGAGCCGGGCGAACTGGCCGATCTGGCGCCAGTCGGGCGCCTCGATGCGCCGCCAGAAGCGGTACTCGCGGTAAAGGGGCTGGCTGCGCAGCAGCCAGATCGCGCAGGCGAGCATCGCCCAGTTCACCACCAGCGTGGCCCAGCCGCAGCCCACCAGGCCCATCGCAGGCCAGCCGGCGCCGCCGAAGGTGAACCAGATCGACAGCGGCAGCTTCAGGCACAGCGAGCCCAGCTGCAGCCAAGTCACGAGCTGGGGCTTGCCCAGGCTCTGGTTCAGCGTGCTGAACAGGCGAAACAGCAGTGCCGGGGGCAGGGCGAAGGCGAGTACGCACAGGTAGGCTTCGACGTCGGCGCGCATGGCCAGCGGCACCTCGGCCCAGCGCAGCAGCGGCGTGGGGTACAGCAGCACCGCCATGCCGAGCACGATGGCGAGGCCGCACAGGTAGAGCGACTGCCGCACCGAGCGGCCGACCTCGGCCGTGCGCTTCGCGCCGTGCAGCTCGGCCCACACCGGAAGCAGGGCCTGCAGCATGCCGATCAGCGAGACGAAGACGCTGATGAAGATCGCCGAGCCCACCGAGAGCGCCGCGAGCGCGCCTTCGGCATAGCGGCCGGCGACGATGGTGTCGGTGACGCCGAAAGCCATCACCGCCAGCTGGCCGACCAGCACGGTTGCGGCGTGCCGTGCGATCACCCGCCGTTCGCTCGTCAAGGATTGATTCTTTGGTAGAGCAGCAGGTCGTCGCTCGCGCTGGTCGGGCGGCGCAGCGTGCCGATGAAGCGCCAGCCTTCGAGGTTCACGATCTTGTGCAGGCGCCCGATCGCCTCCGGGCTCGCCAGCAGCCAGGGGCAGGTCTGGGACCCGGTCAGCGGCTGCAGGTTGAACTGGCCGTGATGGCGCAGCGCCGCGATGTGGGGCCGGCTCAGCGCGATCTCGGAGATGCATACCGGCTGGCCGACCCGTTCCGAAATGGCGCGCACCTGGGGCACATAGCTGCGCGCGTAGTCGAGCACCGGCAGCCACAGCGTCATCAGCAGCATCCAGCACAGCGCCGCGCCGCCGCCCGGCAGTACCAGCGTCTTCCAGAGTGCCGCCCGATGCCGGCCGGTACGCCAGCGGACGAGCCAGGCCCAGGCCAGCGTCGCGGCCAGTGCGAACACGAAGGCGACCGCCGAGAACTCGGGCACGAAGCCGGGCGCCAGTTTCGCCACGTTGGCTGCCGTCTTGGAGGGCACGCCGGTCTGCATCGCGACCCAGATCACCCAGATGATGATCGCCGAGCCGCTGAAGAAAAGCAGCGTGAACCAGTCGATCAGCGCCGCGACGCTGCGCCTGAAGGTCGGCAGTGCAAAGGCCGCCAGCGTCGCGAAGGCGGGCAAGGCCAGCAGCAGCGAGCGCTCGGAAAAACTGGTGGTCCAGGTCGCGGCCAGCGGCACCAGCGCAAACCACAAGGGCAGCGCGACATGGCGAGCCGTAAGCTGCCGGCGCCAGCGCCACAGCGTCCACAGCGCGAGCGGCCAGGCCGGCCAGGTGAACCACAGCAGCAGCTTGGCCTGGCTGCGCAGCTCACCGAAGACGCTGGTTCCGGGCTGACTCCCTGGCAGTTCGATCTTCCATTGCAGAAGGCCCAGCCAGGCGGCCAGCAGCCCGGCCAACACCGTGGCGCCAAAGATCGACGCGATCGCGCCGGTGGAATACGTGGGCTCGTCGTCCGGCGTGGTCTCCGGGCCACGCCGGCGTTCGGCGGCGAGCAAGACCACGCAGCCGATGCCCAGCGCCAGCCCGACGGTCGGCCCGCCACCCAGGGTCATGCCGACGCTGCCGATCACCAGCGCGATCAGGGGGCCGACACGGCGGTAGGGCAGCGCTGCGACGCCATAGAACAGGTGCGAGGTGAAGAAAAGCTGGGCCAGCGCAGGCGTGGTTTCATGCCCCAGCTGGGCGAGCCCGAGGCAGGCGATCAGCGCCAGCAGCGCACCATCCGCGATGGCGCGCGCGTAGTCGGTGGGACGCGCCTCGCCGCCGAAGGCAAAGGCCACCGGCTGCGCCTGTGTCGTGCGGGCGAGGTAGTAGACCGCATACCAGGTCGCCGTGAAAGTGCCCCAGAGCAGGAGGGCGAAGGCGATGCGCACTGCAAGGTCGGGATGCACCCATGACGGTGCGATCTTGATCGCCCAGGCGCCGATCCAGTAGGGGATCAAGGCGGGCGTCTCGGGCCGCAGCCCGAGCAGCATCGGGTCGAACCAGCGCGCCAGGCCCTCGGTGCTGCGCGCCAGTTCGGCCATGTAGCCGAAGGCGGCGATGTCGGCGCTCTTCCAGGGTCCGCGACCCAGCAGGCCGGGCATCAGGTAGGCCGCGCACAGCAGCAGCAGCGCAAGGCGCGGCAGGCGGCGCACGGCGCTCTGTGCAACGATCGCTGGCGTCGGCTGGTTCAACGGAGGGTGAAGTGGTTGGAAGGAAAGAAAAAGGGCAGCGCGGTAAACCGGGCTGCCCTCGACCTGGAAGTGCCTGCCTTACTTGGAGGCGGCGCCGGTGGTCTTGCCGAAGCGGTTGCGGAACTTCTCGACGCGGCCGCCCATGTTGTCTACCGACTTCTGCGTGCCGGTGTAGAAGGGGTGCGATTCGCTCGAGGTGTCGAGCTTGAAGAGAGGCAATTCGCGACCGTCCTTGGTCTTGCCCATTTCCTTGGTGTTCGCGCACGAACGGGTCACGAACTCGAAGCCGTTCGACAGGTCGACGAACAGAACTTCGCGGTAGTTCGGGTGAATGCCTTCTTTCATGATCTTTCCTTTGGTCGATGCGAGAGCCACGTGAAGTTCCGTTAAGAGTTCGGAAACTCCCCCGGCACGGCGCCGGGCTGCACTTTTCGCTAAGCCCATAATTATCGCATACTGGGCGTCCATAGTGCCAGACCTCTTTTCCCCATGAATTCCCGCCCCTTGCGCGCCGGCCTCGTCGGCTTTGGCTTCGCCGGCCAGACCTTTCATGCACCGGTTCTGTCGGCCGTTCCGGGTCTCCAGCTGGGCGCGGTGGCCAGTTCCCAGCCGCACAAGGTCCATGCCGACTGGCCCGGCGTCGACGTGGTGCCCGACGTGGCGGCCTTGCTGGGCCGCGCCGACATCGACCTGGTGGTGATCGCCGCGCCCAATGCGCAGCACCACCCGCTGGCCAGGGCGGCGCTTGCCGCGGGCAAGCATGTGGTGGTCGACAAGCCCTTCACGCTCGATGCGGCCCAGGCCCGCGAGCTGGCAGAACTGGCGCAGCGCAAGGGCCGCTTGCTGTCCGTCTACCAGAACCGCCGCTTCGATTCGGACTTCCTGACGCTGCAGGGGCTGCTTGCGAGCGGCGAGCTGGGCCGGCCGGTCTACTTCGAGTCGCACTTCGACCGTTTCCGGCCTCAGGTGCGCGAGCGCTGGCGCGAACAGCCGGTGCCGGGGGCGGGCCTGTGGGTGGATCTCGGTTCTCACCTGGTCGATCAGGCGGTTCGGCTCTTCGGCCGGCCCGACACGCTGCAACTCGACACCGCGGCGCTGCGCGACGGGGCGCTGGTCGAGGACTATTTCCATGCCGTGCTGCGCTACGAGAGCGGCGCGCCCGCGCCCTTGCGCGTCGTGCTGCACGCGACCACGCTGGCGGCCCATGCGGCGCCGCGCTACATCGTGCACGGTACGCGCGCCAGCTATGTCAAACGGGGGGTAGATCCGCAGGAGGATGCATTGCGAATCGGCGGACGTCCGGGCGGCGAAGGGTGGGGCGCAGATGCGCTCGTCGGCGAGCTCACCCTGCCGGCCGATGACGGCCATGCCATGACGCGCAAGGTACCGGCGCTGCCTGGAAACTATGTCGCCTACTACGCCGCGGTGCGCGACGCGATTCTGGGTCAGGGTCCGAACCCGGTGCCGCCCGAGCAGGCGGTCGAGCTCATGGAACTGCTCGACCTGGGCCGCCAGAGCGCCGCCGAAGGACGGGCCCTGGCGGTGGGCTGAAGGGGATCAGCCGCCGCGACGCATCATGTCGAAGAACTCGACATTCGTTTTCGTCGCCTTCATGTTCTTCAGCATGAGCTCCATCGCCTCGATTTCGTCCATGTTGTACATGAGCTGGCGCAGGATGCGGGTCTTCTGCAGTATTTCGGGCGGCAGCAGCAGTTCTTCGCGGCGGGTGCCGCTGCGGTTGAGCTGGATCGAGGGAAACACGCGCTTCTCGTAGAGGCGGCGGTCCAGGTGGATTTCGGAGTTGCCGGTGCCCTTGAACTCTTCGAAGATCACTTCGTCCATGCGGCTGCCGGTATCGATCAGGGCGGTGCCGATGATGGTGAGCGAGCCGCCTTCCTCCACGTTGCGCGCGGCGCCGAGGAAACGCTTGGGACGCTGCAGCGCGTTGGAGTCCACGCCGCCGGTCAGCACCTTGCCCGACGAGGGCACGACGTTGTTGTAGGCGCGGGCGAGGCGGGTGATCGAGTCGAGCAGGATCACCACGTCCTTCTTGAGTTCGACCAGGCGCTTGGCGCGCTCGATCACCATCTCGGCCACGTGCACGTGGCGCGCAGCGGGCTCGTCGAAGGTCGAGGCGATGACCTCGCCCTTCACGGTGCGCTGCATCTCGGTCACTTCCTCGGGCCGCTCGTCGACGAGCAGCACCATCATGTGGACCTCGGGATAGTTGGCGCTGATCGCATGCGCGATGTGCTGCATCATGACCGTCTTGCCGCTCTTGGGCGGCGCCACCAGCAGCGCGCGCTGGCCTTTGCCGATCGGCGCAATGATGTCGATGATGCGGCCGGTGATGTTCTCTTCGCCCTTGAAGCCGTCGCGCTCGAGCCGCATCAGTTCCTTGGGGAACAGCGGCGTGAGGTTCTCGAACATCACCTTGTGCTTGTTCTGCTCGGGCAGGCCGTCGTTGACCTTGTCGAGCTTGGTCAGCGCGAAGTAGCGTTCGCCGTCCTTGGGCGTGCGCACCTCGCCTTCGATCATGTCGCCGGTGTGCAGGTTGAAGCGGCGCACCTGGCTCGGCGAGATGTAGATGTCGTCGGTGCTGGCGGTGAAGCTGGTGTCGGGGCTGCGCAGAAAGCCGAAGCCGTCGGGCAGGATCTCGAGCACGCCGTCGGCGAAAACCTGTTCGCCGGCCTTCGCGCGCTTCTTGATGATCGCGAACATCAGCTCCTGCTTGCGCATGCGGCCGACGTTTTCGATCTCAAGCGCTTCGGCCTGCTTGAGGACTTCGGACACGTGGAGTGCCTTGAGTTCGTTTAAGTGCATGGAATGACCCCGTGCGGGGAAATCTTGTCGGAAAGAACCAGGGGGGAGGTTTGAGGAGAGGCGAGAGATGCCTCACAAACCGGGGAACTCGAACCGGGTGCCTGGAAGGGCCGGTGATCTGCGAGGATTATGACAGGAAAAACGAGGCTGCCGGCGCATTGCGCGCAGGCAGCCGGGAATCAACGCTCAGGCGAGCTGCTGGTCGATGAAGGCGGTGAGCTGAGCCTTGCTCATCGCGCCGACCTTGGTCGCGGCCAGCTGGCCGTCCTTGAACAGCATCAGCGTGGGGATGCCGCGGATGCCGAACTTGGCGGGGATGTCGCGGTTCTCGTCCACGTTCATCTTGGCGATCTGCAGCTTGCCTTCGTAGGTGTTGGAGACCTCGTCGAGGATGGGCGCGATCATCTTGCAGGGGCCGCACCATTCGGCCCAGTAGTCCACCAGCACGGGCTTGCCGGACTTGAGCACGTCGGCTTCGAAAGAAGAGTCTGAGATGTGTTTGATGAGTTCGCTGGCCATGGGTGTGTCCTTCTGCGCTGAAAGTTTCGGTGCAGCTAAAGTGCGGGTCATTGTGACAGAAACCAAGTGCCGGCGTGGTCGGCGCGGACGCTATGGCCTCGATAGCCAAAGCCCTACACCAACATCCGATGCAGTCCTCTGAGCGCCATCCCGCGCACGCGCTTTGGTGCGACCCGGCCTATGGCCTCGTCGGCCGGATCGCGCGCATGCTGGCCGAGCGCGGATTGCATGCCGCGCGCACCGTGGTGCTGGTGCCCTACGCGCAATTGATGCAGGTGGCGCGCGCCATGTGGGCCGCGTGCGGCACGCCGGGCTTCGCACCGCGCTTCGAGACCACGCGCAACTGGGCGCGCAGCGCCGGCGGCTTCGTGCCCGCCGTGGACGACATCGCCTTCGACATGGCGCGCGACCTGCTCACGGCGCAGTCGCTGCTGTCCCGCACGGGCTTTGCGGCATCGCGCATCGCGCTGGCGGGCCGGCTGGTCGAGATCGCGCTGCAGCTCGCGCCGCTGGCCGCGGCCGAACATCCGGACGAACGCGCGGCCTGGGCCCAGCGCGTGCGAGGCGCCATCGATGCCGGCAGGGGCTCGGAGTGGTTCGACATCGAGAGCGCGTTGAACGGCATCGCGCTCGCCTGGGCTGCCAGCTCCGGTTATGCGACCGACGTGCTGCTGGGCGGCGGCGCGCTGGCCCAGGTCGACCAGTTGATCGTGCTCGACGGCCTGCAAAGCGATCCGCTCACGAACAAGCTCGCGGCGCTGTTCGGCGAGCGCGTACTGCACTTTCCGCTGGCGACGCTGGACGCGCCCGCGTGCACTGCGGCTCTCCATCGCGCGGCCGACCCCGAAGACGAGGCCCAGCGTGCCGCGGCCTGCGTGCTGCGCCACCTGGCCGAGGGGCGTGCGCCCGTGGCGCTGGTAGCCACCGACCGTGCGCTCACGCGCCGCATCAGCGCCCAGCTGGCCGCGCAGGGGGTAGCGCCGCGCGATGAAACCGGCTGGAAGCTCTCGACCACGCGCGCGGCTGCCACCCTGATGAGTGCTCTGCGCGCCTGCGCCCACGATGCCTCCAGCGACCAGGTGCTCGATTGGCTCAAGAGCGCCAGCGTCCTCGACGGCCGTTCGGTCCGGGCGCTGGAGGCACGTCTGCGCGATCGCGGCATGCGCGACTGGCACAGCTGGTGCGCCTTCGTTGCGGCGAGCGAGAAGCCGCAGGACCTGGGCCTGCTGCCTTTCACCAACGACGTCGAAGCCCAACGCTCGGCGCTGGCCCGCACCCGACCGCTTGCCGAATGGCTCGCCTCCACGCGCGCGCTGCTCGAAGCCGGCGGCCAGTGGGCCGCGCTGCATGGCGACGTGGTCGGCATTGAAGTCATCGCGGCGCTCTATCTGGATGCCGACGAAGGGGAGATTCGCGGTGCGCGCTGCACCCTGGCAGAGTTCACCGCCTGGGTGCGCGACGTGCTCGAAGCCGCCAGCGTGCGCCTGCCGTCCGACGCGGATTCGCCGCAGGTTGTGGTCCTGCCGTTGCACCAGTTGCTGGGCCGCACCTTCGGTGCCGTCGTGGTGCCGGGTTGCGACGACCAGCGCCTGCCCGCGTCGCCCGAGCCGCCCGGCGACTGGAATCCGGCGCAGCGCCTCGCGCTCGCGCTGTCGTCGCGCGAAGCGCTGGAGGCCGCCCAGCGCGCCGCGTGGGCCATTGCATTGCGTGCGCCGTACTGCGATCTGCTGTGGCGGCAGTTCGATGCCAGCGGCGAACCCGTGCGCCCCAGCGCGCTCGTGCAGATGCTGCATCTCGACCAGTCGGCGGCCGACGCCGATGACCCGCGCACGCCGGTGCAAGTGGCCGCGCGACCGACACCGCGGCCGCAGCCGCACGGCGATGCGCTCGTGCCCGCCACGCTGTCGTCGACGGCTTACGAGGATCTGCGCCGCTGCCCCTACCGTTTCTTTGCGCTGCGCCAGCTCGGCTTGCGCAGCAGCGACGAGCTCGATGCGGAAGTCGACAAGCGCGATTTCGGCAACTGGTTGCACGCAGTGCTGGGCCATTTCCATGAGGCCTTGAAAGAAGCGCCGACCGCCGAGCTGCCCGCCAGGCTCGCGCTGATGGCCCTCGCGGAGCAGGAGGCGACGCGCGAATTCGGCCTCTCGGAGGCCGAGTTCCTTCCTTTCGCCGCGGCCTGGCCTGCGGTGCGAGACGGCTACCTGGCCTGGCTGGCCGGGCACGAGGCCGGCGAAGGCGCCGTGTTCGTCGAGGCCGAGCCGTGGAAGGAGGTTGCGCTGGGCAGCGTGAAGCTGGTCGGGCGCCTCGACCGCGTCGATGCCACGCCCGATGGACGGGCCTTCGTGATCGACTACAAGACCGAGTCCGTCGACAAGACAAGGGATCGCGTCAAGGACCCGATCGAAGACACCCAGCTCGCCTTCTACGCCGCGCTCTTCCCCGACGACAGCCTGCGTGCCGCCTACGTCAACGTCGGCGAGAAAGCCTCCGGCACGCGCACCGTCGAGCAGACCGACGTGATCGCCGCGCGCGACGCGCTGGTGACCGGCGTGATGGACGACCTCGCACGCATCGGCCGCGGCGCCGCATTGCCCGCGCTCGGCGAAGGCACGGTCTGCGAACACTGCGCGGCGCGCGGCCTGTGCCGCAAGGATTTCTGGGAGCTGGCGGGATGAGCATTGCCGCCTACGAACACAACGGCGCCCCCGTTGCGCGCGAACGTTTCTACGCGATCGCCTGCGACCCGCGCCGCTCGGTTGCGGTAGAGGCGTGCGCCGGCGCCGGCAAGACCTGGATGCTGGTATCGCGCATCCTGCGCGCCCTGCTAGAGGAAGGAGAGGGCGCCTGCGCGCCGCACGAGATCCTCGCGATCACCTTCACGAAGAAGGCGGCCGGCGAGATGCGCGAGCGGCTGGACCAATGGTTGGAGGCCTTTGCCGAACGTCCGCTGGAACAACTCGTGCCCGAGCTCGTGATGCGCGGCATGGACCGCGCGGCTGCCGAAGCCGGCGCACCGCGGCTCCAGGGGCTCTACCGCGAGCTGCTGTCGAGCGGCCGGCCGGTGCAGTTCCGCACCTTCCATGCCTGGTTCGCCGGCCTGTTGCGCAGCGCTCCGGTGGCGGTGCTCGAACGACTCCGGCTGCCGGCCAACTACCAGCTGCTCGAAGACGATGCCGAGGCGCGCGCGCGCGTTTGGCGCCCCTTCTTCTCGGCCGTGGCGGCGAACGCCGAGGCCTCCGCCGACTACCGCGCGCTGGTTGCGACGCACGGCCGTTCGCAGACCGCCAAGGCGCTCGACGATGCGCTCACGCGGCGCGTCGAATTCGCATTGGCTGACGCGCATCACGCGGTCGACGAGGCCGTGGTGCCGATGGGCGTGATGTATCCGGCGTTCGAGAGCACCGATTCGCCCGACGAGGTTCTGCTTCACGACCCGGCCTCTCGCAGCACACTGATGGCGGCTGCCCGCGCGCTGGGCCGCGCGAGCGCGCCGACCTTTTCGCAGAAGGGCGTCGAGCTCGAACAGGCGCTGACCGAGGGCCGCGCCGCAGGCGTGCTCGACGCGCTGCTCACCCACAAGGGCGAACCGCGCAAGTTCAGCGAGAAGCTCGCGGGCCTGGCGGAGGTGCGTGCGGCGCAGGAGCGCGCGCTGCAGTACTGCGCCGCACGGGCCCAGCACGCCGCCTGGCTGTACCAGCAGCGCATGGCACGGCTGACGCGGCTTCTGATTCGCTGCTTTGCCGAGGTCAAGGCCGCGCACGGCTGGGTCGACATGAACGACGTCGAGCAGGCCGCTCATCTGCTGCTCGGCAACTCGGAACTCTGGGGCTGGGTGCAGGAGCGCCTCGATGCGCGCGTGCGTCATCTGCTCGTCGACGAATTCCAGGACACCAATCCGCTGCAGTGGCAGGCGCTCCATGGCTGGCTCGGCAGCTATGCGGGGGCCGGCGGGCGGCGTCCCGGCGTGTTCATCGTCGGCGATCCGAAGCAGAGCATCTACCGTTTTCGCCGCGCCGAGCCGCAGGTGTTCATCGCGGCCAAGCAGTTCGTCCAGCAGGGCCTCGGCGGCGACCTGCTCAACTGCGACCACACGCACCGCAATGCGCAGGCTGTGGTCGGCCTGGTCAACGCGGTGATGACGGACGCGCAGCAGGCCGGCGAGTTCGGCGGCTTCCGCGACCACACGACCGAATCGCGCGTGTCCGGCGTGGTGCGCAAGCTGCCGCCGATCGCGCGGGACGCGGTGGCTTCCGCCGATGAGGGCAACGGCCTCGACGAGGATGGCGCGCTGCAGTGGCGCGATAGCCTCGACACCCCGCGCGTGCTGCCGGAAGAGCGGCTGCTGCAGAAGGAATGCCAGCAGGCGGCCCGCTGGATCGCCGAGCGCATCGCGGGCGGGCTCGCACCCAGCAGCATCATGGTGCTGGCGCGCCGCCGCAGCCGGCTGGCCGTGCTGCAGGACGAACTGCGCAAGCTGCACATCGCGGTGCAGCAGCCCGAGAAGAACGAGCTCAACGACGCGCCCGAGGTGCAGGACATGGTGGCGCTGCTCGATGCGCTGGTCTCTCCGGACCACGACCTCTCGCTCGCACGCGCGCTGAAATCGCCGCTGTGGAGCATCGACGACGACGCCTTGGTGCAGCTGGCGCTGCGCCAGCGCGCCCGGCCCGCGAGCTGGTTCGAGCTGCTTCAGGCGCCCGACCTGCCCGAGCCGCTGGCCGGCATCGGTCCGCGCCTGCGGCAATGGCAGCAGTGGCTGGCCGCATTGCCGCCGCACGATGCGCTGAGCGCGATCTACCACGATGCCGACGTGCTGGCCAGGTTCGCGGCTGCTGCACCAGCCGCATTGCGCGCCGGGGTGCTGAGCAATCTGCGCGGCCTGGTGGCTGCATCGCTCGAACTCGACGGCGCGCGCTTCGCGACGCCCTATGCGCTGGTGCGCGCGCTGCGCGCCGGCGGTTTGCGTGCACCGTCGATCGCTGCGGCCGATGCGGTGCAGCTTCTCACGGTCCATGGCGCCAAGGGGCTTGAAGCCGAGCTCGTGCTGCTGCTCGACACCGACGCGGCCAGCCAGCGCGCGCAGACCATGGGCGTGCTCGTGAAATGGCCGGGCCATGCCGCGGCGCCCGAGCGCTTCGTGTTCGTCGCAAGCGAAAAGAATCCGCCGGAATGCACCGTGGACGACCTTGCAGAAGAACAGGCTGCCCGGCACCGCGAGGAGATCAACGCGCTCTACGTGGCGACCACGCGGGCGCGGACCGAGCTCGCGCTGTCGGCCGTGACCGCAGCGCGGCCGAATGCCCAGAGCTGGTGGGCGCGCCTGGAGTCACGTTGCGAGCCGATCGCCGACGTGTCGGGCGCAGTGCCCGTCGCTGCTCCGCGCGCGCCCGCCACTTTCGGCATGCTGAAGCTGCCTGCGCTGCTAACTGCAATGGCCGAGCGCACGCCATCCATCGAGCCCATGGTGCCGGCCGCCGACACGCGCGCCTCGGCGTTCGGCCAGGCCATGCACCGCCTGCTCGAATGGTCCCAGCCCGGCGCGCCGCTGCCGTCGGCGCATGTGCGCGCCGCGGGCCGCGAGTTCGGACTCGACGCCGCCGCTGCGCGTGCTGCGGCCACGATGGCGCAACGCATTCGTTCGGGCGCGGGCGCCTGGGCCTGGGACCCCGCGGCGCTCGACTGGCATGGCAACGAAATCACGCTGATCCACGGCGGGGAAACGCTGCGCATTGATCGCCTGGTGCAGCATCGCGAAAGCGGCACCTGGTGGGTGCTCGATTACAAATCCGCTGCCCGCCCGGAGCGCGACGCTGCACTGATCGCGCAGCTGCAGCGCTACCGCGAAGCGGTGCAGGGCGCCTATCCCGGCGAGACCGTGCGTGCGGCCTTCCTCACCGGGCAGGGCGAACTGGTGACCCTCGAATGACGCAAGAAGAAAAGAAGGTCGCCGTCGTCGGTGGCGGCCCGGCCGGGCTGATGGCGGCCGAAGTGCTGAGCGCGCAGGGCGTGGAAGTGCATCTCTACGACGCCATGCCCTCGGTCGGACGCAAGTTCCTGCTTGCGGGGCGCGGCGGCCTGAACCTCACGCACTCCGAGCCCTTCGACAGTTTTGCCGGCCGCTTCGGCGAGCGCCGCGCGCAGATCGAGCCGCTGCTGCGCAGCTTCGGCCCCGAACAGCTGCGCGAATGGGTCCACGGGCTCGGCATCGAAACCTTCGTCGGCACCTCGGGGCGCGTGTTTCCCACCGACATGAAGGCCGCGCCCTTGCTGCGCGCGTGGATGCATCGCCTGCGCGCGGCCGGCGTGCGTTTCCACATGCGCCATCGCTGGCTGGGCTGGCCCGACGCGGCGTCGCCGTCGACCGCGCTGCGCTTCGCGACGCCAGCCGGCGAGGTCGAGGTGCAGGCCGATGCCGTGGTGCTGGCGCTCGGTGGTGCCAGCTGGTCTCGACTCGGCTCCGACGGCGCCTGGGTGCCGTGGATCAGCGAGCGCGGCGTGGCGGTGGCGCCGCTCGCGCCGGCCAATTGCGGCTTCGATGCCGTCTGGACCGCGCATTTCGCCGAGCGCTTTGCCGGCATGCCGTTCAAGTCGGTCGCGATCGCCTTCACCGATGCCCGCGGCCGCCGCTTTGCGCGCAAGGGCGAATTCGTCGCCACCGCCACCGGCGTCGAAGGCAGCCTGGTTTACGCGGCCTCCGCGTTGCTGCGCGACGAGATCGCAGCGCAGGGCAGCGCCACCTTGCTGCTCGACCTGCTGCCCGATCGCAGTGCCGAGCAGGTGCGCACCGCCGTGCTGCATCCGCGCGGAGCGCGTTCGCTCGCCAGCCATCTGAAGAGCCGGCTCGGTCTCGAGGGCATCAAGACCGGTGTGCTCCACGAAGTGCTCACGCGCGAGCAGATGCATTCGCCCGTGAAGCTGGCCGAGACGATCAAGGCGGTGCCGCTTCGTCTGCTTGCGACCAGACCGATCGATGAAGCGATCAGCACGGCGGGCGGCGTGCGCTTCGACGCGCTCGATGCCCACCTGATGGGCAGCGCGCTCCCCGGCGTGTTCTTCGCGGGCGAGATGCTCGACTGGGAAGCGCCGACCGGCGGCTACCTGCTCACTGCCTCGATGGCCAGCGGCGTGGCGGCGGCGCGCGGCGTGATGTCGTACCGGAATACGAAACTGAATACTTCCGGTTGACGTGCATTTGTTTGCAGGGCCGCGGACAATGCCACGCTCCTTGAGCCTGACAAAAAGAACATGTACCCGCAGGTCGACATTCAAAAAATCAGAGAGAGATATTTCAACTACAGCGTGAGCATCGGCAAGTCCGACAAGCGTTATGCCCGGCAGGGCCTGCGGTCGATCGCGGAATGCCTGCACGATGCGGCGACCGCGCTGGGTCACCACTTCCCGATTGTGGCCCTCAGCTACGAGGGGCGCGCGCTGGGCTGCTATCACGTCGCGAACATGGAGCACAAGACGGTGGCGCTCGCCGACACGCTTCTTGCCAAGCTCGCACGGGCGGAAACCGCCGCCTGAGGGCGATGCGGTTTCCTTGGATGTGAGGTTGACGAGCCTTACCCCCGGCACTGACTACGCAGTTAGGGCTGCTTGGTTCCCCACCTGACCCGGTTGGCCACTTCACCATGCGGGGAGGCCCGTCAACCGAGGATTGTAGGCCAGGGCCCGTTACCCCCATGAATCACCAAACCATCAGCGAAGTCTCGAGCGCTGCGTCGGCGTAGTAGAGACGCACGCCGACCAGGTAGTGGCGGCCCTTATGCAGGCGCATGCTGACGCGCGCATTGAGGTCGGTGCCGCTGTCGTCGTTGCCGGCGATCTGCACGTTGCCGGCCGGCGTGACCTCGAACAGCACCAGCACCGTGTCGGAGGTGCCGAAGGTGCCGATGCTGTAGGTGCGCGTGCGAGTCGGTACGAGTTCGAAGTTGCGGGTTTCGCCGGCCTTGAGTTTGAGCAGTTGCGAGAGCCCGACCTTGAGTGCCGACACCGCCGGGGCCCTGACGCCGGGGTAGGTCTCCACCACCCAGGCCTTGTCGTCATAGGACAAGCCGCCCTTGGGCACGAGCCCGGCCTGGTACTGCGCCGGCGCATCGATGAGCCCGGGCTCGAACTGGTATTCCATGACCGAGTCCGGATCCCAGGTCGTGCCCTTGACCTCGGCCTGCGGGATCTTGCGCAGGATGTTCCACTCGATCTGCGACTCCTGCCAGAAGTTCGGCGGGCCCTGGAAATAGTCGATCACTGCCTGGCGGTTCCAGGTGATGCCGGCATGGGGGTTCTGATGTTCATGCTCGAGACCGAGCGTGTGGCCGATTTCGTGCAGCGCCGTGTCCTGGCCATAGGGCGTGGTGAGCGGCCAGCCGAAATTCATCGTGCGCTGCAGCGGGTCGCGAATACCGAGCACATCGCGGCCGACGTAGGACCAGGAGCCGTCCTGCGCATCGAAGCCGATGCGCACCGTCGCGTCTTCCGGCGCCTCGACGCGCCGAAAGGCGATGCCGATGCCAAGCTTGGCCCAGGCCTCGAAGGACTCGTCGACCGCCCCCGTGTCCTCGTTGCTGCCCTGCCATGCGGCGGGAACTGCGTCGCCGCGTTTGAAACAGTAGTAGGTGAGTTGCGTGCCGTTCACCCATTTCTTGCTCGAAGCGATGATGGCGGAGGCGCGGCCCGCGGAGACGCTGCTGTCGAACTGCCGCGGCGCCTGCACCGGCTGGACGCAGTAGCGGCGAAGCCCGGCATCGCCGGACTGTGCTTTCCTGGCCGCGGCAGTGCGCGCGGCCTTGTGGGTCGCAGTGTGCATGTCGGTCTCCTCGAAGGGCCGTTTCATGCTAAGCGCGGAACCGCGAAAATCTATAAGTAAAAAGGCCTATGCCTGGTCGGGCGGAGGCCTCCGGTGGGGCCCCTAAAATGCGTCGATGGCCTATCTCGTGCTCGCTCGCAAACACCGCCCCAAGACTTTCAGCGAGATGGTGGGCCAGGAACATGTCGTTCAGGCGCTCGAAAACGCGCTGACCTCGCAGCGGCTGCACCACGCCTATTTGTTCACCGGCACTCGCGGCGTCGGCAAGACCACCGTTTCGCGCATCCTGGCCAAATCGCTCAACTGCCAGGGCCCGGACGGGCAGGGCGGCATCACCGCCACGCCCTGCGGCGTGTGCCAGGCCTGCAAGGACATCGACACCGGCCGCTTCGTCGACTACACCGAGCTCGATGCGGCCTCGAACCGGGGCGTCGACGAGGTCCAGGCCCTGCTGGAGCAGGCGGTCTACAAGCCGGTGCAGGGACGCTTCAAGGTCTTCATGATCGACGAGGTGCACATGCTCACCGGCCATGCGTTCAACGCGATGCTGAAAACGCTGGAAGAGCCGCCGGAATACCTCAAGTTCGTGCTGGCCACCACCGACCCGCAGAAGGTGCCGGTCACCGTGCTGTCGCGCTGCCTGCAGTTCAACCTGCGGCCGATGGCGCCCGAAACCGTGCTCGAGCATCTCACGCGCGTGCTGCAGACCGAGACCGTGCCGGCCGAACCGCATGCGCTGCGCCTGATCGCGCGCGCCGCCCGCGGCTCGATGCGCGACGCGCTTTCGCTGACCGATCAGGCCATCGCTTTCGGCAACGGCGAACTGCTGGAGACCGGCGTGCGCCAGATGCTTGGCAGCGTCGACCGCGGCCACGTGTTCCGCCTGATCGAGGCGCTGGCGCAGGGCGACGGCCTGACGGTGGTCGACACCGCCGAAGCGCTGCGCCGCGACGGCATGTCGGCCGCGTCCACGCTCGAAGAAATGACCGCCGTGCTGCAGGCCATGGCCGTGCTGCAGGCCGTGCCTTCGCGCGCAGAAAGCAACGATGCGACGGATCCCGACGCGGCCGAGACCGCGCGCCTGGCGGCATTGATGCCCGCCGACGAAACGCAGCTGCTCTACAGCCTCTGCCTGCACGGCCGCGGCGAACTGGGTCTGGCGCCCGATGAGTACGCAGCGCTCACGATGGTGTTGCTGCGGCTCCTGGCCTTCAAGCCCACCGGCGCGGCCGGCGCGGAAAAAAAAACTCTGAATGAAGCGCCGCGCGCCGCGGCGCCCGCGCCTCGCGCGCCGCCCGTCGAGGCGGAACGCCCTGCGGTGGCTGCGGTCGTGGCGACTGCCGGCCCTGTCGCGCCGCCCGGCCAGCGGCTGCCGGTGCGGGACGAGCCCTCGCTCTCTGCAACGGCTGCCTCCAGGCCGGCGGCCGCTGCCGATCCGGCACCTGCCGCGAAGGTCATGGCCATGCAGGTGCGGGTGCAGCCGCCGCCCGGCGCACGCGAAGCACCGCGCGAAAGCGAATCGGCGCCGATCGTGCCCAGCGAGGAGGGCGACTTCTGGCATGCGACCGTGACGCAGATGGTCGCGGCCGAGGCGATCACCGCGCTTGCGCGCGAACTCGCGCTGCAGTCGCAGCTGGTGGCGCGCGATGTCGACCAGTGGCTGCTGCGCGTCGAGCGCGAATCGCTCAACCAGGCGAGCAGCCGGGAGAAGCTGCAGGCTGCGCTCGCGGCGCTGGGTCACAGCGTGAAAATCGCGATCGAGATCGGCGCCGTGGTCGACAGCCCCGCACGCCGCAACAAGCAGGCGGCCGACGAGCGCCAGCGCGTGGCCGAGGAAGCGATCCGCAACGACCCCGAGATTCAGTCGATGATGCGCGACTGGGACGCGAGAATCGTCCCGGGTACGCTCAAGCCCGCCTGAAGCTTTCTTTTTTTCATCCAACGATCGACAGGACCAACGATGTTCAACAAAGGACAACTGGCCGGCCTCATGAAGCAGGCGCAGGCAATGCAGGACAACCTCAAGAAGGCGCAGGAAGAACTGGCCACCATCGAGGTCGAGGGCGAGTCGGGGGCCGGGCTGGTGAAGGTCGTGATGACCTGCAAGCACGACGTCAAGCGCATCACCATCGACCCGAGCCTGCTGGCCGACGACAAGGACATGCTCGAAGACCTGGTGGCCGCGGCCTTCAATGCCGCGGTCCGCAAGGCCGAGGAGACCAGCGAGCAGAAGATGGGCAAGCTCACGGCCGGCATGCCGGGCCTGCCCCCCGGCATGAAGCTGCCCTTCTAGGACTGAATGGCCGATTCCAGTTCGCTCGAGGCGCTGGTCGAAGCGTTGCGCCGCCTGCCCGGCGTCGGCGCCAAGTCGGCCTCGCGCATGGCCTTTCACATGCTGCAGCACGACCGCGAGGGCACGCAACTGCTCGCGCGCGCCCTGCAGCAGGCGGCCACCCATGTGCGTCATTGCGAACGCTGCAACACCTTCACCGAGGCGCCGGTCTGCAGCGTGTGCCTCGACACGCGCCGCGATGCCAGCAAGCTGTGCGTGGTGGAGACGCCGGCCGACCAGGCCGCACTCGAGCGCACGGGCGCGTTTCGCGGCTATTACTTCGTGCTGATGGGCAAGCTCAGTCCGCTCGACGGTATCGGGCCGAAGGACATCGGCCTGGCGCGGCTGTTCGAGCGCGCGCTCGACGGCACGGTGAGCGAGGTGATCCTCGCCACCAACTTCACCGCCGAGGGCGAGGCCACGGCGCACGTGATCGGCGAAGAGCTCAGGCAACGCGGCCTGACGGTGACGAGGCTCGCGCGCGGCGTGCCGGCCGGCAGCGAGCTCGAGTACGTCGACCTCGGCACCATCGCCCACGCGCTGGTCGACAGGAGATGAACCCACCCTCGTTGACGCTGGCGTACTGGTGCTTGCTGGTCGCGGTGGCCTTGCCCTATGCCGCGGCCTACATCGCCAAGATCGGGAGCTTCAGGCGGCGCGACAACGAGACGCCGCGCGAATGGGCCGCGCGCCAGAGCGGCTGGCGTGCGCGCGCCATGGGCGCGCAGTCCAACAGCTTCGAGGGCCTTCCCTTTTTCATCGGCGCGGTGATCATCGCCCATCAACTCGGTGCGGCGCAGGCGCAGTTGGACCTGCTGGCTATCGCCTATGTGATGCTGCGCATCGCCTATATCGCGCTCTACATCGCAGGCATCGGTACGGCGCGCAGTGCGGTCTGGGCACTCGCGTTTCTGGCCAACATCGCGATCGTGTTCGCCGGCCGCTAGCGGCTTCGTGTTTACGTGAAAACCCGCACGGGGATGTTCCCGATGCAGGCGCTGGGGGGCGCCCCTAAGCTCGATTCGATTCCGAAAGAAACTAAAAGGCCGCGGGTTCACTTCATGCTCAATCGCCGTACTTTCACCGCCGCCGCCACTCTGGGTGCTGCCTCCATCGCGACGCCGCTGGTCCGTGCGCAGGCCAAGCTGGAAAAGTCGAAGATCTCCATCGCCGTCGGCGGCAAGGCCGCCTTCTACTACCTCCCGCTCACCATCTCCGAACAGCTCGGCTACTTCAAGGCCGAAGGCCTCGATGTCGAGATCTCCGACTTCGCCGGCGGCGCGCGTGCGCTGCAGGCGGTGGTGGGCGGCTCGGCCGATGTGTGCTCGGGTGCTTACGAACACACCATCAACCTGCAGGCGAAGAACCAGTTCTTCCAGTCCTTCGTGCTGCAGGGCCGCGCGCCGCAGATCGCGATCGGCGTGTCGACCAAGAACATGGCGAACTACATGACCATCGCCGACCTCAAGGGCAAGAAGATCGGTGTCTCGGCGCCTGGCTCGTCCACCAACATGGTGGCCAACCTCGTGCTGTCGCGCGGCGGTCTGAAGGCCAGCGACGTGAGCTTCATCGGCGTGGGCGTCGCGGCCGGCGCGCTGACGGCGCTGCGCTCCGGCCAGATCGACGCCATCAGCAACACCGACCCGGTGATGACGATGCTCGAACAGAAGGGCGACGTGAAGATCATCAGCGACACGCGCACGCTGAAGGGAACGCAGGAGGTCTTCGGCGGCCCGATGCCGGCCGGCTGCCTCTATGCGCCGACGGAATTCATCCAGAAGCATCCCAACACCTGCCAGGCGCTCGCCAATGCCATCGTGCACGGGCTCAAGTGGCTGCAGACCGCGGGGCCGGGCGACATCATCAAGACCGTGCCCGAAACCTACCTGCTCGGCGATCGCGCGCTGTACTTGGCGTCGTTCGACAAGGTGCGCGAGGCCATCGCCATAGACGGACTGATACCGGCCGAGGGGCCGAAGACCGCGCTCGGTGCCATCGCAAGCTTCGACCCGACCGTGAAGGCCGACAAGATCGACCTAGCGAAGACATACACCAACGATTTTGCGCGGCGCGCGAAGGACAGGTTCAAAGCCTGACCCGAACGTTCTGCAACCCGGCTTCGGCCGGGTTTTTTTGTTTCCACCCCATGTCCAGCTACGCGCTCGAACTCCTCGACATCAGCTGCACCTTCCGCTCGAAGGACGAGCACGGCCAGCGCTACACCGCTGTCGCCGGCACGACGCTGCGCGTCCGTGAGGGCGAGTTCGTCTCGGTGGTCGGGCCCACGGGTTGCGGCAAGTCGACCTTGCTCAACGTCGGTGCGGGCCTGCTCGAACCGTCCTCGGGCACGATCAAGGTGTTCGGCCAGCCGCTCGCGGGCATCAATGCGCGGGCCGGCTACATGTTTCAGACCGAGGCGCTCATGCCGTGGCGCAGCACGCTCGCCAACGTGATGGTGGGCCTGCAGTACCGCGGCGTGCCCGATGCGGAGGCGAGGGCGCAGGCCGAGCAATGGCTCACTCGGGTCGGCCTCACCGGCTTCGGCGATCGCTATCCGCACCAGCTCTCCGGCGGCATGCGCAAGCGCACGGCGCTCGCGCAGGTGCTGGCGCTGGACCCGGACATCATCCTGATGGACGAACCCTTCAGCGCGCTCGACGTCCAGACGCGGCAGCTGATGGAGAACGAGGTGCTCGAGCTCTGGGCCGCCCCGAGCGCCGGGCGCCGGGCTGCGCCAAGGCCGGTGCTCACCCCCTCGGGGGGTGGGCGCGAAGCGCCCGGGGGCCCACAAGGACGAAAAGCGGTGCTCTTCATCACGCACGACCTCGATGAAGCGATCGCGATGAGCGACCGCGTGGTGGTGCTCTCGGCCGGGCCGGCCACGCACCCGATCGGCGAGTTCGCGATCGACCTTCCGCGCCCGCGCGACGTGGCCGAGGTGCGCACGCATCCGCGCTTCGTCGAACTGCACACGCAGATCTGGAACGTGCTGCGCGACGAGGTGCTCAAGGGCTATGCGCAGCAACTGAGGAAGGCGGCCTGAATGAGTTTCAGGCCCCATGAAGGCAATGCGCGCTTCTGGCAGATGGCGCTGCTGATCGTGCTGCTGCTGCTATGGCACCTGCTCTCGCGCGACCAGCAGTTCGCTTTCTTCCTCGGCGAACCGATCAAGGTCGCGGGCCGGGTGTGGAGCTGGTTCCTGCCTTTCGCCGTGCCGCCGAACCTGCTGTTTCCCGACGGGCTGCCGGGCAATGCCGACATCTACCGGCACCTCGGCACCACGCTGCTCGAGACCGTGCTGGCCTTCGGTATCGGCACGCTGCTGGGGCTGGCCTGCGGACTCTGGCTGGCGCTGGCGCCGACCGCAAGCCTGATCCTCGACCCCTACATCAAGGCCGCGAACTCGATGCCGCGCGTGATCCTGGCGCCGATCTTCGCGCTGTGGTTCGGCCTCGGCATCTGGAGCAAGGTGGCGCTCGCGGTCACGCTGGTGTTCTTCATCGTGTTCTTCAACGTCTACCAGGGCGTGCGCGAAGTGAGCCCGGTGGTGCTGGCCAACGCGCGCATGCTGGGCGCCAACCAGCGGCAGCTGCTGCGCACGGTGTACCTGCCGAGCGCGACCAGCTGGGTGTTCTCAAGCCTGCACACCTCGGTGGGGCTGGCTTTCGTCGGTGCGGTGGTGGGCGAATACCTGGGTTCGGCGCGCGGCGTCGGCTACCTGATCCTGCAGGCCGAAGGCACTTTCGACGTCAACACCGTCTTCGCCGGCATCGTGGTGTTGACGGCGTTCGCGCTGGCGCTCGACGGCATCGTCGGCATCATCGAAACGCGCCTCATGAAATGGCAGCCGCGCAGCGGCGAGACCGAGAAGCTCTGACTCAGCGCTTCTTCTTCGAAGGCGCGCCGCCGCGCTTCTCGCGCACGATCTTGGGCGAAGAAGCCGTCTTCGCCGCGGGCGCGGCCTTGCCGGCACTGGTCTTGACCACGCCGCCGCCGCGTTTGCTGGTCACGATCACCGTGCTGGAGCGGGCGCCCCGGCCCACGCGTTCGGCGGCCGCGGCCTTCACCGGCAGGTAGACCACGACCTGGACGCCGCGCTGGAAGGCGTGGCTGGTCTTCACGTCGTTCCATTCGGCGACGCTGGCCGGGCTGAGGCGGTAGCGGCGCGCGATGCTTGCGACGCTGTCGCTGCGTCCGGCCTTCACGAGCGTGCGGCGCGTGACGATCTCGGGCTGGAAGCTCAGGTGGCCGGTGTCGGCCACCGCTGCATTGACGTCTTCCTGGACGCGCGCGCCGCGCGGCACGATCAGCGTCGAGCCGGCCTTGATGAGCATGCGCGGCGGCACGCTGTTGATCGCGCGCAGGTCGGATTCGCTCATGCCGGCGCGCTGGGCGGCATCGGCCACCGTCATCGTCGAGGGCACGGTCCAGGCGGTCCAGCTCGCGTACTGTCCCTGGGTGTAGGCCTCGAAGTTGCGTTGGAACACGGCGGCGTTGTCCCAGGGCAGCAGGATCTCCGGCGTGCCGGCGGCCAGCAGCAACGGCTTGTGCGCGGAGGGGTTGAGCGCGCGGAAGTCCTCGATCTTCACGTCGGCGAGCTTGGCCGCCAGGGCCACATCGAGGTCGCGCTTGAGCGTGACGGTCTGGAAGTAAGGGTGGTTGGCGATCAGCGGCAGGTCGGCGTTGAAGCGCTCCGGGTTGGCGACGATGTTCTTGACCGCCTGCAGCTTCGGCACGTAGAGCCGGGTCTCGGCCGGCATCGACAGGTCGGTGTAGCCGGTGGGCAGGCCGGCGCGCTTGTTCTTGGCGATGGCGCGGCCGACGCTGCCTTCGCCCCAGTTGTAGGCCGCGAGCGCCAGATGCCAGTCGCCGAACATGCCGTAGAGCTTCTGCAGGTAGTCGAGCGCCGCACGGGTGGAGGCGACCACGTCGCGCCGGTCGTCGCGGAAGATGTTCTGCTTCAGGTCGAAGTCGGTGCCGGTGGCGGGCATGAACTGCCACATGCCTGCGGCCTTGGCGCTGGAGATCGCTTGCGGGTTGAAGGCGCTTTCGATGTAGGGCAGCAGCGCGAGCTCGGTCGGCATGTCGCGGCGTTCCAGCTCTTCGACGATGTGGAAGATGTAGCGGCTCGAGCGCTCGGTCATGCGCTGCATGTAGTCGGGCCGGGTCGCATACCACTGCTCGCGGTCCGTGACCAGGTCACCCTGCAGGTCCGGCATCTTGAAGCCGCGGCGGATACGTTCCCACATGTCGGCCGGCGGCGCGAGCGTGACGACGGAGCGCGACTTGGTGTCGCCCGAGGTGATGGGCGTGAGCGGTCCGCCGGGATAAACCGGCGCCGCCGCGGGGGCGCCGGAAGCAGTGGGCGAGGTAGGGGAAGCGGAGGAGGAGCTCGTGCCGGTGGTGCTCGCGCAGCCTGCGAGAAACAGGGAGCCTGCGAGGCAGGCAGCAACGATAAATTTCATCGGAAGTCGTTTTTCCATTGGCGCAGTGCGGCGAACACGTCGGCTTCCGCGGCTTGCGCGGAGAGGCCGGCATGAGCGTGGACTGCTCGGAGGACAGTGGCTTCGCGGCTGCGAAGAAAGGGATTGACCAGGCGCTCGGTGGCGAGCTGCGAGGGCAGCGTCGGTTCACCGCGTGCGCGCAATGCCTCGCAATGCGCGGTGTACTGAGTCAGATCGGCGTTGCCGGGTTCCACGGTCTGCGCGAATCGAAGGTTAGCAAGTGTGTATTCGTGGCCGCAGCACACGCGGGTGTTGCCGGGCAGCGCGGCCAGCGCGTCGAGCGAGGCCAGCATCTGCGCGGCCGTGCCTTCGAACAGGCGGCCGCAGCCGGCGGAGAACAGCGTGTCGCCGCAGAAGAGCAAGGGCGCGAGCTCGCCGGCGACTGCGTTGTGCGCATCGGCCGGCAGGAAGAAGGCGATGTGGCCGGCGGTGTGGCCCGGGATGTCGATCACTTCGAAGCGAAGGCCCAGCACCTCGGCACCGTCGCCTTGCGAGAGTCGCGTGAAGGGCGCCGGGACCGTCTCGCGCGCCGGACCGAAGACCTGCGCGCCGGTGGCCGCGTGCAGCGCTGCGACGCCGCCGGTGTGATCGGGGTGGTGGTGCGTGACTAGAATCGCGGCCAGCTGCAGATTGCCGCGCGCCAGTGCTTCGAACACCGGCGCGGCATCCCCCGGGTCCACCACGATCGCGTTGCGACCGTCCTGCAGCATCCAGATGTAGTTGTCGGCGAAGGCGGGCAGCGGAACGAGGGTCATGAGCGGTCAAATTATAGGTTTGCATGATTGGTTCGCGACCGCCCCCGGCCGCTACCTGCTGGCCTGGGAGCAGGCCCAGTTCGACCAGGCCGTGGCCGATGTGTTCGGCTACCACGCGCTGCAGCTGGGGCTGGCCGAGGTCGCCGGGCTGCGCGCCAACCGCATGCCGCATCGCTGGCTGGCGCTGGACGATCCCGCGCTGGCGGCGCAGAGCGCGCTGGTCACCGACTTCACGGCGCTGCCTTTTTCGGCCAACAGCCTCGATCTGGTCGTGTTGCCGCATGCGCTCGAACTCAGCCACGACCCTCATGCGACGCTGCGCGAGGTCGAGCGCGTGCTGGTGCCCGAAGGCCGCGTCGTCATCTGCGGTCTCAATCCGGCCAGCCTCTGGGGCATGCGGCAGCGCCGCGCGCATCTTTACCGGCGCCTCGGCTTCGGCGAGCTGTTCCTGCCCGAGTCCGGCGACTTCATCGGCTATCGGCGCATGCGCGACTGGCTGCGCTTGCTGAGCTTCGAGGTCGAGTCGGGCAACTTCGGCATCTACCGGCCGGCGGTGCGCAGCGAGGCCTGGCTGGAGCGCTGCCGCTGGTTCGACACGGCCGGCGAGCGCTGGTGGCCGATTTTCGGCGCGGTCTATTTTCTGGTCGCGGTCAAGCGGGTGCGCGGCATGCGGGTCTTGAGCGCCGACTGGCGGCGCGCGGCCCAGCGCGCCAGCGCGCCGGTGCCGATCGCGGGCAAGGTGCATCGCGACGCAGTCACCGATCACAACGAGGAAGTCTTTTTTTGAACGAAGTACAGATCTACACCGACGGCGCCTGCAAGGGCAATCCCGGTCCCGGCGGCTGGGGCGCATGGCTCAAGTCGGGTGCTACCGAGAAGGAACTCTTCGGCGGCGAGCTCAGCACCACCAACAACCGCATGGAACTCAAGGCCGTGATCGAAGGCCTGCGCGCGCTCAAGCGCCCCTGCAAGGTCGTGCTCTACCTCGACAGCCAGTACGTGCGCATGGGCATCACCGAATGGATCCGCGGCTGGAAGGCCAAGGGCTGGCGCACCTCGACCAACCAGCCGGTGAAGAACGTCGAACTCTGGCAGGAGTTGGACAAGCTGGTGGCGGAGGGCGGCCACCAGAT
Organism: Variovorax sp. CF079; assembly: GCF_900101545.1. GTDB lineage: Bacteria > Pseudomonadota > Gammaproteobacteria > Burkholderiales > Burkholderiaceae_C > Variovorax. Next base: position 162,863 of record NZ_FMZU01000014.1, on the reverse strand, counting down.
CGAGTGGCGCTGGGTCAAGGGGCACTCGGGCGACCCGGGCAACGAGCGCGCCGACATGCTGGCCAACAAGGGCGTGGAGCGGGCGCTGGGGCGGATCTAGAGAGGGCCGGGCAGGGTGTTGATGCGCTCGGGCTCGTCCAGTGCTTCGCCCATCCGCGCCCGGAACAGCAGCTCGTCGGTGATGCGCAGGCGACGGCTGAGCTCGCGGCCGATGTTCATCTGGATCAACGCGAATTGCTCCGCATCGTGCTCGAACAGGCGCAGCAGATTGTCCGCCGTGATCCGGATCGCGCTGCAGTCCTCGTCGGCGCGCACCGAGGCGCTGCGAGGGAACAGATCGAGGAGCGCCATCTCGCCGAAGCAGTCGCCCTGGCCGAGGCGGCGCAGCAGCAGCTGACGGCCCTGCCAGCTTTTCGAGATCGTCACACGGCCGCTTTCGAGCACGTACATGCCGTCGGCCAGATCGCCCTCGCGGCAGAAGAAGTCGCCGGCGGCGACCCGGATCACGGGCGCGGGCTCCAGCAGGAATTCGATGGCCTCCGCGCCGATGGCACCGAAGATCGGCATCTGCTGCATCAATTCGATTCGCGCTGCGAGCATGCGCATCTCCCGCGCGGACTAGCCCACGCCGTCGAACATCATCACGTCGACCGCGTCGCCCGCGGCCACGCCGCCTTGCTCATGGTGCAGCACCACCAGGCCGTTGGCTTCGACCATCGAGCTGAGCACGCCCGAGCCCTGGTTGCCGGCGATGCGGACCTCGGGCAGCGATCCCGGCACCGCCTCCACCCGGCCGCGCTGGTACTCGGTGCGGCCCGGTTTCTTGCGGATCGCGGCCATGCTCCTGGCGCGCAGCATGGGCGGCGGCGCGCAGCCCGCAGCGTGGCAGCCCATCATCCGCAGCAGGGCCGGACGCACGAAGGCGAGGAAGGTGACCATCACGGCAACCGGATTGCCCGGTAGGCCGAACAGCACGGCCGTGCCCTCGGCTTCGCCTTGCTTGGGGATCAGACCCACCGCCATCGGCCGGCCGGGCCGCATCGCGACGCGCCAGAAGGCCATGTCGCCCAGCTGCTGCATCACGGCGCGCGTGTGGTCGGCCTCGCCGACGCTGACGCCGCCGCTGGTGATGATCGCGTCGGCCTCGCGCGCGGCGCGGCGCAGCGTGTCGGCCAGCGCCGCGGGATCGTCGCGCACCAGGCCCAGGTCGATCACTTCGCAACCCAGGCGCGTGAGCAGGCCGAACACGGTGTAGCGGTTGCTGTCGTAGACCGCGCCTTCGCGCGGCAGCTCGCCCAAGCTCAGGATCTCGTCGCCGGTGGAGAAGTAGGCCACGCGCAGGCGCCGCAGCACCGGCACCATCGGCAATCCGAGGCTGGCGACCATGCCGAGCGCAGCGGGCGAGAGACGCTCGCCGCGTTGCAATGCGGCCTGGCCCTGCATCAGATCCTCGCCGGCCAGGCGGCGGTTGTCGCCGCGGCGCAGCACCTTGGCCGGGAAGCGGACCTGGTCGCCCTCGACGAAACAGAACTCCTGCGGGATCACGGTGTCGAGGCCCGCGGGCATCATGGCGCCGGTCATGATCTTGACGGCGTCGCCCAGGCCGAGCGTGCCGCGCCAGGCGGCGCCGGCCAGCGCCGTGCCGACCACGCGCAGCTCCACCGAGGCATCGCTCGATGCGTCGGCATGGAGCAGCGCGCCGTCGAAGGCGAAGCCGTCCATCGCCGAGTTGTCGTGCGGCGGCACGCTGACGGGCGAGATGATGTCCTCGGCCAGCACCCGGCCGAGCGCGTCGCGCAGTGCGATGCGCTCGCTCTGCGTGACGACGGCCGGTTCGGCGAGGCGAGCCAGGAAGGCCTGCACCGCATCGACGCCCAGGGCTTTCGGGTCGTAGCCGGCCAGGGCAGCGGCGATCTCGGCGATGCGGCTCATCGGTTTTCGAGCGCGTGCAGCTCGGTCAAGGTGTTGGCGTTGAAGAACGCGTCGGGCGCGTCGCCGGGCCGGTCGAAGGGCACCAGCACCGTTCGGTGCTGCGCGGTCCACTTGTCGATCTTACGGCCGCCGTCCTGGGTGAAGCGCACCAGGCTTTCAAGCAGCGTGGCGCGCAGCAGGCAGAACACGGGCTGCGGGCGCAGTGCCGATGCACCATCGGACTCGGCGGCGGCTTCGGGCGCGCTCACCATGGCGATCTCGGCATCGTCGGCCAGCAAGGCCTCGCCCAATCGGCTCGCCAGGTCGAGCGGAAACAGCGGTGTGTCGCAGGGCACGGTCAGCAGATAGGGCGTTTCGCAGCGTTCCAGCCCGGTCAGGAAGCCGGCCAGCGGCCCGGCGTAGTCGGCCAGGCCGTCGGGCCAGACCGGTGCGCCGAAGGATTCGTAGGCCGACAGGTTGCGGTTGGCATTGACCATCAGCTCGCCGACCTGCATGCCGAGGCGCATCAGCGCATGCATCGCGAGCGGCGTGCCGTTGAAGTTCTGCAGGCCCTTGTCGACGCCGCCCATGCGCGAGCCGCGCCCGCCGGCGAGCACGAGGCCGGTGATCTCGCTGGCGGCAATGGTGGCGAGCGCGCTCATCCGCCGATGTAGCTCATCTCGACGCGGCGCGGCGCGGCCGCATCGGTGTCGGGCCCGCGCAATGCGCGCAGTTCGGAGTAGCGGTCGGTGCGCCCTTGCCAGATGTGGCCGATGGCGGAGGCGATTTGCGCATCGTCGGCATCGCCGCGCAGGAGCGGGCGCAGGTCGTGCCCGCTGCTGGCGAACAGGCACAGGTAGAGCTTGCCTTCGGTCGACAGGCGCGCGCGGCTGCAGTCGTGGCAGAAGGCCTGGGTCACGCTGCTGATCACGCCGATCTCGCCGCCGCCGTCGCGATAGGCCCAGCGCTGCGCGGTTTCGCCGGGCGCGCTGGCTTCGAGCGGCGCGAGCGGGAATTCCTCGGCGATGCGTGCCACCACCTCGGCCGAGGGCAGCACCTCGTCCATGCGCCAGCCGTTGGTGGCGCCGACGTCCATGTATTCGATGAAGCGCAGCACCACGCCGGTGCCGCGGAAGCGGCGCGCCATCGGCAGGATTTCCTGCTCGTTGGTGCCGCGCTTGACGACCATGTTGACCTTGATCGGGCCGAGGCCCGCGGCATGGGCCGCATCGATGCCCGCGAGCACCTGGGCCACCGGAAAGTCGACGTCGTTCATGCTGCGGAACACCGTGTCGTCGAGGCCGTCGAGGCTCACGGTCACGCGATTGAGGCCGGCGGCCTTCAGCGCCTCGGCCTTGCGCGCCAGCAGCGAGCCGTTGGTGGTCAGCGTGAGGTCCAGCGGCGCGCCCTGCGGGGTGCGAATGGCGGCCAGCTGCTCCACCAGCACTTCCAGGTTCTTGCGCAGCAGCGGCTCGCCGCCGGTGAGCCGGATCTTGTGCACGCCATGCGTCGCGAAGATGCGCGCCAACCGCGTGATCTCCTCGAAGCTCAGGAGGGCGCTGTGGGGCAGGTACTGGTAGTCCTTGTCGAACACTTCCTTCGGCATGCAGTAGCTGCAGCGGAAGTTGCAGCGGTCGGTGACGCTGATGCGCAGGTCGGTGAGCGGGCGCGAAAGGCGGTCGAGCAGCACGCCGGTGGCCGGCACGGCGCGCTCCGGTGCCGCCACGCGGCGGGCGCGGCCGATCTCGGAGACGTGGACGACGTGCTGGTTCATGGGAAGGGCAATTTAACGCATAGCCCGGCCGGACGCCTTTTCAAGGCTACTTGACCACGGCGGCGTAGATCATGTTGCGCAGCAAGCTGCGGTAGTGCACCCGGTGCTTGGGCGATTGCAGCATGAGCACCACGAACATCTGGTTCTCGGGGTCCACCCACATGTAGGTGCCGCCGGCGCCGCCCCAGTTGAACTCGCCGGCGGCGGCCGGGTAGGGTGCTTCGCCGTTGCTGCGGCGCACCGCGAAGCCCAAGCCGAAGCCGTAGCCCGAACCCGGCAGGTAGAGCGGCCCGGGCGCGATGCCGGCGCCGCCGTTGGCATGGTCGGACACCATGAGGCCCAGCGTGCGCGGGCCCAGATAGCGCTTGCCGTCGAGCGTGCCGCCGTTCAGCAGCATCTGCAGGAAGCGCGCGTAGTCGGCTGCTGTCGACACCATGCCGCCGCCGCCCGATTCGGCCTTCTGCACGACGCGCGGGTCGCTGAACTCGGCGCCGACGCCGAAGCTGCGGTCGCTCGCCAACGGTTCCGCGATGCGCTGCTGGCGCGGCGCATCGCTCACGTAGAAGCTGGTGTCCTTCATGCCGAGCGGATCGAGCAGGCGGGCTTTTTCGAACTGGTAGAGCGTCTGGCCCGACACCACCTCGACCACGCGGCCCAGGATGTCGGTCGAGTAGCTGTAGTCCCAGGTGGTGCCTGGCTGATAGGCCAGCGGCAGCTTGGCCAGACGCTGCGAGAACTCCGCATTGCTCGGATCGCCGGCATGCAGGTTGGCTGCGTTGTAGGCCTGCTTGACCAGCCCGGGCCCGAAGAAGCCGTAGGTCAGGCCCGAGGTGTGGCGCATCAGGTCGTACACCGTGATCGGCCGGCGTGCCGGCACGGTCTCGAGCACCGGCTTGCCGTCGCTGCCCGGCTTCTCGACGCCGACCGTCATGTTGGCGAACTCGGGCAGGTACATCGCGACCGGGTCGTCGAGCTTCATGCGCCCGTCTTCGACCAGCATCATCGCGGCGACCGTCGTGATGGGCTTGCTCATCGAGTAGATGCGGAAGATCCCGTCGCGCGGCATCGGGGTGCCGGCGGCCGGGTCGAGCCGGCCGATGGGCTCGAACCAGGCGACCTTGCCGCCCCGCGCCACCAGCAATACGGCGCCGGGGATCTTGTTGGCCGCCACGTCTGCTTTGAGCACGTCGGTGAGCATCTGCAGGCGCTCGCTGGAGAGCCCGACGCGCTCGGGGCTGGTGGTCGGCAGCGATTGCGCGGCGGCCAGCAGCGGCCCCGCGAAGAAGAGGCCGGCCGCGATGTGGCGCAGGCAGCGCTTGAATGGCTTCATCATTCTTGTCTCCTCGTTGTGGATGGGATTCGTTCGGGCGGTCTGCGCCGCCTTTTCCCTAGACGCAGCGCGCGCCGTCGACCTCGATGCAGACGCCGCTGATGAAGGACGCCTCGTCGCTGGCCAGGTAGAGCGCCGCATTGGCCACATCGAGCGCGGTCGAGAAGCGGCCGAGCGGGATGGTGGCGCGGAACTTGGCCTTGCGCTCCTCGGTGATCGGCCCGCCGGCGAACTCGGCGGCCAGGCCGGTGTCGGGGTTGAACACCGGGTTGATGCAGTTCACGCGGATGTTGTCGGGGCCGAATTCGGCGGCGAGCGACTTGCTGGTGGTGATGACCGCGCCTTTCGAGCCGTTGTACCAGGTGAGGCCCGGACGCGGCCGCACGCCGGCGGTGGAGGCGATGTTGATGAAGGAGCCGCCGCCGTTGGCGCGCAACGCCGGCACGGCATGCACGGTCGACAGGTAGATGCTCTTTACATTGACCGCGTAGCAGCGGTCGAACTCGTCCTCGCTCACTTCGAGTGCCGGGCGGTTGCGGTGCGTCCAGCCAGCGTTGTTGACCATCACGTCGAGCTTGCCGTGGCGCTGGACCGCGGCCTCGACCAGCGCCTTGACTTCGGCCGACTTGGTGACGTCGGCGGCGAAGAAAGAGGCCCGGCCGCCGGCGCGCAGGATGGCTTCGACCACCTGTTCGCCGAGTGCGGCATTGATGTCGTTGACGACGACCTGCGCGCCTTCGGCTGCCAGCCGCTTTGCGATGCCTTCGCCGATGCCGCCGCCGGCGCCGGTCACGATGATGGATTTGTCCTTGACGCGCATTCGGTATGTCTCCGGGGAAATAGGAACGCGCAAGTGTAGGCACCTCGCCGGCGGCGCTCTATCGCCGGGATTGAAATTCCTGAAGCATGAACCAGATGAGAATTATTATCATTTGCTCATGGACAACAGCTCATCCCTTGCCAGCGCCGCCAAGCGCCCCGTGCTGCCGCTGCGGCAGTTGGTCGGAATCTCGATCGTGCTGGCCGGCGTGCTGGTGCTGGGTGCGCAGTTCTGGCAGTTCGTGACCAGTCGCCCGGTGGTGCTGCAGGCCTTGACCGGCGGCTCGGTGGCCGCGCTCGCGACCGCGCTGGGCACCTTGCCCATCCTGTTCTCGCAGCGTCTGTCGGATCGCGCGCAGGACACGCTGTTCGGTTTCGGCGCTGGCGTGATGCTGGCGGCCAGCGCCTTCTCGTTGATCATCCCCGGCATTGCCGCCGCGCGCGCCGCGGGTGCGGATGCGTGGGGTGCCGGGGGCATCGTCGGCGGCGCGATCCTGCTCGGCGCGCTCGCGCTGCTGGTGCTGGACCGCGTGCTGCCGCACGAGCATTTCATCAAGGGCGTGGAGGGGCAGAACGCAGGCGTGCTCCGCCGCACCTGGTTGTTCGTGTTCGCAATTGCGCTGCACAACCTGCCCGAAGGCCTGGCGATCGGCGTCGGCTTCGCAGGCGGGGATGCGCTGCGCGGCAGCGCGCTGGCGACCGGCATCGCGATCCAGGACGTGCCCGAAGGCCTGGTGGTTGCGGTGGCGCTGCTCGCCGCGGGCTACCGGCGGCCTTTCGCGGTCGGGCTCGGCATGGCGTCCGGCCTGGTCGAGCCGGTGGGTGCCGTGCTCGGTGCAGCGATCGTGAGCGGGTCGGCCGCCTTGCTACCCTGGGGATTGGGTTTTGCCGCCGGCGCGATGCTGTTCGTGATCAGCCACGAGATCATTCCCGAGTCCCACCGCAAGGGCCACGAGGCCTTTGCGACGGGCGGGTTGATGGTGGGTTTCGTGCTGATGATGCTGCTGGACACCGCCCTCGGCTGATGATGATCAGCCGTGGCGCACGGCCACGGTCTTCAGCGTGGTGAAGCCGTAGAGCGCTTCGAAGCCCTTCTCGCGGCCATAGCCTGAGGACTTGACGCCGCCGAAGGGCAGTTCGACACCGCCGCCCGCGCCATAGTTGTTGATGAACACCTGGCCGCTCTTCACGCGCTTGGCCATGCGGAACTGGCGCGCGCCGTTCTCGGTCCAGATGCCGGCGACCAGGCCGAACTGCGTGGCGTTGGCGAGCGCCACGGCCTCGTCCTCGTCGCTGAACGCCATCGCGGCCAGCACCGGGCCGAAGACTTCTTCCTGCGCCAAGCGATGCCCCACCGGCACGTCGCGCAGCAGGGTCGGCGCCTGGTAGAAGCCGGTTTCCGGCGCCTCGTCGACCACCACGCCCTGCGCCACCATTGGAATGCCGGCGTGCTGGGCATCGGACAGAAAGTCCCAGACGCGCTGCTGCTGCGTCTGGCGGATCAGCGGGCCGACGTCGAGGTCCATCGCGGCGGGGCCGACGCGCAGCGCCTCGAAGGCATGGCCGAGCCGCTCGAGCAGCGGCTCGTAGATCTCGCGTTCGATCAGCACGCGCGAGCCGGCCGAGCAGGTCTGGCCGGCGTTTTGCACGATCGCGTTGATCAGCACCGGAATGGCGGCGCCCAGGTCGGCGTCGGCGAAGATGATCTGCGGGCTCTTGCCGCCGAGCTCGAGCGTGACCGGGCAGTGGCGCTCGGCCGCGACCTGCTGGATCAGCGTGCCCACTTTCGGGCTGCCGGTGAAGCTGATGTGGTCGATGCCCTCGTGGCGCGCCAGCGCATCACCGACTTCGTGGCCGTAGCCGGTCACGATGTTGATCGCGCCAGGCGGGAAACCGACCTCCGCCGCGAGTTGCGCGACGCGGATCAGCGACAGGCAGGCGTCTTCCGAGGGCTTGACCACGCAGACGTTGCCTGCGGCCAGCGCGCCGCCGACGCTGCGGCCGAAGATCTGCATCGGGTAGTTCCACGGAATGATGTGGCCGGTGACGCCGTGCGGTTCGCGCCAGGTGAAGACGCTGTAGCCCTCCTGATAGGGGATGGTCTCGCCGTGCAGCTTGTCGCAGGCGCCGGCGTAGAACTCGAAGTAGCGCACCAGCGCCAGGGCATCGGCACGCGCCTGCTTGACCGGCTTGCCGCAATCGCGTTGTTCGATGAGCGCCAGCTCGTCGGCGTGCGCGGCGATTCTCTGGGAGAGCAGGTAGAGCAGCCGGCCGCGGTCGGCCGCGCTCTTCTTGTGCCAGTGGGTCTCGAAGCAATGACGCGCGGCGCGCACGGCGGCATCGATGTCGGCTGCATTGCCGCGCTGCAGTTCGTCGAAGGTCTGGCCGTCGGAGGGGTCGATCACCGGTAGGGTGCGGCCGGAGGAGGAAGCGATGTTTTGGTTGCCGATGTAATGGAGTTGCATGGCCGAAATTGTGCGCGAAAGCGGCCGGCCGCCGCCCGGAGCACCCGCTAGCGGCTGGCGGTCGACTTCGGCAGCGCCTTCACGGCATTGAGCATGCGCTCCACGTGCTTGTCGGGATTGAGGTTCTGGTAGTAGTAGGCCACGGTGCCGTTCGGCGAGATCACGTAGGAAAGCCGGTTGGCGAAATCCGGGCGCGTCTGCATCAGCGCATCGAAACCCTGGATCACCGTCTTGGACTGGTCGGAGGCGACCGGGAATTTGCTCTGGCACTGTTTGACCGAGAAGTCCTTCAACGTGTCGACGTCGTCGGCCGAGACGCCGATCACCGTGGCGCCCACCGCCTCGAACTGGCCAATCGCCTCAGCGAAAGCGTGCGCCTCGATGTTGCAGTCCGTGGTGCCGGCCGCCGGGAAGAAATAAACCACCACCGGCCCTTTGGCCAGTGCGTCGGCCAGCGAGTAGCGGAAGGTCTTGCCGCCCAGCGCCGCAGTGGCCGTGAACTTGGGCACCGGGTCGCCGATGTCGAGAGCGGCGAAGGCTGGAGAAAGTGCGAGGCTTGCGAGCGCAGATGCGGCGATACGCGCGAGAATCCATCGGGTCATGACGTAACTCCGGGAGGGGCATGGCGAATTCTAGAACCCGGACGCGTTGCGCGGGCAGAGGTGAAACCGGCAGGCGTGCGCTGCCGTATTAATAACAGACAAAGAGGGGAAAGATCATGACCGCACTGGTCCATCTGCTGCGCATCGCGCTGCTGTGCGCGTTGGCCGCTGGGCTCGGCGCCTGCGGCTCGCTGCCGCCGGCCAGGGAGCGGCCCGCGGAGCATGCGGCGCCGGCGGATCCGTCGACCACGCTGGCGAAGATCGTCGCCGCATCCACGCCGCCGGACGAGCATTCCGGCTTTCGCCTGATGCCGCTCGGCGTGTACTCGCTCGATGCACGCATCCAGCTCGCACAGCGGGCCGAGCGCTCGCTGGTGGTGCAGTACTACCAGCTCGAGAACGATGCCGTCGGCCGCCTGCTGATGCGCTCGCTGCGCGAGGCCGCGGCGCGCGGCGTCAAGGTGCGCGTGCTGGTGGACGACCTCTACACGGCCAAGAGCCAGTACCTGCTGCTGGCGCTTTCGCAGACGCCCAACGTCGACGTGCGGCTCTTCAATCCCTTCTGCTGCGGCCGCGACGGTTTCCTTTCGCGTTTCGTCGCCTCGCCGCACGAGATCTATCGGCTCAACCACCGCATGCACAACAAGCTCTTCATCGCCGACGGCGTGATGGCGGTGGTGGGCGGGCGCAACATCGCCGACGAGTACTTCGTGCTCAGCGAGGCGCAGAACTTCATCGACATGGACGCGGTGGTGGTGGGCAAGGTGCTGCCGCAGCTCGAATCCATCTTCGACGCCTACTGGAACAGCGAGCAGGTCTGGCCGATCGAGGACATCGTGCGCGGCGAGGGCGGCCGAACGCCCGGGACGGCGGAGTTCGATTCCTGGATCGGCATGGCCGCGCCGCCGCCCAAGATCGTGCTGCCGCCCGCCGACATCCTCGGCTACGGGCCGATCGCCGAAGAGCTCGACGGCGGCCGCATGGGCCTGCTGTGGGGCTGGGCCAATGCGGTGGCGGATCCGCCCACCAAGCCCACCACCATGACAGCCGACGAAGCCCTGGCCACCAGCGTCACGATGCGCATGTGGACCATCCTGCTGGGCGCCAAGAACGAGGTGCAGATGACCTCGCCCTATCTGGTGCCGGGCGACAAGGGCATGGCGGCCTTCGAGGACCTGGCCCAGCGCAAGGTCAAGGTCGTGCTCTTGACCAACTCGCTGGCCGCCAACGACGAGCCGCTGGTCCACACGGGCTATGTGCGCTATCGGCAACGGCTGCTGAGATCGGGCGCCGACCTCTACGAGCTGAGCCCCGAACGCACCACCGCGAGCAAGCGCTTCGGCTCCTTCGGCACTTCGCTGGGACGCCTGCACGCCAAGACCGCGGCCATCGACCGCACCCGCCTCCTCATCGGCTCGGCCAACCTGGACCCGCGCTCGGCCACCCAGAACACCGAGATGGGCGTGCTGATCGACAGTCCGCAGCTGGCGCGCGAGCTGCTGCGCGTGATCAACGTCAGCAGGGTGCAGAACTCCTACCGCCTGCGCCTGGCCAAGGACACCGGCGCCGTCGAGTGGCTCACCACCGACGGCGAGAAGGAGATGGTCCTCACCTCCGAGCCGGAGGCGACCTTCTTCCAGCGCTTCTACAACAGGCTGATCGCGCCGATCGTGCCGGAAATGCTCCTGTAGCCTCGCGCGTGGCAGCCACCTTCCAATCCTTGTCCGTCCTGCAGGTCATGCTGTGGGGCGTGGCCTTCTTCGGCAGCATCTACCTGCTCTTCGGCGCCGCCAACTGGCTGCTGACGCGCAGGCTATTGCCCGCGCTGGGCATCGGCCGCGAACTCGACCCGCGGCCGGTGTCGCCTGGACAGCTGCGCCGGGAGCTCGCGCAGTCGGCCGTGTCGGTGCTGGTCTTCGGCATCGGCATGGTGTTCCCATGGGGATTCCTGCAACTGGGCTGGGCGCGGCTCGATGCGAACCCGAGCGGACTGCAGATCGCACTGGAGATCCTCTCGCTGGCGGTCTGGAACGACGTGCATTTCTGGCTCAACCACCGTCTGCTGCACACCCGGCTCCTGCGGCGCTTCCATGGCCCGCACCATCGCTCGGTCGTGACCACACCCTTTGCCACCTACAGCTTTCATCCGCTCGAGGCGCTGCTGCTGGGCAACGTGATCCTGCCGCCGATGCTGGTGCACGACTTCAGCTTCTGGGCGCTGGCCTCGGTGCCGTTGTTCAGCCTGTTCTTCAACAACGTCGGGCATTCGAACTACGACTTCTTTCCGAAGGTCTCATACAACCACTGGTTCGCCGCCAGCCGCCGGCATCATCTGCACCACACCTGCCACAGCGGCAACTACGGCTTCCAGTTCACCTTCATGGACCGGCTGTTCCGCACGCGCGTCGCGGCCGATGCGGCCGAGCCGCAGCTGCGCGCGTATCGCGAGCAAGAGAGAAACCGTGGCGTCTCGGCCTGATCGTCCAGCGCGCCTGCCGCGCCTGCGCCATTGGCGCGACTGGCAGAGCCTGGCCTACCTTGCCGCACTGCCTGCGCTGGCGGCCTGGCAATGGGTGCACGGCTTCCACTGGCTGCCGTATGGCGCGATGCTGTTCCTCACGCTCGGGGTCAGCGTGATCCATCACAACCATGCGCACCTGCGTCTGTGGCGCGGCCGCCGGGCGAACCGCTTCACCGATTGCTGGCTGACGCTGCTGCAGGGCCATCCGACCTTCGTGTTCTGGCCGGCGCACGTGGCCAATCACCATCGCCACCGGCACGGGCCGAAGGACGCTGCGCGCACCTACCGCTTCGGTGGCGACACCAATCACCTGCTGGGCTACCTCCTGCATCCGCTGCAGGCCGTGGCCGTGCTCTACCCGGTGTTCGTGGCCTGGCTGGGCCGGCTGCGGCGCCACTGGCCGGGCGCGTGGCGCTACTGCATGGCGCAGTATGTGCTTTGGCTCGGCAGCTGGACCGCGCTGCTGGCGCTCGATTGGCAGAAGGCAGTGCTGTTTGTCATCCTGCCGCAGTTGCATGGCCTGCACTGGCTGCTGGCCACCAACTACCTTCAGCATGCGCATGCGGACGGCCGGCCGCGCCCGGAAGGTGCTTCGCTCGATTACGCGCGCAACTTCGAAGGACTGATCAATCCGCTCCTGTTCAACATCGGCCTGCACACGGCGCATCACGAGAACTCGAAGGTGCACTGGTCGGCGCTTTCACGGCTGCACAGCGAGCACTACCGTGCGCGCGTCGACCCTGCGCTCAACGAGCGCGGCCTCCTCGTGTACATGGCGCGCGTGTTCGTCCTGGGTGCGCTCGTGCCGCGCTTTCGCAGTCGCTCGCTGATGTCTCCGAATTCCAATCCACAGTCCTGATCCATGCCCGTTTCCTTCCAGCGTGTCTATCTCGAAAGTGCCGGCTACTTCATGCCCGGCGCGCCCGTGTCCAACGAACGCATGGATGCCTACATCGCGCCGCTCAACCGGATGTCGGAGCGCATCAAGCGGCGCATCCTGGCCGAGAACGGCATCCGCGAGCGCTACTACGCGATCGACGCCGAGGGCCGCACGGTGCACACCAACGCGCAGCTCGCGTCGGGTGCGATCCGCCACTGCCTGCAGCAGGGCGCGGCCGAGATCTCGCGTGTGTCGCTGCTGGCCAGCGGCTCCTCGGGCGGCGATGCGCTGATGCCGGGCTTCGCCAACATGATCCAGGGCGAGCTCGCGGCACCGCCGATGGAGACGCTCTCGGTGCACGGCATCTGTGCGGCCGGCGTGTCGGCGATCCAGTCGGCGGCGCAGGGCGTGGAGCTCGGCGCGCATCGCTCGGCGCTGGCGGTGGCGAGCGAGATGCCTTCGCGCCTGTTCAAGCGCTCGCGCTTCGCGGCGCGCGGATACGACACCGATTTCGACTCGCACTTCCTGCGCTGGATGCTGTCCGATGGTGCCGGTGCGTTGCTGCTGTCCGATGGTGCGCCGGCGCTGGCCGGCGCGCCGGGCGTGCGCCTGCGCCTCAAGTGGATCCACCAGCGCGCTTTCTCGGGCGACTACCCCGTGTGCATGCAGCTGGGCTTGACCGAGGATCGCTCGCGCGGGCACCTGGACTTCGGCTCCTGGGGCGAGGCCGAGGCCGCGGGCGCCTTGTCGCTCAGGCAGGACATCCGGCTTCTGCCGCACCTGTTCGACATCGGCATCCACGAATACGCAGGGCTGGTGCGCGAGGGCTGGCTCGACCCGGCGCGGGTCGACCATTTCCTGTGCCACTACTCGTCGGAGAAGTTCATTCCCGTGGTCGACGGCCTGATGCACAAGGCCGGCCTCGCCATTCCGCGCGAGCGCTGGTACAGCAATCTGGCCTGGCGCGGCAACACCGGCGCGGCCTCGATCATGATCATGCTGGCCGAATTCCTGCAGACCAAGACCCTGAAACCCGGCGAGCAGATCTTCTGCTACGTGCCCGAGTCGGGCCGCTTCATGGCGGCGTACATGCTGTTCGAGGTCGAAGAGGCCGGCGCCGCTGCTGCCGCTGCGCCTGCGCCGGTTCGCGCGGAGGCGGCGGCCGAGGCGCCGACTGAGGTCATTGCGCCGCCGCACGACCCGGCCGCCGCGCCCGAGGGCCTGGGCGAACTGCTCACCGAGCTGGCCGCGATCTGGCACGACTACCGTTCGCGCGTCTGGCGCACGCCGCTGGTGCGGCAGATCCGCGAGCGCCGCTTCGCGCTCGCCGACTACTTGAACTGGATGGAGAACTGGATTCCCCAGGTGCGCGAGGGCAGCAAGTGGATGCGCGAAGGCGCCGCCTCGCTGGCCGAGCCCTACCAGGCGCTGGCGGCGCTGATCGGCGTGCATGCCGGCGAGGAGCAGGACGACTTCATGATCCTGTTCAACGACTACCGCAAGGCGGGCGGCAGCATCGCAGTCATCGATGCCCTGCGGCGCAACCCGGGCGGTGAAGCGCTCAACGCCTACCTGCATGGCCTGGCCGCGACGCGCAACCCGATCGGGCTTTTGGGCGCGATCTACATCATCGAAGGCACCGGGCAGCGCATCGTGCCGGCGCTGCTGCCGCTGATCAAGCCCGGGCTGAAGCTGCCGCCCGAGGCCTTCCGCTTCCTCGAGTATCACGGCCACAACGACGAGAATCACCTCAATCGCTGGCTGGCCGCGGTCGAGATGGCGATGGCGCTCGATGGCGAGGGCAGGGCCGCGCGCCAGATCGTCGACACCGCGCGCCACACCGCGGCGCTCTACCTGATGCAGTTCGAGCACGTCACGGAACGAATGCAAGCATGAGCACAACTCCGGACTTCCTGGCGCAGCAGCACGATCTGCGCGACCCGAGCCCCTGGCTCGCCCTCTACCTCGACCAGAGCACGCCGCTGCCCGACAAGGTGAAGGCGGCCTGGCTCGCCGATTCGAGTTCGGCCTCGCGCCAGTACCTGCTGCCGTTTTTGCGGCCGCTGGCGCGCGCCGCCATCGTGCTGTTCCAGGTGATCAAGGTGTTCGTGCCGCGCAAGTGGGCGCATTCGCGGCTGCTGCACCGCCTGCTGGCCTGGGGCCTCCAACGCTTCGTCTCGCCCGAGGCGAATTGGCTGATCCTGCGGCACTTCCACCTGGGTTCGCAGGTGCTGGCCTTCATCGGCGCCAATTCGCCGGTGCCGGTCGCTACCGCGCCGCTGGAGCCGGCCGACATCGACGCGCTGAAGGAGGACATGTTCCTGCAGCACGACCTGAACCTCTTCAATTTCGTGATCCGGCTCAACCAGGCGCTGCGCGCGCAGGGTCTCCAGTTGCGCAAGGCAGAGCGGGTCGATTTCTCGATGATCCGCGAGCCCGCCTTGCAAATCGAAGACATGCCGCACGGCAGGCTCAATTTTCTCGACTTGCAAAGCGCGATCGAGCTGTTCACGCCGCTCTATCAGCTCATGCTGACCGACAACGACTTCTGGCGCGCTGCCAATTCGCTTCAGCTCGACGAAACCATCGGCATCTACGCCGCCACCGTGCTGGATGCGCCCGAGCACCTGATCCTGGTGAACAACAAGCACCCGCTGGTGCCGCTGTCGACCCTGCGCGCGGGGCACCGGCTGGTGATCCACGGCCTGTCCACCGAGATGCTGCACAGCCTCCTGATGAAGTTCCGGGATGCGCGGGCCGCCGCACCCTTGTAATCCGGCGTCCGTGCCCCAGATGCGAGCCATGAACGCTACCAAGACTCCGTCGCCCAAGGCCGATCTGGCGGTGACGCACGTGCTGGCCCAGCTCCTCGAGCGGCTCGAGCACAGCGCCGTGCCGGTGGGTGCCGAGCAGTACCGGTCGGTCGTGATGCACCTGGTGGACGAGTTCCGCGAGGTCGAGCCCGGCACCGGCCTCGGGCAGTTGCTGGACGCCTATCCGGCCGCCGCCGAGGTGTACGAAAACCTCAACTATCAGCACGCCGGCCTGTGCCGCTCCGGGCTGGATGCCTCGCTGGCCGCCGAACTGGCTGCCAAGGACGCCATCACGCGCGCCATGCGCCATGCCGAACCCGACGCGACCCATGGCCAAGGCTGATGTCAAGACCGCCGTCGTGGCAGACGGCCTGCGCTACAAGGCCAAGGCGCCGGGCTCTCCTTTCCGCGCCTCGGCTTCGTTCAGTGGCGCGACCATGTCCTGCTTCATGTGCGGCAAGCACCGCGTGCGCTCCCAGATGCGGACCAGGCAGCTGCTGGGCAAGTCGCAAACCGTCTGCGCGCCCTCATGCAAGGCACTCGACGAGTTGATCGATCGTGACAGCGTTGCGACGTAGTTGACGAATTCGATTTGCCTCTGCAAATCGGCTACCAAAGCGGCGAATTTCGATCTACAGTTGGAAACAATTGATGCAATTATTTGCCTCAATACCAAAGTTCTAATTGATGGTCGATCAAATGATCCCGCTTAAAACCATTGCCTTCTATTGGTCGGAGCGCGTATGAGCAGGCCGCCCCGCCACGTCATCATGCAGGTCGTCAAGCGCTCGGGTGGCGCCACGCACCACGTCGAATTCAGCATGGACGACAACTTCGCCGATCGCCTGCGGCAGCTGCGCTCGCTGGTGCCGCCCCTCAACGCCCTCAACAAGCAGCGCGATCTCGTGATCGACAAGGTGCGCGTTCGCCTGCCCACCGCCGTATGGCGCTGCGGCGGCGACATCGACAGCCAGGTCGACGGCTCCTGCATCGTCATTGCCGCGGAAGGCTTCTTCAATTGCGGCGGCAAGGACCGCAAGACCAAGGAAAAACTGGTCACCTATACCTTCCCGATCGCACGCCTGATCGAATTGCATGCCGAGCGGCCTGCCGGCGAAACCTTCTACATCCGCGACGGCATCTTCACCAACGACGAGCCCGCCAACTCCGCGGCCGGCCGCTGGGTGGCCTCGCTGCACGAGCTGGAAGAGATGCGCATGCCGGATGCGCCGTCCGACTTCGACACGCTCCAGGGCGTGCCGCTGCGCACCGAGCAAGGCGCGCTGCCGACGCACGGCATCAGCCTGAACTGAGCGCCGCGGCGCGCGCAGCCGGCGCGCGCCGCGTACCCCTTACCGAAGCTTCACTTCAACCCGCCGCGCTTCGGCCGGCGGCCCGTCGGCCTGCGTTTGCGCGGGCTTGGCAAGCTCCACCTTGTCGTCGGCCACGCCGGCCAGCCTGAGCGCGGCGCCCACTGCCAGGGCACGCTGCTTGGCGAGCTCGGCATTCCTTTCGGCATCACCGCTGGCGTCGTGGTAGCCGCTCACGAGCACGCGGCCGCCGCTTTGAACCGCCTTGACGATATCGGCCAGCGCGGCGCTCGAGCCTGCGGGCACCTCGGCGCTGGCGGTGGCGAAATAGAACTTGACCACGCCGTTGTCGGTCTTGATCGAGGCGCCCATGTCACCCGAGGCCGCCGGTGCCGTTGCGGGCGCCGGCGCAGGCGCGGTGATCGGAGCAGGCGCTGCAGCGGGCGTTGTCATCGCGGCTGCGTCGCCGGTGTGGAACTTGACCACCAGCGGCACGATCAAGAGCGCCACGATGTTGATGATCTTGATCAGCGGGTTCACCGCCGGCCCGGCCGTGTCCTTGTAGGGGTCGCCCACGGTGTCGCCGGTGACGGCGGCCTTGTGCGCCTCGGAGCCCTTGCCGCCGTGGTTGCCGTCCTCGATGTACTTCTTGGCGTTGTCCCAGGCGCCGCCGCCGGTGCACATCGAGATGGCGACGAACAGGCCGGTGACGATGGTGCCCATCAGCAGACCGCCCAGCGCCTTCGGACCCAGCAGCAGGCCGACCACGATCGGCACCACCACGGGCAGCAGGCTCGGGATCATCATTTCCTTGATGGCCGCACCAGTGAGCATGCTCACGGCACGGCCGTACTCCGGCTTGCCGGTGCCTTCCATGATGCCGGGGATCTCACGGAACTGCCTGCGCACTTCCTCGACCACCGAACCGGCCGCGCGGCCCACAGCCTCCATCGCCATGGCGCCGAAGAGATAGGGGATCAGGCCGCCGATGAAGAGGCCCACGATCACCATCGGGTCGCTCAGGTTGAAGCTGATGGCCTGCCCGTAGCTCTCGAGCTTGTGGGTGTAGTCGGCGAACAGCACCAGCGCGGCCAGGCCGGCCGAGCCGATCGCGTAGCCCTTGGTCACGGCCTTGGTGGTGTTGCCCACGGCGTCCAGCGGGTCGGTGATGTCGCGCACGCTGGCCGGCATTTCCGACATCTCGGCGATGCCGCCGGCGTTGTCGGTGATCGGGCCGTAGGCGTCGAGCGCGACCACGATGCCGGCCATGCTGAGCATGGCCGTGGCCGCCACTGCGATGCCGTAGAGGCCCGCGAGCCAATAGGACGCCATGATCGCGATGCAGACGCAGATCACCGGCCAGGCGGTGGAGCGCATCGACACGCCAAGGCCCGCGATGATGTTGGTGCCGTGCCCGGTGGTCGAAGCCTGTGCGATGTGGCGTACCGGCGAGTACTGCGTGCCGGTATAGAACTCTGTGATCCACACCAGTGCGGCCGTGAGTGCCAGGCCGACGAAGCAGGCGCCGAAGAGCTTGAACTGGCTGCCCGAGGCCGCGATCGCGTTGTCGGGGATGAGCCATTGCGTCACGAACCAGAACGCGATCAGCGACAGGCCGCCCGCCACCGCCAGCCCCTTGTAGAGCGCCGGCATCACGTTGACCATGCCCGGCGAGGCCTTGACGAAGAAGCAGCCGATGATCGACGCGATGATCGATACGCCGCCGAGCGCCAGCGGGTACAGCACGGCGTTGACCGGCGCCGCCGCCACCATCAGCGCGCCCAGCACCATGGTCGCGATCAGCGTCACCGCATAGGTCTCGAACAGGTCAGCCGCCATGCCGGCGCAGTCGCCGACGTTGTCGCCCACGTTGTCGGCGATCACCGCCGGGTTGCGCGGGTCGTCCTCCGGAATGCCGGCCTCGACCTTGCCCACCAGGTCGGCGCCGACGTCGGCGCCCTTGGTGAAGATGCCGCCGCCCAGCCGCGCGAAGATCGAGATCAGCGAGGAGCCGAATGCGAAGCCGATCAGCGGGTTGAGCAGGTTGGCGAGGTTCTTGTCCGGCGTCAGGTTGCCGTTGCCCACGAGGAACCAGTAGAAGATCGTGACGCCCAGCAGGCCCAGCCCCACCACCAGCATGCCGGTGATGGCGCCGCCGCGGAAGGCGACGTCGAGCGCCGGGCCGATGCCCTGGGTCGCGGCCTGCGCGGTGCGCACGTTGGCGCGCACCGAGACGTTCATGCCGATGAAGCCGCAGGCGCCCGAGAGCAGCGCGCCGACCACGAAGCCGGCCGCGGTGGTCGCATCGAGGAAGATCCCGATCAGGATCGCGAGCACGATGCCGACTACGGCGATCGTGCGGTACTGCTTGGCCAGGTAGGCCGCGGCGCCGGTCTGGATCGCGGCCGCGATCTCCTGCATTCGGGCGTTGCCCGGGTCTTTCGAAAGAATCCAGCTGCGCGCCCAGAAACCATAGCCCACGGCCACGAGGCCGCAGACGATGGCGAGGACGAGAGGGGTGTTGCCGATCATGCCTTGCTTCTCCATTCGTACGTTGTGACTTGTGGAGACGAAAGCACTTAGCCCTGCGCGCAACGCGTACGGGTCAGTGCTTCCGCCGCGTTGCTTCCTCGAAGCCCCGATGCCTTGCAAAAAGCCGGGGCCGATTGGCCAACGCGGCCAATTTACAGGCAAATGCCGAGTTTCGTGCGACCGGGCCGTGACACGGAAAGTAAACTTCGGGTTTGTCCGCATCCCGCGAACACTTTCAACTACTCCAAGACAGACCTATGTCCCTCGGCCAAGTTTCCCCCGGCAAAGACGCCCCCGAAGCCTTCAACGTCGTCATCGAAATCCCGATGAACGCCGACCCGATCAAGTACGAAGTCGACAAGGAATCCGGCGCGATCTTCGTCGACCGCTTCATGACGACCGCGATGCACTACCCGACCAACTACGGCTACGTGCCGCAGACGCTCTCGGGCGACGGCGATCCGGTCGACGTGCTGGTCATCACCCCCTGGGCGCTGGTGCCCGGCGTGGTGGTGCCGTGCCGCCCGATCGGCATCCTGATGATGGAGGACGAGGCCGGCGTCGACGGCAAGGTGCTTGCCGTGCCCACCGACAAGGTGCTGCCGATCTACAGCCACTGGAAGAAGGTCGAAGACGTGAACCCGATGCGCCTGAAGGCCATCACGCACTTCTTCGAGCACTACAAGGACCTGGAAGCCGGCAAGTGGGTCAAGGTGCTGGGCTGGGAAGGCATCGACGCCGCCAAGAAGGAAATCATGGACGGCATCGCCAACTACAAGAAGTAGGAGCGAGCAGGGCCGCCGCTCATTCGGCGGCGATCCCCGCCCGATGCGCCAGCGCGCGATAGCGCGAAATCTCCGATTCCATCAGGCTCCGGAAAGGGGCCGCGCCGATCATCACGGGCTCCATGCCCTGTGCGCGCAGCTGGTCCTGAATCGCCTTGTCAGCCATCGTGGCGCTTACCTCGGCCGCCAGCCTCTGGATCACCGGTGCTGGGGTGCCGGCCGGCGCAGCCAATCCGTACCAGGCGTCGAAGGTGGCGTCGGGCATCTTGAGCTCGGCCATGGTGAGCACGTCCGGCAGCATGCTGGAACGCGTCGTACCCACGACGGCCAATGCGCGCAGCTTGCCCGAGCGCACATGCGGCGCGACGGCGGCCACGGTGTCGATGCCCATCTCGATCTCGCCGCCGATCAATGCGATCGCGCTCTGGCTGCTGCCCTTGTAAGGCACGTCCTGCAGCTTCACGCCCGCTGCCATCGCGAACATTTCGCCGGCCAGATGCGGGCCGGAGCCGCTGCCGAAGGTGGCGTAGCGGATGCCCTGGGGCTTGGCCTTGGCCGCAGCGGCGAGTGCCGCCACGCTGTGCCAGGGCGAGGCCGCATTGACCACCAGCACCAGCGGCGCTTTCGCGATGATCGCCACCGGCGCCAGGTCCTTCAGCGGGTCGTAGGGCAGTCGCGCACGCAGCGCTGCATTCACGCTGTAGGTGGAAGAACCCGAGACCAGCAGCGTGTAGCCGTCAGGCTGCGCCTTGGCGACCGCGTCGGCGCCGATGATGGTCGCTGCGCCGGGCTTGTTGTCGACGACGACCGGCTGGCCGAGCCGATCGGCCAGCTTCTGACCCAGCGCGCGCGCCACGATGTCGGTGCCGCCACCGGGCGGGAAGGGCACGACCAGCTTGATGGTCTTGGCAGGCCAGGCATCGGCGGCCTGCGCGAGGCCGGCAGCGGCGGTGAAGGCGATGGCGGCAAGGAGTTGGGCGAGTTGCTTCATGCGGCTTTCTGATGGGAAGTTGCAGCGATCGATCCAGCCTGCCAGGGTGTGTTCGCGGCGGCATCGCCGAGATCCCAGTACAGGCCGGCCATGATCTGCAGGCCCTCGCGGGCGAGTGGCGCAAGCAGGTGTTCGTTGGGCGCATGCTGTGCACAGGCCGGGTAGGAGTGGGGCACCCACAAGGTCGGCAGGCCCAGCAGGTCGGCGAAGACATCGTTGGGCAAAGAGCCGGCGAGGTTCGGCAGAAGGTCGGGGCGCTGGCCCGTGCTCGCCTCGATGGAGCGCTGGGCCCAGCCGACCCAGGGGTTGTCGAGGTCCAGACGGGTCGCGGCGCCTTCGAGCGTGACCTGCACCTCGACCTGCCCGAATCCATGTGCGTCGAGATGGGCACGCACGATCGACGCGAGCTCGCGCCAGGGCGTGCCCACCACGAAGCGCAGCTGGCAATGCGCCACCGCTTCACCGGGGATCGCATTGACCGGCCGCTGCGGCGAGCCCGCGCCGAGCGCGAGCACCTCGATGGTGTTCCAGGCCATCAGCCGCTCGGCCGGGTTCAGGCCGGGCTCGCCCCAGCCGCCATCCAGCGCGGGGTCGTCCGCGCCGCCGCCGATCTCGATGGCCGCCAGGGCTTCGTGTACCGCGTCCGGGATGCTTCGCGGCCGAAGCGCGTCGACCAGGATGCGGCCCTTGGCATCCACCAGCGTCGCCACCGCATGGCTCAGCACCGTGGCCGGGTTGGCGAGCACGCCGCCCCAATTGCCGGAGTGATAGCCGCGCGGCCGGGCGCGCAACCGCAGGCTGAAGTTGACCGCGCCGCGCGAACCGAGGAACAGCGTCGGGCGCCGGGCGTTCACGCGCGGCCCGTCGCAGGCGATCAGCAGATCGGCGCGCAGCTTGTCGGCCTGCTGCCTGCAGACCTCATGCAGGCCGGGCGACGCGGCCTCCTCGCCCATCTCGAGCAGCAGCGTCACGTTGTAGCCCAGCCGGCCGTTGCGTGCCCGCAGCACCTGTGCGAGCGCGCCGAGGTTGATGGTGTGCTGCCCCTTGTTGTCGGCCGTGCCGCGTCCGTACCAGCGCTCGCCCTCGATCGTCAGCGTCCACGGCCCGAGGCCTTCGCGCCATTGCGCGTCCTGGCCGCTGACGACGTCGCCATGGCCGTAGGTCAGCACGGTGGGGAGCTCGGCGCCCTCGATGCGGCGCGCAATCAGGAAGGGTCCGCCGCTGGGCGCCGGGTTGTCGATCAGCTCGCAGGCGAAGCCGAGCCGCGTGAGCGGTGCGCTCATCTCCTCGCGCAGGTAGGCGCCGAGCGCGGGCGTCGTGGCGCCGGTGTCGCTCTCGGTTCGGAATGCGATGCGCCGCCGCAGGTCGGCCAGGAAGCGGCCGTCGTCGAAGTAGGCGGCGGCAGCGGAGAGACAGTCGTTGCGTTGCATGGTCGTGGATGCGTGTGATGGCGAGGATGCAAGTAAAAGGCCTAAAGAGCATTGCGTGAACCACCGAATTGGCAAGCTACCATTGCCTTCAAGGCAACGCTCGAGAACACGCCAATGACACCCTCGATCCTCAGCATCCCGATGCGCTACTTCATGGAGGTGGCGCTGCACGGGTCGGTCAGCCAGGCCGCGGCCCGGCTTTATGTCGCGTCGTCCGCCGTGAGCCGGCAGATCGCGAAGCTCGAGGATTCGCTGGGGACCGCGCTGTTCGAGCGCAAGGCGCGAGGCATGGCGCTCACGCAGGCCGGCGAGCGCCTGGCCGCCCATCTGCGAACGACGCTGGCCGACACCGAGCAGGTGGTCGAGCAGGTGCGCGGCATCGGCGGCCGGGAAGCGGGCCGCGTCCGCGTGGCTTGCACCGAGGGCTTCGCGGTGGGTTTCATGCCCGAGGTGATGCGCCGCTTTCGTGCGTCGCATGTGCAAAGCCAGTTGCAGCTCCATGTGGGTGCGCCTGACGAAGTCAGTGCCTTGCTGGGGCGCGGCGAAGCGGACATCGCACTCAAGTACGCGGTTGCGCCCGAGCGCGGTTTCCGCATCGAGCACTCGGCGCCCGCGCCGGTGTACGCGCTGATGTCCCCGGACCATCCGCTGGCGCGCCAGCGCGCCGTCAGCGTGGCCGAGGTGGTGCGCCATCCGCTGGCCGTGGGCAGCAAGGGCGTCACCGCGCGGCAGTTGTTCGACCTGAGTTGCAGCGTGCAGGGGCTCAGCTACGAGCCCGCCTTCGTCAGCAATTTCTCATCGGTGCTGCTGCCGCTGGTGCGCGCGCCCGATATCGTCCTCTCCGGCCATCTCACGGCCGTTCACCTGATCGAGAACGGCACGCTGGTTGCACGGCCCTTCGTGGAGCCGCAGATGCACCAGCGTCGCCTGCAGGTGCTGTCGCTCGACGGCCGCACGCTGTCGCCGCTCGCGCGGGCGCTCGTGCAGCAGCTGGTCGCGGCCATCGCCGGCGGCGGCAGGCGCAGACTGGGCCGAGCGCGGAAGATGTAGATAGCAGTGGCCGTTCTCTCGGCACTCATTCGGCATGGCGGAACGGGCTGCGTTCGCCGAGATGGTCGATGTAGTTCTCGATGCCCTCGCCCTCGCGCTCGAGAAATCGTTCCACGGCGTCGGCGAAGGCCGGATGGGCGAGCCAGTGCGCGCTGGTGGTCTTCACGGGCAGCAGCGCGCGCGCCATCTTGTGCTCGCCCTGCGCGCCGCCTTCGAAGCGCTGCACGCCGTGTTCGATGCACCAGGCGAGCGGCTGGTAGTAGCAGGCCTCGAAGTGCAGGCAATCCACGCGCTCGAGCGCGCCCCAGTAGCGGCCGTAGGCGACCGAGGCATCGTCCGAAAGCGCGATCAAGCTGCTGGCGATGGCCTGGCCCCCGCGCTCGGCGACGAAGAGCAGCCAGGCTTCGGGCAGCTTCGTGGCCATGCGGTGGAAGAAGTCGCGGCTCAGGTAGGGCGGGTTGCCGTGCTCGCGGTAGGTGCGGGCATAGCAGCGGTAGAAGAAGTCCCAGTCGGCGTCGCTGATGTCGGCGCCGCGCGACCAGCGGAAGCTCACGCCGGCATCGTGCACCTTGCGGCGCTCCTGCCGGATCTTCTTGCGCTTGTCGTGCGAGAGGCTGGCGAGGAAGGCGTCGAAATCCTTCCAGCCGGTTTCGCCGCCGGGCCGCCCCAAGGCGGAACGCGCCCCCTCGGGGGGCAGCGAGGACACGCCGGTGCCGAGCGTGGGGGCTATGTTGTTCCAGTGGAACTGGACGGTGTGCCTGAGCATCAGGCCCGCATCGGCGCAGGCGGCGATGTCCTCGTCGGCGGCGAACAACAGGTGCAGCGACGAGAGCTCCTCTTCCTTGCACCAAGCCACGAGCGCCTGCACCAGCAGGGCGCGGCTGCCGGCGTCGCGCGCGAGCAGGCGCGCACCCGGCACCGGCGTGAAGGGCACGGCAACGACCGCCTTCGGATAGTAGGCCAGCCCGTGCTGCTCATAGGCATTGGCCCATGCCCAGTCGAACACGTACTCGCCGTAGGAATGCGCTTTGATGTAGAGCGGGCAGGCGGCCGCCAGCTGCCGTCCGCGCCACAGCGTGACGAAGCGGGGCGTCCAGCCGCTGCGGGCCGAGGCGCTGGCGCTCTGGTGCAAGGCGTCCAGGTAGGCATGGCGCATGAAGGGGGAGGGCGCGGCCTGCGTGGCCAGCAAGTCGTCCCAGGCCGCGGCATCGATCTCGGATGCCGCGCCGTGAATGCGGATGACAGGGTTGGTCAAAGGAGCCTCGTCAACGCTTGCGTGTGCCCAGGGTTTCGGCAATGTAGATGCCGCCGAGCACCAGGGCCAGCGCCACCGCGTGATAGGTCGACAGCGCCTCGCCCAGCACGAGGACGGCCAGCAGCGGCCCGAAGATCGGCACCAGGTTGAGGAAGACGCCGGCCCGCGCGGGACCGATCAGGCCGACTACGTGGATGAAGCTGATCTGCGAAATGAAGGAGGGCAGAAGTCCGATGAAGAGGATCAGCGCCACGCCCTTCGGCGTCGGCATGAAGAAGTCGCCCATCGCGATTTCTGCCGCGACCAGCGGCACCGAGACGAGACAGGCCACTGCCGCCGTGGCGGCGAAGAACACGATGGCCGGCACTTGCGGGCGGCGGCGCAGGCCAAGCGCGTAGCCGGCATAGAGCAGGCTGGCGATGATCATCCAGACGTCGCCGATGTTGAAGGCCAGGTCCGCGAGCAAGGCCAGTTGGCCGCGCGAAGCCACCATGGCGATGCCCGCGATGGTGAGCACCACGCCTGCGAGCTGCAGCCAGCTGATCCGGGTACGGAAGAAGAACAGGCTGCCCACCAGCACGAGCACCGGGATGGTGCCTTGGATGATCGCGATGTTGATCGCCGTCGTGTGATGGGCGGCGGCGTAGAACAGCGCATTGAAGCCGGTGAAACCCGCCGTGCCCATGAGGGTGATGTAGCGCCACGAGGGCAGCAGGCTGCGCCAGTGGGCCGCGATCTGGCGGCGCGAACTGAGGCCCAGCGCGATGCAGCAGACGATCCAGCGTGAGAAGGTCAGCATCATGGGCGACACCTCGCCCACCGCGAGCCGGGCGGCCACCGCGTTGGCGCCCCAGATCAGCGTGGTGAATACCAGCAGCGGGTAGGCTTGGCCCTGGAGCCAGGGAAGGAAGGAGCCGAAAAAGCCGGCGGAAGAACCTGAGCGCATCGAGCGCCGAGCGTATCAGTCCCAGTCGCCGGGCGTGGAATGCGTTCGACAAGCCATGGCTTCCGAAGGCGAATGACATAATTTCGCAGCGGGAGGCCTCGCCGGCCACTCGCGAAGACGGCCGATGCGACGGCATCCTGGCACGCTACATGCAGGACGCCGAGAGCATCGACGAGATCGTCGCTGCGGGTTACGGATTGGCGCTACCCTACCAGCAAGTTCAACGAAACCGCCGGAAGAGAGACCGTATGAAGCAAATCACCGCCATCGTCAAACCGTTCAAGCTCGACGACGTGCGCGAGGCCCTGGCCGAGGTTGGCGTCACCGGGCTCA
This sequence comes from Variovorax sp. CF079, assembly GCF_900101545.1. Taxonomy (GTDB): domain Bacteria; phylum Pseudomonadota; class Gammaproteobacteria; order Burkholderiales; family Burkholderiaceae_C; genus Variovorax. Next base: position 137,116 of record NZ_FMZU01000014.1, on the reverse strand, counting down.
CCGTGACCGAGGTCAAGGGCTTCGGCCGACAGAAGGGGCACACCGAGCTCTACCGTGGTGCGGAGTACGTGGTCGACTTCCTGCCGAAGATGAAGGTCGAAGTGGTGGTCAACGAGGTCGATGTCGAACGTTGTGTCGACGCAATCGTGAGCGCCGCCCGCACGGGCAAGATCGGCGACGGCAAGATCTTCGTGACCAATGTGGAGCGCGTGGTACGCATCCGCACCGGCGAAGAGGACGAAGCCGCCGTCTAGGGCGCTCAGAGCATCTCGGCGAGCTTGTCGCCACGCGGATGGCGGCCCGCTTCCTCGACCAGGGCTTCGAGCAGGGCCGGGGCTTCGCCGCCCGCTCGTATCAACCCCATCTGCCATTCGCCCATGAAGCCCTCGCGCACGCTGTGGGCAAGAAATTCGAGCAGGCCGGCGTAATAGCCCGCAACGTTCAGGATGCCGACCGGCTTGTCGTGGTAGCCGAGCTGGCGCCAAGTCCAGATCTCGAACAGTTCCTCGAACGTGCCGATGCCGCCCGGCAGGGCGATGAAGGCGTCGGCGCGTTCGCCCATCATGGCCTTGCGCTCGTGCATGGTGTCGACGACGTGCAGCTCGTCGCACAGTGGGTTGGCGAGCTCCTTGTCGACCAGGGCCTTCGGAATGATGCCCACCACCCGGCCGCCCGCCGTGCGCGTGGCCTCCGCCACCGTGCCCATCAGGCCGGTGCGGCCGCCGCCATAGACCAGTTGGCCGCCGCGTTCGCCGATCCAGCGGCCGACCGCCTGGGCCACGGCCGCGAACTCGGTCCGCTCGCCGGGGCGCGAGCCGCAATAAACACAAATCGAGAAACGAGGAGTCATCCCCCGATCATGCCGCGATCGGATGACGCTCAGCTTGCATTCAGGTCGCGAAACGTTGCCACAACGCGGCTGCCCAGACGCCGCAGCACAGGACGATCGACAGCAGCACCGCGGCGCTGCCCAGGTCCTTGGCGTTCTTGGAAAAGGAGTGCCATTCCGGGCCCACGCGGTTGATGGCGGCTTCGATGCCGGTGTTGAGCAGCTCGACGATCAGCACCAGGATCACGGTCGCGGCAAGCAGCGACACCTCGACCCAGCTGTGGCCGACCCAGAACGCAGCCGGCAGCATGACGATGGCGCACAGGACTTCCTGGCGGAACGCGGCTTCGCCCCAGCCGGCGCGGAAGCCGTCGAGCGAGATCAGGGTGGCATGCCAGATGCGGTCCAGGCCGCGTCGCGACTTCTGCGGATTGACGGGGTCGTTGATGTTGGCGCTCATCTGCGGCTGAGAGGCTTGGAGGGAATCAGGCGGGTACCGGCCCAGGCATCGTGCCAGAACTGGCGCTCGGGGTGGAAGCGCGCGAGCAAGGCCCAGACGATAACCCAGCCAAAGATCAGTACGGAAGATTCGCCGCCGCCGAGGTCGAAGGGTGCGATGGCGGCGAGCGGCGGCAGGAACCAGACCCAGCTCAAGAGGTAGCGCAGCAGCGCGCGGCCCTGCGTGAGCGGTCGGCCGAGCCGGTCCACCACGCGGATGCCCCAGGTTTTCATGGCCAGCGTCTGGCCTTTGGACCAGAACCACACGAAATAGACGCCGAACACGACGAACAGGAAGGCCTGCAGCAGGTGCCGGCGCGAATCCATCGCATCACGCATCTGGCCGAGGGTGCTGAACAGCCAGCCGGCGACGAACACGACGGCGAAGAGCAGCATGCCCTCGTAGAGCCAGCAGGCCATGCGGCGCCACAGGCTGGGCGCGATCAGGGCGGTGGGTGCGATCGGTGCGGGTGTTTCGGCGAGACGCGGTCGGCCGGGGCCGGACCCCTCGGGAGAACTGGAAGCCATCGACACCTTGAGTCAGGGCGCGGAGGAAGGTTGCTCGGTGACGCGCACCGGCGGCGCGGCAGAGGCGGATGTTTCGGTCGAGGGCGTCGAGGAAGGAGGCGGGATCTGGGCTTCGGCCGAAACGGGCGGAAAGGCAGGATCCGCTGCCGGAGCAGGACGCGGCGCCGGAGCCACGAGCAGCGGACGCACCGGCAACGGCGTGGACGGCGCCAGCTGGATTCGCGGCGTGTGCTGGCCGTCGGGCGCGACTGCGGGAAGCGGCGCGAGCTTCTGGGGCGACACCGGCCGGAACGTCGCGGCGGCGCCCGGCCGGGGCGTGGCGCGCTCGGCCAGCTTGCGTTTTTCTTCCTCGCTGAGCGCCTGATAGGCCTCCCACTTCGCCTTTCGCTCGTCGACCGGAACCTGCTTGACCTCGGCGAAATTGAACCTTGCCTGCGTTCGCTGGTGGTTGGTCAGTGCGGCCCATTCGATCATGCGGCTGTGCAGAATCTCCTGGTCGGCGGGTGGCAGCGCGGCGTAGTTGCGCGACAAGGCCAGCCATTTGCGCTTGTGGGGCTCGGTCAGGCCGTCCCAGTGGGGGGCCAGCGGCTCCAGGGCGCGCTGCTGGCGAGCGGTGAGGTCGCGCCACAGCGGCTTGGAGACGACTTGTTTCGCGGCCGGCATCGAGGCTACCGGCGGTGTTTCCTTGACCTGCGCCTTGACTGGGAGCGCAGCGAAGCCCGAGGCCGCGAGCAGCAAGGCGGCGCCCACCCAGGCGACTGCGCCCGACGGGATCGGGCGCAGCAGGGGGAGCGCTTTCGAGCAGGAGAGAGGGTGATACGGCATGCGGGGCAGGCGATCAGCGCTCGGACAGGGCCTCGGTCTTCAGAAACTGGGCAAAACCGGGATCCGTGTAAGCGGCGGGTGGCAGATCGTCGGTCAGCAGGGCCGAATCGAGCTCTGCCAACTCGTTGGCGCGGTTGTCGTCTTGCATCGCGCTGATGACCAGGAGGCCCGCCACGAGGGCGATCAGCGGGACGACCGAGCCGATGCGCGTCCACCAGCCGGCCCCGAGCGTCGCCGTGCCGCCTTTAGCCACGACCGCCGGTGCCGTACGGAGCTGCCGCACCACTTTGCGTCGCCCAACGGCCTGCATGCGGGCGGCGCGCAGGCGTTCACCGATTTCGTGCGGCAATTCGAGATTGCCGGCCGAAAGCCGACCGGCCACCCGGCGACCGAATTCCTCCTCGGCCGCTTCAGGGGTGTGCGAAAACGTTGTACTCATAGCGAAATTCCCTTGGCCTTGAGCGCCTTGCTCAAGGCGTGCACAGCACGCGAACAGTGGGTCTTGACGCTGCCTTCGGAACAGCCCATGGCGGCGGCTGTCTCGGCGACGTCCATTTCTTCCCAGTAACGCATCAGGAAGGCCTCACGTTGACGACCCGGCAAAGCGGCGATTTGTTCCTCGATCGCATGAAAAATCTGTGCCCGCCGGGTGGTGTCCTCCGCGCTCTCGCTTTCCCGGGAGTCCGTCGGCATCACGAAGTGTTCGAGCAGGTCGAAGTCGCCGTTGTCGTCCACCGCCTCGAAATCGCTCAGGTTGGAGAACAGCGCCCGGCGGGTTTTCTGGCGGCGGAACCAGTCCAGGGTGCAGTTCGAGAGGATGCGCTGGAACAGGAGCGGCAACTCGTTGGGCGGCTTGTCGCCATAGTGCTCGGCCAGCTTCATCATGCTGTCCTGCACGATGTCGAGCGCCGCTTCCTCATCCCGCACGTGGTAGACCGAGCGCTTGAAAGCACGGCGTTCGACGCTTTTCAGGAAATCGGAGAGTTCTTGTTCAGTGGCCAAAGAGAGTCTGGCGCCGGGAAGGCGCCGCGTGGGGATGTGTCTCGGGGACGCGTGAGGTTTTTGTCGCCGCGGATTATGCCTGCGCCCCTGTGGCAGCCATGCGTCGCGCGGGGACCGCCAGTCCGGTGTCATAATCCGCGCTGCAAGTCAAAAGGCAAACGGGTCACGGTCCGGCGGTACGACAAGTCCGCCCATGGCTTTGGCCTCAAGTTTCGACGCGGCTTCACAAGAGCTTGCGAAGGAGCACCCAAGGTTTTTCGTTCCCGAAAAAACGCAAAGGTTCATCATGGAAATCTCGAAGGCGGAACTCGCTTCCGCAGCAGCCGTCACCGGCAGTCAAACGCAGGAACTCATGGGCGCCGAAGTGCTGGTCAAGGCACTGCAGGCCGAAGGCGTGAAGTACGTCTGGGGCTATCCCGGCGGCGCGGTTCTCTACATTTACGACGCGTTCTACAAACAGGACACGATCCAGCACGTGCTGGTGCGCCACGAGCAGGCCGCAGTCCACGCCGCCGACGGCTACGCACGCGCGACTGGCGACGTCGGCGTGGCGCTGGTGACCTCGGGGCCCGGCTTGACCAATGCGGTCACGGGTATTGCGACTGCTTACATGGACAGCATCCCGATGGTGATCATCTCGGGCCAGGTGCCGACGGCGGCGATCGGGCTCGACGCATTCCAGGAATGCGACACCGTGGGCATCACGCGGCCGATCGTCAAGCACAACTTCCTCGTCAAGGATCCCAAGGATCTGGCCATGACGATGAAAAAGGCCTTCCACATCGCGCGCAGCGGCCGTCCCGGCCCGGTGGTGGTGGACGTGCCGAAGGACGTGTCCTTCAAGAAGGTCAGCTACAACGGCTACCCCGACAAGGTCGAGATGCGCTCCTACAACCCGGTGCGCAAAGGCCATGGCGGCCAGATCCGCAAAGCGCTGCAGTTGCTGCTGAACGCCAAGCGACCCTACATCTACACCGGCGGCGGCGTGCTGCTCGGCAACGCCACGAACGAGCTGCGCACGCTGGTCGACATGCTCGGCTACCCGGTCACCAATACGCTGATGGGGCTCGGCGCCTATCCGGCGAGCGACCGCAAATTCCTCGGCATGCTGGGCATGCACGGCACCATCGAAGCCAACAACGCGATGCAGAACTGCGACGTGCTGCTGGCCGTCGGTGCGCGCTTCGACGACCGCGTGATCGGCAATCCGAAGCACTTCGCTCAGAACGAACGCAAGATCATCCACATCGACATCGACCCGTCGAGCATCTCGAAGCGCGTCCGGGTCGACATCCCGATCGTCGGCGACGTGAAGGATGTGCTGAGCGAGCTGATCTCGATGATCAAGGAGAGCAACACCAAGCCTGACGCGGCGGCGCTCTCCGGCTGGTGGGACACCATCGAGGGCTGGCGCAGCAAGGACTGCCTCAAGTACGACCGCGGCAACAAGGACGTGATCAAGCCGCAGTACGTGGTCGAGACCCTCTGGAACATGACCAAGGACGCCGACACGTACATCACCTCGGACGTCGGCCAGCACCAGATGTGGGCCGCCCAGTACTACCGCTTCGACGAGCCGCGGCGCTGGATCAATTCGGGCGGCCTGGGCACCATGGGCGTGGGCATCCCCTACGCGATGGGCATCAAGCTCGCCAAACCCGAGTCGGAAGTGTTCTGCATCACGGGCGAAGGCTCGGTGCAGATGTGCATCCAGGAACTCTCGACCTGCCTGCAGTACAACACGCCGATCAAGATCTGCTCGCTCAACAACCGCTATCTCGGCATGGTGCGGCAATGGCAGGAGATCGAGTATTCGGGCCGCTACAGCCACAGCTACATGGATGCGCTGCCCAATTTCGTGAAACTGGCCGAGGCCTACGGCCACGTCGGCATGCTGATCGAACGCCCGCAGGACGTGGAGCCCGCGCTGCGCGAGGCGCGCAAGCTCAAGGACCGCACCGTGTTCATGGATTTCCGCACCGACCCCACCGAGAACGTGTTCCCGATGGTCAAGGCCGGCATGGGCATCACCGAGATGCTCCTCGGTTCGGAAGACCTGTAAACAGACGATAAGCCGATCCGCGATGCGGACCGGCCCCTTCATTAACTTTTTCGGATCAATCTATTGTCCGTCGAGCCTGCGCATTACCGTGTGCGGGGGAGGGCGGCGAAAAGAGGAGTCCTGCTGACATGAAACACATCATTGCCGTGCTGCTCGAAAACGAGCCCGGTGCACTCTCCCGCGTCGTGGGCCTGTTCTCGGCCCGTGGCTACAACATCGAATCGCTGACCGTCGCGCCCACTGAAGACGCGAGCCTGTCGCGCATGACCATCGTTACGGCCGGTTCCGACGACGTGATCGAGCAGATCACCAAGCACCTGAACCGCCTGATCGAAGTCGTCAAGGTCGTCGATCTGACCGAAGGCGCCTACACCGAGCGCGAGCTCATGATGGTGAAGGTGCGCGCGGTCGGCAAGGAGCGCGAAGAGATGATGCGCATGGCGGAAATCTTCCGCGGCCGCATCATCGACGTAACCGACAAGAGCTACACCATCGAGCTCACCGGCGACCACGGCAAGAACGACGCCTTTCTCGAGGCCATCGACCGCGGCGCCATTCTCGAAACCGTTCGCACCGGCGCCAGCGGCATCGGCCGCGGCGAACGCGTCCTGCGCGTCTGACACAAAGCCCGTTTCACATCCACCGAATCTACGAAGGAGCAACCATCATGAAGGTCTATTACGACAAGGACGCCGATCTGAGCCTCATCAAGGGCAAGACGGTCGCGATCATCGGCTACGGCAGCCAGGGTCATGCGCACGCGCAGAACCTCAACGACAGCGGCGTGAAGGTCGTCGTCGGCCTGCGCAAGGGCGGCGCTTCCTGGCCCAAGGTCGAGAAGGCCGGCCTCAAGGTCGCCGAAGTGGCGGACGCCGTGAAGTCGGCCGACGTGGTCATGATCCTCTTGCCCGACGAGCAGATCGCCAACGTCTACAAGAACGACGTCGCTCCGAACATCAAGCAGGGCGCTTCGCTCGTGTTCGCGCACGGCTTCAACGTGCACTACGGCTTCGTGCAGCCGCGCGCCGACCTCGACGTCTGGATGGTCGCCCCCAAGGCCCCCGGCCACACCGTGCGCAGCACCTACACCCAGGGCGGCGGCGTGCCGCACCTGATCGCGGTGCACGCCGACAGGACCGGCAAGGCGCGCGATCTGGCCCTGTCCTACGCCACCGCCAACGGTGGCGGCAAGGCCGGCATCATCGAAACCAACTTCCGCGAAGAGACCGAGACCGATCTGTTCGGCGAACAGGCCGTGCTCTGCGGCGGTACCGTCGAGTTGATCAAGGCCGGTTTCGAGACGCTGGTGGAAGCCGGTTACGCGCCCGAGATGGCCTACTTCGAGTGCCTGCACGAGCTGAAGCTGATCGTCGACCTGATCTATGAAGGCGGCATCGCCAACATGAACTACTCGATCTCGAACAACGCCGAGTACGGCGAGTACGTGACGGGTCCGCGCATCGTGACCGACGAAACCAAGAAGGTCATGAAGCAGGTCTTGAAGGACATCCAGACCGGCGAATACGCCAAGAGCTTCGTGCTGGAGAACGCGGGCGGTGCGCCCACGCTGATCAGCCGCCGTCGCCTGAATTCCGAGCATCAAATCGAGGTGGTCGGCGAGAAGCTGCGCGCGATGATGCCCTGGATCAAGAAGAACAAGCTGGTCGACCAGACCCGCAACTGATCCGGCTTTCGCCTCGACAAGGGCCACCCGCGCGGTGGCCCTTTTTCTTTGATGCCGCGCGAGCTGCTGAACTACACTGCCACCGATCCATGCATGACGACACGCTCCCCGACGAAGTTGCGCCGCGCAAGCGCCGCAAGGGCATCTACATCCTGCCGAACCTGTTCACGCTGGCGGCGCTTTTCGGCGGCTTCTATTCGGTGGTGATGGCCATGAATGCGCGCTTCGATCTCGCGGCGCTCGGTGTGTTCGCCGCCATGATCCTCGACAGCCTCGACGGCCGCGTCGCGCGCATGACCAACACCCAGAGCGCCTTCGGCGAACAGATGGATTCGCTGTCCGACATGGTGTCCTTCGGCGCCGCGCCGGCCTTGATCGCCTACGAATGGTCACTCAAGGGCCTCGGCCGCTGGGGCTGGATCGCGGCATTCGTCTACTGCGCCTGCGCGGCCTTGCGCTTGGCGCGTTTCAACGTCAACACCGGCGTGGTCGACAAGCGCTGGTTCCAGGGCTTGCCCTCGCCGGCGGCGGCGGCCTTGGTGGCCGGCTTCATCTGGCTCATGACCGACTGGGGCAAGCGCGGCGGCGAGGTGCTGTATCTCTCCTGGCATCAGATCACCTGGATCACCTTCGGCTTCACGCTCTATGCGGGCCTGTCGATGGTGACCAACGCGCCGTTCTACAGCTTCAAGGATATCCAGGTGAAGAAGAGCGTGCCATTTGCCGTGATCGTGCTGATCGCGCTCGCCATCGCAGTCGTCAATATCCATCCGCCGACGGTGCTGTTCGGCATCTTCGTGGCCTACGGATTGAGTGGCTACGCGGTCTATGGCTGGCGCAAAGCGAAGGGCCAGCATGTGAGCGTGATCAGCACCTCGACCGACGAGCCCGACGAGCGCGGCCTGCACAAGTGATTCGGGCTGTGCTACATTCCCCGCTCCCATGAACAAGATTTCGCTGGCCCTACTACTGATCCCCTACGGGCGGAGTCGGTAGCGCACGCGCAAATCCCTGACCACGGCCCGTTCGCACCAGCAACGGGCCGTTTGTTTTGGGGTTGCTGGTTGATCCTCCAACCAAGCGAGAAATACCAGATGTTGAAGCAACCCGACCGCAAGTACCGCGCCTTTGCACCCATCGGCCTCAAGGACCGCACCTGGCCCGATGCCGTGCTGACCCAGGCTCCGATCTGGCTGTCGACCGACCTGCGCGACGGTAACCAGGCGCTGGTGGAGCCGATGGACATCGCTCGCAAGATGCGCATGTTCGAGATGCTGGTGGCGATCGGGTTCAAGGAGATCGAGGTCGGCTTTCCCTCGGCCTCGCAGGTCGAGTTCGATTTCGTGCGCAAGCTGATCGAGGAAGACCGCATTCCCGACGATGTGACGATCCAGGTGCTCACGCAGGCGCGCGACCACCTGATCGAGCGCACCTTCGAATCGCTGCAAGGCGCACCGCGCGCGATCGTGCACCTCTACAACGCCGTGGCGCCGGTCATGCGCCGCGTGGTGCTCGGCATGGACGAAGAGCAGATCGTCGAGCTGGCGACCACGCATGCGCGCATGTTCAACGAGCTCGCCGCCAAGCAGCCGGCGACCGACTGGACCTTCCAGTACTCGCCGGAAATGTTCTCCGGCACCGACCTCGCTTTCTCCAAGCGGGTGGTGGATGCGGTCACCGAGGTCTGGGCGCCGACGCCCGAGCGCAAGTGCATCGTCAACCTGCCTTCGACGGTCGAGCATTCGACGCCGAACATCTTCGCGGACATGATCGAATGGATGCACCGCCACCTCGCACGCCGCGATGCGATCGTGCTGTCGGTGCATCCGCACAACGACCGCGGCACGGGCACAGCGGCCGGCGAGTTCGCGCTGATGGCGGGAGCAGACCGGATCGAAGGCTGCCTGTTCGGCAACGGCGAGCGCACCGGCAATCTCGACCTGGTGAACGTGGCGCTCAACCTCTACACGCAAGGCGTATCGCCCGGACTCGACTTCTCGAACATCGACGAGATCCGGACGGCCGTCGAGCATTGCAATCAATTGCCGGTGCATCCGCGCCATCCGTACGTGGGCGATCTGGTCTACACCTCCTTTTCCGGTTCGCACCAGGACGCGATCAAGAAGGCCTTCGCCGCGCGCAAGGACGGCGACATCTGGGACATGCCTTACCTGCCGATCGATCCCAAGGACGTGGGCCGCAGCTACGAGGCCGTGATCCGCGTCAACAGCCAGTCGGGCAAGGGCGGCATCGCCTACCTGCTCGAAAGCGAGTACGGGCTTGAACTGCCGCGTCGCCTGCAGATGGAGTTCAGCCAGGCCGTGCAGCGCGTGATGGACGTTGCGGGAAAGGAGCTCACGGCGGCCGACCTCTGGCAGCTGTTCGAGCGCGAGTACCGCATCCAGGGCGAGACGGGCCCGCAGCACCGCGTGCTCGAAGAGCATGGCGAGGGTGCCGACGCGTCCGTGGTGCTGCGCGCCGACCTGCCGTGGGAGGGTGAAACTCGAAAGATCGAAGGCCGCGGCAACGGGCCCATCGATGCCTTCATCCATGCTTTGGCCGGCGCCACCGGGCACTCGATCCGCGTGATCGACTATCACCAGCATGCGATCGGTGCCGGGGCCGATGCGCAGGCGGTGGCCTATCTCGAACTGCGGGTCGACGAGGCGCAGACCCTGTTCGGCGTCGGCATGGACGCGAACATCATCTCGGCTTCGCTCAAGGCGATCGTTTCGGGCCTCGAGCGGGCCCGGGCACAGGGCGCACGCAGCGCACAATCCATGGCTGAAGCCGCCTGACAAGAAGGAGATCCACGATGGCCGACAAACTCATCATTTTCGACACCACCTTGCGCGACGGCGAGCAGTCGCCGGGTGCCTCGATGACCAAGGACGAAAAACTGCGCATCGCGCGCCAGCTCGAGCGCCTGCGGGTCGACGTCATCGAGGCGGGCTTTCCGGCCAGTTCGAACGGTGATTTCGAAGCCGTGATGGCGATCGCCAACGCGATCAAGGAGTCGACGGTGTGCGGCCTGTCGCGGGCCAACGACCGCGACATCTCGCGCGCGGCCGAAGCCCTGAAGGGCGCTGCCAGCGGCCGCATCCACACCTTCATCGCGACCTCGCCGCTGCACATGGAGAAGAAGCTGCGCATGTCGCCCGACGAAGTGTTCGAGCAGGCCAAGCTTGCCGTGCGTTTCGCGCGCAACCTGGTGGGCGACGTCGAGTTCAGCCCGGAGGACGGCTACCGCAGCGACGTCGACTTCCTGTGCCGCGTGCTGGAAGCCGTCATCCACGAGGGCGCGACCACCATCAACGTGCCCGACACCGTCGGCTACGCGGTGCCGGAGCTCTACGGCAACTTCATCAAGACACTGCGCGAGCGCATCCCGAACAGCGACAAGGCCGTCTGGTCCGTGCACTGCCACAACGACCTGGGCATGGCGGTCGCCAACTCGCTGGCGGGCGTGAAGATCGGCGGCGCGCGGCAGGTCGAGTGCACCATCAACGGCCTTGGCGAGCGTGCCGGCAACTGCTCGCTCGAAGAGATCGTGATGGCCGTGAAGACACGAAAGGACTACTTCGGCCTCGATCTCGGCATCGACACCCGACACATCTTGGCCGCCAGCCGCATGGTCAGCCAGACCACCGGTTTCGTGGTGCAGCCCAACAAGGCGGTGGTGGGCGCCAATGCCTTCGCGCACGCGTCGGGCATCCACCAGGATGGCGTGCTCAAGGCGCGCGACACTTACGAGATCATGCGCGCCGAGGATGTGGGCTGGACCGCCAACAAGATCGTGCTCGGCAAGCTGAGCGGCCGCAACGCCTTCAAGCAGCGCCTGCAGGAGCTCGGCGTAACGATGGAGAGCGAGGCCGACATCAACGCCGCGTTCGCGCACTTCAAAGAACTCGCCGATCGAAAGAGTGAAATATTTGACGAAGATATCCTTGCACTTGTAAGCGCCGAGGAGCATTCGCACGTTGCGGAACAGTTTAGTTTTGTATCCTTGTCGCAGCACAGCGAAACCGGCGAGCGGCCCCAGGCGCGAATCGTTTTCACGGTGCATGGCAAGGAGGTCACGAGCGAGTCGGATGGCAATGGCCCGGTTGATGCTTCGCTGAAGGCCATCGAGGCCCACGTGAAGAGCGGGGCGGAGATGGTGCTGTATTCGGTCAATGCCATCAGCGGATCGACGGAGAGTCAGGGCGAAGTCACGGTGCGTTTGCAGAATGCGGGCCGGGTCGTCAATGGCGTGGGGGCCGATCCGGACATCGTGGTGGCATCGGCCAAGGCTTATTTGAGTGCGCTCAACAAGTTACAGAGCCAAGCTGAGAGAGTGGCGGCACAAGGTTAGTTCTTGCGACGGATCCTTTGGTTCTAATGAAGAAAGGGATGCAAGTAACTGATATTGCGTGCCTTTTTTGATTTGGATACACTGCGGTTTCTATTCGTCCCGCTGGAGAGTTTTTGATGCCCGAAGCCCGTTTCTGCCGAGTTTCCAGCCAGCGGTTTCTTCCTGCATTCCGCCTCATCGCCGTCGCGCTCTGCGCCACGGCGTTTTTGCTGCCCGCAGCGGAGGCAGCCAAGAAGCCGCCGGCAGGCAAGAAGGGCCAGCAGGTGAGTGCCGACAGCAAGCGCAGCAGCGCCAAGTCGGCATCGAAACACAGCGTCAAGGATGACGACAAGGCCGACCGCGTCGTGAGCGGCGGGCGCAACGTGGTGGCTTCGATCCGCAAGCGGGGCGGCAAGACGGTGGTGGCGGTGCAGCGGCGGTCGGTGGTGCGTGTGGTCGAGGCGCGGCAGTCTTTCGGCCAGCTGGCCGGCCTGCACAGCACCGAAGATGCGCTCGACCTGAAATCCAGCGTCGCGCTGGTGATCGACCAAGACACGCGCGAAGTGCTCTTCAGCAAGAACGACCACGCAGTGCTGCCCATCGCTTCGCTGACCAAGCTCATGACGGGGTTGATCATCAGCGAGGCGCGCCTTCCTTCCGACGAACTGATCACCATCAGCCAGGATGACGTCGACACCGAAAAAGGAAGCCGTTCACGCCTGACGGTCGGCACCACGCTGCCGCGCGGCGAACTTCTGCACCTGGCATTGATGTCGAGCGAAAACCGCGCGGCGCACGCGCTCGGGCGCACCTATCCGGGCGGCCTCGCCACCTTCGTGAGCGTCATGAACGCCAAGGCCAAGATGCTCGGCATGAAGGACACGCGCTACGTCGAGCCCACCGGGCTCTCGAGCCGCAATCAGTCGAGTGCGCAAGACCTGGCCCTGCTGGTCAATGCCGCCTATGCCGACGCCACGGTGCGCCAGCTCTCCACCTCGCCCGAGTACCAGGTCGAAGTCGGCAGCCGCGTGCTGCAGTACAACACCACGAATCGCCTGGTCAAGAATCCGGACTGGGACATCGGCGTGCAGAAGACCGGCTACATCTCGGAAGCCGGCCAATGCCTCGTGATGCAGACCAAGATCGCCGGGCGCAAGCTGATCATGGTGTTCCTCGACTCGGCCGGCAAGTTCGGCCGCATCGGCGATGCCGAGCGCGTTCGCCGCTGGGTCGAAGCCACCCACAACATGGTGAATCCGGCTGCGCAGCAGCAGGCCGTCGCAACGCACGTTGCGGGCTGAGCCGCGCCGGCCTGGCGATCAGGCCGAAGCGGGCGTGTTCGCGTTGTAGCCGAGCGCGTTCGAGATTTCGTTGGCGGTGGCCTGCAGTTTCGGCAGCCACCCGTCGTCGAGCCGGTCTGCCGGCGCCGAGATCGACAACCCCGCAACCAGCTTGCCCTGATCGTCGTAGATGCCTGCGGCCATGCAGCGCACGCCGAGCTCGAGCTCCTCGTTGTCGCGGGCGATGCCGTACTGGCGCGCCTTGGAAAGTTCGCGCTCCAGCGCCGGCAGCTGCGTGATGCTGTTGCGCGTGTGGCCGGCCAGGCCGGTTCGCGTGGCGTAGCTGCGCACCCGCTGGGGTTCGTCGAGCGCGAGGAACAGCTTGCCGGTGGAAGTCAGGTGCAGCGGCGCCCGGCCGCCGATGGCGCGCACCACCTGCATGCCCGAGCGCTCGCTGTAGGCGCGCTCTATATAGACGATCTCGTCACCCTGCCGCATGCTGAGGTTCACCGGCTGCTGCGTGAGCTTGTGCAGTTCCCGCATCGGCGCCATCGCGGCATCGCGCACGTTGAGCCGACCCTTGACCAGGTTCCCGAGCTCCAGCAGGCGCATGCCGAGCCGGTAGCTGCCGGCCTCCGGCCGGTCGACGAAGCGGCCGACCGCCAGGTCGTTCAGGATGCGATGGGTGGTGGACGGGTGCAAGCCCGTCTTCTCGCTGATTTCCTTCAGAGAGATGGCTTCTTCCCGGGATGCCAAGACGTCGATCAGCGCGAACATGCGCTCGATCACTTGGATGACGGGCACGGCAGGAACGTCTGATTGGTGTTTTCTCATGGGCAACGCGGTGTGGAACCGGCTGCCATTTTACTTGGTGAAATGGGTCGGCGCTTGCCAGCGGCCGTCGATCAGCACTTCATGCGGGGCAAAACGGGCCTTGTAGTTCATCTTGGCGCTGCCCTCGATCCAGTAGCCGAGATAGACGTGGGCGAGGCCCAGCTTGCGGGCCTGCTCGATCTGCCACAGCACGCTGTAGTTGCCGTAGCCCGCGCCCGCCTCGGGCTCGTAGAAGGTGTAGACCGCAGAGATTCCGTCGTTCAGCACGTCGAGGATCGACACCATCTTCAAGGCGCCCGCGCTGCCGTCCGGCCGGGTTTCGCGAAACTCCACCAGCCGCGAGTTGACCCTGCTTTGCAGCAGGAACTGGGTGTACTGGTCGATGCTGTCGTGATCCATGCCGCCGCCGGCATGGCGGCCGTTCTGGTAGCGCAGGTAGAGCTGGTAGTGCTCGGGCACGAAGCAGAGCTTGAGCACGCGGGCCTGCAGATCGGCATGGCGTGCCAAGGCACGGCGCTGGCTGCGATTGGGCTTGAACGCGCTCGCCAGTACGCGCAGCGGTATGCAGGCGCTGCAGCCGTCGCAATGCGGCCTGTAGGTGAACATTCCGCTGCGCCGGAAGCCGGCGAGCACCAGGTCCGAGTACGCGTCGTTGTGGATCAGGTGGCTCGGCGTCGCGACCTGCGAGCGCGCCTGCCTGTCCGGCAGGTAGCTGCACGGATAGGGCGCTGTCGCGTAGAACTGCAGCGTGTGGAGCGGGAGATCCTTGAGGTGCGTCACGTCGTGAAGGAAAGTCGCGCAGGCAGGAGTTCAGACCAGTATACGGGCTCGAAACGCCACGCAGGGCCTGCTTGCAGGCGTGCGTCGGCCACATGCGACAGGAAACGTTCGCGCGGCACCTCGTGTGCGCCCAGGCTGGCCAGGTGGCCCGTGTTCTGCTGGCAATCGATCATCGCGATCCCGTGCCGCCGGCAGAACGAGACCAGGGCCGCCAGCGCGATCTTGGAAGCGTCGGGCCGGCGGGCGAACATCGATTCGCCGAAGACTGCGCGGCCGATTGCCACGCAGTACAGGCCGCCCGCGAGTTCGCCGTCGATCCAGGTTTCGACGCTGTGCGCATGGCCGGCGCGGTGCAGATCCGTGTAGGCGCGCACCATCTCGGGCAGGATCCAGGTGCCGGTCTGGCCGATGCGCGGCGCCTGCGAGCAGGCATCGATCACCGTCTCAAAACGGTGGTCGATGCGGATTTCGCAGCCCGCGGTGGCGCGGAAACGCTCCAGCGTCTTGCGCAGCGAACGGTGGAGCCTGAAGCCGGCGGTTTCGAGCACCATTCGCGGATCCGGGCTCCACCAGAGGATCGGCTGGCCCTCGCTGAACCACGGGAAGATGCCGTTGGCGTAGGCGTGAAGGAGGCTGGCGACATCGAGCCCGCCACCTGCGGCCAGAAGGCCTGGCACGGGGTCGGATTCGCCCCAGGCCGAAGCGGCATCGGGCAGGGGGTCACCAGGGGCAAGCCAGGGCAGTTGCATGGTCGAAGGTATACACGGCTTCCGCAGGCGCGCTGTCGTCGCAAGCCGAATTTGCCTGAAGCCCCTATAGTCGTTCCCGCATTCGCAGCCATCGCTCAAAGCAAAAAGGACCACGGTGAGCACAGAAACCAATCCCATGCGCTTCGGCAGCGGCCAAGCCGTTCGACGACTCGAAGATGAAAGCCTCCTGGCCGGCGCCGGGCGTTTCACCGACGACGTCACGCTACCGAATCAGACCTTTCTGGCCTTCGTCCGTTCCCCGTATCCGCACGCGCGGCTGGCGTCGCTCGACACCGCGTCGGCCGCCGCCATGCCGGGTGTGCTGCGCATCCTCACCGGTGCGGAGCTGCACGGCGCCGGCGTCAAGCCCCTGCCGGGCGCCGCGGGCTTCACGCGCGCCGACGGCACCGACTGCGCGGCGCCGCCGCGGCATGTGCTGGCGCTCGACCGGGTTCGTTTCGTCGGCGAGCCGGTCGCTGCCGTGATCGCTGAAACCGCGCGCGAGGCGCGCGATGCGGCCGAGGCGGTGATGGTCGACTACGAAGCGCTGCCGATGGTGGTCGACCTCGCCGGCGCGACGGCGGATGGCGCGCCCCTGGTTTGGGACGAGGCCACCGGCAACATCGCCGCCGAGATGCGCCACGGCAGCAGGGAAGCGACGAGCGCCGCCTTCGCCAAGGCCAGCCACGTGGTCGCGCTCGACGTCGTCAACCAGCGGGTGGTCGCGCTCACGATCGAGCCGCGCTCGGTGCTGGCCGATTTCGACGCCGCCTCGGAACGGATCACCCTGCGCATGAGCACCCAGATGCCCTCGGGCGTGCGCAATTCGGTCTGCGACGCGATCGGCCTGCCCAAGGAGCAGGTGCGCGTGGTGGTGGGCGATGTCGGCGGCGGCTTCGGCATGAAGACCAGCGCCTACCCGGAAGACATCGTCGTGGCCTTTGCCGCGCGCGCGGTGCGGCGGCCGGTGAAGTGGGTGGCCGACCGCAGCGAGGAATTCCTTTCGAGCTGGCATGGCCGCGACATCGAGGCCCATGCGGAGCTGGCGCTCGACGCCAGGGGCAAGATTCTCGGGCTGCGCATCAGGACCCTGGCCAACGTCGGCGCCTACGCGGGCGGCACCGGCGTCGTGATCCAGCTCCTGATCGGCCCCTGGGTGCAGACCAGCGTCTACGACATCCAGACCATCGACTTCCATTTCCATGCGGTGCTGACCCATACCGCGCCGACGGGCGCCTACCGGGGCGCCGGCCGGCCGGAGGCGATCTACACCATCGAGCGGCTGATGGACGAGGCCGCGCGCCAGACCGGCATCGACCGCATCGAGTTGCGCCGGCGCAACTTCATCCAGCCGGCGCAGATGCCCTACACGAACCCGATGCAGCAGACCTACGACACCGGCAAGTTCGAGTCGGTGATGGACCAGGCGCTGAAGCTGGCCGATTGGCAGGGATTCGATGCGCGCGCGGCGCAGTCCAAGCGCCAGGGCCGGTTGCGCGGGCTCGGCATCGCGACTTTCCTCGAATGGACCGGCGGCAACGTGTTCGAGGAGCGCGTGACGGTCTCGGTGCAGGCCGACGGCGTCATCGAGGTGTTCTCCGCCGTCAACGCCATGGGGCAGGGCATCGCGACCACGCTGGCGCAACTGGCGGTCGATGCCTTCGGCGTGCCGATCGAGAAAGTGCGCATCGTGCTGGGCGACACCGACCGCGGCGACGGCTTCGGCAGCGCCGGCTCGCGTTCGCTCTTCACCGGCGGCTCGGCCGTTCGCATCGGTGCCGAGCGCACCATCGACAAGGCGAAGGCGCTTGCCGCGCAGGAGCTCGAAGTCGCGCCTGCCGACCTCAGCTACGCGGGCGGCGTTTTCAAGGTCGCCGGCACCGATCTGCAGCTCGACCTGTTCACCCTGGCCGGACGCCAGCCGGATCGGCAGATCTTCGTCGACTCCACCAGCGCCGTCGCCGGCCCGACCTGGCCCAACGGCTGCCACATCTGCGAGGTCGAGATCGACCCGCCCACCGGCGATGTGAGCGTGCTGGCCTATGCCTCGGTCAACGACGTCGGCCGCGTGGTCAACCCGATGATCGTTCGCGGCCAGCTCGAAGGCGGCGCCGTGCAGGGCATCGGCCAGGCGCTGTGCGAGCGCGTGGTCTACGACATCGAAACCGGCCAGCCGCTGACCGGCAGCCTGATGGACTACGCCGCGCCGCGAGCCGACATCATCGCCTCGATGTTCAAGACCGAGATGGACCAGAGCACGCCCTGCCTCAACAACCCGCTGGGCGTGAAGGGCGTGGGCGAGCTGGGCACCATCGGCGCCACGCCGGCAGTCGTCAATGCCGTGGCCGATGCGCTGGCGCGCAACGGCATGGCCGGGCTCACGCCTCGCCTGGACATGCCGCTCACGCCCGCGCGCATGTGGGCGCTCATGCAGCCGGGGCCCTGAAACGCTTCAGAACTCTTCCAGCGGCAGCCCCACGTAGTTCTCCGCCAGCGAGGTCGAGGCGGCGCGCGAGTGCACCAGGTAGTCGAGCTCGGCCTCCTGGATCTTCTGGCCGAACTCCCCGGTTTCCGGGAAGCGGTGCATCAGCGAGGTGAACCACCACGAGAAGCGCTCGGCCTTCCAGACCCGGCGCAGGCACAGGTCGGAGTAGCGGTCGAGCGCCGAGGCGCTGCGTTCGCGGTAGAAGATCTCGAAGGCGCGCGACAGGTAGCCGACGTCGGCCGTCGCCAGGTTCAGGCCCTTGGCGCCGGTCGGCGGCACGATATGGGCCGCGTCGCCGGCCAGGAACAGGCTGCCGAAGCGCATCGGTTCGGCCACGAAGCTGCGCAGCGGCGCGATGCTTTTTTCGAGCGAAGGGCCGGTCACGAGCCGCTCGCGCGCTTCGGGGTCGAGGCGCAGGCGCAGCTCGTTCCAGAACGCCTCGTCGCTCCAGTTCTCCACGCGCTCCTCGACCGGCACCTGGACGTAGTAGCGGCTGCGCGTGGCGCTGCGCATGCTGCACAGCGCGAAGCCGCGCGGCGTGTTGGCGTAGATCAGCTCGTGCGATACCGGCGGCACATCGGCGAGCACCCCGAGCCAGCCGAAGGGATAGACCTTTTCGTAGGTGTGGATCGCCTGGGCCGGCACGCTGGCACGGCTCACGCCGTGGTAGCCGTCGCAGCCGGCGATGAAGTCGCACTCGATCTCGTGCGTGGCACCGTCCTTCTCGTAGCGCACGCGGGGCTTCCCCGTGTCGAAGTCGTGCAGGCTGACTGGCGAGGCGCCGTAGATGGTGGTCAGGCCCTCCGCCTCGCGCGCATTCATCAGATCGTGCGTCACCTCGGTCTGGCCATAGACCGTGACCTGCTTGCCGCCGGTCAGGCCATGCATGTCGATGCGATGGCGCGCGCCCTTGAACAGCAGCTCGATGCCTTCGTGCGGCAGGCCCTCGGCCTTGGCGCGCGCGTCGACGCCGGCGCGCTGGAGCAAGTCCATCGTGATCTGCTCCAGCACGCCGGCCCGGATGCGGCCCAGCACGTAGTCGCCGGTCTGGCGCTCTATGATGATGTTGTCGATGCCGGCCTTGTAGAGCAGCTGGCCGAGCAAGAGGCCGGCCGGGCCCGCGCCGATGATGGCGACCTGTGTGCGCATGCGTGTCTCCTGATTGCTTGGCCTCAAGCGTAGGACGATGCGGACTCCCCGGCTCGCCGCGATGCCATCCTCTGTGCGATGATGAGGCGGCCTGCGCGATGATCGCGCAACACTTCGCGCCATGACCATAGCCAAACCCGACTTCATCGAGGGCATCGCCAAGGGCATGGCCGTGCTCGAGAGTTTCGACACCGAGCGCCAGCGTCTCAATGCCACGCTGGCAGCCGAGCGCGCCGGCCTGACGCGGGCCGCGGCCCGGCGCCACCTGCTGACGCTTGCGCACCTCGGCTACCTCGAAACCGACGGCAGCTATTTCTGGATGGCGCCGAAGGTGCTGCGCTTCTCGGGCAGCTACCTTGCGTCGTCGCGGCTGCCGCGCGCGCTGCAGCCCACGCTCAACCGGCTCGCGGCGCAGACGGGCGAATCCTTCTCGGCCGTGGTGCTCGATGGCGAAGAGGTGGTCATCATCGCGCGCAGCGGCAGCTATGGCACGCCGACCCGCGTGCTGGCCTACGGCCTCCACCTCGGGGCGCGCCTCCCGGCCCATGCGACATCGACCGGCCGCGTGCTGCTCGCCGGCATGAGCGCGGCGCAGCTCACGCAATGGCTCAAGGGCCGCAACCTGCCGCGCCTCACGCCGCGCACCATCACCCAGGCGCGCGTGCTGCGCCAGCGCATCGCGCAGGTGCGCAAGGACGATTTCTGCTTTGCCAGCGAGGAACACGAGCTCGGCGTGCAGGCGCTGGCGGTGCCGTTGCGCGACATGCAGGGCCACACGGTGGCGGCGCTCAACGTCGTGCTGTCGGGCACGCGCCACTCCGAAGAGGCGCTGCGCCGCGACATGCTGCCGCTGTTGTTCGAGGCGGCGCGCGAGGTCAGGGCGCTTCTGTGAACGCGCTTGAACTTCGCCGCCGCTACGATCTCGAACCGCCTTTGGGCGGATGAACGACGATGCGACTGCTGCTGCTCGAAGACGACGTGATGATCGGCGAGGCCGTGCTGGACCTGCTGCGCGCCGAGAACTACGCGGTCGACTGGGTCAAGGACGGCGACGCTGCCGACACCGCACTGCGCACGCAGCAGTACGACCTGGTGCTGCTCGACCTCGGCGTGCCGCGCCGCGACGGCCTTGAGGTGCTGCGTTCGCTGCGCGCCCGCAAGCAGCGCATGCCGGTGTTGATCGCCACGGCGCGCGATTCGGTGCAGCAGCGCATCGAGGGCCTGGATGCCGGCGCCGACGACTACGTGCTGAAGCCCTACGACCTCGACGAGCTTCTGGCGCGCATCCGGGCCTTGCTGCGCCGCGCATCGGGGCGGGCCGAGCCGGTCTACGAGCATCTGGGTGTCAGCATCAATCCGTCGACGCGCGAAGTCGCCGTGGGCGGCCAGCCGGTGGTGCTGTCGGCGCGCGAATGGGCGGTGCTCGAACCGCTGATCGCGCGGCCGGGCATGGTGCTCTCGCGCGCGCAGCTCGAAGAAAAGCTCTACGGCTGGAAGGACGAGATCAGCAGCAACGCGGTCGAGGTCTATGTGCACGGGCTGCGCAAGAAGCTCGGCGCCGATCTCATTCGCAATGTGCGGGGGGTGGGCTACATGGTGCCCAAGGAATGAAGTCCTTACGCGCGCGTCTTTTGTGGTTCCTATTGGCTGCCATCGTGCTTGCAGCAGGAACGCAGGCCTTCGTGGCCTATCGCACGGTGCTCAAGGAAGCCGACGAGATCTTCGACTACCACATGCAGCAGATGGCGTTCTCGCTGCGCGCGGGCCTGCCGCCCAGTGCGGCCGTGGGCGGGCTCGGCGGCGGCGAGGAGAACTTCGAATTCGTCGTGCAGATATGGACGGCCGACGGCGTGCGCATCTTCGAATCGGCCGCGCGTGCCGCACTGCCGCAGCGCGCGGTGCTGGGTTTCTCGAACGTGCAGGCGCGCGGCACCACCTACAGGGTGTTCTCGATCCAGAGCGCCGGGCTGGTGATCCAGGTGGCGCAGGACATGGCGGCGCGCCGCACCATGGCGGGAACGCTCGCGCTGCGCACCGTCGGGCCGATCGCGCTGGCGGCGCCCTTGCTGATGCTGGTGGTGTGGTGGGTGGTGAGCCGCTCGCTGGCGCCGGTGGCGCGCGTGCGCAGCCAGGTTGCCTCCCGGCAGGCTGACGACCTCTCGCCGGTCAGCGAAAGCGGCCTGCCCGAGGAGGTACGCCCGCTGGTGCACGAACTCAACCTGCTGTTCGATCGCGTGCGCCGGGCCTTCGAGGCGCAGAAGCATTTCGTGGCCGATGCGGCGCACGAGCTGCGCTCGCCGCTCGCGGCCTTGAAGCTGCAGGTGCAGAGCCTGCAGCGCGCGCCCGACGATGCCGCGCGCGAGCTCGCCGTCGGCCGTCTGGCAGCCGGCATCGACCGGGCGACGCGGCTGGTCGAGCAGATGCTGGCGCTGGCGCGGCACGAAGCCAGCGCCGCCACCGGCGCCAGCGCGGAGCCGGTGGACCTGCAGGAGGTCGCGCGGCTCGCGATCTCCGATGCCATTGCCGCCGCCCAGGCACGCCGGATCGACATCGGCATGGCGCGCGCGGATGCGGCCGAGGTACGCGGCCAGGCCGAGGCCTTGCGCACGCTGCTGCGCAACCTGCTCGACAACGCCGTGAAGTACACGCCCGAGGGCGGCCGCGTCGACGTCGGCATCGCGGCCTCGCCGGACGGGGTGGAACTCAGCGTGGAAGACAGCGGCCCGGGCCTGCCGGCCGAGGAGCGCTCGCGCGTGCTCGACCGCTTCTATCGCTCGGGCGAGCCGCAGGCGGCGGGCAGCGGTCTCGGGCTGGCGATCGTGAAGTCGATCGCCGACCTGCATGGCGCGACGCTGGCTATCGATGGCTCCGGCAGCCTGGGTGGCCTGCGCGTGAGCATGCGTTTTCCCAGAACTGTTTAAGGCGCGCTTAAGCGAGCGGACCGACATTCCTTTCATCGTGTTTCCAACTGACACCTCGAAAGGAACTTCAATGAATGTCCGTCTGAACTCGCCCCGCGCGCTCGTTCTCGCCCTGTCGGCCGCGGGCGTCATCGGCGCCGTCGGCGCGGGCGCCTACACCAGTGCCAATGCCGTGAACACGCCGGCGCCCGCCGTGGCCGCGCCGATGGTCACCATGCCCGATTTCTCGACCATCACCACGCGCAACGGTCCCGCCGTCGTCAACATTAGCGTGACGGGCACCATGAAGACTTCGATGGAGGGTGTGGCCGGCATCCCCGGCATGGATCCCGACGATCCGATGTTCGAGTTCTTCCGCCGCTTCCAGGGCCAGATGGGCCCACGCGGCAAACAGCAGCAGCAGCGCGAGATGCCGGTGCGCGGACAGGGTTCGGGCTTCATCGTGAGCGCCGACGGCGTCATCCTGACCAACGCCCACGTGGTGAAGGACGCGAAGGAAGTGACGGTCAAGCTGACCGATCGCCGCGAGTTCCGCGCCAAGGTGCTGGGCTCCGACGAGAAGACCGACATCGCGGTGCTCAAGATCGACGCGAAGAACCTGCCGACCCTGTCGCTGGGCAACACCAAGGAGCTGAAGCCGGGCGAATGGGTGCTTGCGATCGGCTCGCCCTTCGGTTTCGAGAACACCGTGACGGCAGGCGTGGTGAGCGCCAAGGGCCGCTCGCTGCCCGACGACAGCTACGTGCCTTTCATCCAGACCGACGTGGCCATCAACCCCGGCAACTCGGGCGGGCCGCTGATCAACACGCGCGGCGAGGTGGTGGGCATCAACTCGCAGATCTACAGCCGCAGCGGCGGCTATCAGGGCGTGTCCTTCGCGATCCCGATCGACGTCGCGATCCAGGTGAAGGACCAGATCGTCGCCACCGGCCGCGCCAGCCATGCGCGGCTGGGCGTCGCGGTGCAGGAGGTGAACCAGACCTTCGCCGACTCCTTCAAGCTCGACAAGCCCGAGGGCGCGCTGGTGTCGAACGTGGAGAAGGGCGGCCCGGCCGAGCAGGCCGGCCTGCGCTCCGGTGACGTGATCCGCAAGGTCGACGGCGACCCGGTCGTCGCCTCCGGCGACCTGCCGGCCCTGATCGGCCAGAAGAAGCCCGGCACCAAGGTCATGCTCGATGTCTGGCGCCAGGGCGCACGCCAGGAGCTCAGCGCCAGGCTGGGCGATGCGAGCGAAAAGGCGAGCACGGTGGCGAAGAGCGACGAGCGCGCCGGCGGCGGCAAGCTCGGTCTCGCGCTCAGACCGCTGCAGCCGCAGGAGAAGCGCGAGGCCGCGGTCGAGAGCGGCCTCCTGATCGAGGATGCGGGCGGCGCGGCGGCGCTCGCCGGCGTGCAGGCGGGCGACGTGCTGCTGGCCGTCAACGGCACGCCCGCAAAGAGCGTCGAGCAGGTGCGCGAGGTGGTGAACAAGGCCGACAAGTCGATCGCGCTGCTCATCCAGCGCGATGGCGACCGGATCTTCGTGCCCGTGCGCATCGGCTGATGGAAGTCACAGCGGCCGCTGCGGCGTTGGCGAAGGCGCCTCACATGGAGCGCACATCGTGCAAAAGTGCCTTTGTGGATGATTAACCGCCTGTAACAATTCGCCCAAACAAGCTGAATAAGAGGTTTCCCTATGGTGCTTCGCGATCTCGCCCTGACTGTGCTCGAACTCGAGCCCTATGAATTTCATTGGGTTCTGATGGAGGCAGTGCAGGCGGATTCGGAGGAGTGCCTGGTGTACCGGCCCGTCGACTCCTCGACCCAGGGCCTGCCCGATTATTCGGAGGCGCTCATTCAGGGCGCCTCGGCACTGCGCGTACTGCAAGGGCTCGCACCCTTCGGCCGTCCCATGGCGCCGGTGGGCCTCGCCGAAGGCGTGCCGGAGCCGTCCGCCGCAGCCGCATCGACGATGGATGCGGATTCCTGCATGCTCACCACCGGTCACTCGATGCTGTAAGCCTGGCAGGCCAGGCACAGCAGATCCGTCTATCTACCGAATCTGCGTACCGAAGTGCAGCGCGGTGACAGCGATCACCTTGGCCGCGTGCGCGCGGATCGTCCCCTGCTGCGAGACGCCGCGCAAGACCAGCAGGGGTTGCACGGGTGCGCTGCAAGGCTTTGATGAGCGCCCTTTGCCGCCGGATGCCGCAAAGGGCGCGCGGCATCGGGCTGCGAATTTGAGCAGTGATGGCATGGCCTCGAAGGTAGCTGCTGCGGCGCCATCGGCCAATCCGCCGAAGGTCGCATCATGGCCTGTCCAGGCGGCATAGGTCGGGTGTCGATCGGTCGTCGGCGAAGCAGGCGCGCAAGCTCGCATACAGCGCCTTGAAGCGTGCATGGCGCGCGGCATGGACATCGGCCTTCGTTCCGGCCGGCTCGAAACGCTCCCGCACCGCCGGCCGCAGGCACACCCGGGCTTGCGTGCCGCCGTCCGCCAGCCAGGCAAGCCGGGCCGCACCGAGCGCGCCGCCGGCTTCGCTGCCTTCGCATAGCGCAAGAGGCAGTTCGAGGATGTCGGCCAGCAGCTGGGCCCACCAGGCGCTGCGCGCGCCGCCGCCGACCAGCACCAGATCGCCGGCCGGCCGGGCCAGCGTGTCCAGCCCGTCCCGCAGGCCGAAGCTCACTCCTTCCACCACGGCATAGGCGATGTCGGCCGGCCCGTGCGCATGCGTCAGGCCGAAGAGCACGCCCTGCGCATTCGCGTCGTTGTGCGGCGAGCGTTCGCCTGAGAGATAGGGCAGGAACAGCGGCGCGCGGCGGCGCGCTTCGGCATCGAGCGTGGCAGCCGCGGCAAGCAGCGTCGCCTCGTTGCCCAGGCCGAAGCTGCGCGCGGCCCAGCTCACGGCGCTGGAGGCCGACAGCATCACCGACATCTGGTGCCAGCGCCCGGGCAGTGCATGGCAGAAGGCGTGCACGGCGGCCTCGGGCTTGGGCTCGAAGCGCTCGCCGCAGACGAAGATTACGCCCGAGGTGCCGAGCGAGACGAAGCCCTCGCCGGCATCGACGAGGCCCATGCCGACCGCGCTGGCCGCATTGTCGCCGCCGCCGCCCGCGATCGCGACCTCGGGCGCCAGGCCCCAGCGTCGCGCGAGCTCGGGCTTGAGCCGACCCGCGGTGGCACTGCCTTCCGCCAGCCGCGGCATCTGCGCGCGCGTGAGGCCGCAGGCGGCGAGCAGTTCGTCGGACCAGTCGCGCGCGGCCACGTCCAGCCACAGCGTGCCCGACGCGTCCGACATGTCGCTCGCGAGTTCGCCGCTCAAGCTGAATCGCAGCCAGTCCTTGGGAAGCAGCACGCAGGCGATGCGTGCGAATAGCTCCGGTTCGTGCTCGCGCATCCACAGCAGCTTGGGGGCGGTGAAGCCCGGCATGGCGAGGTTGCCGGCGATCGCGGCGAGGCGCGGCACGCGCGCCGTCAACGCGTCGCACTGGGCGGCGCTGCGGCCGTCGTTCCAGAGGATGGCGGGGCGCAGCACCCGGCCTTGCGCATCCATCGCCACGGCGCCGTGCATCTGGCCCGACAGGCCGATCGCACGCACGGACGACAGGGCGGCAGCGTGATGGCGCTGCAGTTCGGCCATGACGGCTTCCAATGCCTCCCACCATTGCGAAGGCGATTGCTCCGACCACAGCGGCGCCGGCCGGCTGACGCTGAGCGGGGCTCGTGCCAGCGCGACGATGCGGTGATCGTCGGCCAGCAGCAGCGCCTTCAGCTCGGAGGTGCCGAGATCGAGTCCGAGGTACAAGAGGGGATCCTCACGCGCCGCCGCCGAAGCGATGGTCGCTCTGGCGCCGGAATTCGGTCGGCGTCATGCCCTTGATCTCCAGGAAGCGGCGGTTGAAGTTGGCGACGTTGTTGAAGCCGACCTGATAGCAGATGTCGGTCACGTAGTGATCGGTCTGCATCAGCAGGTGGCAGGCGCTGTTGATGCGCACGCGGTTCACGAAATCGGTGAAGCTGTTGCCGGTGGAGCGCTTGAAGAAGCGGCTGAAGCGGCTCTCGCTCATGCCCAGCTCGGCGGCGATGTCGGCCATCACGATCGGCTCGGCCAGGTTGGCGGTGATGCGGTTGACGATGACGTTGATCTGGTCGACCTCGGCATCGCCCTCCACGCCCTGCATCTGGACGTTGGAGAGCAGGCGGTAGTCGGTGCACTGGGCGAGGTCGGCCAGGTAGTCGCAGAAGAGGGCGAAGCGGCGCAGGCCGCGCGCCGCCTTGACGGCATCCCAGTGCGCCAGAGCGCGTTCCGCGAAGCCGAAGAATTCGATGCCGTGGCGGGCGCGTTCGAGCAGCTGAAGCACCTCGCGCAGCTCCGGAATTTCCACGGCTGCGCGTTCGATCGGCTCATGCCGGAACTGGATCACGCGGTCGCGCCCGGCGGCGCCGCCCGCCGGCACATCGAGCGAAATCCAGTTGTGCGGCAGCCGCGGCCCGCACAGCACCAGGTGGCCGGGCTCGAAGGGCCCGATCCAGTCACCGATGAAGGCCTTGCCCGAGGTCTCGGTGATCAGGTGTAGCTCGTATTCTTCGTGGAAGTGCCAGCGCACCAGCGGGCTCGGAAAGCCGTGCGCCAGGCAGCGCACCAGGCCGGTTTCTTCGGGCGCCTCGTAGCCGAGCGAGGGCGAGCGCGTGATGTCGCGCTCGAGCTCGGGCTCCCGGTGGCGGGGGAGGTGGCGGTGGCGCACCGATGTCATGGCCGTGTCCTCGTCAGCTCATGACATTACCACCGTCGACATTGAGCGTCTGCGCGGTGATGTACCGCGCCTCGTCGCTGGCCAGGAACACGGCGGCGCCGGCAATGTCGTCCGGCGTGCCCATGCGGCCGAGTGGCACCTCGAGGCCGACCTGGCGCTTCTTCTCGCCGGGCTGGCGCCCCTCGTACTTCGCGAACAGCGCATCGACATGGCCCCACATCGGCGTGTCCACCACGCCGGGTGCGATGGCATTGACGCGGATGCCGTGCGGCGCCATCGCGAGCGCTGCGCTCTGCGTGTAGCTGATGACGGCGGCCTTGGTCGCGCAGTAGTGCGAGACCAGCGCTTCGCCGCGGCGGCCGGCCTGCGAGGCCATGTTGATGACGGAGGCACCGGCCGTGCCGGCATCGACCATGTGCTGCAGCACGCGCTGCATCACGAAGAACATGCCCTTCACGTTGACTGCGAACAGGTGGTCGAAGGAGGCCTCGTCGCTCTCCAGCAGCGGCGCCATGTCGAAGACGGCGGCGTTGTTGACCAGGGTGTGGACCGGCCCGTTTGCGGCTTGCGCCGCATCGAGCAGGTGCGCGACCGCGTTCGTGTCGGTCACGTCCGCCGGCAGGTAGACCACGCGCGTCGAATGGGTCCGCTGGAGCAGCGCCACGCCGTCGGAAGGCGCGGGCGAGCGGTCGACCAGCGTGCAGCGTGCACCCTCGGCCAGGCAGGCCTCGGCGATCGCCAGGCCGATGCCGCCGCCGGCGCCGGTCACCAGCACGTGGCGCTGTGCGAGGCGGTCCGTCATGGTCTTACTCCTTCGACGAGTGTTCGAACGCGCGCGCCGGCTTCGCGCACGGCCTGCGTGAGGCGCGTGTCGCCCGCGATATCGCCCCAGAGGCCGGCATCGGCACAGAGCGCTGCAACCGGATCGACCGCGTCGCAGATCGCGCGCGCAGTGGCCTCGTCCATGCCCTGGTCCTGGTACGTGTAGGGCAGGGTGCCCTGATGCCAGCGCCGCAGGAAAGCCAGGAACAGGGCCGGCAGCATCGCCACGCTGGCGATGCGCTCGCCCTGCGCCAGGCGTTCGCGCACGGTCGGCGCGATGAAGCCCGGGATCTTCGAGAAGCCGTCCATCGCCACGCGCCGGTTGGTGTCGCGGATGGCCGGGTTGCCGAAGCGCTCGAGCACCAGGTCGCGGTAGGCCGGCAGGTCGACCGGGCTGGCGTGTCCAGGTGCGTTCAGGCAGGGGATGACGTCGTCCGTCACGTAGTCGTAGGCCATCTGCCGGATCAGCGGGTCTTGCGTGCCTTGGTGGATGAACTCCAGCCCGACCAGCGTTCCGGCCCAGGCGATACAGCTGTGGCTTGCATTGAGGATCCGGATCTTGGCCTCTTCGTAGGGCAGCACCGAATCGACCAGCTGCACGCCGACGCGCGCCCAATCGGGCCGCCCGTTCGCGAAGTCGTCCTCGATCACCCACTGGATGAAGCTCTCGCCCATGACAGGTGCGGCATCGTTCCAGCCGGTCGCGGCCCGCACGCGTTCGCGCAGCTCGGGCGGCGGCCGCGGCGTGATGCGGTCGACCATCGCGTTGGGGCAGGTCGTGTGCGCGCGCACCCAGCCGAGCAGATCCTGTTCGCCGGCCTGCTCGATGAATTCCAGCAGCCCCTTGCGAAAGCGCTCGCCGTTGTGGCGCAGGTTGTCGCAGTTGAGCAGCGTCACCGGCCCTGCGCCGGCCGCGCGGCGCGCACGCAGGATCGCGCAGACCGCGCCGTAGATCGTGCTGCCGGCTTCGCCGCGCTTCGCGCGTGCGAGGTCCTCGGCGAGTTCGGTGGACGTGAAATCGAGCCGGTCCTGCGGATCGAGGTAGTAGCCCGCTTCGGTCACGGTGAAGGAGATCACGCGCGTGCGCGCATCGGCGCCGCGCGCGATCACTGTGTCGAGCGCTGGGTCGTGGTCCAGCACCTCGCGAATCGATTCGATGCGCTGGTAGCGGTATTCGCCCGCGGGCGACACGGTCTCCAGCGTGTAGCAACCGCCCTGCGCGCGCAGGGCGGCGAGCACCTCGGCCATGTCGGGCCGCAGGTTGGCACCGGCGATGGACCAGCGCGTGTCGCCGGCCTCGATCAGCTGCTGCAGGTAGACCGCCTGGTGTGCACGATGGAAGGAGCCGAGCCCGAGGTGAAGCACCACGAATTCGGATGGAGTGGAAGATGGCATGGCGTGATGGAACTCAGGCGGCAACCTTGCGGCCTTCACGGTTGAAGAAATGCAGCACCGAGGGATCGAGCTCGACGCTCACCACGTCGCCGGCCTGCAGCTCCGTGCGCTCGTTCTGCCGTGCGACCAGCGGCACGCCGCCGACTTCGACGTGGATCAGGGTGTCGGCGCCGAGGGCCTCGATCAGCTCGACCTTGCCCGGCGCGCCGGCGCCGTGGTCGCGGTGCACGCGCAGGCCCTCGGGCCGCACGCCGAGGAAGCCGTCGCTCGGCAGCCGCCCGCCCGTCTGCGCCGAGAAGCTCGGGATCGCGCGCGCATCCACCATGTTCATCGAAGGCATGCCGATGAACTGCGCCACGAACTGGTTGGCCGGGCGGTCGTAGAGCTCCATCGGCGTGCCGACCTGCTCGATCAGGCCGTCGCGCAGCACCACCACGCGGTCCGCCAGCGTCATGGCCTCGACCTGGTCGTGCGTGACGTAGATGCTGGTGGCGCCCAGCGCGCGATGCAGCTTGTGGATCTCGACGCGCGTGTTGCCGCGCAGTGCCGCATCGAGGTTGGAGAGCGGTTCGTCGAACAGGAACACCTTGGGCGCCCGCACGATGGCGCGCCCGATTGCCACCCGCTGCCGCTGGCCGCCGGAGAGCTCCTTCGGCGTGCGCGTGAGGTACTGCGTGAGGTTGAGCGTCTTGGCCGCGTGGTCGACCTTGGTCTTGATCGTGTCCTTGGCCACGTTCGCGAGCTTGAGCGCGAAGGACATGTTGTCGTACACGCTCATGTGCGGATAGAGAGCGTAGCTTTGGAACACCATCGCCAGGTCGCGCTTGCCCGAGGGGATGTGCGTGATGTCCTTGCCGTCGAGCATGAGCTGGCCGCTGGTGATGGGTTCGAGTCCGGCGATCAGCCGCAGCAGCGTCGACTTGCCGCAGCCGGAGGGACCGACGAAGACGATGAACTCGCCCTTGTCGATTTCCAGGTTTACGCCCTTGATGATGTGGGCGTCGCCGAAGCTTTTCTGAATGCTGTCGAGTTGGAGGTATGCCATGGAATGTCTCCGTTCCTTACTTGACGGCGCCGAAGGTCAGGCCCTGCACCAGTTGCTTTTGGCAGAACCAGCCGAAGACCACGATCGGCGCGATGGCCATCAGCGAAGCGGCCGAGAGCTTGGCCCAGAAGAGTCCTTCGGGGCTCGAATAGGAGGCGATGAGGACGGCGAGCGTGCCGGCCTTGGCGGAACTGAGGTTGAGCGCCCAGAAGGCTTCGTTCCAGCTCAGCACCAGGCACAGCAGTCCGGTGGAGGCGAGGCCGCCGACCGAGAGCGGCAGCACCACGTGGCGGAACTCGGTCCAGAGATTGGCGCCGTCCATGCGTGCGGCCTCGAGGATCTCGTGCGGGATGTCCTTGTAGCTGCTGTAGAGCATCCAGACCATGATCGGCAGGTTGGACAGCGTGAAGACGATCGTGAGTGCCGTCAGCGAGTCCAGCAGGCCGGCGGTCTGTGCGATCACGTAGATCGGCACCAGCGCGCCCACGGCCGGCATCATCTTGGTCGACAGCATCCACATCAGGATGTCGCGCGTGCGCTTGGTGCGGAAGAAGGCCATCGAGTAGGCGGCCGGCGCGGCGATCAAGAGGCCGATGATGGTGGAGCCAAGGCTGGTGATCAGCGAGTTGCGCGCGAACAGCACGTAGTCGCTGCGCCGCTGCACCTCTTCGAAGTTGCCGAGCGTGGGCTCGAACGCGAAGAGCGGCGGCACGGCGATCGCCTGCAGCTCGGTCTTGAATGCGGTCAGCACCAGCCAGCCCAATGGAAAGAACAGCAGCAGCGTGACCACCCACGCACCGGCGGCGCGCAAGGAAGTGAACAGAAAAGTGGGTTGCATGCCGTGGCCCTCAGTCGAGGCTCTTGCCGATGATGCGGATCAGGAAGGCCGCCACGATGTTGGCCAGCACCACCGCGAAGAGCGCACCCGCCGAAGCCACGCCGACGTCGAAGTTCATCAGCGACTGCTTGAAGATCAGGTAGGTGAGGTTGGTGCTTTCGTTGCCGGGGCCGCCGTTGGTCGTGATGGCGATCTCGGCGAAGACCGAGAGCAGGAAGATCATCTCGATCATGATCACCACCGCCATCGGCCGCGCCAGGTGGGGCAGGATGAGGTAGTAGAAGCGCTGGAACGCGCCGGCCCCGTCCATGCGGGCCGCTTCCATCTGCTCGCGGTCGAGCGACTGCAGCGAGGTGATGAAGATCAGGCAGGCGAAAGGCAGCCACTGC
This sequence comes from Variovorax sp. CF079, assembly GCF_900101545.1. Classification (GTDB taxonomy): domain Bacteria; phylum Pseudomonadota; class Gammaproteobacteria; order Burkholderiales; family Burkholderiaceae_C; genus Variovorax. The sequence goes on along the minus strand of NZ_FMZU01000014.1, from coordinate 105,937 downwards.
CAGGCCACCATGATGATCACCGACAGCAGCGGCACGTCGGTCATCCAGTCGATGGGCTCGGCGCCGAAGGCGCGCCACACGTCGGCCAGCACGCCGTAGATGGGATTCATCATCATGTGCTTCCACAGCAGCGCATTGACTGCCGGCATGACGAAGAAGGGCGAGATCAGCAGCACGCGCACGATGCCGCGGCCCGGGAAGGGCTCGTTCACCAGCAGCGCCAGCAGCACGCCGAAGACGACGGTGATCACGATCACGCTGCCGATCAGGTTCAGGGTGTTCGCAACGGAGGCCCAGAAGTCCGGGTCGGTGACGAAGTAGTGGAAGTTGTCCAGGCCCGCGAACGGATGATCGCCGGGCTGCATCAGGTTGTAGGTGACGAACGAGAAGTAGATCGTCATCGCCAGCGGCACGATCATCCAGAGAATGAGCGTGACCACGGCCGGCGCCATCAGCGCCCGGGGGAGGAATCGATTCATATCATGGCCACCAGGTCTTTAGCTTCGTGAACTGCCGCGGAACCGGCTTTGCCGGGCCGCAGGCAGTGCCCCCTGCAGGGGGTGGCGAAGCGACACGAAGTACGCGCAGCCTGGGGGTTTACTTGTAATACCCGCCCTTTTTCATCTCGCGTTCGGCCGCCGTCTGCGAGGTCTTGAGCGCCTGGTCGATCGTGACCTTGCCCGACAGTGCCGCGCTCATCTGCTGGCCCACCGCCACGCCGATGGCCTGGAACTCGGGGATGGCCGCGTACTGCACGCCGGCGTAGGGCGATTTGGGCAGCGTGCTGTCGGTCAGGTTGGCCGTGTCGATGGCCTTCTTCTCGGACTCGGCGAACTTGGCGACCTTCTGGAACTCGGGATTCGCATAGGTCGACTTGCGCGTGCCCGTGGGCACGGTGGCCCAGCCGTGTTCCTTGGCCACCAGCTTGATGTAGTCCTTGGAGGTCGCCCACTTGACGAAGGTCTGCGCCGCTTCGGACTTGGTCGAACTGGCGGGAATCGCGAGGTTCCAGGACCATAGCCAGTTCGCACCCTTGGGCGTGACCGCGACCGGCGCCTGCGCGAAGGCCACCTTGTCGGCCACCTTCGACTGCTTCGGGTCGCTGATGAAGGACGCGGCGATGGTCGCGTCCACCCACATGCCGCACTTGCCTTCGTTGAAGAGCGCAAGGTTCTCGTTGAAGCTGTTGGCCGAGGCGCCCGGCGGGCCGTAGGCCTTCATGATGTCGACGTAGAAGGTGATCGCGTCCTTCCACGGCTTGGTGTCGATCTGCGGCTTCCAGCTCATGTCGAACCACTGGCCGCCGTGGGTGTTGACCAGGGTCGTGAGGAAGGCCATGTTGTCGCCCCAGCCCGGCTTGCCGCGCAGGCACATGCCGTAGACGCCGGCCTTCGGGTCGTGGATCTTGCCCGCGAGTTCCTTGACCTGCGCCCAGGTGGGCTGCTCGGGCATCTTGAATCCGACCTTGTCAGCCAGGTCCTTGCGGTACATGAGCATCGAGCTCTCGCCGTAGAAGGGCGCGGCGTAGAGCTTGCCCTGGTGCGACAGTCCGTCGCGGATGGCGGGCAGGAGGTCGTCGGCGTCGTAGGCGGCGTCGGTCGCGATCGGCTGCAGCCAGCCCTTCTTGGACCAGATCGGCGCTTCATAGAGGCCGATGGTCATGACGTCGAACTGGCCGCCCTTGGTCGCGATGTCGGTCGTGACGCGCTGGCGCAGCGTGCCTTCCTCCAGCGTGACCCATTTGAGCTTGATGTCGGGGTTGGCCTTCTCGAAGAAGGGTGTGAGCTTCTGCATCTCGATCATGTGGCCGTTGTTCACGGTGGCGATGACCAGTTCGGTCGCGGCGTGGGCGAGGCCGGCGCCCGCGAGCGCGAGCACCAGGCCCGCCTTCAGAAAACGTTTCATGTGATGTCTCCTTGTGGTCGGCGACGAGGCGATCGCCGTGCCCGGATTCTGGAGACTCTTGCTTGCGGAATTGGTACTCGCCAAGCTGATTTCGATACTTGGATGCACTGATTGATCAGTGACTTCCCTAATTTAGGCAAATAGGGATGGATGCGGCGTTCGAGCGAGTGCTAAGGATCGACGATGCCCTCGGCTTGGTCCTGCAGCGCTTTCTTCCCCTTGGGGGTGATGGCCAGCACCTGCGCCGGCTTGTGGCTCTCGCCGCAGGGCAGCGTTTCGGCGGGCGGAATGAAGGCGCTGACGAGTTCGGCGGCGCGCAGCACGCGCAGCTTGTCGATGTCGGCCGGTGCGTAGACCGTGTAGGGCAGCTTCTGGTCTGCGATGTGCCGAAGAAGTTCCATCGGCATGGGGTCTCCTTTCGGACGACGGAGAACTGCCAATTCTGCGCAATCGGACGGCCGGTGCAAGGCCTCAGGACATCTCGGCCGTCGTCCGACTGTCCGCCCATTTCATGGCTTGCTGCTCCGCGTGCCGCAGCGCTTCCGCTTCGGTTCTACAGAGGTCGGTGTCGCCGAGCAGGACAACCGTTTTTTCGCTCGGCCATCCCAGCTGGCGGATGAGCACCGGTCGAAACTGCGCGGGCTTCTCCTTCTCCGCGGTACAGAGAAAGTGATAGCCCCGATAGACGAACACGACGCTCCTTGGCATGGCGCGCTCCGCGCGGCAGATTTCCCACCTCTTACTTCCCGAGATAGTTGCGCACCGCCTGCGCCGAAGTGCCGGCGGCGGCGACGGCCGCCCGGAGCTGGGCCTCGGTGACTCCCAGTTCCTTGGTCCAGTACCGCAGCTCGTGGGTCTCGTTGACGTTCACGCGCGATCGGTCCTGCGGGCCGCGATTGCTCAAGTCATCTGCCATTTGCGCGTCTCCTGAGTCTGTGTGTGGCCCCAGTGTCGCGCGGCGCGCGTTGGCGAGCGCCGGACGTGGCCGCGATCAAGTGCGGGAATCCGGCTGACATCCGGCGCGGCCAGAACAGTCCAAACTCGCCCCCTCTGGGCCGGCAGGACGGAATGCACATCGTGTGCCTTTATTTGGGGCAAAAGAAGGCGCTGAACACGGTAGTGAGACACCATCGTGACTGTCCGATCGCAACACGCAATCGCTACAAAGGATCTGTACCACCATGGCTCTGCCGAACATTGCGCAAGTACGCAAAATTGCCTCATACAAGCCGATGGCTTTCCGGCCGGCGCACGCGCCGCGCCCGTTTCGCCGCGGCGACCTGGCGCTGGTGCTGGGTGGCGGCGATCCGTCGCTCGTCGGGCAGATGGTGGTCGTCTGCATGTCCGACCGCGGCAACGATGGCCGCGACCCGGAGATCGCCGTCCGTTTCACCCGCGGCAGCAGCGGCCATGTGCGCGCGAGCAGCCTTCAGCTGATCGCTGCGGTGGATGCGCACGAGTACGGGCCGGCTTGCGACGATCTTCTCAGCTTCATCGCGGGCTGTGGGCCCGTGGGACTGGCGGATTTGCAGTAGCAGCCAGCGGCTGCCACAACGTTCGAGCATCAGCCGGGTCGACTCGCGGATCTCAAGTCTCGAACCGCGGCCGCTTCCAGGTGCTCGCGCGCCCAAGTCGCCATCGACTTGCGGGCGGCCGCGGCGGCCTCTGCGAACAGCGCTTTTTCACGAGCGCTCACTCGCACCTGAAACATCGCGAAATTCCGCCGCTCGGATGAAGTGTTGGTGGTGTTCTTCATTGGCGCAAGCATGGCCCATGGACCATGGCCCACCACGATCTGTAGGAAGCAACCACACGCAACGCGCGGCGATTTTCCATTCGCGAAAGAGAAAGGCCCTGCTACCGATTGGATAGCAGGGCCTTTGTGCCTATGCGGCTTGTAGTGGCTCCTCGACCTGGGCTCGAACCAGGGACCTACGGATTAACAGTCCGGCGCTCTACCGACTGAGCTATCGAGGAACAAGCCTCAAATTATAGCGTGGTTTTTGAGGCCTTCCGGCCGGGCTCGATCATGTGATTCGTGACTTCATTGGCGGGTAGCACCTTCGACAGCAGCCATCAGCCGCGCCGCGGCGGCCTCGGGCTCCGGGTCGGCCACCAGGGCGCGCACCACTGCGACCGAGCCGACGCCGGTGGCCAGCACGTCGGGCAGGCGCGCTTCGTCGATGCCGCCGATGCCCACCTGCGAATAGCCGCGCAGCAGGCGCGCATAGGCGCCGAGCCGCGCCGCGCCCTGCGGTGCGGTCGCCATCTGCTTCAAGGTGGTCGGGTACACCGCGCCCATCGCGATGTAGCTCGGGCTCACGGCATCGGCGCGCAGCATTTCTGCGTAGCCATGGGTGCTGATGCCCAGGCGCAGGCCGGAGGCGCGAATCGTCTGCAGCTCCTGCGGCGTCAGCGCGTCCAGGTCTTCCTGGCCCAGGTGCAGGCCGTAGGCCTTGGCCGCGATGGCGGCGCGCCAGTGGTCGTTGATGAAGAGCAGGGCGCCGGTGCCGCGCACCGCTTCGACGGCCGCGTGTACTTCACGCGCAATGGCTTCCGTGTCGTCGGATTTGAAGCGCAGTTGCACCGTCGGCACGCCGGCGCGCGCCATGCGGCCGACCCAGGCGGCGTCGGGCAGCACCGCATAGAGACCCAGCTTCTGGGGACAGGGTGGGAAGGCATTGCGGCGTTCGGTAGGCGGAAAGGGCAGCATGCCGAAGTCCGCCGGCAGTTCGGGCCAGGCATGCGCATCGAAGCTGCCCGTGCGCTGCGTTTGCGCCCGCCAGGCGCGGGCCAGGCATTCGGCATCGACCTCGATGAAGCCGAGTGCGGCGCAGGCCGTCTTGGCGCCGCGATAGACGGCGTCGTCGGACGAGAAGGACGCGGGCGCTTGGGCCGTCTCGCCGAAGCGCGGCGCATGCGCCGCGACGATGGCCTGCGCGATGTTTTGGGGGGCGGTGGTGTTGCTCATGACGGGGTCACTGCGATGCAGCGTGGTGCCAGAACGGCGTGCCGAGCACCGGCGTGCTCGGCTGTGCCGATTCCTGTGCGGCCATCGCGCCCGCAAGGTGGGCGCTGCGGCCGGCCTGCACCGCATCGGCGAAGGCGCCGGCCATCGCGACCGGATCCTGCGCGAGCGCGACGGCGGTGTTGAGCAGCACGCCGTCGTAGCCCCATTCCATCACCTGGCAGGCATGCGAGGGCAGCCCGAGGCCGGCATCGACCAGCAGCGGCACGCTGAGCCGCTCGCGCAGCACCTGCAAGGCATAGGGATTGACGGGCCCGCGGCCGGTGCCGATCGGCGCGGCCCAGGGCATCACGGCCTGGCAGCCGACGTCGACCAGCCGCCGGCACAGCACCAGGTCTTCAGTGCAGTAGGGCAGGACGTGGAAGCCGTCGCGGATCAGCTGCGATGCGGCATCGACCAGATTCAGCGTGTCGGGCTGCAGCGTGTAGTCGTCGCCGATGAGCTCGAGCTTGATCCACGGCGTGTCGAAGAGCTCGCGCGCCATCTGCGCGGTCGCGACCGCCTCCTGCACGCTGTGGCAGCCGGCCGTATTGGGCAGCACGGGCACTTGGAGCCGCCGCAGCAGCTCCCAGAAGCCGTTGTCGCTGCCGGCGCCGTTCGGCGTGGCCGTCTGGCGGCGCAGCGAAGCGGTCAGCATCGCCGGCTGCGCGCGCCGCACGGCGGCTTCGAGCACGTCGGGCGAGGGGTAGCGCGAGGTGCCGAGCAGCATCCGGCTCTGGAAGGCCTGGCCGTAGAGCACCAGCGGGTCGTGGGATGGGGTTGTGGTCATGGCTTTACCTCAGCCGCCTGTCACGGGGCGGATCACTTCGATGCGGTCATCGGGTTGCAAGGCGTGCGACGCGTAGTTCGAACGCGGCACGAACTGGCGATTCACCGCGGCGGCGAAGGGCGGCGTCGCGTGGATGAGGGCCAGCGCGTCGGCCAGCGTCGCGCCGCTCGGCAGCGTCTGCGGTGTGTCGTTGATCAGGATGTTCATGGCAAGACGGTTTCCAGGCTGGGCGCCAGATCGAAACGGCTCGCGAGCGCGGAATGGCCGGTGGCGAGCAGTTCCATCGCGACGTCAAGGATGGCCGGCGCGATCATGAAGCCGTGGCGGTACAGGCCGTTGATCTGCATCACGCCGGGTCGCGGCTGACGGAAGGCCGGCAGATTGTCGGGCAGGGTCGGCCGGCATTGGGTCGCGATCTCGAGGATGCGTGCTTCGGCAAAACCGCTGTGCACCGAATAGGCGGCGCTCAGCAGTTCGAGCGTGGAACGCACGCTGGCCGGCGACATGTCGTCGGACTCGATCTCGGTGCCGCCGATCACGAATACCTGCCCGGGCTTGGGTGCGATGTAGAGCGGGTAGCGCGGATGCACCAGCCGCGTCGGTCGCTGCAGCGCGACTTCGGGGGCATGCACCCGGATGACTTCGCCGCGCACGCCGCGCAGGGCGCCCCACTGCGGGCGGGCGCCGAGGCCGCGGCAGTCGATGACGCGTTCGGGCTGGCCGGTTTCTCCGGCGTCGAAGTCGTCGATGCTGCGCGGTGCCTGCCAATGCAGTTGCACGTTGGGCATGGCCTGCAGCGTGGCGAGCAGTGCGGCGAGCAGTCCGCGGTTGTCGAGCTGGCCTTCTTCCGGCAGCAGCAGGCCGTGCGCGAAGCGCTGGCCCAGTGCGGGCTCCAAGGCGGCGATGCCAGCCGCATCGAGCGACTTCATTGCAGGCAGTTCGGGCACCACTTCGCCGGTGTGGGCCAGCATGCGCGCCAGCCGCGCGGCTTCGGGCGCATCCTGGCGGTGCCACAGCACCAGTGTGCCTGCGCGCTGGAAGAACACGGGCGCCGCCAGCGATTCGAGCAGCACCGGCCAGCGGTTGAGTGCGTAGTGGCCCATGCGCACGACCGAGGGTGGTGCGATCGCAGATTCGGCCAGCGGCGCCAGCATGGCGGCTGCGACGCGCGCGGCCGCGCCGTCGGCCTCCGGCCCGGCGGCGTCGAAGAGCTCGACCTTGCAGCCGGCCTGGGCCAGCGTCACCGCGAGCAGGCGGCCCATGAGCCCGGCGCCGAGGATGACGGCGGAGCGGAAAGGAAGGGTGGCAGCGTTCATAGGCAGATCATTCGGTAAGCTTGCTGGCATGACCCAAGCATTCTCTCGTTACGCCCGCGTGCTCTCGATCGCCGGTTCCGACAGCGGCGGCGGCGCCGGCATCCAGGCCGATTTGAAGACCTTCTGCGCGCTCGGCTGCTACGGCATGACGGCCATCACCGCGCTCACCGCGCAGAACACGATGGGCGTGTCGGGCATCCATGGCGTGCCGCCGGCCTTCCTCAAGGCGCAGATCCAGGCCGTGATCGAAGACATCGGCGTCGACGCGGTCAAGCTCGGCATGCTGCATGCGCCCGAGGTGGTGGAGGTGGTGGCCTGGGCCATCGATCACTACAGGCTTTCCAAGGTGGTGCTCGACCCGGTGATGGTCGCCACCAGCGGCGACCGGCTGATTGCCGAAGAAACCGTGCAGGTGCTGGTGCGCGAGCTGTTCCCGCGCGCCACCGTGGTCACGCCCAACCTCGACGAGGCGGCCCTGCTGATCGGCCATGCCATCGACGGCGTCGACGCGCTCGACGATGCCGCGAGCGAACTGCTCGCGCTGGGCGCGCACGCGGTGTTGCTCAAGGGCGGCCACCTGCCGGGAGACGATGTCGTCGATCTGCTGGCGGAGGCGAGCGGCGAGCGGCTGAGGCTGTCTTCCGATCGCATTGCGAGCCGCAACCTGCACGGCACGGGCTGCACGCTGTCCTCGGCCATCGCTGCACACCTCGCGCTGGGCTACGAACTGGCCGATGCCGTGGAGCGCGCGCGCGGCTATGTCGTGGCCGCCATGGCGGCCGGTGCGGATGTGAAGATCGGTGGCGGCCACGGTCCGCTCAACCACGGCTTTGCGCCAGTGCCGATGGTCCGTCTGCCGTCGCCGGGCGCGTGATCCATGCCAGCACGAAGGTGAGGGCGAGCGTCGGCAGCGCCGACCCGAACTGAGGCGCCCATCTGGCGCAGGCGTGGTAGATGGCGATACCCGCGATCCAGATCAGCGCCGCGACCCAGTCGATCTTGCGCGCGCCCACCGCGACCGCTGCGCCGCCCGTACCCAGCCGTCCGAGGATCACGCCGTAGAGCGGCACGAACACCGAGCTCAGGAGCAGCAGGAAGGGCTCGAGCGAATGCATCGGCAGCACCAGTGCGAAGGCGATGCACGCGACCGCGAGCCACAGGCCCCAGCGCCGCACGCTCCAGCGCGGCTGCAGGCTGTGGGCCGAGACCGAGCCCGAATAGACGTCGCCATACGCGTTGTCGAGTTCGTCGATCAGGATCAGGCCCAGCGCGACCAGGCCGCCCTGCGCCAGCAGCAGCGCCGCCACGAGGTTGGTGCCGGGTTCCGCCACGCTCACCACCATCACGCCGAGCGCGTAGCACCAGATGTTGGCGAGCGCGTAGCCGACCCAGGTGCCGCCGAAAGCGCCGCCGAGCCCGCCCGCGCTGCGCCTGCCGTGCCGCGCGTAGTCGGCCACCAGCGGCAGCCACGAAACCGGCATCGCGATTACCAGGTCGAGCGCGCTGAACATGCCCATGCTGCCGTTGCCCGGGCGCGACCAGAAGGCCTCCAGGCCCTTGGCCTGAAGCTGCGTCGCGAATTGCCAGCTCAGCCAGAGCAGCGAGAGCACCACCAGCGGCAGCCCGAAGCGGCTCACGAAGCGCCGCACCAGCTTGACCATCGAGCCGGCCAGCAGCGCGAGCAGCACCGCGCCCCACAGCAGCGTGGTCAGCACGGTGCCCAGCGTGCCCTCCAGCGACCAGCCGAAGGCCTGCTTGCCGATGGCTTGGGTGCCCTCGCGCATGATCACGATCTCGAAGGTTGTCCAGCCGATCAGTTGCACGATGTTCAGCACCACCGGCAGGCGCGCGAAGGCGCTGCCGTAGGTGGCGTGCATCAGGCCCGCGCTGGCCAGCCCGCTTTCGCAGCCGAGGCGGGCGGTCCAGGCCAGCAGGCCGGCGCCGATCAACGACCCCAGCACGATCGCGATCGCCGCCTCGCGCGTGCCGACCGCCGGCACCAGGTAGGCGCCGACCTGCATCACCAGCAGGCCGACGCCGAGGCTGAACCACAGCGCCATGTGGTCGTGCCAGTGGAAGACGCGGGTGGCGTCGCCGAGTGGCGTCAGCGCCTCGTTGGATTCAGGTGTTGTTGCCATCCATTTGCTCCATCGCAAAGTGTTTGGCAGGTGGGCGAGGCCACGGCGGCAAGACCGGCACGCGAGAAAACGTGGCGGTCGCCGGACCAGCTTCCCTGCGCGAGGATTACCTCAGTCAGGTTCAAAGGGACTCTCTCAGCCAAGCTGCAACAGGCGTTGCGAGCCGGCACCCCTAGCGTTGCTTCAGGCTGGCGAAGCAGTTCGGATTGTAGAGCCGTGCGCCGGCCGAGTGCGACACGGCGACGTGAAGTCGCCGCGGACCGGGCGGCGCCTCAGTGGTCGATGGCGGCCGACAGTTGCCTCGCGCCCGAGTGGTCGTGGCGAATGAGCGGCAGGACGAAGCGGCGTGCGAGCTGCTGAAGCGTCCAGAACGCGGCAGCGATCCCGCCGGCCAGCAGCAGGCCGGCAGCGATGTCCAGCGGGAAATGCACGCCCACGTAGATGCGCGCCCAGCCCGTGAGGACCGCGATCGCCACGACCGCCAGCCCGGTCTTCCGAAGCGATGCCCGCAGGCAGAACAGCAGCCCGATGGTGAACATCACCGAGGCGTGCGCACTCGGCAGCGAGCCGCGCGCGCCATGTTCGATGTGCGCCGGGCTCAGGCCCACCATGAAGGGGCGCGGCATCGCGATGGCGTCCGCCAGCGCGTGGGCCAGCATGGCCGCCGCGGCCGCGGCGGCGAGCGTCACCATCGCATAGACCCGCTGCGAGGGCCGGCGCCAGGCGACCCAGCCCATGAGGGCGACGCAAAGCCAGGACGCGCCCTCGGCCACGATGGATGCGAGCCACATGATTTCGGCATTCGGGGTGTGGCCAGCGCCAATGGCCTGGAACAGTGCGGTGTTCAACGCGAGCATGCCCGGCATCGTATGGCGGTCTCGTGTCGAACGCGTGAATGCGGCGTTCAGTCTTCGTTCAGGGTGGTTGCTTTGTTGTTCAGCCCACGCCGAGCAACTGGTGCAGCCGCGTGCTGGTGGTGGTGTACTGCAGCGGCACGGCCTTGCCCGGAAACACGATCGCGGTGGCGGCCCAGGCCGCCAGCGTCGCCTCGTGGAAACCGCAGACGATCAGCTTCTTCTTGCCCGGATAGGTATTGATGTCGCCGACCGCGAACACGCCGGCCTCGTGCGTCTGGAAGCGCTCGGTGTCGACCGGCACCTGCTTGCGCACGAGATCGAGGCCCCAGTCGGCCATGGGGCCGAGCCGCGGCGAGATGCCGAGGCAGGCGATCAGGGCGTCGAGCGGCAGCGTCACGGTCCGGTCGTCGGGCGTGGTGATCTGCAGCACCTGGCCGTCGAAAGCCGCGGGCTGGCCCACGGCGAAGTTCAGTGCGCCCTCGGCCACCAGTGCGCGCATGCGGGCCACGAGCGCGTCGTCGGCCTGGAAGCCGTCGCGCCGGTGCAGCAACGTGACCTGGCGGGCCTTGCCGATCAGCGCGAGGGCGGTGGCCAGCGCGGCATCGTCGCCGCCATTGACCACCACGGCCTGGCCGTCGAAGCGCTCCAGCGCCTCGGGGTGATAGAAAAGCTTGGTGCCTTCAAAGCGCTGGATGCCTTCGAGCGCGATGCGCTTGGCGACGAAAGCGCCGACGCCGGCGGCGATGAAGACCGTCTTCGCAAGGAAGGTGGTGCCGGCGGTGGTGCCCAGCAGCAGGCGCTGATCGGCCTGGCGCTCGAGCGTCGCGACCTGCTGCTCGAAATGGAACTGCGGCTTGAGGGGTGCCACCTGTTGCAGCAGCGATTCCGCCAGGCCGCGCCCGCTGGTCGCCGGGACGCCCGGAATGTCGTAGATCGGCTTGTCGCCGTAGAGCTGCACGCACTGGCCGCCCGCGGAGGGCAGCGCATCGACGATGTGGCAGGGAATTTCGAGCAGGCCCAGCTGAAAGGCCTGGAACAGCCCGACCGGCCCGGCGCCGATGACCAGCGCCTCGGTCTCGATGGGTGCCGGCGTCGTGCTCAGCGGACCAACTCCCCGATCTTGTCGGTCTTGTCTTTCCACTCCTCGGCATCGGGCAGCGCGGGCTTGCGCTTGGTGATGCTCTTCCAGCCGTCGGCCACGGCGAGCTCGGCGTTGAGCTTGATGAAGGCGATCTGGTTGGCCGGCAGGTCTTCCTCGGCGTAGATCGCGTTGACCGGGCACTCGGGAATGCAGACCGCGCAGTCGATGCATTCGTCAGGGTCGATCACCAGCATGTTCGGCCCTTCGCGGAAGCAGTCCACGGGACATACGTCGACGCAATCGGTGTATTTGCAGCGGATGCAGGATTCGGAGACGACGTGAGTCATGTTCTTGGCTGGCGGGGAATGATCGGGAAAACCGGGAATTTTAGGCTTTTGCGAGAGCGGGCCTTACCAGCACGGCGGCCGAGGTCTTGTGGGAGGCGGTATCGACCAGCACCAGCGAACCCAGCGCACGCGATTGCGTGAAGGGCAGCACGGCCAGCGGCTGCTGCAGCGAGAGCACCACGTCGCCGATCGCATTGGCTTCGAGTCGGTCGGCCGGCTCGGAGTCGAGCGTCGTGATGTTCACGCGATCGACGATGCGCGCCACCTTCGCCTTGACCCAGCGGTGGCCCTGCAGCGCCCAGTAGACGCGGCCCGCGACCAGCGGCTCGTCGTCGAGCCACGCGATGGTGGCGGTGATCTCGCGCGCGGGCTCGAAGGCGTCCGGCGCCAGCAGCCAGTCGCCGCGCGAGACGTCGAGCTCGCGGTCGAGCACGATGCCGGCGCTGTGGCCCGCGTGCACCGTCTTCGGCTGGCGCGTGTGGCTCAGCACCTGCGCGACGGTCGCCGTCTGGTTGCTCGGCAGCACCGTGACGCGCTGGCCCGGCTCCACATGCCCGCTGGCCACGCGGCCCCAGAACACGCGGCGGCCTCGGGACGTGTCGGCCGAGGCCGAGAACTTCTCGACCCACTGCACCGGGAAGGCGAAGGGCACGGCTTCGTCTTGCTGGGTGACAGGCAGTTCCTCGAGCAGCTCGATCAGGCTCGGGCCTTCGTAGCCGCACCAGTTGCCGTGGCGCGAGGCCACGTTCCAGCCCTTGAGCGCCGAGATCGGCACGGTGGCGGCGACCTGCACGCCTGCAGCTTCGGCAAAGTCCGCGAGCGCGCCCGAGATGCGTTCGAAGGCGAGATCGGCATCGGCGATCGCGTCGAGCTTGTTGACCGCGAAAACGATCGACTGCACGCGCAGCAGGTGGCACAAGAGCGTGTGGCGGCGCGTCTGCGGCAGCAGCTCGCGCCGCACCACTTCGCCGTCTTCTACCTCAGCGGCCCAGGCCAGCTTGGTGCCATCGACCAGCACCACGGCGGCATCGGCGCTCGATGCGGCCGTGACCATGTTGCGCGTGTACTGCTCGTGGCCCGGCGCGTCGCCGATGATGAACTTGCGTCGCGCGGTCGAGAAGTAGCGGTAGGCGACGTCGATCGTGATGCCCTGCTCGCGCTCGGCCGACAGGCCGTCGGTCAGGAGCGCCAGGTCGGTCTCGCCGCCGCGCTGTACGCCGGCCAGCTGGTCCTGCAGCACGGTCTTGCTGTCGACCAGGAGCCGCCCGATCAACGTGCTCTTGCCGTCGTCGACGCTGCCGCAGGTGATGAAGCGCAAGGCCGTGCCGGTGTCGCCGTGGATCGCTGCCGCTTCGGCGGCGGGGGTGGAGGTGCTCGCACTCATCAGAAGTAACCGTCTTTCTTGCGCTTCTCCATCGAAGCCTCGGATGTCTTGTCGTCCATGCGCGTGGCGCCGCGCTCGCTGACTTCGGCTGCCAGCGTTTCCACCACCACGTCGGCGGCGTCGGCTGCCAGGCTGTCGACCGGGCAGGTGCAGGTGATGTCGCCCACGGTGCGGAAGCGCACGTCGCGCACCTCCACCTTCTCGCCGTCGCGCGGCGGCGTGAGTTCGGTCACCGGTACCAGCAGGCCGCGGCGTTCGACCACTTCGCGCTGGTGCGTGTAGTAGATCGAGGGCAGGGCGACGTGCTCGCGCTCGATGTACTGCCAGACGTCGAGTTCGGTCCAGTTCGAGATCGGGAACACGCGGAAGTGTTCGCCGGGCGCCAGGCGGGTGTTGAACAGGGTCCAGAGTTCGGGCCGCTGGTCCTTGGGCTGCCATTGGCCGAAGGCGTCGCGATGCGAAAAGATGCGCTCCTTGGCACGGGCCTTTTCTTCGTCGCGGCGCGCGCCGCCGATCAGCGCATCGAAGCGGAATTCCTCGATCGCCTCCAGCAGCGTGACCGACTGGTGCACGTTGCGCGATTCGCCCGGATGGGCGAGGCGCACGGTGCCGCGCGCCATCGAGTCTTCGACGCTGCGCACGATCAGCTCGGCGCCGAGTTCCTGCGCGCGGTGGTCGCGGAAGGCCGTCACTTCGGGGAAGTTGTGGCCGGTGTCGATCATCAAGAGCGGGTAGGGAATGCGGCCGGCGCCGAAGGCTTTCTCGGCGCACTTCAGCAGCACCAGCGAATCCTTGCCGCCCGAGAACAGCAGCGTCGGGCGCTCGAAGGAGGCGGCGACTTCGCGCAGGATGAAGATGGTTTCTTCTTCCAGCGCGTCGAGCTGCGTGTTGGACAGGCGCGCGGGCAGGTGCGTGCCTTGCAGCAGCAGATCGTATTCGGTGCGGGCGTTCATGAGGAGTATTCGGAGATCAGAAAATGAGGTTCAGGCAATGGCGCGAATCGGAATGACCGACGACACGGCGCCGTCGACATGCAGGCCGCATTCCTTGGCGCTTTCCTGCTCCCACCACCAGCGGCCCGAGCGGAAGTCTTCGCCCAGGGTCACGGCGCGGGTGCATGGCGCGCAGCCGATGCTGGGATAGAACTGGTCGTGCAGCGGGTTGTAGGGCACCTGGTGCGTGGCGATGTAGTGCCAGACGTCGCCCCAGGTCCAGTTCGCCAGCGGATTGATCTTGACGCGCTCCGCCTGCTCTTCGATGAGCTCGACCTCGGCTCGCGCGCCGGACTGCTCGCGCCGCAGGCCCGTGATCCAGCCGCGCTTGCCCGCGAGCGCGCGCTCCAGCGGCTCCATCTTGCGGATATGGCAGCAGGACTTGCGCAGCTCCAGGCTGCGGTACATCGCTTCCTCGCCGTTCTCGGCCACGAAAGCGGCCGCCGCTTCCGCGACGGGGCGATAGATCTCGACCTCGCGGCCGTAGTGGGCCTGCAGGCGTTCGAGCAGTTCGAGCGTCTCGGCATGCAGCTTGCCCGTTTCGAGCACGAAGATGCCGGACTGCACCTGAAAGCGGTGCAGCAGGTCGGTCACCACCATGTCCTCGGCGCCCAGGCTGGAGGCCTGCGTGATCGGCGCGAACTCCTGCGCCGCACCGCGCAGCAGCGCCACGCTTTCGGCGAGCTTGGTCTCGAAATCGGCGGAGGGCTTGGCGTAGAGCGAGATGGCGTTCATGGCGTTCAGGCCGTTTCGCGCTTGAAAAGAGGCGTGGTCTGCACCGCGTCGCCCTGGTAGAAGGCGGAGAAGCGGTCGAACTGGCGCTGCGCGGCGGTGGCGTCGACGCCTTCCCTGAGCACGGCGCTGGAGAAACCGGTGCGTTCCATCTGCACCAGCTGGTCGATCAGCACGTCGCCGGTGGCGCGGATGTCGCCCTTGAAGCCGAGGCGGCGACGCAGCAGGAAGGCCTGGCTGTAGGCGCGGCCATCGGTGAACTTGGGGAAGTTCAGGTCGATGCGGTCGACGTCGTCGAGGCAGACCTCGATGGCCAGCGGGTCGGCGTCGTTGGGCAGTTGCAGAACGTTCGGCTCGCCGTCGTCCACGTGTTCTTCCGCTGAAAGGATGCGCAGCGTCTTGTTCATGCCGCCTCCTCCACCTTGAAGCGCGCACCGTTGGCCGCGGCCTTGAAAGGCTCGATGCCGACGCGGCGCAGCGCGTCGATGAAGCTCTCGCCGCGTCCATCGATCACAAGGCGCGTATCGCGGTAGGTGTTGAGCACGGCCTCGATCACGTCCGGCACTTCGGCCGCCGAGAACGAGGGGCCAACCACCTTGCCGGGCTGCGCCGCGCCCGACAGCGCCGAACCGTCGGAGCCGCCCAAGGTGACCTGGTACCACTCCTTGCCGTCCTTGTCGACGCCGAGGATGCCGATGTGGCCGCTGTGATGGTGGCCGCAGGAATTGATGCAGCCGCTGATGTGCAGGTCGATCTCGCCCAGGTCGTCGAGCTCGTCGAGATCCTGGTAGCGCTCGGTGATGGCCTCGGCGATCGGGATCGAGCGCGCGTTGGCCAGCGCGCAGAAGTCGCCGCCGGGGCAGGCGATCATGTCGGTCAAGAGGTGCACGTTGGCGCTGGCGAAGCCGGCCTCGCGGGCACTGAGCCACAGCGCGTGCAGGTCTTCGGCATGGACCCAGGGCAGGAGCAGGTTCTGGTCGTGCGTGACGCGTGCCTCGCCGGCGCTGAAGCGGTCGGCCAGCCGTGCGGCGGTATCGAGCTGGGCGGCCGATGCGTCGCCGGGCGCCTGCCCGATGCGCTTGAACGAGAGCGTGACCGCGCGCAGGGCCGGGTTCTGGTGCGGCGCCACGTTGCGCTGCAGCCAGCGCGCGAACATCACGTCGTCGGCCGCCTGCGCGCGCAGCTCGGCATCGGTCTCTTCGGCGCTCTGGAATACGCGGGTCGCGAGCGTGGGCGGCACGAAGGAGGCGGCCACGCGGTCGTACTCGGCCTGCGTGATGGTGTGCGGCGCGCCGTCGTGCTCGAGGATCTGCTTGTACTCGGCCTCGACATCGTCGATGTAGCGCTGGCCTTCGGCCTTCACGAGGATCTTGATGCGCGCCTTGTAGATGTTGTCGCGCCGGCCGTAGCGGTTGTAGACCCGCACCACGGCCTCGAGGTAGTTCATGATCTGGTTCCACGGCAGGAACTCGCGCAGCACGGTGCCGATGATCGGCGTGCGGCCCATGCCGCCGCCCACCTGCACGCGGAAGCCGAGCTCGCCGGCCTCGTTCTTCACGAGCTTGAGGCCCACGTCGTGCCAGCCGGTGGCGGCGCGGTCTTCGGCCGCGCCGGTGATCGCGATCTTGAACTTGCGCGGCAGGAAGGCGAACTCCGGATGCAGCGTGCTCCACTGCCGCATGATCTCGGCGAAGGGCCGCGGATCGGCGACCTCGTCGATCGCGACGCCGGCACGCTCGTCGCTCGTGATGTTGCGGATGCAGTTGCCGCTGGTCTGGATGCCGTGCATGTCGACCGAGGCCAGCAGGTCCATCACGTCGGCCGACTTGGCCAGCGGGATCCAGTTGTACTGCACGTTCTGGCGCGTTGTGAAGTGGCCGTAGTGCGTGGGCAGCTTGTGCGTGCCGAGCTTGCCCTGTGTCTTCAGCGCGGTCTTGTAGACCTCGGCTTCGGGCTCGTCGTACTCGCGCGCGATGCGGGCCAGCACGCGCAGCTGGGCGCTGGAGAGTTCGCCGTAGGGCACCGCGACGCGCAGCATCGGCGCGTAGCGCTGCACGTACCAGCCGTTTTGCAGCCGAAGCGGCCGGAATTCGTCTTCGGAGAGCTTGCCGGTCTGCCAGCGCTCCAGCTGGTCGCGGAATTGCGCGGCGCGCTGGTGCACGAACTGGCGGTCGAAATCTGTGTATTGGTACATCGTGTGTCAGTTGCTGGAAGGCGGTGCGTCCACGGCCCGTCAACGCGAGCCGGGGAATGTAAAAGCGCGCCTTATGGAAACAAACTATTTTTTGGTTCGCGCCTTATGCGGATAAGCTTATTCGCCAGTCCCCATGCGGGTTGCCGGGCGATGCGTTGCTTATTCGGGATAAGGCCGGCGGCGGTTGCCGCGCGTCGAACACCGGTTGATTCTAGGAAGGCCGGCGGCGCCTTGCCCGGCACTCACTGAGTGGCCGTGATGCCGCCGTCGACAAAGGGCCGGCTACGGAGCAGCTGGATTTCTCTTTTGCTCTTCGAGAAGTTGCTGCCGGCGCACCGCGGTGCATTGTGCGTGCGCCCTGAACTCTGCTTTCTCGCATTGGGCGGCCATGCATCGGGCCGCCACGACGAAGTTCATGCCCGAGCATGCCTGGCCGGGCGCGGTGGCGGCCGCGCTGCGCGGAGCTTTGACGGACTTCGCCTGTGCCGGCTCGCTTGTCGCTCGGACCGGATCCGGCGCTTTCGTTGGCGCGAGTTGCACCTTTTCGGTCTGTGGTTCCGTGACCATGGCAGGCGCTTCGGCCGTGGCGGCGGGTGAGGCAGCACGTGCCTCCGCCTGCGTCGAAGGGTCCGTGCGAACGGGATGCACCTGTGCCTTGCCCGCCGTGTAGAGATACCAGCCGCCGGCACCCGCCATCAGCCAGCCCGCGGCCCCCACGATCAACGCGACGCTGAGGGCAGCAATGCTGACCCACATCCCCTTGGAAAAAGTTTGCGCTGCCTCGGCAACTGCAGGGGCCGCGCCAACGGCAGCAGGCCCCTGCGACTGCTCGGCTCTCCGCATGAAACCGAACAGGGAATTCGCGGCGCTGGCGCGCGGCGCGTCAGCGCTGGCGAACGCAGTGGGAAGCGTGCCGATGCATTCGATGCAGAACTTGGCGGCAGATCGATTCTTTGTCTTGCATTGGGGGCAGATCAGGGCCATTGCTAAAGGCCCTCAGTGCGCAGTCGCATCGTCGCGTGCTGCTTGTGGAAGCTGCGCCGCGACGAGATTCCTCTGCGCTGCCATGATGAGCGTCGCACGATAGACCGATCGGCTGGCTGATTTCGTCAGCTCAATCAGCGTCTTCCATTCGTGCTCCAGTTCGTCAGGCGCGGCGTCGACACGCGGCGTTCGCATCAAGGAGCGGCTGGCATCCAGCAGCGCGGCGGCCGAGTTGAGACAGATGTGAAGGCTGGACTGCGCGGGACTCGCGCGACTGCCCTCCGCGAGCAGCAGCCGCTCCACGGCGGCCAGGGCGCTTTCGAGAAGGGCGAGATCGGCACTCGAATGGGTCATGTCGCAAGGTTCGCAGACAGCAGCCCGATTCGAGGTGCGAAAACTTCACACTTTTAAGCGATGTTTGCTTTAGATGTACTTCGAGCGTCTAAGACGCCGTCCCGCGCCCGGCATCCAGCAGGTCCTGGATGTCTTCGAGGCCGCGCCCGCGCGTCTCGATGCCGCTCTTGATGAGCATCAGCGCCGCGACCGCCATCGGCACAGCAATCAACAGGGCCGAGACGGTGAAGTGGCCGAACACGCCCAGCACGCCGAAGCCCGCGCCCAGGATGCCGCCGAACTTGGAGCTGGCCGCGATCACGCCCGAGCCCGTGCCGCGCAGGTGCACCGGGTAGATCTCGGCGGCATAGGGGATGAGCATCGCAATCACGCCGCTCGAGCTCACGAGCAGCAGGGCTGTGGTGAGCACCATCGCCAAGGTCGACTGCACCTGCGCCAGGCCAAGGCCGAAGAACACCAGCAGCGTCGCGGTCGTGAGTGCGATGAACAGCACTAGCGCCTTGATGCTGCTCCAGCGGTGGTAGAGCCAGATCACGATCGCGATGCCGGGCAGCGCCAGCAGCGCCGAGCGCGCGAGCAGGGCGCTCGCGGCCGTGGCGTCCATGCCCATGCTGCCGAGGTTGGTCGGCAGCCACAGCAGAAAGCCGAAGTTCACCAGGCCCCAGGCCACGCCGCAGACGATCAAGCCCCAGGTGATGCGCGCATGGCTGCCGCGCAGCAGCTGCGCGATGCCGCCGGCCGGTGGCTCCTGCTCGGCGACGACCACGGCCGCCTGCGCATTCGCTGCCGCCGCTGCGCCCGTGCCGGCGAAGCGCGCCAGCACCGCGCGAGCCTCGTTGTCGAGCCCGGCGTTCGAAAGAAAGCGCGGCGATTCCGGGATGTAGCGGCCCAGGAAGATGATCACCAGGCCGGTCGGCAAACCCAGCAGCCACAGCGCGCGCCAGCTGAATTCCGGCACCAGCAGCGCGGCCGAGCCGGCCGCGAGCAGATAGCCGGCCGAGGTGCCGACGCCGCCCAGCGCCACCAGCAGCCAGCCGCGGTGCGCGGCGGGCACGGTTTCCGCCATCAGCGTGAAGGTGATCGGCAGCAGGCCGCCGGCCGAGGCGCCCATCAGAAAGCACATGGCAAGGTTCCAGCCGAAGGCCGGCATCGCGCCGCAGATCGCGGTGCCGATGAACATCAGCGCCGACAGCAGGATGGCCGCGCGCCGGCCGAAGATGTCGGCCAGCCGGCCCCACACCACCGAACCCACTGTCGTGCCCGTGAGCGCCACCAGCGCCAGCACGCCGGCAGTCTGCTTGCTGATCTCGTACTCGGTGGTCATGCCCGGCATCACGAAGCCCAGCGTGGCCGGCTTCAGCACGTCGACCGCCAGCGCGATCACCAGCACGATCACCAGCTTCCAGTGTTCGCCGTTCAGCGGCACGCCGTCGGCGACATGGAACTGCAGGTGGCTGTCGCCGTGCAGGCTCTTGTGCATCTGCGCGATGCGCGGCATCAGGCCGTACATGGCCAAGAGCACGCCAAGCGGGATCATCGCCATGCCGGTCAGCATGGTGGCGTCCATCTCCATGCCGACCATCTGGTAGCCCGTGTGCCGGCCCATCATGAACATCGGCACGTGCGCGAGCACGCCGCCGATGATGGCGATGCAACCGGCCCAGAACGCGATCGGGTGGTGGAAGGAGAAGTTCTGGCTTTTCATGCGAATGCTTCTGGGCGAGGCATGTTACCCAAGCCCGAAGCACTGCCGCCGCCCGCAAGGCGGCGCGCGTTGCTACAACACGAAGTGCGCCACCGTGACGTAATGGCTCGCGGTGCCGGCCAGCACGAACAGATGCCAGGTGCCGTGCGCATGGCGCCAGCCGAGGGGGTTGCGGTAGAAGATCGTGCCGGCCGAGTACAGCACGGCGCCGGCCATCAGCCAGGCGAGGCCGGTGCTGTCGAGCCGCGCGATCAATGGCACGGCGGCGATCACGCCGAGCCAGCCCATCCCCAGGTAGAGTGCCAGCGAGGGCGCAGGCGGGTTGCCGGGCCGCAGCTCGCGGGCGATGCCGAACAGCGCCGCGCTCCAGGCCGCGATCAGCAGCGCCCAGCCCCAGGCGCCCTGCAGCGTGACCAGGGCGAAGGGCGTATAGCTGCCGGCGATCAGTAGGTAGATCGCACAGTGGTCGACGCGTTGCCAGAACAGCTTCATGCGGCCGCGCGTGCTGTGGAACAGGACCGATGCCGCGTAGAGCGTCACCATCGACAGCGCGAACACCAGCGCGCTCGCCGTCTTGGCCGGGTCGTTGACCGGCATCGTCTTGGCCAGCAGCAGGGCGGAGCCGGCCGTGGCCAGCATCAGCCCGAGCAGATGGCTGTATCCGTTGAAGCGTTCGCCCTGGTACATGGTGGTCACCCTGAATTGATGTGTCGTCGAGTGGGCCGCGACTTTGCTGCGCCGTCATGACATCAGACGCCGATCGGCGGCCTTGCGCATCCACCGTTGGATTTAGGCGTTGGCCGTAGCGCATGCGCGGGATCGCCGGAAGGCCTACCGCCGCGCGGGCCGCCGCCATAGGATGGAATCCACAAGGAGACACCCATGCCCACCTTCAACACCGTTCTGATCGACAAGGACCCGCAGCACCCGCGCATCGCGCGCCTGGTGCTCAACCGGCCCGAGAAGCTCAATGCCATCGGCAACACCACGCCGGCCGACATCCGCCACGCGGTCGAGTGGGCGCAAGCCGAGGACGAGGTGCACGTGATCGTGGTCGAAGGCGCGGGCCGCGCCTTCTGCGCCGGCTACGACCTGGGCGAATACGCCGAGGGCAAGGCAAAGGACGGCACGGCCGACCATCCCTGCAGGCAGGAGAAGACGCCGTGGGACCCGATGCTCGACTACGCCGCGATGAAGGGCAACACCGAGGACTTCATGTCGCTCTGGCGCTGCACCAAGCCCACCATCGCCAAGGTGCACGGCTACGCGGTGGCCGGCGGCAGCGACATCGCGTTGTGCTGCGACCTGCTGGTGATGGCCGAGGACGCGAAGATCGGCTACATGCCCACGCGCGTCTGGGGCTGCCCGACGACCGCGATGTGGACCTACCGGCTGGGCGCGCTGCGCGCCAAGCAGCTCATGTTCACCGGCGACACCATCGACGGCACGCAGGCCGCCGAATGGGGCCTCGCCAACTTCGCGGTGCCGGCCGAAGAGCTCGACGCGGCCACGCTGAAGCTGGCAGAGCGCATCGCCGGCGTGCCGCGCTCGCACCTGATGATGCACAAGCTGGTGGTCAACCAGGTCTGGCTCTCGATGGGGCTGGAGCAGAGCCAGATGTTCGCCACCGTGTTCGACGGCATCACGCGCCACAACCCCGAAGGCATGTGGTTCCGCCGCCAGGCCGAGGTCGAGGGCTTCAAGAGTGCGGTTGCATGGCGCGACAGCGGCCGGCCGATTCCTGAAGGCGACGAGGCGCGCGCCCTGGTGGCCGAACTCGAGGCCCGGGCCGCTTCAGCCCCGCAGCGCTGAGACCGCCTGCCCGGCCAGCACCACGCCGAGCACCAGCATCACCAGGCCCACGAGCGCATCGAGCCAGCGCCAGGCCACCGGCTTCGCGAACAGCGGTGCCAAGAGCCGCGCACCGGCGCCGAGCCCCGCGAACCAGCTCGCGCTGGCCAGCGCGGTGCCCGCCACGAAGGCGCCCTTGCCGAGGCCGGCCTGCTGCGCGCCGACGGCGCCGACCAGGAGCAGCGTGTCGACGTACACGTGCGGATTGAGCAGCGTGAAGGCGGCGGTCTGCGTCATCACGCGGCGCAGCGAGTTCCGGCCCGCACCGCCCGCGGCCGCATGCAGCGCAGCAGGGCGCAGCGCACGGCGCCAGGCGAAGGCGGCATAGACCAGCAGGAACAGCGCACCGCCGACGGTGAGCGCCGGCGCCACGAGCGGCAGGCGGTCGAGCACCTGGCCCATGCCGACCACGCCGACGGCGACCAGCACCGTGTCGGCCAGCGCGCAGAACAGGATCACCGGCCACACATGCTCGCGCCGCAGGCCCTGGCGCAGCACGAAGGCGTTCTGCGCGCCGATGGCGACGATCAGGCCCAGGGTCAGGCCGAAGCCGGTGGCGAATGCGGGGAAGGCGAAGGGGGTCATGCGCCGATGATTGGCGCTGCGGCAGAATCAGTCCAGTTAACTTTTCTGCGGCTGCATTAGGAATACTTCATTGCTCGACTACCTGTCCCTGGCCGCCGTTGCGCAGGTGGTGCGCGAAGGCAGCTTCGAACGGGCGGCGCGCGCGCTGCACGTGACGCCGTCGGCGGTGTCGCAACGCGTCAAGCTGCTCGAAGATCGATTGGGTCTTGCGCTGATCGTGCGCGGCTCGCCCTGCGTGGCGACCGAGGCGGGTGCCTGGCTGTGCCGGCATGTAGAGCAGGTTGGCATGCTCGAGCGCGATCTGCAGCGCGCCATGCCTGCGCTCGGCGCGCTCGACGCCGGCGATCAGCGCGTCACCTTGCGCGTGGCGGTCAACGCCGACAGCCTGGACACCTGGTTCGTCCCCGCGATCGCGGCCTTCAGCGCGAGCGAGCCGGCGCTGCTCGACCTGAGCCTCGACGATCAGGAGCACACGGCCGAGTGGCTGCGCACCGGCGCCGTGCTGGCCGCCGTGACCGCCAGCGCCAAGCCCGGCCAGGGCTGCCGCAGCGTGCCGCTCGGCCACATGCGCTACTTCGCCACCGCGAGCCCGGCCTTCAAGAAGAAGTACTTCGCGGACGGCGTGACCGCGCAGGCGTTGGCCGCGGCACCGAGCCTGGTTTTCAACCGCAAGGACAAGCTGCAGGCGCAATGGCTGCGGGCGGCCTGCGGCAAGCCGGTCGAAACGCCGCGGCACTGGCTGCCTTCGCCGCAGGCCTTCGTGGCGGCCTGCGTCGCGGGCATCGGATGGGGCACGAACCCGGCGAGCCTGGTCGAAGCGCAGCTGCGCGACGGCTCGCTGGTCGAGCTGGTGCCAGGCGTGGACCTGCGGGTGCCGCTCTACTGGCATCACGTGCGCCTGAAGATCCCGATGCTCGACCGTCTCACCGAGGCGGTGGTGGCAGCGGCGCAGACCGGGCTGGAGCCGCTCAGGGCCACCAGTGACGCACGGTGACCGCGATCACGCGCGCCGCATGGCGCCGGATGTCCGTGTGCGGTGAGGGCGCGGGGTTCGAGCGCGGGCGCCGCGAGGTCGGCGTGATCAGGAAGAGACGAGGGACTTGCCGGGGAGCAGGGCTCGGAAGATGAGGGAATGACATGGCCGGGCGCCTTGGGTTTTTCTTGGAGGGCGCCCCATATTATCTGTATAAAAATACAGTGTCATGACACGCTCCTGCCAAAGTCGAACTTCAGCCCGCGGTGCGCTTCACCTGAACCGTCGCTTCCAGGCCTTCATAGGCTTCCGCCTTGCCATACCAGCTGCCGCTGATCGGCGCGGCCTGCGACGGGTCGCGCGCCACGCCGACGCGGATCAGCTGGCCGCTGCCCATCAGAAGGTTGTTGGTGGGATCGAAAGCGACCCAGCCGGCGCCGGGCAGGTAGGCATGCAGCCAGGCATGCGTCGATCCGGCGCCGGAGACGGATGAGCCCGGCTCGACGCTGCCGGTGTCGAGCGCGGCATCGTAGATATAGCCCGAGACGAAGCGCGTGGCCACGCCGAGCCGGCGCGCGGCCTCCATCATGAGCAGTGCGTAGTCGCGGCAGCTGCCGCTGCCCAGCGCCAGCGTTTCCAGCGGCGTCTGCGTGCCTTCCTCGTCGCGGGCCGCGTAGGTCAGGCTCCGGCCGATGTGTGCATTCATGCGCGTGAGCACCTCGCGCGTGCTGTTGGGCTTGTCGGTGTGGAGAAACTGGTGGGCCCAGCGGATCAGCGTGCCTTCGGGGTCGTCGTGGTGCGGGCGCAGATAGTGTTCGAGGTCGAGCCGCTCCTGCACCGAATAGGCGAAGGGCAGGTACTCGGCGGCCGGTTCCAGCGGCAGTTCGTTCATCGGCGCCGGCACGTGCTCGATGGTGAAGGCGCAGACAATGCGCAACTCGGTCGCCTCGCCCATCGGCTGCACCAGCGCCACCGAATTGGAGTGCGGGTCCTGGATCATGCGCACGTAGGCCTCGGGGCTGACCTGCAGGTCGGTGGCCAGCACGCGCAGGTCGTGGCTGTCGCGCGGCCTGAACATCACGCGATGCAGGCCGAAGCTCACCGGCTGGTTGTAGCGGTAGATCGTGGTGTGGGTGATGTCGTAGCGGATGGGCATGGCGAATTGTCTACCGTGTATGAGGTAGACACCGTCCGTTTGAAGGGCGCTTTCCGCCGAACGACACATTGTGAAGTCGAAGCGCGTCCCTAGACTGCACAGCGAAGGGGGTCCTATGGAAAAGGATTCCAAGTCCGGGCTGGGCGGTCTTTCAGGCAACGGCCTCATCGCGGTGATGCTGCTGCTCGCCGGTGTGTTGTTCGTGCGCGAGGCACCGCTCGAAACCACCCGTCTGCCGGCCGGCGAATCGCGCTTCGCGCAGCATTTCTCGCTGCAGGATGTCGACGCGCGGCTCTGGCAGGATCCCTTCGGCGCCGTCGCCAAGGGCCGGGTGGAGGCCAGGAAGAACGACGCGAAAAGGGCGGAGGCGGACGACGCGCGGCGCACCGCCGCCGACCTGGCCCGGGAGATCCGGTCCAGGCAGCCGGTGGAGATCCTCGCGGTCATGCTGCCGGGCGGACCCTACTCGGAGAACGTGGAAAGTCGCAGGCGAGGACGCTATGCGGTGCTGGCAGGCCTCAACGCAAGCCGGCTCTCGCCCGTCGATACCGAACATCTGGGCTACTTCTTTCCGCCGGTTCGTCCCGGTCCGTACGCGAGATCGCCGGAGCCCATACCCTACGAGTGGTTCGAACCCACACTGGATGCGCGCGGGAACAACGATGATCTTCGGCGCGTGCTCGTCATGTGGCTTCGGAGCGAGGCTTTCGACAATGCACCGTTCGCGCGGATGGCGGAACTGGCGCGGCCCTTTCTCGAATCCGGCGCGAGCTGGCGCGTCATTGGACCGAACGGTTCGGACGGGCTCAAGGCCATGATCGACGAAGCGGCGAAGTCCAGCCTCAAGGGCAAGGTGCCCGCGCCGCCGATGCGCTTTTATTCGCCGTACGCGACCGTGCCCGACGATGTCCTGCTTCCGGACGCCGAGTCGAGCCTTGCCGACTTCTTCGAGTCCAGGGGCGCGCTGCTGGTGCGCACCATCGGCAACGACGGAGGTCTCGCCACCAGGCTGATCGATGAACTGGAGCTGCGCGGCCTGAGGCCGCTCACGATCGAGGCGCTGGGGCCGGACCGCGGCGAATCGGATCCGCCCCCGACGCTGACGGCGCAGCAAGAGGTGGAGGCCTACCGGAAAGCCTGCCGTCCGAGCGACGGGGAGAAGCCGGACCCTGCGCCGAGCCATGTTGCCGTGGTGGCCGAATGGGACACCTTGTACGGCCGCAGCCTGCGGCGCGAATTCCGGCCCGCGGCGAACGAGCGCGGTTTCTGCATCAACTCCTTCAACTATGTGCGCGGACTCGATGGCCAACTGCCTGCGGGCGGCCAGGGCGCGTCGGATTCCGCCAGCGGCGGCAAGCAGGCGCCAGGCGACAAGGATGCGACCCGTCGCAAGGACGGTACCTTCATCGAGCGCGCCGAAGGCCAGAGCCAGTTCGACTATCTGCGCCGTCTCGCCGTGCAGATGCGCGAGAAGGACCGACGCGTACGTGCCGCCAGTGCCGACGGCATGGGTCTGCGCGCGATCGGCGTGTTGGGCAACGATGTGCACGACAAGCTGCTGGTGCTGCAGGCGCTCAAGCCGGAGTTTCCGAACGCCATCTTCTTCACCACCGATCTGGATGCGCGCTTCCTGCATCCGCGCGAGCAGGCCTGGACACGCAACCTCATCGTCGCCTCCAACTTCGGCCTGCGCCTCCGGGACGAGCTGCAAGGCGGCGCACCGCCGTTTCGCGACAGCTACCAGGTGTCCACCTTCCTGACGACACGGATCGCCATGGACGACGCGCGGCATCCCACGCGGCCGTTATCGCAGGCGGCCATTGCCCGGTGGTTCAAGACACCGCGGGTCTTCGAGATCGGCCGCACCGAGGCCTTCGAGTTCTACGGTCGTCCGGCGAACGAGGGCCCGCAGAAGGCCACATCGAATCCGTGCCGGGGCGAGGGCTGGACCGCATGCGAAGACGTCCATCCGCCCGCATCGGCCCGCTATCCGATGCCGCGGGAGGCCACGCTGGTCCTGATCGCGAGCCTTCTCGTGCTCGCCCTGTGGGCGCCCGCGCTCTTCATCAGCCTCGGCGCACGGCGCTTCCTGGGGCGCTTCGTCGCCCGCGCACCTGACGGCTCCGCGCTGCTCGCGCGCTATGCGGCACTGGCGGTGCTTGCCGTGCTGCTGCAGCTCGAGCTGCCGCTCTGGCTGGCCGCCCACTGGCAGCCCTTTGCCGAGTGGCTCACGCGCGAAGGCAAGCCGCTGACTGCGTTCGAAGGCATCAGTCTCTGGCCGACGGAAGCCATTCGCGTGCTCAATCTGGTGCTGTGCCTGTACCTGCTCTTCCGGGGCTGGGGCGCGCTCACGCGCAACCTCGACGAGATCACGCGCGAATTCCACCTGGGCCGCACGCGCCGCGAACTGATTGCCGAGCAGCGCGAGGCCCAGGCGCGGCTGCGCTGGTGGCAGAAGCTGGCCCAGGTGTTCTCGATGCGCTTCGTGCCCGCCGCCAGCCGCTCAAAGCAGGCCGCGCACGGCATGTTGGCACCCGCGCTCGACTTCTGGAAGCGCTACGTGGCGCAGAACAGGCTCAGCGCGCGGCTGTTGCGCACCACGGCCTATGTGGCCGCGGCGCTGCCATGGAGCTACCTGATCGTGCTGGCCTTCGACGAAGAGCGCTCCGTGCCGTACCGCGGCGATCTGTCCCTCGCGGTGCACGACGGCCTGCGCATTCCGTCGCTGGTGGCGATGTACTTCCTGGTGTTCTTCGTCGTCGATGCGACCGCCTTCTGCGTCGGCTTCGTGCGTGGCCTGCGCGAGCAGGCCGCGAACTGGCCCGAAGCCACGCTGGATCTGTTCGAGGCGCAGACCGGCATCCCGCGGGCCCACCTGGACAACTGGGTCGACCTGCAGTTCATCGCGCTGCGCACGCGCAGCGTCACGCACCTCATCTACTACCCCTTCATCGTGATTTCGCTGCTGCTGCTCTCGAGGAGCGCGGTGTTCGACCGGTGGACCATGCCGGTGAGCACCATCGTCCTGTCCGTCGGCGGGGCGGTCGTCGCGCTGGGCTGCGCGCTGGCGCTGCGCCTTGCTGCCGAGGCCTCGCGCCGGCATGCGCTCGACCTGGTCAAGGATGCGCTGATGCGGGCGAACGCCAAGGCGCCGGCCGCGCCCGGCGAGGCCACACCCAAGCAGCTCGAACTGCTGCAGTCGCGCATCGAGAGCTTGCGCATGGGCGCCTTCGCCCCGTTCTGGCAGCAGCCGCTGGTCAAGGCGGTGCTGCTGCCTTTCGCCACGCTGGGCGGCTCGACGCTGTTGGACTATCTGGCGCTGGCGAACATCTGAGCGCTGGAACGCTGCGCATCCAGGGCCCGCGCTTGCGATGCCGAAAGCGGCAAGGGCTCGCCGTGCCACTGTGCCGCAAGCAGTTCGGCACACAGCGCGGCGAATGTGAGGCCGCGCGAGCCCATCGCGGTGCAGAGCCACACGCCCTGCGACGATGCCGGGTCGAGTGGGCCGACCAGCGGCCGGCGGTCGCCCGACGCGCAGCGCACGCCGGCCCATGCCTTCGCGTCGCCGCGCTCGAACGCCGACGAGAGCTGCAGCGCAGCATCGGGATGGAGCCTGGCGAGCCGCTCGCGGTTCGATTCGGTGTCGGCGCCGCGTGGCGCGGCATCGCTGCTGTCGCGGTCGAAGGTGGCGCCCGTGAGCCAGAGCGCGCCATCGGCGTCGGGCACATGCGCAATGAGATGGCCGTCGCCGTTGATCGGCACGCGAGGCAGCTGCGTGCCGTCGTCCATGCGCCCCCAGGCGACTTGGCCGCGCACGGGCTGCAGCGCCAGCGCGGGCGCGAACGCACGGCTTTCGAAGCCGGCGGCGATGACCACGCGTTCGGCTTCGGCCAGCAGGGCGCCTTGGGCGTCGTGCAGCGTCCAGCAGGCGAGCCCGGGTTGCGGCGCTTCGATGCGTGCCACGCGCCGTCCGGTGGCGAGTTCGATGGCGGGCTGCGCCAGCCAGGCCTGAACCAGCCGCGCCGGCCGCACCCAGCCGCCGCGCGCATGCCAGAGTGCAGGCGCATCGGCCGGCAGTCCGGTTTCGCGAATCTGCGCGGCCGAGGCGTGCCACGATTCATTGGGGCCTTCGGCCGTCCAGTCGGCGGGCAGGCGATCCTGGCCCGCGGCGCGCCGTTCGAGGACGCCGCAGGCCCGCCAATCCCTGCCTTCCGCCAGCAGCGCCTCGAGCTGCTGCCACGTGGCTCGCACGCCGGCGCGGGTCAGGCGCGACAGCAGCGCGTCGTCGGGTGACACATGCGGCGCGAGCACGCCGACGGGCAGGCCCGAGGCCCCGGCCGACGGGCGATCGCCGGCATCCAGCACCGTGACCTGCCAGCCGCGCCGCGCCAGGCTGGCCGCCACGGCTGCACCGGCCAGTCCCGCACCGATCACCGCGCAGCGCCCCGGCGCCGCGATGGGCGCGGGCAGCGGCGCGCGGCGTCGAATCTGCCAGGCCGGCTCGAACACGCCCTGCAGGCAATCGCGCTTGGGCGGCAGGCCGGGCGCCCTGCGGAGCTGGAAGCCGCGCTGCGCCAGCGCGTCGCGCACCGTCCGCGCGATGGTCCAGCTCGCGATGCGGGTGCCGCGACGCGCAAAACGTGCCACGGCCTTGAGTGTCTCGGGCGACCACATCTGCGGATTGCGCTCGGGGCTGAAGCCGTCCAGAAAGATGCTGTCGGCCTCGAAGTGCTGCTGCGTGCGCAGCATGGCCTGCACATCGCCGATGCACAGCGTGAGCAGCACGCGGCCTTCGTCGAAGACCAGTCGATGGAAGCCGGGCAGCAGGCCCCACCACTGCGCGCCCAACTCGGCGGCCAGCGGGGCAAGTTCCGGATAGGCCGCGGCGGCGCGCAGCAGATCGTCGCGCGACACCGGGTGCGCTTCGACCGAGACGAAATGCAGCAGGCGCGGGCGCTGAGGATCGGCTCGCCAAGCCTGCCAGGCTGTCAGAAAAGAGAGGCCGAGACCAAAGCCGGTTTCGAGAATCCGCCATTGTGGGTGCCCGGCCCAGGCCTCAGGCAAGCCGCAGCCGGCCAGAAACACATGCCGGGCCTGCGCCAGCGCGCCGCTTTCGGAGTGGTAGATATCGCCAAAGCGCGCGCTCTGCGGCACGCCGTCGGCCCGCCAATCGACCGGCTCGGTCATGGCGCGGGCAGGCGATCAGTTCGTCGGGGGAACGTAGCCCTGCGCGACGTCAGCGCCCTCGCCGAAGAAATGCTTCTCCATCTGGCGCGCCAGGTACTGGCGGGCACGGGCATCGGCCAGGTTCAGCCGGTTCTCGTTGACCAGCATGGTCTGCTGCTTGAGCCAGGCGGCCCAGGCTTCCTTGCTGACGTTCTCCCACAGGCGTTTGCCGAGTTCACCGGGGTAGGGCGGGAAATCGAGCCCTTCGGCCTCTTTGCCGAGCTTGATGCACTGGACCATGCGTGCCATTTGGATTGCCTTCGTGTGGGTTGCTTAGTTGATTTCGCTATTTAGAACTGAGAACTCGGTCGTTCCAGTTTCTTTATGCGCTCTTCAGAATTCGCAGCTTCACTGTTATGCCCTCCTGAGCACAAGACCATGAGCTTTCGCCGCGACTTTATCAAGCTTTCCCTCGGCGCCGCCGCTGCCGCCAGCATCGCCCTGACGGCATTGCCGTCGTTCGCGCAAAGCGTGACCTTGCTCAACGTGTCCTACGACCCGACGCGCGAGCTCTACGTCGACTACAACAAGGCCTTCGCCAAGCACTGGAAGGGCAAGACCGGCCAGGACGTGAGCATCAAGCAGTCGCACGGCGGCTCCGGCAAGCAGGCGCGCTCGATCATCGACGGCATCGACGCCGACGTCGCCACGCTGGCGCTGGCCGGCGATACCGACGCGCTGGTCAAGCATGGCGGCCTGGTCAAGGCCGACTGGCAGAAGCGCCTGCCGCACAACTCGGCACCGTACACCTCGACCATCGTCTTCCTCGTGAAGAAGGGCAACCCCAAGGGCCTGAAGGACTGGGACGACCTGGCCAAGCCCGGCGTGCAGGTGATCACGCCCAACCCCAAGACTTCGGGCGGCGCGCGCTGGAACTACCTGGCCGCATGGGAGTTCGCCAAGCGCAAGTACGGCGGCGACGCCAAGGCCCGCGAGTTCGTCGGCAGCCTCTACAAGAACGTGCCGGTGCTCGACACGGGTGCGCGCGGCTCGACCATCACCTTCGTGCAGCGCGGCGTGGGCGACGTGCTGCTGGCCTGGGAGAACGAGGCCTTCCTGGCGCTGAAGGAATTCGGCCCCGACAAGTTCGACATCGTCGTGCCCTCGGTCAGCATCCTGGCCGAGCCCACGGTGACGGTGGTCGACAAGGTGGTCGACAAGAAGGGCACGCGCGCCGTGGCCGAGGAATACCTCAAGTACCTCTACTCCGACGAAGGCCAGGACATCGCCGGCCGCAACTACTACCGCCCGACCTCCGACAAGGCCAAGGCCAAGTACGAGAAGCAGTTCCCCAAGCTCACGCTGTTCACCATCGACCAGGCCTTCGGCGGCTGGGCCAAGGCGGACAAGGAGCACTTCGCGGACGGTGGCTCCTTCGACCAGATCTACACGGCGAAGCAGAAGTAACCAGCTCGCCCCCAGGCTCCCCGCACTTCGTGTCGGTACGCCAACCCCCTACCGGGGGCGGGCCGGCCGCCCCCTGAAAAAGAACCACCTTCGAACGAAAGCAATCGTGACTGTTCTCCTGATTGCCGGCAGCCCGTCGGCGCCTTCGCGCTCGGCCGTGCTGCTCGATGCGGTGGCCGCGCGGCTCGCGCTGCGCGACGTGCCGGCCGATCGTCTCGCGATCCGCGAGTTGGCAGCACATGCGCTGCTGCTGGGCGAGGCTTCGCATCCCACCGTGCAGCATGCGGTCGAACAGGTGCGGCGCGCCGACGTGATCGTGATCGCGACGCCTGTCTACAAGGCGGCCTACAGCGGCGTGCTCAAGGTCTTTCTGGATCTGCTGCCGCAGTCCGCGCTCAAGGGCAAGACGGTGCTGCCGCTGGCCACCGGCGGCAGCCCGCACCACATGCTGGCGCTCGACTACGCGCTGCGGCCCGTGCTGCAGTCGCTCGCGGCACGGCACATCCTGCCCGGCGTGTATGCGACCGACGGCCAGGTCACGCTGCAGCCCGAGGGCGCGTACCAGCTGCAACAGGAGCTCGCCCAGCGGCTCGACGATGCGGTGGAGACGCTGGCCAGCGAAGGGCTCAAGCTGCCCGCCACCAGCGGGTTCGAGCCGGTGCCCTTCTCGCGCGTGCGATGTAGCGTCTGAGCCCGGGCCGGCCGGCCCGGCGCGAGAGCGCCTCCCCCTTCTTTTTTCACATTGGTTTTTCGCCGCCGGCGCGCGGCGCGGGACAACTCACGCCTGAAAGACATCCGCCATGAACCCTGTCAGCACCGAAGACCTTGCCATCGATGCGCCGCCGCGTCCGCTGTGGCGCGCGCTGCGCGACCTCGCCGTCAGCGTGGTCGTGGTCGCCGCCATTGCGCTGATCGTCGGCTTCATTACCGCCACCTGAGCCGCTGGCTCCATCCATCGAAAGCATCACCATGACATTGCATTCATCGAAGCGCCGCCAACTGGTCCAGGGCGCCGCGGCCGCGATCGCCTTGCCTTCGCTGGCGGCACTTGCCCAGGCGCCGGCGCGGCAGTTGCGCATCGGCCATCAGAAAGGCGTGCTGAGCCTGCTCAAGGGCCGCGGCACGTTGGAGAAGCGGCTGGCACCGCTCAAGGTCTCGCTCAAGTGGACCGAGTTCACGGCCGGGCCGGTGCAGCTTGAGGCGCTCAACGTCGGCTCGATCGACTTCGGCGACGTCGGCGAAGCGCCGCCGATCTTCGCGCAGGCCGCGGGTGCGCCGCTGGCCTATGTGGCGGCGACCGTGCCGCGCCCGCAATCGGAAGCGGTGCTGGTGCCAAAGGGATCGGCGATCCGTTCGGTGGCCGACCTCAAGGGTAAAAAGGTCGCACTCAACAAGGGCAGCAACGTCCACTACTTCCTGGTCAAGCTGCTGGAGAAGCACGGCCTCGGCTACGGCGACGTGAACCTCGCCTTCCTGCCGCCCTCGGATGCGCGCGCCGCCTTCGAGAAGGGTTCGATCGACGCCTGGGTGATCTGGGACCCGTTCCTGGCCGCGGCGGAGAAGACGCTCGAAGCCAAGGTGCTCGCCGACGCCACGGATGTGGTGGGCAACCGCGCCTACTACTTCTCCTCGCTCGGCTATGCAGAGAAGAACGCCGACGTGATCCGGATCCTGACTGAGGAGATCGACAAGGTCGACCAATGGGGCCAGGCCAACAAGAGCGCGTTCGCGGCCGAGCTTTCGCAACTGTGGGGCATTCCGCAGCCGGTGGTCGACGTCGTGGTGGGGCGCGCGAAGTACGGCACGAGGCCGATCACCAAGGCGGTCCTGGCGGAGCAGCAGAAGATCGCCGACACATTTTTCTCGCTCGGGTTGATCCCCAAGAAGATCAACGTGCTCGATGCAGCGGCCGCCGGTATTGCCTGACAGCGCGCTGTTGCGGCTTCGCGCCGTGCGGGTGCTTCGCACCACGGCACTGGCGTGGGGCCTGCGGCGCCTTCTATTCGCCATCTGATCGAGATCACACCATGCAAGTCTTCTGGTTTCTTCCCACCCACGGCGACAGCCGCTACCTCGGCACCACCGAGGGCGCGCGCCCGGTCGACCTGGCCTATCTGCAGCAGGTTGCCGGCGCGGCCGACCAGCTCGGCTACGAGGGCGTGCTGATTCCCACCGGCCGCTCCTGCGAGGACCCGTGGGTGATCGCGGCCAGCCTGATCGGCGCGACGCGGCAACTCAAATTCCTGGTCGCGGTGCGGCCCGGGCTGCACCAGCCCAGCCTGGCCGCGCGCATGGCCGCGACCTTCGACCGGCTCTCGGGCGGGCGCGTGCTCGTGAACCTGGTGACCGGCGGCGATCAGTCCGAGCTCGAGGGCGACGGCGTCTTTCTCGACCATGCAGAGCGCTACGAGCAGTCGGCCGAGTTCATCCGCATCTGGCGCGAGATCATCGCGCGCAGCCATGAAGGCCAGAGCTTCGACTACGAAGGCAAGCATCTGAGCGTGAAGGGCGCGAAGCTGCTGTACCCGCCGACGCAGAAGCCTTATCCGCCGGTGTGGTTCGGCGGCTCCTCGGCGGCGGCGCACGAGCTCGCGGCGGAACAGGTCGATACCTACCTGACTTGGGGCGAGCCGCCCTCCGAAGTGGCAAAGAAAGTGGCCGACGTTCGCGAACGCGCCGCACGCAAGGGCCGCACGGTGAAGTTCGGCATCCGCCTGCACGTGATCGTGCGCGAGACCGAGGAGGCGGCGTGGAAGGCTGCCGAAGAGCTGATCAGCCGCGTCGACGACGCCACCGTGATCCGCGCCCAGGCCGCCTTCGCGCGCATGGACTCCGAAGGCCAGCGCCGCATGGCCGCCTTGCACGCTGGTGGTGCCAGGCGCACGCGGGCCGAGCTCGAGATCGCGCCCAACCTCTGGGCCGGCGTGGGCCTGGTGCGCGGCGGCGCCGGCACGGCACTGGTGGGCGATGCGAAGACGGTGGCGGCGCGCATCGAGGAGTACGCGGCGCTGGGCCTCGACAACTTCATCCTCTCGGGCTACCCGCACCTCGAAGAGTCCTACCGCTTTGCCGAGCTGGTGTTCCCGCTCTTGCCGCGCAAGCGGCGCCCGAGCCTGCCGGGCGGGGCGCTGACCGGTCCCTTCGGCGAGGTCGTCGCCAATCTCGATGCGCCTTCGCGCCTCGTTTCGCAAAGCTGATCAAGGCAAAGGACTCTCTTCATGACTGAACAAGTGCAGCCATTGCCGGTCGCGGCACCTTCGCTGGGCTCGGCGCAAGCCTTCGGGCTCGGGGTCGCCAAGCGCCTCGTGCCCTGGCTCGTGCCCGTGGGGTTGATCGTCGCGTGGCAGATCGCCTCGTCGCTCGGCTGGCTCTCCACCCGCGTGCTGCCGGCGCCGATCGACGTGGTCAAGGCCGCGTGGTCGCTGGCCGTCTCGGGCGAACTGTGGACCCACGTGAGGGTCAGCGCCGGCCGGGCCTTGTCGGGCCTGGCCATCGGCGGCGGGCTCGGCCTTGCGCTGGGCCTGCTCACCGGCTCGGTCAAGTTCTTCGAGACCCTGCTCGATTCCACCATCCAGATGGTGCGCAACATCCCGGCGCTGGCGCTCATTCCGCTGGTGATCCTTTGGTTCGGCATCGACGAATCGGCCAAGCTGTTTCTGATCTCGGTGTCGGTGTTCTTTCCGATCTATCTCAACACCTTCCACGGCATTCGCAACGTGGACCCGCAGCTGATCGAGATGGGCCGCACCTACGGGCTCTCGCGCTGGCAGCTCTACAAGGAGGTGATCCTGCCGGGTGCGCTGTCCTCGATCCTGGTGGGCCTGCGCTTCTCGCTCGGCCTCATGTGGGTGATCCTGATCGTGGCCGAAACCATCTCGGCACAGGCCGGCATCGGCTATCTCACGATGAACGCGCGCGAGTTCCTGCAGACCGACATCGTGCTGGTGGGCATCCTGCTCTATGCGTTGCTCGGCAAGCTGGCCGACGTGTTCGCCCGCGGGCTGGAGCGCTGGTGGCTGCGCTGGCATCCGGGCTACCAGGCGGCGAAATGAAGGAGGAGGGCGAGATGACTTCTCTCACTCGGCGCGCCGCGCTCGGCGCATTGGCTTCACTGGCCGGTGGCATGGCCTATGCGCAAGGCGCGGCCCCGTCCACGATCCGCATCGGCTACCAGAAGTCGTCGACGCTGACCGTGGTGCTCAAGACCCAGGGCACGCTGGAGCGGCAGCTCGCGCCGCTGGGCGTCAAGATCAGCTGGCACGAGTTCACCAGCGGCCTGCCGTTGCTCGAAGCGCTCAATCTCGACAACCTCGACTTCAGCGCCGACGTGGCCGACACCGTGCCGGTGTTCGCGCAGGCCGCGGGCGCGAAGCTGACCTTCGTCGCGCAGGAGGCGCCGTCTCCGGCCGCGCAGGCGATCGTCGTGCGGGCCGATTCGCCCATCCAGTCGGTGGCCGATCTCAAGGGCAGGAAGGTCGGCTTCGCCAAGGCGGCCGGCGTGCACTACCTGCTGATCGCCGCGCTCGACAAGGCCGGCCTCTCGTTCAAGGACATCGAGCCCGCGTACCTCACGCCGGCCGACGGCCGAGCCGCCTTCGAGCGCGGTGCGATCGATGCCTGGGTCGTGTGGGACCCGTTCCTCTCCGCGGCGCAGCGCCAGTCGAAGCTGCGCGTGCTGGCGGACGGCACCGGCATCGCGTCGTACCAGCGCTACTACCTGGGCGGAACGCCGTTCGCGAACGCGCGTCCCGACGTGCTGCGCGTGCTCTACGGCGAACTGCACAAGGCCGGCCTCTGGGTCAAGCACAAGCCCGCGGAAGCGGCCGCCCTGCTGGCGCCAGTGTGGGGGCTCGATACCGCCACGGTCGAGCATGCCAATGCGCGGCGCAGCTACGCGGTGCGTCCGGTGGTGGTTGGCGGCCTGGCCGAGCAGCAGCGCATCGCCGATGCCTTCTTCGCCGAGAAGCTCCTGCCCAAGAAACTCAATGCGCTCGACGTGGCGCTGTTCAACCCCGGAGTCTGAAAAAACATGAGCGCCATCCTCCAGCAAGGCTTTGCCGGCGTGCGGCTCGAAGCGCGCGGTCTCCACAAGCGCTACGGCACGCGCGAGGTGCTGCGCAACACGCAGCTCACGATCGAGCCGGGCCAGTTCATCGCCATCGTGGGCCGCAGCGGCTGCGGCAAGAGCACGCTGCTGCGCCTGATCGCGGGCCTCGAGGAAGCCTCCGAAGGCGGCCTCTACACCGACGGCAAGCCCGTCGACGGGCTGCACGACGACACGCGGATCATGTTCCAGGAGGCGCGCCTCCTGCCGTGGCGCCGCGTGCTCGAGAACGTCACGCTGGGCCTGCCGACGGCGGCGCGCGTGCGCGGCGAAGAAGTGCTCGCGCAGGTCGGCCTGGCCGACCGCAAGGCCGAGTGGCCGGCGCGCCTGTCGGGCGGGCAGCGCCAGCGGGTCTCGCTGGCGCGTGCGCTGGTGCATCACCCTCGGCTGCTGCTGCTCGACGAGCCGCTGGGCGCGCTCGATGCGCTGACGCGCATCGAGATGCATCGCCTGATCGAGAACCTGTGGCAGCGTCACCGCTTCACCGCCCTGCTGGTCACGCACGACGTGCAGGAAGCCGTGGCGCTGGCCGACCGCGTGATCCTGATCGAGGACGGCCGCATCGCGCTGGACGAAAACATCGCGCTCGCGCGGCCGCGCTCGCAGGGCGATCCGGCTTTCGCGGCGATCGAGAAACGCATCCTCGACCGCGTGCTGCAGAAACCCGATGGCGAGCCGGCCAACGACACGCGCTGGGCCGACGGGCCGGCGCACGTCCTGCGCTGGGCGGTCTGATCTTCTTCTTCCTTCTTTTTCAACAGGAGTCCCTCCATGTCCATCCAAGCCATCAACGTGCGCAACCAGTTCAAGGGCAAGGTCCGCGAGATCATCCGAGGCGACGTCGTCTCCGAAGTCGACGTCGAGACCGCCTGGGGCATCGTGACCTCGGTCATCACCACGCGCTCGGTCGACGAGCTGCAGCTCAAGCCCGGCTCCGACGTGGTCGCGCTGGTGAAATCGACCGAAGTGTCCATCGCCAAGCTCTAAACCCTTCCGACGCCGCGTTTGCTCCCGATGCCGCAACAATGTGCGGAAACAAGGAGCAAGCCATGGCCGGATTCGATGTAAGTGAAATCGTCAGCGCGCTGCACGAGGTGCGCGACGAATGGCGTGATTCCCAGAAGCGTTCGCGCGAACCGGGCAGCCGCGAGTTCCCCTCGCGTGATGCGCTGGCCAGCATCGTCGAATCGCTGAAAGGCGCGCTGTTCCCGATGCGGCTTGGGCCGCCCGACTTGCGGCACGAGAGCGAGGACTTCTACGTCGGCCACACGCTGGACTCGTCCCTGCAGTCGCTGTTGACGCAGGCCCGGCTGGAGCTGCGCTACAACGCGCGTCACCAGCCGCGCGATGCGGCCGAGATCGATGCGGAGGCGGGGGAGGCGGTGCGCGCTTTCGCAGCCGCGCTGCCCGGCATTCGCCGCCTGCTCGACGGCGACGTGATCGCCGCCTACCAGGGCGACCCGGCCGCGCGCAGCGTCGACGAGGTGTTGCTGTGCTACCCCGGCATCCTGGCGATGATCCATCACCGCCTCGCGCACCAGCTCTACGACCTGGGCCTGCCGCTCTTGGCACGCATCGTGGCCGAGCTCGCGCACGGACAGACCGGCATCGACATCCATCCGGGCGCGCAGATCGACGCCGGCTTCTTCATCGACCACGGCACGGGCGTCGTGATCGGCGAGACCACGGTGATCGGCAAGCGCGTGCGCCTCTACCAGGCCGTGACGCTGGGTGCGAAGCGCTTTCCGACCGATGTCGACGGCAACCTGCAGAAGGGCCTGCCGCGCCATCCGATCGTGGAAGACGACGTGGTGATCTATGCCGGCGCCACCATCCTGGGCCGCGTGAACTTGGGCAAGGGCGCGACCATCGGGGGCAACGTCTGGATCATCGACGACGTGCCGGCCGGCGCCAGCGTGACGCAGGCGAGCCTGCAGAACGCGCCGCAGCACCGGCTGCCGTGATTGGGCTTTCCGGAAAAGGTCATAGGCGCTTCGGATAATTCCTGGCGCTTCCCGTCAACCCCGTTCAAAAGGAGTTTTCATGAGCCAGACCCGAATCGCCGTCATCGTCGGCAGCCTGCGCAAGGATTCGTTCAACCGCAAGCTCGCACTCGCGATCGCGCACCTCGCGCCCTCGGACTTCAATTTCGAGCACCTGCGCATCGACGACCTGCCGCTCTACAACCAGGACGACGACGGCAACCAGGCGCCCGCGGTCAAGCGGCTCAAATCGGAAATCGCCGCGTCGCAAGGCCTCTTGTTCGTGACCCCGGAATACAACCGCTCGTTGCCCGGCGTGCTCAAGAATGCGATCGACAATGCCTCGCGACCCTACGGCCAGAGCGCCTGGGCCGGCAAGCCGGCCGGCGTGATCGGGGTGTCGGTCGGCGCCATCGGCACCGCGGTCGCGCAGCAGCACCTGCGCAACGTGCTGGCCTACCTCGACGTGCCCACGCTGGGCCAGCCCGAGGCCTTCTTCCAGAACAAGGAGGGCCTGTTCGACGACAAGGGCCACATCGCCGAGGGCGGCACCAAGAAGTTCCTGCAGACCTGGGTCGGCAAATACGTGGCCTGGATCAAGAGCCACGCATAGTTCTTCTGCAATGCCTCAGGCGGCGAGGGCGGCGACGTCCTGATTGGCGGCTTCGCCCGCCACGTTGGAAATGTCGGCGCGTGCGGCGCCGAGTGCGGCCGCCTTCGGCGCTTCGCCCATGGCCAGACCTTCGGCGCGCACGAAGCGCACGTCGGTGACGCCGAGGAAGCCCAGGACCACCTTGAGGTAGCTTTCCTGGTGCTCCATCGCCTGGCCGCCTTCGCTGGTCGAGTAGATGCCGCCGCGGGTGATGGCGACGATCACCGTCTTGCCGCCGGCCAGGCCCACAGGTCCCTTCTCGGTGTACTTGAAGGTGCGGCCGACTTGCGCGATGCGGTCGATCCAGGCCTTGAGCTGGCTCGGGATCGAGAAGTTGTAGAACGGCGCGCCGATCACGACCACGTCGGCCGCGAGAAACTGGCTCACCAGCTTTTCGGAGACGGCGTTCTCGTTGCGCTGGCGTTCGGTGAATTCGGTGCCTGCCGGCGCCCGGAAGCCCAGGGAGTGGGCATCGAGGTGGCTGGGGGCGGAAACCGCCAGGTCCAGGTAGTCGACTTCGGTGCCCGCGTGGTTGCGGCGCCATTCGGCCACCACTTCGGCCGTCAATTGACGCGAGACGGAGTTGTCGCCCAGGACGCTGGAATCGATGTGCAGCAGTTTCATGATCTATCGCTCTCTTTCGATGTTTGCGCCGGCACGGAAGCGGTCGGCATGGGAGATAGTCTATTTTTGAGTCGACTGATTGATAAGTCGGCAAAAGTGACACAGATCGTCCTGTTGGTAGGACAATCGTGGCCATGCAAGATCTCAACGACATGGTTTTCTTTGCCGAGGTGGCCGAGCGGGGCGGCTTTGCGGCGGCAGGCCGCGCGCTGGGCGTGCCGAAGTCGCGGCTGTCGCGCCGCGTGGCGGATCTCGAGGCGCGGCTGGGTGTGCAACTGCTTCAGCGCAGCACGCGGCGGCTCTCGCTGACGCCGGCCGGTGAGCTCTACCTGCGCCACAGCATCGCGATGCGCGACGCCGCCGAGGCGGCGGCCGAAGCCATCGCGCAGGTGCAGACCGAGCCGCGCGGCGTGGTGCGCATCAGCTGTCCGATCACGCTGGCGCAGAGCGGCATCGGGGTGCTGGTGGCGCAGTTCATCCTCCGCTATCCGGCGGTGCAGATCGAGATGCGCATCCTGAATCGGGCCGTCGACCTGATCGAGGAGGGCATCGACCTGGCGCTGCGCGTACGGCCGGTCATCGAGGACAGCACGACGCTGGTGGCCAAGCAGTTCGCCACTGCCCGGGGCTTGCTGGTGGCCAGCCCGGACCAGCTCCGGCGCCAGGGCCCGGTACGGACGGTGGATGAGCTGGGGCGCCTGGACACGGTCTCCCAGTCGGCCGCCGACGGGCGGGCCAGCTGGTGCCTGGAAGGCCCCGGCGGGGCGATGCACACGATGCAGCACACGCCGCGCTACCTGGCGGATGACCTGCTGACGCTGAAATTCGCGGTGGTGGAAGGCGTCGGCGCCAGCATGCTGCCCGACTACATGTGCAAGGAAGATCTCGAAGCGGGCCGCCTGGTCGAGGTGCTGCCCGGCTGGGGGCCGCCGCCGGGCATCCTGCATGCGGTCTTTCCTTCGCGCCGGGCGCTGGTGCCGGCGATTCGCCAGCTGATCG
The DNA here is from genome assembly GCF_900101545.1 of Variovorax sp. CF079. GTDB lineage: Bacteria > Pseudomonadota > Gammaproteobacteria > Burkholderiales > Burkholderiaceae_C > Variovorax. Next base: position 65,592 of record NZ_FMZU01000014.1, on the reverse strand, counting down.
ACTTCTTCGCCGAGCACATCGGCGCCGGGGGCTTCAGGCTCACGGTGTAAGAAGCTCTTATTCACCAAACGCCATATCGAAACAAGTAGATATTCGTTTGTCATCGAAGCGATGCTTTGCAGAATCGGCGCTCCCATCCATCCACGGAGCGACCATGGCGACCCTGCGACTCGGCGATACGGCCCCCAACTTCACGCCGTCCGGCCGTACCTGCGCCTGACGCCGCAGCCCAACAGATAAAGCGCTGCGTGACGAAGCCAACCATCATCATCGTTCCGGGCTGGCGCGACTCCGGCCCCGGCCACTGGCAAAGCCTGTGGGCGGAACGCATGCAGGGCGCGGTGCGGGTGCTGCAGGACGACTGGGTGACGCCGAAGCGCACAGCCTGGGTGGCCGCGCTCGAGAAGCTCGTGCTGGAAAGCCCGGGCCCGGTGGTGATCGCCGCGCACAGCCTGGGTTGCATCACGACCGCACACCTGTCCGAGGCGGCGGCCGCGCGTATCCGCGGGGCCCTGCTGGTGGCGCCGGCCGACCCGGAGCGCCGCGCCGTGCTGTCCGATTTCGCGCCCGTGCCCTACGCGAGGCTGCCGTACCGCAGCATCCTGGTGGCCAGCAGCAACGACCCTTATTGCCCGGTGCGCCTGGCCGGCGCCTATGCCCGCGCCTGGGGCAGCGAATTCGTTCGCATGCAGAATGCCGGCCACATCAACATCGATTCGGGGCATGGCGACTGGCCTTTGGGCCTGGCTCTGCTCCAATCGCTGACGGACGAGCCCACGCCCCTGATGGCCGGCCGTCCCCAACTCGAAGCAAGACCATGACCTCCAGAACCATCAAGACGATCCTCGGCGCCCTGGCGCTCGCCGCTGCCGGCGCGACCTCGGCCCAGACCCTGCTCAACGTGTCCTATGACGTGGCGCGCGAGTTCTACAAGGACTACAACGCCGCCTTCGTGGCGAACTACAAGAAGACCACGGGCAAGGAGGTCAAGATCGACCAGTCGCACGCCGGCTCCAGCGCACAGGCGCGTGCCGTGGCCGACGGGCTGGAGGCCGACGTGGTGACGATGAACACCAGCACCGACATCGAGTTCCTCGCCAACGCCGGCGTGGTCGCCAAGGACTGGGCCAAGCGCTTCCCGAACAATGCGGCACCCACCACGTCCACCATGCTGTTCCTGACGCGCAACGGCAACCCGAAGGGCATCAAGGACTGGGACGATCTCGTCAAGCCCGGCACCCAGGTCGTGATCGTGAACCCCAAGACCGGCGGCAACGGCCGCTATGCCTACCTGGCCGCCTGGGGCTACGTGAAGAAGAAGGGCGGCAGCGACGCGCAAGCGGCCGAGTTCGTCGGCAAGCTGTTCAAGAACGTGCCCATCCTCGCGCGCGGCGGCCGCGATGCGACCACCGCCTTCCTGCAGCGCAACATCGGCGACGTGCTGATCACCTTCGAATCGGAAGTGGTCTCCATCGACCGCGAGTTCGGCGCCGGCAAGGTCGATGCGGTGTACCCCTCGATCAGCATCCTGGCCGAGAACCCGGTGGCCGTGGTCGAGCGCACGGTGGTGAAGAAGGGCACCGGCGAACTGGCCAAGGCCTACCTCGACTACCTCTATTCGGACGAAGCGCAGGAAATCGCGGCCAAGCACGCGCTGCGCCCGCGCTCCGATGCGGTGCTCAAGAAGTACGCGGCGACCTTCAAGCCGCTGCAGCTCTTCACCGTGCAGGAGCTGTTCGGCAGCCTCAGCGAAGCGCAGAAGGTGCACTTCAACGACGGCGGGCAGTTCGACAAGCTCTATACGCCCGGCGGCAAATAAATGAGCGCCGCGCCGAACCGCTTCAAGCAAGCGAAAGCCCCCTCGGGGGGCAGCGATGACACGTTAGTGCAGAGCGTGGGGGCACGATGAGCGGTGCCATCTCTTCGGCGCTGCCGTCCGCGGCGGCGCCGCTTGCGCGTGCAGGGAACACGGGCGCCTCGCGGCGCGTGCTGCCGGGCTTTCACATCACGCTCGGCTTCTCGATCCTGTACCTGAGCCTGATCGTCCTGATCCCGTTGTCGGCGCTGGTCTTCAAGACCTTCACCCTGAGTTGGGAGCAGTTCTGGGTGGCGGTGACCGCGCCGCGCGTGATGGCCTCGTACCGGCTCACCTTCGGCGCCTCGCTGATCGCCGCGCTGGTCAACCTGGTGTTCGGCCTGCTCGTGGCCTGGGTGCTGGTGCGCTACAAGTTTCCCGGCAAGCGCATTGTCGATGCGCTCGTCGATCTGCCTTTTGCGCTGCCCACGGCCGTCGCCGGCATTTCGCTGACCGCGCTGCTCGCCGGCAACGGCTGGATCGGCCAGTTCCTCGAACCGATGGGCATCAAGCTGGCCTTCACGCCGGCCGGCGTGGTGATCGCGCTGATCTTCATCGGGCTGCCTTTCGTGGTGCGAACGGTGCAGCCGGTGCTGGAAGACACCGAGAAGGAACTCGAAGAGGCCGCGACCAGCCTTGGCGCGACACGGCTGCAGACCTTCACCAAGGTGATCCTGCCTTCGATCACGCCGGCGCTCCTGACCGGCTTCGCGATGGCCTTCGCACGTGCGATCGGCGAGTACGGCTCGGTGATCTTCATCGCCGGGAACATGCCGATGATTTCAGAGATCACGCCGCTGATCATCATCGGCAAGCTGGAGCAGTACGACTTCGCGGGCGCCACCGCGGTCGCGCTGGTGATGCTGGTCATTTCGTTCCTGCTGCTGCTGGTCATCAACGGCCTGCAGGCCTGGCAGCGCCGCAGGGGGGCATCGGCATGAGCGCGGCTTCATCGAGAACGATTCGCCGCGCGCAGGCCGGCACCACCGAATCGGCCTGGGTGCGCTGGACCCTGATCGGCCTGGCGCTGGCCTTCATGTTCCTGTTCCTCGTGCTGCCGCTGGCCGCTGTGGCGACCGAGGCGCTGCGCAAGGGCATCAACGCCTACATCGAAGCGCTCAAGGAACCCGATGCCTGGAGCGCGATCCGCCTCACCCTGATCACGGCCGCGATCGCGGTGCCGATGAACCTGGTCTTCGGCGTGGCGGCCGCGTGGGCCATCGCCAAGTTCGAGTTCCGGGGCAAGGCCTTTCTCACCACGCTGGTCGATTTGCCTTTTGCGGTCTCGCCGGTGGTCGCCGGCCTGATCTACGTGCTGATCTTCGGCGCGCAGGGCTGGTTCGGCCCGTGGCTCGCGGCACACGACGTCAAGGTCATCTTCGCGGTGCCCGGCATTGTGCTGGCCACCGTGTTCGTGACCTTTCCCTTCATCGCACGCGAACTCATTCCGCTGATGCAGGCGCAAGGCACCGACGAGGAGCAAGCCGCCATCGTGCTCGGCGCGACGGGCTGGCAGACCTTCTGGCGCGTGACGCTGCCCAACATCAAGTGGGGGCTGCTCTACGGCGTGATCCTTTGCAACGCGCGCGCCATGGGCGAGTTCGGCGCGGTGTCGGTGGTGTCGGGCCACATCCGCGGCCAGACCAACACCATGCCGCTGCACGTCGAAGTGCTCTACAACGAGTACCAGTCGGTCGCCGCCTTCGCGGTGGCCTCGCTGCTGGCCATCCTGGCGCTGGTCACGCTGGTGATCAAGTCGGTCATCGAATGGCGCCACGAACGCGAAATGAAGGCCATCGCCGAACTGCCGCCGGAACGGCCGCAACCCGCCGTCGCGGCCTGAGGAGAAAAGATCATGAGCATTGAAATCCGCAACGTCAGCAAACGCTTCGGCGACTTCCACGCCCTGCGCGACGTGAGCCTCGACGTCGATTCGGGCGAACTGGTCGCGCTGCTGGGCCCCTCGGGCTGCGGCAAGACCACCTTGCTGCGCATCATCGCGGGGCTGGAGACCGCCGATACCGGCAGCATCCTCTTTGCCGGCGAAGACACGACCGACGTGCATGTGCGCGAGCGCCAGGTCGGCTTCGTGTTCCAGCATTACGCGCTGTTCCGCCACATGACGGTGTTCGAGAACGTGGCCTTCGGCCTGCGCGTCAAGCCGCGCGGACTGCGCCCGAGCGAAACGCAGATCAAGACCAAGGTGCACGACCTGCTCAAGCTGGTGCAGCTCGACTGGCTGGCCGACCGCTATCCGTCGCAGCTCTCGGGCGGCCAGCGCCAGCGCATCGCGCTGGCCCGCGCGCTCGCGGTGGAGCCCAAGGTGCTGCTGCTCGACGAACCCTTCGGCGCACTCGACGCCAAGGTGCGCAAGGAGCTGCGCCGCTGGCTGCGCCGGCTGCACGACGAACTGCACGTCACCAGCATCTTCGTCACCCACGACCAGGAAGAAGCGCTCGAAGTGGCCGACCGCGTGGTGCTGATGAACAGCGGCCGCGTCGAGCAGGTCGGATCGCCGCAAGATGTGTGGGACCACCCGGCGAGCCCCTTCGTCTACGGCTTTCTCGGCGACGTCAACCTGTTCCACGGCCGCGCGCACGAGGGCGAGGTGCATGTCGAAGGCCTGCGCATCGATTCGCCCGAGCACCGCGAGCTGCGCAACGGCAGGGCGCTGGCCTATGTGCGGCCGCACGACCTCGACATCGAACGCTACACCCCGGGCGCCACCGGCATCGTCGCGACCTTGAGCCGCGCCATCGTGGTCGGCCCGATCGCGCGGCTGGAACTCGAACCGGTGGAATCGAATCCAGACAATCCTGGCTCCGGAACCATCATCGAAGCGCAACTCCCTGCGCAACAGTTCCGGGACCTGGCCCTTGCGGAAGGCGACACCGTCGTCGCCAGGCCGCGCAAGGCCAGGGTATTTGTCGAAGATTGGGTTTCTCCGTGATCGATTGGTATTTCGGCGCACCGCGCCGCGCTCTTGCGCTGATCTGCGCCGCCTGCGTGGCGATGCTCGCCTTCGGGCTCTACCTGCAGCACGTGGTCGGCCTCGAGCCGTGCCCGATGTGCATCGTGCAGCGCTATGCGCTGGTGCTGGTGGCGGTCTTCGCGGGGCTCGCGGCCGCCAGCCGCAGCCGGGGCCTGCAGCTCACGGGCGCGCTGCTGGGCCTGGTGATGGCGGTCGGCGGCGCCTACACGGCCGCGCGCCAGAGCTGGCTGCAATGGCATCCGCCGGAGGTCGTGTCCTGCGGGCGCGACCTCTACGGGATGATCGAGACCTTCCCGCTCAAGCGCGCGCTGCCGATGATCTTCCGCGGCGGCGGCGACTGCACGCAGATCGACTGGACCTTCCTGGGCCTGTCGATTGCGAACTGGTCCTTCATCGCGTTCACGGTCTTCGGGCTGCTGCTGCTGGTGCTGCTGTTTCGCCGCAGCGCTCAGAGCGGCAGTGTGTCGAAGGCTGCGTAAGAGGTCGCCAGCCAGCTCTTGACGCGCTGGCGCTCCAGCAGCCCGAGCGCGTGCTGGCCGTCGCGGTCGTTGACCGCCTTCCAGAAGCTGGTGTTGCGCCCATCGATCTTGCGCATGCTGGCCTCGTGCAGGCGCGGCAGCGCGATGACGCGGGCGCCGTGCGTGGTTGCCTTGCCGAGCGATTGCGAACCGAGCAGCAAGCCGAAGTCGCTGCCGCGGCCGTAGTTCTGCACCACGATGTAGTTCGGCCGGTTGCTGAAGGTGTCGACCAGCGCGCCGAGCAGGTCGCTCGAGTCCTTGCCGTCATCGAGCACGTGCCAGAAGTTGACGGTCACGCCGAGCTCGGCGAACACGTCGAACAGATCGGACTCCTTGATCCAGCGCGCCAGCGGCGCCAGCGTTTGCGCTGCGAGATCGACGATCACGCTCTGCTGCGGATTCGTCTCGAAGCCGTTCACGACCGTGTCGAGGCCTTCGTAGCTGTCCACCACCACCGGCGAGGCGAAGCCCTCGTAGAAGCGGGTGAAGGAGCTGTGCGAGCGATCGGTGTCGAAGCCGACGAAAGGCCGGCTGTGATCGATGAAGTACTGCGCCAAGACCCGTGCCGTGACGGATTTGCCGACACCGCCCTTTTCGCCGCCGATGAAATTGAGGGAGCTCATGAGGTTCCTGGGGATGGAGAAGTGCGAAGCATTCTAGGGGTCGTCGGGAGGGCGAGAGGGTTGGCTTATGGTTGACCGTGTGCTTGCACAATAAAATATGCAATCAATGATATGAGCACTATATTGGGCAAATCAGCTTGACCTTGGTGGCGAACATGCTCAATATGATGTGCATATATAATTTTTGCTCAATGAGTTGAACATGACGACTCTCGCCGAAGTCGGCAGCTTCCTGCGCCAGGCTCGAAAGGATCGCGCCATGACGGCCTCCGAACTCGCCCTGAAAGCAGGTGTCTCCAGAAACACCTTGGGTGCTCTGGAAGCGGGGCGGGGGAACGTGGAACTGAACACCTTGCTCGCCTTGCTCAAGAGCCTGGGCCTCGAACTCCAGTTCGTTCCGCAGGTGGTCGCGGACCTGACCCGGGCCGGCAGCGATACCAAATCCACCAGCCTGCAGGATGAAGTGAGCAGCTTGATGCCGAAACCGGCGAGGCGCGGCAGATGAGCGTCGTACGCTCGCTGCGGATCCGGCTGGGAAGAACGAACGTCGGATCGCTCTTCGGGCTCGACGACGGGCGGGTGTATTTCAGATTCGACGACGAATATGCGAAGAACCCGGCACGGCCGGTGCTGTCGCAGCTCTATGTCGTCGCGCCTGCGACCTCGGGCAGCGCCGAAAGAGTGGCCCAGGCGATCGCCGAGGCCGAAGCGGCCACGGTGGCTCAGCTGCTGGACCCGGCCCTGGACGTCAACCGCGGCGACGGCAATTTCGGGTTGCCGCCTTTCTTCCAGAATTTGCTTCCGGAAGGGCCGCTGCGCAAGCAATTGGTCGGCGACCTGGGCCTGGACGCGAATGACGAACTCGGTTTGCTGGCAGCCTGCGGCGGCGATCTGCCCGGCGACGTCTGGGCGGACGCCGAAACGCTCGACGAGGTCGCGCTCGGCCGGTTGATCGGCCAGAGCCGGGACAGCTACGAAATGAGCTCCGGGCAGGTGCCCACCCCCCAGCAGACCTCGATCTCGGGTGTGCAGCCGAAGGTGGCGCTGGTTCTGGGCGGCCCCGGGCGCTACGTGATGCGGTCCAAGCAATCGGACGAGCAGCATTTCATCGGCAAGCTGCCGACGGGCGAATACGACCGGCTTCCGCAAGTGGAGTACAGCTCGCTGACGCTGGCCGCTGCCGCCGGCGTGAACATCTGCGAATTCCGGCTGGAGCCCTTGTCCGCCATCGCCGACCAGTTGCCCTATGCGCTGCAAAAGGACGAGCGAAGTTTCCTGCTGGTCTCCAGGTTCGACCGCGACGTCGATACCGAAACCAGGCGCCTGCACATGGAGGACTTCGCCCAGGTCACGGGGACACCGTCGGAATACAAGTATTCGGGTACCTACGCGGCCATCGGCCTCCTGCTCAAGCGGCGCTCGGCCAAGGGCGAAGCCGACGTGGCGGAGCTGCTGCGCCGCATCAAGGTCTCGGAGCTGCTGGGCAACTATGACGCGCATCTGAAGAACTTCAGCCTCGTGTACTCGCCCGGCCAATCCAGGCCCGAGCTGTCCAAGGCCTATGACATCGTCGCCTACGGCGTGTACCTCAGCGGCTCGGGACATGGGCTGCCGTTCTTTCCAAACCAGACGCAGCGCACGCTGCTCACGCCCAAGACGCTGCGCGAGCTCGGAAACGCCTGGGACATCCCTGAAAAGCAACTGCGCGAGGTCGTCGCAAGCTGCGTCGAACAGGCGATGAAGACCTGGCCGAGCCTGTTGAAGGCGTTGCCGCTGTCTGCCGCACACCGAACGCGGCTGGCCGAATACATCCAGACCAACCCCAGCGTTGCGTCATGGCGCAAGCGCCATCCGAACGCCGAGTGGTTCGACTAGAAGCTCACTATCGCTGGATCATCGAGAAGAAGGGCACCAGACTGCCGAGCAGCCAGTTCTGGCTGAAGTCGAGCGCGGCTCGGCGGTACTTCTCGTCGGCCTGCGCGGCCATCAGATCGAGCCGCGCAACCACCTTCGAAAGCTCGCGATCGACCACCAGGTTGCGGCCGCGATCGCTGATCTCGGTGGCCAGCAGCAGGGGCTGGCCCTCGGGATTCGTCTTGGAGCTGATGAGCCAGAGCGAGATCTCGACGTTGCGCGCGGCGCGGTAGCTGTTTTCCGCGTTCACCGCGTCGAGCATGCTCTGCTCCCAGGTGCCGCCATTGGCCTGCTTGAGCATCGATGCCCATCCGACCACCAGCGCGGCCACGCGGTCGCCTTCGTAAGCCTTGGGTTTGGTTTCGAAAGCCAGCCGGATCGCATCGATGCCGGTGGCGCCTTGCAGGCCCGGCAGGGGACTTTCCTGCGAGATCGCGTCCCAGGTGCGCTGGATGGCGTCTTCCGCGCTCGCGGCCCATTTGCGCCATTCGCGCGGATTGCGGCGGTAGAGCGAGAGCTGCACGCGCCGGATCGACTGCAGGTTGTCGCGCAGCGCCAGGTTGGCGATGCGGTTGGCGCCGGACTGGAGCCACTCGTTGCCGGCATAGGGTTCGGCGCGCTCGGTCGTGCCGCAGGCGGCCAGGCCCATCAAGGCCACGGTGCTGCCCAGCAGCCATACACGAAGCCCGGCGCGGGGGGAAACGGGGAAATCGCTCATGGCTCGCACGTTATCATCGTCGCCTCGGGTGGCCGCCGGTCCTCGAGCTTCGGGCCGGCAAATTTCTCCTTGCAAATCAACACCTTGGCAAATAACCAGGCTTAAGGCCGACCAGTCGTGCGTCTCAATTCCATCAAGCTCTCCGGCTTCAAGTCCTTCGCCGAACCCACCAACTTCCTGCTGCCCGGCCAACTGGTGGGCGTCGTCGGCCCCAACGGCTGCGGCAAGTCGAACATCATGGATGCGGTGCGCTGGGTGCTCGGCGAATCGCGCGCCTCCGAACTGCGCGGCGAGTCGATGCAGGACGTGATCTTCAACGGCACCACCACGCGCAAGCAGGCCAGCCGTTCGAGCGTGGAACTGGTGTTCGACAACGCCGACCATCGCGCCGGCGGCCAGTGGGCGCAGTTCACCGAGATCGCGGTCAAGCGGGTGCTGACGCGCGACGGCAATTCGAGCTACTACATCAACAACCAGCCGGTGCGCCGGCGCGACGTGCAGGACGTGTTCCTCGGCACCGGCCTCGGCCCGCGCGCCTACGCGATCATCGGCCAGGGCACGATCAGCCGCATCATCGAATCCAAGCCCGAAGAGCTGCGGCTCTTTCTCGAAGAGGCCGCCGGCGTCTCCAAGTACAAGGAGCGCCGCCGCGAGACCGAGAACCGGCTCGGCGATACGCGCGAGAACCTCACGCGGGTCGAAGACATCCTGCGCGAACTCAACAGCAACCTCGAAAAGCTCGAGAAGCAGGCCGAAGTCGCCGCGCGCTACAACACGCTGCAAGGCGACGCCACGCGCAAGCAGCATCAACTGTGGTTCCTGAAGCGCAGCGAGAGCGAAGCCGATCAGGCCAAGGTCAAGGCCGACGCGGAAAAGGCGATCAACGACCTCGAATCGCGCTTGGCCGATCTGCGCCACATCGAGGCCGAGCTCGAAACCGTGCGCCAGGCGCACTACGCGGCCGGCGACCAGGTCAACCAGGCGCAGGGCAAGCTGTACGAAGCCAGCGCGGAGGTCGGCCGGCTCGAAGGCGAGATCCGCTTCGTGGTCGAGGGCCGCCAGCGGGTGGAGCAGCGGCTGGTCCAGTTGAGCGAGCAGATCGCGCAGTGGAACACGCGCCGCGAAGATGCCGAGGCGGAAATCGAAACCCTGGCCGGGCAGGGCGTGAACGCCGAGGAACAGGCCGAACTGCTGGCGGCGCAGCTCGAGGAACACGACGCACGCATGCCCGGCCTCGAAGAGGCGCAGCAGCGCGCACAGGGTGAAGCCAACGCCCAGCGCGCCAGCGTCGCGCAGGTTCAGCAGCAGATTCAGGTGCTGGCCGCCGACCAGCGCAACATCGAAGAACAAAGCCGCCAGCTCACGCAGCGCGCCGAACGCCTGCGCAGCGACCAGAACGCGCTCGCGGCGCCCGACGAAGCGCGGCTGCACGACCTGCAGGAGCAACTGGCGGCCGCGCAGGAGGCGTCCAGCGAAGCCGACGCGCGCCTGCACGAGCTGCAGGAAGCCGTTCCGCAGCTCGACGACGACCGCCGCACCCGCCAGCAGGCCGTCAATACCGAAGGCGCGCGCCATGCCGAACTCTCCGCGCGCCTCGAAGCGCTAAAGGCGCTGCAGGAAAAGGTCAAGACCGACGGCAAGCTCGCACCCTGGCTCGCGAAGCACGGCCTCGAAGGCTTGCAAGGCCTGTGGAGCCGCATCCACATCGAGCAAGGCTGGGAGAACGCGCTCGAAGCGGCGCTGCGCGAGCGTCTCGGCGCGCTCGAAGTCAGCCGGCTCGACATGGTCCGCGCCTTCGGCAGCGATGCGCCGCCGGCCAAGCTGGCCTTCTACAGCCCGCCGGCTGCCGGTGCGCCGCAGGGCCAGAGCGCGCTGCCGCGTCTGTCGGATCTGCTGCGCCTGAGCGATGCGGGCCAGCAGGCCTTGCTGACCGACTGGCTGCATGGCTGCCTGACGGCGCAAACGCTCGAAGAGGCCTTGGCGCAGCGCGACAAGCTGCAGCCCGGCGAGGCGATCTACGTCAGGAGCGGCCACGCGGTCACCGCGCACAGCGTGAGCTTCTATGCCCAGGACTCCGAGCAGGCCGGCCTGCTGGCCCGCCAGCAGGAGATGGAGAACCTCGATCGCCAGCTGCGCGCCCAGACCCTGATCGCCGAAGAGGCGCGCACCGCGCTGGCGCGTGCCGAAGCGGCTTACGGCGATGCGGCTTCGCGGCTCGTCACGGCGCGCCGCGAAGCGGCCGAAACGCAGTCGCGCGCGCACGAGCTCCAGGTCGAAACGCTGCGGCTCTCGCAGCTGGCCGAGCAGACGCGCGCACGCAGCGAGCAGCTTTCCAACGATCTCGGCGAAGTCGAGGCCCAGCTCGAAGACCTGCAGGAAAAGCGCGTGAACGCGGAGGCGCGCTTCGAAGAGCTCGACATGCAGCTCGCCGACAGCCAGGAGCGCCACGCGCAGCTCGACGAGCGCGTGATCGAGGCCGGCCGTGCGCTCACCGCGAGCCGCGAGCAGCACCGCAGCCTGGAGCGCCAGGCGCAGGAAGCGACCTTCGCCCAGCGCACTCTCGAAGCGCGCCGCGCCGAACTCAATCGCGCGATCGAAACCGCGACGCAGCAGACCGTCTCGCTGGCGGAGGAAGACGAGCGCGCGCGCGCCGAATTGGGTCGCTTGTCCGACGCGGCCGCGCAGGCGGGCCTGCAGGACGCGCTGGCGCTCAAGCTCGAACGCGAAACCGCGCTCGGCGCCGCGCGCAGCCAGTACGACGACCTCACCCTCAAACTGCGCGCGAGCGACGAGCGCCGCCTGCAGCTCGAACGCGAGCTCGACCCGCTGCGCCAGCGCATCACCGAGTTCCAGCTGAAGGAGCAGGCCGCGCGGCTCGGCTTCGAGCAGTACCAGCAGCTGCTGACCGATGCCGAGGCCGACCTCGAAGCGATCGCGCTGTCGATCGAAACCGACAAGGTGCGGCTCACCGGCCTGCAAAGCGAAATCGATCGCCTCAACCGCGAGGTGGCTTCGCTCGGCGCCGTCAACCTCGCCGCGCTCGACGAACTCGCGGTGGCCAGCGAACGCAAGACTTTCCTCGACGCGCAGTCGGCCGACCTGAACGAGGCGATCGGCACGCTGGAGGACGCGATCCGCAAGATCGACGCCGAAACGCGCGAATTGCTCGGCGGCACCTTCAAGATCGTCAACGAGCACTTCAGTCGCATGTTCCCGGAGCTCTTCGGCGGCGGCAATGCCAAGCTCATGATGACCGGCGACGAGATCCTCGATTCCGGCGTGCAGGTGATGGCGCAGCCGCCCGGCAAGAAGAACCAGACCATCCACCTGCTCTCGGGCGGCGAGAAGGCGCTCACCGCCATCGCACTGGTGTTCGCGATCTTCCAGCTCAACCCGGCCCCCTTCTGCCTCTTGGACGAAGTGGACGCGCCGCTGGACGACGCCAACACCGAACGCTATGCCAAACTCGTGACCGCCATGAGCCGCGAAACCCAGTTCCTCTTCATCAGCCACAACAAGATCGCGATGGAGATGGCCGAACAACTGATCGGCGTGACCATGCAGGAGCAGGGTGTTTCGCGCATCGTGGCGGTCGACATGGAATCCGCCGTGTCGATGGTCGAAGCAGCCTAGACGTACAGCGTCGATGAGCAGCCTCACCGTCGCCCTTGCGATCCTCGGCGGCCTCGTACTGGCGGCCGTGGTCGGCTACAACACATGGATGTCGCGCCGCAATGCGCCGCGGCAGCCCGATGCGCCGCAGGACAGCGCGCCGCCCGAGACCGCGCCTGCGCCGGTCACGCGCGACGAAGAGCCCGTCCTGCACATCGATCCGCACCAGAAGCTGGGCAGCGAACGCCACGAGCCGCTGTTCGACCCCGACCTGCCGGCGCCCAGTGCGTTGCCGGTGCCGACGGCCGAACGCCGCGGCGGCCTCGATCCGCTGATCGACGTGATCGCGCCGATCTCCCTCGACGGCCTGGCCTCCGGCGACGCGGCGATCGCCGGCATGCCGGCCACGCGGCGCGCCGGCAGCAAGCCGGTCGCGATCGAAGGCCTCAACGAGCACACCGGCGAATGGGAGCCCGCGGCACCCGGCCAGCGCTACGGCGCTTTTCAGGCCGGCGTGCAGCTGGCCAACCGCACCGGTGCGCTCAACGAGATCGAGTACTCCGAATTCGTCGTCAAGGCGCAGGCCTTCGCCGATGCGGTGAACGGCGCGCCCGAGTTTCCGGAGATGCTGGACGAGGTGGCGCGCGCCCGCGAGCTCGACCAGTTCGCGAGTTCGCACGACGCGCAGCTGAGCTTCGTGCTGCGCGCGCTGCACGCGGCCTGGAGCCCGGGCTATGTGCAGCAGAACGCGGCGCGGCTGGGCTTCGTGGCCGGCATCATTCCGGGCCGGATGGTGCTGCCCGCGGGCGAAGTGGGGTTGCCGCCGATCCTCGGCCTGTCCTTCGACACCCAGGCCGCGCTGGCCGACGATCCGGCGCAGTCGGCCATCCGCGAACTCACGCTGAGCCTCGACGTGCCGCAAGTCGACCGCGCCGAGCGGCCCTTCGAACGCATGCGCGAAACCGCCGCCACGCTGGCGCGCGAGATGGACGGCATCGTGACCGACAGCGACGGCCAGCCCTTGCGCGAAGACACCATGGACGTGATCGGCGCCGATCTCCAGCAGCTCTACGACACGCTCGATTCACGCGATCTCTCGGCCGGCTCGCCCCTGGCGCGCCGTTTATTCTCGTGAAGTTGACTATTCTTTCTTCCGCCAGGAATACCGCGGAACCGGCTTTGCCGGGCCGCTGGTATTGCCCCCGGCGAGGGGGTGGGCGGCCACACGAAGTGGGCAAGCCTGGGGGTGAGCTGTGACCACGCGCGAAGACGCGGCTCGCGAAGCCGCTGCACTGGGCGAGCAGCTGCGCCGCCACGCCCACCTCTACTACGTGCTCGACGCGCCCGAGTTGCCGGACGCCGAGTACGACAAGCTGTTCCAGCGCCTGCAGGCACTGGAAGCCGAGCATCCCGAGCTGCGCACGCCCGATTCGCCGACGCAGCGCGTCGGCGGCAAGGTGCTCGAGGGCTTCGCCAAGGTCCGCCACAAGGTGCCGATGCTGTCGATCCGCACCGAGACCGACATCACGCCGGGCGGCGCCAGCGCCTTCGATGCGCGCGTGCGCAAGGAGCTCGGCCTGGCCGAAGACGGGCCGCAGGTCGAGTACGTCTGCGAACTCAAGTTCGACGGGCTGGCCGTCAACCTGCGCTACGAGCAAGGCGTGCTGGTGCAGGCGGCGACGCGCGGCGACGGCGAGATCGGCGAGGACGTCACGCAGAGCATCCGCACGGTGCAGCAGATTCCGCTGCGCCTACATGGCGATGCCCCGCCGGTGGTGGAGGTGCGCGGCGAGGTCTACATGCGGCGCGACGATTTCGAGGCGCTCAACGAGCGCCAGCGCGAGAAGATCGCCGCCGGCCAGAAGAACGAGAAGGTGTTCGTGAATCCGCGCAATGCCGCGGCCGGCGCCGTGCGCCAGCTGGATCCGGCGATCGCGGCAAGCCGGCCGCTGAGCTTTTTTGCCTATGGTCTTGGCGAGGTCTCTTCGCCCGAGCAGGGCGGGCCCGACTGCGCGACGCAGTTCGACTGGCTGCAGCAGTTCCACGCCTGGGGTTTTCCCATCGGCGCGCAGACGCAGCGCGCCCGCGGCGCCATCGAGCTGATCGCCTTCCACGAGACCATCGCCCGCCAGCGTGACGCGCTGCCCTACGACATCGACGGCGTGGTCTACAAGGTCGACAGCCTCGAGCTGCAGCGGCGGCTCGGCTTCGTCTCGCGCGAGCCGCGCTGGGCCGTCGCGCACAAGTACCCGGCGCAGGAGCAATTGACCGAGGTGCTCGGCATCGAGGTGCAGGTCGGCCGCACCGGCAAGCTCACGCCGGTGGCCAAGCTGGCGCCTGTGTTCGTGGGCGGTGTCACCGTGACGAATGCGACCTTGCACAACGAGGACGAGGCGCGGCGCAAGGACGTGCGGGTGGGCGACACCGTCATCGTGCGGCGCGCCGGCGACGTGATTCCCGAGGTGGTCGGCGTGCTGCCCGAGAGCGCGGCCCGGCCGGCGGAACAGCGCGGGCCCGTGTTCACCATGCCTCGCAGGTGCCCGGTCTGCGGTTCCGACGCGCTGCGCGAGGAGGGCGAGGTCGACTACCGCTGCACCGGCGGCCTCTTCTGCGCTGCGCAGCGCAAGGAGGCGATCCTGCATTTCGCGGCGCGGCGCGCGCTCGACATCGAAGGCCTGGGCGACAAGCTGGTCGAGCAGCTGGTGGACGCCAACCTGATCCGCACGCTGCCCGATCTCTACAAGCTCGGCTTCACCACGCTGGCCGGCCTGGATCGCATGGCCGACAAGTCGGCGAAGAACCTCGTCGATGCGCTGGAGGCATCGAAGAAGACCACGCTGCCGCGCTTCCTGTTCGGCCTCGGCATCCGGCACATCGGCGAAAGCACAGCCAAGGACCTGGCCAAGCACTTCGGCAAGCTGGATGCGATCATGGACGCGACCGAGGAACAGCTGCTGGAGGTCAACGACGTGGGGCCCGTGGTCGCCAAGAGCCTGCGCACCTTCTTCGACCAGGCGCACAACCGCGAAGTGGTCGAACAGCTGCGTGCCTGCGGCCTGAGCTGGGAAGAGGGCGAGCCGGCCGCGCGCGCGCCCAAGCCTCTCGCGGGCAAGACCTTCGTGATCACTGGCACGCTTCCTACGCTCAGCCGCGACGAAGCGAAGGACAAACTGGAGACGGCCGGCGCCAAGGTGGCCGGGTCCGTCAGCAAGAAGACCGATTACCTCGTCGCCGGCGCGGAGGCCGGCAGCAAGCTCGACAAGGCGCTCGAGCTGGGCGTGGCCGTGATTGACGAGGCGCGACTGCTCGAAATTCTGGAGAATGGCCTGTGACCGGGCCGGCTGCTTTACCGGGCGTTACGCGACTTCATACAAACGCAGTCAACAAGGCCTACAACCGGACGTTGAACAAGGGTGCCGACCAGGAGTCCATCATGAACAGAATTCGTCTACTCGGAACTTGCCTCGCCCTCGGCGGAGTGGCCCTGCTCGGCGGCTGCGTCGCTTACCCGGCGGGCTCCTACGGCTATTCCGAACCCTACTACGTGGATCCGGGCCCGGCCGTCGTCCAGCCGAACGTGTACATCGACGGCACCTACTATTCGCGGCCTCGCTATCCCTACTATGGCCGTCCCGGCTACTACGACTACGGGCCGCGCCACGGCTATGCGCATCCGGTCCCGGTCCCGGTCCCGGTTCCGCGTCCAGGATTCGGCCCGCGGCCTGGTGCAGGTGTGCGGCCTGATGCGGGTGCGCGGCCCGGCGGCGGCGTGGCCGGCAACATCGTCCCGGTTCCGCCCGGCCGCTCGCCGCGCGAGATCAATCAGATGCTGACCTCGCCGGATTCCCGCAACCAGACGCCGCCCTGAGCTCATTCGCGGCCGCGGTGGCGATAATTGCCTCATGACGGTACGCGAGATTCTCAAGATGGGTGACCCGAGGCTGCTGCGCATCGCGCAGCCGGTTGCCGCATTCGACACCGACGAACTGCACCTGCTGGTGCGCGACATGTTCGAGACCATGCACGCCGTCAACGGCGCCGGCCTCGCGGCGCCGCAGATCGGCGTCGATCAGCAGTTGGTGATCTTCGGCACCGACACCATCAATCCGCGCTACCCGGACGCGCCGATCGTGCCGCGCACGGTGCTCGTCAACCCGATGATCACGCCGGTCGGCGACGAGGAAGAGGAGGGCTGGGAAGGCTGCCTCTCGGTGCCGGGCCTGCGCGGCGTGGTACCGCGTTTCGCCACCATCCGCTACACCGGCTTCGACTCCTACGGCGATCCCATCGATCGCACGGTGAGTGGCTTCCACGCCCGGGTGGTGCAGCACGAGGTGGATCACCTGCTGGGCAAGCTCTACCCGATGCGGGTGCGCGATTTCTCGCGCTTCGGCTACACCGAGGTTCTGTTCCCGGGCCTCGATGCGGCCGAAGACGACTAACCCCGCCCTTAGTCGCCCTTAGTTGTACTTGCCGCCTGTGCCGCCGATGCTGAAACGGCCGGCGCCCAGGAAGGCGACTGCCAGCGCGCCGAACAGGTACATGCCCTGCAGCTCGAGCGCCCAGCCACCTTGCTTGTTGAGCAAGCCGAGCTCCTTCATGTGCACCAGCCAGATCGCCACCAGCATGTTGATGACCATGATCCATGCCGCGGGACGCGTGTACAGGCCGATGATCAGCAGCACCGGCGCAACGATCTCGCCGATGTAGACCAGGTAGGCCAATGCGCCCGGCAGACCATGCGAGGCCAGCGTGCTGGACAAGAAGCCCACCCCACCGTTGATCTTGGCGATGCCGTGGAGCAGGATCAGGATGCCAAGTGCCAGGCGCAGAACGAGTTTGCCGGTGTCGTCGGAACGGATCATGTCGAAGCCTTTCTGTTGTTAAAAAACAGGGCGATTGTGGTCGATAAAATTCGTCCCGGCGCCGCTCGGCGGCGGGTTTGCGCGGCCCGCTCAAGCTGCGAGCGCTTCGAGCAACTCGGTTTCGATCGCGAGTTGCGCCCGCTGTCCCTGCAGTTCCGAGCCGCTGATCAGGAAGGTGTCTTCCACGCGCTCGCCCAGGGTCGTGACCTTGGCCAGCTGCAGGTTCAGGTGATGGCGTGCCAGCACGCGCGCCACCGAATACAAGAGGCCCGCGCGATCGCTGGCCGAGATGCTGAGCAGCCAGCGCTGCGCCTTGTCGTCGGGCAGCAGGCTGATGCGCGGCTTGATCGGGAAGCTGCGCACCCGGCGCGATACGCGGCCCTTGCTCGGCGGGGGCAAGGGGCCGGCCTCGTCGAGCGTCTTGGCCAGGCCGGTCTCCACCATGTTGATCAGGTCGCGATAGTGCTCGGGGATGAAGGTGGTGACAACCTGGAAGGTGTCGAGCCCGTAGCCGTTGGTGGCGGTGTGCACCTTGGCGTCGAGGATGCTGAAGGAAGACTGGTCGAAGTAGCCGCAGATGCGCGCGAACAGGTCCGGCTGGTCGGGGGTGTAGACCACCACCTGCAAGCCCTCGCCCACCGGCGAGAGCCGCGCGCGAACGACGGCCGGCGTTTGCGGGTCGACCGGCACGTCCTTGTGCGGCACATGGCGCGACAACTGCATGGTGTGCCAGGCGATCTCGGATGCGTCGTGCCGCATGAAGTAGCCGACGTCGAGCGTCTCCCACAGCGCCTTGTGCGCCTCGAAAGGCTGCGCATGCAGCGCGAGCTGCACCAGCGCCTCGCGCTTGCGCGCCTCGACCTCGGCGCCGGGGTCGGGCATGCGGCCGCCCAGCGCGCGCAGCGTCGAGCGGTAGAGGTCCTCGAGCAGCTTGCCTTTCCAGGCGTTCCACACGCGCGGCGAGGTGCCGCGGATGTCGGCGATGGTGAGCAGGTAGAGGGCGGTCAGGTAGCGTTCGTTGCCGACGCGCTTGGCGAAGTCGCCGATCACCTTCGGATCGCTCAGGTCCTGCTTCTGCGCGACCTGGCTCATCACCAGGTGCTCGGCCACCAGGAATTCGATCAGCTTGGCGTCCTCGCGCGCGATCTCGTGCTGGCGGCAGAAGCGGCGCACGTCGCGCGCGCCCAGCTCCGAATGGTCGCCGCCGCGGCCCTTGGCGATGTCGTGGAACAGGGCCGCGACATACAGGATCCAGGGCTTGTCCCAGCCGGCCGCAAGCTGCGAGCAGAACGGGTATTCGTGCGCATGCTCGACGATGAAGAAGCGCCGCACGTTGCGCAGCACCATCAGGATGTGCTGGTCGACCGTGTAGACGTGGAACAGGTCGTGCTGCATCTGCCCGACGATGCTGCGGAACACGCGCAGGTAGCGCCCCAGCACCGAGGTCTGGTTCATGAGCCTGAACGCGTGCGTGATGCCGCGCGGCTCCAGCAGCATGCGCATGAAGGTCACGTGGTTCACGCGGTCGTTGCGGAACTTGCTGTCCATCGCGTGGCGCGCGTTATAGAGCGCGCGCAGCGTGCGGGCCGAAAGGCCGTTGACGCCGATGGTCTTCTGGTAGAGCAGGAAGGTCTCGAGGATCGCGTGCGGGTCCTTGAGGTACAGGTCGTCGCTCGCCACCTCGATCAGCCCGGCCCGCTCGAAGAAGCGCTCGTTGATCCGCGTCGCCTCTTCGGCCTGCGGCTGCAGCCGCTCGGCGATGTTGAGCAGGAGGATCTGGTTGAGCTGCGTGACCGCCTTGGCCGCCCAGTAGTAGCGGCGCATCAGCGCCTCGCTGGACTTGCGCTGCGACTCGCCGACGTAGCCGAAGGTGGCGGCGACGGCGGTCTGCAGGTCGAACACCAGCCGGTCCTCGCGCCGGTTGGCGGTCACGTGCAGGCGCGCGCGGATCAGGCTCAGGAGCGCCTCGTTGCGCTTGATCTGCTGCACCTCGAAGGCCGTGGCCAGGCCGTTCTTCGCCAAGTCGTCCCAGCGCTTGCCGAAGCCGGCGGCCTTGGTCATCCAGAGGATGGTCTGCAGATCCCGCAGGCCGCCGGGCGATTCCTTGCAGTTGGGCTCGAGCGCGTAGGGCGTGTTGTCGAACTTCTGGTGCCGATGCCGCATCTCCTGCGACTTGGCGGCGAAGAAGGCCTGCGGGTCGATGGCGGCGACGAAGCGCTTCCGGAAGCCCGCATACAGCTTCTTGTCGCCGGCGATGAGGCGGGATTCGAGCAGCGAGGTCTGGACCGTGACATCCTTCGCGGCCTCGGCCAGGCACTCGTCGATCGTGCGCACGCTGGAGCCGATCTCGAGCCCGGTGTCCCAGCACTGGCCAATGAAGGCCTCGATCCGCGCCGGCTCGATGGCCATCGCGTGGTCCTGCGGCAGCAGCAGCAGCACGTCGACGTCGGAATAGGGGAACAGCTCGCTCCGGCCGAAGCCGCCGACCGCGACCAGCGCGAACTGGCTGCCGAAGCCGGCATCGGCCCACAGCGCGTTGAGCGCCTCGTCGGCCAGGGCGGCCAACTGGCGCAGCACGGTGTGGACGCTGCGCGTGGGCGCGCGCGCGCAGCGCAGCTGGTCGAACAGCGCCAGCTTGTGCGTGCGGTAGGCGTCGCGCAACGATGGAATGTCCACCATGGCTGCCCTCAGAGGCCGGGCCGGCGTCAAGCCGCGGCGTTGACGAAAGCAGGAGGCGGCGGGCTGCCGGCCGAGAGCGTGAGCACCTCGTAACCGGTCTCGGTGACCAGCACGGTGTGCTCCCACTGTGCCGACAGCGAGTGGTCGCGCGTGACGATGGTCCAGCCGTCGTACTGGCCGCCGCGGGCGTCTTCCTTGATGTCGCGCTTGCCGGCGTTGATCATCGGTTCGATGGTGAAGGTCATGCCGGGCTTGAGTTCGTCCAGCGTGCCGGGCTTGCCGTAGTGCAGCACCTGCGGCTCTTCATGGAAGCCACGGCCGATGCCGTGGCCGCAGAACTCGCGCACCACCGAGAAACCGTTGCTTTCGGCGAAGCGCTGGATCGCCCAGCCGATGTCGCCCAGGTGCACGCCAGGCTTCACCTTGACGATGCCGTGCCACATCGCGTCGTAGGTGAAGGCGCACAGCCGCTTGGCTGCGATCGAGGCGTCGCCGACCACGAACATGCGGCTGGTGTCGCCGTGCCAGCCGTCCTTGATGACAGTGATGTCGCAGTTGACGATGTCGCCCTTCTTCAGCGGCTTGTCGTTCGGGATGCCATGGCACACCACGTGGTTGACCGAGGTGCAGATGGACTTGGGGTAGGGCACGCTGCTCGCGCCCATGTAGTTCAGCGGGGCCGGAATCCCGCCCTGGACCTGCGTGATGTAGTCGTGCGCGAGCTTGTCGATCTCGTTGGTGGTCACGCCGGGTTTGACGTGCGGGGTCAGGTAGTCCAGCACCTCGGAGGCGAGGCGGCACGCCACGCGCATGCCGGCCACGCCCTCGGCGTCTTTGTAGGTAATGCTCATCCCGGAATTATCCCATTCACCCCGCTAAAATTCAGGGGTGGCGCGGATGGCCCCAGTCAGCGGCCGCCGTCTCCTTCTCTTGATTCTCAAACGCGGCCGCCCGGCCGATCCGACCGTGACGTTGCCCGTGAACCCGCCTTCCCATCCCGTCGCCCCGGTGGTGACCTTCTTCGAGGGCGGCAGCGCACTCAGCGAATTCAGGGCGCGGCAGCTGTTGCCCCGCCTTTCGTCCGTCGAGCCGCGAATCGAAGGCATTTCCGCCCGTTTCGTGCACCTGGTCGTGACGGATGCGGCACTCGAGCACGCCGAGCGCGACCGCTTCGCCGCGCTGCTGGGCTATGGCGAACCCTTCGTGGCGCCTCCCAAGGCCGGGCCGAGCGTCGTCGTCACGCCGCGCCTGGGCACCGTGTCGCCCTGGGCCTCCAAGGCGACCGACATCGCCCACAACTGCGGCCTGGCACTGCGTCGGGTCGAGCGCGTGACCCAGTACCACCTGGCGCTGAAGGCGCCGCTGCTGGGCAAGGCACCCACGCTGGAAGGCGACAAGCTCGCCGCGGTTGCCGCACTTCTGCACGACCGCATGACCGAATCGGTGCTGGCCGAGCTCGACCAGGCCGCCAGCCTGTTCGCCGAGCTGCCGGCCCAGCCGATGGCGCACGTCGACGTGCAGGCGGGCGGCCGCGCCGCGCTCGTCGCGGCCAACACGCAGTTCGGCCTCGCGCTGGCCGAGGACGAGATCGATTACCTGGTCGAGGCCTTCACCCGGCTCGGCCGCAATCCGAGCGACGTCGAACTCATGATGTTCGCGCAGGCCAACAGCGAGCACTGCCGCCACAAGATCTTCAATGCCGACTTCATCGTCGACGGCGTGGCGCAGCCGCAGAGCCTGTTCTCGATGATTCGCCACACCGAGCGCCAGAACCCGCAGCACACGGTGGTGGCTTACGCCGACAACGCGTCGATCATGGAAGGCACGCAGGTCGAGCGCTTCGTCGCCGGCTCGGCCTCGGGCAGCTATCAGAAGCAAAGCGCCCAGAGCCACGTGTTGATGAAGGTCGAGACGCACAACCATCCGACCGCGATCTCGCCTTTTCCGGGCGCCTCGACCGGCGCCGGCGGCGAGATCCGCGACGAGGGCGCGACAGGCCGCGGCTCCAAGCCCAAGGCCGGGCTGACCGGCTTCACGGTGTCGAAGCTCTGGCCCGAAGAGGGCAGCTACGGCAAGCCGGCGCACATCGCAAGCCCGCTGCAGATCATGACCGAGGGCCCGCTGGGCGGCGCCGCCTTCAACAACGAGTTCGGCCGACCCAACCTCCTGGGCTACTTCCGCGAGTACGAGCAGGCGATCGAGAGCGACGCCGACACCGTGCAGCGCGGCTACCACAAGCCGATCATGATCGCGGGCGGCCTCGGCAGCATCGACGCGACGCAGACGAAGAAGATCCCGTTCCCCGCGGGCTCGCTGCTGATCCAGCTCGGCGGCCCCGGCATGCGCATCGGCATGGGCGGCAGCGCGGCGAGTTCGATGGCTACCGGCGCCAACGCGGCCGAGCTGGACTTCGACTCGGTGCAGCGCGGCAACCCGGAGATCGAGCGCCGCGCGCAGGAAGTCATCAACCATTGCTGGCAGCAGGGCGCCGCGAACCCGATCCTCGCGATCCATGATGTGGGCGCGGGCGGCCTGAGCAATGCCTTCCCCGAGCTCACCAACGATGCGGGCCGCGGCGCGCGCTTCGACCTGCATGCGGTGCCGCTCGAGGAGTCGGGCATGGCGCCCAAGGAAATCTGGTGTAACGAGAGCCAGGAGCGCTATGTGCTGGCAATCGCACCGGAATCGCTCGTGCAGTTCCGCGCGTTCTGCGAACGGGAGCGCTGCCCCTTCGCGGTGGTGGGTGTGGCGACGGAAGAAAGGCAGCTGCTGGTCGCCGACGAATCCGTCGAGGCGCAACCCGTCGACATGCCCATGGACGTGCTTCTGGGCAAGCCGCCCAAGATGCTGCGCGACGTCAAGTCGGTCGCGCGCCGCTTCAAACCGCTCGACCTCAACGGTGTCGAGCTGCAGAAGGCCGCCATCGATGTGTTGTCGCACCCCACGGTGGCTTCGAAGCGCTTCCTCGTCACCATCGGCGACCGCACCGTCGGTGGCCTGAGCCACCGCGACCAGATGGTCGGCCCCTGGCAGGTGCCGGTGGCCGACTGCGCCGTGACCCTGGCCGATTACCAGGGCTTCGCCGGCGAGGCCATGAGCATGGGCGAGCGCACGCCGCTCGCGGCCATCGACGCGCCGGCCTCGGGCCGCATGGCGGTAGGGGAGGCCATCACCAACCTGCTGGCCGCGCCGATCGAACTCTCTCGCGTCAAGCTTTCCGCCAACTGGATGGCGGCCTGCGGCGAGCCCGGCGAGGATGTGGCGCTGTACGAAACCGTCAAGGCGGTGGGCCTCGAACTGTGCCCGGCGCTCGGCGTCTCGATCCCGGTCGGCAAGGATTCGCTGTCGATGCGCACCCAGTGGCAGGACGACGGTGTGCCGAAAAAGGTGACTTCGCCCGTGAGCCTGATCGTGAGCGCCTTCGCCACGCTGGCCGACATGCGCGGCACGCTCACGCCGCAGCTCGACGCCACCGAGCCCGACACCACGCTGGTCTTGATCGACCTCGGCCGCGGCAAGCAGCGCATGGCCGGCAGCATCCTGGCGCAGACGCTGGCGCAGAGCGGCGACACGGTGCCCGATCTCGACGATCCGCAAGACCTGGTCAAGCTGGTGGCGGCAGTGAACGCGCTGCGCGCCGAGGGCAAGATCCTCGCGATGCACGACCGCAGCGACGGCGGCCTGTTCGCCGCGGCCTGCGAGATGGCCTTTGCCGGCCATGTGGGTGTGGCGCTCAACGTCGACCTGCTCGTGACCGAGGGCGACGGCATCAGCGACAGCCGTGCCGAGTACGGTGATGCCAAGAACTGGGCCGGCCAGGTCAGCGCGCGGCGCGAAGAGCTCACGCTCAAGGCGCTCTTCAACGAAGAGCTCGGCATGCTGCTGCAGGTGCGCACCGCCGAGCGCAACGAGGTCATGCAGACCTTGCGTGCGCACGGCCTCAGCGCCCACAGCCACTTCGTCGGCAAGACCCGACCCGCCGCTTCGACCATGGACGCGGGCAAGGGCAAGCTCGAGGTCTGGCGCGATGCCAAGGCCGTCTTCAGCGCCAGCCTGCACGACCTGCACCAGGTGTGGGACGCCGTCAGCTGGAAGATCTGCCGCGAGCGCGACAATCCGGCCTGCGCCGATGCCGAGCATGCGGCCGCCGGCGAGCCGCAGGACCCGGGCGCCCATGTGCTGCTGGCGCCGGGCGCCGAAGAGAACGTGGCCGCGCCCTTCCTGAACCTGGCGCGTCCCAGGGTCGCGATCCTGCGCGAGCAGGGCGTCAACTCGCATGTCGAGATGGCCTACGCCTTCAACGAGGCCGGCTTCGAGTCCTTCGACGTCCACATGACCGACCTGCAGGCGGGCAGGGCAGACCTGGCCGATTTCAAGGGCGTGGTGGCCTGCGGCGGCTTCAGCTACGGCGACACGCTGGGGGCAGGCATCGGCTGGGCGCGCAGCATCACCTTCAACCCGAAGCTGGCCGAGCAGTTCAAGAGCTTCTTCGGACGCGGCGATACCTTCGGCCTCGGCGTGTGCAACGGCTGCCAGATGTTCGCCGAGTTGGCCGACATCATCCCGGGCGCGGAGGCCTGGCCGCGCTTCACCACCAACCAGAGCGAGCGTTTCGAGGCGCGCTTGTCGATGGTCGAGGTGCTCGAATCGCCGAGCCTGTTCTTCGCCGGCATGGCCGGCAGCCGGCTGCCGATCGCGGTCGCGCATGGCGAGGGCTATGCCAACTTCAAGCATCGCGGCGATGCCGCCCGCGCCATCGCCGCGATGCGCTTCGTCGACAACCACGGCCAGCCGACCGAGCGCTATCCCTTCAATCCCAATGGCAGCGCCGGCGGGCTGACCTCGGTGACCACCGGCGACGGCCGCTTCACCGCGCTGATGCCGCATCCGGAACGCGTGTTCCGCAACATCCAGATGAGCTGGACTTCGGGTGACAAGAGTGCGCTGAGCCCCTGGATGCGCATCTGGCGCAATGCCCGTAAATGGGTTGGCTGAGGACGCCGACGCCATGAAAAAAGCGGCCCGCGGGCCGCTTTTTCGTTGGAGCACGCAGGCCGGTGTTACTCGACCTTTGCCTTGGCGCGCAGTTCTTCCTGGTACTTCTGCAAACGCTGCTGCTGCAGCTGCTGCACGATCTGCGGCTTGACCTCTTCGATCTTCGGCAGCTGGGCCTGGCGGATGTCGTCGACACGGATGATGTGATAGCCGAACTGCGACTTGACCGGGGCCGACGTGGTCTCGCCCTTCTTGAGCTTGATCATCGCTTCCGAGAACTCGGGCACGAAGCTCGCCGGCGCGGCCCAGTCGAGGTCGCCGCCGTTGGCGCCCGATCCCGGGTCCTTGCTCTGCTTCTTGGCGATGTCCTCGAACTTCTGGCCCTTCTTGAGGTCGGCCAGGATCTTCTGCGCCTGCTCTTCCTTCTCGACCAGGATGTGGCGGGCCTTGTATTCCTTGCCGCCGTTGGCCGCGACGAACTTGTCGTACTCGGCCTGCACGTCGGCGTCCGACACCGCGTTGGTCTTGCGATAGTTTTCGAACAGCTGGCGGATCAGGATGGCCTGGCGCGCGAGTTCGAGCTGGTTCTTGTAGTCGTCGGTGGCGTCCAGGCCCTGCTTTTGCGCTTCCTGCATGAAGATCTCGCGGGCCACCACTTCTTCGCGCAGCTGGCCCTGCATTTCCGGCGTGACCGGACGGCCGGCGGCCGCGAGTTGCTGGGCCAGCACGTCCATGCGCGCCTTGGGCACCGGCTTGCCGTTGACGATGGCCGCGTTCTGGGCGAATGCGGCGGGAATGGCGCCCAGAAGGGCAGCGGCTGCGACGGCCTGCAGGAGTTGTTTCTTCATAAGGGGAGGGTACTTTTGCCGCCCTGGCGGGCGGGAATCAAAGCGCTTCAAAGCGTCTCGATGGCGATGGCGTGAAGGCCCTGTGCGATGAAAACTTGCAGCGCATCATACACAAGCCGATGGCGCGCCACGCGGGCTTTTCCGGCGAAGAGGGGCGAGGCGATGCGCACGCGGAAATGGGTGCCGTAGCCTTCGGCGCCGGCACCCGCATGGCCGGCATGCGCGGCGCTTTCGTCGATCACCTCGAGCAGCGTGGGTTGCAAGGTGTTACGCAGGCGGGCCTCGAGGTCCGCAGAGGTCGGAAGGCTCATGCCGCAGGCTTGTCGGACTTGAGGTAGGGCGAGATGTAGAGCCCTTGCGCCACCAGGAAAACGATCGGGAAGGCATAGCCCCAGAGCTTGAAATTGACCCAGGCCTCGGTGCTGAAAGACGCGGCCACATAGCCGTTGATCGCGGCCATGAACACGCAGTAGGCGATCCATGCGATGTTGAGCCGGCCCCAGATCTGCGTCGGCAGTTCCAGCTGCGCGCCGAGCAGCATCTTGAGAAAGTTCTTCTTGAAGATCCAGAGCGCGACGGCCAGCGCCAGGGCCATCGCGCCGTAGAGCACCGTCGGCTTCCACTTGATGAAGCGATCGTCGTGCAGGAGCAGCGTGAGCGAGCCGAACAGCAGGATCAGCACCAGCGTGGCCTTCTGCATCGGCGCCAGGCGGCGCTCGTTGAACCAGACGATGCCCGTCTGCAGCACGGTGGCCGCCATCAGCACGCCGGTGGCGGTGTAGATGTCGTAGAGCTTGAACGCGCCGAAGAACAGCAGGATCGGGAAGAAATCGAGAAGCAGTTTCATGTTGTTTCGTCTGCGTCACGCGTCGCGCTTGTGGAAGTCCAGCGAGGCCGAGTTCATGCAGTAGCGCAGGCCGGTGTCGGTGGGGCCGTCGGGAAACACGTGGCCCAGGTGGGCGCCGCAATTGGCGCACACATTTTCGGTGCGAACCATGCCGTGCGAACGGTCGACGATGTTCTTGATGGCGCCCGGCACCGCTTCCTGAGAGAAGCTGGGCCAGCCGCAGCCGGCGTCGAACTTGGTGGCGGATTCGAACAGCTTGGCGCCGCAGCAGATGCAGTGGTAACTGCCGTCTTCCCAGTGCGCCTCGTACTTTCCGGTGAACGGGCGCTCGGTGGCGGCGTGGCGCGTCACCTCGAAGGCGCCGCGCTCGGCGCCTTTTTCGGCCAGGATGGCTTTCCATTCGGCTTCGGTTTTCTGAATGGGTGTGGTCATGATGAACAGCTGATTTCGATCGTGGAAGCCCAGTCGGGCGGGAAGCCGGCATAGGCCTCGTGGCCGGCATGGTCTTCAAATGGGGTTTCGAGCAGCTTCAGCAAGGTGGCGACGCCCGAGAAGTCTTTTTGCTGCGCCGATTCGATCGCCTGCTGGCCCAGGTGGTTCCGCAGCACGAACTTGGGATTGCTCTTGCGCATCAGGTCGGCGGCCTGCGCCGCCGGCGTCTGCACATGGCGCTCTGCAAAGGATAGCAGCCAGGTGTCGAAACCGGCGCGATCGAGGAACAAGTCGCGCACCGCCTCGGGGCTGCCGCCGGCCATGTGATCGGACAGGCGGCGCCAGAAGATGGTGTAGTCGACTTTCTCCTGCGCCAGCAGCTTGAGCACGCCTTCGATCAGCGCGCGGTCGGCCGGCGCGGCGTCCATCAGGCCGAGCTTGGCCCGCATGCGCGCCTCGAACGCGTCCGGGAACACCGTCTTGTACGACTCCAGCGCGGCGACCGCGATCTCCTGGTCGCCGATCAGCGGCAGCAGCGCCTGGGCGAGGCAGAACAGGTTCCAGTACGCGACATTGGGCTGCTGGTTGAAGGCATAGCGGCCGGCGGTGTCGCTGTGGTTGCAGATGTGGCGCGGATCGAAGCCGTCGAGGAACTGGAAAGGTCCGTAATCGATGGTGAGCCCGAGGATGCTCATGTTGTCGGTGTTCATCACGCCATGGCAGAAGCCGATCGCCTGCCACTGGGCCAGGAGCGCCGCCGTGCGCTCGCTCACCGCTTCGAGCAGGGCCGCATAGGCGTTGCCGTTGAAGCGATCGGTCGTGCGGCAGGCGGGGTAGTAGCGGTCGATGACGTAGTCGGCCAACGCGCGCAGTTCCTCGTCGCGCTGGTTGGCCGCGAAATGCTCGAAGTGGCCGAAGCGAATGAAGCTCGGCGACGCGCGCGTCACGACGGCGGCGGTTTCGAGCTCCTCGCGGCGCACGCGCGCATCCGAACCCGTCACGCCCAGCGCGCGCGTGCTCGGGATTCCTAGCGCATGCATCGCTTCGCTGCAAAGGAATTCGCGGATGCTCGAGCGCAGCACGGCGCGGCCGTCGCCCATGCGCGAGTAGGGCGTGCGCCCCGAACCCTTGAGCTGCAACTCGAAGCCGCGCTCGGTTTCACCCAGCATGATGGCGCGGCCGTCGCCCAGCTGGCCGGCCCAGACGCCGAACTGGTGGCCGCTGTAGACGCTGGCGTAGGGGCGCGTGCCGGCGACCGGCACATTGCCGGTGAAGGCGGCCAGGCCTTCGGCCGAATGCAGCCAGGCTTCGTCCAGTCCGAGTTCGCGCGCCAGCGCGGTGCTGCGGCCGACCCAATAGGGTTCGGGCAGCGGAGTGGGGCGGAGCTCGGTGAAGAAGGCAGGGCCCAGTGCGGAAAAGCCCGGGGTCCAGTCGAGGCCCAGGTCGACGATGTCCGCCTCGTCTGCAAGCATGCTCATGTGCGGATTGTCCCGTACCCGCCTAAACCCCTGGCTGCAGGGGCCATCGCGCGGGCGCCGGAAATTGCTGGACAAGTGTCCTGATTGAAACTAAAGTGCCGCCGTGTCCGGAAGCGGCCACCAGCGAAAAGCACCTATTGGAGACAAGACGATGATGACGCCTGGTCAAAGCAGGATGAAGGCCATCATCCGCGAGACTTCGGCATGAACGCGCTCGCGGTCGATCTCCTGGGGCGTGATCGTGGACTTGAAGAGCAGCTGGTGAATCATGCCGAGCATGAGCGAAGCATCGATCGCGGCGTTGCGGCCGGAGAAACGCCGGATCAGGTTGGCCAGCCGATTCAAGAGCATGCCCCGATAGGCTTCGATGTGCTGCCTGATCGGCTTGTCCGAACGATAGACGTAGAGGAAGTTCAGCTCGACCGCCACGCCCACCGGGTGCTCGGTCGCCTGACGAAGAATGAACTCGGCGAGCCGCTGCGACAGCAGCTTGTGCAGCGTGCGGCGCGCGCCCGGCGACAGGGGCCAGGTCGTCGTGCGGCTGGCCATCAGCGCGTCGAGCTCTTCCAGGTGCTTGACGTTGTCGTCGGCCGCCAGAACGGTGAAATGGATGAAAGCCTGCTCCAGCAGGTCCGGCAGGCTCGAGAAGAAGTAGGTGGTGAGCGACTTGGGGACGCCGGCTTCCGCGGCGATCGAGCGATGCGTGATCGAGTAGATGCCTTGCTTGGCGATCGACACCAGCGCCGCATCCAGCAGCAGCTTTTTCGACTGCTCTCCCTTGGTGCTTTTCACGCGCTTGGGTTCGGCAGCAGGCGCTTCGGTGTTCGGGCTCGGATGCCCGGCCTTGCCGGGTCTCGCACTGCGGGTTTCTGTCATTGTGTGATGGGCCGAAGATTGAATGAATCTCGAATCAGGCGGACACCAAAGCCCGCGAAATTTTCGAACTCTATTTGAATAGGAGCTTACAGATGCTGGGTTTGATGCAGGACCAACCGTTGCTGATCTCGTCGCTGATCGAGTTCGCCGAGCGCCACAACGGCGACGCCGAGATCGTCTCGCGGCGCGTCGAAGGCGACATCCACCGCAGCACCTGGCGCCAGATCGCTGCGCGCGCGCGCCGGGTCGCCAACGCGCTGGACCTCGAGCAACTGCTCTTTTCCGACCGCATCGCCACGCTGGCCTGGAACGGCTACCGCCACCTGGAGCTCTACTACGGCGTGAGCGGCAGCGGCCGCGTGCTGCACACCATCAATCCGCGCCTGCATCCCGACCAGATCGCCTGGATCGCGAACCATGCCGAAGACCAGGTCCTGTGCTTCGATCTCACTTTCCTGCCGCTGATCCAGGCCGTGCATGCCAAGTGCACCACCATCAGAAAGTGGATTGCGCTATGTGATGCCGACAAGCTTCCGGCCGACAGCGGCATCCCCAACCTGGTGAGTTACGAGGCCTGGATCGCGCCTCATTCCGACGCCTATGCCTGGCCCAGCTTCGACGAGAACTCGGCCTCGAGCATGTGCTACACGAGCGGCACCACCGGCAATCCGAAGGCCGCGCTCTACAGCCACCGCTCCACGATGCTGCATGCTTATGCGGCCGCCTTGCCGGACGTGATGGCGATCTCGGCGCGCGATTCGGTGCTGCCGGTGGTGCCGATGTTCCACGTCAACGCCTGGGGCATTCCGTACTCGGCCGCGCTGGTCGGCGCCAAGCTGGTGTTTCCCGGCCCCGCGCTCGACGGCAAGTCTGTGTTCGAGCTGATCGAATCCGAGAAGGTGAGTTTTGCCGGCGGTGTGCCGACCGTCTGGCAGATGATGCTGGGCCATATGCAGGCCAACGGCCTCAAGTTCTCGACGCTCAAGCGTACCGTGATCGGCGGCTCGGCCTGCCCGCCGGCCATGATCAACGCCTTCCAGCAGCAGTACGGCGTCGAGGTGCTGCATGCCTGGGGCATGACCGAGATGTCGCCGCTGGGCACCTTGTGCACGCTGAAGAACAAGCACCTCACGCAGTCGCCCGAGCAGCAGACGGCCATCCGCATGAAGCAGGGCCGCGCCATCTTCGGCGTCGACATGAAGATCGTCGACGGCGACGGCAAGGATCTGCCCTGGGACGGCAAGACCTCCGGCGATCTGCTGGTCAAGGGGCCGTGGGTGGTCAAGGAGTATTTCAAGGGCGAGGGCGGCGACCCGTTGGTGCCCGACCAGCAGGGGCGCGGCTGGTTCCCTACCGGCGACGTGGCGACCATCGATGCCGACGGCTTCCTTCAGATCACCGACCGCAGCAAGGACGTGATCAAGTCCGGCGGCGAGTGGATTAGTTCGATCGACATCGAGAACATCGCCGTGGCCCATCCGGCGGTCGCGATGGCGGCGTGCATCGGCGTGGCCCACCCGAAATGGGACGAGCGCCCGATCGTGATCGTGGTGAAGAAGCCGGGCGCCGAACTCACGCGCGACGAGCTCTTGGCCTTCTACGGCGGCAAGACGGCAAAGTGGCAGGTTCCCGACGACGTGGTTTTCGTCGACGCCATTCCGATCGGCGCGACCGGCAAGATCCTGAAGACGCGCCTGCGCGAGCAGCTGCGCGACTACAAGCTGCCCGGGTGCTGAAAAGGCGTCGATCCTACCGGCGGGTAGCACCAGCGCAGTGCGTCCTGTCGCATGAGTGATAGAAACCGCCCCCGCCGCGGAACGCTTACGGGCATTCCCTGACGGGCGGGGTCAGAAAGACTTGTAATCTCGTTGCGCAATGCAGCACAGAACAGGAGACATCGAATGAAATACGCTCTGAAGATCGCCAGCGCGGCCATCCTCGCCGCCACCGCCACCGGCGCCCTTGCCCAGAAGGGCGAGACCGTCCGCATCGCGATGATCGAAGGGCTCTCGGGCCCGTTCGCCAACGTCGGCCAGAACCAGCTCAAGAGCTGGCAGCTGGTCGCGGAGAAGCTCAGCGGCGCCAAGAACGCGGCGGGCGTCAAGTTCGAGGTCATCGGCATGGACAGCAAGAGTTCGCCGCAGGAAGCGCTGAACCTCCTGAAGGCAGCCAGCGACCAGGGCTTTCGCTACGTCACGCAGGGCAACGGCTCGAATGTCGCCGTGCCGCTCGCCGATGCCGTCGCCAAGCACAACGAGCGCAATCCCGGCAAGGAGATCATCTACCTGAACTATGCCGCGGTCGACCCGGTGCTCACGAACGAGAAGTGCAGCTTTGCGCATTTCCGGCTCGACGCCGACACGTCGATGAAGATGGCCGCGCTCACCTCCTTCATGAAGGATCAGCCCAAGATCTCGAAGGTCTACCTGATCAACCAGAACTACTCCCATGGCCAGCAGGTCTCGAAGTACTTCAAGGAAGGCATGGCGCGCAACCGGCCCGACGCCAAGATCGTGGGCGACGATCTGCACCCGCTGGGCCAGGTCAAGGACTTCGCACCCTACGTGGCCAAGATCAAGCAGTCGGGCGCCGACACGATCGTCACCGGCAACTGGGGGCAGGACATGACCCTGCTGATCAAGGCGCTGAACGATTCGGGCCTGAAGCTGCCGATCTACGCCTACTACGCCGGCGTGTCCGGCACGCCGACCGCACTGGCTTCGGGCGGCGAACTAGAGGTCTACCAGATCGCCTACAACCACTCGAACTACACCGGCGAGCTGGGCACCTTGATGAACGAGTTCAAGACCAAGTTCGGCGACGACTTCTACACCTTCTCGATCTACAACGCGATCCTGATGATGGGCGAGGGCATAGCCAAGGCCAAGTCCACCGACCCCATGAAGGTCGCCGGGGCGATGGAAGGATTGAAGTTCAAGGGCTTCAACGGCGAAACCGAGATGCGCAAGACCGACCACCAGCTGCAGCAGGGACTCTGGATCTCCAAGTGGCAGAAGGTCGATGCCAAGTACAAGTACAGCGTGGAGAACACCGGCTACACCTTCGCGCCGGTGAAATACCTCGAGCCCTACATCGCAAGCACGCCGACGTCTTGCGAGATGAAGCGGCCGGCACCGTAATACCGGCACACCAGCGAAACGCCGGTGGGTGATGGAAGTCGCTCACCGGCGCTTTTTTTGACTTCGCCCCTCGCGGCTGCAACGACGACGACGACACCGTGGAATTCTTCGCCATATCCTTGCTGAACGGCCTCAGCTACGGGCTGCTGCTGTTCATGCTGAGCTCGGGCCTGACGCTGATCTTCAGCATGATGGGCGTGCTCAACTTCGCGCACACCAGCTTCTACATGCTGGGTGCTTATTTCGCCTACACCATCTCGGGTGTGCTGGGCTTCTGGACCGCCCTGGTCGTCGCGCCCCTGCTGGTCGGCGTGCTGGGCGCGCTCTTCGAGCGCTACAGCCTGCGGCGCGTTCACAAGTTCGGCCACGTGCCCGAGTTGCTGGTGACTTTCGGTCTGTCCTACCTGATCCTCGAGCTGGTGCAGCTGGTCTGGGGTCGTGCGACGGTGCCGTACGGGCTGCCGGAGCAACTGCAGGGGCCGCTGTTCACCCTGTTCGGGACGCAGTTTCCCAAGTCGAGATCCTTCATCATGCTGCTCGCGCTGCTGATGCTGCTGTCGGTCTGGCTCTTGCTGACCCGCACCCGCATCGGCCTGGTGATCCAGGCTGCGCTCACGCATCCGGAGACGGTGGAAGCGCTGGGCCACAACGTGCCGCGGGTGTTCATGCTCGTGTTCGGCGGAGGCGCAGCGCTGGCTGCGCTGGCCGGCGTGATCGGCGGGAACACCTACGTCACCGAGCCTGCCATGGCCGGGGCGGTCGGGTCGATCGTGTTCGTGGTGGTGGTGGTCGGCGGGATGGGCTCATTGGCTGGGGCCTTCCTCGCATCGCTCCTGATCGGCGTATTGCAGACCTTCGCCGTGGCCATCGACGAGTCCTTGGCGTCCGGGCTGCAGGCTGTGGGCGTCACCGTGACCCCCAGCACCTTCGGGTACGAACTGCTTCAGCTCAGCGTCGCGCAAATCGCTCCGATCCTGCCGTACCTGTTCCTGGTGCTGATCCTGATCTTCCGGCCCAAGGGGCTGCTCGGCAAGCGGGAGGGCTGAAAACATGACGACCCATGCAAGCACTTCCGCGGCGCGTGCCGACGACACGCCGGTGTCCGGCGCCGGTACGCGGAAGACCGCCTACTACCGCTTCAAGCCCTGGAACATCGGGCGCGTGCTGATCTGGACGCTCTTCGCCCTGAGCCTGATCATCGCGCCGCTGGTGTTTCGCAGCAGCCTGGCGCTCACCATGCTGTCGCAGATCGGCTATCTCATCATCATCTGCCTGAGCTACAACATCCTGCTCGGGCAGGGCGGCATGCTGAGCTTCGGCCACGCCGTCTACACGGGGCTGGGCGCCTTCGTCGCGGTGCACGCGATGAATCTCGCCACCAAGGGGGCCATGCCGCTGCCGCTGGTGACGATTCCGCTGGTCGGCGGCGTGGCGGGCGTGCTGTTCGCGATCCTGCTGGGCTATGTGACCACCAAGAAGTCCGGCACCACTTTCGCGATGATCACGCTGGGCATCGGCGAGTTGGTCGCAGCCATGTCGCTGATGTTTCCGGGCTTCTTCGGCGGCGAGGGTGGCGTCACGACCAACCGGGTCTACGGCTCGCCTTTCCTCGGCTTGAGCTTCGGTCCGCAGATCCAGGTGTACTACCTGATCGCGGCGTACTGCTTCGTCTCGACGGCGCTCATGTTCGCGTTCACCGGCACGCCGCTGGGCCGCATGCTCAACGCGGTGCGCGACAACCCCGAGCGCGTCGAGTTCATCGGCTACGACACCCAATGGGTGCGCTACCTCGCCTTCATCATTGCTGGTTTCTTCGCCGGCATTGGCGGCGCGCTGGCGGCCATCAATTTCGAGATCGTCAACGCATCCGACAGCCTGAGCACGATTCGCTCGGGCGGCTACCTCCTGTTTACCTTCCTGGGCGGAGCCACCTTCTTCTTCGGCCCGATCATAGGCGCCGTGTTGCTGGTACTGGCGTCGGTGCTGCTGTCGGAGCTCACCAAGGCCTGGCTGCTGTACCTGGGGCTGGTGTTCCTGTTCATGGTGATGTTCGCGCCGGGCGGCATCGCCAGCCTGATCATGATGAACCTGCGCGTTGCCAAGTTCGGCAAGTTCAAGCGCCTGTGGGGTCTCTACGGCGGCCTGATCCTGACCGGGGCCGTGATGGTGGTCGGCGCGGCGGCGCTGGTCGAGATGATCTATCACGTGCAGCTCAACATGGCGCTGGGCCCGAAGCTCAACTTCATGGGCGTGGAGCTCGACGTCTCCAGCGCGGCCAGCTGGATCGGGGCCGGCGTCGTGCTTGCCGTGGGCGTGTTGCTGGTGGAATGGGTGCGACGCCGCTTCGTGAAGGTCTGGGGCCATATCCAGGAAGAGATCGAGGCCGAGATCAAGCGGAGGGAGCTCGCATGACCCACGCACTCGAATTGAAGGCCTTGCGCAAGAACTTCGGCAAGACCGAGATCATCCGTGGCGTCGACCTGGCGGTAGAAGCCGGCGAGCGCATCGCGATCATCGGGCCCAACGGCGCCGGCAAGTCCACGCTCTTCAACCTCATCAGCGGCCGGCTCGAGCCGACCAGCGGCGAGGTGCTGCTGCATGGCCAGCGCATCGACGGCCACAGGCCCTACGAGATCAACCGCCGCGGCCTTTCGCGCAGCTTCCAGATCACCAACATCTTCCCCAAGCTCAGCGTGTTCGAGAACCTGCGCTGCGGCGTGCTGTGGAGCCTGGGCTACCGCTACACCTTCCTGCGCTTCCTCTCGAAGCTCGACGATGCGAACGAGCGCACCGAGGAGTTGCTGCGCCAGGTGGGACTCGAAAGAAAGCGCGACGTGCATGCGGTGAACCTCACCTATGCCGAACAGCGCGCGCTGGAGATCGGCGTCACCATCGCCGGCGGCGCCAGCGTGATCCTGCTCGACGAGCCCACGGCCGGCATGAGCAAGACCGAGACCGCGCACTTCATCGCGCTGATCAAGCAGGTGACGATCGGCAAGACCCTGCTCACCGTGGAGCACGACATGGGCGTGGTGTTCGGCCTGGCCGACAAGATCGCGGTGGTCGTCTACGGCGAGGTGATCGCCTTCGACACGCCCGCGGCGGTGCGCGCCAATGCGCGCGTGCAGGAGGCGTACCTGGGCTCTTCGGTCGCGGACGCGCAGAGCGGAGGACACTGAAGAAATGCTCAAGCTCCAGGACATCCACGCCTACTACGGCAAGAGCCATGTGTTGCATGGCGTTTCATTTGCGGTCGGTCCCGGCGAGATCGTGGCCTTGCTGGGCCGCAACGGCTCGGGCCGCTCGACCACGGCCAAGGCCATCATGGGCCTGGTGCATGCCGAAGGCGGCCTGCACTGGAAGGAAGAGGACATCCTGCGCCGCAAGGCCTACGAGATCGCGCACATGGGCATCGGCTACGTGCCCGAGAACCGCGACATCTTCCCCAAGCTCACGGTACACCAGAACCTGCTGCTCGGGCAGAAGGGCAAGGGGAAGGGCAGCCGCTGGCAGTTCGACGACATGTACGGCATGTTCCCGCGCCTCAAGGAGCGCCAGCACACCGAGGCCGGCGTGCTCTCGGGCGGCGAGCAGCAGATGCTGACGCTGTGCCGCACGCTGATGGGCGACCCCGACCTGATCATCATCGACGAGCCGACCGAGGGCCTCGCGCCCAAGATCGTCGAGCTGGTGGGCCAGTACCTGCGCACGCTCAAGGACAAGGGCATCTCGGTGCTGCTGATCGAGCAGAAGCTGACGATTGCGATGCAGATCTCCGATCGCGCGCTGGTCATGGGCCATGGCAGCATCGTGTTCGACGGCACGCCGGACAGCCTGCGTGCCGATGCCGCGACCCGCAAGGAGTGGCTGGAGGTCTGACCGCCAGCCAACTTGTCTCGGCAGCGACTGATACCCGGTTGCGGGGTCACGCGAAACGCCTAGAATTTCAAACAAAAAAGAACACTCGTGCTTTTTAACGCGAGGCCCCTTTTTTCGATCCTCCCCCATCCCAAAGGAACGCAGCATGACGGCTGAATACAAAGTGCTCGGCGACGTCGCCGTGATCACCCTGACCAACCCTCCGGTCAATGGCCTCGGTTTCTCGACGCGCATCGGCATCACCGACGGCCTCTCGAAAGCGCTCGACGACGCGGCCGTCAAGGCGATCGTGATCACCGGCGCGGGCAAGGCCTTCTCGGGCGGCGCCGACATCAAGGAGTTCGGCACGCCCAAGGCGCTGCAGGAGCCCAATCTGCTGAGCGTGATCCTCGCGCTCGAGGCATCGACCAAGCCGATCGTCGCGGCCATCCATTCGGTCTGCATGGGCGGCGGCCTCGAGCTGGCCCTGGGCTGCCACTACCGCGTGGCCGCACCCGGCACCAGCGTCGCGCTGCCCGAGGTCAAGCTGGGCCTGCTGCCCGGCGCCGGCGGCACGCAGCGCCTGCCGCGCGTGCTGGGCGTGGAGACCGCGCTCAACATGATCGTGAGCGGCGAGGCCGTCAAGAGCGAGCTGCTCGCCTCGCTGCCCGGCCAGAAGCTGTTCGACAAGCTGGCCGCTTCGCCGGAATCGCTGTTCGAGGAAGCGGTCGAGTTCGCCAAGTCGGTGGCCGGCAAGAGCGGCGAGCTGCCGCTGGTGCGCAAGCTGCCGTGCAAGCATCCGCAGGGCGACGCCTACTTCCAGTTCGCGCGCAACATGGTCGGCGGCATGTCGAAGAACTACCCGGCGCCGCTCAAGTGCGTGGATGCGGTGCAGGCCGCCACGCAGATGAAGTTCGACGACGGCATGGCCGAAGAGCGTCGCCTCTTCACCGCGCTGATGTTCACGCCCGAATCGTTGGCGCTGCGCCACCTGTTCATGGCCGAGCGCGCGGCTTCGCGCATTCCCGACGTATCGGAAGACACGCCGCAGCGCACCGTCAAGTCGGTCGGCGTGATCGGCGCCGGCACCATGGGCGGCGGCATCTCGATGAACTTCCTGAACGCGGGCATCCCGGTCAAGATCCTCGAGATGAAGCAGGAGGCGCTCGACCGCGGCATCGCCACCATTCGCAAGAACTACGAAGCGCAGGTCAAGAAGGGCAAGCTCAAGGCCGAGAAGTACGAGGAGCGGATGGCGCTGCTGTCCACCACGCTCGACTACAACGACCTGAAGGACGCCGACCTGATCATCGAGGCCGTGTTCGAGGAGCTCGGCGTCAAGGAGAAGGTGTTCAAGGAACTGGACCGCGTCGCCAAGGCCGGTGCCATCCTGGCTTCCAACACCTCCACGCTCGACGTCGACAAGATCGCCGCCTTCACCAAGCGCCCGCAGGACGTGGTCGGCATGCACTTCTTCAGCCCGGCCAACGTGATGAAGCTGCTCGAAGTGGTGCGCGGCAAGGAGACGGCCAAGGACGTACTGGCCACCGTGATGGCGATCGCCAAGAAGATCAAGAAGACGGCGGTGGTCTCCGGCGTGTGCGACGGCTTCATCGGCAACCGCATGATCGAGCAGTACTCGCGCCAGGCCGGCTTCCTGCTGGACGAGGGCGCGACGCCGCAGCAGGTCGACCGCGCCATCGAGAAGTTCGGCTTCGCCATGGGCCCGTTCCGCATGGGCGACCTGGCGGGCAACGACATCGGCTGGGCGATCCGCAAGCGCCGCGCCACCGAGCAAGCCGACATGAAGTACAGCAAGACGGCCGACAAGCTCTGCGAGCTGGGCCGCTTCGGCCAGAAGACCGGGGCAGGGTGGTACGACTACCAGGCCGGCAAGCGCGATGCGATCCCGAGCCAGGTCGTGCTCGACCTGATCGAGAAGCACCGCAAGGACGAAGGCATCACGCCGCGCAAGATCTCCGACGAAGAGATCGTGCAGCGCCTGGTCTATGCGCTCGTGAACGAAGGCGCGCACATTCTCGAGGACGGCATCGCCTCCAAGTCGGGCGACATCGACATGGTCTACCTCACCGGCTACGGCTTCCCGGTGTGGCGCGGCGGCCCGATGCACTATGCCAACCAGGTCGGTCTCTACAACGTGGCCGAGGCGATGAAGCGCTTTGCGAAGAACCCGCGCGATGACGCGGGCTTCTGGCAGCCCGCGCCGCTGATCCAGAAGCTGGTGGCCGAAGGCAAGCAGTTCAGCTGAAGCGACGGCGAGGACGGGCTGTGATCAAGAGGACGTTGCTCGTGCTGCTGCTGGCGCTGCTTGTGCTGGCGGTGGTCATCGCGGGCAACACCTGGCGCACGCCCTCGCGACAGTTGCAGGTGCCGGCGGTACAGAAGGTCGCGGTCGACGCCAAGGCGGCGGCCGAGCGGCTCTCGGGCGCGATCCCGATCCGCACCGTATCGAGCTTCGAAGGTGGGCAGCAGAACGGCGACGAGTTCAAGAAGCTCCATGCCTACCTGGCGCAGCAGTTTCCCAAGCTGCATGCGACGCTGAAGAAGGAAGTCGTCGGCGACAACGCGCTGCTCTACACCTGGACCGGCAGCGACCCCGCTGCCCGGCCGGTTGCGCTGATGGCGCACCAGGACGTGGTGCCGATCGCGCCGGGCACCGAGAAGGCCTGGGAGGTCGAGCCCTTCAGCGGCCAGATCAAGGACGGCTTCGTCTGGGGTCGCGGCACCTGGGACAACAAGGGCAACCTGCTGGCGCAGATGGAAGCCATCGAGATGCTGGTGGCCAGCGGCTTCCAGCCGCGGCAGACGGTGTATCTGGTCGCGGGCGATGACGAGGAGGTCAGCGGCCTGCGTGGCGCGAAGCCGATTGCGGAACTGCTGAAGTCGCGCGGCGTCCGGCTCGAATGGGTGCTCGACGAGGGCCTGCTGGTCACCGAAGGCGTGCTCGCGGGCCTCGACAAGCCGGCCGCCCTGATCGGCCTGGCCGAGAAGGGCTACGGCACCTTCTTCCTCTCGCTCGATACGCCGCCGGGCCACTCGTCGATGCCGCCATCCAG
This sequence comes from Variovorax sp. CF079, assembly GCF_900101545.1. Taxonomy (GTDB): domain Bacteria; phylum Pseudomonadota; class Gammaproteobacteria; order Burkholderiales; family Burkholderiaceae_C; genus Variovorax. Next base: position 26,265 of record NZ_FMZU01000014.1, on the reverse strand, counting down.
CACGGCCATCGGCAGCATGAGCGCGGCGCTCGCAAAGCTCGAAGCGAACCCGATGCCGGCCGCGATCGGCGGCGTGGCGGGCGAGATGTTTGCGACGCTCGCGCCCGAGATGAAGGGCTTCGGCCGCGTGGCGCTCTCCAACCTCTGGCTCTTCGGCCCGGTGGTGCAGGGCCAGCTCGAGAAAGGCGTGAGCAGCAATGCGATGCTGCGCACCACCACCGCGCTGACCATCGTGCGCGCCGGCAACAAGGACAACGTGCTGCCGGGCCGTGCCGAGGCGGCCGTCAACTTCCGCGTGCTGCCGGGCGACACGCTGGCTTCGGTGGAGGCGCACATCCGCAAGACCGTCGCGAACGATGCGATCACGATCAAGCAGTATCCGGGCAACTCGGAGCCCTCGCCGGTGTCGCCCACCGACAGCGCGGGCTATCGGACCATCGCGCAATCGGTGCGCCAGACCTTTCCCGATGCCATCGTCGCGCCGGGCCTCATGATCGCCGCCACCGATTCGCGCCACTTCGCGATCGTGAGCGACGCGGTCTACCGCTTCTCGCCGGTACGCGCGCGGGGCGAAGATCTGTCGCGCTTCCACGGCACCAACGAGCGCATCTCGATCGCCAACTACGTCGAGATGATCCAGTTCTATCACCAGCTGTTGCGCAACACCGTGCAGCAGCCCCAGTAAGCATCACCCCTCTTTTTCAAAGGACCACACCATGACCAGCGCCGTCATCGTCTCCACCGCCCGCACGCCGCTCGCCAAGAGCTGGAAGGGCGCCTTCAACATGACGCACGGCGCCACGCTCGGCGGCCATGCGGTGCAGCACGCGGTGGCGCGCGCCGGCATCGAGCCTGCCGAAGTCGACGACGTGATCATGGGCTGCGCCAATCCCGAAGGCGCGACCGGCGCCAACATCGCACGCCAGATCGCGCTGCGCGCCGGATTGCCGATCACCACCGCGGGCATGACCATCAACCGCTTCTGCTCCTCGGGCCTGCAGACCATCGCGACCGCGGCGCAGCGCATCATCGCGGGCGAGGGCGAGGTCTACGTGGCCGGCGGCGTCGAGAGCATTTCGTGCGTGCAGAACGAGATGAACAAGCACATGCTGGCCGACCCCTGGCTGGTGAAGCACAAGCCCGAGATCTACTGGAACATGCTGCAGACCGCCGAGCAGGTCGCCAAGCGCTACGACATCGGCCGCGACGCCATGGACGAGTACGGCGCCGCGAGCCAGCAGAAGGCCACCGCCGCGCTCGAGGCCGGCCTCTTCAAGGCCGAGATCGCGCCGATCACCGTCCTGGCCGGTGTGGCCGACCCGGTGCTGGGCCTGCGTACCAAGGAGGTCACGGTCGAGAACGACGAAGGCATCCGCCCCGGCACCACCAAGGAAGGCATCAGCGGCATCCGTCCGGCGATTCCGGGCGGCGTGATCTCGGCCGGCAACGCCAGCCAGTTCTCCGACGGCGGCGGCGCCTGCGTGGTGGTCGACGAGAAGTACGCCGAGAAGAAGGGCCTGAAGCCGCTCGGCCGCTTCCTCGGCTTCGCGGTCGCGGGCTGCGAGCCCGACGAGATGGGCATCGGCCCGGTGTTCGCGATCCCGAAGGTGCTGAAGCGCCTGGGCCTCAAGGTCGGCGACATCGACCTCTGGGAGCTCAACGAGGCCTTCGCGGTGCAGGTGATCTACTGCCGCGACAAGCTCGGCATCCCGGGCGACCGCCTGAACGTGAACGGGGGCGCCATCGCCGTCGGCCACCCGTATGGCGTGAGCGGCCAGCGCCTGACCGGCCATGCGCTGATCGAAGGCAAGCGCCGCGGCGCCAAGAAGGTGGTCGTCACGATGTGCATCGGCGGCGGCATGGGCGCAGCCGGCGTATTCGAGGTACTCTGAGCCTGCTGCGAGGGCCGAACTGAAGACCGGAGGTGAAGGGCGCAGAGCGTCCTTCGCGCCCGGTTTCCGAATTGAAAGTCACGAAATGAGCCTTCGTCCCACCCTCGACTTCCTGCTCTACGACTGGCTCCACGCCGAGTCGCTCAACGAGCGCGCGCGCTTTGCCGATCACTCGCGCGAAACCTTCGATGCCGTGCTCGACACCTGCGAGCGCATCGCGCGCGAGAAGTACGCGCCGAACAACCGCATCGTCGACACCCAGGAGCCGCACTTCGACGGCGACAAGGTGATCCTGCCGCAGGCCACGCACGATGCGCACAAGGCCTTTGCCGAATCCGGCATGCTGAGCGCCGCACAGGACTACGAGATCGGCGGCATGCAACTGCCCTACACCGTGCAGGCGGCGGCCAACAGCTTCTTCGCGATGGCCTCGGTCAGCATCGGCTCCGGCATGCTGACCAGCGGCAATGCCAACCTGCTGATGGTTCACGGCACGCCCATGCAGCAATCGGTGTTCGCGAAGAACGAGTTCGCAGGCCGCTGGTCGGGCACCATGTGCCTGTCGGAGCCGCAGGCCGGCTCCAGCCTCAGCGACGTGGCGACGCGTGCCGTGCCCGACGGCGCCGATTTCCGGGACGATCCGCTCGGGCCCCGCTATCGGCTCTTCGGCAACAAGATGTGGATCTCGGCCGGCGACCATGAGCTGACCGAGAACATCGTGCACATCGTGCTGGCCAAGATCCCCGACGAGAAGGGCAAGCTCATCCCGGGCACGCGTGGCATTTCGCTCTTCATCGTGCCGAAGAAGATGGTCGATGCCGAAGGGCAACTCACCGGCGAACGCAACGATGTCGCGCTCGCGGGCCTCAACCACAAGCTGGGCTGGCGCGGCACCACCAACACGCTCCTGAACTTCGGCGAGGGCAAGTTCCCCGTTGGTGGCAAGGCCGGTGCGGTGGGTTACCTCGTCGGCGAGCCCGGCAAAGGCTTGCACTGCATGTTCCACATGATGAACGAGGCGCGCATCGGTGTCGGCACCGCGGCGACCATGCTGGGCATGGCCGGCTACCACGCATCGCTCGACTATGCACGGAACCGGCCGCAAGGGCGCCCGCCAGGCCCGGCCGGCAAGGACGCGGCCAAGCCGCAGGTGCGCATCATCGAGCATGCCGACGTGCGCCGCATGCTGCTCGCACAGAAGGCGTATTGCGAAGGCGCGCTGGCGCTCGAGCTCTATTGCGCGCGCCTGGTCGACGAGCAGAAGACCGGTGACGCGCAGGCCGCCGACGACGCGCGCCTGCTGCTGGAGGTGCTCACGCCGATCGCCAAGAGCTGGCCCAGCGAATGGTGCCTGGAGGCCAACTCGCTCGCGATCCAGGTGCACGGCGGCTACGGCTATACGCGCGACTTTCCGGTGGAGCAGTACTGGCGCGACAACCGCCTGAACATGATCCACGAAGGCACGCACGGCATCCAGGCGGCCGACCTGCTGGGCCGCAAGGTGCTGATGGAAGACGGCCGCGGCCTGCAGCTCTTGGCCGCGCGCATCACCGACACCATCGCGCGCGCGGCCCGCGTGCCCTCGCTGGCTGCGCATGCCAAGGCGCTGGCCGAAGCGCTGCAGCGCATCGGCAACGCGACCAAGGCAGCCTGGGCCACCGGCAATCCGCAGGAGGCGCTGGCCAATGCCGTGCCCTACATGCAAGCCTTCGGCCATACGGTGCTGGCCTGGATCTGGCTCGACGTGGCGCAGCACGCGCTCGAACGCGACGCGTCGAGGGCGCTGCCGGCCACGGCCGGGCGTATCGGCGCGACCGACTATTTCTTCAACTACGAACTGCCGAAGATCGGTGCCTGGCTCAATGTGGTCGAACGGCGCGACCCGACCTGCGCAGCCCTGCCCGAGGAGGCTTTCTGATGGCCGTCAAACCCCACGCCACGCTCGAGAAATGGATCTGGATCCTGATCTACGGTGGCCTCTTCATGCTGATCCTCGGCATCGCGACCGGCCGATCGGACGAGACCCTCGGCTGGGTCATGGCCGTCCCAGGCGTGGCCGTGGCCATTGTCGGCGTGGTCCTCATCTACGTTCGCTCCCGCCTGAAGGACTGACATGCCCCCAAGCTCACTTCGTTCGCTGCCCCCCGAGGGGGCGCTCATTGCCCTTCGGGCGGCCGGGCGGGCAACGCCATGATCAAGCACATCGTGATGTGGAAGCTCAAGGACCCGGCCAAGGCCGCGCTGTTCAAGGAGAAGCTTGACAGTTGCCGCGGCCTGGTGCCGGGCATGCGCCAGTTCGAGGTCGCGGTGCGTGCGCCGGGACTCGAAGCCAACTGCGACGTTGTGCTGTGCTCGGCCTTCGACGACAAGGCCGCGCTGCAGGCCTACCTGGAGCATCCGCAGCACGTCGAAGTGTCCGCGGTGCTCGGCACACTGCGCGAAGCCCGCAGCGTCCTCGACTACGAAACCCCCTGAACCCTCGGAGACACCCATGACCGCACGCAGCATCCAGAAACTGTTCGACCTCAGCGGCAAGACCGCGCTCGTCACCGGCGGCTCGCGCGGCCTCGGCCTGCAGATGGCCCATGCGCTCGGCGAAGCCGGCGCCAAGATCATGCTGAGTTCGCGCAAGGCCGACGACCTGGAGCAGGCCGCGGCCGAGTTGCAGGCGGCCGGCATCGACGCCCGCTGGATCGTGGCCGATTGCTCGAAGGAAGAGGACACGCGCCGCCTGGCCGACGAGACGCTGGAGCGCCTGGGCGCGGTCGACATCCTGGTCAACAACGCGGGCGCGAGTTGGGGCGCGCCGGCCGAAGACCATCCGGTCGAGGCTTGGGACAAGGTCATGAACCTCAACGTGCGCGGCTACTTCATCCTCGCGCAGCAGATCGCGCGCGGCTACATGATCCCGAAGAAGACTGGCCGCATCATCAACATCGCCTCCATCGCAGGCCTGAACGGCAACCCGCCCGAGATGCAGACCCTGGCCTACAACACCTCGAAGAGCGCCGTGATCGGCTTCACCCACACGCTGGCGGCCGAATGGGGCAAGTACAACATCAACGTCAACGCCATCTGCCCCGGCTTCTTCATGACCAAGATGGCCGCGGGCCTGATCAAGTCGATCGGCGAGGAGAAGATGGCCTCGCATGCGCCGCTGGGCCGCCTCGGCGACGACGAAGACCTTAAGGGCATCACGCTGCTGTACGCGAGCGATGCCGGCAAGCACATCACCGGCCAGTGGCTGGCGATCGACGGCGGCGTGAGCGTGGTGCTCGGAGCTTGAGGTGGACGACATCAACGTCCGCTCCTACACGAGCCAGATCCCGTTTGCGCGGCATCTGGGCTTCGAGCTCACGAAGTTCGAGGGCGGCGAGTCCGAGATCCGCTACACGGCGAAGCCCGAGCATCTCAACACCTTCGACGTGACCCACGGCGGCGCCTGCATGACGCTGCTCGACATCACCATGGCCGCGGCCGCGCGCAGCCAGACGCCGGAGATGGGCGTGGTCACGATCGAGATGAAAACCAGCTTCATGCAACCCTCGGTCGGCCCGCTGCATGCGCGCGGCAAGCTGATCCACCGCACCGCGACGCTGGCCTTCACCGAAGCGAAGATCTACGACGAGCAGGAGCGCGTCTGTGCCCATGCCACCGGCACCTTCAAGTACGTGAAGCGGCGCCTTCCCACCGGCCCCGGCAGCGCCAACGCGATGCGTCCGCCGTCCACAGATTAGGAGACTTTCATGCCCATCAACAGACAACAACTGCTCGACAACCGCCCCGATGGCGAAGCCGTCGCTTCCAATTTCAAGCTCGTGAGCACCGAGACGCCGCCGTTGAAAGACAACGAGGTGCTGGTGCGCCACCACTACATGAGCCTCGACCCCTACATGCGCGGCCGCATGAACGACGCCAAGAGCTACGCGCAGCCGCAGCCGCTGGGCCAGGTGATGCAGGGCGGCACGGCGGGCGAGGTGGTCGAGAGCAAGCACCCCAAGTACGCCGTCGGCGACAAGGTGGTCGGCTTCGGCGGCTGGCAGGAATACAGCGTGGTCGATGCCTCGCAGCCCGGCGCCTTGAGGAAGGTCGACACCGCGTACGTACCGCTCTCGTACTACCTCGGCGCGGTCGGCATGCCCGGCGTCACGGCCTGGTACGGCCTGGTGAAGATCATCAACCCGAAGGCCGGCGAGACGATGGTCGTCACGGCCGCCAGCGGCGCGGTCGGAAGTGCCTTCGGCGCGCTGGCCAAGGCGCGCGGCTGTCGCGTGGTCGGCATCGCGGGCGGTGCGGACAAGTGCAAGTACGTGACCGACGAACTGGGCTTCGACGCCTGCATCGACTACCGGCAGCATCCCGACGTCAAGAGCATGAGCACAGCGCTGAAGGAGGCCTGCCCGAAGGGCATCGATGGCTACTTCGAGAACGTCGGCGGCTACATCTTCGACGCGGTGCTGCTGCGCGCCAATGCCTTCGCGCGCGTCGCGCTGTGCGGCATGATCGCCGGCTACGACGGGCAGCCGCTGCCGCTGGCCAATCCGGCGCTGTTCCTCATCAACCGGGTGAAGCTCGAAGGCTTCATCGTCAGCGAGCACATGGAAGTCTGGCCCGAGGCGCTGGCCGAACTGGGCCAGCTGGTCGCCACCGGAAAGCTCAGGCCGCGCGAGTCGATCGCGCAGGGCATCGAGTCGGCGCCCGAGGCCTTCCTCGGTTTGCTCAAGGGCAAGAACTTCGGCAAGCAACTGGTGAAACTGATCTAGGCAAAGTGCAAGGAGGCCGGCGATGAACACGACGCACGAGGTCTTCAACCAGCCGGCCCCGCTGGCCGGCTACAACCTGTTCGAATCCAACCGGCCGCTGCGCGATGCGCTGAAGTTCAACGCATCGCAGCTGCAGCTCGCGCCGCTCGCGCATCTGGGCGGCGTGATCGGCTCGGTCGAGATGCAGACCCATGCGCGGCTCGCGAACACGAACCCGCCGGTGCTGCACACGCACGACCGCTTCGGCCGGCGCATCGACGAGGTGGAGTTTCATCCGAGCTATCACGCGTTGATGAAGGCGGCGGTGGGTGCCGGCCTGCACGGCACACCGTGGACAGGGGAATCCGCATCCCCGCACGTCCAGCGCGCCGCCGGCTTCATGCTCTTCACCGAGCTCGAGCCCTCGGTGCTGTGCCCGATCTCGATGAGCTACGCCGTGACGCCCGCGCTGCGCGGCAACGCGGCCATCTATGCCGACTGGGGGCCGAAGCTCGCGAGCCTCTGGTACGACCCGGTGCTCAGGTCCGCGCTCGACAAGCCCGGCGTGACCATGGGCATGGGCATGACCGAGAAGCAGGGCGGCTCGGACGTGCGCGCCAACACCACGCGGGCGGTTCGCGTCGCCGGTGATGATTGGGGCGAGCGCTACGAGATCACGGGCCACAAGTGGTTCTTCTCGGCACCGATGTGCGATGCCTTCCTGGTGCTTGCACAGGCGCCGGCCGGTCTGTCGTGCTTCTTCATGCCGCGCGTGCTGCCCGACTGGATGGGCGATGACGTGCGCAACGGCATCCGCATCCAGCGTCTGAAGGACAAGCTCGGCAACAAGGCCAACGCGAGTTCCGAGGTCGAGTTCCATGGCGCGAGCGCCTGGCTGGTCGGCGAAGAAGGCCGCGGCATTCCGCAGATCCTCGAGATGGGCACGATGACGCGGCTCGACTGCGCACTCGGCACCAGCGGCCTGATGCGCCAGGCCTTGAGCCTGGCCCTGCATCACACAGCGCAGCGCCAGGCCTTCGGCAAGCCGCTCATCGAACAGCCGCTGATGAAGAACGTGCTGGCCGACCTCGCGCTCGAAAGCGAAGCAGCGACCGCACTGGCCATCCGCCTCGCGCGCGCCTTCGATCGCCAGCAGGACGAGCACGAGCGCCTGATGGCGCGCCTGCTGACACCGGTGGCCAAGTTCTGGATCTGCAAGCGCGGCAGTCACTTCGCGCAGGAGGCGATGGAATGCCTCGGCGGCAACGGCTACGTGGAGGAGGGCGGCGAAGGCGTGATGGCGCGCGTCTACCGCGAGATGCCGCTCAACTCGATCTGGGAAGGCGCCGGCAACATCATGGCGCTCGACCTGCTGCGCGGGCTTCGCAAGGGCGATGCGGTCGCGGCATTGGCGCACGAACTGGCGCCGGCGCGCGGTGTCGATGCGGCGCTCGACAGCCTGGCCGATGCGCTGCCGGCGCGCATCGAGGCCATGGCCACCGAAGCCGAGGCGCGCCGGCTCGCGCAGGACGTGGCGCTCGCGGTGCAGGGCGCGCTGCTCGTGCAGACCGCGCCGCAGGCCGTGGTCGGCGCCTTCTGCGCATCGCGCCTGGGCGGCGACTGGGGCCATGCCTTCGGCACGCTCCGCGCCAGCACCGATTTCGATTCCATCATCGCGCGTGCACGGCCCCAATGACGCGGACATCCAAAGGACCCTCATGGCAGACCTGATCCTCCACCACTACGCGACCTCGCCCTTTTCCGAAAAGCTGCGCCTGATCCTCGGCTACAAGAAGCTGGCCTGGAAGTCGGTGATCATTCCGCAGATCCTGCCCAAGCCGGACCTGATCGCACTCACGGGCGGCTACCGCAAGACGCCGGTGCTGCAGATCGGCGCCGACATCTACTGCGACACCGCGCTGATCTGCGACGTGCTCGAGCACATCTCGCCGCTGCCGTCGATCTATCCCGAGCCGGGCAAGGGCCTGGAGCGCGTCGTTGCCCAATGGGGCGAGACCTCGCTCTTCTGGGCCTCGATGGCCTACAGCTTCAGCGGCAAGGGCGCGGCCGACCTGTTCGGCAAGGCGCCGCCCGAACTGGCCAAGGCCTTCGGCGAGGACCGCAAGGCCATGAGCGTGAACATGGTGCGGCACCGCCCGGGCGATGCCGCGGCGGCCTACAAGTCCTACCTGCGGCGCATGTCCGACATGCTGGACGACACCGACTACCTGCTCGGCGCCTATCCGACGGTCGCCGATTTCGCCTGCTACCACCCGCTGTGGTTCACGCGCAAGCGCACGCCCTCGATGGCCGGCATCCTGCAGTTCACGCCGGCCGTGGGCGACTGGATGGACCGCATGGCCGCGATCGGCCACGGCACGATGGAGACCTTCGATGCCGCGCAGGCCATTGCCGTCGCGGCCGCTTCGACGCCGCACACCCTCTTGTCCGACAGCACCTTCCAGGACGAGCACGGCATTCCGCTCGGGACCCGCGTCACGGTCGCGGGCGAGAGCTTCGGGCCCGAGCCCACCGAAGGCGAACTCATCGCCGCCACCCGCACCCACTACACGCTGCGCCGCACCGACGCGCGTGCCGGGACCGTGCACGTGCACTTCCCGCGCGTCGGTTATGCGTTGAGAAAAGTCGAAGGCTGACGCTCGCAACGGGCACCTTCGCGACTGCATCGTGCAGGTTTCCGTATTTCAATAGCGTCTCCCTCAAGAGACGAAAAGGACACGGGCAATGATTCAGGATTTCAAGGGCACCACCGCAGTTCTCACCGGCGCCGGTTCCGGCTTCGGCCTCGAGTGCGCGCGCATCGGCGCGGCGCGCGGCATGAGTCTCGTGCTGGTCGACGTGCAGCAGGACGCACTCGACCGCGTGCAGGCCGAGATGGAAGCCGCCGGTGCGCAGGTGCTGGCGCGCAAGGTCGACGTCGCCGATGCGCAGCAGATGGAGCAGCTCGCCAAGGATGTGCAGCAGCGCTTCGGTGCGCCGCACTTCGTCTTCAACAACGCGGGCGTGGGCGCCGGCGGCCTGGTGTGGGAGAACACGGTGGCCGACTGGGAATGGGTGCTCGGCGTCGACCTCTGGGGCGTGATCCACGGCGTGCGCCTGTTCACGCCGATGATGCTGCAAGCCGCCGCCAGGGACCCTTCGTACCGCGGCCACATCGTCAACACTGCCAGCATGGCCGGCCTGCTGGCGCCGCCCAACATGGGTGTCTACAACGCGGCCAAGGCGGCCGTGGTGAGCCTCACCGAAACGCTCTACCAAGACCTGAAGCTCATCACCGACCAGATCGGCGCCAGCCTCCTGTGCCCTTACTTCGTGCCGACCGGCATCACCAGCAGCGAGCGCAACCGGCCCGATGCACTCGCTGCCGGCGAACTCACCAAGAGCCAGCTGATCGGCCAGGCGATGAGCAACAAGGCCGTCAGCAGCGGCAAGGTGACGGCGGCCGAAGTGGCGCAGATGGTGTTCGATGCCATCAGCGCCAACCAGTTCTACGTGTTCAGCCACCCGAAGGCGCTGGGCAACGTGAAGAGCCGCATGGAGAGCATCGTGTCGATCTCGAATCCGGCCGATCCCTTCCTGGAGCGGCCGGAGATCGGCGCCAAGCTGCGCGAACAGCTGCGCGCGGGCTGAGACTCCCCCTTCAACCCTGCGGCGTTTCCTCGATCGCTTCGACGCGGTCGGGATAGAAGGCGAGGTGGTCCTTGATCTGCTCGACGGACGCGTAGGGCTGCTCGTAGGTCCACACGGCGTTCGCCCCTTTCTCACCGGCCGAGGGAATGCTGTAGTAGGAGCAGTCGCCCTTGAAGGGGCAGTAGGTGGCGTGCTCGGTGCGCTCGAGCAGCGACATGTCCACGTCCTTGCGTGGGATGTACTGCACGGCGGGGTAGCTCGCTTCGCGCAGCGTCAAGGCTTCGCGCGTGTCGGCGATCACGCGGGCGGCGGCCTTCACGACCACGCGCGCGGGGTTCGCGGCAATGGTGATCGGATGGTCCGGGCCGGGAATCTTCACGGGTTTTTCCTGCATGTGTCTGTCCTTGGTTGAACGGCGGCGGCCAGGGTATGAGCGATCGGATGACACTTCCGGCCTGTCAAGTGTTCCACTGCTGCTTCTGGAGGCAATCCGGGCGCAGGCCCCGTGGGACAACGATCTAAAAAGTTCCCAGTGCAGTTTTCCACAAGCTTGTCCACGGGCGCGGGGGACATGTCGGGATGCCGAGGAGACCGCGGGATGTTTTCCTACACCTTCTTCCAGGGCATCGGCACAAAGTTGCTGGGACTTGAAACTGGCGTCGAGGCCGGCTTATACTGAACCAACAGGTTCTGTGTTTCATCCCAACCCCAAGGAGATTTCGAATGTCCTATGTCGATGGATACGTCGTTCCCGTTCCCAAAGCAAATATCGAGGCCTATCGCGCGATGGCCACCAAGGCGGGAAAGATCTGGCGCGAGCATGGCGCGCTCGAATACCGCGAATGCGTGGCCGACGATGTGAAGTCCGGTGAAGTCACCTCCTTTCCGCAGGCCGTGAAACTGAAGGACGACGAGACCGTGATCTTTTCGTACATCGTGTTCGAGTCGCGCCAGCACCGCGACGAAGTCAACGCCAAGGTGATGAGCGATCCGCGCCTGGCCGACATGATGGATCCCAAGACCATGCCCTTCGACGGCAAGCGCATGTTCTGGGGCGGCTTCAGCCCGCTGGTCGAACTCTGAGTCCGGCCTGGCCGGCGATCCACTGCCACACCGCGCGGACCGCCGGTTCACGCTCGCGCCCTTCGGCGGCTGTCAGGAAATAGCTGCCGGTAGCGAGTGCGGGCCCGAAGGGCTGCAGCAACGCGCCGCTTCGCAACTCCTCGGCGCAGAGCGTGAGGCTCAGCAAGGCCACGCCATGCCCCGCCAGCGTGGCGAGCAGGGCGTGCGTTTCGTCCGAGAACGAGAGGCCTGAGGCAGCGCGTGTCGTGCGCGATTTGCTCGCAGCGATACCGGCCTCCTCGAACCAGCGCGACCACACGGCCGGTGCGCGCGCCTGCGGCTGCCAGTCGCTGTGGATCAACCGGTGCTTCGGCAGATCCTGCACGCGCTTCAAACCCAGGAGCGGACTGCATACCGGCGCATAGCGCTCGGCCATCAGCTCGGCCGTCACCAGGCCCGGCCAGCCGCCGCTGCCGGAGCGGATCGCGAGGTCGGCATCGCCGCGCGTGAGATCGACCAGCAGATCGCTCGCATGCAAGCGCAGCTCGATGCCGGGGCAGGCGGCGCGAAAGGCCGCCATGCGCGGCAGCACCCACTTGGCCGCGAAAGCGGTGTTGGTCGTGAGCGTGACCGTGTCGCTCGCCGAGCGCTCGCGCAGCGCATGCACGCCGGCTTCCAGCATGTCGAAGCCTTCGCGCAGCCCATGGAACAGGCGCAGTCCGGCCGGCGTGAGCGCCAGTTGGCGCGTCAGCCTGCGAAACAGCGGCTGGCCCAGCGTGCTCTCGAGTCCGCGCACCTGGTGGCTGATGGCCGTGGGCGTAACCGAGAGCTCGGCCGCCGCGCGCTGAAAGCTCAGGTGCGCTGCAGCCGCCTCGAAGGCGCGCAGCGAGGACAGCGGCGGCAGCCGGCGGGGTCGCCTCACAGGTGAATTCAGCTCATCCATGCAGGAAGAAATCCTCGTTTGTGCAAAGGGTGGCGCAACCCTAAATTGGATACGCCAATTCATTCATTGCCACGCAGGAAAGACCCTTTCATGACCACGCTTCTGCACATCGATGCCAGCGCTCGGCTCGGCCGCTCCGGCATCGATCCCCATGGTTCCCACACCCGCAGGCTCTCTGCGCGCTTCGTGGCGCGCTGGCATGCGGCGCGGCCTGCGGACCGCATCGACTACCTCGATGTCGGCCAGGCGCCGCCCGCGCATGTCACGGGTCCCTGGATCCACGCTGCGTTCACGCCCGCCGCGGCGCGCGAGCCGTGGATGCACGAAGTGCTTGCGGAGAGCGACCGTCTCGTGGACCAGCTCATCGCCGCCGACCTGATCGTGGTCGGCCTGCCGATGTACAACTTCGGCGTCCCGGCGCAGTTCAAGGCCTACATCGACAACATCGTGCGCGTGGGCCGCACCTTCGGCTTCGACCGTGCGCGCGGCGAGGTGCCTTACTGGCCCTTGCTGGCCGATGCAGGCAAGCGCCTGGTGCTGCTGGGCTCGCGCGGCGACTTCGGCTACGGCGAAGGCCAGCGCATCGCGCACCTCAACCACACAGAGGCCAGCGTGTGTTCGGTGTTCGGCTACATCGGCATCCGCGAGGTGCACGAGGTCGCCGTCGAGTACGACGAGTTCGGCGGCGAGCGGCTGGCGCAGTCGCTCGGCGAGGCCGATCTCGCGGTCGATCAGCTGGTCGATAAGCTCTCGGCCTTACACCTTCAACTCATGATGGAAAACGCATGACCGCCATTCAGCTCATCAACCCGCCCGGACTCTACGACCCGGCCCCCAACGGCTATTCGCACCTCGCGATCGTCCCGCCCGGAACCCGGCCTGCACGCTCATTCCGGTGCCGCGGCTGGCGCTCGACGGCAAGCTGTTCGAGATAGAGGCCACGGCGGTTGTGCCTGCCTAGGCGATGCCTAGGCGATGCCTAGGCGATGCCTAGGCGGGATGTGCGGCCTCAGCGGTAGGACAGCACCAGCCCGTGCACCAGCCGCGTCCAGCCGTCCAGCATCACGAACAGCAGCAGCTTAAAGGGCAGGGAGATGGTGGTCGGCGCGATCATCGACATGCCGAGCGCGAGCAGCACGGTGGCGACGATCAGGTCCACCACCACGAACACCAGGTAGATGATGAAGCCGATCTGGAAGGCCCGCGTCAGCTCGCTGAGCGTGAAGCTGGGCACCAGCACCATGAAGTCGTCGGCCTGCAGTTGCTCGGCCCGCGCCTTGGGCCAGATGTTGGAGGCCGACTTCAGGAAGAACTGGCGTTCGCGCTCGTGCGTGTGCTTCTGCAGAAATTCCTTCAGTGGCGCCTTGGCGGCATCGAGCACCGCGACGATGTCGTTCAGCCCTTCGCCCTTGGCGCCGAAGCTGCGGCTGCGTAGCGCGTCGCCGACGTCCATGCCCACCGGCGCCATGATGTAGACCGACAGGATGATCGCGATGCCGTTGAGCACCATGTTGGGCGGCGTCTGCTGCAGGCCCAGCGCGGTGCGCAGGAGGCCGAAGACGATGACCAGCTTGGTGTAGCTGGTCACCATCAGCGCCACGAAGGGCGCGACGCCGAACGCGACGATCAGCGCGACCAGCGTCAGAGGTTCGGGGAGTCCGCCTTGCATCGGGATCGCCTGTGGTGAGCGCTCTTCAGACTTCGCCGGGCGCGAACTCCGACACGCGCACGCCGAGGCGGTCGCCCACCGCGACCAGGTAGCCCTTGCCCAGCACGTTGCCGTGCGCGAGGATGCGCACCGGGCTGCGGTTGAGCGGCTGCCCGAGGTCGAACACGTGGCCGGCGCGGATGCTCTTCAGTTCGCCGAGCGTGAGCGACAGGTCGCCGACTTCGAAGCGCAGCGTCACCTCCAGCGCATCGAGCCGGTCGATCGGCAGGTTGGCGCTGGCGTCGGCGTCCTGGGGTTGGGCTGCGGGGTCTTGCTTCATGGCGCTGTCGATGGATTGCTGAACGGTGATGCGGGAGCCTTCGGCGAAGGCGAAGAGATGGAAGCCCGAGGGACCGCCGAGTTCGGCGTTGACGACGATCGCCGCGCCGGAAGAACTCCATTGCTCGATGCCGATGATGTCGCCGGGCCGGATGCTCGTGATCTCGCGCAGCTGGATCGGCGTGCTGCCGATCCTGAAGCCCAGCGGCAGGCGCAGCGTGTCGAAGGAATGCGTCGCTCGCGCGACGCGCGGCAGGGTGTCGGCGGGCACGAGCGCATCGAAAGTGGCGTCGTCCTCGAACTGCACGAAGCCGCGCAGCGTCGCGCCGTCGTCGGCGGCCGTGGCGACGAAGAAGGCCGCGCGTTCGGGATCGCCCGGCACCGTGTCCCGGGCTTCGGCCTCGGGCGGCTGCCATTCGAAATGCAGTCGCAGCGCTTTCTCGAGCGCGTCGACGATCGGATGCAGCGCGTCGGCCAGCAGGATGTAGCGCAGATCGCGCGGCAGCAGGTCGCTGCGGCGCTCGCCGAGCAGCGCCTGCATGCTGGGCGCGTCCAGCGCGAGGTGGCCGACCTGCGTTCCCATCCTGAATCGATAGCTCTCACGCGCGCCGTGGCCGAGGACAGGGTCGTGGATCCACTGAAGGCGATAGCCGACGTTGCGCAACACCAGTTCCCGCGGCCGCGCGTCGTCGTAGAGCCGATTGAGCGCGCGCACGCAGGCAACCGTTGCGCGAGGCAGCGCAGGCGCGTCGCCGAGCTCCGTCACCGCGTCCTCAGCCCGCGTCGGCATTCACGCTTTCGTTGAACAAATCGCTACGTCCAGTCACTGTCCACATTCCTCGGCGCCACGCGTATGCAGCCCGCATCGGGAGGCGCAGCTTAGCGAAATGAAGGTATTGCAGGTAGTACGCAAATGCGTAGTGCCCTGCGCGCGACAGCACCGTCGCGCCTACGAGAACTCGTGGTTGTCGTGACCGGATCGCGCCGCTTAGAGTGCGTCGCGACGTGAACAAATTCACGTTCGATTCAGTTTTCGAAACCTTTCGATTCATAACTCCCAAGAAACCCCACGAGGCCCAGCACGCATGGCGAGCCCCGCGCGACCCCTTCAAACGCCCCGCGGCAGCATGCGCGATCGCCTCGTGAATGCAGGCCGCTACAACGACCTGTTGCTGGCCGGCCTGCTGGTGGTGGTGGTGGCGCTTTTCGTGCTGCCGTTGCCGACGCCGCTCCTGGACTTTCTCATCGCGAGCAATCTGGCGATCAGCCTGGTGCTGCTGATCGTGGCGATGTACGTGCCCTCGGCGCTGTCGCTCTCGACCTTTCCGTCGCTGCTGCTCTTTACCACGCTGTTCCGGCTCGCGCTCAACATCGCGTCGACCAAGCTGATCCTGCTGCAGGCGAACGCGGGCCACATCATCGACACCTTCGGCAAGCTGATCGTGGGCAACAACGTGGTGGTCGGCGGTGTCGTGTTTCTCATCATCGCGATCGTGCAGTTCATTGTGATCGCGAAGGGCTCGGAGCGCGTGGCCGAGGTCGCGGCGCGCTTCGCCCTCGATGCGATGCCCGGCAAGCAGATGAGCATCGACGCCGACGTGCGCGCCGGCGTGCTGTCTTCCGTGCAGGCGCAGAAGCGCCGCCAGCTGCTGGAGCAGGAGTCGCAGCTGCACGGCGCAATGGACGGCGCGATGAAGTTCGTGAAGGGGGACGCCATCGCGAGCATCGTCATCGCGCTGGTCAACATCCTGGCCGGCATCGCGATCGGCACGCTGATGCACGACATGAGCCTCAGCGATGCGCTGCAGCGCTACGCCATCCTCACGGTGGGCGACGGCATGGTCTCCCAGATCCCGTCGCTGCTGGTCTCGATCGCGGCCGGCATCGTCATCACGCGCGTCGGCACGGGCGACCGCCGCGATGCGCAGTTGGCCAACCAGATCGGCGACCAGTTGATGGCCCATCCGCGCGCGCTCATCATCGCGGGCCTGGCGGTGGCGAGTTTCCTGGTCGTGCCGGGTTTCCCGAAATGGGTGTTCGGCCTGCTGGCGGCGATCCTGCTGGGCCTGGGCTTCACGATGCGCATGCTGCGCAGGCAGCGCAACACGCCGGACTGGATCTCGCACCGCGAAGGCGTTGCCTCCGAGGAAAGCGAGAGCGACCACGCGATCGCCGCGCCGCTCGCGGTGCGCCTGTCCAGCGGCCTGCGCGGGCTGGTGGACCGCCATGTGCTCGACAGCCACCTGTCGACGGTGAAGACCGCCGTCGAGAGCGATCTCGGCCCGATCTTTCCGCGCCTGCAGCTCGGCTATTGGGACCTGCCCGCGCCCTACGACTACCAGGTACTGGTGCACGACGTCGCGGTGGCGCGTGGCACGCTCAAGCCCGGCTGGCTGATGCTCGATCCGTCGGAGACCGCGGCTGCACCGGCCGATGCGGAAGTTGCCGAGCCCTTCGGACCCTTCGGCCGCGTGCTGTGGGTGCCCCGTGCCGACGCGGACTTGAAGACCTGGAACAACGAAGAGGTCGTCGGCCTCCACCTCGACCACGCGGTGCGCCGCAACGTGCGCGAGCTGATCGGCCTGCAGGAGGTGCAGCGCCTGCTGCACTCGGTGCAGCGCGATGCGCCCGAGCTCGCGGCCGAAGTCTCGCGCGTGGCCTCGGCGCAGCGCATCGCGGAAGTGCTGCGCCGGCTGCTGCAGGAAGGCATCCCGATCCGCAACCTGCACGCGATCTTCGAGAGCCTCGCGATCTGGGCCGCCAAGGAGCAGGACTCGATCGCACTCACGGAACTGGTGCGCATCGACCTCGGGCGCTACATCACCAGCCGCTACGTCGGCGCGAACCGGCAGCTGGAGGCGATCCTCTTCGAGTCCAGCCTGCTGGAGCGCGTGCAGAACGCGGTCGAGAGATCGCCGCGCGGCAACCTGCTGCTCCTGAGCCCCGCGGTCACGCAGGACATCCGGGAGCAGGTGCGCCGCATCCTCGGCTCCACGGCCAACCGCGTGGTGGCTATTGCCTCGTCGGACGTGCGCCGCTACGTCAAGACGTTGATCGAACCGGTGGCGCCGACGCTTCCGGTGCTTTCCTACCAGGAAGTCGACGAAGACGTGGCCCTGCAGCCGGTGGGCTGGGTCACCAATCCGCAAGCCCATTGACCGATGAATCCCGTCTCTTCCGCCGAATCGCTTCATGACCCCGCAGAACATCCTCGACATCACCCGCGAGGCCTTGATGCTCGTGCTCTGGCTCTCGCTGCCGGTGGTGGTGGTGTCGACCGTCACCGGCCTCGTCGTCGCCGTGCTGCAGGCCGTCACGCAGGTGCAGGACCAGAGCATCGGCCAATCGATCCGGCTGATCGCCGTGATGGTCGCGATCATCGTCACCGCAGGCTGGCTGGGCGGCGACATGATGCGCTTCGCGGAGCGGGCGTTCCATACGCTCACGGCGCTGCAATGAGCCGAACGCTTCACGCGCTGATGCTGCTGGCCTTGGCAGCGCTCTTCCTCGCCGGCGCGCAACGGGCGATGGCGGCGGAGCTGCGCTGGAACAACCGCCCGTTCCAGATCGTCGCCAACGAGAAGCCGCTGCCCGACTTTCTGCGGGAGCTCGTGGCCTCGCAGGGCATCACCGCGGTGATCGATCCCAAGGTGACGGGCGTCATCAGCGGAAAGTTCTCGGGGCCGGCGCAGAACATCCTCAACAGCGTCTGCTCGGTCAACGGGCTCACCTGGTACTTCGATGGCGCCTTCCTCTTCATCGACCTCGCGAGCGACGCCAAGAGCGAGGTGCTGCCGATCGCCGCCGACAACGCAGAGCGCATCGCCGAGACGCTAGTGCGCCTGCGCATCTCCGACGAGCGCTACCCGCTGTCGATCAGCGCCAAGGATGCGAGCGTCTACGTGACCGGCCCGCGCCGCTACGTCGAGATGGTGCGCCAGGCCGTGAAGCTGGCCGACCAGCGCAGCGCGATGGCCGACGGCGCGGAGATCCGGCTCTTTCCGCTGAAGTACGCGTGGGCCTCGGACTTCAAGATCAACCGTTCGGGCAAGGAGACCGTGATTCCGGGTGTGGCCAACGTGCTGCGCAGCCTCTACGGCCGCGCGAGCGGCAACTTGTCGAGCGGCGGCTCGGGCGCGCGCGGTACCAGCGCGACGCTTTCGGTCGGCCCCAACCGGCAGATCAAGCTGCGCAGCGGCGAGTCGATCAACGCGCCGAAGGTCGAGATCTCGGGCCTCTCGCCGATCAACGGCGACGGCGCATCCTCGCTCGGCGGCATGCCGGGAGGCATGGGCAGCGAACTGCCGCAGTTCCAGGCCGACACGCGCATGAACGCGGTGCTCGTGCGCGACACGCCCGACCGCATGAACCAGTACGCGAAGCTGATCGAATCGATGGACGTGCGCCCGCGGCTGATCGAGATCGAAGTGACGATCATGGATATCAGCTCCGACACGCTCAGCAGCCTGGGCATCGACTGGCGCCTGCACGGCCGCCATGGCGACTTCCAGACCGGCCGCGGCGATCGCGGTCCGCTCACCTGGGACGGCTCGACCAGCGAGGCCGGCCAGATCGGCGGCGTGAATGCGAACGGCCAGCCGGTCACGCCGCTCGGCGCGATGTTCACTGCGGCCATCGGCAACAGCGCGCGCAACTACCTGCTCGCGCGCGTGACCGCGCTCGCGACCAACGGCGACGCCAACTTCGTGGCGAGGCCCAAGGTCATGACGCTGGACAACACCGAGGCCGTGCTGGAGAACCTGAGCGAGTTCTACGTGCGCGTCGACGGCTTCCAGGACGCGGGCCTCTTCAGCATCACAGCCGGCACTGCGGTGCGCGTGACGCCGCTCATCATCGACGAGAAGGCGGGGCGCGGCGTGATGATGTCCATCGACATCGTCGACGGCGACCTCAGCGCGCAGGCCGTGGACCGCATCCCGATCGTGCGCCGCCGCACGGTCAACACGCAGGCGCTGGTGGACGAGGGCGCGAGCCTGCTGATCGCAGGCTATTCGTCGGAGGAGCGCAGCAATGCGACGACCGGTGTTCCCGTGCTGAAGGACATTCCGGGTGTCGGCAGCCTCTTCAAGTACTCCGACAAGAAGCAGATCAACATGGAGCGCTTCTACCTGCTGACGCCGCGGCTGGTGACGCCCGGCGCCACCGCCGCGGCGCCCTTGCTGCCGTTGCCGCCGACGCCGGCGGCGGGGGGCTGAGGACGTGAACGGAGCCGGTAGCGACCACGGCGCAGAGCTGGGCCACGAGGCCTCCGAGGCGGCTGCGCCGGCCGCGGGCTGGTGCGTGCGTTTCCTCAGCGGCGCGGTCAAGGGCCGCACCATCGCCCTGAAGCCCGGCATCAACGTGTTGGGCTCGGGCGGAGAGTGCGAGGTGATGCTGCCCGGCAGCGACGTGCTGCCGCGCCACCTGGTGTTTACCGTCGGCGAACTGGTGGTGTCGATGCAGCGGCTGGGCACGGCGACCACGCGGCTCAACGGAGAGGAGATGCACCAGCCGCGCCGCAGCGTGGTGGCCGGCGACATCGTGAGCGTGGGCCAGATCGATTTCCAGCTCGACCGCAGCTATCCCGCCGCGGCGCGCGAGGACCGCATGTTCGCGCCGCCGAGCGACGTGCATGCCGGCATGCACGCGGCCGGGCGGGCGCCTGCGCAGCGCGAACGGCTCGTAGGCTACTGGGTGGGCGGCATCGTGGTGCTGTTCGCCGCGATCGCAATGGCAGCAGTGTGGGTCGGCGGCCAGCGCGGCGGAGCAGGTGGCACGCCCGGCCAGGTCAACCTGGCCGAAGTCGAGCGTGTGCTGGTGCCGTTTCCGGAAGTCGAGGTGGTGGCCGCGCCGGGCGGGCTCTTCAACGTCAAGGGCTATGTCGAATCGAAGCAACGGCGCGACACGCTGCAGCGCGCGATGGAGCCCTTCGGCCGCCAGGTGGCCGTCAACGTGCACTCGGCCGACGAGATGGTCGAGCAGGCGCGCCGCTATGTCGGCGACCCGGGCGTGGCGGTCAGCTACACCGGCCAGGGCCGGCTGGTGCTGAGCGGCACGGTCGAGGATTCGTCGGTGCGGCAGAAGATCCGGCGGCTCAGCGAAGACCTGCACCCCTCGGTGCTGGTCTCTGACAAGGTGCAGTACCGCGAGAAGGCGCAGCAGGTCGACAAGGACGCCGAGATGCGTGCGAACTGGGATGGGTGGCAGGGCCTGCTGCCGGCCCGCATGGTGAGCATCACCGAAGACGGCAACGGCCTGCGCCATATCCAGCTGTCCAACGGCAACCGCTACTACGAGGGCTCGGTGCTGCGTTCCGGCGCCGAGCTCAAGCGCATCGACGCCGACGGGCTGGTACTGAGCGGCGGCGTTCCCAACAACAAGCCGGCGAGGTGACGAGATGGCACCCGCGTCGACCCGATTTCGTGCAGCGGCTGCGTTC
This sequence comes from Variovorax sp. CF079, assembly GCF_900101545.1. Classification (GTDB taxonomy): domain Bacteria; phylum Pseudomonadota; class Gammaproteobacteria; order Burkholderiales; family Burkholderiaceae_C; genus Variovorax. Next base: position 5,549 of record NZ_FMZU01000014.1, on the reverse strand, counting down.
GCGCCGCTGCATGGAATGGCTTCGTCCCGAGGACGAAGCGTCTTTCAAACCCCAGTGAAACAGCAACCCAACCAGGAGTAATCGCATGAGCGCAGTTGACACCTCGATCCAGCAGATGCAGCAGGCCGCGGCCGACAACGCCCGCCTGATGACCGCCAGCATGACCGCCTCCACCGCCATCCAGGGCGCGGCCTCCACCGCGCACACGGTGAACGGCGCGAGCGCTGCCGGCGGCGAAGTGGCGAAGACCACCGGCAACGACATCCGCCAGTCGGCGAAGTCGTCCTGATGGCCGTGCCCGCGCGACGCCGGCGCCGGCCTCGTGCGGGCCTTTTTCCAGGAGTTGAACATGACCGATCCCATCGCCTCGGCCGCCGTCGCAGCGCCGCCGGCTGAGCTTGCAGGCCCCGCGGCCGCACAACAGACGGCGGGGCCGTCGCGCTTCGATCCGGGCGACACGCGCATGTTCGCCAACATGATGAACGGCGTGCAGGCGCCGCCGGCCACCGTGGCCGGGCCCAGCGCGATCGGCGACGCCGCCAAGTCGCTGGCAGCGCAGTTCTCGGGCAACGTGCGCTCCTACGAGGACCTGCGCCGCAGCATGCTCGAGTCCGTCGATCTCTCGGACCCTATCAAGACCATGTTCGTGATGACCGACCACTCGATGGAGGCGCACATGATGTTCGCCAAGATGCACGTCTCCACCGGCCTGGCGAGCGCCGCCACGAGCCTGTTCGGCACGCTTCTGAAGAACCAGCAATGAAACACTTCCGCTGGCTTGCGGCGCTCGCCCTGGTCTTCGCGCTGACCGGCTGCAAGGTCGCGCTCTATTCCAACCTCAACGAGCAGGAGGCCAACGAGATCGTCGCCGCGCTGGCGAACGAGGGCATCGATTCGTCCAAGGCCCGGCTCGAAGGCAGCAACTGGCAGGTCGACGTGGAAGAAGGCCGCCTCAGCCGGGCGCTCGACGTGCTGCGCAACCAGGGCCTGCCGGGCGAGCGCTACTCCAGCATGGGCGAGGTGTTCCGCAAGCAGGGCCTGGTCTCGACGCCGTCCGAGGAGCGCATGCGCTACATCTACGCGGTGTCGCAGGAGCTCTCGCAGACGCTGCGCAACGTCGACGGCGTAGTGGCCGCGCGCGTGCACGTGGTGATCCCGGCCAACGATCCGCTCTCCGAGAAGATCCGGCCTTCGTCGGCCGCCGTCTTCATCAAGCACCGGCCCGACGTCGACCTGCGGCTGCTCGCGCCCGCCGTCAAGGACATGGTGGCGCATGGCATCGAGGGCCTCACGCACGACCAGGTGTCGCTGTCGCTCTTCGAGGCGCGCAAGCTCTCCGTGGCGCCGGCCGCGGGCGGCGCACCGGCGCGGCCGGCGGTGCTGGGCCTGTTCTCCACTCAGACCGCGATGGTGCTGCTGGGCCTGCTCGCAGGGGCGGTGCTCTGCCTCATGGCGCTGCCCGGCCTGTTGCGGCGACAGGGCCTGGACTGGCGCACCTGGACCCGCAGCCAGGTATTCCGGCGATGAAAAGCTCTCCCCCAGGCAGCCCGATGGACCTGGTGCGCCTGGTGACGCGCTTCAACCTGCATCCCGAGCTCGACCTGCATCCGAGCTGGCTGCCCGCGAACTGGCCGGCGCCGCACCGCTTGCCGGCGCGGCTGGGTGAGGGCGGGCGCGCGGTGCTGGCCGGCCTGTTGCAGCGAGGCCCGGGCGCCTTCGCGACGGCCGCCGACTTCAACTTCGATTCGCGCGTCAAGCGCCTGGCGCTGCTGGATGGGGGAGCGCTGCGCAGGCTGGCAGCCTACCTGGGCTTCAGCGTGCACCTGCCGCTCTTCAAGATCCGCGGTGGCGTCGGCTACCAGATCCGGCGCCAGGCCTGCCGCTTCGACGAGGACGCGGTCGACTTCGTGCTCGATCGCGTCCCGCAACTGACCGAGCTGCGCATGAACTACTCCGCGCTCGACCAGAGCCCGCTGGCCGCCGGCCGCGTGGTGGTCGAACGCGGCTACCGCCTGCTGCTGGGCATGGTCGCGCCGGAGGGCGACTCGCTGCTGCGCCGCCTGCAGTACAAGTTGCCGCGCCGCGTCTGCGCGCTGAGCCTGCCGCAGTTCGAGCCGCCGCAGGCGCGCCAGGTCCACGAGTTGATGCTCTCCTGCATCGTTCCCGAAAGATTGCCCCAATGGGACTGGCTTTTCTGATCACCACCGAGAACCTGCAGCTCCTGAGCGAGCGCAAGGTGCTCAAGGAGAACGAGTACGCGGCCCTGCTCGATGCATCGGCCGTGGTCGAGAGCGCGCGCCAGGAAGCGCGCCGCATCGTCGCGCAGGCGGAGCAGCAGGCCGAGGCCAGCCGGCACAAGGGCTACGACGAAGGGCTGCAGCGTGCGAAGGCCGAGTATGCGAAGCAGCTCGTCTCCGAGAGCATGGCCGCCGAGCGGCAGCTACAGGCACTGCGCGTGTCGATGGCGCAGCTGGTGGTGAAGGCGGTGGGCCAGTTCATCTCCGACGTCGATCCCGCCATGCTCTTTCGCAGCGCGCTGGTGCGCGTCGAGGCGCTGCTGCGCACCGAGCCCTTCATCGCCGTGCGCGTGGCGCCGGCGCAGGAAGCGACCATGCGCGACGTGCTGCATCGGCTGCGCGCGCAAGCCAACTGGAGCATGACCGTGAATCTCACGCCCGATGCGTCGCTGCCAGCCGGTGCCTGCGTGGTGCAGACCTCGACCGGCGTGCTGGAAATCGGCGTCGATGCGCAACTCGAGGCCTTCCGCCGCGCGGTGGAGCGCGGCGGCCTGGCCTCGCCCGCGGGAGGGCGGCGCTGATGCAGACATCGAGCGACTTCGCCGGCAACGCGATGTCCGATGCCGCCCTCGGCATCGTGGCCGATCTGGAGCAGGCCTTCGGCCGCGTCACGCCGGTGGCCATGCGCGGGCGCGTGAGCAAGGCCGTGGGCATGCTGATCGACGCCACCGGCATCCAGGCCCATGTAGGCGAGCTGTGCGAGCTGGTCACGCCCGGCGAGCCGCCGCTGCTTGCCGAAGTCGTTGGATTCCGCAACAACACGGCCATCCTCACGCCGCTGGGGCCCATCACCGGCATCTCGGCGCTGACCGAGGTGCTGCCGACCGGCCGCGGCCATGCCTGCCCGGTCGGGGCGCCGCTGCTCGGGCGCGTGCTCGATGCGCTGGGCCAGCCGATCGACGAGCACGGCCCGCTTGGCGCCGTGGCGCAGCAGCCGGTGCATCGCGAGCCGGTGAGTCCGCTGGCGCGCCGCATGATCGCGGCGCCGCTGGCCACCGGCATCCGCGCCGTCGACGGGCTGCTCACGCTCGGCGAAGGCCAGCGCGTCGGCGTCTTCTCACCGCCGGGCGTGGGCAAGAGCACGCTCCTGGGCATGCTCGCGCGTGGCTCGACGGCCGAGGTCAACGTGATCGCGCTGATCGGGGAGCGCGGCCGCGAAGTGAAGGAATTCATCGAGCACAACCTCGGGCCCGAAGGCCTCGCGAAGACGGTGATGGTTGTCTCCACCTCCGACCGGCCCCCGATGGAGCGCATCAAGTCGGCCTACGTCGCCACCACCATCGCCGAGCATTTCCGCGACCAGGGACAGAAGGTGCTGCTGCTCGTGGATTCGCTCACGCGCTTCGCGCGCGCGCAGCGCGAGATCGGCCTCGCGAGCGGCGAGCCGCCCACGCGGCGCAGCTACCCGCCGTCGATCTTCTCGATGCTGCCGCAGCTGCTGGAGCGCGCAGGGCAGGGCAAGACCGGCTCGATCACGGCGGTGTACTCGGTGCTGACCGAAGGCGACGAGGAGAACGATCCGATCGCCGAGGAGGTGCGCTCCATCCTCGACGGCCACATCGTGCTGTCGCGCAAGCTCGCGGCCGCCAACCGCTACCCGGCCATCGACGTGCTGGCCAGCATCAGCCGCGTGATGCCGCTGGTCGCCTCGCGCGCGCACCGCGATGCGGCCGCGCACGTACGCGGCCTGCTCGCGAAGTACCAGGAAATGGAGCTCCTGATCCAGATCGGCGAGTACAAGCAGGGTGCGGACGCGCTGGCCGACCAGGCGATCCAGGCGCGTCCCGCGATGATCGACTTCCTGTCGCAGTCGCCCGAGAGCCAGGTCGCCTTCGAGCACACCGTGGCTGCACTCGCGCGCTTCGGCGCCGGAGGCCGCCGATGAGCATCGACTGGAAGATGCTGATCGACGTGCGCGAGCGCCAGAAGACCGCCGCGATGGGCGTGGTCGCGCGCGACCGCGAAGCCGCGGCGCGCAGCCTTGCCGAACTGCAGCAGGCCGAGGAGCGGCATCGGCAGGAGCTGGAGAGCAAGGCCAGCCATTGGCAGGAGTTGCAGGGTGCGTTCGCGAGCGGCCAGTGCAACGTGGCGCAGCTGCGCGTGGCGGGTGCGTGGAGCGGTGCCCTGGACGCGCAGATCGCCAAGGCCGGCTCCGCGGCCGTGCAGGCGGGCGCGGCGCATGCGCAGCGCGAAGAGCTGCTCGCCCGAAGCCGCCAGGCGCTGCGCGCCGCGAGCGGCGAGGTCGAGAAGGCGCAGCGCATGCAGCAGCGCGAGCGCGCCGAGCACGCACGCATGCAAGAACTTCGGCAGGAAGACGCGTCCGAGGAGGCCACCACGCAGGCCTGGCTTGCGCGCCGCGCGATCTAGGGAAGAACGGCATGGAAAGCAGCCTCGAACTCGCCGCCATCGAGAGCTTCTTCTCGTCCGTGGTTCTCACGCTGCCGCGGCTGTTCGCGATCTTTGCGGTCGTGCCCTTTCTCTCGGGCGGCATGCTCACCGGCATCGTGCGCAATGGCCTGCTGCTGATGCTGGCGATCTTCATGTCGCCCGCGGCCGGCGAGATGCCGTCGGCGTCGATCGGCATGTGGATCCTCATCACCGGCAAGGAAGCGCTCATCGGGCTGATGCTCGGGCTGGGCTTTGGCATCTTCATCTGGGCGATCCAGAGCGTGGGCGACCTGATCGACTTCCAGACCGGCTCGGCCAACGCCTCTTTCTTCGACCCGGTGGCGGGCCATGAGAACGGCCCCACGGGCGAGTTCCTCAGCTGGATGGTGATCACGCTCTTCGTCTCGGCCGGCGGGCTGCTCGCGATGCTGGGCGTGATCGTCGATTCCTACCGGCTGTGGCCGGTCGGGTCCTTCTTCCCGAGTGTGGGCGCGGTGCTGGAACAGTTCGCGATCCGCCAGGGCGACACGCTCTTCCTGTGGATCGTGAAGCTGGCGTCGCCGGTGATCTTCGTGCTGCTGCTGGTCGAGCTGGGCATGGGCCTCGTGGGGCGGGTGGCGCCGCAGCTCAACGTGTTCGTCATCTCGCAGCCGCTCAAGAGCATCCTGGCCCATTTCATGATGCTGCTTTTCGTCTTCTTCGTGTACGAGTCGCTGCAGGAATTCCTGCGGCCGGAGAACAGCGTGCTCGATTTTCTGCGCGCCACGCTCTAGTGTCCTGTCCCGCTGATACGTGAGCAAAGTCGATGCAACTTCTCAAGAATGGAATCTGCGGTGGCCGTCCATTTGAACGGTTGGCTGTTGG
>NZ_FMZU01000063.1 GCF_900101545.1 Variovorax sp. CF079 | reverse complement strand
CGAGCGAGACCCGCTTAGCTAAAACGGGATTTCCTCAACCTCTTGGCAAAGGAGATGGAAATGTCGACAACCCAGACAGCCCCACAGGTCAAGGATACGGCGATCTCGGGCGACCTGTACATGAGCTTCGAGCTCGGCGACAAGTCCTGGAAGGTGACGGCGAGCGATGGCCGACACGGCCCGAGCCGGTACAACGTGGACGCCGGCGACACAGCCGCAGTTGCGCACTGCATCGACAAGGCCCGGGAGCGCTGCAAGCTCGAGCCACAGGCCAAGGTGCACTCGTGCTATGAAGCAGGACGCGACGGCTGGTGGCTGCACCGTTGGCTGATCGAGCAGGGTGTCGACAACATCGTGGTCGACTCCTCCAGCATCGAGGTGAACCGACACGCCCGGCGGGCCAAGAGCGACCGGATCGATGGCGACAAGCTGTTGGCGATGCTGCTGCGCCATCATCGCGGCGAGCGCGTGTGGTCGGTGGTGCATGAGCCCACGCCCGAGGACGAAGACGCGCGCCGCACGCACCGCGAGCTCGCCCGGCTGACTCAGGAGCGCACTGCCCACACGAACCGCATCGGCTCGCTGCTCGTGCTCCATAACCTGCGTCCGCACGTCATCATCGGCGGTCGCGACTGGCCCGCCTGGTGGGCGCGTCACGGCGAGCAGGTGCCGCCTGTCTTGCGCGCCGAGATCGAGCGCGAGAGCGCGCGGCTCGCGTTGGTCAAACAGCAGGTCAAGGCAATGGAGGCCCAGCGGCGCCAGGAACTGGCCGATGGCAAGCAGCCGCAGGTGGCGCAACTGACTCAACTGCGCGCCATCGGGCCCAAGGGTGCATGGGTGCTGGTCAAGGAGGTGTTCGGCTGGCGGCGCTTCGCCAACCGGCGCGAGCTGGCCGGTTGCCTGGGGCTGGCACCCACGCCGTATGCCAGCGGCGACAGCCAGATCGAGCAAGGCATCAGCAAGGCCGGCAATAAGCGAGCGCGCACGATACTGGTAGAACTCGCCTGGAGTTGGCTGCGCTTGCAGCCCGACAGCGCCATGACCCTGTGGTTCAACCGACGCTTCGCAGGCGCCGGCAAGCGCAGTCGCAGAGTCGGTATCGTGGCCCTGGCGAGAAAACTGGCGATCGCATTTTGGCGCTATCTGCAGAACGGCGAGATTCCGGCCGGGGCGACTCTCAAGCCAGCCATCGCTTGAGGCACTGCCAGCCCTCGCACTGAAGCACGGCTTGCCAAGGAACGAATCATCATGATCAAAGGTCGACGCGCCCGAAGCGGCTGCGGGTCACTGCACAGAAGTGACCGACTCGAAAGAAGGGGCGCGTCGGTAACCGGGGTTTGCCAGTGCGCTCGCGCGCATGCAGCATGAGGTGCAGGGCTTGCACGCCCTGCACGGATAGAAGTTCGTCCGAGCACTGGCTCGAACGCTCGCCATACCCCGACCTCCGGATCAGGATGTATCACCCACCATGCCACGCCACTGTCTCATCCGCTCAGCAACACCCGGGGGCCGCCATGAAATACCACCCATCGATACGTTGACCGGAACGCTTGACAAACAAGTCCTCATAGAAGCAGCCGCTCG
>NZ_FMZU01000031.1 GCF_900101545.1 Variovorax sp. CF079 | reverse complement strand
CCACCCCACTCACCCCAGCCTCGCCACCTCGGATCCCTTCAGGATCCCAAGCTGCTCGCCGTCTTGAGCGGAGCCTTCGATTATGACACGGTTTTGAACCACCCGCCACGCTCGAAGCTCTTGCCTTCATCGACCTGCGCAGCGCTTCGTTGGAAGCAAGGCAACGGGTCGTTTTGAGCCGAGCCCACGAGTATATGCCAAGTTTTCGGGTCGGCAAGCCAGTCCTCCGATAATCGGCGTCACATGGCACTCATCACACTTCTCGACGCGCAACTCGCGTTCGGCCACGTCCCGCTGCTGGACCACGCGGACTTCTCACTCATCGAATCGGAGCGCATCGGCCTGATCGGCCGCAACGGCGCCGGCAAGTCCTCTCTTCTCAAGATCCTGGGCGGGCTGGAAAAGCCCGACGACGGCACGCTGCAGCTTCAACAAGGTCTGCGCGTCGCCTATGTTGCGCAGGAGCCCCTGCTGGACATGGACGCCGACGTCTTCACGGCGGCGAGCGCAGGGCTGGCAGAAGTGATCGCCATTCGCGACCAATACCTGTCCGGCGCCGCGGGACTCGACCTCGACGCGCTGCAGTCGCAGATCGAGGCCTTCGATGCCTGGAACTGGGAGCAGCGCGTCGACGAGACGCTCCACCGCCTGCATCTGGACGGCAGCGCGCGCATCGGCGCACTGTCGGGGGGAACCCGCAAGCGTGTGGCACTGGCGCAAGCGCTCGTGGCCGCTCCCCACGTGCTGCTGCTCGACGAACCCACCAACCACCTCGACCTCGATTCGATCGAATGGCTCGAACAGCTGCTGATCGACTTCAAGGGCAGCGTCGTCACCATCACGCACGACCGCAGCTTCCTGAACCGCGTGGCCACGCGCATCGTGGAGCTCGATCGGGGAAAGCTCGGCTCCTACCCCGGCAATTTCGAGCAGTACCTGATCCAGAAGGAAGAGCAGCTGGCCCAGGAAGCGGTCATCAACGCCAAGGCCGACAAGCTGCTCGCACAGGAAGAGGTATGGATCCGCAAGGGCGTGGAAGCTCGCCGAACGCGCAGCCAGAGCCGCATCAGCCGCCTCGAGGCGCTGCGCTCCAACCGCGCGGCCAGGCGCGAAGTGATCGGCAGCGTGAACATGGACGTCGCCTCCGGCCAGTCGAGCGGAAAGATCGTCGCGGAACTCACGGGAGCCTCCAAGGCCTTCGGTGAGAACACCGTCATTCGGAACTTCACCGGCACCATCCTGCGCGGCGACAAGGTCGGCCTGATCGGCCCGAACGGCGCCGGCAAGACCACGTTGCTGAAGCTGATCCTCGGCGAACTCGAGCCCGACAGCGGCAAGATCCGCCGCGGCGCCAACCTGCAGGTGGCGTATTTCGACCAGATGCGCGATGCGCTCGATCTCGACGCCACGCTGGAAGACTTCATCAGCCCCGGCAGCGAGTGGATCGAGATCGGCAACCAGCGCAAGCACGTCAAGAGCTACCTCGCAGACTTCCTGTTCTCGCCCGCGCGCGCGCATTCACCGGTGCGCTCGCTCAGCGGCGGGGAACGCAACCGCCTGCTGCTCGCGCGGTTGTTCGCGCGGCCGGCCAATGTGCTGGTGCTCGACGAGCCGACCAACGACCTCGACATCGACACGCTGGAGCTGCTCGAAGACTTGCTGCAGAACTACGACGGCACGGTCTTCCTCGTGAGCCACGACCGCACCTTCCTCGACAACGTGGTGACCAGCACCATCGCCTTCGAAGGCGGCGGTCACTGGCGCGAGTACGAAGGCAGCGTGCAGGACTGGCTGATCCAGTCGAAGCGCGCACGAGAGTTCGCCGCCCAAAGAGCGGCCGCATCTGCGCCCGCTCCAGCCCCTGCGGCGGCCGCCGCGGCGCCCGCCGCCGAAGCCGCCCCGCGCGCGACGCCCCGCAAGAAGCTCAGCTACAAGGAGCAGCGCGAACTCGAGACACTGCCCACGCAGATTGCAGCCCTGGAAGAAGAACAGAAGCGCATCACCGAGATGCTCGAACTCGACGGCGGCGCCATCTACGCCAACGAGGCATCGCGCGCAGCCGAACTGGGCGAGCGCCATGCGCAGATCGACGACGAACTGCTGGCCGCGCTCGAGCGCTGGGAAGAACTCGGCGCGGCGCGCCAGGGATAGCCGGGCTTTCGTCCGACGCGCGGCGTGGCGCGGCTGCGCTATACATGTAGTTACCCAAGCTCATCAATTGCTGCATGTTCGCATTCCGCGCTCTCGGACGATCCGCCCGCCGCTGGTGCGTGGCAGTGGGCATTGCGCTGGTACTGCCGGCTTGCGCCGAACTGCCCAAGGATGTGCAACGGCCGGTTTCGACTTCGCTGGCCTCGCCCGCCGGGACCCCGCTCGCAGCCTTGGTGCAGCAACGCCGAACCGCCGCCGGCGCCCGCTCCGAATCCGGCTTTCTGCTGCTCGACGGTCCGCCGGCCGCCTACGGCAGCCGGCTCGCGCTGGCCGAAGGCGCACAGAAGACCCTCGACCTGCAGTACTACGCCATTCATGCCGACGCCAGCACCGACCGGTTGCTCCAGGCGGTACGCGATGCGGCACAGCGCGGCGTGCGCGTGCGCATCCTTCTCGACGACTTTCACAGCACGGGGCGCAACGCGCTGGTGATGCGCCTGGCCTTCGTTCCGAGCATCGAGATGCGGATGTTCAACCCGCTGGCGGGGGCGAGGGGCTCGAGCCTGGGTCGCCTCTTCAATGCGCTCGACGATGCGTCGCGCATCCAGCAGCGCATGCACAACAAGCTCTTCATCGCCGACAACGTGCTCGGCGTAACCGGGGGGCGCAACCTGGGCGATGCCTATTTCGGCAATGGCCAAGCGGGCAATTTCGTCGACCTCGATGTGCTGGCCGCGGGGCCGGTCGTGCAAGACCTTTCGCGAAGCTTCGACGCCTACTGGAACAACGAACGCGCCTATCCGGTGCAGTCGCTGGTGACGCGTGAAGAACTCGAGGCGATTCGCAATGAGACCCGCGCCGAGCCCAAGACGCAGGAGAACGATAGCGAGCCACGCCCTCCCAATGCTGCGCCTGCGATCGAACGGCGCGCTCGCGCCTGGGACCAGAAGCCGATGGACCTGACGAGCGCGACCTTCGTCTGGGCACCCGCGGCGGTGCTGGTCGACAAGCCGGCCAAGATCCCGGCGGATGTGCCGCGCGGCAGTCCCGGCAATGAGAAGGCACCGGGCCTCGTCGTGACGCAGCAAGGCCGACGGCCTTCTTCGGCCGCAACGCGCGGCGGCAGCTCGCTCACGGCCGCGGCCGATACGGCTGCCGACGGCGAAACGGTGGTCGAGGGCCTGCTGCAGCTGATCGGCCAGGCGAAGAGCGAGCTACTCATCATCTCGCCCTACTTCGTGCCTGGGCAGGACATGAAGCAGGCTTTCGCGGCGGCACTCGCGCGCGGCGTCCGGATCCGCGTGCTGACGAACTCGCTGGCTTCCAACGATGCGCCGGTCGCCCATGTGGGCTATGCGCGGCACCGCGAAGAGCTGCTGTCGATGGGCGTCGGCCTGTACGAGATGCGCAGCGAACAGGCTGGGCTCGGCAGTGCTTTCGGCTCCGCGGGCGGCAGCGAGCCTGGCGAATCACGCTCGATGCTGCATTCCAAGGCCCTGGTGATGGACGGCCGGCTGCTGGTGGTCGGTTCGATGAACCTCGATCTGCGCTCGCAACTGCAGAACACCGAGATCGCGCTCCTGATCCGCAGCGACGAACTCTGCCGCGTCGCGAGTGGCCAGATCGAGATTGCCATGCGCGACGGCGCATGGCATGTGGAGCGCGGCGACAACGGCCTCGTATGGCGCGCCCCGCAGAACAGCGGACTGAAGGACAGCGCCACCGAGCCCGACGCCAGTGTCGGCTTGCGGCTGTTGTTGAAGCTGTTCGGCCCGTTCGCGCCGGACCGGCTACTCTGAGGCGCCCGGCTTCAGAGCTGCGTCTTCACCCGCGCGAACACCTTCCAAAAAGTCGCGTCCTGCGCCGTCGCGAAGTTGATCCGCATCAGGGTGCTCGGCGGACGCCGCGCATGGAACAGCGAGCCCGGCGCCAGCAGATAGCCCTCGTCGAGCATGCGCTGGGTCAGCGCATCGGTGTCGACACCGGTGTCGACCCAGCCGAACAGCCCCGCCGGCTCCGAGGCCAGCGTGCAGCCGGCTGCGAGCGCCAGCTTGACAGTACGTCCACGTGCGCCGTCGAGCCGCAGCCGGATGCGCTCGGCATGCCGGCGCAACTGCCCCTGGTCGATACACCACGCCAGCGCGCGCTCGAACAGCGAGGGCGTGGTCAAGGTCGTGAGCAGCTTGGTTTCGAGCATGCGCCCCACCAAGGCCGGCGAGGCAGCGAGAAAGCCGATACGCCAGTTGGGCGCCAGGATCTTCGCGAAGCCGCTCACGTAGATGGTGCGCTGTAGTCCGTCGAGCGCGCTGAGCCGGGTGGCATGCTCGGGCGCGAGATGGCTGTAGGTGTCGTCCTCGACGATGTGGAAGTTGTGCTTGTTCGCCAGCTGCAGCACGCGGTGCGCGCTGCCCGGGGTGAGGCTGTAGCCGGTCGGGTTGTGCAGCACGCTCACGCTCACGAAGAGCTTGGGCTGGTGGCCGTTCCCAGCATCGCAGTAACGCTCCATCACTTCGAGATCCGGCCCTTCGGCCTTGCGCGGCACGGGCAGGATGCGCATGCCGAGCGCCTCGAGCCGCGCGAATTCCAGCGCCCAGCCGGGCTCCTCGACCATCACCGCGTCGCCGGCGCGCAGCAGCGTGCGGCTCACGATGTCGAGCGCGTGCGTCGCCCCGACGGTGGTCACGATCTGTTCCGGCCCGGCCGGCACGTTGATATTCGCCAGCTTGGTCGCCAGGCTGCGGCGCAGGCCGCTGTCGCCCGCGGGCTCGCCGTACTGCAGCGAAAAATCCTTGAGCGCCCGGGTGCTCGTCACGCGGCGCACCGCAGCGGCCGTGAAGGGCGAGTCCAGCCATTCGGACGGGAACACGCCCATGCCAGGCTGCGGCTTGTCGCTGGGACGATGGAACATCCCGCGGATGAGGGTGCTCGCATCGGCGGGCACGGGCTTGGCGGCGGGCTCCTCCGAGATCGGGCCCATGGTCGACAAGGCCGGCCCGGCCTGCGCCGCGATCGAGTCGCGCACATAGAAGCCACGCTGGCGCCGGGCTTCGACCAGGCCCTGCGCGAGCAACTGGTCATAGGCCGCGACCACCGTGTGCGGGCTCACGCCCTGTTGTCGCGCGCACTCGCGCACCGAGGGCAGGCGCGCGCCGGGCGCCAGCAGGCGCGTGCGAATGCGCTCGGAAAAACGGTCGGCGAGTTGCTCCGTCAGCGACTGGGTCGAGGTCCGTGTCAGCATGCGCGTCTGTGTTCTGTGTCGATCGTTGGACCGATACAGGCTCGGTCCTTGTCCGGCGATCTGTATCGGTACTGTAATGGTCCTCAGTTTAGAGTGTGTCCCATGAACTGGCAAGAATTCACCGCGCTGCTGGTGTTGGCCACGGCGATGAGCTTCTCGCCCGGACCGAACACCACGCTGTCGACCACGCTCGCCGCCAACGGCGGCCTGCCGCGCGCGATGCGTTTCGTCTTTGCAGTACCGGTGGGTTGGACCCTGCTGCTGTTGCTGTGCGCGGCCGGCATCGGCGCGCTGGTGCTCGCCGCGCCGTCGCTGCGCTGGGCCATCAAGGCGCTCGGTGTCGCCTATCTGCTGTGGCTCGCGTGGAAACTCAGCGGCAGCGCGACGATGGGCCAGGCCGACGGCCGGCGCCTCTCGGTCGGCTTCAAGCAGGGCGTGCTGCTGCAGTTCCTCAACATCAAGGCCTGGCTGCTGGCGCTGACGCTGGTGGCGGGCTGGATCGCCGGCCATGCCGATGCGCTGCAGCGTCTTGCGATCGTGGCGCCGGTGATGCTGGTCTATGCCTTCACCAGCAACTTCATCTATGCGCTGGCCGGCGCGCTGCTGCGCAACTGGCTGGCCCAGGGAAAGCGGCTGCTCTGGTTCAACCGCGCCATGGCCGCCGTGCTGGTGCTCACGGCCTGGTGGATGGCGAGCGTATGAAGATCAAGGACGAGACTCTGGGCATGTGGCTCGGCGTGCTGGGCGTCGCCTTCTTCGCGGTCACGCTGCCGATGACGCGGCTCGCCACCGGCACGCAGGACGCGCCGCAGCTCTCGCCCTGGTTCGTGACTCTGGGCCGCGCGGCGCTGGCCGGCGTGCTGTCGGCGATCTTCCTGCTCGTCACGCGGCCACCCTTGCCGCAGCGCCATCAGTGGAAGCCGCTCGGCATGGCCGTGCTGGGCAACGCGATCGGCTACCCGCTGCTGCTGGCCTATGCGCTGCGCGTGGTCAGCGCGAGCCATGCGGCGGTGGTCACGGCGTTGCTGCCGCTGGTCACGGCAGCCTGCGCGGCCTGGGTGCTGCACCAGCGCGCGCGGCTCGGCTTCTGGCTCTGCGCGCTGGCAGGCAGCGCGCTGGTGATCGTGTTCTCCGTGCTGCGCGCGGGCGACCAGGGCGCCGCCTTCGGCTTCGCCTGGGGCGACCTGCTGCTGGTCGGCGCGGTGTTCGCCGCCTCGCTGGGCTATATCTACGGCGCGCAGGTCACTACAGCCCTGGGCGCGGAGCGCGTGATCTGCTGGGTCTGCGTGATGGCGCTGCCCGTCACGCTGCCGGGCACGCTGTGGTTGTGGCCCGAGCAGCCGGTGGCCGTCTCGGCCTGGATCGGCTTCGTCTACGTCGGCGTATTCTCGATGTGGATGGGCTTCTTCGCCTGGTACCGCGGCCTCGCGATGGGCGGTGCGCTGCGCGTGAGCCAGACCCAGCTGCTGCAACCCTTTCTCTCGATCCTCGCCGCGGTGCCGCTGCTCGGCGAGCCGATCGACATCGTCACCCTCGGCTTCGCGGGGGCGGTGGTGGCCACCGTGGTGGCCGGCAAGAAGCTCTCGCAACCGCGCACGCCCGCCGTGCTCGCAGCGGCATCACGATAACGACTCGCACATCCAAGGAAACGACATGAACTGGAAACTCGCCGCCCGCGCCGAAAAGATGAACCCTTCGGTGATCCGTGAAATCCTCAAGGTCACCGAGCGCCCCGGCATCATCAGCCTGGCCGGCGGCCTGCCCTCGCCCAAGACCTTCCCGATCAGCGCCTTCGCCGAGGCCTGCGCCGAAGTGCTGCACAAGGACGGCCAGGCCGCGCTGCAGTACGCCGCCAGCGAAGGCTACGCCCCGCTGCGCGAAGCGGTCGCGGCGATGCTGCCCTGGCCGGTCGATCCGGCGCAGGTGCTGATCACTACCGGCTCGCAGCAGGGCCTGGACCTGATCGCCAAGGTGCTGCTCGATCCGGGCAGCCGCGTGCTGGTCGAGACGCCCACCTACCTGGGCGCGCTACAGGCTTTCTCGCCGATGGAGCCCGAGCCCGTGAGCGTGGCCAGCGACGACGAGGGCGTGTCGGTCGACGACCTCGTGGCAAAAGCGAAGGACGCGCGTTTCGTCTACCTGCTGCCCAACTTCCAGAACCCCACCGGCCGCACGATGACCGAGGAGCGCCGTGCCGCAGTATCGGCCGCGGCCGCGAAGGCCGGGCTTCCGATCGTCGAGGACAACCCCTACGGCGACCTCTGGTTCGACGAAGCCCCGCCGTTGCCGCTGACCGCGCGCAACCCCGAAGGCTGCGTCTACCTCGGCTCCTTCTCGAAGGTGCTGGCGCCGGGCCTGCGGCTGGGCTTCATGGTGGCGCCCAAGGCCATCTTTCCGAAGCTGCTGCAGGCCAAGCAGGCGGCCGACCTGCACAGCCCCGGCTTCAACCAGCGCATGGTGGCCGAAGTGATGAAAGAGGGCTTCCTCGATCGCCACGTGCCGACCATCCGCGCGCTCTACAAGCGCCAGCGCGATGCGATGCTGACCGCACTGGCGCGCGAGATGAAGGGCCTGGGCGTGGAGTTCAACAAACCGGCCGGCGGCATGTTCCTGTGGCTGCGCCTGCCCGAGGGCATGGACGCGGTGGCGCTGCTGCCGAAGGCGGTGGAACGCGGCGTGGCCTTCGTGCCGGGCGCGCCCTTCTATGCGGGAGCCAGCGATCCGCGTACGCTGCGCCTGTCCTTCGTGACCGCGAGCGTCGAGGAGATCGACACCGCGATCACCGCGCTGGGCGAGGCCGTGCGCGAGCAGCTGGCGCACAACGCGGCTGCCGAGGTCGAGCGCCAACTCGCCGCCAGTCCCGTGTAAAGGGCATCGAATCAAGGCACGACGATGCACATCGCCATCCTCACCTTCGAAGGGTTCAACGAGCTCGACTCGCTGATCGCGCTCGGCGTCCTCAACCGGATCAAGAAGCCGGGCTGGCGCGTCAGCCTGGCCGGGCCGAGCGCCTCGGTCACGTCCATGAACGGCGTGACGGTGAAGCTCAGCGCATCCCTGGCGGATGCCTGCGAGGCCGAGGCCGTGATCGTCGGCAGCGGCATCCGAACGCGCGAGATCGCGGCCGATCCGGCCATCCTCTCGGCGCTCACGCTCGACCCGTCGCGCCAGCTGATCGGCGCGCAGTGCTCGGGCACCTTGCTGCTGGCCAAGCTGGGCCTGCTGGGCGCCGTGCCGGCCTGCACCGACCTGACGACCAAGCCCTGGGTGCAGGAGGCCGGCATCGAGGTGCTGAACCAGCCCTTCTTCGCGGCCGGCAACGTGGCGACCGCGGGCGGCTGCCTCGCGTCGCCCTATCTCGCTGCGTGGATCATCGCGCGCACCGAAGGCCCCGAGGCCGCGGCCGATGCGCTCCACTACGTCGCGCCGGTGGGCGAAAAAGAAGCCTATGTCGCGCGCGCCATGAAGAACATCACGCCCTACCTCGAGACGCGCACGCCATGATCGACCTCGCGACCCTCTCGCTCTTCCTGGTGGCGGTGCTGGCGCTGTTCCTCTCGCCCGGGCCCAACATGGCTTTCGTGCTCTCGCACGGCGTCGCACTGGGGCCGCGCGCCGGCTTCGCGGCCGGGCTCGGCATCGCGGCGGCGGACCTGGTCCACACGCTGTGCGCCGCGACCGGCGTCACCGCGCTGGTGGCGGCATGGCCGCCCTCCTTCGACCTGCTGCGCTATGCGGGCGCGCTCTACCTGCTGTGGCTCGCCTGGCAGGCGCTCCGCTCGGGCGATGCACGCCTGCAGGCGCACGCCGATCGCGCCGGCTTCGCGCGCGTGCTGCGCATGGCCTGGCTCAACAACCTGGTGAATCCGAAGGCGCTGCTGTTCTTCATGGTCTTCCTGCCGCAGTTCGTCGACCCGGCGCGCGGCAGCGTGCCGATGCAGCTGGTGATGCTGGGTGTCGCGCTCTCGCTGGCCGGGCTCGTCTTCAACACCGTGCTGGGTGCCTGCAGCGGACAGATCGGCCGCTGGCTGCAGCGCCGGCGCGGCGCCGCCGGCTTCCAGCGCGGCCTGCTCGCCACGGTGATGATCGCGCTGGCCGTTCGTCTTCTCTTGATCGACCGCCCCTCGAAGGGATTCTGACCATGCTCAATATCTGGGGGCGCATCAGCTCCATCAACGTCCGCAAGGTGGTGTGGTGCGCGCAGGAGATCGGGCTCGATTTCCAGCGCACCGAGGCCGGCGGCAAGTTCGGCATCGTCCAGACGCCCGAATACCTGAGGCTCAATCCGAACGCGCTGGTGCCGGCCATCGACGACGGTGAGGGCGAGGGCCGCGTCACGCTCTGGGAATCGAACGTGATCGTGCGCTACCTCTGCGCCAAGCACTCGCCCGGCAAGCTCTATCCCGAGCCGCTGGCCGCACGCTTCGACGCCGAGCGCTGGATGGACTGGCAGCAGACCACGCTGAATCCGGTGAGCGCCGGTGCCTTCAGGCAGTGGGTCCGCGTGCCTTCGGACCAGCGCGACCCGGCCGTGATCGCGCATTCGGTGCATGCCACCGAGCCGCTGTTCGCGCTGCTCGACGCGCACCTCGCCACGCGCGCCTTCATGCTCGGCGATGCATTCACGATGGCCGACATCCCCGTGGGCTGTGAAGCGCACCGCTGGTTCGGCCTGCCGCAGACCGAATACACGCGGCCCGCCTGGCCGCATGTCGAGCGCTGGTTCGCCGATCTGCGCAGCCGCGCCGGCGCACGCGGCGTGCTCGACCTCGCACTGGAATGAAGCTCATGAAAACCCGCCCCTTCAAGCAAGTCGACGTCTTCACGGCGAAGCCCTATCTCGGCAATCCCCTCGCGGTGGTGCTCGACGCCACCGGCCTCGACGATGCCGCGATGCAGAGCTTCGCGAAGTGGACCAACCTTTCAGAGACCACCTTCCTGCTGCCGCCCAGCGAACCGTCGGCCGACTACCGCGTGCGCATCTTCACGCCGGGCGGCGAGCTGCCCTTTGCCGGCCACCCGACGCTGGGAAGCTGCCATGCCTGGCTGCAGGCCGGCGGCCGGCCCAAGGCGGCAGGCCGCATCGTCCAGCAGTGCGCCGCGGGCCTGGTGCCGATCCGGCACGAGGGCGAACGGCTCGTTTTCGCCGCGCCGCCGCTCAGGCGCAGCGCGCCGAGCCCCTCGCTGCTGGCCAAGGTGGCCGCCGCGCTGGGCCTCAAGTCGCAGCAGATCGTGGCTGCGCAGCTGCTCGACAACGGTCCGGTGTGGCTGGGCCTGCTGCTCGACGACGCGGACACCGTGCTCGCGCTCAAGCCCGACCACCGCATGCTCAAGGAGCTCGGCCAGAAGGTCGGCGTGGCGGGCGTCCCTGCGGCGGAAGACGATGCAGCCTCGCCCCTGATCTCGCGTTCCAACCGCGAGGCGCGCGCCTTCGCGCGCTCGAACGACGAAGGCATCGGCCTCGAGGTGCGCGCCTTCGCGGCGCCGATCGGCGTCGAGGAAGATCCGGTCACGGGCAGCCTCAACGCCAGCCTCGCGCAATGGCTGATCGCCGATGGGCACCTGCCCGAACGCTACCTCGCGGCGCAAGGCCAGTGCCTGGGCCGCGCAGGACGCGTCCATGTGTCGCGCGACGCGGAAAGCCAGGTCTGGATCGGCGGCGACTCGGTCACCTGCATCGACGGCAAGGTCACGCTCTAGGAGGCCTCGTGCAAGCGCGCATCGACCACCTTGTGATCGCCGCCGGCGACCTCGACGAAGGCGTCCAGTGGTGCGAAGCCACCTTCGGCATCGCGCCCGGCCCAGGCGGCGCGCATCCGCTGATGGGCACACACAACCGCCTGATGAAGATCGCAACCGTCGAATTCCCGCGCGCCTATCTCGAGATCATCGCGATCGACCCCAAGGCCAGGCCGACGCGGGCCGCCGGCACCCATCGCTGGTTCGACCTCGACGATGCCGAGCTGCAGGCCGGCCTGGCACGCGGCGGGCCGCGGCTGGTGCACTTCGTGGCCGAGGTGCCCGATGCCGGCGCGGCCGTGCAGGCCCTGGCGCGGCAGCGCATCGACCGCGGCCGCGTGCTCGAAGCCTCGCGCGAGACGCCGGCCGGCCGGCTCGCATGGCAGATCACGGTGCGCGACGACGGCCAACGCCTGATGTACGGCACGCTGCCCACGCTGATCGAATGGGGCCCGGTGCATCCGAGCGACAGCATGGCCGATTCCGGCGTCAGGCTGCGTTCGCTGACCGTCGCGCATCCGCGCGCCGGCGACCTGGACGCGGCGATGGAAGCCATCGGGCTTTCGAACGTTCCGGTGAGCACCGGCGCGCCCAAGCTCCGCGCGGTGTTTGATACGCCGCGCGGCACCGTCACGCTCGACTCCGAGGGGATCTGACATGCCGATGAGCTTCACCGAACTCGCCTTGTTCGCGCTCGCCGCGCTGGTGCTGGTGCTGACGCCCGGCCCGAACATGATCTATTGCGTCTCGCGCGCGCTGTGCCAGGGCCGCGCGGCCGGACTGATGTCGCTGGCCGGCGTGCTGCTGGGCTTCGTGGTGCACCTGATGGCCGCGGCGCTGGGGCTGACGGCGCTGCTGATCGCCGTGCCCTTCGCCTTCGACGCCATCCGTTTGGCCGGCGCGGCCTACCTGATGTGGCTTGCCTGGCAGGCGGTCAAGCCGGGCGGCAGCGCGCCTTTCGAGGCCCGGCTGCTGCCCGACGATCCGCCGGCCAAGCTCTTCAGCATGGGCTTCGTCACCAACCTGCTGAACCCCAAGGTGGCGATGTTCTACCTCTCCTTCTTCCCGCAGTTTCTGCATCCCGAGCGCGGCTCGGTGCTGCTGCAGAGCCTGATGCTGGGCGCGGTGCAGATCGGCGTCAGCGGTGGCGTCAACGTGCTGCTGGTGCTGAGTGCCGCGCGCCTGACGGCCTTCCTGTCGCGAAGCGAAGGCTGGCTGCGCGCCCAGCGCTATGTGATGGGCAGCGTGCTGGCCGCGCTCGCGGTGCGCATCGCGCTGCCGGAACGCAAGTAGCCGATGCGATTCACACGCGAAGAGATCGCCGCCGCGCGCCGCACCGTCTACGCGGCGATGCCGCCGACGCCGCAGTATGCCTGGCCGCTGCTGGCCGGGCGCCTGGGCTGCACGGTGTGGACCAAGCATGAAAACCACACGCCGGCCGGCGCCTTCAAGCTGCGCGGCGGGCTCACCTACTTCGAGACGCTGGCGCGCGACGAGCCCGGGGTGCGCCATGTGATCAGCGCCACGCGCGGCAACCACGGCCAGTCGGTCGGCTTCGCCGCGCGGCGCCACGGCCTGGCGGCGACCATCGTGGTGCCGCACGGCAACTCGGTCGAGAAGAACGCGGCCATGCGCGCGCTCGGCGTCACGCTGGTCGAGCACGGCGACGAGTTCCAGACCGCGAGCGAGCATGCCGCGCACCTGGCCGAGCGCGACGGGCTGCACCGCGTGCCCTCCTTCCACCGCGAGCTGGTGCGCGGCGTCGCGACCGCCTATGTGGAATTCTTCGAAGCGCTGGCCGATGCGCCGCCCGAGGTGCTGTTCGTGCCGATCGGACTGGGCTCCGGCTTCGCGGCCGCGACGGCGGCGCGTGCGCATTGCGGCGTCAAGACGCGGCTCGTCGGCGTGGTGTCGGCGCATGCGACCGCGTATCTCGATTCGTTCCGTGCCGGCCGGGCGATCGAAGCGCCCGTCAGCACAAGGCTGGCCGACGGCATGGCCTGCCGCACGCCGGTGCCGGAGGCGCTGGCAGTGATCCGGCGCGAAGCCGACGAGGTGGTCGCGGTGAGCGACGAGGAAGTGGCCGCGGCGATGCGCACGCTGTTCACCGACACCCACAACGTGGCCGAAGGCGCGGGCGCGGCGGCCTTGGCGGCCGCGATGCAGCAGCGCTCGCGCTGGCAGGGCAAGACGGTCGGCATTGCGCTGACCGGTGGCAACGTCGATGCCGCGATGTTCGCCGAGGTGCTGTCGCAGCGTTGAGAGCGGCCCGCCTCAGGCCGCGATGACGATCGGAAAACGCGCCCGCACGCCATCCGCCGCCGGCTCGAAAGGCACGGTGATCGCGGCACGCGAGGCCTCCGGCAGGTTGCGCCAGAGGAAGTCGCGCGCGTTCCCGGGGTCGCCCTCCACATAGAGCTGCGTCGTCAGCAACTCGCGTGCGCCCAACTTCACCTTCACATGGATGTGGGGCGTGCGGCCGCTGTAGGCCACGGGCCGGATGGTGCGAAAGCGATAGCGGCCGTCGGCATCGACCGCCACTCGGCCGAAGCCCTGGAACGCGGCATCGGCGCGGTCGCCGTCGCCGGGGTGGTGATAGTGGCCGTCCTGGTCGCACTGCCAGATCTCGACCTGGGCGCCACGCAGCGGCCGGCCGGCCAGGTCGGTCACGCTGCCCTCGACCCAGGCCGGCTGGCCGCTGCGGTAGTTCAGCGTGCCGTTGCGCAGCAGGTCGTTGTCCACGTCCTGCGGCAGGCGCACGGGGTAGAACGGCCCTTCGGTCTGCGACGGCGTGGCGAGGCGCGCCGCCTGCGGCTGCGCGCGCGCGCCGAGCCAGAGGGCGGGCGCTGCGACCAGCGCGGCGGCGACCGTGCGCCGGGGAAGAGAACCGGGGGAGGTGGTCAGGACACGCATGGCGGTACGAGCCGCCCGGCGCACGCGAGTTCCACCCGCCGCGTTTTCTTTGCTACCAGCGCACGCGCACGCCGATCGCGCCCTGGATCGACGATTTCACCTTGGTGTCGCCGCCGGCGCTGAAGACCTTGCCGACTTCGCCGTACAGGCTCACGGTCTTGCTCAGCGACAGCGTGGCGCCGCCCGCCAGTTCCACCGAGGTGTAGTTGCCCGTGCTGCCGATGGGCGTGACGAAAGGGCCGTTGACGAAGCGCGCGACATCGCTGCCGCCGCTGCCGCGAACCACGCCGACGCGTGCATAGGGCTGCAGCCGCCCGGCCGCGGTGGAAATGTCCCCCTTCACGCGCACGCCGAGGCCGGCGGTCCAGTTGCCGGAATCGTCCTGCTGCACCAGGGCGCCTGCGATCGCCAGGTCGTCGACACGCGCCTTGCGGTAGCTCAGCTGCGCCTGCGGCTCGATCGTCCAGCCGCCGCCGAGCGCAAAGGCCTGGCCGACTTCGACCGAGGCCGTCAGGCTGTTGCCCTTGCCCGAGGCCGCGAGGCCGCCGAGCGGACGGATGGTGTAGCGATGCGAGCCGTACTGCAGCACGGTGTCGACGTAGAAGCCGGTCGCGTTGGCATACGAGGCGTAGGCGCCGAGGTAGCGGGCGCGCAGATCGGTACTGCCGACCGGGCGATAGACGCCGCTGGCGAAGCCGCTCAGGTCGGCATCGCCGTCGAGCGTGCCGACATACACGCCGGCGTGCCAATCCCCGAGCTGTGAGACGTAGAGATCGGTGCCCGCCTGGACGCCGGCGACGTGGCCCTGCGTCGAGGGACTGACGACGCCCGACTGGCGGATG
The DNA here is from genome assembly GCF_900101545.1 of Variovorax sp. CF079. Taxonomy (GTDB): domain Bacteria; phylum Pseudomonadota; class Gammaproteobacteria; order Burkholderiales; family Burkholderiaceae_C; genus Variovorax. The sequence continues at coordinate 53,085 of NZ_FMZU01000031.1, read as the reverse complement.
TCGACATCGCTGTAGACGGCGCGTGCCCAGGCGCGGCGCTCGGCCGAGAGCGCACCTTCCACCGGCGTCAGGCTGGCTACCGCACGACCGCTCACGTCGTCGTCGCCGAGGCGGCTGCGCAGGCTGCCGATCATCGCGAGGTCGGTGCGGCGCAGCTGCGACGGCAGGGCCGCGAGCATCGGGGCCTCGGCGCGGTAGGCCGTGACCGGTACCGGCGCGGGCGCCGGAGCGGGTGGCGCCGGGGGAGCCGGCGGAGCCGGAGGCGCAGGTGGAGCCGGAGGCGCCGGCGGGCCGGGAGGCGGCGGGGGCGGTGGCGGGGGCGGCGGGGGCGGCGGAATCACTTCCGAGCGCAGATACCAGTTCTCCCCGGCGCCGCTCGCATCGGCGGCGTACAGGCGGTACTCGAAGGCGCCGGCATCGACGTGGCCCGCTCCGCCGAGCGCAAAGGCGCTCTTGGTCGTCTGCGCCGTGGTGGTGGCGCCGTTCAGCGCGGTGATCACCTCGATGCCGCTGCCCAAGGTCTGGCCGCCGAGGCCGCCGAGGTTGGTGATCTGCAAGGTGGTGCTGCCGCTGGCGACGGCGGTGGCGCCGTCGAGCACCAGCCGGTCGGACGGGCCGCTGGCGCCGAGCATGGTGCCCAGGCGCAAGGTGCCGTTGTTGCCGACGTAGGGGCCGTTCACCGTCAGCGTGGTTCCGGGCGTGGCGCCGACCAGCGAGACGGTGCCATCGTTGTTGAGCGCGGCCATGCTCTGGCTGAAGCCCGCCAGGTCGAGCGTGGCGCCGGCTGCCACGCTGTGCGCCGACACGGCGCTCAGGGTGTTGGTCGCGCCGGCACGCAAGGTGCCGCCGCTGACGGTGGTGCTGCCGGTGTAGGTGTTGGCGCCTGAGAGCGTCAGGGTACCGGTGCCGGCCTTGACCAGCGAACCAGCGCCGGGGGGCGGCCCTGGCATGAAGACGCCGTTCGACATCGTGCCGCTGAAATTGCCGGCGCCGACCGTCAGCTCGCTGCCGTTCAGCCCGACCGTGCCGCTGCCGTTCAGCTGGGCGATGGTCTGGGTCGCGTTGAGCAATTCGACGCCGGACACGGGCTGCCCCGCGACGACATTGCCGGTGGAATTGACCGTGAGGTTCGCGGTCGGCGCCAGGCGGCCGTTGCCGTTCACGAGCACGCTGCCGTTGCCGTTGACGACGAGGTCGCCCGGCACGGTGCCCGCGGCTGCCAGCAGCAGGTTGGCGTTGCCCTGCACCGTGGTCGTGCCGCTGTAGGTATTGACGGCGTTGTACGCGTAGCCGCTCCAGCCGCCGCCGACCCCGTCGAGCGTGATGCCGTGCGCACCGCCGATGCTGCCCGCGAACACGATTGAGCCCAGCGGCGCGACGTGGGTCAGCGTGGCGTCTGCATTCAGCGTCACCGGGCCGGTCCAGGTGGAGGAGGCGACCGGCGCGACATTGAAGCTGTTGTTCACGACGACCGCGTTGTCCAGCTGGACCTGCGTGCCGAAAGTGCCGCCGTTGATCGTCACGGCGCCAGTGCCCAGCGCGCCAACGGCCGTGATGGTGAGCCCGCCGGCATTGAGCGTGGTGCCGCCGCTGTAGGTGTTGGCCGTGCCGATGGTCGTGGTGCCGGGGCCGCTCTGCGCCAGCGAGCCATTGCCGCTGAGCGCGTTGGTCAGCGTGATGTTGTCCGAGCGGTTGACGATCAGCGAAGCGCCGCTGCCGATGGCGATGTTGCCTTGCACGCTGCCGCTGGCGGTGCCCGCCCCCAGCTGCAGGGCACCGCCGCTGATGGTGGTGCCGCCGGTGTAGGTGTTGTCGCCCGTCAGCGTCAGGGTGCCGGCGCCGACCTTGACCACGGCGCCGTTGCCGAGCATCACGGGATTGATGTAGAGCGACCCGTTCTTGTCCTGCGAGCCCGGGCCCGTGTTCGAGATCACCCCGCTGATGGTGTCGTTCTTGTTCAGCGCCCCCACTTGCAGCGTGGCGGTGCCGAGTACGACACTGCCCGAGCCCGACAGGGAACCTATCGCCGCCGCCGGCGCGCTGATGTCGTTGACGTAGACCTGGCCGGTATTGACGACGGTGGCACCGCTCAGGTCCGCCGTGTTCGCCATCTGGAGCGTGCCGCCGTTGTTGAGGGTCGCGGTGCCGCCGTTGCTGTTCTCCTGGAAGATCAGCCGGCCGCCGTTGTTGTTGAGGGTCGCCTGCTGCGCGCTGGCTCCTCCGCCGCCGAACAGCACATAGGTGCCTGCACCGTTGTTGGTGATCGTCGCCGTGCCGGCGTTCGCGCCGTTCTGGAACTGGAGGCCGCTGTTGCTGCCGTTGACGTTGGTGTTGACGCCGACCGGCACCGTGATGGCAAGGTTGCCGGCGCTCGCGGTGGCGTCCTGGAAGCGCAACTCGGCGTTCTCGAGGATGGCGATCGGGCCGCTGCCGAAGGAGCCCGTCGTGTGCGTCCAGACATTGAGGCGGCCGGCCGTCCCGTTGCCCTGCAGGACGGTTCCGCCCGTGTAGTTGTTCGCGGCGTTGTCGATGCTCAGGCGCTGGGTCTCGCTGCCTAGCGCATTGGTGCCGGTGTTGCGCAGCGTGAGCACGCCGCTGCCCGTGATCTGGCCGCTCAGCGTATTGGTTTGGGTGCCGGCCACATCGACGGTGCCGCCGGCGGCGCCGAGCACGATCGCGCGGCCGCTCGAGAAGTTGTCGGCGCCCAGGCGCAGCGTGCCGCCACCGAAAGCGATGGCTCCGCCGGTGCCGAGGTTGGCATCGGAATTCACCTGCAAGGCGCCCGCATTGATCGTCGTGGTGCCCTGGTACGTGTTGGAAGCGCCCAGGACGATGATGCCGGCGCCGGTCTTGACGATGCCGTTGGTACCGCTGACGACACCGCTCTGCGTGGCCGTGCCCGCACCGAGGCTGTTGAGGGTCACGTCCGACAGCGTCGTGTCGATCGCAGCCGCCAGGTTGTCGCCGTCGTTGTAGTCGACGGTCTGCGCGGCGCCGGATGCCGCCAGGACGCTCAGGCCCGCCGCGACCAGCAAGCTGCCCAGGCCGCCGGAGCGCTTGCCGCGTGCGGCCGTGATCTCCGACACCGCGACCCATGCCCCGAGTGCGGGATTCCAGACGCTCCGATATGACTTGTTCATGCTCTGCTGTCCTCTTGTTATGAAAGCGGCGTCCCTGGACCGGCGGCTCTCGATCGGTGTTAACGAAAGTTTGCATTCTTACAGAATGAGAACTTTGTGATTCAACTCATTACATGATTTGTATGAAAAAGTTCACACTTCAGCACCCATCACCCCACCCGTCCAGCGCAGAAAGGTCGCAGCAGTGACCCGCTTTTCCGGCGCGCGCCGGCAGAATTCCGCGCATGGGAACCCTCTATCTCGTACGCCACGGACAAGCCAGCTTCGGCGCGGCCGACTACGACCAGCTGAGCGAACTGGGCCACCGGCAGTCGCGGCGCCTGGGCGAGTACTGGCGCGAACGCGGCATGCAGTTCGATGCCGTCATCACCGGCACCCTGAAACGCCATCGCCAGACCTGGGAAGGCATCGCCGAAGGATTGGGCCTCGCGCGCGACGACGTGCTGCCCTGGCCGGGACTCGACGAGTACGACGCCGAAGCGGTCATTGCGACCATCCATCCCGAGAAGCTCGAGAAGCCCGATTCACCCGAGAAGTACCGCCACCACTTCCGGCTGCTGCGCGACGGGCTGGGTGCCTGGATGCAGGGCCGGACGGCACCGGCCGGGATGCCGAGCTACGTCGATTTCCTGGCCGGGGTGACGGGCGCGCTGGACCACGTGCGCGGCAAGCACCACGGCGCCCGGGTCCTCGTGGTGTCGAGCGGCGGCCCGATCAGCACCGCGGTCGGCCACGTGCTGGGCACCAGCCCCGAGACCACCATCGAGCTGAACCTGCGCATCCGCAACACCGCCGTCACCGAATTCGCCTTCACGCCCAAGCGCCACATGCTGGTGACCTACAACACGCTGCCGCACCTCGACGGCCCGGCCTGGGCGGACTGGGTGACCTACGCCTGAGCGACGCCCGCGCTGCCGTCAGCGAGCCAGCGCAGGTAGTCCGCGGACCCGGCCGTGATCGGCAGCTGCACGATCTCCGGCATTTCGTAGCTGTGGCGTTCCCGGATGAAGGCTTCCAGCACCACATAGCGCGCGGCGAGGGTCTTGATGAAAAGCAGCCATTCGGGCTCGCGGTGCAGCGTGCCCTGCCAGACATAGAAGCTGCGCACGCGCTGCACCTGCACGCAGGCCGCGAGGCCCGCCTCGACGATCGCGGCGGCGAGCGCTTCCGCCTCGTCCTCGGTGCTGGCGGTGGTCATCACGATGCAGGCCGTACCGTCCATAGCGCCTCCTGTCGTTGCACGTCAAAGCGTTCCCGAGCTCCCTTCCAGGAACACCGCGGAGCCGGCTTTGCCGGCCCGCTGGTGTTGCCCCCGGTGAGGGGGTTGGCGTAGCGACACAAAGTGCGCGAAGCCTGGGGGAGAGCTTATTTCAAGCTTGCCAGACGCCATAGCCGGCTTCGCGTAACGCGATGCCGAGTTCGACCTCCATCTCGCGCGCGGCCTCGTAGGGCATCGGGTTGTAGACCGCATAAAGGGCCGGCAACAGCCTGAGCCCATAGTCACGCACGAAGGCGTTGGCCTGGATGCCAGCCTTGTGCTTGTCGAAGCGTACGTCGGGATCCAGCCCCGTCATGCCGACGTAGACGAAGGGCTGGCCGAGCCGATAGTCGGGGTTGGCGCGCCGGAAGCGGGCGATGTTCCAGACCCGGTCGTCGAGTTCGACGACGTAGACATGGTGGTGCGCCCTGGATTTGCGGGCCATCGCTGCCCGGCACGCTCACTTGCGTTTGACGAGGCCCCAGATGAAGAGCAGCACGATCGCGCCGACCACCGAGGCGATGAAGCCGGCCCCCTGGCCCGCGGTGTACCAGCCCATCGCCTGCCCGAGGTAGGTCGCGATCAGCGAGCCGGCGATGCCGATCAGGGTGGTCACGATGAAGCCGGCCGAGTCGTCGCCGGGCTTGATGGCGCGCGCCACGAGGCCCGCGACGAAACCGATCAGGATGGTCCAGACGATGCTCATACGCTTCCTTGGTATTGGAATGGGAGGGAAGAGGCGACCGCGGCAGCGCAGCGCCGTTTCATGATAGCGGAGCCTGCCTACACGCCTGCTGCCGCCCGCGAGCTATACAGGCGGGATGCTCGAAAAACTTCCCGAAGCCATCGGCCACGCCCTGCACGGCGTGCGCGCCGGCCTCGACGAGATCGCCTTCAACACCCTGGGGCTGCGCCAGGGCATGGCCTCGATCTCGGTCGCCAGCCTGGCCTTCGTCGACCATGCGCCGCTGCCGCCGCGCTACACGGCCGACGGCGAAGGCCTGTCGCCGCCCCTGCAATGGACCGGCGTGCCGGCCGGCGCCGCTTCGCTGGTGCTGCTGGTCGAGGATGCCGATTCGCCGACGCCCCATCCGCTGGTGCATGCGATCGTGGTCGGCCTTCCGGCGGAGGACGGCAACCTGCCCGAGGCCGCGATCGCCAGTGCCGGCAACGAGGGAACCGGCGTTCACACCGGCCGCAATTCCTACCTCCAGGCCGCCTGGCTGCCGCCCGATCCGCCGCCGGGACACGGCGTGCACCGCTATGCCTTCCAGCTCTTCGCGCTCGACAGCACACCCGCGTTCTCGGCCAGCCCGGGGCGCGACGAAGTGGTAGATGCGCTGCGCGCGCATGCGGTCGCCAGCGGCTTGCTCATCGGCACCTGCGAGCGGCCCGACGGCACGATCAAGATCAAGGAAGCCGCGCCGGGCGGGCCGGCGGTGGCCGGCTGAGGCTGTTCAGCCCAACGGCCCGGTGTGCGCGGTCGACAGCGGCAGGCGCGACGCCTCGGCCAGCAGTGCCGCGAGCTGGCGCGCCGCGGCGTCGATCACCGCGCGGCCTTTCTCTGCGGTCGCCGCGGCGGCGTTGCCGGCGGCACCTGCGGGGTTGTAGTCCTCCATGGCCCAGCCCAGCCTGGCGCTCCTGCCGTTGCCGAGCACCGGGTAATCGGCCGCGCGCTGGCGCGAGCTGGAGCCGAAATCGCGCGCCGCCTGCATCGCCACCTGGCCCGGCGCCAGGGCCAGCATCATCGAGGTCTCGATCTCGCCGGCGTGCACGCCGAAACGGTGTTCGTCGGCGCTGAACTGCGCGCCCGCATCGCCCAGCGGCAGGTTGAACCAGCTCGCGCTGTAGACGATGAGACCGTGCGCCGCACGCAGCTCGCGCGCGACGATGTCCATCGCGCCGGTGTGTCCGCCGTGCGCATTGAAAAGCACCAGCTTCCTGACGCCCGCACGCGCGACGCCGGCGCCGATCTCGTTCCAGAGCCGGATCAGCGTCTCAGCCGACAGGGTGAGCGTGCCCGCAAAGCGCGCGTGCTCGGGGCTCAGGCCGATCTGCTGGGTCGGCAGGAACAGCACCGGCAGCTCGGCCGGCAGCAGCGGCAGCGCGGCGGCGACGATGCCGTCGACCAGGGTCGAGTCCACGCCCAGCGGCAGATGCGGGCCGTGCTGCTCGGTCGCGCCCAGGGGCAGCACCGCGACGGTCGCGGCCGGATCGAGCGCGGCGAAATCGCGTGTCGTGAGTTGGGACCAGAAGCGGCTGGCAAGGGCAGTCATGAGGCAATCTTAGTGGTGCGAGCTTAGTGGCGCGAGGGCAGCGCCGCGAACTTGGCCGCCAGGAAATCGATGAGCGAACGCACCCGCGCCGGCACGAAGCGGCCGCTGGGCAGCAGGGCGTGCAGCGGATAGGGCTCGGTGTCCCAGTCGGGCAGAAGCCGCACCAGCGCACCCGAGGCCTCGTCCTGCTGCACGTCGAGCGCCGACTTGAGCGTGATGCCGCGGCCCGCGAGCGCCCACTGGCGCGCGAGCGAGGCGTCGTCGACGATGCGGTCGCCGTCGACGCGCACCTCGGTCCACTGGCCGTTGCGCGCAAAGCGCCAGACACGCTGGCGCCGGCCGCTGCGATGGAAGGTCAGGCAGTTGTGCTGCAGCAGGTCCTGCGGCACCTGCGGCGCTGGGTGCCGGCGAAGGTAGGCGGGCGAAGCGCACGGCACTGGACGCGAATCAGCCAGCTTGCGCGCAACCAGCCGCGAATCCGCCAGCGCGCCGTAGCGCAGCGCCACGTCGACCTCGTCGCGCGTGACGTCGAGCGGCCGGTCGCCGACCGAGAGCGCGAGCTGCAGGCCCGGGTGCGCATCGAGGAAGTCGTCGAACCAGGGCAAAAGCGCACTGCGCGTGAGGTCCGAAGGCGCGGCGACGCGCACCGTGCCGACCAGCGCGCCGCGATCGGCCGCCACCAGCGACTCGCCTTCGGCCAGCAGCTCGAAGGCGCGGCTGGCGTAGTCGAGCAGCGTCTGGCCTTGCGGCGTGAGCCGCATCGCGCGGGTCGAGCGCTCGAACAGGCGTGCGCCGAGCTGTGCCTCGAGCCGCTTCAAGGTCGCACTGGCCGCCGCGGGCGTGATGCCCAGCGCGCGCGCCGCCGCCGTGAGGGTGCCGCCGCGCGCCGTGTGCACCAGCACGTGGAGGTCCGCGATATTTTCAATTTTCATTTGAAACTGATGCGCTTTGCGGGCAGCTTATCAAAGCCGGCCGCGATGCCTACATTCGACCGCATCGATTCCATTCCTCCAAGGACACACCATGAAAGCCGTCGGCTACCGCCAATCCCTTCCCATCGACGATCCCGCCTCGCTCGAGGACCTCAGCCTGCCCGAGCCCACGCCCGGCGCGCGCGACCTGCTGGTGCGGGTGAAGGCGATTTCCGTGAACCCGGTCGACACCAAGGTGCGCAAGGGCGCGCGGCCGGGGGCGGCCGAGACGAAGGTGCTGGGCTGGGACGCGGCCGGCACGGTCGAGGCCGTCGGTGCGGCGGTCCAAGGCTTCAAGCCGGGCGACCGCGTGTACTACGCAGGCTCGATCACCCGGCCCGGCACCAACAGCGAACTGCATGTGGTGGACGAACGCATCGCCGCGCTCGCGCCGAAGAGCCTGGACGACGCGCAGGCCGCAGCCCTGCCGCTGACCACGATCACCGCCTACGAGCTGCTGTTCGACCGGCTCCGGGTGCCGAAGAGCGGCGGCGCCGGGCAGACGCTCCTGATCGTCGGCGGCGCCGGCGGCGTCGGCTCGATCCTCATCCAGCTGGCGCGCCAGCTCACGCAGCTGCGCATCATCGCGACCGCCTCGCGCGCCGAAACGCGCGCCTGGTGCCTGGCGCTGGGCGCACACGCGGTGATCGACCACTCGAAGCCGCTCGCCGGCGAACTCAAGGCTGACGGCATCGGCGAAGTCGACATGGTCGCCAGCCTGACGCAGACCGGGCAGCACTACGCGCAGATCGTCGAAAGCCTGAAGCCCCAGGGCCAGCTCGCGGTGATCGACGACATGGCGGTGTTCGATGCCATGCCGCTCAAGGGCAAGGCGATCTCGCTGCACTGGGAGTCGATGTTCACGCGCTCGAAGTTCGAGACCCCCGACGTCGCGCGCCAGGGCGAGCTGCTGGCCGAAGTCGCCGCGCTGGTCGATGCGGGCCGCATCCGCACCACGGCCAACGAAAGCTTCGGCACGATCAATGCGGCGAACCTGCGCCGCGCCCATGCGCTGATCGAGAGCGGCAAGGCGCAGGGCAAGGTGGTGCTGCAGGGCTTCTAGAGGCAGCTACTTCGCTCGCGCGACGCGCCAGACGGCGTTGCCCACATCGTCGGCCACCAGCAGCGCGCCGCTCTTGTCGAGCGCCACGCCGACCGGACGGCCCTGCGCCTTCTCGTCGGCGCTCAGGAAGCCGGTGACGAAATCGACCGGCGGCCCACTGGGCCGGCCGCCGCTGAAGGGCACGAACACCACCTTGTAGCCCGACAGCGGCCTGCGGTTCCACGAGCCGTGCTCGCCGACGAACACGCCGTTGGCGAACTCGGGCGGCATGTCACGCGGGTTGGAGAAGGCCAAGCCCAGCGCTGCGACGTGCGAGCCCAGCGCATAGTCGGGCACCACGGCCTTGGCCACCATCTCGGGCCGGGGCGGCGTCACCCGCACATCGACATGGCGGCCGTAATAACTCCAGGGCCAGCCGTAGAAGGCGCCATCCTTCACCGAGGTCAGGTAGTCGGGCACCAGGTCGCTGCCGATCTCGTCGCGCTCGTTCACCACCGTCCACAGCACATTGGTCTCCGGTTCCCAGGCCATGCCGTTGGGATTGCGCAGACCCGTGGCGAACAACCGCTTCTCGCCGCTCTTCACGTCGACCTCCCAGATCGCGGCCCGGCCCTCTTCGGCCGCCAGGCTGTTCTCGCCGATGTTGCTGTTGGAGCCGACCGTTACGTAGAGCTTGGTGCCCTCGCGGTTGGCGATCACGTTCTTGGTCCAGTGGTGGTTGATGCCGGCCGGCAGATCGGTCACCTTGGTCGGGGCGGCCGTGATCGAGGTCTGACCCTCGGTGTAGGGCACCTTGACCAGCGCGTCGGCGTTGGCGATTAAGAGCTCGTTGCCGACCAGCGCGACCCCGAAAGGAGACACCAGGTTCTGCATGAACACCTGGCGCACCTCCGCCGCGCCGTCGCCGTCGGCATCGCGCAGCAGGGTGATGCGGTTGGCGCTCGGCACTTGGGCACCGGCGCGCTTCATGATCTGACCCATCACCGCGACCCTGATCATGTCCATCAGGCCGCCGCCGTTCGCGCCTTCCGGCTTCGGCGGCTTGTTGCTCTCGACCACCAGCACGTCGCCGTTGGGCAGCGGGTAGACCCAGCGCGGATGGTCCAGCCCGCGGGCCAGCGCCGTCACGGTGAAGCCGCTGGGCACACTCGGGCCGGCGGTGTCGGTCCAGCCGGTGGCCGGGGCGATGTTGACGGTCGGGATCAGCGTCTTGTTGGGCGCGGGCAGTTGCGGCGTGGGGCCGATGCCGGCTTCGGGCGGCAGCTTGGCCGTTTCCCCGCAAGCCGCGAGCAGCATGACGGCGGCCAGCAGCGCAGCGGCCGAAGAAAGCTTGGAATGCTTCATGGGTCGGATGTCCTTCAGGCGACTACAGGCCATGCAGCCACGAATCATCCGGATCGCGCAAGCTCCCGCTGTCGGTTGTGGGCGCTTTCTGGCGTGGGTGCACCCCGGCGCGGTGGCGCCGCTACCATCGGGCGATGACCGACGACCTGTTCCGCTCCGACGCCTACCTGCGCGAATGCCGGGCCCGCGTCGTGCGCGCCGACGAAGCTGGCATCGTGCTCGACCGCACGGTGTTCTATCCGCAGGGCGGCGGCCAGGCCGGCGACAGCGGCCACCTGCTGGTGGCCGACGGGCGCGAAGTGGCGATCGCCGACACACGCAAGGGCAAAGACGCCGAGGGCCGGGCGACCGACGAGATCGTCCATCTGCCGGCGCCCGGCCAGTCCGAACTGCTGGGCACGCTGAAGCCGGACGATGCCGTGACGGCCCGCATCGACTGGGAGCGCCGCCACAAGCTCATGCGCTTCCACACCGCGACCCACCTGCTGTGCCACCTGGTGCCGCAGCCGGTCAACGGCTGCTCGATCACCCCCGAGTACGCGCGGCTGGACTTCCACATGACCGATCCGCTGGACAAGGAAGCGCTCACGACCGGCCTGGCGCGCCTGGTCGCTGCCGGCCATCCGCTGGCCGTGAGCGCCATCACCGATGCCGAGCTCGACGCCAATCCCGCGCTGGTCAAGAGCATGAGCGTGCAGCCGCCGCGCGGCACGGGCACGGTCCGCACCATCCGGATCGGGGATGCCGAACAGATCGATTTCCAACCCTGCGGCGGCACCCACGTGGCGAACACACGCGAGATCGGCCAGGTCATCGTGACCAAGATCGAAAAGAAGAGCGCCACCACCCGCAGGGTGGTGCTGGGGTGGGCCGCATGAGGGCCACCCGGAACTTCGCCCCGCGCGGGCGCTCCGACTGACCGGCATGGCATTTCTCCCCTCCCTTCGTCTTGCGGCCTTCCTGGCCGCCACTCTCGCAGCCTGCCTGCCGGCTGCGGGCCAGCTGGCTTCCACCAAGGTCGGACCCGTCGTCACCACGCCCCATGTGCGGGCGGAACTGATCGCCCATGCGCCGCAGGGCGTCGTCGCCGGCGCGCCGGTCTGGGTCGGCCTGCAGATCACGCACCAGCCCGAGTGGCACACCTACTGGAAGAACGCCGGCGACTCCGGCCTGCCGACCGAGCTCGCCTGGTCGCTGCCGGCCGGCATCTCCAACGGCGACATCGCGTGGCCGGTGCCGAAGAAGATCCCGATCGGCACCCTGGCCAACTACGGCTACGAAGGCACGGTGCTGCTGCCGGTGCCGCTGACCGTGGCGTCCGACTTCAAGCCCGCCGCAAGCCTCGCCGGCGCCAACGGGCTCGACATCAAACTCAAGGCCTCCTGGCTGGTTTGCCGCAAGGAATGCATTCCAGAAGACGGCGAGTTCCTGCTCAAGCTGCCGCTGCAGGGCTCGACCGCACTGCACAAGAGCGCCTTCGACGCCGCTCTGGCCGCCCAGCCGGCCGCGCTCGCGAAGCCGGGCACGATCGCCATCGAGGGCGACAAGCTGCAGGTCCGCCTCGAAGGCCTGCCGGCGGCGGCGCGCGGCAAGACCCTGGAGTTCTTCCCCGAGACCGGCGAGGTGATCCACACGGCGGCCGTGCAGGGCAAGGACTGGACGCAGGCCTGGCAGGGCGACGCCTGGACCGCCACCGTGCCGCTCTCCGATCAGCGCAGCGCCAGCCCGACGACGATGCCGGTGGTGGTCGTCCTGGCCGAGGCCGATCGGCAAGCCGGCCAGCCCATTGCCTGGCGCGCCGAAGCGCCGGTTGCCGGCACCTGGCCGGCCACGGCCCCGCGGGCGGAGGTCTCGCCGGCTTTGCAGGCCGCGCTCGAAGCGAACACCGCGGCGCCCCTGCCGCAACCGGCAGGCAGCTTTGTCGCCGCGCTGCTGGGCGCGCTGCTCGGCGGCCTGCTGCTCAACCTGATGCCTTGCGTGTTCCCGGTGCTCGCGATCAAGGTGCTGGGCTTCACGCGCCAGGCCGAAGACCACAGCGGCCACCGGATGGCCGCCGTCGCCTACACGGCCGGCGTGATGCTGTCCTTCCTGGCGCTGGGCGGCGCGATGCTCGCGCTGCGCGCGGCCGGCGCCGAACTGGGCTGGGGCTTCCAACTCCAGTCACCGGCGGTGGTGGCCGTGCTGGCCGCGCTTTTCACGCTGATCGGGCTCAACCTCGCGGGCGTCTACGAGTTCCGCATGCTGGCGCCGGCTTCGCTGTGCGGCGCCCAGGCCCGGCACCCGGTGGTCAACGACTTCCTGTCGGGCGTGCTCGCGGTGGTGATCGCCTCGCCTTGCTCGGCGCCTTTCATGGGCGCCTCGCTGGGCTTCGCGATCGGGCTGCCGGCCACGCAGGCCCTGCTGATGTTCGCGGTGCTCGGCTTCGGCCTCGCCCTGCCCTACCTGGCGGCGGGCTTCGTGCCGGCGGTGGCGCGCTTGCTGCCGCGACCCGGACCGTGGATGAACACGCTGCGCCGGCTGCTCGCTTTTCCGATGTTCGCCACGGTCGCCTGGCTGGTCTGGGTGCTGGGCCAGCAAAGCGGTATCGACGGCGCGGGCGCGCTGCTCGGCCTCCTGGTGTGCCTGGCGGCGATCGTCTGGGCGTTCACGCTGCGCGGGCGCACGCGCATCGTGGTGGCCAGCCTGCTGATCGCGGCCACCGCGGTGCTGGCGGGCGCCATCGGCGGCAACGTGATGCGCAGCGCGGCGCCGGCCGTGGCCGCGACCGGCGACCGCTGGCAGCCCTGGTCTGCGACGCGCGTGAGCGAACTCGCGGCCGCCGGCCGGCCGGTATTCATCGACTTCACGGCCGCCTGGTGCGTGACCTGCCAGTACAACAAGCGCAGCACGTTGGCCGATGCGGCGCTCCTGGCCGAGTTCGATGCCAGGCAGGTCGCCATGCTGCGCGCCGACTGGACGCGCCGCGATCCGGCGATCACCGCCGCGCTGACCGCGCTGGGGCGCAGCGGCGTGCCGGTCTACGTGCTGCAGGCGCCGGGCAAGGCGCCCTTGGTGCTGACCGAAATCCTTAGCAAAGAAGAGGTACGCTCGGCCTTGGCGACGCTTTGACCCCGAGTCTCTACGGGTTGTCACAAGCAGGTGAGAAAACCGCTCTAAGCTGTGGCGGTTGTTGAATATATTGATTGGGAGTTCAAGCTGACCATGCCTTCATCGTCATCCTCCGACTCGCGTTCCTACCGTGCCGCGCGCAATGCCCGCGCGGCCCTGAGCCGGGCCTCGCGCCGCGCCGTGGTGGCCGCCGCGGTGGCGCTCGGCGCCACTTTCCTCATGGGCACCCACGCCATGGCCGCGCCGGCCGTGGGCCAGAAGGCGCCCGATTTCGTCGCCGTCGACACCAGCGGCAAGCAGCACCGGCTGTCGGATTTCGCCGGCAAGTTCGTGGTGCTCGAATGGACAAATCCGGGCTGCCCGTTCGTGCGCAAGCACTACGGCAGCGGCAACATGCCTGCCACCCAGAAGGCGGCCACCGACAAGGGCGTGGTCTGGCTGTCGGTCAACTCGACCGAGCGCGCCGCCAGCGACTACCTGAAACCGGCCGCACTCGATGCCTGGATGAAGGAGCAGTCGGCCGCGCCCACGGCCGTGCTGATGGACGAAGACGGCGTGATCGGCCGCGCCTACGCCGCGCGCACCACGCCGCATCTCTTCATCATCGATCCCAAGGGTGTGCTGGTGTACGCGGGCGGCATCGACAGCATTGCGTCGGCGCGCGCCGAGGACGTCAAGAGCGCCACCAACTACGTGAACCAGGCGCTCGGCGAAGCCTTCGGCGGCAAGCCGATCAGCGCGGCGGCCACCAAGCCCTACGGCTGCTCGATCAAGTACAAGGCCTGAGCACGGTACGGTTGCGCGCCGCGCCGCAAAATGGCGCGATGAAAGACGCAACCCCACCCACCGACATCGGAGCGCTGCTCGCGCGCACGCGCACCATCGCCGTCGTCGGCCTCTCGCCGAGCCCGCATCGCACCAGCTACGGCGTCTCGCAATACATGAAGGCGCGCGGCTTCCGGATCGTGCCGGTCAATCCGAACACCCGCGAGGTCTTCGGCGAGAAGGCCTATCCGACGCTGAGAGAGGCCGCGAAGCACGAGAAGATCGACCTGGTGAACGTGTTTCGCCAGGCCGAAGACGTGCCGCCGGTGATGGACGAAGCCATCGCCATCGGCGCACCGGCGCTCTGGATGCAGCTCGGCATCATCAATCAGGCAGCAGCGGCCAAGGGCCGCGCGGCCGGGCTGAAAGTGGTGCAGGACCACTGCATCATGGTCGAGCATTCGCGGCTCACCAGGGGCGCAACGCCCTGGCGCTAAGGGCCTGCTCAGGCCCTAATCGATCGCGACCTTTCCTTCTTTCACCAGCTTCGCGAACTTCGCCGTCTCCTCGCGGATCCGGCCTGCCATCTCCTGCGAGCTGCCGCCCAGCGGCTCCGCGCCGATGGCCTGCATGCGCTCGGCGAAGTCCGGCGACTGGATGATCTTCACCATCTCCGCGTTGAGGCGCGCCACCACCTCCTTCGGCGTAGCCGCCGGCGCCAGCACGCCGAACCAGGTGCCGATGTCGAAGCCCTTGAGTCCGGCCTCCTCGAGGGTGGGCACCTCCGGCAGCACCGACGAGCGCTTCGCCGTGGTCACGGCCAGCGCGCGCAGCTTGCCGCTCTTGATGTGCTGCAGCACCGGCGTGATAGTGTCGAAGGACATCGCCACCTGGCCGCCGAGCAGGTCGGTGGTGAGCGGGCCGCTGCCCTTGTAGGGCACGTGCAGCAGTTCGGCGCCGGTGCTGGCCTGGAACTGCGTGCCGATCAGGTGCTGCGCGGTGCCGTTGCCGTTGGAGCCGTAGGCCAGCTTGTCCTTCGCGGACTTGGCGAGCGCCACCAGTTCGGCGACGTTTTTGGCCGGCGTGTTGGCGGCGTTGACCACCAGCACGTTGGGCACCATGGCCACGACGGTGATGGGCGCCAAGTCTTTCTGGAAATCGTAGGGCAGCTTCTTGTAGACGCTGGTCGCGATGGTGTGGTGCACCGCGCCCATCAGCAGCGTGTAGCCATCGGGCTTGGCCTTGGCCACGAAGTCGGCGCCCAGCGTCGCACCGGCGCCGGGCTTGCTCTCGACCACCACGGGCTGGCCGAGGCTTTGCGAGAGCCGGTCGGCCAGCGCGCGGGCCAGCACGTCGGTGGTGCCGCCCGAGGGGAAGGGCACGATCAGACTGATGGGCTTGGCGGGCCAGGGCTGCTGCGCAAAAGCCTGCGTGGACCCTAGCGTGGAGGCCAGGCCGAATGCGAGGGCGCCGGCTTGCACGAAGCGACGGCGGCGGGGCTCGAAGAGGAAGTTCATGCTGTCTCCATGTCGTTGTGTTCGGCGGCGCTCTCTCAGGCCGCGCGGCGCTGCGCCTGCGCGGCGGCGATGTGGCCGCAGACGGCGCGGGTCACGTCGTCGGTCGTCGCGCTGCCGCCGAGATCGCGGGTATGGAGCGCAGGGTTGGCGGTCACATGCTCCACCGCCTCCATCAGGCGCGCGGCGGTCGCGGCCTCGCCCAGGTGTTCGAGCAGCATCACGACCGACCAGAAGGTGCCGACCGGATTGGCCAGGCCCTTGCCCATGATGTCGAAGGCGGAGCCGTGGATCGGCTCGAACATCGAGGGGTAGCGGCGCTCGGGATCGATGTTGCCGGTGGGCGCGATGCCCAGGCTGCCGGCCAGCGCGGCCGCCAGGTCGCTCAGGATGTCGGCATGCAGGTTGGTGGCGACGATGGTGTCGAGCGTGGTGGGGCGGTTGACCATGCGCGCGGTGGCGGCGTCGACCAGTTCCTTGTCCCAGGTGACATCGGGAAACTCCTTTGCGATCTGCACCGCGATCTCGTCCCACATCACCATCGCATGGCGCTGCGCGTTCGACTTGGTGACCACGGTCAGCAGCTTGCGCGGGCGCGATTGGGCGAGCCGGAAGGCGAAGCGCATGATGCGCTCGACGCCGGCGCGGGTCATCATGCTGACGTCGGTCGCGGCCTCGATCGGATGGCCCTGGTGCACGCGGCCGCCGACGCCGGCGTACTCGCCCTCGGAGTTCTCGCGCACGATCACCCAGTTCAACTGCTCGGGCGTGCAGCGCTTGAGCGGCCCGTCGATGCCCGGCAGGATGCGCGTCGGCCGCACGTTGGCGTACTGGTCGAAGCCCTGGCAGATCTTCAGGCGCAGGCCCCACAGCGTGACGTGGTCGGGGATGTGCGGGTCGCCGGCAGAGCCGAACAGGATGGCGTCCTTGTCGCGAAGTGCGGCCAAGCCGTCGTCCGGCATCATCACGCCGTGCTGGCGGAACCAGTCGCCGCCCCAGCCGAAATCCTCGAACTCGAAGTTCAGCTGGCCGCCCGAGGCGGCGGCCAGCGCTTCCATCACCTGACGGCCGGCCGGGATCACTTCCTTGCCGATGCCGTCGCCGGGAATGGTGGCGATGCGGTATGTCTTCATGAGTCAGCCCCTGTTGAAAAAGATGGGCTGACTGTAGGAGCCGGACAGCTCTACGATGCGGGCCTGGATTCAAGCCATCGTTAACCTGCGTTCAACAATCGATACCCATGACCAGCGGCATCCAACCGGCCGAGCTCGGCTTCTTCTCGGCGCTGGCGAGCGCCCCCAGCCTGAGCGCGGCCGGCCGCGACCTGGGGATCAGCACGGCCGCCGTCAGCAAGCGGCTGGCGCAGATGGAAGGCCGCCTGGGCGTGACGCTGGTCAACCGCACCACGCGCCGCATGAGCCTCACGCCCGAGGGCGAGGTGCTGCTCGAACGCGCACGCAGCATCCTCGACGAGATCGCCGACCTGGACGAACTGCTGAGCCAGTCGAAAGGCAGCCCCAAGGGCCTGCTGCGCGTGAACGCGACCCTGGGCTTCGGGCGCACGCATGTGGCGCCGGTGATCTCGCGCTTCGTGCGCAGCCATCCGGAGGTCGACGTGCAGCTGCAGCTGTCGGTGAATCCGCCGCCCTTCAGCGACGATGCCTTCGACGTCTGCATCCGCTTCGGCGAGCCGCCGGACGCACGCGTCATCGCGCGGCGCATCGCGGCCAACCAGCGCCTGCTCTGCGCCTCGCCCGTCTACCTGGCGCGCTGCGGCCAGCCGAAAGTGCCGCGCGACCTGATGCGTCACAACTGCATCGGCATCCGGCAGGGCGACGAGGCCTACGGCCTGTGGCGCCTGAGCACCGGCCGCGGCGCGCGCCAGCGCACCGAGGCCATCAAGACGCGCGGCAGCCTCACGACCAACGACGGCGAGATCGCGGTCAGGTGGGCGCTCGACGGGCATGGCATCGTGATGCGCGCGGAATGGGACATCAACCGCTACCTGCGCAGCGGCCGCCTGGTGCAGGTGCTGCCCCAGTACCGCACGCCCGGGGCCGACATCTACGCGGTCTATCCACAGCGCTACCAGCTGTCGACGCGCGTGCGCGCCTTCGTCGACTTCCTCGCACAGGCATTGGGGCAGGCCGGGCGCGCCGCCGAATGAGCCTGCCCTGCGACAATCGCAGGATGCCTTTCGCGCCACTTCAGAACGACACTTTCCTGCGCGCCTGCTGGCGCCAGGCCACCGATCACACCCCCGTCTGGCTGATGCGCCAGGCCGGGCGCTACCTGCCCGAATACGTGGCGACGCGGGCCCGCGCCGGCAGCTTCATGGGCTTGGCCACCAACGTGGACTACGCCACCGAGGTCACGCTGCAGCCGCTCGAGCGCTATCCGCTCGATGCCGCGATCCTGTTCTCCGACATCCTCACGGTGCCCGATGCGATGGGCCTGGGCCTCTCTTTCGAGGCCGGCGAAGGGCCGCGTTTCGCACGGCCGGTGCGCGACGAAGCCGCGATCGGCGCGCTCGCAGTGCCCGACATGGCCAAGCTGCGCTACGTGTTCGACGCGGTCGCATCGATCCGCCGCGCACTCAATGGCCGGGTGCCGCTGATCGGCTTCTCGGGCAGCCCCTGGACGCTGGCCTGCTACATGGTCGAGGGGGCAGGATCGAGCGACTATCGGCAGGTCAAGACCCTGCTCTACAGCCGCCCCGATCTCATGCACCGCCTGCTCGCGGTGAATGCCGATGCCGTGGCCGCGTATCTCAACGCGCAGATCGACGCCGGCGCGCAGGCCGTGATGGTGTTCGACAGCTGGGGCGGCGTGCTGGCCGACGGCGCCTTCCAGGATTTCAGCCTGGCCTACACCGCGCGCGTGCTCGCGCAGCTGAAGCGCGAAGGTGCCGACGGCCTGCCGGTGCCGCGCATCGTCTTCACCAAGGGCGGCGGACTCTGGCTCGAAGACATGCGCGCGCTCGACTGCGAGGTGCTGGGCCTGGACTGGACCGTCAACCTCGGCCACGCACGCGCACTCGTGGGCGAAGGTGCAGGGGCCAAGGCGCTGCAGGGCAACATCGATCCCAACGTGCTGTTCGCCGCGCCCGCGCAGATCGAGGCCGAGGTGGCGAAGGTGCTGCAGAGCTTCGGACGGCCGCACACCGATCGCGCTTCGACCGGGCCGACCCACATCTTCAACCTGGGCCACGGCATCAGCCAGTTCACGCCGCCCGATCACGTTGCGGCGCTGGTCGCTGCGGTGCATGCGCAATCGCGCGCGCTGCGTGTCTGAAGCGACTGTTATAGGTTGTAAGTACCTAAGAACGACCGATTCGCATTTGTCAAGTCGAAAGGGTGAGGACCGACTGACTTATGCACAAAACACTTGCTGCGCTGCGCAAAAATATCTTTGGACCGCAAATCCCTGCTCCTAAAGCGATAGCGTCGCTAAGTCATTGATTTATATGGACTTTGAACTTTGCTTTTTTTGCGGGCATTCCAGCCGAAGCCTTGATTTTCAAGGGCTGGCGGCGAGTCGGGCCCGGATATCAACAAAGTTATCCACACAAACTCTGGATGGCTTCCAAAGCGCAGGCAAATCAACGACTTAAGCCGCATTGCTACAACTTGCTTTAACCAACGGCCGTAACAGGACCACGCCTTGAACTGGCGCATCGACGTCGCGGTCCAGACTCCTGCGCACAGCGCATTAGGGGATGTACTGAGCTACGCCAGCGCCGAAACGCCGGCCATCGGGTCCTTGCTGCGGGTGCCGCTGGGTCGTCGCGAGGTGCTGGGCGTGGCATGGGCGGTCCATGCGCTCGAGGACGGCGCGGCGCCCGCCATGGAACTCAAGCCCGTCGCCGCCGTGCTCGATGGGTTGCCGCCGCTGAACGATGCCTGGCGCGACCTGGTGGCCTTTGCCGCCCGCTACTACCAGCGCTCGCTCGGCGAGATTGCGCTGGCCGCGCTGCCGCCCCAGCTGCGCGACCTGAGCGCGGTGCAGCTGGCGCGGCGGCTCAAGCGCCAAGCCGTGCCGGCGCACTCCCCTGCCACCGGCGCGGCGCCCGACGGCCTGGCACTGTCTGCCGAGCAAGCCGACGCACTGGCCCGCTTCGATGCCGAGACCGGCCCCTTCCTGCTGTTCGGCAGCACCGGCAGCGGCAAGACCGAGATCTACCTGCAGGCCGTGGCGGCGCTGCTGGCGCGCGAGCCCTCCGCGCAAGCGCTGGTGATGGTGCCCGAGATCAACCTCACGCCGCAGCTCGAAGCACGCTTCAAGGAGCGCTTCGGCGACGGCACCGTGGTCTCGTTGCACAGCGGCATGACGAATCCGCAGCGCCTGGCCAGCTGGCTCGCGGCGCACAACGGCGCAGCGCGCATCGTGCTCGGCACGCGCATGGCAGTGTTCGCGTCGATGCCGGCGCTGAAGTTGATCGTGGTCGACGAGGAGCACGACCCCAGCTACAAGCAGCAGGAAGGCGCGCGCTACTCGGCGCGCGACCTGGCGGTGTGGCGCGGCCAGCGCGAAGGCGCGAAGGTGATGCTCGGCTCGGCCACGCCCTCGCTCGAAAGCTGGCACCAGAGCCGGCCGGCCGCGGGCGAGGATGCCGGCGGGCGCTATCTGCGGCTGGCCATGCCCTCGCGCATCGGCGCCGTGGCGCTGCCCGCCGTTCGGCTGGTCGACATGAACCTGCAGCCGCCCAGGACCGTGCTTTCGGGCGCGCTGCTCGATGCCATCGGCCAGCGCATCGCGCGCGGCGAGCAAAGCATGGTGTTCCTCAATCGGCGCGGCTATGCGCCGGTGCTGGCCTGCGGCGACTGCGGCTGGAAGAGCGAATGCCCGCACTGCAGCGCCTACCGCGTGTTCCACAAGATCGACCGCACGCTGCGCTGCCACCACTGCGGCTTCACCGAGCGCGTGCCGCGCGCCTGCCCGGCCTGCGGCAACCCCGACATCGCGCCGGTGGGCCGCGGCACGGAACGCCTCGAGGAGCACCTGGGCGAGCTGTTCGCGAGCGTGAAGCGGCCCGATGGCAGCGCGGTGCGCATCGCGCGCATCGACGCCGACAGCACGCGCCGCCAAGGCGCGCTCGAATCGCAGCTCGCCGCCGTGCATGCGGGCGAGGTCGACGTGCTGGTGGGCACGCAAATGATCGCCAAGGGCCACGACTTCCGGCGCATCACGCTGGTGGCCGCGGTCAATCCCGACGGCGCGCTCTTCTCGAGTGATTTCCGCGCGCCGGAACGGCTGTTCAGCCTGCTGATGCAGTCGGCGGGACGCGCGGGCCGCGACGCCGCCTATCTTTCAGCGCAGGGCGCGACCGCCGAGATGTGGATCCAGACCCACCATCCGCAGCATGCGCTGTTCGCGGCGCTGCGCCGGCACGACTACCCGGCTTTCGCCCAGCGCGAACTCGAAGAGCGCGCCGCTGCCGGCATGCCGCCCTACGCCTTCCAGGCGTTGCTGCGGGCCGACGCCCGGACGCAGGAGGCGGCACAGGCTTTTCTGAATGCCGCCAGCGAGGCGGCCGATGCGCTGGAAGGGGCCGAGCGCGTGACCCGCTACCCGGCCGTGCCGCTGGCGATCCAGCGCGTGGCGAATGTGGAGCGGGCGCAGATGCTGGTCGAAAGCGCGTCGCGCGCGGCGCTTCAGCGCCTGCTGGCGGCCTGGCAGCCGCTGTTGCACGAACTGCGACGGCAGCCCGAGGGCAAGGGCGTGATCCGCTGGCTGGTCGACGTGGACCCGCACAGCATCTGAGTGCGGCTCAGGGCAGGCCCACGGGCTGCTTGCCCATCTCGATATAGCGCAGTTCCGACCGGCGCCGCCGGTGCGAATGACCCGGCCATGCGAACAGCAAAAGGCTCGCTGCGCCCGTCGCGAGCGCACTACCGATGCCCAGCGCACCCACGAGCCAAAGCCAACTGACGGTAGCGAGCCACGCCACCCAAAGCACCCAGCGCGTCAAAGTCGTCATGCCGTTCCCCCGGTATCTGGCGCCACTTTAGCAGCGCGAATGCAAACCTAAGCATTAGTCAAAAGCAATAGTTCACACTATCCACCGAGGAGTGACGGCGTCTTGTAGGAAATATTCTGAAACAGAGATTGCCGACGGCAATGGACTTCCGAAGTTAGCCCCGACTAGCCATCCATCTCACCGCCAGGGGAAAGCTGAAGAAGGCTGCCACGGTGGTCCACAGAATGACGCGCGCAATGCGCCCGTTGTCGGCGCCGAAGCGCTCGGCCAGCATCGACACGTTGCTTGCGCTCGGCAGCGCGGCCACCAGAACGATCGCCATCAGCGCCGGTTGGCCGAGCGGCAGGCCCAGCGCGATCGCGCCTCGCGCGAGGCCATAGACCAGCAAGGGATGCAGCAGCAGCTTGATCGCCGCGACGCAGAGCACGTCGGCAAGCGGCGCCTTTCGCAGCGGCTGCGAGGCGCTGCCCATCGCGGCGGCGACGAGCGCGCTCGCCCGGTGCTCGCGCGCCAGCAGCGACGAGCGCGCCAGCACCGCGCCGATGGTGAACAGCGCCACCGGCGAGGCGGCATCGGCCAGCATCGCGATCGTGCGTTCGACCGGCGCCGGGAGCCCAAGGCGCGTGGCCGATGCCAGCCCGCCGAGCACGATGGCCCATGGCATCGGGTTCTGCACGATGCCGCGCAAGGCCTGTCGGGCTGCCTTGGCCGCATCGTGCTCGTCGGCGCCGGCCAGGCGCGACAGCGTGATGCACAGCGAAGAGGTCACGACCAGATCGAAAGCGATCGTGATGATCATCGGAGACGCCGCCCGCGTGCCGAGGATCGCGACCAGCAGTGGCACGCCCATGAAGCCCGTGTTCGGAAACGCCGCCACCAGCGCACCGAAGGCCGCATCGTTCCAACCGATGCGCTGCCTGCGCGCCAGGGCCACCGTGGCTGCAACCACGATCAACGCGCTCGCCCCCCACACCAGCGCCACGCCGGCATCGAGCAGCTGCGCGATCGGCGCTGCAGCGCCGAAGCGAAACAGCATGCACGGCAGCGCGAAATAGAGCACGAAGGCATTGAGCCCCGGAATTGCCGCGAGCGGCAGCGCACCGGTGCGAGCCGCTGCGTAGCCGGCCGCGATCAAGGCGAAGAAGGGGATGGTGACGAAGAGGATCTGCAGCACGCGGGCGATTGTCGTTGCCGCGGTACTCAGAGCTGCGGCCCCAGCAGCGCGGCCAGGTGCTCCATCAACTTCTCGCGCCATGGCCGGTCCTGCCACTGGGCGAAGCCCACCGCCTTGCTCTTCGCGAGATCGTCCTCGAACACCGCCACCTGCGCCCGGGCGAAGGCCTCGTCGTAGATATTGAGGTTCGCCTCGTCGTTGAGGCGCAAGGAACGGTTGTCGAAGTTGGTCGAGCCGACAGACACCAACAGGTCGTCGACCACCATCACCTTGCAGTGGTACATGGTCGGCTGGTATTCGCTCATCTGCACGCCGGCTTCGAGCAGCGGACCCCATCCGGCGCGCGACGCGCGGCGCACGGTCTGCGCGTCCATGATCGGGCCGGGCGTCATGATGCGCACGCGCACGCCGCGCTTCACCGCGGCGATGAGGGCATCGCGCGCGAGATCGTCGGGCACGAAGTAGGCGCTCGAGAGATCGATGGTCCTGGTGGCCGCCGCGATCGACAGCAGGTACATCAGGTGCATGCTCTCGCTGCCGCCCGAGGGCGAGCTGCTGAACATCTGGGCCGCACCGCCGCCGCGCAGCGCAATGGCCGGGAAGTAGCGCTCGCCGTGCAGCACCTCGCCCGATACCTTGATCCAGTTGTCCATGAAAACGGCCTGCATCTGCGCGACCACCGGCCCTTCCACCTTGTAGTGCGAGTCGCGCCAATGGTCGGGGTCCTGCGCGTTGCCGGTCCACTCGGGCGCGATGCCCACGCCGCCGGTGAAGCCCACCACGCCGTCGACCACCAGCAGCTTGCGGTGCGTGCGGTTGTTGAAACGCGCGATGTCGTACCAGCTCGGCTTGTGGAACCTGCGGATCTCCACGCCTGCTTCTTCCATCGATTGCAGAATCTTCTCCTCGATCTTCTGGCTGCCTACCCAGTCGAGCAGCACACGCACCTTGATGCCGGCGCGGGCGCGTTCCGACAGCGCATCGGCAAAGGCGCGGCCGATGTCGCCGGACCAGTAGATGTAGGTCTCGAAGGTGACGCTCTTCTTCGCGCCGCGGATGGCCGCGAGCATCGGCGGAAAGATCCGGTCGCCGTTGATCAGCGCCTCGAACCGGTTGCCCTCCGTGACCGGCGGCCCGAGCAGGACGCCCATCGCACGGCGGAACTGCGCATCGTGCAGGCTCTACTCGCGCTCGATGTGCTGCTCGATCTTCTTTTCGCCGGGCAGGAAGTTCAGCACGACCAGCGCTGCCGCCACCGTGGCGAGCGCGGACCAGAAGGCGATGGTGAGCGGATGTCTTGTTTTCTTCATGCGGCGGCGCCGATCACAAATGCGAACGGGTTTAACACCGCCATACATCTGAGGTCGTCCGACGGCGCCCCGTATCATTGCCCGCTTTGCGCCCCCTTCCCCTCGCCTCATGTCCTCCGGTCTCAACCTCGCGCAACAAGAAGCCGTCAACTACATGCACGGTCCCTGCCTCGTGCTCGCGGGTGCGGGTTCGGGCAAGACGCGCGTCATCACGCACAAGATCGCGCGCCTGATCCAGGCGGGGCTGGAGCCCAAGCGCATCGCGGCCATCACCTTCACCAACAAGGCAGCAGCCGAGATGCGCGAGCGCGCCAAGGGGCTGATCGGACGCGACGCGAAGCATGTGGTGGTGTGCACCTTCCACGCGCTGGGCGTGCGCATGATGCGCGAAGACGGCGCCGTGCTGGGCCTGAAGCCGGCCTTCAGCATCCTCGACAGCGACGACGTGACGAAGATCCTGAAGGACGCCGGCGGCACCACCGACGCCGCGACCGCGCGCATCTGGCAGTGGACCATCAGCAAGTGGAAGAACATGGGGCTCAATGCCGCCCAGGCCGAGGCCCAGGCTGCCGACGACAACGAGCGCATCACGGCGCGCATCATGGGGCGCTACGAAGAGCGGCTCGCTGCCTACCAGAGCGTGGATTTCGATGACCTCATCGGCATGCCGCTCAAGCTTCTGCAGCAGCATGACGAGGTGCGCGCCAAGTGGCAGGCCGCGCTCGGCCACGTGCTGGTCGACGAATACCAGGACACCAACGCCACGCAGTACGAGGTGCTGAAGGCGCTGGTAGGAGAGCGCGGGCGCTTCACCGCGGTGGGCGACGACGACCAGTCGATCTACGGCTGGCGCGGCGCGACGCTCGACAACCTGAAGAAGCTGCCGATCGACTACCCGAATCTCAAGGTCATCAAGCTCGAGCAGAACTACCGCAGCACCAGCGCGATCCTGCGCGCGGCCAACAACGTGATCGGACCGAACCCCAAGCTCTTTCCAAAGACGCTGTTCAGCGAACTCGGCGAGGGCGAGCCGGTGCGCGTGGTCGATGCCGACAGCGAGGCGCACGAGGCCGAACGCACGGTGGCGCGCATCCAGAGCCTGCGCGGCGGCGACGCCACCACGCAAGGCCAGCAGTACAAGGAGTTCCGCGATTTCGCGATCCTCTACCGCGCCAACCACCAGGCCCGGGTGTTCGAGCAGGCCTTGCGCAAAGCGCAGATCCCCTACAAGGTTTCGGGCGGCCAGAGCTTCTTCGACCGCGCCGAGATCAAGGACCTGTGCGGCTGGTTCCGGCTCTGGGTCAACAACGACGACGACCCGGCCTTCCTGCGCGCCGTGACCACGCCCAAGCGCGGCATCGGCCACACCACGCTGGCCAGCCTGGGCACCTTCGCGAGCCAGTACAAGCTGAGCCTGTTCGAGGCCCTGTTCTCGCCCTCGCTGCCGAGCGTGATGCCGAAGCGCGCGCAGGAAGGCCTGCACGAGTTCGGCCGCTACATCAACGACCTCGAATACCGCGCGCGCCGCACCATGGGCGCCGAGGACGCGCGCAGCTTCCTGGCCGACTGGCTGAAAGAGATCGACTACGAGAAGCACCTCTACGACGGCGAGGACAGCGAACAGGCCGCGGCCAGCCGCTGGACCAATGTGCTCGAGTTCTGCGACTGGATGTCGCAGCGCTGCGGCGGGCAGATCGACGATGCCTCCGGAGCGACGGTCGAGAGCGAACGCAAGAGCCTGCTCGAAGTCGCGCAGACCATCTCGCTGCTCTCCACCATCAGCGAACGGGAGAAGGACCAGAACGTGGTCACGCTCTCCACGCTGCATGCGGCCAAGGGCCTCGAATGGCCGCACGTGATGCTGATCGGCGTGACCGAGGGGCTCTTGCCCTTCAAGCTCGACGACGACGGCGGCCGGCAGGAGAAGGTCAGCGAGGACACGCTGCAGCGCCTGCAGGAAGAGCGCCGCCTGATGTACGTGGGCATCACGCGCGCGCAGCGCAGCCTGGCGGTGAGCTGGACCAAGCGACGCAAGCAGGGCCGCGAGATGGTGCCGGCGCAGCCGAGCCGCTTCATCGCCGAGATGGCGCTCGACAAGAAGACCATCAAGGAAGACCCGCGCGAGAAACTCAAGGCACTGCGCGCCGAATTCGCGCGCAAGGTCCAGGACAACGCTGCCGCAGCGGCGGCCGCCGCGGCAGCCCCATGAAGTGCCACGCGCTGCTCACTGCTTTGTGCATTGCCGCCGGCAGCGCCGGAGCCCAGCCGGCATGCCCCGCCAGCGGCCGCGACCTGCCGGTCGAGGCGCTCTATGGCCAATGGGAGGCACGCTTCGAAGGCGTGCCGGGCATCGCGCGGCTGCAACTCGCCAAGCATCCTGAATACGCCGGCGTGCGCGGCACCATCACGCGTGACGGCGGCGCGGCAAGCCCCTCGGTCGCGCAGCTCGCGGGCGACATCGACGACGAGGGCCAACTCAACATCGACGAATCGATGGACGGCCGCGCGATCAGCGGCGTCTGGCTCGGCGAGCTGCAGGCCGGATCCTGCGGCAAGGAGTTCAAAGGAACCTGGCGAAACGCCGCCGACGACAGCACACGTCCTTTTGTACTAACCAAGACGGGCAGTTGGCAATGATGAACACACGCACCACCACTTTCGCGGCGCTCTTTGCCGGCCTCGGCATCGCAGGCGCGCACGCGCAACCTGCAGAGAGACCGCAGAGCCCTCTGGCCGAAGCGCAGCTGACCTGGCAGCAGTGCCAGCGCCTCGCCGACAGTAAGGAGGCGCGGCTGGCCTGCTTCGACCGCTGGGCCCAGCAGCAGACCTTGCCCGCGGCCTCGGTACCGGCGGCGCCGCCCGTGCTCGCCAACACGCAGCCGCCCGCGCCGGTGGACGCCGCCGTGCCCGCCACGCGCGTGGTCTCCGTCGCCACCGAAGAAGGCTGCCGCGACCGCCAGTACTCCGCGCTCTCGCGTTTCTGGGAACTCGAGAATGGCACCGACTGCGGCACCTTCAGCTTCCGCGCCTACCGGCCGCTCAACGTGTCCGCCTCGGCGGCCAAGGACAAGCCGCAGACGCCGACCTCGCCCTCTGCCGGCCACAACGGCAGCGACATCGCCTACCAGGCCAACGAGATGCGCATCGGGCTTTCGGTGCGCACCAAGCTGATCCAGGGCATGTTGACGCTGAACGATCCGGTCAAGAAGGATTCGCTGTGGTTCGGCTACAGCCAGCAGTCCACCTGGCAGCTCTTCAACGGCGCGATCTCGCGGCCCTTCCGCACCACCGACCACGAGCCGGAACTGATGTATGTCTATCCCACCGACGTGCAGCTGGCGGGCGGCTGGCGCTGGCGCTATGCGGGCCTCGGCCTGGTGCACCAGTCGAACGGACAGAGCCTGCCTTATTCGCGCAGCTGGAACCGCGTCTACCTGATGGGCGGCATGGAGCTGGACGACCGCTTCACCCTCACCGGCCGCGTGTGGCAGCGCCTGCATGAGGATGCTGCGAAGGACGACAACCCCGACATCTCCAACTACATCGGCCGCGCCGAGCTCACGGGCCGCTGGAATCTGAACCCCTACAACACGCTCGGGCTGACGGTGCGCAACAACCTGCGCGAGAGCGGGCGCGGTTCGATGCGGCTCGAATGGCTCAAGGACCTCGGCAACTCGAGCAGGAGCAACCTGCGCTTCCACACGCAGCTGTTTCACGGCTATGGCGACACGCTGGTCGACTACAACCGCAAGCGCACCGTGCTGAGCATCGGCCTGAGCCTGGTCGATTTCTAGGGACATCGCGGCGTCTGGCCGATGCCGGGTGGCCGGCGGCCTTAGCATGAGGGTTCTCCCGTACAACACACCAAGACACGGAGGCTCGCATGAGCGCAGTCACGCCCGCTTCGGGCATTGCCGCGGACGCCACGGTGCCGCAGCACTACACCGCCGAAGAAAAGCGCCACCGCATCTTCGCCATCGTCGGGGCCTCTTCAGGCAATCTCGTCGAGTGGTTCGACTTCTACGTCTACGCGTTCTCGTCGATCTACTTCGCGGCATCGTTCTTCCCGAAATCCGACCCCACCGCGCAACTGCTCAACACCGCGGGCGTTTTCGCGGCCGGCTTCCTGATGCGACCGATCGGCGGCTGGCTGTTCGGCCGCATCGCGGACCGCAAGGGTCGCAAGACCTCGATGGTGATCTCCGTCACGATGATGTGCGCGGGCTCGCTGGCGATCGCCTGTCTGCCGACCTACGACAGCATCGGCGCCTGGGCGCCAGCGCTGCTGCTGGTCGCGCGTCTGTTTCAGGGACTTTCGGTCGGCGGCGAGTACGGCACCACCGCCACCTACATGAGCGAGGTGGCGCTGCGCGGCCAGCGCGGCTTCTTCTCGTCCTTCCAGTACGTCACGCTGATCGGCGGCCAGCTGCTCGCGGTGCTGGTGATCGTGGTTCTCGAACAGCTGCTGAGCGAGGCCGAACTCAAGGCCTGGGGCTGGCGTATTCCCTTCGTGATCGGCGCCATCACCGCCGTGGTCGCGATGCAGCTGCGCCGGCAGTTGCACGAGACTTCGAGCACCGAGAGCCGCAGCAACAAGGAGGCCGGCACGCTCGCGGGCCTGTTCCGCCACCACAAGGCGGCCTTCTTCACGGTGCTGGGCTTCACCGCGGGCGGCTCGCTGATCTTCTACACCTTCACCACCTACATGCAGAAGTACCTGGTCAACACGGTCGGCCTGCCGATCAAGACCACCAGCTACGTGATGACCTGCGCCCTCTTCGTCTACATGTGCATGCAGCCGGTCTTCGGTGCGCTGTCGGACCGCATCGGCCGGCGCAACAACATGCTGCTGTTCGGTGGACTCGGCGCGCTGGCCACGGTGCCGATCCTCACTGCGCTGCAAAGCGTGACGAGCCCGGGGCTCGCCTTCGTACTGATCATCGTGGCGCTGGCGATCGTGAGCTTCTACACATCGATCAGCGGCATCGTGAAGGCCGAGATGTTCCCGCCCGAAGTGCGCGCCCTCGGAGTCGGCTTGGCCTACGCGGTGGCCAACGCGATCTTCGGCGGCTCGGCCGAATACGTGGCCCTGGGCCTCAAGTCGCTGGGCCACGAATCGAGCTTCTTCTGGTACGTGACAGCGATGATGGCGATCGCCTTCTTCGTGAGCTGGCGGCTGCCGCGGCAGGCGGCCTACCTGCACCACGATCACTGATCGCGGTTGATTCGGATCAGTCCGCCGTCGCGCCGGACTTCTTCACCAGTTCGGCCCAGCGCGGGATCTCGCGGGCCATGTGCTCGCGCAGTTCTTCCGGCGTGCTGCCCACGATTTCCATCGCCAGCTGGTCCGAGAGCTTGGCCTGCACGTCGGGCTGCTTGAGCGCCTTGACGATCTCGGCGTTGAGGCGCTGCACGATCGGTTTGGGTGTGCCCTTGGGCGCGTACACCGCCTGCCACGACGACATCTCGAA
Source organism: Variovorax sp. CF079 (assembly GCF_900101545.1). Taxonomy (GTDB): domain Bacteria; phylum Pseudomonadota; class Gammaproteobacteria; order Burkholderiales; family Burkholderiaceae_C; genus Variovorax. Next base: position 23,711 of record NZ_FMZU01000031.1, on the reverse strand, counting down.
GCCGGGAATGCCCGATTCGATCATGGTCGGCAGCTCGGGCGCGAGCGCGATGCGCTTGCCGGTGGTCACGGCCAGCAGCTTGAGCTTGCCGCTCTTGACCAGCGGCAGCGCCGCCGTCACCTGATCGAACATGAAGGGCACCAGCCCCGCGGCCACGTCGGTCATGGCCGGCGGCGTGCCCTTATACGGCACATGGGTGAGCTTCACGCCGATCAGGTCGGCGAACATCTCGCCGGCCAGGTGGGTGGAGGTGCCGGCGCCGGATGACGCGAAGCTGCGCTTGCTCTCGTCCTTTTTCAAGAGCGCCACCAGTTCGGCCACCGAGTTCACGCCGAGCTGGCTGTTGACGATCAGCACGTTGGGCAGGCGCGCGACCAGCGAGACCGGCTCGAAGTCCTTCAACGGGTCGTAGGGCAGCTTCTTGTAGAGGCTGGCGTTGATGGCATGCGTGCTGATGGTGCCGCCGAAGAGGGTGTAGCCGTCGGGCGCGGCCTTGGCCACGTAGGCAGCACCGATGCCGCCGGCCTGGCCGGGCTTGTTCTCGACCACCACCGATTGCTTGAGGCTTTCGCTCAGCTTCTGGGCCAGCGTGCGGCCGACGATGTCGGTGGAGCCGCCTGCCGTGAAGGGCACGACGTAGACGATGGGCTTGGCGCCCGGCCATTCGGGTGCCTGGGCCCAGGCGGCCACAGGGGCGAGCGCGGCCAGAAGCAGCGCGGCGGCGCGGCGGGTGAAGCGCATGGTTTGTCTCCTCGGGAGTGAAAAAAGGAAAAGACCTCAGCGGCCTTTGGCCTGGCGCCAGGCTGCGAAGTCGGCGCGGCTCTGTTCGTCGGTGGGCGGGTACAGGCCGAGGATGGAGCGGCCTTCGAGCACCTTTTCCTGCACGAAGTCTTCGAAGGCCGTCATCTCGATCGCTTCGGCGGCGATCTCGTCGGCCAGGTGTGCCGGGATGACGATCACGCCTTCGGCATCGCCCACGATCACGTCACCGGGAAACACCGGCGCGTCGCCGCAGCCGATGGGCACGTTGATGTCGATGGCCTGATGCACCGTGAGGTTGGTCGGCGCACTGGGGCGGCAGTGGTAGGCCGGGAAGCCGAGCTTCGCAATGTCGGGGCTGTCGCGGAAGCCGCCGTCGGTCACCACGCCGGCGGTGCCGCGCTTCATCAGCCGCGTGACCAGGATGCCGCCGGCCGAGGCGGCGCGCGCGTCCTTGCGGCTGTCGATCACCAGCACGGCGCCTTCGGGACATTGCTCCACCGCCTGGCGCTGCGGATGGTTGCGGTCGAGGAAGACGCTGATCGGGTTCAGGTCTTCGCGCGCCGGCATGTAGCGCAGCGTGAAGGCCTCGCCCACCATGTTGGGCAAGGCCGGGTTGAGCGGTCGCACGTCCTGGATGAATTGGTTGCGCAGGCCGCGTTTGAACAGGGCCGTGCACAGGGTGGCGGTGCTCACGTTCATGAGCTGCTCGCGGGTGGCGGGATTCACGTGGGGTCTCCGTTCTCGAAAGAAGGTGGGGTTTAAAGGCGGATCAGAAGATGTCGGGCTCGGGCACCGGCTTGCCGAAGCCGGTTTCCAGGAAGTCGAAGTCGCAGCCTTCATTGGCCTGCTTGATGTGGCGGCCGAACATCCAGCCGTAGCCGCGCTCGTAGCGCGGCGGCGGCGGCGTCCACCCGGCCTTGCGGAGCGCGAGTTCCTCGTCGCTGACCTCAAGGTGGATGCGCCGCGCCGGCACGTCCACGCTGATGCGGTCGCCGGTCTTCACCAGCGCCAGCGGGCCGCCGATGGCCGCCTCGGGCGAGCAGTGCAGCAGGCAGCCGCCGTAGCTGGTGCCGCTCATGCGCGCATCGGACAAGCGCAGCATGTCCTTGACGCCCTGCTTCAGCAGCTTGGTCGGGATCGGCAGCATGCCCCACTCCGGCATGCCGGCACCGCGCGGGCCGGCGTTGCGCAGCACCAGGATGTCGTCGCCCGTCACGTCGAGTTCGGGGTCCTCCACCGCCTTCTTGAGCGCCGGGTAGTCGTCGAACACCAGCGCGCGGCCGCTGTGCTGCAGGAGGTGGGGCGCGCAGGCGCTGGGCTTGATCACCACACCGTCGGGCGCCAGGTTGCCGCGCAGCACGGCGAGTGCGCCTTCCGCATAGATGGGGTTGGCGAGCGGACGGATGACATCGTCGTCATAGACCTCGGCGCCTTCGATGTTCTCGCCGAGGGTGCGGCCGTTGACGGTGAGCGCCTCGGTGTGCAGGTGGCCGCGGATGCGCTCCAGCATCGCGGGCAGGCCGCCGGCGTAGAAGAAGTCCTCCATCAGGTAGGCGTCGCCGCTGGGCCGGATGTTGGCGATGACGGGCACGCGGCGGCTGAAGGTATCGAAGTCATCCAGGCTCACCGCATGGCCGGCGCGGCGCGACATCGCGATCAGGTGCACGATGGCGTTGGTGCTGCAGCCCATGGCCATCGCGCAGGCGATGCCGTTCTCGAAGCTGGCGCGCGTGAGCATCTTCGCGGGCGTGAGGTCTTCCCACACCATCTCGACGATGCGGCGGCCGCAGTCGGCGCTCATGCGGATGTGGTTGGCGTCGGCCGCGGGAATGCTGGAGGCGCCCGGCAGGCTCAGGCCCACCGCCTCGGCGATGCCCATCATGGTGGCGGCCGTGCCCATGGTCATGCAGGTGCCATGGCTGCGGGCGATGCCGGCTTCCATCTCGGCCCAGGCCTGCTCGCCGAGCCGGCCGGCGCGGCGCTCGTCCCAGTACTTGAAGGCGTCGGAGCCCGAGCCCAGCACCTTGCCCTTCCAGTTGCCGCGCAGCATGGGCCCGGCCGGCAGGTAGATGAAGGGGATGCCCATGCTGAGGGCGCCCATCGTGAGGCCGGGCGTGGTCTTGTCGCAGCCGCCCATCAGCACCGCGCCGTCTACCGGGTGGCTGCGCAGCAGCTCTTCGGTTTCCATCGCCAGGAAGTTGCGGTAGAGCATGGTGGTGGGCTTGACCATGCTTTCCGACAGCGAGATGGCCGGCAGTTCCAGCGGGAAGCCGCCCGCCTGCAGAATGCCGCGCTTGACGTCCTCCACCCGCTGCTTGAAATGCGCGTGGCACTGGTTGGCATCGCTCCAGGTGTTGACGATGGCGATCACCGGCTTGCCCATCCAGTCGGCATAGCTGTAGCCCATCTGCAGCACGCGCGAGCGGTGGCCGAAGGAGCGGAAGTCGTCGGGCGCGAACCAGCGGGCGCTGCGCAGCGATTCGTAGGGGCGTTTCATTGGGGGGTTGTCTCTTGGACCGCAGGTCGCGTCGACGGGATTAAAACACTAATATATTAGTACGTCAATGCCACAATCCGACCCCGATGAGTGCCCTCCCCAAGATCCGACTCGACCGCACCCGCCTGGCCGCGCCCCAGGTGCTGGAGCAACTGCGCGACGCCATCCTCTCGCTGGAACTGGCACCCGGCACCGTGCTGGCGCGGCAGGAACTGGCCGACCACTTCGGCGTGAGCCAGACGCCGGTGCGCGAGGCGCTGCTGCGCCTCAGTGAAGAAGGACTGGTGGACGTGTTCCCGCAGCACGCCACGCTGGTCAGCCGCATCGACATCGCGGCGGCGCGCCAGGCGCATTTCCTGCGCCGCTCCATCGAGCTGGAGTTGGTACACCAGCTCGCGCTGGACGCGCCCGCGGGGCTGATCGAGCAGATGAAGGCCACCATCGCCCGGCAGGCAGCGCTGTCGGCGGCACAGCGCTACGGCGACTTCGTCGGCGCCGACCGCGCCTTCCATCGCCTGATGTACGAAGCCGGCGGCGTGCCCGACCTGTGGGAGCTGGTGGGCCGCGTCTCGGGCCACGTGGACCGGCTGCGCCTCCTGCACTTGCCCACTGCCGGCAAGACCGAGGCGATCCTGCGCGACCACCGCGCCATCGTGCGCGGCATCGAAGCAAAGGACCCGACCGCCGCCCAGGCCGCGTTACGCAGGCACCTGTCGGGCACGCTCAGCGCGGTGGACGAGATCTGCCGTCAGTACCCGGACTATGTCGCGGCCGAGTAGACCTCGCAGCCTTGGCCAGCTCCTGCGCCGCGCGGTAGATCTGCAACAGCAGCCCGCTGAAATTTCCCGGTTCGGTCTTAGGAGGCGAGAATTCGCACGTCGCATCGCGGCACTTCGATGCCGGTTGCCGCATCGCGGCCAGTTCGGGACGGAGAAGTCCTCTTCATTCGCTAGGAATCTGCATGTCCCTCCAAACATGGTTGCTGTATGTCGCAGCTGTCTTTGTTCTGACCGTAACGCCCGGCCCCAGCGTCCTGATGTGCGTCACCAACGCAGTCAACCATGGTGCGCGACGCACATTCTTTTCGGCCATCGGCAGCGTCACAGCGGTGGTCGGCATCATGACGTGCTCTGCCGTCGGCGTAGGCGCGGCGCTTGCCACGTCCGAGACGCTGTTCCACGCGATCAAGTGGTTTGGCGTCGGCTACCTCCTCTACATCGGCATCGGCACGCTGCGGTCCACGACATCGAGTTTTGACCTTCCGTCCCAGGTCGCTAGCCGAGCAAGCCGCCTGGCGCTCTACGTCAAGGGTTTGCTGGTCGGCGCGAGCAATCCGAAGGCATTGCTGTTCTTCACGGCGTTCTTCCCTCAGTTCATCGATCCGGCCGCGCCTCAGCTTCCGCAGTTCCTGCTTCTAGGGGGCACATTCGTGTGCTTCGAGCTGTTCTGGCTCATGTTCTACGCCACGTTTGCCTCGCGTGTTGCGCCATGGTTGCAGGTCAAAGGGCGAGCCAAGCTCTTCAACCGACTATCAGGTCTCACCTTCATAGGTGCCGGGGCTCTTCTGGCTACTGTCAAACGCGCGGCCAAAGACGCCTGACTGAAAACGCTGGCCGCAGCGCCGAGTCGTCCAACGATTGGGGATCGTCAAACGGGTTGCGGGCCACCGACACCGCGACGCTTTCGTACTTCTTCGGCTGCGCGGGGCCTTGCGCTACACCTGTGGGGCGAGGAGACGCATCCGCGGCTCAACGCCACCAATGATGCAATCGGTGTCGCATCCTTCCCAGGTAGCCGGCCCGTTGCAATGACGCTTTGAGCCAGCCAATTTCGATGGCTGACCGACGGCAGTGAGCCCAGGAATCGCGACGGCCCTCTACTGTCCGAACCCTAGCTGCTGCACTCAGCCAGCCGCAGCGACGTCAACTGCTCTCCAATGCGCGTTCACGTCGGCGCTTCGCAAGACAACATTGATGCTTCGCTCTCGCTGCGCAAGAAACGGGACGCTGTGGGATTTGACGATATCGCCTGAGCCGCCTTTTCAGGCTAAGTCCTCGATTTACAAGGACTCTTGAGCTGTCTTGGGATCGTACGAGAAGAGGGGGTGGTGGCCTGGGGCGGAATCGAACCACCGACACGCGGATTTTCAATCCGCTGCTCTACCAACTGAGCTACCGGGCCATGTACGCCTCGACTTGCGGCTGATCAGTTGGTCTTGTGTGACTCAACTGAGCTACCGGGCCTTGGTGTGCAGCCCGCAATTATACAGTGCCTCGGCGGCCTCTCGACAGGTCGACGCCAAGTTGCTTGAGCTTGCGGTAGAGGTGGGTGCGTTCGAGGCCCGTCTTCTCGGCCACGCGCGTCATCGAGCCGTTCTCCATCGCGAGATGGAATTCGAAGTACGCTTTCTCGAATCCGTCGCGCGCGTCGCGCAGCGGACGGTCGAGGTCGAAGCTCTGCGTGGATTGCGGGCCGGTGTCGACCGCAGATATTTGCGGCGCCGAAGGAACCAGCGCGTTCTCGCCGATCGTGGTGACCACCGCGGAGAGATTGTTGGCGGCGGCCGGCACCACGCTCGCCGCGGCGCGGCGTGCGCTTTCGCGCGCAAGTCCCTGCTCGACCGCTTTCAGCAGCTTCTGCAAGGTGATGGGTTTTTCGAGGAAGGCAAAGGCGCCGATGCGCGTGGCGTCGACCGCGGTGTCGATGGTGGCGTGCCCGCTCATCATGACGACCGGCATGCTCAGCAGACCGGCGGTTGACCATTCCTTGAGCAGCGTGACGCCGTCGGTGTCGGGCATCCAGATGTCGAGCAGGACCAGGTCCGGGCGCGCGCGCTGCCGTGCTGCGCGCGCTTCGGCCGCGTTCTCGGCGAGTTCCACGTTGTGGCCTTCGTCATTGAGAATTTCGAAGAGCAGGTCCCGAATGCCCAGCTCGTCGTCGACCACGAGGATGTTTGCCATGAATGCTTGTGTTGTGCGCCTGTGTAGATAGAGAGGGCTCGCTTGCCGGCCCGCGCGCACTGCAGGAGCGCTCAGGCGGACGGCGACCTCGAATCTTCGGTGTGTGCGAGCGCTCCCTGCGCCTCGCCTGCCAGCGCGAATGATAACGAGACTTGTGCGCCAGCCACAGCCCCATCAACGATGCGATTCGAAAGTTCGATGCGGGCGCCGTGCTCGTCGGCGATTTTCTTGACCACCGCGAGGCCGAGCCCGGTGCCCTTGGTCTTGGTCGTGACGTAGGGCTCGAAGGCCCGCTTGAGGATGTTCTCGGCGAAACCCGGCCCGTTGTCCTGCACCGTGAGGCGCACGCGCTGGCCCGAGTCGCCGAGCCGCGTGCGGATGACGACCTCGCCGGCCCGCTCGCTGCCGCTGGCGGCAGCCTCGGCCGCGTCCTGCGCGTTTTGCAACAGGTTGTGAACGACCTGCCGGATCTGCTGCGCATCGCCGCGGATCGGCGGGCAGCGCTCGTCCAGTTCGGAGCGCAGCGCGATGGGCGCGTTCTCCCCGCCATAGAGCTGCAACACGTCGGCCACCAGCGCATTGAGGTCCACCGGCTTCAGGTCGGCCGCGGGCAGGCGCGCATAGTCGCGGAATTCGTTGACCAGGCGCTTCATCGCGTCCACCTGGTCGACGATGGTCTTGACCGACTTGGCGAGCACCGCTTCCTCGGCCGGCGGGACCTTGCCGGTGAGCTTCATTTCGAGGCGCTCGGCCGAGAGCTGGATCGGCGTCAGCGGGTTCTTGATCTCGTGCGCCAGGCGCCGCGCCACCTCGCCCCAGGCCTGGGCACGCTGGGCCGACACGATCTCGGAGATGTCGTCGAACACCAAGAGCCTGGCATCGCCCGGCAGCTCCGCGCCGCGCGCGACGATGTTGATGGCGTCCTGCGACATGCCCTCCCCGCTCGCATGCAGCTCGAAGGCATGCTGCCAGTGGTCGAGACCGTGCTGCAGACGCTCGACCTGGAACTCGTCGAACTGCTGCTGCACGCTCTGCCCGAACTCGGCGAGGGCGGGCACGTCGGCCAGCAACTGGCCTTCGTAGGCCGCGAGCGGCGCGCGCAGCACGCGCGTGGCGCCCGGGTTGGTCGACAGGATGGTGCCCTGGGGATCGAGCACGATCACGCCCGAGGTCAGGTTGTCGAGGATGGTCTGCAGGTTGGCGCGCGCCGCATCGAGCTCGCCCATGGTCTTTTCGACCGCGCCGCGCGCATCGGCCAGCTGCTGCGTCATGACGGCGAAGGAGCGCGTGAGGCCACCCAGCTCGTCCTTGCCCTGCAGTACCGCGGTGGGGCGCAGATCGCCACCGGCCACCTGCCGCACGCCCTCGGCCAGCACCAGGAGCGGGCGGGCGAGCTGGTTGCCGAACAGCACCGCGAGCAGCACCGCGCCGAACACGGCGAGGAACAGCGTCAGCGTGAGCGTGCCGATGTACATGCGGCGCAGCCCTTCGCGCGCCAGCGCTCTTTCCTGGTACTCGCGGTTGGCTTCCTGCACGGCCAGCGCGTTGGCCACCACCGCCGGCGGCAGCGGCTGCGTGACCTGCAGGAAGCGCGGCTCGGTGTTGAATTCGAAGCCCGGCCTTTGCACCAGCGCGAGCGCCCGCACGCTGGCGGGCGGCGGCGGCGCGGCGCCGGGCGCGGGCGTCTCGTCGAGGCCTTCGATGTGCGCGATCGCGCGGTCGGCGCGCACCTGACGGAACTGCTGCGGCGTGGGCCGTTCGGGATTGAGCTGGAAGCGGGAAGCGCCCGCGCCGGCCACCAGTTGGCCGTTGCCGGTCCAGAGCACCACGTCGGTGGCGCCGAGCTGGTCGCGGATGCGTTCGAGCACCAGGCCCGCTCTCGCGTCGGGCACTTCGGCCAGCTGGTTGCTCGCGCTGCGCACCTTGCTCACCAGGTCGTCGGACAGCGAGTCCAGCGTGGCGCGGCCCAGGTTCAGGCCGGCGTCGAGCGCGCCTTCGACCTTGACGTCGAACCAGCTCTCGATCGAGCGCGCAACGAACTGGTAGGAGACGAGGTACACCAGCGCGCCGGGCACCACGCCCACGAGCGCGAAGATGGCGGCCAGCTTGATCAAGAGGCGGCTGCCGAACTTGCCCTGGCGCAGGCGCCGCAGCAGCCGGAACGCGACCCATCCGAGCACCAGCAGCAGCACCACCGCGACCACCACGTTGATGCCGAACAGACGCGCGTAGTTCTCCTCGTAGAAGGCACGGTTGTTGGTGGACTGCGCGAGCAGGAACATCAGCACCAGGCCGATGGCCGTGACCAGGAAGGCGCCGACCCCGATCGCCCAGCGCATGGCGCGGGAACGGCGGCGCGGTGGCGGCGCCCCTGCTGCGCCGCCGCGTGGATCGGTACTCACTTGGCCTTCTCCAGCGGCAGGCGTGCGCTGCGCTCGGCCGAGATGTTCCAGTCGGCCTGGCCGACCACGCCGATCTGGAAGGGCCGCGGCAGCTGCGAGGTGTCGAGCCGGAAGCGGAAGCTCACGGGATGCACGTGATCGTCACCGATCTCGGCGATGTCGCCCAGCCGCAGCCGGCCCACGCGCCGCACGCCTTCGAGCGCATCCTCGAGGGTGTCGAAATTCTGGTTCAGCGAAACGCCGAAGCCCGCGTTCGTGATCGGCACCGGAGAGACGTTGAGCCGCCAGCGGCGCGTGAGCGGCTGGTAGGCGAGCCGCATGTGGCGCGTGGCCTGCGCCACCTTGAGGTCGGTCCAGTACCAGCGCTCCCGGTAGAGCTCGGCGTCGGCCACGAAATAGATCGCGATCCCCTTGTCGAGCACCTCCTCGACCAGTCCGGGCAGTTCGAACTGCACCTGGGCGCTGAGGTAGACACCGTCGTCGGCCTGCTCGAGCCGGAGCTGGCTGACCGTGGCGCTGCGCGACTGCGCCAGGACCGGCATCCACGCCAGAAGGAGGGCGAGGACCGCCAGCGCGGCGAGCCAGACCGAACCCCGCCGTTCAGCGCGGCTGCTTTTCGAGCAAGGCGTAGAAAAATCCGTCGTGGTCACCCAAGGCATTGTCCGGGACGCCACGGGCAATCCCCCCGCTTTGCGGCAGCAAATGCCCCGGCGAGGGCAGCAAACGGGCGTCGGTGTTGTGTGCAAGGAACGCATCGATCTGGTGCGTCCCCTCTTCGCGGAAGACCGAACAGGTGCAGTACAACAAACGTCCGCCCGACCGGACCAGGGGCCACAGGGCGGCCAGCAGCATCGCCTGCTGGAGCGCCAGCTGCTCGGTATCGCTCTCGCGCCGCAGCCAGCGCACGTCGGGATGGCGCCGCACGATGCCCGAGGCGGTACAAGGCGCGTCGAGCAGGATGGCGTCGAAGGCTTGGCCGTCCCACCACTGCTTCGGCCGCGCGGCATCGGCGACGAGGACCTTGGCAGCCAGGCCGAGCCTGGCCAGCGTCTCGTCGATGCGCCGGCTGCGCCCGGCATCGATTTCGAGCGCCGTGAGCTCGATCGCATCCGGTCCCGCCACTTCGAGCAGGTGGGCGGTCTTGCCGCCCGGCGCCGCACAGGCGTCGAGCACCCGCAGCGGCGCGGCGCCTTGCAGTCCTTCGAGCAGAAGGGGCGCGGCCAGCTGGGCCGCCGCATCCTGCACCGAGCATTCGCCCTCGGCAAAGCCCGGCAGCGCCTGGACCGGCCGCGCGCCCAGCAACTGCAGGCCGCTGGCCGCCACGGGAACGGCCTGCAGGTTCACGGCTTCCAGGGCGCGCCGGTAGGCGGCCACATCGGTCTTGCGCGTGTTGACGCGCAGCGTCATCGGCCCCTGGGTGTTGTCGGCCGCCAGCACGCGTTGCCAGTCGCGCGGATGGTCGCGCCGCAGGCGCTCGATCCACCAGCGCGGATGGTTCCATTGCGCGACCGGCTCGCGCTCGGTGGCCGCAACCAGCTCATCGCGTTCGCGCAGAAAGCGGCGCAGGCAGGCATTGATGAAGCTGGCCTGGGCCCGCGTGCCGGGGTTGCGCTTGGCGGCCTCGACCGCCTGATCGACCAGCGTGAACGGCTCGTAGGGCGACAGCGCGGCATCCCAGGCCAGCGCGAGCGCGGTGCAGAGCAAGGCATCGGCCGCCGGCGGCGGCGTGCGCTTGGCCAGCTGGCGTCGCAGGGCCTCGGCCCGGCCGAGCCAGCGCAGCACCTGGAAGCCCAGCGCCTGGACGCCCGGCCGCAAGGCCGGATCGACGGCCTCGAAGGCCACCGAGCCCGAGACGCCGCTGCGGATCGAGGCGAGCGCGACGGCGGTGAGCTGCAACTGGCGCCACAACGGCGGCGAAACGGGCGACGGAGCGCGGATGGGGTCTGGAAGGTCTGCCAACTTGGTGTCGATGAGAAAAGAACGCAGGATCAGCGCAAGGGCGCTGCCGGTCGCAGCTGCATGATCCACGCCACCAGCAGCGCCGGGAACTGGGCGATGGCCGCGTTGTACTGCGTCACGGCCAGGTTGAACTGGTTGCGGGCGATTTCGGCCGCAGCCGAGGGCTCGGGCCAGGCGATCGGCGCCGAGCCGGCGGCCGCGTCTTCCCTGGCCGCGAGCGGCGCGGGTCGCGACAGGGTACCGTCGGCCTCGAAACTGACCACCGCATCGGGATGCAGCCGCTGCCAGGCGCCGAGCATGACATGCAAGGCGGTGGCCAGCGCGCCGATGCCGGCCGGATCGAGCGGCTTGAGTCGCGTGGCGGCAAGCAGGGTCACCAGCTGGCTGGCGGCCGCCTGCAGCGAGGCGTCGGCCGTCGCGCCCTTGGGCACTGCCGGCGCAGGCGCAGGCGCCGCTTCGGCCACGCGCGCCTGCACGAAATCGAGCTGCCGCACCAGCGCCGCGTCGAGCGCCGCATAGGCCTGCAGCGCCGCCGAACGCAGGCGCACGATGCGGTTGTAGGCGCCGACGAACCAGAACAGCGCCACCGCGCCAAAGATCCAATACGGCAGCGAATCGGGCATGTCGCTCATGAAAAAGCCCCCCATCCGCGGGCGGAAGGGGGGCGATGGGTACCGGTCATGCCGGTGATGCTAACCAGTTATTTATTCGGTCGCGGCGCCTTCGCTGGCGTCGGCCGTGGTGGTCGCATCGTCGGTCGAAGGGCTGGCGGCCAGGTCGGCGGCTTCCGCCTCGGCGATCGCGCGGCGCTCGGCCTCGTCCATGGCGTCCTTGACCTTGCGTGCCTGGTGATACGCCATGCCGGTGCCCGCGGGAATCAGGCGGCCGACGATGACGTTTTCCTTCAAGCCGCGCAGCTCGTCGCGCTTGCCCATGATCGCGGCTTCGGTCAGCACGCGCGTCGTTTCCTGGAACGATGCGGCGCTGATGAAGCTGTCGGTCGAGAGCGATGCCTTCGTGATACCGAGCAGCAGGTTGGTGAACGTGGCGGGCAGCTTGTCAGCGGCGCGCAGGGCGTCGTTGGTGTTGAGCATTTCGCTGCGTTCGACCTGTTCGCCGGCGATGTAGTTCGTGTCGCCCGGGTTCTCGACCACGACGCGGCGCAGCATCTGGCGAACGATCACCTCAATGTGCTTGTCGTTGATCTTCACGCCCTGCAAGCGGTACACGTCCTGCACTTCGTCCACGATGTAGCGCGCGAGTTCTTCGGAACCCAGCAGGCGCAGGATGTCCTGCGGATCCGCCGGGCCGTCGACCACGCTTTCGCCCTTGTTCACCACCTGGCCTTCGTGCACCAGGATGTTCTTCTCCTTCGGCACCAGGTCTTCCCAGACCTTGCCTTCGGGGTCGGTGATCTGCAGGCGGATCTTGCCCTTGGTCTCCTTGCCGAACGACACGGTACCGGTCATCTCGGCCAGCATGCCCTTGTCCTTCGGCGAACGCGCCTCGAACAGCTCGGCCACGCGCGGCAGACCGCCGGTGATGTCGCGGGTCTTCTGGCCTTCGACCGGAATGCGCGCCAGCACCTCGCCGGGGCCCACGTCCTGGCCGTCGCGGATCTGCACCAGCGAACCGATCGGGAAGCCGATGGTCACCGAGTGGTCGGTGCCGGGGATCTTGACCTCGTTGCCCGTGGCGTCGACCAGCTTCACCTGCGGGCGCACGACCTTGGCCGCGCCGCGGCGCTTCGGATCGATCACCACCAGCGTCGACAGGCCCGTGACCTCGTCGACCTGCTTCGCGACCGTGAGGCCTTCCTCGACGTTCTCGAACTTGGTCTTGCCGGCGAACTCCGTAATGATCGGGCGCGTCAGCGGATCCCAGTTGGCCAGCACCTGGCCGGCCTTGACCTGCTGGTCGGCCTTGACCGCCAGCGTGGCGCCGTACGGCACCTTGTGGCGTTCGCGCTCGCGGCCGTGCTCGTCATGGATGACGATCTCGCCCGAACGCGCGATCACGACCAGCTCGTTCTTGCTGTTGGTCACGTAGCGCATCGTGGCGTTGAAGCCGATCACGCCGTTGGACTTGGCCTCGACGCTCGAAGCCACCGCCGCACGCGAAGCCGCACCACCGATGTGGAAGGTGCGCATCGTGAGCTGCGTGCCGGGTTCGCCGATCGACTGGGCCGCGATCACGCCGACCGCCTCGCCGTTGTTGACCAGGCCGCCGCGGCCGAGGTCGCGGCCGTAGCACTTGGCGCAGATGCCGAAGCGGGTCGCGCAGGTGAGTGCCGTGCGCACCTTGACTTCGTCGACGCCTTCGGCTTCGAGCACCTCGATCACGTCCTCGTCGAGCATGTCGCCGGCCTTGGCCAGCACGGCACGCGTTTCAGGATGCAGCACGTCTTCGGCCGCAGTACGGCCGAGGATGCGCTCGCGCAGCGACTCGATGACTTCACCGCCTTCGACGATCGCGCGCATCGCTGCGCCTTCGTGCGTGCCGCAATCCTGCTCGATCACGACCAGGTCCTGGGTCACGTCGACCAGTCGGCGCGTCAGGTAGCCGGAGTTCGCGGTCTTCAGCGCGGTGTCGGCCAGACCCTTTCGGGCACCGTGGGTGGAGATGAAGTACTCCAGCACGTTCAGGCCTTCGCGGAAGTTCGCGGTGATCGGCGTCTCGATGATGGAGCCGTCGGGCTTGGCCATCAGGCCCCGCATGCCGGCGACCTGGCGGATCTGCGCGGCGGAACCGCGGGCGCCCGAGTCGGCCATCATGTAGATGGAGTTGAAGGACTCCTGCTCCACTTCCTTGCCGTGGCGGTCGGTGACCTTCTCTTTCGAGAGCTTGGCCATCATGACCTTCGACACCTCGTCGCCGGCCTTGCCCCAGATGTCCACCACCTTGTTGTAGCGCTCGCCGGAAGTCACCAGGCCCGAGACGTACTGCTGCTCGATCTCCTTCACTTCCTTGGCCGAGCGCTCGATGATGCCGTGCTTCTCGGCCGGCACCAGCATGTCGTCGATGGCGATCGAGATGCCGGCCTTGGTCGCCAGGCGGAAGCCGTTCTGCAGCAGCTTGTCGGCGAAGACCACGGTCTCCTTCAGGCCGCACTTGCGGAACGAGACGTTGATGAGCTTGGAGATTTCCTTCTTCTTCAGCGCCTTGTTGATGTTCGAGAACGGCAGGCCCTTGGGCAGGATCTCGGACAGCAGCGCGCGGCCCACGGTCGTGTCGACGAGTTCGGTCTTGGGCGTGAACTCGCCCGATTCCTTGTCCTTCGTGTACTCGGTGATGCGCACGCTGACCTTGGCGGTGAGCTCGACCACGTTGGCGTCGAGCGCGCGCTGCACTTCACCGATGTCGGAGAAGATCAGGCCCTCGCCCTTGCCGTTGATGCGCTCGCGGGTCGTGTAGTAGAGGCCCAGCACCACGTCCTGCGACGGCACGATCGAGGGCTCGCCGCTGGCCGGGAACAGCACGTTGTTGGAGGCCAGCATCAGCGTGCGGGCTTCCATCTGCGCTTCCACCGACAGCGGCACGTGGACGGCCATCTGGTCGCCGTCGAAGTCGGCGTTGAAGGCCGCGCAAACCAGCGGGTGCAGCTGGATCGCCTTGCCTTCGATCAGGATCGGCTCGAAGGCCTGGATGCCGAGGCGGTGCAGGGTCGGTGCGCGGTTGAGCATCACCGGGTGCTCCTTGATCACCTCTTCCAGGATGTCCCACACCACCGGCGTGCCGGATTCGACTTCCTTCTTCGCCGCCTTGATGGTGGTGGCGATGCCCATGGCTTCGAGGCGCGAGAAGATGAAGGGCTTGAAGAGCTCGAGCGCCATCAGCTTCGGCAGGCCGCACTGGTGCAGCTTGAGCGTCGGGCCGACCACGATGACCGAACGGCCCGAGTAGTCGACGCGCTTGCCCAGCAGGTTCTGGCGGAAGCGACCGCTCTTGCCCTTGATCATGTCGGCCAGCGACTTGAGCGCGCGCTTGTTGGCGCCCGTCATGGCCTTGCCGCGGCGGCCGTTGTCCAGCAGGCTGTCGACGGCTTCCTGCAGCATCCGCTTTTCGTTGCGCGCGATGATCTCCGGCGCCTTCAGCTCGAGCAGGCGGCGCAGGCGGGAATTGCGGTTGATGACGCGACGATAGAGGTCGTTCAGGTCGGAGGTCGCGAAGCGGCCGCCGTCCAGCGGCACCAGCGGACGCAGGTCCGGCGGCAGCACGGGCAGCACGTCGAGCACCATCCACTCGGGCTTGATGCCCGACTTGCGGAAGGCTTCCAGCACCTTGAGGCGCTTGGAGTTCTTCTTGACCTTGACTTCGGAGCCGGTCAGGTCGCCGCGCAGCTTCTCGATCTCGCTGTCGAGCTCGATGCCCATCAGCAGGTCCTTGATGCCTTCGGCGCCCATCTTGGCGATGAACTCGTCGCCGTATTCCTTGCGCTTCGCGTCGTAGTCGTCCTCGGACATGATGCCGAACTTCTTCAGCGGGGTCATGCCAGGGTCGGTGATCACGTAAGCTTCGAAGTACAGCACGCGCTCGATGTCGCGCAGCGTCATGTCGAGCACGAGGCCCAGGCGCGAGGGCAGCGACTTCAGGAACCAGATGTGGGCGCAGGGCGCGGCCAGGTCGATGTGACCCATGCGCTCGCGGCGCACCTTGGTCTGAGTGACTTCAACGCCGCACTTCTCGCAGATCACGCCGCGGTGCTTCAGGCGCTTGTACTTGCCGCACAGGCACTCGTAGTCCTTGATTGGCCCGAAGATCTTGGCGCAGAACAGGCCGTCGCGCTCGGGCTTGAAGGTCCGGTAGTTGATGGTCTCTGGCTTCTTCACCTCGCCGAAGGACCACGAACGGATCTTCTCGGGCGAAGCCATGCCGATGCGGATGGCATCGAAATGCTCATCGGGCGTGAATTGCTTGAACAGGTCGAGTAGCGATTTCATTTGACTCTTTCCCTCTCAATTAAGAACGTTCCAGTTCAATGTCGAGGCCCAAGGAACGAATTTCCTTGACCAGCACATTGAACGATTCCGGCATGCCGGCTTCGATCGAGTGTTCGCCCTTGACGATGCTCTCGTAGACCTTGGTACGACCCTGCACGTCGTCGGACTTCACCGTCAGCATTTCCTGCAGCACGTAGGCGGCGCCGTAGGCTTCGAGCGCCCACACTTCCATTTCGCCGAAACGCTGGCCGCCGAACTGTGCCTTGCCGCCCAGCGGCTGCTGGGTGACCAGGCTGTACGGGCCGGTCGAGCGGGCGTGCATCTTGTCGTCCACAAGGTGGTGCAGCTTGAGCACGTGCATGTAGCCGACCGTGACCGGACGCTCGAACTGGTCGCCGGTGCGGCCGTCGAACAGGTAGGCCTGCGTGCGGGTGTCGGTCAGGCCCTTGGCCTTGGCGATCTCTTCCGGATAAGCCAGCTTGAGCATGCCGCGGATCTCTTCTTCCGAAGCGCCGTCGAACACGGGGGTCGCGAAGGGCACGCCGGTCGACAGGTTTCCGGCCATCTCGAGCACGTCGGCATCGCTCAGCTTGCTGAGGTCTTCCTTGCGGCCCGAGCCGTTGTAGAGCTGGTCCATGAACTTGCGCAGCTCGGCCACCTTGGCCTCGGCCTGCAGCATGTCGCCGATGCGCTGGCCGATGCCCTTGCCGGCCCAGCCCAGATGCACTTCGAGCACCTGGCCCACGTTCATCCGCGAAGGCACGCCCAGCGGGTTCAGGCAGATGTCGCACGGCGTGCCGTCGGCCATGTGAGGCATGTCTTCGACCGGAACGATCTTCGACACCACACCCTTGTTGCCGTGGCGGCCGGCCATCTTGTCGCCGGGCTGCAGGCGGCGCTTGACGGCCAGGTAGACCTTGACCATCTTGAGCACGCCCGCGGGCAGCTCGTCGCCCTGCGTGAGCTTCTTGCGCTTTTCTTCGAAGGCGAGGTCGAAGCTGTGGCGCGTCTGCTCGAGCGAGTTCTTGATCGACTCGAGCTGCGACGCCACGTCGTCGTCCGCCGGGCGGATGTCGAACCAGTGGAACTTCTCGATCGACGAGAGGTAGGCCTTGTCCAGCTTGGTGCCCTTGGCCAGCTTGTTCGGGCCGCCGTTGGCGGCCTTGCCGACCAGCAGCTTCTCGATCCGGTCGAAGGCGTCGGCTTCGACGATGCGAAGCTGGTCGTTCAGGTCGAGGCGGAAACGCTTGAGCTCGTCGTCGATGATCTGCTGGGCGCGCTTGTCGCGCGTGATGCCTTCGCGGGTGAACACCTGGACGTCGATCACGGTGCCTTGCGAGCCCTGGTCGACGCGCAGCGAAGTGTCCTTCACGTCGGAAGCCTTCTCGCCGAAGATCGCGCGCAGCAGCTTCTCTTCAGGCGTCAGCGTGGTTTCGCCCTTGGGCGTGACCTTGCCGACCAGCGTGTCGCCCGGCTGCACTTCGGCGCCGACGTAGATGATCCCCGACTCGTCCAGGCGGTTGAGCTGCTGCTCGGCCAGGTTCGGGATGTCGCGCGTGATTTCCTCGGCACCGAGCTTGGTGTCGCGGGCCATCACCACCAGTTCCTCGATGTGGATCGAGGTATAGCGGTCTTCGGCCACCACGCGTTCGCTGATCAGGATCGAGTCTTCGAAGTTGTAGCCGTTCCAGGGCATGAACGCGACCAGCATGTTCTGGCCCAGGGCCAGCTCGCCGAGGTCGGTGGATGCGCCGTCGGCCACCACATCGCCCTTGGCGATCTTGTCGCCGCGCTTGACGATCGGACGCTGGTGGATGTTGGTGTTCTGGTTCGAACGCTGATACTTGATCAGGTTGTAGATGTCGACACCGACTTCACCGGCCGCCGCTTCGGCATCGTTCACGCGCACCACGATGCGGGTGGCGTCGACATAGTCGACGATGCCGCCGCGGGTGGCCGTGACCACGGTGCCCGAGTCGACCGCGGAGACGCGCTCGATGCCGGTACCGACGAAGGCCTTTTCGGGACGCAGCACCGGCACGGCCTGGCGCTGCATGTTGGCGCCCATGAGCGCGCGGTTCGCATCGTCGTGCTCGAGGAAGGGCACCAGCGACGCGGCCACCGACACGATCTGCGCCGGCGACACGTCCATGTACTGCACGCGCTCGGCGCTGACCAGGATCGATTCGCCGGTTTCGCGCGCCGACACCAGGTCGCCCGTGAGGCGGCCGTCCTTGTCGAGCGCGGCGTTGGCCTGCGCGATCACATACTTGCCTTCTTCGATGGCCGACAGGTAGTCGATCTCGTTCGTGACCTTGCCGTCGATCACGCGGCGGTACGGCGTCTCGATGAAGCCGTATTCGTTCAAGCGCGCGTAGAGCGCCAGCGAATTGATCAGGCCGATGTTCGGACCTTCAGGCGTTTCGATCGGGCACACGCGGCCGTAATGCGTGACGTGCACGTCGCGCACTTCGAAGCCGGCGCGTTCGCGCGTCAGGCCGCCCGGGCCGAGGGCCGAGACGCGGCGCTTGTGCGTGATCTCGGACAGCGGGTTGGTCTGGTCCATGAACTGCGACAGCTGCGAGGCGCCGAAGAATTCCTTCAGCGCGGCGGAGATCGGCTTGCTGTTGATCAGGTCGTGCGGCATGAGCGGCTCTTGCTCGGCCTGGCCCAGACGTTCCTTCACGGCCTTCTCGATGCGGGCGAGGCCGGTGCGGTACTGGTTCTCGGCCAGTTCGCCGACGCAGCGCACGCGGCGGTTGCCGAGGTGGTCGATGTCGTCCACTTCGCCGCGGCCGTTGCGCAGGTCCACCAGGATCTTGACCACGGCGAGGATGTCCTCGTTGGTCAGCACCATCGGGCCGGTCGACTCGTCGCGGCCGACCTTGGCGTTGAACTTCATGCGGCCGACGCGCGACAGGTCGTAGGTGTCGGGGTTGTAGAACAGACGCTGGAACAGGGCCTGCACCGCGTCTTCCGTCGGCGGCTCGCCGGGGCGCATCATGCGGTAGATCGCCACGCGGGCGGCGAACTCGTCCACCGTCTCGTCGATGCGCAGGGTCTGCGAGATGTACGCGCCCTGGTCGAGTTCGTTGGTGTAGATGGCCTGCACGTCCTGCACGCCGGCGGCGCGCAGCTTCTTCAGGAGCGCTTCGGTCAGCTCGTCGTTGGCTTTGGCCAGGATCTCGCCGGAGTCGGCGTCGACGATGTTGCGCGCGATCACGCGGCCGACCAGGAAGTCTTCCGGCACACTGATGTGCGTGGTGCCCGTCTGCTCGAGTTCGCGCGTGTGGCGCGCGGTGACGCGCTTGTCCTTGGCGACCACGACCTTGCCGGACTTGTCGGTGATGTCGAAACGCGCGACTTCACCGCGCAGGCGCTCGGAGACGAACTCCATCTGCGCGCCGCTGTCCATCAGACGGAAGTTGTCGTTCACGAAGAAGTTCGCGAGGATCGATTCCGGGTTCAGGCCAATGGCCTTCAGCAGGATCGTGACCGGCATCTTGCGGCGGCGGTCGACGCGGAAGTACAGCATGTCCTTCGGGTCGAACTCGAAGTCCAGCCACGAACCGCGATAGGGAATCACGCGGGCCGAGAACAGGAGCTTGCCGGAGCTGTGCGTCTTGCCCTTGTCGTGCTCGAAGAACACGCCGGGCGAACGGTGCAGCTGCGACACGATGACGCGCTCGGTGCCGTTGATGATGAAGGAGCCCTTGTCGGTCATGAGCGGCACTTCGCCCATGTAGACCTCTTGCTCCTTCACTTCCTTGACCACCTTCGACTGCGAGGTCGACGATTCGCGGTCATAGATGATCAGTTGCACCTTGGCGCGCACGGCCGAGGCGAAAGTCAGCCCGCGGGTCTGGCACTCGCGCACGTCGAAGGCAGGCTTCGCGAGGTTGTACTCGAGGAACTTCATCTCGACGAAACCGTTGTGCGAGACGATCGGGAAGGCAGCGTCGAATGCAGCCTGCAGGCCTTCCACGGTGCGCTTCTGGGGTGCAATGCCGGCCTGCAGGAACGCGGTGTACGCGTCTTTCTGCATCTGCAGCAGGTAGGGGATTTCGACGACGCTGTCGCGATTGCCGAAATTCTTTCGGATGCGCTTGCGTTCGGTGTAACTGTACGTGGACGTTTGGGCCATGAGAGCTCCGGAGCTTGAGATCTTCAGCGACTTGGTCGGGTGCTTGAGCACCACTCTCCTTGGTGGCTGGCCACTACCAGCCCTGGCGGACGGTGATGCGTTGCACATCACCCGAACCAAGGGGTCTTCTGCAGTCGGGGTCAGAAGACACTCAAAAATCGTCTCGGTTTGGCTTTTCCGTCGACCTGAAGGTCTCCGGGAAAGCCGGCGCCAAGCCGGCTTTTGGGTGCGCTCTGAAAGCGGCAAAGGCTGGAGGGCCTTTCGGCACACTCCAGCCCTCCGGGAGAACCGAATTACTTCAGTTCCACCTTGGCGCCGGCGTCTTCCAGCTTCTTCTTGGCGGCTTCGGCGTCTGCCTTCGGCAGGCCTTCCTTGACGGCCTTGGGAGCGGCTTCCACCAGGTCCTTGGCTTCCTTGAGGCCCAGGCCGGTGATTTCGCGCACGGCCTTGATCGCCGACACCTTGTTCGCGCCTGCGTCGAGCAGAACGACGTTGAACTCGGTCTTCTCTTCGACGACGGCTGCAGCAGCGCCACCGCCGGCGCCGGCGGGAGCGGCCATTGCTGCGGCGCTCACGCCGAACTTCTCTTCGATGGCTTTCACCAGGTCGTTGAGTTCCAGGACCGTCATGCTGTCGAGCGCGGTCAGAAATGCGTCTTTATCGAATGCCATTTTTGATTCCTAAATAAGTTGGGTGAAAAGTCGCGCGCTTAGGCAGCGACTCCTTCTGCGGCGGGAGCTTCCGCCTGTGCTTCGCCACCACCACGCTTCTCGGCGAGCGCGGCCAGAACACGGGCCGTGCGCGAGATCGGGGATTGCATCAAGCCCAGCAGCTGCGACAACAGCACTTCCTTCGAAGGGATGTTGGCCAGTTGCTTCACGCCCTCGACGTCCAGGGCCTTGCCACCGAATGCACCGCCGCGAATCACCAGCTTGTCGTTGGTCTTCGCGAAATCGGCCACCACTTTCGCGGCAGCCACGGCGTCTTCGGAGAAGCCATAGATCAGCGGACCGGTCATCTGGTCGGACACGATCTCAAACGAGCTACCTGCGACAGCGCGGCGTGCCAGCGTGTTCTTGAGAACACTCAGGGTCACAGCCTTGCTGCGCGCATCGTTGCGCAGTTTGGTCATGTCGGCGACCGTGATGCCACGGTACTCCGCCATCACGAGCGTTTGAGCTTTTGCGGCGAGGCTGGTCACATCACTGATGACCGCTTCTTTCTCACTGCGATTCAGACTCAAGGTCTACTCCTTTTCAATGCGCCCCTCGGCCAGAGCCTCGAGACGCGCTTCATGCAGCGACCAACTGTTTTCGGAACCAGGTTCCTCTGCAGCGGGATCGCCATCTGCGCTGGCGATTAAGTGCGGGTTGCCCTGCACACCAGCGGTCTTGGATGGCCCGGGGAAGCGCTTGAACGCTGCCCCGACCCACCACATCGCCTCGCCGCCGTTTGACCGGCGATGAGGCAAATCCTTCACAACAAACTCAACCTTGCGCGGCGATGGTTTGCGTGTCCACGCGGACACCCACACCCATCGTCGACGACACGGCCACCTTGCGCAGGTACACACCCTTGCTGGTGGCCGGCTTCGCCTTGACAAGCGCCTCGATCAGCGCCGCCAGGTTGCCCTGCAGCTTGTCGGTGTCGAACGAACGACGGCCGATGGTGCCGTGCACGATGCCGGCCTTGTCGACGCGGAACTGCACCTGGCCGGCCTTGGCGTTCTTGACGGCGGTCGCGACGTCGGGCGTCACGGTGCCGACCTTCGGGTTCGGCATCAGGCCGCGCGGGCCGAGGATCTGACCCAGCGTACCGACCACGCGCATCGCGTCCGGTGCAGCGATCACGACGTCGAAGGGCATGTCGCCAGCCTTCACCATCGCAGCCAGGTCGTCCATGCCGACGATGTCGGCGCCGGCGGCCTTGGCTTCCTCAGCCTTTGCGCCCTGGGCGAACACCGCCACGCGCTTGGTCTTGCCGGTGCCGTTGGGCAGCACGACGGCGCCGCGCACGACCTGGTCAGACTTCTTGGCATCGATGCCGAGCTGCACGGCCACGTCGATCGACTCATCGAACTTCGCGGTGGCGGCTTCCTTGATGATGCCGATCGCGTCGACGAGCGGGTACAGCTTGTTGCTGTCGACCTTGCCCACGAGCGCTTTTTGCTTCTTGGTGATCTTGGCCATTACACGCCCTCCACATTCACGCCCATCGAACGGGCGGAGCCGGCGATGGTGCGAACCGCGGCGTCCAGATCGGCTGCCGTCAGGTCCTTCATCTTGGTCTTGGCGATCTCTTCGAGCTGGGCGCGCGTGATCTTGCCGACCTTGTCGGTATGCGGACGGGCGGAACCCTTCTCGAGCTTGATGGCCTTCTTGATCAAGGTGATCGCCGGCGGCGTCTTGATGATGAAGGTGAAGCTCTTGTCGGCGAACGCGGTGATGACCACCGGCAGCGGCAGGCCCGGCTCGACGCCTTGGGTCTGCGCGTTGAACGCCTTGCAGAATTCCATGATGTTCAAACCGCGCTGGCCCAGTGCGGGACCGATCGGCGGCGACGGATTGGCTTTACCAGCTGGCACTTGCAGCTTGATGAAGCCGACGATTTTTTTCGCCATGCTTTTCTCCTTGCGGGTGATGACGCCTTGGCTTGTTCAGCCGCAGCTCCCCGGGGTTGACGACTCTTCGAATAAAACCCAGCGCCGAGTCGGGAAGCGCCAGGCCGAAACTGTCTTCAGGTCTTTTCCACCTGGCTGAACTCGAGTTCGACAGGCGTCGCGCGGCCGAAAATCATGACCGACACGCGCACCTTGCTCTTCTCGTAGTTGACTTCCTCGACCGTGCCGTTGAAGTCGGTGAACGGGCCTTCCTTAACGCGCACGAATTCGCCCACGACGAACTCGACCTTGTGGCGCGGCTTCTCGGTGCCCTGTTGCATCTGGCTGACGATGTCCTCGACCTCTTTCTGCGAGATCGGGGCCGGCCGGTTCTTCGCGCCGCCGACGAAGCCCGTCACCTTGTTGGTGTGCTTCACCAGGTGCCAGCTTTCGTCGTCCATGATCATCTCGACCAGCACGTAGCCCGGGAAGAAGCGGCGCTCGGTGGTGCGCTTCTGGCCGTTCTTGATCTCGACCACTTCTTCGGTCGGCACCAGGATGCGGCCGAACTTGCTCTGCATGCCGGCGCGGTTGATGCGCTCGAGGATGTTGCGCTCCACGGCCTTTTCCATGCCCGAGTACGCGTGCACCACGTACCAGCGCAGATCGGGGTTGGCGGGAGGTGCCAGCAGGGAAGTGCTTTCCGGCGTGGTTTCGACAGCGTCGTCAGTCATTATTTTCTCCAGCCCAGAATGAGGTCGAAGAACACCCATTCGAGCGTCTTGTCGGTGAGCCAAAGGAAGACGGACATGATCGCGACGAAGCCAAACACGTAGGCCGTCATCTGGATCGTTTCCTTGCGCGAAGGCCACACGACCTTCTTGACCTCGCGCCACGAATCGCGACCGAAAGCCCACAGCTGACGACCGCTCTCCGAGCTCGCGAACGCGCCGACAGCGGCGGCAAGGCCCACCAGCAGGGCGACCCACTGCACGATCGCACCTTGGCGCGAGAGCAGATAGAACGCCACGATGGCGCCCACCGCGAGCACGACAGCCACGGCCAGCTTGGCCTTGTCTGCGCCCGTGCTCACGGTTTCGATTTGAGAAGTGGCCATCTTGCGGCTTTATTCCTGCGGCCTTTCGGCCTTCAATTCAATACGTCTTCTTGAGACGCCGAAGCCCGTCAGGCTATGACGGGCTTTTTCTGCCTTTCCGTCAGGCTATGACGGGCTTATTTGTTCGAGAGCACCACCCTCAGGTGGCAGGGGCAGTAGGAATCGAACCTACAACCTTCGGTTTTGGAGACCGACGCTCTGCCAATTGAGCTATACCCCTGTGCAATCCCTTATACGTCGAGGATCTTCGCCACCACGCCCGAGCCCACGGTGCGGCCGCCTTCGCGGATCGCGAAGCGCAGGCCTTCTTCCATGGCGATCGGGTTGATCA